>NZ_BOML01000026.1 GCF_016862175.1 Paractinoplanes durhamensis | reverse complement strand
CGCGCGTGGAGGCACCGCGCGTGGAGGCACCGCGCGTGGAGGCACCGCGCGTGGAAGCACCGCGCGTGGAAGCACCGCGCGTGGAAGCACCGCGAGCGGAAGCGCTGCGGGCGGATGCGCGGGACAACCGGGATCGGATCCTCGAGGCGGCGAGGGCGGTCTTTGCCACCGATGGTCTTGATGCGCCGATGCGGGAGATCGCCCGGCGGGCCGGCGTCGGCCCGGCCACCCTCTACCGGCGGTTTCCCACCAAGCAGGCGCTGGTCACGGAGGCTTTCACCGATCAGATGTACGCCTGCCACGCGATCATCGACGACGGCCTCGCCGACCCGGACCCGTGGCGTGGCCTGTGCCGGGTGATCGAGGAACTGCTGGAGCTGCACGCCCGGAGCCGAGGCTTCACGACGGCGTTCACCGCGGCCTACCCGCAGGCGATCGACCTCGCCGCCACGCGGGCGCAGGCACTCGCCGCACTGGCCGAGCTGACCCGCTGGGCGAAGGCCACCGGCCACCTGCACCCCGACTTCGTCCTGGACGACCTGATCCTCATCCTGGTCGCGAACGGCGGCCTGCACACCACCTCAGCCGACGCGCGACTCGCCGCTTCCCGGCGTTTCGCCGAGCTCGCCATCCGAGCCATCAGCGCGTGAACCGACCGGGCGCGTGGCGCGGGCGCGGTGGACCAGCCGGGTTCGCGGGCCGGAGCGGGCGGTGCCGCGCCGGCGGGGACGGCCCGCTGAGGGGTGCGGGAACACCCAGCGCTTGAAGGCCCACAACCGGAACACCATGGCGACCAGCGTGCCGAGGATGATGCCGCTGACGAAGTCGGCGATCTCCTGGACCGGGCGGGACACGTCGGGGACCCGCAGCAGGAGCACGTAGCGGGAGATCCACAGCGGGATCAGGGTGAGGACGATGCCGACCGCGCTGACCGCGAAGAACAGCGCGGCCTCGTGGTGACGCTCACGGCCGCCGCGGGTCCGGAACGACCATTCGCGGTTCAGCACGTACGACAGGATCGTGCTCAGGATTGTCGCGATGGCCAGGGCGGTGACCGGCTTCTGGTGCAGCACGGTCAGTTTGAGGGCGTAGTTGACGACCGTCGTGGCCACGAAGCAGACGCCCCCGACCAGGAGGAACTTCGCTGCCTCGTGATGCTTGCCCCACAGCCGGCTCAGCCACATTCCGGCGAGTCTAGCCAGCGGCGCAAGCCCCGGCCGCGTACGTCGGGTGGCTTCCGTTGGTGAAGCGGCAACCGAACGTCGGGGCGGCGACCACCTTCGGGTTGAGGATGGCGTCGCCGGCCGGGCGGTGGCCGGAGCGGATCCAGCCGGTCAGGTCGTCGAAGGCGGTGGTCAGCTCGGGCTGGGTGAAGTCGCAGTGGCCGGTGCCGCGGATCGCCCGGGAGACGAACAGGCCGGCCTTTCCGTGGGCGGCGGCGCGCTTCGCGTACACCTGCTCCATCGAGAACGGCACGAACAGGTCGCCGATGTCGTGCAGCGAGAGCACCGGGATGCGCGGGTTGCCGTCGACGCGCGGGATGCCGGCCAGGCCGGGGTCGGCGGTGGCGGTGTGCCGGACGCGCAGGACCGTCGCGTTGAGCCGGAACTCGGCGGCGGTCGGCCACCGCTGGTCGGTGCTGCGGTAGAAGGTGAAGCGGTTGTCGGTCACGTTGCCGGGCGCGATGTAGGACGTGCCGCCGCTCAGGCCCGGGTAGAGGCCGAACAGGAACGGCAGGTCGTTGAGCGGGGCGAGTGAGGTGGCGGTGTTCCAGTAGGCGAACGCCGAGTCGAACCCGGGCCGCTCACCCCCGGTGCGCCGCTCGACCACGTCGGACCAGGTCTTCCCGGCGGCGGTGAGGACCGGCGGCCGGCCGGTGGTGACGCCGAGCGCGGGCATGAACTTGGCCGCGGCCGCCCGCCACTCGTCCTGGTAGGAGTCGGGCGGCACGGTCTTCGGGAAGGTGATCGGTACGCCGGTCAGGGCGGCGGCGGTGACGTTGGCGTCGAGGAAGTAGTCGAACAGCTCGGTGTCGCCGAGCACGCCGCAGTAGGGCATCGCGCCGCTGAAGGTGCGCGGATAGGTTTCGATCGCGACCGCGGTGACCTGCCCGCCCATCGACTTGCCGGTCATGATCACGCTGCGCGCGGGGGCGCCGGTCACCTGCCGGAAAAGACCGATCAGAGCGTACGAGTCACGCACCCCCTGCCCGACGTCGTAGCCGTTGGTCGCGTAGCTGGAGGCGGCCCACGCGTAGCCCGCGTCGATGTAGTGCGCGCGCAGGTCGGGATTGTCCACATAAACCGCGGTGCCGGTGCCGCGATAGCCATGGGCGAACACGACAAGCTTGCCGTTCCACCGCTGCGGCACCTCGATGCGGTAGGCCGCGCCGTCCCGGATCCCGGTGTAGACCTTGGCCCCGGCGAGCGCGGTGAACGGCGTACCCGTCGCCTCGCAGTTGGGGTCGAGAACGACATAACCGGGCTGCGTGGTGCTCGGGACCGGAGGTGTGCAGGTCACCGGGTCGGCGGCGAGCGCGGGGGAGCCCACGCCGGCCAGCGGCAGCGCCAGGATGACGGCGAGCGAGGCTTGTTTCCACCAGGTGATCATGTGATTACCTCCGGGTAACATCCAACGGCTCGGCGATCGTGGATGTCAAGGAGGTGGGCAGTCGGCTCGGCGACGGTACGGTGATGGCCCAAGCCGGACGGAGGTGCGTTGTGTACGACTGGGATCCCGCCGACCTGCGCAAGCGCCTCGAGCCACTGCTGCGCGCGCTCGCCGTCGACGGCACCGGCGTGACCCTGCGCGAGTTGCGCCCGCGCACCGAGGATTATCCGAAGGTCTTCGCCCCGGCCGTGGTCGATCGCGCCCGCGAGCGCTACGAGTTGCTGTGGGCCGGCCCGATCGATTTCCGCCGCCCCGATCCGGGCGCCGACGTGGAGATGCAGGTGGCCCCGGCGCGCGGCGGTGAGGTGCTGCTCCCGGGCCGGGTCTGGGCGAAGTGGCGCTACGTGGTCCCCGGCCAGACCGCCGGCCTTTCCTACGACGGCCTGGTCTGGTGCGACTACCACTGGGCCTGGTTCCCCAAGCCGCACCGCCTATAGAAGGCGCTGCGAAAAAACAGGCGGGGGAGCGCTGCTGGCGCGGGCCACCAGGGTCGTCGGCACCAGCACCGTGCCCGGCTCCCCGTGGAAGTCCCGGATCTGCGCCAGCAGCCCTTGCACGCAGCGCCGCCCGACCTCGGCGAAGTCCTGGTGGACGGTGGTCAGCGGCGGCAGGTAGGAGGCCGACTCGGGCAGGTCGTCGAACCCGACCACGCTGACGTCGGCCGGCACTCGGCGCCCGTTCTCTTGAAGCGCCCGCAGCACCCCGAGCGCCATCTGGTCGTTGGCCGCGAAGATCGCCGTGCAGTCCGGGACGGCCGCCAGGCGCAGACCGGCTTCGTACCCGGAGGCGGCCGTCCAGTCGCCGCGCTCGACCGGCGGCACCGCCCGCCCGGCCTCCTCGAGGATCTCCCGCCACGCCTGGGTGCGCCGCTCGGAGGCGAACGATTCCGCCGGCCCGGTCACGTGCCACACCGTCCGGTGGCCGAGGTCGAGCAGGTGCCGGACGGCCTGCCGGGCACCGTCGGCCTGGTCGGTGTCGACCACCGGGTAGCGGTCGCCGGCGTCGGAGTCGACCACCACCACCTGCACGCCCGGCGGCAGCTGCAACTCGACCGCGTCGAGCAGGTGCACCTCCATGATCACGATCACCCCGTCGACCGCGAGCTCGCCGAGCCGGGTGAACGCACCGAGCACCCCGTCCTGGGTCGGCACCGCGACCGGGATGAGCGTGATCGCGTACCCCTCCTGCGCGGCCTGCGCCGCGATGGCCTCGACGGTCCGGCTGTTGCCGGTGGTGGCCAGGGTGAAGAGGATGACGCCGAGGGTGCGGAACTCGCCGCTCTTCAGCGCCCGCGCCGCGCTGTTGGGGCGATAGCCCAGCTCACGCATGGCGTCCAGGACCTGGCGCCGGGTGGACTCGACCACCCCGGGGTGGCCGGTGGAGACCCGGGAGACGGTCTGCGAGGACACGCCGGCGAGACGGGCGACATCAGCCATCGATACGCCGCGGGCGCGGCGGCGGGGCGCGGTTTCGTTCACAGGCGGCGACTCCTTGACGTTCCTTCGACGCGGTGAAACTATCACCACGATGTTTACGTAAACATCACGAGGTTGAACTTCCCGAAACAAAATCGCACATGGCGCCGTGAGCTGCATGTTTACGTAAACATAAGCACGACCGGGTGCAAGATGTAAGAGGTGAAGCAAGTGGCGGTTCCCCAGGTGGCGGCGCCCCCGGGCGTACGCGTGAAGCGCCGAGGCCGGTCGTGGAAGGGCTGGCAGTTCGTCGGCCCGTTCATGCTGGTGTTCGCTTTTGTCTTCCTCGCGCCGATCGCGTACACGATCTACCTGAGCCTGTACCGCAACCAGCTCGTCGGCGGTAACTCGTTCGTCGGCCTGGACAACTACACCAAGGCGCTGCAGGACTCGCAGTTCTGGTCGGCGCTCGGCCGGGTCTCGCTGTTCCTGGTCGTCCAGGTGCCGATCATGCTGCTCCTGGCGCTGATCGTGGCGCTCGCGATCGACAGCGGCCGGCTCTACGGCCGGGCCTTCTTCCGGGTCACGATCTTCCTGCCCTACGCGGTGCCGGCCGTGGTCGCCACGCTCATGTGGGGCTTCATGTACGGCAACCAGTTCGGCCTGGTCAAGAACATCAACGACTGGCTGGGTACGACCCTGGACCCGCTCGCGCCGAACATCGTGCTGGCCAGCATCGGCAACATCGTGACCTGGGAATTCATCGGTTACAACATGCTGATCCTGTATTCCGCGCTGGCCACCGTGCCGGTCTCGCTGTATGAGTCGGCCGAGATCGACGGCGCCAGCCAGATGCGGATCATCACGGCGATCAAGCTGCCCGCCATCCGCGGCGCCATCACGATCGCCACCATCTTCTCGGTGATCGGCAGCTTCCAGCTGTTCAACGAGCCGAGCATCCTGCGCCCGCTGGCCAAGAACGCGATCACCACGTTCTTCACCCCGAACCTCTACGCGTCGTCGCTGACCTTCTCCGGTCAGCAGTACAACTACGCCGCCACCGTCGCGATCATCATGGCCCTGGTCACCATGGTCATCGCGTACGTCGTGCAGCTGCGCGGAAACAAGGACCGCTGATGAGCACCGCCTCGCCGAAACTGACCGCGGGCGCCAAGCGCCGCCGCCGCAAGAGCTACCTGCTGACCGGCCTGGTCGCGCTGTTCGCGATCTACAGCCTGGTGCCGATGCTCTGGCTGCTGATCAACGCGACCAAGACGCAGGACGGCCTGTTCACGTCGTTCGGCCTCTGGTTCGACGACGGCAAGTTCGCCCTCTTCTCCAACATCAAGGACACGCTGACGTACGACGACGGCGTGTTCGTCCGCTGGCTGGGCAACACCCTGCTGTACGTGGTGGTCGGCGCCGGCGGGGCCACGATCCTCGCCACGCTGGCCGGCTACGGGCTGGCCAAGTTCGACTTCCCGGGCAAGCGGGGCGTCTTCGCGATCGTCATCGGCGCGGTCGCGGTCCCCGGCACGGCCCTGGCCGTGCCGACGTTCCTCATGTTCAGCAAGATGAACCTGACCAACACCCCGTGGGCCGTGATCATCCCGTCGCTGGTGACGCCGCTCGGCTTCTACCTGATGTGGACCTTCTCGGCCGAAGCCGTCCCCGACGAGATCATCGAGGCGGCCCGGGTCGACGGTGCGGGCGAGTTCCGTACGTTCTTCAAGATCTCGATGCCGTTGCTCGCTCCCGGCATCGTCACCGTGCTGCTGATCAGCACGGTCGCCACCTGGAACAACTACTTCCTTCCGCTGATCATGCTGAAGGACCCGGACTGGTACCCGATCACTCTCGGCCTGAACGCGTGGAACGCACAGGCCGCGACCGCCGGTGGCCAGGCCGTTTTCAACCTCGTCATCACCGGATCGCTCCTCACGATCCTGCCGCTGATCGCGGCGTTCCTGCTTCTCCAGCGCTACTGGCAGTCGGGTCTGGCCGCCGGAAGCGTGAAGGAATGAACCCTCCCGTGAAAGGACCCTCCTCCATGCGCAAGTTGTTGCCGATTGCGGCGGCAGCCCTTCTTTCCCTGGGCCTGGCCGCCTGTGGCGGCGGCGACGATTCTTCGGACTCGTCGTCGTCATCCGGCACCGTTTCCGATGCTGACGTGACTGCCGCGCTCGAAAAGGGCGGCACGCTGACCGTGTGGGCGTGGGAGCCCACCCTGAAGCAGGTCGTCACGAAATTTCAGGAAAAATATCCGAAGGTCAAGGTAGACCTGGTCAATGCCGGCACCGGTAACGACCAGTACACCGCTCTGCAGAACGCCGTCGCCGCCGGCAAGGGTGTTCCGGACGTCGCGCAGATCGAGTACTTCGCGCTGCCGCAGTTCGCCCTCGGCAAGTCGCTGACCGAGTTGTCCGGCTACGGCGCCGAGAACCTGAAGGCCGACTTCACCCCCGGTCCGTGGTCGTCGGTGCACAGCGGCGGCAAGATCTACGGCCTGCCGATGGACTCGGGCCCGATGGCGCTGTTCTACAACAAGGAGGTCTTCGACAAGTACGGCATCGCCGTGCCGAAGACCTGGGACGAGTACCTGGACGCGGCCCGCAAGCTGCACAAGGCCGACCCGAAGGTGTACATCACCAACGACACCGGCGACGCCGGCCTCACCACCAGCCTGATCTGGCAGGCCGGCGGCAAGCCGTACACCGTCGACGGCACCAACGTGACGATCAACTTCACCGACCCGGGCGCCACCGCGTTCGCCAAGGTGTGGCAGCAGCTGATCACCGAGAAGCTGATCGCACCGGTCTCCAGCTGGAGCGACCAGTGGTTCCAGGGCATGGCCGGCGGCACCATCGCCTCCATCTCCACCGGTGCGTGGATGCCCGCGAACCTCACCTCCAGCGCCCCGGGCGGCTCCGGCAAGTGGCGGGTCGCCGACCTGCCGCAGTGGACCGCCGGCGCCACCGCCAGCGCCGAGAACGGCGGCAGCTCGCTCGCGATCATGGACAAGGGCGCGAACAAGGAGCTGGCGTACGGCTTCATGAAGTTCGCCAACGACGGTGACGGCGTGCAGATCCGCGTCGACAACGGTGCCTTCCCGGCCACCACCGCGCAGCTGAACTCGACCACGTTCCAGAACACCGAGTTCAAGTACTTCGGCGGCCAGAAGGCCAACGAGATCTTCGCGAAGTCGGCCCAGAACGTGGTCACCGGCTGGTCGTACCTGCCGTTCCAGGTCTACTCGAACAGCATCTTCAACGACACGGTCGGCAAGGCGTACGTCTCCGGCACCACCCTCACCGACGGCCTGAAGGCGTGGCAGGACCAGTCCGCCAAGTACGGCACGGAGCAGGGCTTCACCGTCAAGTAGTGACACCCGGGGGCCCGCGTCGCACCGCGGGCCCCCGACCAATGCAAGGAGACCTCGTGAGTTCCCCCCGCTGGCTGCGTCGAGCCGGAGCCCCGCGCCTGGAGTTCGGCGCCGACTACAACCCCGACCAGTGGCCGCGCGCGGTGTGGGACTCCGACGTCCGGCACATGCGCGAGGCCGGCGTCACCATCGTCTCGCTGGCGATCTTCTCGTGGGCCAAGCTCGAGCCGGCGCCGGGTGAGTACGACTTCGCCTGGCTCGACGACGCGATGGATCTCCTGCACGCCAACGGCATCTCGGTCGACCTGGCCACCGCCACCGCGTCCCCGCCGCCGTGGCTGACCGCCGCCCACCCGGAGATCCTGCCGGTGGACCGGCTCGGCCACATCATCTGGCCGGGCGGCCGCCAGCAGTGGCGCCCGACCTCACCGATCTTCCGCGAGCACGCGCTGCGCCTGGTCGAGGCGATGGCCACCCGCTACGCGAGCCACCCGGCGCTGGTCGCCTGGCACGTGTCGAACGAGCTGGGTTGCCACAACGTCTACGACTACTCCGACGACGCCGCGCGCGCCTTCCGCGAGTGGCTGCGCGACCGCTACGTCACCCTGGACGAGCTCAACGACGCCTGGGGCACCGCGTTCTGGGCGCAGCGCTACACCGCCTGGGACGAGGTCATCCCGCCGCGGCTGGCCGCCACCCACCCCAACCCCGGCCAGCAGCTCGACTTCAAGCGGTTCTCCTCCGACGCGCTCAAGGACTACCTGCGCGCGGAGCGGGCCGTCCTGCGGTCGCTGACCCCCGAGGTGCCGGTCACCACCAACTTCATGGTGATGGGCGAGACGAAGGGGATGGACTACGCCGACTGGGCCACCGAGGTCGACTTCGTCTCCAACGACCACTACCGGCTGCCCGGCCCGCAGTCGCTCGACGAGCTCTCCTTCTCGGCCAACCTGACCGGCAACCTGGCCGGCGGGCAGCCGTGGTTCCTGATGGAGCACTCCACCAGCGCGGTCAACTGGCAGCCGGTGAACAAGGCGAAGAAGGCCGGCGAGCTGGCCCGCGACTCGCTCACCCACGTCGCGCACGGCGCCGACGCGGTCTGCTTCTTCCAGTGGCGGCAGTCGAAGGCGGGCGCCGAGAAATACCACTCGGCGATGCTGCCGCACGCCGGTGCGGACAGCGATCTGTTCCGCTCGGTCGCCGCGCTCGGCGCCCAGCTGGCGTCGCTCGCCGACCTGGCCGGCACGCCGCGCACCCGGGCCCGGGCTGCCATCGTCTTCGACTGGACGTCGTGGTGGGCGTCGGAGCTCGACTCGCACCCGACCGACCGGCTCCGCTACCGCCAGGAGGCCCTGGACTGGTACACCGCGTTCCTCAACCTGGGCGTCCGGGTCGACGTGGTGCCGCCTTCGGCACCGCTTGAGGAGTACGACGTACTCATCGCCCCGATTCTCCATGTCGTCCCGGCCGAGCTGGCCAAGCGGCTCGACGCCTACGTCACGGCCGGCGGTCACCTGGTCACCACGTACTTCTCCGGCATCGTCGACGAGCGCGACCACGTGTGGCTCGGCGGCTACCCGGGCGCGCTGCGCGACCTGCTCGGCATCCGGATCGAGGAGTTCGCCCCGCTGCTCGACGACGAGACCGCCACGCTTTCCAACGGCACGACCGGCAGCCTGTGGACCGACCGGATCGACCTGGCCGACGAGTCGGTCGAGGTGCTCGCCGCCTACGAGACCGGCGAGCTGGCCGGCCACGCCGCGGTGACCCGCCGGCCGGTGGGTGACGGCTCCGCCGCGTACGTCTCGACGCGCCTCGGCCCCGACGGGTTGGCCCCCGTGCTCGGCACCCTGCTGGAGCGGGCCGGCGTCGGCAGCGAGCTCCCGTCCGACCTGCGCGGCCGGGTCGAGCTCGCCCAGCGCGGCGACTTCCGCTTCGTCCTGAACCGCACCGACGAGCCGATCGACATCACCGAACTCGGCGCCGCCGAGCCCACTCTTGCCGCCAGGGGAGTGGCGGTGATCCGCGCCTGACCGTTCCAGGCGCGAGCAGCGACCCGGTGGCGTCCGCGCCACCGGGTCGCTCTGCATTACGGCACCAACAGGACCTTGCCGCGGGTCCGGCCGGCCTCGGCGTCCCGGTGCACGTCGGCGAGCTCGGACAGCGGTCGCTCGGCGCCGATGTCGATCCGGACGACCCCGGCGTCGACCAGCTCGACCAGCGCCGCGAGCTGGGCGGTGTCGTTGCGGGCCACGAAATGAACCGGGCCGGTCGCCGAGACGATCGCGCCACGGCTGGGCAGCCGGGCGTCCGGCACGAGATTGATGATCACGTCGACGTCGTCCGGCAGCGGCTCGGTCGTGTAGTCGACGATCCGGTCGGCGCCGAGCCCGCGGATCACCTCGGCGCTGCGGGGACTGGCCGTGGCGGCGACGTAGGCGCCGGCGTACTTGGCCAGCTGCACCGCGAAGCCGCCCACCCCGCCGCCCGCGCCGTTGATCAGGACCCGCCGGCCGGGCTTGAGCTCGGCGTGCTCGAAGACCGCCTGCCACGCGGTGAGACCGGCGATCGGAAGGGCGGCGGCGTGCGCGAGCGGCACGGTCGAGGGTGCCGCGACCAGGCTGTCGGCCGCGGCGACGACGTATTCGGCCGCGGTCCCGCCGGTGTCCACCCGGCCGACGACCCGATCACCACCGTCGACGAGGGTGCCGGCGACGTCGATGCCGAGCGCGTACGGCAGGTCCATCGGCAGGATCTCTTTCAACAGGCCGCGGCGGATGCCGATGTCGGACGGGTTGAACGAGGTCGCCGCGACCCGGATCAGCACCTCACCGGGCGTCGGCACCGGCCGGGGGATCTCGTCCTGGCGGATCACGGAGGCATCGCCGTACTCATGAATTCGCATCGCTCGCACACGTCGAACCTATGGCCGACCGCCGAGACGAGCCATGCTCTGTGGTCGCGGTTTCATGCGTGATCGTCGCTAAGCTGGCGCGTATGGACGTCCTCAGCGACGTGATCACCCTGATGCGTACCGGCCGGCCTCGCTCCGCGCGGGTGGGCTGGCCGGCGCCGTGGGCGCAGCAGTTCGCGTCCGTCCCCGGCTCGGCCGGCTTCCAGATCGTCCTGCAGGGCCCGTGCTGGCTCACCGCCCCCGACACCGACCCGGTCCGGCTGGCGGTCGGCGACGTCGTCTTCCGGCCGCACGGGCACGGCCACACCCTGGCCGACAGCCCGTCGACCCGGCCCACCGGTCCGGCCTGCAACCCCGACGATCCGCCGCCACCGGCATCACCGGGTCCTTACTCGACGGTCACTCTCTGCGGGGCGTACGAGCTCGACCCGGCCCGCGTGCACCCGCTGATCCGCGACCTGCCGCCGCTCATCCACCTCCCGGCCGATCCCGGGCTGCGGCCGACGGTCGACCTGCTCGCCGCCGAGCTGGAGCACCCGCGCCTCGGCGCCGACGCGATCATCCCGGCGCTGCTCGACACGCTGCTGGTGCACATCCTGCGCACCTGGCTGGCCCGCAACCCGGCCGGCCCGGGCTGGCCGGCCGCCCTCAACGACCCGGCGCTGTCGGCCGCGCTGACCGCCATGCACCGCGATCCGTCCCGCCCGTGGACCGTCGCCACGCTGGCCGCCGAGGCCGGCCTGTCCCGTGCGCCGTTCGCCCGCCGCTTCACCGATCTGGTCGGCCGCCCGCCGCTGACCTACCTGACCTGGTGGCGGATGACCACCGCGGCCCGCCTGCTGCAGGAGTCCGACGCCCCGCTGACCGCCATCGCCGGCCGGGTCGGTTATGCGTCCGAGTTCGCCTTCGCGCACGCCTTCAAGCGCCGGTTCGGCACCGCACCGGGCAGATTTCGGCGGGGGAAAAGTGCAATGCTGGAGAGTGAGCCAAACGCATAAGGAAGTCTTCGAGCGGTACATCTACGCCGGCGCGATCACCCGCAATCCCGACGCCATCGCCGACCTGTTCACCGAGGACGGCGTCTACGAGGCGCCGCTGTCCGGGCACCGCCTGGCCGGCCGCGAGGCGATCCGGGCCGGCATCGGCGTCTACCACCAGCAGCCGGCCGACCTGGGCACGCTGAACATGGAGCTCAGCACCGCGGTTCTGCACGACACCGCCGACCCCGACGTCTTCATGGCCGAGATCGACACCGTCCTCGACCGGCCCGACGGCCGCCGCACCACGATCTCACTCCTCCAGCTGTTTCGCCTGCGCGAGGGGCGGATAGCCCACCTACGGGACTACTTTGCGCCCGGCATCGCGGGAGAATGACGCCATGTGGAGCGAAGACCTGACGCCGGAGCAGATCAGCGAGTGGCATCAGCGCACCTCGGCGCCCGACAACGAGTTGCCGGCCGCGGCCGGGCTCAGCGCCGTGCTGGGCCGGACCGAGGACACCGCGGTCGGGCTGTCCGGGGTCGAGGTGTTCTCCGGCGGCTTCCGGTTCACCCTCGCGGTCCGGCTGCGCCGTGCCCGGCCGGAAACCAGCCACGGCGGCCTGCTGGCGCTGGTCGGTTCCCACCACCCGCACCACTCGCCGGCGCTGGAGGATCGCCTGCTGCTCGGCATCGAGTACGCGGACGGCAGCCGGGCGTCGACCCTGCACGACACCCGGAGGGACGGCCCGTCCGAGGATCCCGGGTTGATGATCGTCTCGACGAGCGGCGGCGGCGGAGACCTGACCGTCGACCAGGAGTACTGGGTGTCGCCGCTGCCGCCCGAGGGCCCGGTCACGGTCGTGCTGGCCTGGCCGTCGTTCGGCATCCCGGAGACCCGCACGGTCCTCGACGGCGCGGCGATCCGCGCCGCCGCCGAGCGGAGTCAGCTGCTCTGGCCACCCCAGCCCCCGGAGGAGCCCACCATGCCCGAACCGTCGCCGCGCCCGGCCACCGGCTGGTTCGCCGACCCGCCCGGCACGAAGTAGTCGCTCTTCTTCGGCTGCTCCATGGTGGCGTCGCGGCCGCGCTGCCGGGGGAGCTCGACCATCCGCGGGATGTGCTTGGCGCAGTGGATGTAGGCCTCCTGCACCCGGGCGACGACCCAGAGCCGGGCTCGTCGCCCGGGCGGGGCGTCCGCCTCCTCGTCCGGGTCCTCGACGATCTCGGCCGTGCCGTTCACGTGCAGCCCGATGACGTCCCGGAAGTCGATGAACAACAGTCCGACGTGGCCGTTCTCGGTAATGTTGCCGAGGCTGGCCATGACCCCGTTCCCGCGATACTCGGGCCAGCTGACGTGCCCGGCGTCGAGCACCCGGACGAACCCGGCCGGCCCGGCCCGGAAGGTGCTGTCGCAGCCCCCGCCGGCGTCGGCGGTGGCCACGAACATCATCTGCTGCCGCCCGATGAAGCCGCGCATCCGGTCGTTGAGGTGATCGAGGGTCTGTCGCGCGTGGAAGGTGTCGGCCCGCTCCCGGCTGCCGAGCCTGTCCTGAAGTTGCCGCTCACCGTCGTTCATGATGGCCCTCCCTGCCGCAGCACTACCGGGCCACAGTGTCACCCAGTAGTGACTTGATCGCACAGGGTAGCTGTCACTCGAATGGGTGACTGGGGGAGCCGAGCAGGAAGTCCACCAACTGCCCCGCGTAGGTGGCGGTGTCGAAGGCCGGGCTGCTCAGGGCGTGCATCATCGCGCCGCCGATCAGCGTGTCCAGCAGCAGCGTGACCGGGGTGCCGGCCGGTAACTCGCCCCGCGTGATGCCGCGCCGGACGATCGCCCGCGCGGCCTGGATCTGCGACGTGCGCATCGCGGCGTAGTTCTCGGCGATGCCCGGGATCGACCCGGCCTCCAGGGCCAGCCGCATCGCCGCCCCGCGGGACGGCCCGGCGTAGAGGTCGAGCATCTGGGTGGCCAGCTCGACGAGATCACCGCGGACGGTCCCGGTGTCCACATCGTTCATCCGGACCAGACCGGTGGTCAGCGCGTCGGTGAGCAGCGCTTCCTTGCTGCTCCACCGTAGATAGAGCGACGCCTTCCCGACCCCGGCGCGGCGGGCGACCACCTCCATCGCGAACCCGGCCCAGCCGAGCTCGCCGAAGGTGTCCAGCGCGGCCCGGGCGATCCGCCGGTCCACCTCCGGATCCCGGGGCCGGCCCGGCGCGGTCGTTCGGATAGCCATCATCGCCTCGTTGCTGAACGGTTCGCGTCAGAATACCGCGACGTAGGCCGGGGAAGCGCTTCCCGGGATTTCGCGCATGTTTCGACACATGGCGGCGATTAAAACGGGTCGATGTTGAGAGAGCGCTTCCCGAGCCTCGATACTCCTGGGCACTCCTCCAATCCCCGATCCCCGAAGGAGTGTCATGCATTCATCCCCACGAATTCGCGTGCTGGTAGCCGCCACCCTGGCCGCCGCCGCGACGCTCGTCCTGGCGCCCGCGACGGCCGAGGCCGCCACGATCACCGTCCAGGCCGAGGCGTACGCCGCGCAATCCGGAGTGCAACTGGAAGCCACCGCCGACACCGGCGGCGGGCAGAACGCCGCCTACCTCGCCAACGGCGACTGGCTGCGCTACGACGGCGTCGACCTCGGCGCGGCCGGCACGCTGACGATCGGCGCGCGGGTGGCCTCGGCCACCGGCACCGGCAGCATCGAGTTGCGCACCGGTTCGAACACCGGCCCGGTCCTGGCCACTCTCGCCGTCCCCAACACCGGCGGCTGGCAGGCCTGGACCACGGCGACCGCCACCGCGGCCACCCACCCGACCGGCGCGCAGACCGTGTTCGCGCTCCTGAAGAACACCACCGGCGGCGACTTCGTCAACATCAACTGGTTCTCGTTCGGCGACGGCACCACCACCGACGGCCCCGGCTGGATCCCGATCAACCAGGCCGCCTGGAACGCCCAGCTGGCCGAGTTCAACGCGCTGACGCCGCGCGCGGTCCCGGCCGGCACGGTCCGGGTGTCCGAGTTCAACGCCAGCTGCACCTACAGCCACTCGCGCCCGGACGACCCGATCATCTTCCCGGGCATGCCGGGCGCGTCGCACATGCACACGTTCCTCGGCAACGACAAGACCGACGCCAACACCACCACCCAGACGCTGCTGGCCAACGCGGGCACGAGCTGCAAGCCGGCGCCCGACCTCTCGGCGTACTGGATTCCCACCCTCTACAACGGTGACCAGGCGATCGAGCCGAAGGACGTGGTCGTCTACTACGGTTCCCGGATCACCGACCCGAGCGTCACCAAGCCCTTCCCCCAGGGCTTCCGGATGATCGCGGGCGACGCCAAGCTGCAGACCCCGACCCCGGACGGCTCGGTCAACGCGTTCTACTGCGCCGGCCCCGGCGGTCAGATCGGCCGCAGCGCCGACGGCAACTGGCCGATCTGCGCCTCCACCGCCGTCCTGATGTTCCACCTGGTCTTCCAGGACTGCTGGGACGGCAAGCACCTGGACAGCCCGACCCACAAGGCGCACGTCTCGTACAGCTACACCGGCGCCTGCACCGGCGACTACCCGATCGCGATCCCGAACCTGTCCTTCCTCATCTCCTACCCGACCCAGGGCTCGGCCAACGGCCTCCGGCTGGCCTCGGGCATGGCGTCGTCGATGCACGGCGACGCGTTCTTCGCCTGGGACAACCTGGCCCAGAGCCAGCGGGTGAAGAACTGCCTCGTGCAAAAGGCCAAGTGCAACACCGAGGGCAATTTCTGACGTACGCCCGGGGCCGGCGCCCTGGTGACGCCGGCCCCGTCCGGTCAGGGCTGAATGTTCTCCAGATCCGCCAGCAGGCTCGGGTGCGTCGGCTCCCAGCCGAGCGCCTGCCGGGTGTGCGCGCTGGACGCGGGCTGGTTGGCCGCGAAGACCGGGCCGAGCGGGCCGAAGGTCTCGGCCGGTACCGACCGGACCGGCAGGCCGAGCCGCCGGCCGATGACCGCGGCGATGTCGCGCACCGCGTCGCCCTCGTCGTCCACGGCGTGCCAGGACGTGCCCGGCTCGGCCTTTTCCAGGGCGAGCCGGAACAGGACGGCCGCGTCGAGCGCGTGCACGGCCGGCCAGCGCTGGGCGCCGTCGCCCGGGTAGCCGGACACGCCGCTCTGGCGCGCCATGGTGGTCAGCAGGCCGGCGAAGCCACCGGCGCCCTCGTTGTGCACCGTGCGCGGGAGGCGCACGGCGCTCACCCGGACCCCGCGCGAGGCCAGAGCCAGGGTTGCGGTGACGGTGCGGCCGCGCCCGCCGACCGGCCCGTCGGTCGGCAGTGGGTCGGCCTCGGTGGAGGCGCGGCCCGAAATCCAGGGTGTGCCGGAGACGACCACGAAGGGCCGGTCGCTGCCGGTGAGCGCCGCACCGACCGTGGTGATGGCCGCGGTCTCCTCGGCGATCGCCTGCCCGAGGGCCTCGGGGCTGCTGAAGTCGTTGGCGAAGGCGAGGTGGATCACGCCGTCGGCCCCGGCGGCGCCGGCCCGCACGGCGTCCAGGTCGGCGAGGCTTCCGCGCAGCGCCTCGGCGCCGGCCGCCTCGACCGCCTTCGCGGAATCGTCGGAGCGGGCGAGGGCGAGGACGGTGTGGCCGTGGCCGAGCAGCTCGGCGACGACGGCGGTGCCGATCAGGCCGGTGCCGCCGGTGATGAAGACGCGCATGGGATGCTCCCCACAAGTGATGGGACTCTTGTCCCGTCGAACGCTACCAGGTGATGGGACAAGAGTCCCGTCAACTATGATGGGAACCATGGGTCGATGGGAGCCGGGGGCACGGGAACGCCTCGTGCTGGCGGCCGTCGACCTGTTCACCGAGCAGGGATACGACGCCACCACGGTCGCGCAGATCGCCGAGCGCGCCGGCGTCACCAAGAGCACCTTCTTCCGGCACTTCCCCGACAAGCGTGAGCTGCTGGTGGCCGGGCAGGAAGCGCTGAGCCTGCTGCTGACGCAGGGGATCACCGAGGCGCCGGCCGGGGCCGGCCCGCTCGATGCGGTCGCCGCCGGTCTGGAGCGCGCCTCGACCGCGTTCGGCGACATCAGCCGCGAGATCGCCCCGCGGCTCAAGGCCGCCGTCGCGGCCAGCACCGAGCTGCAGGAGCGCGACGCCCTCAAGAGCGTCAGCCTCGCGGCCGCGATGACCGCCGCCCTGACCGACCGGGGCGTGCCCGACCCGACCGCGGCGCTCGCCGGTGAGCTGGGCCTGCTGGCGTTCAAGCGGGGCTACGCCACGTGGTCCGGCGGCGACGCCAAGGGCGACTTCGCCCCGCATGCGCTGGCCGCCCTGGCCGAGCTGCGGGCGGCGAGTGCGGCGCTGGGCTGAGCGGCCGGCAACCCGCGGGGTGCGGGCGGGGCGTACGGTGACCGGTAGGTGAGCCGGGAAGTCTGGTCGGCGTCGTGATGGCGTCTGTCGATCGGAGCCCGTGATGACCAGCACCGCGATCCGCACCGAGCACCTGACCAAGCACTATGGATCGCTCGTCGCCCTCGACGATCTGGATCTCGAGGTCCGCCCGGGCGAGGTGTTCGGTTTCCTCGGCCCGAACGGCGCCGGCAAGTCGACGACCATCCGCCTGCTGCTCGGCCAAGCTCGCCCCACCGCCGGCCGCGCCACCATCTTCGGCGCGGAGGCGAGCGACGTCGCCAGAGCACATCAATTCCTTGCGTACGTTCCGGCTGACGTTTCGCTGTGGCCCTTTCTGACCGGCGCCGAGACCCTCGAACTGCTGGCGAATCTCGGGCCGGGGGTGGACCCGGCCTACCGCGCCGAGCTGATCGACCGGTTCGCCCTCGACCTGGACCGCCCGGCCCGCACCTACTCGACCGGCAACCGGCAGAAGGTCGCCCTGGTCGCCGCGTTCGCCACCCGCGCCCCGCTGCTGATCCTGGACGAGCCGGCCAGCGGCCTCGACCCGCTGATGGAGCGCGAGTTCCGCCGGGCGGTCACCGAGGCCCGCGACCGGGGTCAGGCGGTGTTCCTGAGCTCGCACCAGCTCGACGAGGTGGAGGCGGTCTGCGACCGGGTGGCGATCCTGCGGGCCGGCCGGCTGCTCGAGGTCGCCACCGTCGCCGAACTGCGCCACCTGCACCGGACCGCAGGCACCGGCCCGGCGGGCCGCGAGCTGTCCCTCGAGGAGATCTTCCTCGGCTACTACGGCAAGCCCGCGCGATGAACGGCGCGATCGTCCGGCTCACGCTGCGGCAGGTCCGCCGGAGCGCGATCGTCGTGGTCGTCGTCACCGGCGGGATGACCGCGCTCGTCGCCGGCACCTACCGCAGCGTGGTCACCGGTCCGCCGGAGCGGGCGCAACTGGCCGCGATCGCGGGCAACCGGGCGATCCGCACCCTCTTCGGCACGCCGTCCGGGCTCGGCGACCCGGGCGGGTTCACCGTCTGGCGGACCGGGACGGTGCTCGCGCTGATCCTCGGCGGCTGGGGTGTGCTCGTCATGACGCGCATCTCGCGCGGCGAGGAGCAGAGTGGACGCTGGGATCTGCTGCTGTCCGGCCGGACGACGGTGTCCGGTGTGCTCGGCCGGCAGGTGGCCGTGCTGCTCACGGTCATGGCCGCGGTGTGGGTCGTGGTCGCGGCCGGGTTGCTCACCGCCGGGGTCCGCGGCGCGGCGCTGCACGCGACCGGCCTGGCCCTGGTCGGCGCGGCCGGGGTGGCGACGGCGGCCGGCACCGCCCAGCTGTTCGCGTCGCGGGCGGCGGCGACCGGTGTGGCGGCCGGCTTGCTCGGCGTGGGCCTGCTGCTGCGGATGGTCGCCGACGGCTTCGCCGGCCTGGCCTGGCTGCGCTGGCTGACCCCGCTCGGCCTGGTCGAGCTGAGCGAGCCGTTCGGCCCCGGCCGATGGCTGCCGTTGCTGACCCTCGCCGTCGCCGACGCCACCCTGATCGTGCTGGCCGGCCGCGCGGCTCGCGGCCGGGACGTGCGCGGCGCCCGGCTGGGCGGGCCGGGCCGCCGTCGCCCGAGCTACGCGCTGCTCGGCTCCCCGGCCGCGTTCGCCCTGCGCCGCGCCCGCCTCCCGATCGTCGCCTGGTCGCTCGGGATGGGCGCGTTCTACCTGCTGATCGGCCTGGTCGCGGGGTCCGTGACCGACCTGCTGCGGGACAACCCGCGCCTCGCCGAGCTGGCCGAGCAGGGCGGCGCCACCGGCCTCGGCACCCCGGCCGGTTATGCGGCCACGCTGTTCGTCCTGCTCACGATGCCGGCCGGCGGATTCGTCGCATCTCGGCTGGCGGCCTTCATCGGCGACGAGGTGGCGGGCCGGCACGCGCTCGCCTGCGCCGGCCCGGTCCCGCGATGGCGGTGGCTGGGCGCCGAGATGCTGGCGGCCGGCACGGGAGCACTGGTTCTGGCGCTGGTGGCGGCGGTGGCGCTGTGGGCGGGCGGGTCGAGGCTGGGGCCGGCGGCCGCGCTGGCCGGTGCGGCAAACGTGCTGCCGGTGGTCGCGCTCAGCCTCGGCGCGGCGGTGCTGGCCGTCGGCGTTGCGCCGCGGGCGGTGGCCCTGTTGGGCGCGATCCCGACGATCGGCGGGTTCCTGCTGGTCACGCTGGGCGAGGCGGTCCGGATGCCGGGCCGGCTGCTGACGCTCTCGCCGTACACCCATCTGGCGCCCGTACCCGCAAGAAGCCCGGACCTTCCCGCCGCGGCCGTCATGATCGCTTTTGCCGTGCTGGCCTGCACCGCCGGCACCGTGGCCTACCGCCGCCGTGACCTCGGCGGTTAAGAGTGTTGCCCAATAGGGCAAACAAAATCGAACATGATTTAGCGCTTATTGACGCATTCGAGCGTGCGAGCGTAATTTCCGGCGTGGGATGTCGACACCCGTGAATGTCAGCGCCGTCCTTTCCCCAGGAGCGCCCCCATGCTCAAGCATCGTCTGTCCCCACTCGTCCGCCGCGCCTTCGCCGTGCTGGCCCTCGTCGCCGGCACCATCGTCGGGCTGGCCGGCGCGGCCAGCGCCGCCACCTCGATGACCTGCGACATCTACGCCGCGAACGGCACGCCCTGCGTGGCCGCGCACAGCACCACCCGGGCCCTGTTCGGCGCCTACAGCGGCCGGCTCTACCAGGTGACCCGGGCCTCCGACGGCGCCACCGACGACGTCGGCACCCTCGCCGCCGGTGGCTACGCCGACGCCGCCGACCAGGACGCCTTCTGCAACGGCACCACCTGCCGGATCAGCAAGATCTGGGACCAGACCACCCGGCACAACGACCTCTCGATCGCGCCGAACGGCAGCGCCGGCAGCGGCGACCGCGGCGCGAACGCGAGTGCGATCGCGGTGACCGCGGGCGGCCACAAGGTGTACGGCATCTGGGGCACCCCCGGCGTCGGCTACCGGTACACCGGCGTCGCGTCCGGGGTGGCGGTCAACGGCCAGCCCGAGGGTGTCTACATGGTCGCCAGCGGCACGCACGTCGGTTCGGACTGCTGCTTCGACTACGGCAATGCCGAGTCCACCCCGAACGACACCGGCAACGGCCACATGGACGCGGTCAGCATCGCCACCACCTGCTACTTCGCGCCGTGCCAGGGTTCCGGCCCGTGGATGGAGGCGGACCTGGAGAACGGCATGTTCCAGGGCGGCAACGGCTCCAACCCGAACGCCGGCAACAACTCGGCGTTCGTCACCGCGGTGCTGAAGAACAACGGCCAGACGACGTACGCCCTGAAGGGTGGCAACTCGCAGTCGGGCGGCCTGACCACCTGGTACAACGGGTCGCTCCCGACCGACAAGAGCGGCTACAAGCCGATGCACCAGGAGGGCGGCATCATCCTGGCGATCGGCGGCGACAACAGCAACCGCAACCGGGGCACCTGGTTCGAGGGCGCGATGACGTCGGGCTACCCGACCGACGCGGCCGAGAACGCGGTCCAGGCCAACGTGGTGGCGGCGGGCTACTCGGGCCAGACCAATGTGATCAACGGCTCGGCCGGCACGGTGACCGGCCCCGGCGGCAAGTGCATGGACGTGGCCGCCGACGACACCGGCGTCAACGGCGCCGGCGTCCAGCTCTGGGACTGCCAGAGTTACGCCGAGGACCAGCGCTGGACCCACCTGGCCGACAACACGCTGCGGACGCTCAACCGCTGCCTGGACATCGTCGGCAACGGCACGGCCGGCGGCGCCCAGCTGGAACTCTGGGACTGCAACGGGGTCGGTGGCCAGAAGTGGATCCAGCAGGCCGACGGATCGCTGAAGAACCCGCAGTCGGGCCGCTGCGTCGACTCGCCGAACGGCTCGACGGCCAACGGCGTACGGCTGCAGATCTGGGATTGCAACGGCGCCGCCGCCCAGAAGTTCGCGGTCAACGGCGGCGGCGCGGTGACCGGGCCGGGCAGCAAGTGCGTGGACGTGGCGGCCGATGACACCGGCGGCAACCTGGCCGCGGTGCAGCTGTGGGACTGCCAGTCCTACGCGGCCGACCAGCACTGGGCGCAACAGTCCAACGGCGCACTGAAGACACTCGGCCGCTGCCTCGACATCAACGGCAACGGCACCGCCAACGGTACGCAGGTGGAGCTGTACGACTGCAACGGTGTCGGCGGCCAGGTCTGGCAGCAGCAGGCCGACGGATCGCTGAAGAACCCGCAGTCGGGCCGCTGCCTGGACTCGCCCAACGGCACCACCGCGAACGGCACCCGGCTGCAGATCTACGACTGCAACGGCAGCGCGGCGCAGAAGTTCGCGCTGAGCTGACGCCGCCCTTCGCATAGGGTCGGTCGGTGATCGAGAGAACACCGGGCTGGGTTTCGGCGAGGGTCGCGGCGGCCGAGAAAGAGGCCGGCGCGACCTTCGACCTCGGACAGTGCGTGCAGGAGCCGATTCATCTGCTCGGCGGGGTGCAGTCGTACGGCGCGCTGGTCGCCGTCGAGGCCGGCCGGATCGCCGTGGTCAGCGCCAACGCCGCCGGGAAGCTCGGGCCGGCGGCGGTCGCCGGTGCGCCGGTGGACGCGCTGCTCACGGCCGGGCAGTTCGAGACGCTGACCGCGCTCGCCGACGCGGACACCGGCAGCACCGCGATGATGCCGGTGGAGCTGGCGTCCGGGCGGTTCGACGTCACCGTGCACCGGTCCGGCGCCCGGCTGATGCTGGAGTTCGAGCCGGCCGGTTTGGCCCAGGAGTTCGCCGGGTTCTACGGCCCGGTGCGCCAGGCGCTGATGCGGCTGCAACGGGCCGCGACGGTGACCGACGCGTGCCGCGCGGCGGTGACCGAGATCCGCGAGCTCACCGGCTACGACCGGGTCGTCGCCTACCGGTTCGAGTCCGCCGACGGGCCCGGCGAGGTGATCGCCGAGGACGTCGTCGGCGACTGGGAGCCGTGGCTCGGCCTGTGGTTCCCGGCGACCGACATCCCGCCGCAGGCCCGCCGGCTGTACGAGAGCAACTGGATCCGGGTGATCGCCGACGTGGACGACGCCACCGCCCGGCTGGTGCCACCGGAACCGCCGCTCGACCTGTCCCTGTCGGTGCTGCGGACCGTCTCGGAATTCCACCTGGAGTACCTCCGCAACATCGGCGTCCGGTCGTCGATGTCGGTCTCCCTGCTGTCCGGCGGGCGGCTGTGGGGGCTGATCGCCTGCCACGGCCGCGACGTCACGATCCTCGGCCCGCAGGTCCGGGCCGCCTGCGAGTTCTTCGGGGTGGCGCTGTCGCTGCACCTGGCCGCGCTGCGCGAGCATGACGAGGCGGCCGCCCGGGAGCGGTCCCGCACCATGATCGCCCGGCTGCTGGAGCAGATCACCGCCGAGCCGTCGGCCGGTTGGCCGGAAAGCCCGGCCGGGCTGAGCGAGGTGATCGAGAGCGACGCGGTGCTGGTGCGGGACGCGGACCGGATCACCGTGCAGGGCGACGATCCGGGCTCCGCGGTGGTGTCCGCCCTGTTCGACGCGCTGCCGGAGCTGACCGCCGGCGAGCCGTGGCACAGCGACCGGCTGGGCGAGGACCTGCCGGCGCTGGCCGGGCACGCGGCCGCCCTCGCCGGTGCGCTGGTGCTGCCGACCGGGCTGGGCCGGGACTGTGTGGTGTGGCTGCGCCGGGAGCGTTCGGTCGCCCGCCGCTGGGCGACCGATCCGGCCGAGCCGGTCCGGCTCGGCCCGCACGGCCGCCGGCTGACCCCGCGCGGCTCGACCGCCGTCTTCCTGGCCTCGGTGCGCGGCCGGAGCACGCCGTGGACGGCCAACGACCTGGCGATGGCGGTCGAGTTCGGCCGGGCGGTGATGGGGATCGCGGCGGCGCACGCCCGCCGGCTGTCCGCGCTGAACAGCGAGCTCCTGCGCAGCAACATCGACCTGGATTCGTTCGCGCACGCCGCCGCGCACGACCTGAAGGAGCCGTTGCGCGGCATCGCGAACACCGCCACCTTCATCACCGAGGACGCGACCGACGTCGACCCGGTCACCGCCCGCCGGCTCGCCGCCATCCAGCGGCTCGCCGCCCGGATGGACGCGTTGCTGAACGCGTTGCTCTACTACTCCCGGATCGGCCGCACCGAGCTGCGCCGGGAGCAGGTGGACCTGCGCGTCGCGGTGCTGCGCGCGCTGGAGGTGGCCGGCCCGCGGCTGACCGAGGCGTCGGTCGAGGTGGGCCTGCCCGAGCCGGGCGAGATGCTCGACGCCGATCCGGTCCTGCTCGACCAGGTCCTGGTGAACCTGCTGGTGAACGCGGCCAAGTACGCCCGGCGGGACGGCGACCGGCGGGTGGCGGCCGGCGTGGCGTCGGCGGACACCCTGGTCGTCCGGGACAACGGCATCGGCATGCCACCGCACCTGCGCGAACAGGCCTTCCAGCTGTTCCGGCGGCTGCATCCGGCGGCCGAACTGGAGGGGTCCGGCGCGGGCCTCGCGATCGTGCGCCGGATCGTCGAGCGGCACGGCGGTCAGGTCTGGGCGGAGGACTCCCCGGACGGCGGCACCACGATCCGGGCGTCGTTCCCGGCGGCCGGCCGGTTGAGCCAATAGTCCAGGGTGCGGCTCAGCACGCTCTGGAACAGGGCGAAGTTGAGCGGCTTGTAGATGTAGCTGTCCGCGCCGGCGGCGTAGCAGGCGTCCGCCTCGGCCGGCTCCTCGGACGAGGTGAAGACGATGATGGTCAGGTCGGCCAGGGTGTCGTCGGCGCGGACCCGCCGGATGACGTCCAGGCCGCTCTCGCCGGGCATGTTGAGGTCGAGCAGCAGCAGGCGCGGCCGGGTGGTGGCCAGCCGGGCCAGCATCTCGGCGCCGGACGAGAAGAACTCGGCCCGCAGACCCGGATGGGACCGGCCGATCGCCCGCTCGATCGCCTCGATGTCCTCGGCGGAGTCCTCGGTCACGAAGATCAAGTCAGTTTTCCCCCACCTGGAGTGCCACGATCGCGGCGTCGTCGGCCTGCCCGCCGCCGAACGCGGCCGCCGCCTGGCCCAACTCCTTCACCAGAAGGTCGGCGGGCGCCCCGCGCAGCCGGTCGAGCGTCGCGGCGAAGGCGCTCTCCTCGAACATCCGGCCGTCCGCGTCCCGGCACTCGGTGAGCCCGTCGGTGAACAGCACCAGCGTATCGCCGGGGCCGAGGGACAACCGGGACCGGCCCAGTTTCGCCCGCGGCAGGATGCCCAGCGGCACCCCGCCGCCGCGGCCCGGCCCGTTCGGCGGCCGGCGGCGCAGCACGACCGGCGCCGGGTGCCCGGCCGAGGTCCAGTCGGCCCGGAAGCCGTCGCCGGCCGGGCGCAGCAGGGCCACGCCCGCGGTGATGAACCGCCAGGACCCGTGCCGGTGCAGCCGGGCGTTGAGGCTGCTCATCGCCCGCACCGGGGAGATGCCCTCGGCGAGCAGCGCGGCCAGGGTGTGCCGGGCCAGGCCGGTCAGCGCGGCCGCCTCGACGCCGCGGCCGCACACGTCGCCGATCAGCGCCGCCACCGCGCCGTCGCCGCGTTCCACCACGTCGTAGAAGTCGCCGCCGACCTCGAGGACCTCGTCGCCGACGGTGTACGACGCCGCGACCGACAGGCCGGCCACGACCGGCAGGCGGTTCGGCAGCAGATGCTGCTGCATCGCCGCCACCTCGCGGCGCCGCTGCTCGTAGAGGGTGCTGTTGTCGATCGCGAGCGCGGCCCGGGAGGCGACGTCGCGCAGGAACGCGGCCGGCGGGATCCGGTCGGCGTCCCGGTCGAACAGGAAGACCAGCACCCCGATGACCCGGCCGCGGGCGCGCAGCACCTGGGCGTCGGCCCCGGCGTTCCGGGACGCGCCGTCCCGGACGGCGGTGGCCGCGAACTCGGCGAGGCGGCCGGTCTGCGCCGGGTCGTCGAGCATCGCGGACAGCCGCCGCATGTCCACGTGCACGCCGCTGTGCAGCACCGGCCGGCCGTTCTCGGACAGGAAGACCAGGCAGCCCTCGGCGATGGCCGGCACGGTCATCCGGGCCACCCGGTGCATCGTCTGGGTGGCGTCGAGCACCGCGTCCATCTGCAGCGACGCCTCGGCGAGCAGCGCGTCGCGGGTCTGCTGCTGTTGCTCGGCCCGGTGCGCGGCGATCCGGCGGACCGCCTCCCGGGTCACCTCGACGACCTGGGCCAGGCAGGTGGCGACGAACCGGGCGTCGGCGCGGTCGTCCACCGCGACCAGGATGGTGCCGGACGCCTCGCCGGCGACGTCGAACCGGGCGGCCAGCACCCGGGTCAGGCCGTGCGCGGCCAGGGTGCCGAACGCGGCCGTCGCCTCCTCGCCGCTGACCGCGAACCGCTCGGCGAGAATCCGGTCGTCACTCTCCAACGGCAGGCCCGCCCAGCGGTGCGCCAGGAACTCGCCGCCGGCGCGGTGCCGCAGGCCCCAGACCGCACCGACCCCGGGCAGGGCCATCAGCGGGGGGAGCACCAGGTCGCCCAGGTCCTCCCGGTCGTCGATCGCGATGACGCCCTGCCACAGGCGGTGCAGGGCCGTTGCCCAGGTAAGAGCGAGTTCTGGCATTCCGCACCGCCTTCCGTACCGGTCGGCGGATCATTATGGGGCAATAGTTGCCCTAGGACAAACTTCCGGCCCGCTCGTACGGGATCTTCTCGCCGGCTTCCACCGCCACCGGCAGTCTATTCTCGGCGGGCGGAAGCGGGCAGGTCGCAAAATCCGTGTAGGCGCACGGCAAATTGGTGGCCCGGGTGAAGTCGAGCACCACGGTCCCGTCCGGATCGGGCACGTCGATGGCCAGGCTCCGGTTGGCCGCGTAGGTGGTGACGCCCGACGTCTCGTCGGTGAAGAGCGCGAAGAGCGACCCCGGCGTACGCCCGTTGAAGACGGTCAGCGCCAGGGGAGTGCCGAGCGCCTCGAATTCCACCTGGCCGGGCGACTCGTAGATGTGCTCGAGCCCTTCGACCGCGGCCCCCACGGTGATGTCCCGCGGCTCGGCGAACGGCACGAACTGACCGGTCAGCACCCACTTGTCGGTCGGCTCGTAGGCCGGGGTGCCGTGGAACTCGGACCGCAGCGCGTTCGACGGGTGCCGCGGCCGGATGATGTCGAAGCCGCCGCGCTTGGCCACCTCGATGACGGCGTCGCCGGCCTCGACGTTGATGCCGCCGCGCTCGGCGATGACCCCGAGCTCGACGCGGCCGCCGACCTTCGCACCGTCGACGATCAGCGATTCATCGTCGGCCAGCTCGACGATCACTCCGCCGGCCCCGGTCGACCACGAACCGGGCGCGTCGGGGAAGCGCTGCGGCGTCTCGTTGAGGAAGTTCAGGCTGGTGATGGCCAGGAACCCGTGCGGGGAGGCCAGCTGCTGCTCGTGCGCGGTGTGCCACTGCGCCCACTCATCTGTCGCCATGCCGTCCAGCCTATCCCTACTCGTACGATAGGAATAGTCCCGGGGTTAGGATCTCGCGAATGCGCTACGTGCTGTTCCCTGGCCGCCATCACCTGCTGACCCGCTTCCAGGCCGACTACCTGCGGACGCTGGACGCGACGGTGATCTGGGCGGTGACCTCGGCCAACCACGAGAACACCAAGCGCAACCCGATCCCGTACCACCGTCGCGAGGCCGCCATCGAGCGCCTGAGCGCCCTGACCGGCCTCCACTCGATCGTCGTACCCATCTTCGACACCGCCCCGACCAACGCCTTCGCCGAGGTGACGCTGAAGACCGTGGCGGTGGTGACCGGCCTGGACCTGACCCCCGACAACACGGTGGTCGCCTGCTCGACGCCGTCGGTGTCGGCCCTCTACGAGAAGCTCGGCTACCCGGTCCAGGGCGTGGAGGAGGACGAGGAGCGCCCGTGGGAAGTGCTGCTGCGCCTGGCGGCCGGCGACGAGACCTGGCGCGACCTGGCCCACCCGGCCACCATCGACGTCTACGAGCGCTACCGCTTGGTCGAGGCGGTCCGCACCGCGGTCAACGATCCCCTGGTCGGCGACGAGGGCGGCCTGACCGCCACCCGCGACTACCGGACGTACGCGGAGGCCTTCGCCGACGCCGCCGACCGGAAGTGGAAGGCCGTCGCGGGCTACGTCCGGCCGGGCCGGATCGTCGACATCGGCTGCGGCGCCGGCTCCCTGCTGGAGCTGGCCGACCGCGAGCCCGGCCTGCACGAGAGCGACCTGATCGGCGTCGAGGTGGCCCGCCACCTCTACCAGGAGTGCGTGCACAAGAAGGCCCAGGGCGTCTTCCAGAACGCCAACGTGTACTTCTACCAGCGCAACGTCCTCGGCGGCGCGATCTTCGCGGACCGCTCGATCGACACCACGCTGACGTTCGCGCTGACCCACGAGATCTGGTCGTACGGCAAGCAGCGCGCCTCGCTCCGGCAGTTCATCCGGCGGATCTACGACCACACCACCCCCGGCGGCGTCTGGATCAACAGCGACGTCTGCGGCCCCGACGACCCGCACCGCCAGGTGTTGCTTCGGCTCTCCACCGCTGACGGCGCCAATCCGGCGAAACCCCGGCGAGATCTCAACAGCGAAGACCACGTTCCGGCGTACGTCGGAAGCCTCTCCACCCGGGCCCGGCTCGACCAGTTCGCGGTGGATTTCGCGTTCCCGTTCGACTACGAGCCGGTCGGCGACGACACGGTGCGGATCGAGCTGGGCGCCGCGATGGACTACCTGACCCGCAAGGACTACCTGGACAACTGGCTGTCCGAGACCCAGGAGCAGTTCTGCGGCCTGAGCTTCGCCGACTGGCGGGAACTGCTGGCCGAGGCCGGCTTCGAGCTGGACCCGTCCTCGAAGCCGACCCGCAACGACTGGGTGATCGACAACCGCATCGCCCCGGTCGCCGCCCTGACCGACACCGACGGCCGGCCGCTCGACTGGCCGACCACCCACCTGCTCACGGTGGCGAGGCGCGGCCGAGCCCTCTAGTTCAGGTCCTCACCAGCGCTGACCCCGACCGACGACGCGGCGCCACCGACACCAGCCGGCGCCGGGGGATGAGTTGCTGCATGAGACTCTCCCGAAGGGATGGGGGATTCGGGCGAGAGCGCTCTCATCGACAGGCGTCGTTACCTCGACCCATCCTGGTTCCGGAACTTGGCCGACCACCCGATGGCCGGCGCGATGTGCTTGACGATCGTCTCCAGAATCCGAGCGTTGTAGGCAACCCCAAGCTGGTTGGGCACGGTGAAGAGCACCGAGTCAGCGACCCGAACGGCTTCGTCCTTGGCAAGTTCGGCAGCGATGTGATCGGGCTCGCCGGCGTAGGTCCGCCCGAAGCGCGACCGAACCCCTTCAAGCAGACCGACCTGGTCCTCCTGCTCCTGACTGCCGAAGTAGATCCGGTCGATCTCCTCGGTGATCGGCAGCACGCTGCGGGAGACGGAGACCCGGGGTTCGCGGCTGTGCCCTGCGTCAGCCCAGGCGGCCCGGTAGAGCGCAATCTGCTCGGCCTGAAGCTGGTCGAAAGGCACGCCGGTGTCCTCGGACAGAAGAGTCGAGCTCTGCAGATTCATGCCCTGCTCGGCGGCCCATTGCGCGGTCTGCCGGGTGCCGGCACCCCACCAGATGCGGTCCCGCAGCCCAGGCGCCTGAGGTTGAATGGCAAGCCCACCGCTGATCCCGGTGCGGGCCGGATCGGTGCGGGCCACGGCTTTGCCGCTGATCGCTTCCAGGAAGATGGCCGTCTTCTCCCGAGCGAGGTCGGCCGCGGTGCTGCCCTCCGGCGGCACGTAGCCAAAGGTGTAGGCCCCGTTGAGCACAGTCTCCGGAGATCCCCGGCTGACCCCGAGCTGAAGCCGCCCACCACTGATGAGGTCGGCAGCAGCAGCTTCCTCGGCCATGTAGAAGGGATTCTCATACCGCATATCGATAACGCCGGTCCCGATCTCGATGCGCCGGGTGCGAGCCCCGATGGCAGAGAGCAAAGGAAACGGCGAGGCAAGCTGCCGCTCAAAATGGTGAACCCGGACATAGGCCCCATCAACCCCAAGTTCCTCAGCGGCTTCAGCCAACTCAATGGTCTGCAGCAGCGAGTCCCCAGCACTGCGGGTCTGCGACCCGGCAGCGTCACGCCAGTGCCCGAACGACAAAAACCCGATCTTCTTCTCCACGCCCCGACCAACCCCACCACCAGCGCCCGGATTCCCGCCTGTCACCCGGGGCCGTCGCGGAAGGTGAGGCCGGCCTCGGTCAATGCCGTTCGCAGCCGGTCAACGGCGTAGGGGCCGACTCCGTGCAGCGCCTTGACCTCGGTCTCGCTGAGGGCGGCCACCTGTTCGAGGCGGACCACGCCGTGTGCGGTGAGCGCCCGGGTTGCGGGAGCGCCGATGTGTGGCAGCGGCGTGCCCGGCTCCGGGGCCGATCGGGCCTGGGCCGGCCGGGGATGGCCCTCGTGGTCCAGGACGGCGGCGCCGCGTGCGGAGAGCCGGTAACCGATGTCGAGTGACTCGGTCAGGCCGCGCTCCTTCAGCTTGCGTACGTTCAGCTTGAACGAGGGTGTGTCTCGGCTCATCCGTTGGGCGAGGTCGGGTGCCCGGGTGGCCGGCAGTTCGTCGATCAGCAGGAGTGTCGTGCGGGTCCACGGGCCGGTCGGCGAGGCACGGTCGAGCCGGTCGAGGCCCGCGACGATCGCGTCGATCTCGGCGGTGTCGGGTACCGCCTCCCGCAGCGCTTGCCGCGGGTCGGCGCCGGCGTAGCGCAGGCCGATCCGATACACCGGCCGTTCGGGGTGCAGGCGGTCCAGTCCCTGGCGGAGCGCGGCCAGCGATGCCGCGCCGGCCCGGCGGGCGTCGGCGGCAGTCAGCGACTCCGCCGGCACGGGGTCCACGGACGTGACCTCGACCAGTCCGACCGCGGTACGCATCCGGGTGCCGATCTTGAGTCGCGGCCGGTCCCACCGGCGGAACGCCACATCGATGTCGCCGGCCCGGATAGCCGCCAGTTCCGCGGGACGTATCTGCACGCCACCCAGTTCACCACACCGCACGATCCTTCTGCGCGGTCCGCGCGGTGATCGTCGTTGCTCTAGGCTCCGGGGCGGCCCGCGAGGGCATTCACGGGGAGGAATACATTGCGGGGAATCTGTGTCATTCTCGCCGCGGTGGGCGCCGGCATCATGGCCTCGGCCGTGGCTCCGGCCGCCGCGCAGGCTGCTGATCCACCGGTCGTCACCGGGGCGCACAGCGACTACGACAACAACGCCTACGACACGCTTGTCGTGTCCGCGCGGTCCGGCAGCGACATCACCGCGATCACCGCGCACGTCCTCGACCCGAGCACCCGTGCGGAGGTCGCCAGCACCGGCGCCTTCACGCTCCGGTCCGGGACCGCGACCGACGGCGTCTGGGCGGGCGTCCCGCTCGTGCTGGACGCGGTGGGCGAATACGTGGTGGATGTCGAGGTGACCGACGCCGACGGGCACCACGTGCGTACGGACGGCATCGGTTCGCTGAACTACGCGGTGGCGTCGTACTTCGACGGCGTGACCCTGGACCGCACGGCGACCACCTATGAACACCGGTCGGTGACGGTCCGGGGCAAGCTGCTCGGGCGCTATCCCGGCACCCACGAGATCATTCCGGTCGGCGGCGTCTACCTGGTCGTCTACGGCCTGGCGAACTACGGCGAGGCGACCACCGAGGCCGATGGCTCGTTCACGGCCGAGGTCACGATCGCGTACGAGAGCGAGTTCCTGCAGGCGATCTTCAACTCGTCGAGCGTCGGGCTGATCTCCTCCACCTCGGACACGTATCCGGTGACCATCAAGCCCCGGCCGGTGCGGGTGACGGTCGCGGTCGACCGGACGAGGATCGACTACGGCCAGACCGTGACGGCCGCGGGCCGCATCACGTGGCGGGCCGGCGGCAGGTGGGTGCCGATGCCGAACGTCACCGCGTTCGTCCTCCGGTGCACGCAGCCGGATGTCGACCATTGCGACTACATCGCCTCGGTCGTGACCGGCGGGGACGGCCGCTTCACCTACACCTACGCGCCGTCCGCCGGCACCTACATCGGCGTGTCGCACTTCGAGTACACCGCGGACGGCGGCGTCGACCCATATGTGCAGGCCGGGTTCGGAGCGTCCAAGCTGGTCATCGTCGACCAGCCGTCGGCCTTCTCCGATTTCACGGCCGCCCGTGACAGCGAGGGGCTGATCGCGGTGCACGGACGGTTCGGCTTCACGAACCGCCAGGCCCCCGCGCACTTCGACGTCCAGCTGCAGTATTCGGCCGACGGTGTCGACGGCTGGCAGACCTACCAGACGTTCACCGACCAGTGGGAGTTCGGCGTCACCGGCGTGAGCATGCCGCAGACCGTCTCCTGGCGGGCGGTCTATCCGGGCGAGCTCGGCTGGCAGCGGACCGTCAGCGAGGTGATCAGCGTCCCCGCCCTCTGAACGGTCATCGGGCGACGCGGGTCGTGGAGTCCCCACGGCCCGCGGACGACGTGGCCGCCCGTCGTGAACTGCGGGGACTGAACGCCGAAGGCCCGGATCAACGAGGATGCGTCGCACCATGCTGTCGTAGCACCATCAACGGCCCGCCAATCCGACTCCGTCATGCCCAGCACGGTAGAGCTCGGCCATCCGCAGGACGTTCTTGCCGGAGTCCTTGGCGGTGTAGAGCGACGCGTCGGCCCGGTGCAGCAGGTCCTCGAAGCTGGTGTCCGAGGTTGCGCCGACGGCGAGGCCGGCGCTTGCCAGCACCGGGACGGCGGCCGGGCCGAGGTCGAGCGGCGCGCGCAGGGAGCGCAGGATCCGTTCGCCGATCTCGGCCGCGTGGGCCTGGTCCCGCACGTCGGCGAGGAGGATCACGAACTCGTCGCCGCCCAGGCGTACGGCCAGGTCGTCGAGGCGTAACTGCGCGCGGAGCCGGTCGGCCACCGCGCGGAGTACCTTGTCGCCGGCGGAGTGACCGTGGGTGTCGTTGATCGGCTTGAAACCGTCCAGGTCGAGCATCAGAACGCCGACGTGGCGGGTGGTCTCGCCGTCGAACAGGGCGGTGGCGCGCTCGGCAAGCGCGGTGCGGTTGCCGAGACCGGTCAGCGGATCGTGCGTGGCCTGGTGGGCCAGGTCCCGGCGCTGCGCCTCGACCTTCTCGATCAGCATCTCGATGGTGCGCAGCTGGAGGAACTGGCGCAGGAACACCAGGACCGCCATGCTCAGCAGCACCCAGAACGAGAGCGCGTCGACCCGGCCCTCGGCGATCTGCTGGTGGGCCGCGGTGGTGAAGGCCAGACCGATCGGCAGGTACGGCAGGGCCCGCAACGGACCCGGCTGCTCGCCCTCGGCCCGGCCGGACACCGAGGGCAGCGGGGTCCGGCAGCAGGCGACCAGGAGCAGGGTCGCGGCCAGGTAGCCGCCGCCCACGCCGTTGCTGAACCGGTCGTCACCGAGCGCGGCGTTGGCCGCGTCCAGCACGGTGAAGAGGCTGAGCGTTCCGAGCGCCGACGCCCACAGCGCAATACTGTTGCCCTCGGACGGCCGGGCGCGGGCGATCACGACGACCGCGTACGCTCCGGCGACCAACTCGCCGGCCAGGACCGCGATCACCGCGGCCCGGGTGTCGGCATGGATGCCCGGGAAGATCTGCCGGAGCACCAGCTGCCAGCCCAGCAGCGCAAGTGCGGCGGCGATGGTGGCGCCGTCGATCATCCGCCGCAGCCGCGAAGCGAGTCGCCCCTCGGCCGGGCTGCACAGCAGCAGTGCGGTGGGCGCCAGGACCCCGGAGGCGGTCGCGAGATAGCTGGCCGGGCTCAGCACGCCCGAATCCGGTCTCGATGACGGATCAAGGAACCACAGCAGGTTGGCCAGGCTCCACATGCCGCTCGCTGCCACCGCGACCGACCAGCCCAGCCGCAGCCGCCCGCGACGCTCCCGCGCCTGCCAGACGTGCCCGACCGAGGCGGCGCCGGCCATCAGGGCCAGCAGCGCGTAGACCACCGGAGCGACCACTCCCGCGGGGGCCACGGTGATCACTGCCTGAAACGCCACGCCGACGACGGCGGCCAAGGCCAAAGACTTCGGCACCGAAAGCGTCCACTGCAGCATCCCCCTTGTATCGGCGCGACCGGGGCCTTCCTGAACACTTTGCCTGGCCTCACAAAAGGAGAGATCACTCCTTGATGATGGCCATCAAGGCTGTGGTGAAGGGGGCCGGGTCCAGGTCGCCACGGATGGCCAGTTGCTGGTTGTAGGCGATGCAGAGGGCCACGAAAGCTTCGGCGATCTGGCCGGCCTGCGGGCGGCGGGGGCCGGGCACCAGCTCGGCGACCGCGGCCCGCATGGCGGCGAGCTGTCGCTGGACCACGGCGGCCAGCGGTGGCGACACCGAAGCTTCGGCGTAGATCTGGGCTACCAGCTGGGCGTGGTTGGTGTCCCGGGCCCGGGTGCGGATGTAGTCGAGGAAGCCGGCCACCGCCTCGGGCGTGAGCGCCTTCGGCAGGGCTTCGGTGCCCTGCTCGCAGACCGCGATGACGAGCTGTTCCTTGCTGGTGAAGTAGCGGTAGACGGCGCCGTTGGAGAGGCCGGACTCGGTGATGATGTCGGCCATCGACGTGTGGGCGAAGCCGTGGGTGGCGAACCGGGCGCGGGCGGCGTCCACGATCTGTTGGCGGCGGGCGTCGAGATGCGCCTGGCTGACCCTCGGCATAAAAGAGTGACCTCTCTTTTTGCGTGTTACTGTCGGCAGCCTACCGCGATCTTGAGGAGCTGCCATGCGCTACCAGACCTTCGGGCGCCGGACCGGACTGCGGGTGTCGGAGTACGCGCTCGGGACGGCCAACTTCAACACCGTGAACGCGGGTGCCGCGCGGGAGATCTTCGCGGGGTTCGTCGAGGCCGGCGGCACCACGTTCGACACGTCCAACATCTATCAGGACGGGCATGCCGAAACCGTGCTCGGCGAGCTGCTCGGGCGGGACCGGGACGACTTCGTGGTCATCACCAAGTACAGCGGGACCCGGCAGGCCCAGCCTCGCCCCGGCACCACCGGCAACGGCCGCAAGGTCATGGTGCGCTCCCTCGAAGCGAGCCTGCGCCGCCTCGACACCGACTACGTCGACGTCTTCATGCCGCACTTCCCGGACGGCCGCACGCCGATCGAGGAGATCCTGGCCGGGTTCGACGACCTGATCCGGGCCGGCAAGATCCGGCACGGCGGGCTGTCCAACTTTCCGGCCTGGCGGGTCGCCGGCGCCGCTGTCCGGGCCGACCTGCGCGGATTGGCCCCGCTGGTCGGCGTACAGACGGAATTCAGCCTGGCCGAGCGATCCGCCGAGCGGGAGTTGCTGCCGATGGCGTACGCACATGGGCTTGGTGTTGTTCTCTATTCCCCGCTTGCCGGGGGATTGCTGACCGGCAAGTATCGGCAGGGGGAGCAGGGGCGGCTGAGCGCCCGGGGGGACGCGATCGAGGGCTCCGCGCAGCGCACCGCCGTCGTCGACGCCGTGCTGGCGGTTGCCGATGAGCTCGGCGTCAGCGCGGTCCAGGTCTCGTTGGCCTGGCTGCGTAGAAAAGCCGCGCTGGCCCCCACCAGCCTCGTCCCGATCGTCGGCCCGCGCACCCCGGCCCAGCTGGCGGAGTACCTGAAGTCGCTGCATGTCGAGCTCGGCGAGCAGCACTATCGGCGGCTGGACGAGGTCAGTGCCGTTCGGCTCGGCACCCCGCACGAGGACGTCGCCGCGGCCCTGAGTCATGGTGCCGACGGGGACCGTACGCTGCTGGAACCGGCTTTTGTCCCGGTTATTTGATGGTGCCGAACGTGCGGTTGCCCATCGCGAGGACCATCCGCCGTGGCGCGAACCGGCTGCTGTTGGCCACGATGGCGTTGAGCACGCCGTCGATCCGGCTCGGGCGGCCGCGGTCCAGGGCCTGCATCGTGCTGGCGACGACCTGTCGCACGTCCCGGCGCCGGCCGAACGCGGCCTTGTCCCCGGCCACCTCGAAGAACTGGGTCTCGGTGGCGCCCGGGCTGATCGCCAGGACCCGCACCCCGGCCGGCTTCACCTCGGCGTGCAGCGCCTCGGTGAAGGACAGCACGAACGCCTTGGTCGCCGCGTAGACGGCCAGGTGCGGAACCGGCTGATAGGCGGCCGTGCTGGCCACGTTGATCACCGCGCCCCGGCGGCGGGCCACCATGCCGGGCAGGAAACGCCGGGTCAGGTCGACCAGCGCCACACAGTTGAGCTGGACCATAGCCGTCAGCCGGGCCGGATCGGCCTCGACGAGCTCACCGTGCAGCCCGAAGCCGGCGTTGTTCACCAGCACGTCGATGTCGAGTCCGAGCTCGGCGACGCGGCCGGCCAGCCAGTCGGCGGCGCCGGGGACCCCGAGGTCGCCGGCGATCACCTCGACCTTGCGGCCGTACTGCGAACGGATCTCCTCGGCGAGGCGTTGCATGGGCTCCTCGCCGCGGGCGACGAGCACGAGGTCGGCGCCGCGGGCGGCGAACTCTTTCGCGTACGCGGCGCCGATGCCGCTGGACGCGCCGGTGATCAGGGTCGTCTGTCCGGTGAACTGCATGGTGATCTCCTTAGGTAAAACCGGGCGGTTGGTATGTTTTGCGGGCAGGGAAATGCCGTGCTCAGCGGGGCACGACCAACGCCAGCTCCACGAGGGACTGGCAGGTGCGGATGCGGGCAGCGAAAGCGGGGCCGCCCTGGACTCCGGGTTCGAGGACGTCGGTCAGATCCTTGATGCCGTCGAACGCGCCGACCAGCACCGCGGCGACCTGCTCGGGCTCCAGCCCGGACCGCAGATCACCGCTCAGCTGGCCGCGGCGGACGATGTCGGCGATCAGCGCGACCCACTCGGCCGGCGTCTTCGCGACCTCGGCCGCCAGCGCCGGGTCGGCGGCCAGCTCGCGGGTCAGGCGGGTGATGCTCCAGGCGGCCGGTTCCCGCTCGTGCAGGTCGAGCATCGCCGGCACGAGCGCGCGCAGCTGCTCCAGGGCGGTGGCTTCGGCCAGGACTCGTTGCCCCACCTGGCTGAGCCACTGCCCTTTCTGCTCGCGCAGCACGGCCAGCGCGAGGTCGGCCTTGCTCGGGAAGTGGAAGTAGAACGCACCCTTGGTCAGCCCGGCCGCGGCGATCAGCTCGCTCTGGGTCGTCGCCGCATAGCCCCGCTCGGCGAAGATCCGCCCGGCGGTGCGCAGCAGATGGGCCCGGGTCGCTTCGCCCTTGGCTGTCGCCGGGGTTCTTCCTTCTGTCATGCCCCGAGCCTAGAACAGACCGCTCGGTATGTACATACCGGCCGGTCGGTTTTTTCAAGGCGTCAGGGAGCGTCCGGGCCGAGCGAGGGTTCGGCTGCCGTGGCGCCCTGCTCCTTCAGCTCGATGAAGATGCTGTGGGTCGGGGTGTCGCCGATGTTTTCGCCGACGTGTTCCTGCGCGGCCAGCCAGCGGGACTCGCCGGCGGCCAGCTCGACCTCCGCGCTGCGATCGCCCGCGGTGACCCGCCGGTGGAAGGCGCTGAGCGTCACCATCACGCTGTCCGGGTGACGGTGCGGGTGGGTGCGGTCACCGGGCTCGTCCCGGTACTCCAGGACCCGCACCCGGTCGTTCTCGAATACCACCTTGTACAGACTCGGGTCGGTGACGGTCGGATCGTCGTGGCTCATTACTGGCTCCCGCCGCGAGAAGTCTTCATGGGACTCCAGTCCCATATCGCGCGACCGTACCATCACGACGTGGAGACGCCATATGAGTCGACCGGCCGAGCCGGGCAGAAGTCGAGAACCCGACTCGCGCTCGTCGCCGCCGCTCGCGCACTCCTCGACGCCGGACTGACCCCGAAAGTGGAGGAGGCGGCCGCGCACGCCGGCATTTCACGGTCCACGGCGTACCGGTACTTCCCGAACCAGCGCAGTCTCCTGCTCGCCGCGCATCCGAGCATTTCCCCCGAGACACTGCTGCCGACCGATCCGAGCACCGACCCCCGCGTCCGCCTCGACGCGGTCATCACCGAGTTCACCAGCTACAACGTCGCGTGGGAACCGCAGCTGCGGACCTCGCTGCGGCTGTCGCTGGAGCCCGCCGCCGAGCGGACGGCGCTACGCCAGGGGCGCGCGATCGGCTGGATCGCCGAGGCGCTCACACCGCTGCGGGACACCCATCCCGGCATCGACATCCACCGGCTCGCGGTCGCCATCCGGTCCGCGACCGGCATCGAGACGCTGATCTGGCTGACCGATGTCGCCGGCTACACCCGGGAACAGGCCGCGGACACGGTGCGGGCCAACGCCCACGCCCTGCTGGATGCGGCGATCCGAGGCGGCTCTACTTGACGGCGCCGTGGTACTGGTCGAGCAGGAAGCGCGCCATCGTGAGTCGTTCGGTGAAGGCCGTGCGTGACAGCTCGTCGTCCCGGCCGAGCAGGTCGTAGCGGAAGCCGTCGAATCCGCTGCGCAGCAGGACCGAGGTGGCGAAGCCGTCGCGGACCTGGGCGTCGGCGCCGGCCACGCCTTCGGCGGCCAGGCCACGAAGGTAGGCCGGCACGATGACGTCGCTGACCTGCGGCAACATCGACGCCGGCAGCTCACCGGCGTGCGTCAGGCCCACCAGGAGCTGACCAAGATCAAATCCAAGAGCGTGCGGTGTACGGAAGGAAAGGTCGATCACCACGAAATCAGCCCGGTCGTCGAGTGAGACCAACAGGTTCTGCGGGCTGGCATCGCCGTGCGGCAGGCTCTGCGGGAAGGTGTCGAGCCGGTCGAGCATGGCTGGGATGTGCGGGGCGAGCTCGAGCAGGGATTTCCGCAGATCCGCATGATCGGCCAGCCACGCGTGGTGCCAGATGCCGTCGTCGCGCAACGGGCCGAGCCCGCGCAGCGGAACCGCACGTCCGGCGTACATCCGGAGGGCGAAGCCCGGGGGATGGTCGGTCACGGCGAGAACGTCGGGCGCCATGGAGCGAGCGTTCCACCGTCCGAGCAGGAAGGCCGCCCTCTCGAACTGGCCGAGGTCGCCGGTGTGCGGCGTGTGCTGCACGTCCTCCTGCCAGAGCGCGATGCGATCGTCCGGCAGTTCGACGAGGCGGTGCAGGATCGGGCTGCGGAGGCCGGCCGGCAGCGAGGCTTGCACGCGCGGATCCCAGAGCTCGATCTCGGTCCGCCACGGCAGCTCGGCGGCGAAGGTCTTGGCGATCTCCGGCGGCATCAGCGCGAGGCCCGGCCAGTGCCGGGGATGCTGCAACTGCTTGACGAAGAGAGACCAGCCATCACCGCGAACGCGCCAGAGCCCACCGGTGGCCGGGCTCCCAAAGGCATAGGGCACTTCTTCGATGACCGGCTCGCCAACGGCGACCGGCACGCCGACCATGTCGGCGAGTGCGGCTGACACCGAACTTTCCGGTACGCCGAGCAGGACCGCGAGCTCAGACGACATGGAACCCTCCGATGATCGTCAGGTTACCTTCCTACTTGGAGAAAAAGTAAGGTAACCGTATGAACGGTGTCAAGGGCCCGCGGCCGGACCACACCCACGCGCTGCTCGGCTACGTCCTCGACGGCCTGCGCAAAGACATGGCCCATGCCATCCGGACGACATCGATGCCGGACCTGCCACCGGTGCTGCGCGACCTGCGCTCATCGCACATCAGGCTGCTGAGCCTGACCCCGGTCGAGGGCATGCGGATCAGCGACCTGGCCGAGGTGGCCAACATGAGCAAGCAGTCCTTGGGCGAGTTCGCCACGGCGCTGGAGAGCGACGGCTTGCTGGAGAGCGTGCGCGACCCGGCCGACAAGCGGGTGCGCATCGTCCGGCCCACGGCGCTGGGCCTGCGGGTGGTCGAGGCGGCCGAGACGTTGATGGCCGAGGTCGAATCAGCCTGGCGCGCCCGCGTCGGCGCCCGCGAATGGGACCGGTTGCGCGCGCTGCTGACCATCGCCGAGGAACGTGGCCCGGGCGCGCATTGACGTCGCGTGCGCTGCTGGACCGCCTGGCCCGCTAGGGCGTGCGGGGCTCAACAGCCGGCGCCCAGGAGGTCCTTGCCCATCGTTACGTCCTTGCCGGTCAGGTTCAGGCGGATGCCGGTGGGGACCAGCTCCACGTTCTTGTAGTGGAGGTTGGTTGGCAGCGCCTGTAGGTCGTATGCGGTGTTGCTCGGCTTCAGCTCGGCGAACACGTCTGCTGCGGGGAACAGCGTGTCGAACATGGCGATCTTCTGGGGAGTTATCTCCAGTTTGTTCGCCTTGATGGTGGGGGTTGCGTAGACCTTTACCGGCATTGTTCGGCCTGCTGAGCCCACCGTTGTCACCGTCAGTAGGCCCTTGTCGGCGCCGTAGGTTGTGGTTGCGCCCTTTGGTTTTGGCAAGGTTGAGTAGGGCTGGACTGTCACGCCGCTTACTACGACCTTTATGCCGCCTTCGTCTACCCGCACCGAGCGGTAGCGGATTCCCGCCGGCAGGGCGGGGAGATCCTGGGTCAGGTCCTCGCTCTTGATCTGGGAGAGGACCAGCTTGGCCAGCAGGTCGCTGGGTGGGCGGTTGGCGCCGAAGATCTGCACTGACCTTGGTTGCATGGTTATTGCGCTGCCGGTCAACTTGGGCTCTACGTAGATCGTCAGCGGGATGTTGATGATCGGTTCTATGCCGAACGACGTGGAGATGCCCAGCAGGCCGTCTCGGGACGAATAGGAAACCGTCTGGCCTGCGAAATCTGTGGGCAGCTGGTTCAGCGGCGTTGTCGACACGCCGGCCAAGGCCACGTGCAGGCCGTCGCTCTCGGGCGTTATCGACTGGTAGTTCAGGCCGGCGGGCAATGAAGGCAACTGCTGTTTGCGTACGCCTCCGGTCATGGAACCCACCTGCTCGGCGGGGAGCGTACGGCCGAAGATGGTCAGGCGTTGTGGGGTTGACGTTATGGTGTGGCCGTTTATGGCCATCTTCAAGTAGAGCTTTGTGCGCACGTTCTTCGCGGCGTCGGGTGGGACCGTCACCTCTATTGCCAGCGATCCGTCCTCGGCCCGGCTGTATTTGGGCACCGGCTGGCCCTTCGGGGGATCGGGCAGGCTGGCGAAGCCGATGGTGATTGCCGCGTCCATGCTGCCGGCCTTGGTGACATTCGGCTCGGGCTGGCTCACGTCGTGCAGGGTGGCGGTGAAGGTGGCGTGTTCCACCCCGCTCACGGTCAGGTCGGGCATGGTCAGCTTGACCTCGGGCAGCCGCCGGTGCAGTAGCAGGGGGAGCAGCGCGCCGGCCCGGACGGTGATCTCCGGGGGCTTGCCGGCGCAGCTCATCTGGGCGGCCATGCGGTCGCGGGCGTAGGAGCTCACCCAGCTGTTCGTGAACGGCATCGGCACGATCAGGAACACCAGGATCAGTGCGAGCAGGCCGCCGAGCGCGATCGTGACCCGTCGCCGACGGCGGTGGGTCGGCCGGTGGGCCCAATTCCGCCACGACCACCAGGGCCGGGCCGGGTTGCCTTCGTCTGCCATCGCTCCTCCGCCAAGAAGAGATCGTCAGAAACTAGAACACGTTCTCATTGGCGGGTAACGATACCTCGAAGTCGGCCCAAGGCAAGGGTGGGCCGGCGCCGAGTGGCGCCGGCCCACCCTTGGTGGGTCAGCTGCAGGTGGCTCCGTTGAGCTTGAAGCCGGTGGGGGCGGCGGCGTTGCCGGTGTGGGTGGCCTGGTAGCCGATGCTGGCCGAGGCTCCGGCCGCCAACGAGCCGTTGTAGCTGGCGTTGGTCGCGGTCACCGTGCCGCTGGTCGGGGCGTACGTGGCGCTCCAGCCGGCGGTGATCGTCTGGCCGGTGGCCAGGGTGAAGACCAGCGACCAGCCGTTGATGGCGGTGGTGCCGGTGTTGGTGATGGTGATGCTGTTGGTCAGGCCGTTGTTCCAGGCGTTGACCGCGTTGGTGACCTTGCAGGCGCCGGTGCCCGCCGTCGGGGCGGTGGTGGGCGCCGTGGTGGGTGACGTGGTGGGCGCCGTCGTCGGCGTCGTGGTGGGTGCGGTGGTGGGTGAAGTGGTCGAGGTGCTGCCGCCGGCGGCGGTGATGATGGCGGTGATGAGGCTCTGCTGGGTCACCGCGTTGGTGCTGCGGTTGAACAGGCCGAAGCCGTGCTGGCCGTTGTAGCCGTTGTCCCAGTAGGCCGTCGCCGCGCCGTACTTCTTGGCCGTGGCCACCAGGGCCTTCGCGTAGTTCGCCCGGTAGGTGTTGTTGGCCGAGTCGTACGTGGTCTTGTCGATCGAGCCGTACTCACCGACGAAGACCGGGTAGCCGCGCGTGACGAAGGTGTCGTACATCTTCTTCAGCATGGTGTCCATGTAGTCTTCCTGGCCCCACGTGGACTTCTTCGCCGCATTTGTCGCGGCCGCGCCCCACTGGGTGATCGTGCCGTCCTCCTGGCCCGCGAAGTCCCACGGGTCGTAGTAGTGGACGGAGATCATGATGCGCTGCTCGGCGCTCGGGATCGTGCTGGACCGGTTCGTGTCGGTGGGCAGCACGAAGCCGTAGTTGCCGGCGGTGTACTCGATGTTCGTGTTCCAGCCGGGGACGAGCAGCCAGCGCGAGGCGTTGGTGCTGCCGGTCTTGCGGACGGTGTCCACGAAGATCTGGTTGTAGGCGTTGATGTTCGAGTAGCAGGCCGAGGTCGGGGTGCCGTACTGCCCGTCGAACTCCTCGTTCATGCTCTCGAAGATCAGATGGTCGTTGTAGCTCGCGAACTTCGTGGCGATCTGCTGCCAGACCGCCGCGTACTTGGCTTTGATCGTGGTCTGGTCGGCCGCGTCGCAGACCAGCCAGGAGCCGGTGATCGACTTGTAGCCGTCGCCGTGCATGTTGATCAGCACGTAGAGGCCCTGGCTGTAGGCGTAGTTGACCACCTCGGCGATGCGGGTCAGCCAGGCCGAATTGACCGTGTAGCCGGGGGCGGCCCCGATGTTGCCCAGGTAGGAGACCGGGATGCGGATCGTCTTGAAGCCCGACGCCTTCACCTGGTTGATGAGGGCCTGCGTGACGACCGGGTTGCCCCACGCCGTCTCGCTGGGGATGCCGTTGGAGTTGGCCTCCAGCTGGTTTCCGAGGTTCCAGCCGGCCCCCATGTCGGCGACCAGCTGAGAGGCGGTCAGCTGGGCGGTGACGTCGGCCGAGGCGGACCTCGCCACGCCGTAGGCGGCTCCGGTCAGGGCCAGGGCGGCGGCAGCGAATCCGAGCCCAGCCTTTCGTACGATCGAACTCATCGATGTTCCTCTCGTTCGGTATCGGGCGCGGTAACCGGCGGTGAATCCGACTCCGTGCCTGCCGAAGAGTGTTCCTACGGCTATCCACACATGTCAATCGAAGCGCTTCGATTGGCAGGGACGGGCTTACAGTTGTCGGATGTCGAAAGTACGGGTGCACAACTTCGCGGTCTCGCTGGACGGGTTCGCCACCGGGGACGAGCAGAGCCTCGAAGCGCCGTTCGGGCACGCCGGCGGGCGGCTCATGGGGTGGTTCATGGGGACCCGCGCGTTCCGGTCGATGAACGGCAAGGACGGCGGGAGCGAGGGCATCGACAACGCGTACGCCGCGGGGTGGGGTCCGGGCATCGGCGCCGAGATCATGGGCCGCAACAAGTTCGGGCCGCAGCGGGGGCCGTGGGAGAACGAGGAGTGGCAGGGCTGGTGGGGTGACAATCCGCCGTTCCACACGCCGGTCTTCGTGCTGACCCATCACCCGCGGCCGACCCTGGAGCTCAAGGGCGGAAACACGTTCCACTTCATCGACGCGACCCCGGCCGAGGCGCTCGCGCAGGCCCGGGAGGCGGCCGGCGGCCTGGACGTCCGCATCGGCGGCGGCCCCGAGACGGTCCGCCAGTTCCTCGCCGCCGACCTGATCGACTACCTGCACGTGGTGCTGGTCCCGATCGTTCTCGGCCGGGGCGTACGCCTCTGGGACGGCCTGGAGAGTCTCGAGGACCGGTTCACGATCGAGTCGGCCACGTCCCCGAGCGGCGTGACCCACGTGACCTTCACGCGGTAGAGAAGGGCGGATCCCAGGAGCGTTCTGGGTGAAGGGAGCGCCCGCAGTGGTCCTCGGTCGCCTCAACGCCGAGTGGCTGCAAGCCCTCAGCTGAGCCGTTCGACGATCGGCGACAGCCCGGCGATCAGCTCGTCGAGCTCGTCCGCACTGAGCACGTCGTAGGCCGGCGCCGCCAACTCGTCGGTGCGGGCCTCGATCCGCTCCCGCAGCTCGCGGCCGGCGTCGGTGAACCCGCCGTCGGCGTTGACCAGGCCGCGGGCCCGAAGCCCGTCGACGACTGCGGCGAGCTGCGACGGCGGCAGGTGGTGGACCCGGCCGAACTCCTCCGCCCGCATCCCGAGGGTGAGCGCGAGAAGCACGTGCGCCTCGGTGCCGCCGATGCCGTGCGCGACCAGGAGAGCGTTGTGGCCGTCCCCGCGGTGCTCCCGCAGCAGCGTGGCCGCATGCCAGACCCGGGCCACCGGATCGGCTGGAATGTCGATCGTCCGGAGCCCGGCATATAGGGGCCGGCCTTCGGTCGGGGCGCTGACCGCGGCCCGGGTGGCGAGGTCGGCGATCCGCGCCAGGCCGGCGACGTCGCCGATCTTCTGCCGGATCGCGTCGGCGCTTCCCCGCTCGCGGATGGCGATCGCCTCCTGCGGGGTGACCTTCCCCCAGACCCACGGGATGTGCCGGGCCACCTCGCCGTCGGCGAAGTTGTAGAAGACCGCGTGCACCACCTCGGCCGGGGCCAGCCCGAGCGGCGCGGCCCGGCCGGCGAAGTAGCCGTCCCAGTAGTTGCGCATGCCGACGGCCAGGAACGCCTCGGTCGGCACCTCGGAGAACGTGACGGTGCCGATCACCTCGATCAGCTCGAACATCCGGTGAATCTTGGTCATGGGGTGCGGCATGGTCGGTGTCTCCCGGTGCTGGTGACGACATCCTCTCTCGACCTGTCTACGAACAAAGCTTCCCGGATACGACAACCCGGGACGACAAACTTCAATAACGGGGGATAGCATACAAAGCCCATAGATCTTGAGGAGTGTCAATGCGGCGAGCTCTGACCCTCGTTCTGCCTGGTCTCCTGCTGTTGGCCGCCTGCGACGGCGGCGGTGGCAGCAGCGGAAACGGGTCGTCGACGGCCTTCGACCCGGCGACCTGCCAGGGTGGCACTCTGACGGTGCTCAACCAGGGCGGCATCACCCATCTCGACCCGGCCCGGCTCTACACCTCGGGCGGCGGCAACATCCCGTCGCTGCTGTTCCGGACGCTGACCACCCGCAACCGGCAGGCCGGCGAGGCGGGCGCGAAACCCGCACCCGACCTGGCCACCGACCTCGGCACCGCGTCGGACGGCGCGAAGACGTGGACGTACAGGTTGCGCGACGACGTCTTCTTCGAGGACGGCACGCCGATCACCTCGGCCGACGTGAAGTACGGCATCGAGCGCTCGTTCGCGCCCGAGCTGCCCGGCGGTGCGCCCTACCTGCGCGACTGGCTGCAGGACGCGGCGAGCTATCAGGGGCCGTACAAGCAGCCCGAGGGCATCAAGGCGATCGAGACGCCGGACGACAAGACGATCATCTTCAAGCTCAGCAAGCCCGAGGGTGACTTCCCGTTCCTGGCCACCGCCACCCAGTTCGCCCCGGTGCCCAAGGCCAAGGACAAGGGCGTGGGATATGAGGCGCATCCGGTCTCCTCGGGTCCGTACCAGGTGGAGTCGTACGAGCCGAAGAAGTCGCTGATCCTGGTGCGCAACACGCACTGGACGACCAAGAGCGACCCGCTGCGCTACGCCTGCCCGGATCGGATCGAGGTCACCGCCGGGCTCGACGGCGCGGTGATCAACCAGCGGCTGACCAGCGGGGCCGGCCAGGACGCCAACGCGGTCACCACCGACGCGGTGGTCGGGCCGGAGCAGCTCGCCCAGCTCGGCAACGGCGGGCCGCTCGACAAGCAGGTGGCCCGCGGCGAGTTCCCGGCCACCTATTACCTGGCGTTCAACACGAAGAAGGCACCCTTCGACAACCAGAAGGTGCGCGAAGCACTCTCGTACGCCATCAATCGCACTTCGGTGGTCAACGCGCTCGGCGGAAGCACCGTGGCCGGCTCGTCGACGACCTTCCTGCCGCCGCAGAAGGCGCTCGGCTACCAGCCCTACGACCCGTTCCCGGCCGGCGACACCGGCGACCCGGCCAAGGCCAAGGCGGTGCTGGCCGAGGCGGGCGTGACCAACCTGACGATCGAGCTGGCCCATGCCAACGACGACAACGACGGGTACGGGCCGAAGGTCGCCGCCGCCGTGCAGGAAGCGTTCAAGCAGGCCGGCGTCACCGTCAAGCTGACCGCGATCGACAGCGCCACCTACCGCGACGTGACCGGCAAGCCGGCCACCGAACCGGCCGCTTCCTTGCAGTATTGGGGTGCCGACTGGCCGTCCGGCGGCCCGTTCCTGATCCCGATCTTCGACGGCCGGCAGATCATCACCGCGGGCGGCAACTTCAACCTCGCGCAGTACAACGACCCCGAGTTCAACGCCGAGATCGACGCGATCAACGCGCTCACCGACCAGTCCACCGCGCAGGCCCGGTGGGGGGCCCTGGACACCAAGATCGGCAAGCTGGCGCTGGTCATTCCGCTCGCGCACGAGAAGGACGTCTTCCTGTTCGGCAAGAACGTCAAGAACGCCGTGCCGGACGGCTGGCGCGGCACCTACGACCTGTCCCGGGTCTCGGTCAAGTGAGGCGGGCGCTGCGGGACCGCGGTTTCCTCTTCGGTGCCGTTGCCGCCCTGCTCATGGTCCTGGTCGCCGCCACCGCACCGCTGCTCGCGGCGGCGGCCGGCCAGGACTACACCACCTACCACGACAACCTGCTCGACTCGGCCCGCGGCGGGGTGCCGCTGGGCCGGTTCGGCGGGATCAGCGGCGACCACTGGCTGGGGGTCGAGCCGGGCACCGGCCGCGACCTGTTCGCCCGGGTCGTCTACGGCGCCCAGGTGTCGCTGGGCGTCGCGATCGGCGCCACCATTCTGGAGGTGCTGATCGGCCTGCTGGTCGGCACCGCGGCCGGGCTCGGCGGCCGCTGGGCCGACACCATCCTGACCCGCCTGGTCGACCTGGTCCTGGCCCTGCCCATCCTGGTCCTGGCCATCTCGCTGCTGGCCATCGTGCCACCCGACTGGCCGCGCCCGCTGCTGCTGGCCACCGTGATCGCGGTGCTCGGCTGGGGCGGCACCGCCCGGATCACCCGCGGCGAGACGCTCACCCTGCGCACCCGCGACTACGTGGCCGCGGCCCGGCTCTCCGGGGCGGGCTGGTTCCGGGTCGCCCGCCGGGAGATCCTGCCCGGCCTGACCGCGCCGGTGCTCACCTACGCCGCCCTGCTGCTGCCGACCAACATGGTGGTCGAGGCCGGGCTGTCCTTCCTCGGCGTCGGGGTGCGCCCGCCGACGCCGTCCTGGGGGCAGATGCTCTCCAGCGCGACGACCTGGTTCCGGGCCGACCCGATGTACGTGTTCATCCCCGGCGGCCTGCTGTTCCTCACCCTGCTGTCGTTCGTGCTGGTCGCCAACGGCCTGCGCCGGGCGCTCGACCCGCGGCAGAGCGAGGTGCTGCGGTGATCGGCTACCTGGTCCGCCGGATCGGCGGCGCGCTGCTCGTCCTGTTCGGCCTGTCGCTGCTGCTCTACGGCCTGTTCTACCTGGCGCCGTCCGACCCGGCCATCCTCACCTGCGGCAAGGGCTGCACACCGGAACGGCTCGCCGAGGTGCGGCACGCGATGGGCGTCGACGACCCGGTCGCCACTCAGTACGCGCACTTCCTGCAGGGCCTGGTCGCGGGCCGCGACTACCCGGCCGGGCCGGCCACCCGGCACTGCCCGGCGCCCTGCCTCGGCTACTCGTTCGAGACCGACCAGCCGGTGACCGCGCTGCTGCTCGACCGGCTGCCGGTCTCGGTGTCCCTCGCCATCGGCGCCGAGGTGCTGTCGCTGGTGGCAGGCATCGGCGCCGGGGCGCTGGCCGGGCTGCGCCGCTACCGCTGGCTCGACCGGGTCGTCAACGGCCTGGTCCTGGCCGGCTACGCCGTACCCGTCTTCCTGGTCGGTCTTCTGCTCTTGTTGATCTTCTGTGTGCAGTTGCAGTGGCTGCCGTTCCCGACCTACGTGCCGATCACCACCGACCCGCTCGCCTGGGCGCAGAACCTGCTGCTGCCGTGGGTCGCGCTCGCGGTCATCCAGACCGCCGCCTACGCCCGGCTCACCCGGGCCGGCATCCAGGAGACCCTGGCCGAGGACCACATCCGCACCGCCCGGGCGTACGGGCTGCCGGAGAGCCGGATCGTCTGGCGGCGGGCCCTGCGTGGCGCCCTGCTGCCGCTGGTCACGCTGACCGCGATCGACCTCGCCGCGATCATGACCAGTGCGGTGCTGACCGAGACCATGTTCGGCCTGCCCGGGGTCGGCCAGCTGCTGGTCGGCGCGGTCAACCAGATCGACCTGCCGGTGGTCGTCGGCGTCACCATGCTCACCGGCGTGCTCATCGTCGCCGCCAACACCGTCGCCGATTTCCTGTACGCCGCCGTCGACCCCCGCGTGGAGCTGCGATGACCGCCTGCACCGAGCGGCACCCAGCCGCACCGAACGACGGCATCGCAGGCGAGGGCCAGAAGGGCATCGCGAAGGAGGCTCAGGGATGACCGCCCTCGCCGTCGAAGATTTGCGGATCCGCTTCGGGGACACGGTCGCCGTCGACGGGCTGTCCTTCGAGCTGCCGGCCGGGGGAGCGCTCGGCATCGTCGGGGAATCCGGCTCGGGCAAGAGTGCCACCGCGCTCGCCCTGCTCGGCCTGCACACCAGCGCCGTCGTCGAGGGCCGGATCAGCTTCGACGGCCTCGACCTGACCACGCTGACCGATCGCCGCTGGCGGGACGTGCGCGGCGCCCGGATCGCGATGGTCTTCCAGGAGCCGCTCACCGCGCTCAGCCCGTTCCACACCATCGGCGACCAGATCGCCGAGGTCTACCGCCTGCACACCGGGGCCAGTCGCCGGGCCGCCCGGGAACGGGCCGTCGAGGTGCTCCGGCAGGTGCACATCCCCGACCCGGCCCGCCGCGCGGCCAGCTATCCGCACCAGTTCTCCGGCGGGATGCGGCAGCGGGCGCTCATCGCGATGGCGTTGTCCTGCCGGCCGCAACTGATCGTCGCCGACGAGCCGACCACCGCCCTCGACGTCACCGTCCAGGCGCAGATCCTCGACCTGCTCGACGAGGTCCGCGAAACGACCGGCACCTCACTGCTGCTGATCAGCCACGACCTCGGCGTGGTGGCCGGTTCGACCGACCGGATCGTGGTGATGCGCCGCGGGGTTTCCGTCGAGCACGGGGCGACCGCCGCTGTGCTCGGTGCGCCGTCCGCCGCGTACACCCGGGAACTTCTCGCCGCCGTGCCGCACGCCAAGCCGCCGCGGACGATCGAGGGTGCGCCGCTGCTGCGGCTCGACGCGGTCCGGAAGCATTTTCCGCAGCCGCGCCGCGGGTCCTGGCGTCGTCCCGAGCCGGTGCGTGCGGTCGACGGCGTCACCCTCGACGTGCGGGCGGGGGAGACGCTCGGCATCGTCGGCGAGTCCGGCACCGGCAAGACCACCCTGGCTCGGGTGATGACCGGCCTGCTCGCGCCGACCGCCGGCACCATCACCCTCGACGGCGCCGACATCACCCGGCGGCGTGGTCGCTCGGTGCAGATGGTCTTCCAGGATCCGATGTCGTCGCTCAACCCCCGGCGTTCGATCGGCGAGAGCATCGCCGATCCCTTGCGCCTTTCAGGTGTACGCGACCCGCGTACCCGCGTCGAAGATCTGCTCGAACGGGTGGGGCTGGCCCGTACGGAGTACGACCGCTACCCGCATCAGCTCTCCGGTGGCATGCGGCAGCGGGTCGGCATCGCCCGCGCGCTCGCCCCGCGTCCGAAACTGATCGTCTGCGACGAGCCGGTGTCCTCGCTCGACGTGACCACCCAGGCCCAGGTGCTCGCCCTGCTCGAGGAGCTCCGTGAGGAGTTCGGCCTGACCATGGTGTTCGTGTCGCACGACCTGGCAGTGTTGCGGCAGATCGCCGACCGGGTGGCGGTGCTCTACGAGGGCCGTATCGTCGAGCTGGGGGACACCGCCGAGGTGTACGCCCAGCCGCAGCACCCGTACACGAAGGAGCTCCTCGCCGCCGTCCCGGTGACCGATCCGGCCGAGGCCCGCCGGCTGCGCGCCCTCCGCCGGACGATCGCCTGATATTGACACTCCCGGGTGCATGGTTGGATCCGGAGCGTGACGGCTGGTTTGATGGGCCTTGAAACGTTGCGGATCGGGTGTGTTGGCGATGACCTTTCTGCGAAGACCGGGCACGATCCTGGCGCTGGTGACGATCGGGCTGGGGCTGAACCTGCGGGCGTCGATACTCCTCGGCCCGCACCTGCACGACAGGTTCGCGGCGAGCCCGGGGTGGTATGTCGCTCTGATCGGACTGCCCGTGCTGGTGGCGGCACTGGTCCGGTTGCCGGTGGGGGTGCTCACCGACCGCTACGGCGTCCGCGTCATGCTTCCCGCCGTCAGCCTGGTCGGAGCGCTGTCGGTGGCCGGCCTCGGACTGGCCCGCTCGCTACCGGCGATAGTGATCGCCGGGGCTTTTGCCGGCGTGGCGAGCTCGTCCTTCGTCGTCGGCGCCGCCCTGGTGGCGCGGATGTTCCCGTACGGCCGGCGTGGCCGGATGCTGGGCATTTTCGGTCTCGGGGTGGCGGTCGCCGTGGCCTGCTCCGCCCTCTCCTGGGCGCTTGACCGCGAGGGTCGGCTCAGTGCCCTGGTGCTCGCGGGGCTTCTGGTGGCCTTCGCCGCGCTGTCCGCGGTGATGATCCGCGAGCCCGCCCCGGCCGGTGGCGCCGGCTCGGTCGTCCGGGAGTGCGCGGCGCTGATCCGGCTCGCCTCGACCTCGTCGGTGACCCTGCTCTACGTCGTCGCGCTCAGCGGCATGGTGTCGATCGCCGTGTTCCTGCCCGTCCACCTGGTCACCACCCTGCACTTCGCCTGGTTCGACGCCCTCGCCGTCACCGGGTCGGTGGTCACCCTGGCGTCGGTCGCGCGACTCGTGGGCGCCTGCTACCCGCGGACCCGGCTGCTGGCGACCTGCTACGGCGTGGCCGCCGGCCTGAGTGTGGTCGTCGCGCTGGCGGCCAGCTCGTACATCCAGGTCGGGGCGATCGCCGGGATCGCCCTGTGCGACGGGGTGGCCGGCGGCGGCCTCCTCGCCCTGATCGGCCGGGCCGCGCCGCCCGGCAGCGCCGGCGCGATCATGGGGGTGACCGGCGCCGCCGGCAGCCTCGGCGCGCTGGTCCCGCCCCTGCTGATCGTCGCGCTGCCGTCGCACGCCGCCGCCTGGAGCCTGCTGGCCGCCGTGCTGGTGGCGGCCGCGCTCTACGTCCGGACCTCCGACCTGCGGGTCGGGCTCGGGCTGCCGGTCCGGTTCCGGCCCGAGCACAGCCCCACCACGACGACCGTGGCCGTCCTCGGCGAACCGGACACCCGGCGCGGTGCGGCCGCCGTCGTGGCCCGGCTCGCCGAGCTGGCCACCAACGATGAGCTGCTCGTCGTCTACGGGGTCGGCGAGCAGCCGGGGCGCGGGCTCAGCGCCGCCGGGCTGGCCGCCGGCCTCCGGGCCCGGCTTCCCCGGCACAGCGTCATCGCCCTGGCGGTGCACGACGACCCGGTGCAGCTCGGCCGGGACGCCCTGCACCTCGTCGAGCATTTCGAAGCCGGCACGCTGACGATCGCGGTCACCCAGGTTCGCGCCCAGGACCGGGTCGCCGCCGACCTCTCGATCTACCTGCAGGCCGACCGGGTCCTCGCGGTCTCCTACGACCCGGCCTCCGGCGCCGAACTATTCGCGGTCCAGTAGATCGTCGCGTACCTGGCGGCGCAGGACCTTGCCGATCTGGCTGCGCGGCAGCTCGTCGGTGACCTCGATCCGGCGCGGCGCCTTGTAACCGGACAACCGCTCCCGCGCCCAGCGCAGCACCGCCTCGGCATCCACCGACGCTCCCTCGGCCGCAACCACCACGGCGACAACCTCTTCTCCGGTACGCTCCGACGGCAGGCCGACCACCGCCACGTCGTCCACGTCCGGGTGCTTGCGCAGGACGTCCTCGACCTCGGACGGGTAGACGTTGAAGCCACCCGTGATGATCAGCTCCTTGATCCGGTCCACGATCGACAGGAAGCCGTCGTCGCTCATCACCGCGATGTCCCCGGTCCGGATCCAGCCGCCCGGCAGCAGCACCGCGGCGGTCTCCTCGGGCAGGTTCCAATAACCGGAGAACACCTGCGGGCCCTGCAACAGCATTTCGCCGGGCTCGCCGAGCGGCATGTCACGGTCCAGGTCGTCGCGGTCGGCGATCCGGACCCGGGTCGACGGGAACGGGACGCCGATCGAACCGGTCCGGCGCCGCTCCGACATCGGGTTGCCGACCGTGATCGGGGAGGTCTCGGTCATCCCGTAGCCCTCGATCAGCAGGCCCGCGGTCAGCGCCTCCCAGGTCTCGACGATCTTCGCCGGCAGCGGCATCGCACCGCTGATCGCATAGCGCACCGAGCTCAGGTCGGCTTTGTGGTCGCGTGCCGCGGTGGCCAGCCGGTCGTACATCGGCGGGACGCCCGGGAAGAACGTCGGCGGGCGCCGCTTCGCCGCGTCCAGGACCATCTTCGCGTCGAAACGCGGGAGCAGGACGATCGTCGCGGCGATCTGCACTGCCGTGGTCAGGCACAGGGTCAGGCCGTACGCATGGAAGAGCGGAAGCACCGCGTAGAAGGTCTCGCCCCCGTCGCGCAGGCCCGGCACCCAGACGCGGCTCTGTTCGGCGTTGGCCGCCAGGTTCTTGTGGGTGAGGATCGCGCCCTTCGGGGTGCCGCTGGTGCCGCCGGTGTATTGCAGGAGGGCGATGTCGTCGACCGCTGGGCCCTTGGTTGTTTCCGCTATCGGCTCTGCCGCGGCGACCAGCGCCTCCCACCGGAGCGCGCCGTCCGGTAACGGGCCGCGCATCTCGGCGCGCATCTTGCGCGCCGGCGGCAGGGGCAGCTTGAGCGCCAGGCGCTTGACCAGCGGCAACGCGGCAGTCAGGTCGACGGCGACGATCGTTGTGACCTTGCCGGCGATCGTGGTGGCCACCTTCTCCCAGCAGATCGCGACCTCCGCGCCGTGATCTTCCAGCTGGTGGGCCAACTCGTCCGCGGTGTAGAGCGGGTTGTGCTCGACCACGACCGCGCCGAGACGCAGTACCGCGTAGAAGGCGACCACGTGCTGGGGGCAGTTCGGCAGGATCAGCGCGACCCGGTCCCCGGGCTTTACCTTCAGCTTCCGCAACGCCTCCGCGGCCCGGGCCACCTGGTCACCGAGCTGGGCGTACGTGGTGGTGGCCCCGAGGAAGTCGAGGGCGATCCGATCGGGGAACCGTTTTATGGAGTTGTGGAGATTCGCGGTCAGCGCCTGCGTCGGGACGGTGATGTCGGCCGGGACACCCTCCGGGTAGGCCGCCAGCCAGGGCCGGTCGTCCGCCATCAGGCCTCCAAACCTACGGTTGCGTAACTTACCTCTCGAACACTAGTGGTGCGGCCGGGCTAGCGTCGCAACGCATGACCCACGGCGCGATCGAGATCACTGCGGAACTGGTCCTCTCGCTGCTCCAAGATCAGCACCCGGACCTTGCTGACCGGCCCATCCGGCTGGGCGCGCGCGGCTGGTCCAACCAGATGTGGCGGCTCGGCGACGACCTGGCCGTCCGGCTGCCCTGGGTGGTCGGCGACGCGGACGCTCAGCTGCGCAAGGAGCATGACCTGCTGCCTTCGCTGGCTTCGCGGCTGCCGTTGCCGATCCCGGTCCCGCAGCGCCTCGGTTCACCGTCCGCGCTGTTCCCCCGGCCCTGGATCGTCACCACCTGGGTGCCCGGCACCCCCGCCGACCTGGCTCCTGTCACGCGGGCGGCCGACTCGGCCCGCCTACTGGCCGCCTTCCTGACGAGTCTGCACCAGCCCGCCCCGATCGGGGCACCGGAAGGCCGTGATCGCGGCGGGCCGCTGGCCGACCGCGCCGACGGCTTCGCCGGCGGGCTGGCTTTGGCCACCGAGCGCGGCCTGATCGCCGACCCCGACGCCGTCGTCGCTGTCTGGCAGGACGCGATCACCGCGCCGCCGTGGGCCGGCCCGCGCCTGTGGCTGCACGCCGACCTGCACCCGGCCAACGTCCTCACCACCGGCGGCACGCTCAGCGGCGTGATCGACTTCGGCGACTGCTGCGCCGGCGACCCGGCCTACGACCTGTCCGCCGCGTGGATCCTGCTCACCGCCGACACCATCGACGACTTCTACGCCGCCTACCGCCCGGTGGCGGACGCCGCCACCCGGCGCCGGGCCCGGGGCTGGGCGATGGCCCGGGCCCTGAGCGGCATGCTGATCGGCGACAACGGCACCCACGGCCGCCCCGGCGGCAAGCCGACGTGGGGCCCACCCGCCCACGCCACCATGCAGCGCCTGATCGCCGGCTCAGGGCGAGGTCATAGCGAGATCCAGTAGCGGCGCTTGGGGCCGATGGGGGTTTCGCGGATGTCTTCGAGTTCGCCGCCGGCCTTTTCGATGATGCGGGCGGACGCTGAGTTCTCCGGGGAGCAGGTCAGCAACACCCGGTCCATGCCGGCCGCGCGCGCCTGGTCGAGGGTCGCGGCCAGCGCCCATGACGCGATGCCGCGCCCGCGGTGACCGGGGCGCACGCTGTATCCGATGTGACCGCCCGCGTCGAGCAGGAGCGGGTGGTCGATGTCGTGCCGCAGTTCGACCGAGCCCAGCACGTCCGCGTTCTCGGTGATCCACCAGTAGGTGGAGTGCGCGACCTGGCCCGGCGGGAGCGGTGCCTGCGGGTCCGCGCAGCTGAGCAGCTTCGCGACCCAAGCGGCGAAGCCCTCCTGGCTGCGCACATCGTCGGTGTCCCGCAGCCCGGACGCGTCCAGGTGGGAGCCCGCGGGCCACTCCGCGTAGGCAGCGAGCCAGGCGTCGCGCAGCCGCACATCGGGACGAGTCAGCTCGAGCCGAGCATCCATTGCGGTCTCCAACAGTCCAAGGGGGACGGTGCCGCCCTGCATCATCGCCGATCCCCGCACTGGCCGGATGCCCCATCCGGCACTCTGGCCGGTGTGGAAGCCGATCCGGCGATAGAAAGATCTCGGAGGCCGAAGACATGCGTCCGTTGGCGATTCGCCATTTGCTGATTTCGCGAACGGGTGAATGCTGGTGAATGTCGGTCGGTGGTCTTCTTGCGGGGCGGTTCTACGCTTCTTTTATGACCAGCCGATCCGTGGTTTCTGCGTATGTGTTGATCACTGTGCCGGCCAAGAATTCCGGGGATCTTGTCAACACGCTTCTTGAGGATTATCCGCAGTTCGTCAAGGAGGCGGAGGCGGTCTACGGCGAAGCCGATGTCATTGCCCGGATCGAGACCACCTCGGTCGAGGAGTTGCATCAGCTTGTCATGGAGAAGATCCAGAAGCTGCCGATCGTCACCGTTACACGCACCTTCATCATCATTCCGAACATGCATCGTGGGCAGGTGGGGTGAGCGTGGGCCCGGCCGTGTTCGCCGTGCTCGGGGCCGCCGGTGGGGCGTCGATAACCGCTACCTGCTCGATGATCATATTTCTGGTCGAGCAGCGGAAGAAGCGGCAGAACGACCATATGAAACGCGCGCTCGAAGGTCACCTCGACCGTTACGAGCGGGTCTTCGTCAGTGCCCGCACGGCGCAGGACGCGTTGCGCAACTATCGGGCGATCAGCGGGAAGGTCACCGACCGGTCCGACCCATTTCTGTTCCAATTGCTGATCATTGCCGAGATCTCCTGTCACGACTACTGCGTGGCGGTGACCTGGAGTCACAATCCGGGCATGCTCTATCTGAGCATCGAACTCGAAAATGAATGCCTCAAGGCGCGCAATCTGATCCACAAATGGCTGGCCGTCCGCCGGCTCCACGCCGGTGATGTCGCCTTCGTGAAGCGGGCGGACGAGGTCGAGGCCATCCCGCTGGCGGCGGTGGCGAAGCTGGGCGCCGGTGACTATCGGGAGCTGCGGATCGAGACCAGACGGCTGGTGCTCGAGGAGGACGGCGAGGCCAAACATTTCGCCCAGATCGACCGATCGCTGTCGAAAGTGATCGTCGAGCTGAAGAAGGTGATGTCGTATTAGTCGAGGCCGGGGGCGGCGCCGGCGTGCGAGCATGACGGCATGAAGAAGGAACTCGGCGACCTGGACAGCGCGCGTGACCGCGCGATCCGTTTCGGCAAGCTTCCCGCGCGCATCCACCCCGACAACGCCGTCGAGACGGTCGCGACCACCGCGCCCGGGGAACGACCGACGTCGGCCTGTTCCGAGGCGCAGAGCCAAGCCCTCCTGGCCGGCGGCTGAAAACGGGGCGGCGGAAAACCGCTGCGGCTCAGCCTAGGGCAGGTTGGCGTGCTCGCCACGCCACGACGATCAAGGCCAGGGCCAGGACCGCCTCGAGGCCCAGGCCGGTGCCGACGCTGAGGGCGTCGCGCAGCGAGAAGTGCTCGAAGTGGCGGACGTGGAAGGCGAAGTGGGTGGCCGCGTAGATCGCGTAGCCGGTCAGCGCGGCCAGGGCGATCGTGCGTTCCAGGACCACGGCCGCGATGACCAGCATGGCCGACAGGGCCAGGCCCAGGCCGCCGACGTCGGAGACCAGGTGCTCGTTGTACGGCGGGTCCAGGCGCACCGTCGGGAAGTCGTCGTAGAACGAGCGTGGGAAAAAATACTGCCACAGGGAGACGAAGGTCTGCAGGCCGGCCAGCAGGAGCAGGCCGGCCCGCAGCCACTTCTTGATCGCGGTTGTCATGCCAGGAGGACTAGCGAGTCCCCCTTTTCGTGACAGGTCAGCGCAAGGAAGCGATGTCGATCACGAAGCGGTAGCGCACGTCCGACGTGAGGACGCGCTCGTAGGCGTCGTTCACCGCGTCGGCGTCGATCACCTCGACCTCGGGGGCGATCCCGCGCTCGGCGCAGAAGTCGAGCATCTCCTGGGTCTCGGCGATGCCGCCGATGCTCGAACCGGCGAACGAGCGCCGGTTGCCGAACAGCGCGAACACCGGCACCGTCAGCGGCTCCGGCGGCGCGCCCACGCTGACCAGCGTGCCGTCGAGGCGGAGCAGGCCGAGGTAGGAGCGCATGTCGATCGGCGCGCTGACCGTGTTGATGATCAGGTCGAACGAGTTCTTCAGCGCCTCGAACGTGGTCAGGTCGCTGGTGGCGTAGTAGTGCGCGGCGCCGAAGCGCTCGCCGTCGGCCTTCTTGCTCAGCGTCTGGGACAGCACGGTGACCTCGGCGCCCATCGCCGCGGCGATCTTGACGGCCATGTGGCCGAGGCCGCCCATGCCGACCACGGCGACCCGCTTGCCGGGCCCGGCATTCCAGTGCGACAGCGGAGAGTACGTCGTGATCCCGGCGCAGAGCAGCGGGGCCGCCGCCTCCTGCGGGATGCTGGTCGGCACCCGCAGCACGAAGTCCTCGTCGACGACCACGTGCGTCGAGTAGCCGCCCTGGGTGACCGTGCCGTCCCGGTCGACACTCGCGTACGTCCCGGTGTTGCCGTCCAGGCAGTACTGCTCGTAGCCGGCCTGGCAGTTGTCGCAGTCGCGGCAGGAGTTGACCATGCAGCCGACCCCGACCCGGTCGCCGACCTTGTGCTTCCCGGCCTCGGCGCCGACCTCGGTGACGTGCCCGACGATCTCGTGGCCGACGGTCAGCGGGTAGGGCACGCTGCCCCACTCGCCGCGCACGGTGTGGATGTCGGAGTGGCAGATGCCGGCGTAGCTGATCTCGATCAGGACATCGCGCGGTCCGAGGTTCCGGCGCTCGACCGTGGTGCGCACGAGCGGCTCGGTGGCGGAGGGCGCGGCGATGGCGTTGACGATGCGGATGATGTCCTCCGATGGCGTACGAATCAGGTGACCTGCGAAGCCATTGTCTCAGGAGGCGCCGAGGATCGCCTGGATGCCGACGACTGCGGCACCCTGGGCCCAGTCTTTGAAGGCCAGCTCGGTGGTGACGATGTCGAGGGTGCAGCGCTGGGCCTCGCCCGGCCCGGGCCGTAGCCGGTCTTCGATGACCGCATTCATGACGGGCGAGCCGGTCAGGGCGGCGACGTCCTCGCCGGCCAGGACGATGCAGGTCGTCTGCAGCGCGCCGGCGAACGTGGCGGCCAGGTGCCCGAGTGCGCGCGACGCGTCGTCGAGCAGGCGGGTGGCGGTGGCGTCGGCGGCGCTGCGGGCCCGGAGCAGATCGTCGAACGTGACCGGCCGGCCGGCCGCCGCCGATGCGCGCCGTTCGAGGTCCTCGCGGTTGAGGTAGGCGGCGGCGCACCCGTGGTGGCCGAGGTCGCAGCGTGGCCCCTGGAGGTCGAGGGGGGAGTGGGCGAGCAGGTGACCGTTGTCGATCAGCGACTCGACGGCGACGCCCTCCCGGACCAGGCCGAACCCGAGGCCGGCCCCGACCGTGATGACCCCGAACGTGGAGTGGCTGCGCCCGGCGCCGAACCACAGCTGCTCGCGGGCCAGCGCGGTGACGTCGTTGGTGACCACGACCGGGAGGCCGGTGCGGTCGGCGAGCGGGGTGGCGAGGTCGACGTCGTGCCAGCCGAGAAAGGTGCCCTCGCGCACGACCGCCCGGTCGGTGACGATGCCGCCGAGGGCGACGCCGATGCCGTCCAGGTGCGGGACCCGGCGGGCCAACCGGCTCACGACCTGGGCGAGCACCCGCACGGTGGCGGCGACCGGGACGGTGCCGTCGGCGTCCGGCTTCGGCAGGGCCGCTCGGGTCGCCGCCTTGACCACGCCGAACAGGTCGCACACCACGGCGTACGCGGTGTCGGCGGTGAGCTTGACGCCGACCACGTGGCGGGCGCCGGGCACCGCGGTCAGGATCTGGCGCGGCCGGCCGACCGCGGTCTCCAACTCGAGGGTCTCGGCCGCCATCCCGCCGTCGACCAGCGCGCGGGCCACCCGGGACATCGACGCGTACGAGAGGTTGAGCCGGTCGCCGAGGTCGCCGCGCGACGCCGGGCCGTGCACGAGGAGGTGCCGGGTGACCGCGAGCTCACCCGGCGACAGGGTGGTTCGTGGGACCGGGCCGACCATCACCATCTGCCCAGTTTACGAGTGGCTCTTGTCACACCGGTTACGGCGGTTTATTTTCAGCCTGATTGAAAATATGTGGCCGCGAAGTTTCCGGTGAAGGAGACACGATGGCACTGACCGCTCCGCTTCCGAAGACCACCAAGGCCCGCGGCCGGCGCGACGACACCCGGCTCGCCCTGCTCTTCATCCTGCCCGCGCTGATCGGCTTCCTGGTCTTCATGGTCTGGCCGACCCTTCGCGGGATCTACCTGAGCTTCACCAAGTTCAACCTGCTGACCCCGCCCGAGTTCAACGGCCTCGACAACTACATCCGGATGGTCCAGGACCCGGTCTTCTGGAACTCGATGAAGGTCACGGTCTACTACGTATTCGTCAACATCGTCCTTCAGACGATGTTCGCGCTGGTCATCGCCGTGATGATGCAGCGGCTCACCAAGCGGACCTGGCTGCGCGGCATCGTGCTCACGCCGTATCTGGTCTCCAACGTGGTCGCCGCGATGGTCTTCCTCTGGATCCTCGACTACCAGCTCGGCATCGGGAACACGGTGATCGCGGCGCTCGGCTTCGACCGGATCCCGTTCCTGTCCTCGGACGCCTGGGTCATCCCCACCATCGCCCTGATCAACGTCTGGCGGCACGTCGGCTACACGGCGCTGCTCATCTTCGCCGGCCTGCAGACGATCCCGGAGACGATGTACGAGGCGGGGCGGATGGACGGCGCCAGCGAACCCCGGATGTTCCGCAGCATCACCGTCCCGCTGCTGCGCCCGGTCCTCGCGCTGGTCCTGATCATCACGGTGGTCGGGTCGTTCCAGGTCTTCGACACGGTCGCGATCGCGACCCGTGGCGGGCCGGTCGACTCGTCCCGGGTGCTGCAGTTCTACATCTACGACGTGGCGTTCGGGCGCTTCCAGTTCGGCTACGCCTCCGCGATGTCGGTGGCCCTGCTGCTGGTGCTCGTGGTCATCACCTTCATCCAGTACCGGGTCACCCGGGCCGACTCGTCCGACCTGAACTGAAGGAGACGGACATGGCCACCACCACCGCCCCTCCCGCCACCACCATCGGCGACTCGATCATCGCCCGGGTCGTCGAACCGCCCGATCCGAAGCGGTTCGGCATCGGCCGCGCGTTCGCCTGGGCCTTCATGATCGTCGTCATCCTGGCCAGCCTGTTCCCCTTCTACTGGATGCTGCGCACCGCCCTGTCCAGCAACAACGCCCTCTACGCCGGGTCCGACAACCTGCTGCCGGTGCAGCCGTCGTGGGGCGGGTTCGAGCGGGTCTTCGGCCTGCAGACCGGTCAGGAGGCGATCGACGCCGGCGGGGCCGGGCAGCCGATCGCGTTCTGGCGCTACCTGCTCAATTCGGTGGTCGTCTCCACCCTGGTCACGGTGGGTCAGGTGTTCTTCTCGGCGATGGCCGCGTACGCCTTTGCCCGTCTGGAGTGGAAGCATCGGGAGAAGTGGTTCGCGTTCTTCCTGGGCGGGTTGATGATCCCGGCCATCTTCACGCTGCTCCCCAATTTCGTACTCATCAAGCAGTTGGGTCTGGTCGACACCCTGCTCGGCATCGCCCTGCCGAGCATGCTGATGACCCCGTTCGCGGTGTTTTTCCTGCGGCAGTTCTTCCTCGGCATCTCCAAGGAGGTGGAGGAGGCGGCACTGATCGACGGCGCGTCGAAGATCCGGGTGTTCTTCCGGCTGATTCTGCCGATGTCCACCGCGCCGATCGCCACGCTCGGGATCCTCACCTACATCTCGTCGTGGAACGAGTATTTCTGGGCGCTGATGGTCAGCTACACCGACAAATCGCGAGTGCTCACCGTGGCGCTGGGCGTCTTCAAGTCGCAGACCCCGCAGACCGGGCCGGACTGGGCCGGGCTGATGGCCGCGACGCTGGTCGCCGCGCTGCCGATGCTGCTGCTGTTCATCGTCTTCGCCAAACGCATCGTCAATTCCATCGGCTTCAGCGGCATCAAGTGAGGAGGGTCGGCATGTTCCGGAAACTCAAGATGGGCGCGACTGCCCTGACGGTCGGCCTGCTCGCGGCCGCCTGCGGGAGCGGCGGAACCGGTGGAAAGAACGGCGTGATCGAGTACTGGCTGTGGGACTCCGGGCAGCAGCCGGGTTACCAGAAGTGCGCCGACGAATTCGCCAAGGAGAACCCGGGCCTGTCGGTGCACATCTCGCAGTACGGCTGGGATTCCTACTGGTCGAAGCTGACCGCCGGTTTCATCGCCGACACCGCGCCCGACGTGTTCACCGATCACCTGGCGAAATACGCGCAGTTCGTCGATCTGAAGGTGCTGCGGCCGCTGGACGATCTCGCGCCGACCGCCGACCTTCAGGACGGCGATTACCAGGCCGGCCTGGCCGCGCTGTGGAAGGGGCAGGACGGCAAGCGCTACGGCGCGCCGAAGGACTGGGACACCATCGCCATCTTCTACGACAACGCCGCGCTCAAGGCGGCCGGTGTCGACCCGGCGACCCTGCAGGACCTGCGATGGAATCCGCAGGACGGCGGCAGCTTCGAGAAGCTGGTCGCCCATCTGACGATCGACGACAAGGGGGTCCGCGGTGACGAGCCCGGCTTCGACCGCGACCATGTGAAGGTGCACGGGCTGAGCTCGGAGGGTTCGGGCGGGGCGGGCTGGGGGCAGACCCAGTGGTCGGCGTTCGCGGCGAGCGCGGGCTGGCAGGCCACCGACAAGAATCCGTGGGGGACCAGGTTCAATTTGGACCAACCGGCCTTGCAGGACACCTTGAGCTGGTATTACGGGTTGGTGCGCAAGGGCTACATGGCCAGCTACTCCGAGATCGGCGGGGCCAACGCGATCGGCACCGACAAGCAGATCCAGTCCGGCACCGCGGCCATGGGCCTCAGCGGCTCGTGGATGATCTCGACGTTCACCAAGCTGACCGACGCGACCGGCAAGAAGCTCGACATCGGCCTCGCGCCGACGCCGATCGGCCCGAGCGGCAAGCGGGCGTCGATGTTCAACGGCCTCGCCGACTCGGTCACCACGCTGTCGAAGCAGCCGGAGAACGCGGCCAAGTGGGTGAAGTTCATGTCCGGTGAGAAGTGCCAGGACATCATCGGGGAGTCCGGGGTGGTCTTCCCGGCCCGGCCGGCCGCGACCGAGCTCGCCGTCGCCTTCAACAAGAAGGACCGCAACCTCGACGTCACCCCGTTCACCCAGCAGGTCACCGACAAGACGACGTTCCTGTTCCCGGTGATGACCAACGCCGCCGACATCCTCGCGCTGATGAACCCCCGGATGGACGCGGTCTACATCGGCAGTGCGCCGGTCTCCTCGCTGACCGGCCTCAACAACCAGCTCAACGACCTCTTCAAGGTGGCTCAGTAGATGTTGTCGATCGAGGTTCCGGTCCATTGGCGCGCCGACGGTGTCAGCCTGGTGCTCGACTGCGCCGGCCCGCTCCTGCCCCGGGTCCTGCACTGGGGTGCCGACCTCGGTGCCTGCTCGGAGGCGGAGCTGGCCGGCCTGGCCCTGGCCGCCATCCCGCAGCAGGTCTCCAACAACATCGACGAGGTGGTGCCGGTCAGCGTGCTGCCCGAGCAGTCGGTCGGCTGGCTCGGCACGCCCGGGCTGACCGGCCACCGCGACGGTGCCGCGTTCTCCACCGCCTTCACCCTCGAGCAGCTGGCGCTCGAGGGTGACCGGCACCGCCTCGACGCGACCGCCCGGGACGCCGCGGCGGGGCTGTCACTGCGGCTGGAGCTGGAGATGACCGCGTCGGGCCTGCTGCGGCAGCGGGTCACGCTGACCAACGACGACCCGGGCTCGACCTTCACGCTCGACGGGGTGCTGCTGACTCTGCCGGTGCCGACCGAGGCGGCCGAGCTGCTCGACTTCACCGGCCGGCACCTGCGCGAACGCACCCCGCAACGGATGCCGTTCACGGTCGGCACCCGGCTGCGGGACAACCGGCGTGGCCGGACCGGCGCGGACGCCTCGATCGTCCTCGCCGCCGGCACCGCCGGTTTCGGCTTCGCCACCGGCGAGGTCTGGGGCGTGCACGTCGCGTGGAGCGGCAACCACCGCACCCTCGCCGAACGAACCTCGACCGGGGTGTCGCTGCTCGGCGGCGGCGAACTCCTGCTGGCCGGCGAGGTCCGGCTGGCACCGGGCGAAAAATATCAAAGCCCTTGGCTGTACGGCTCGTACGGGCACGGTCTCGACGAGCTGTCCGGGCGGTTCCACCGCTACCTGCGCGGCCGCCCGCAGCACCCCCGCTCGCCCCGCCCGGTGATCATCAACACCTGGGAGGCGGTCTACTTCAACCACGACCTGGCCAAGCTCACCGCCCTCGCCGACGTGGCCGCGGCGGCCGGCGTCGAACGGTTCGTCCTCGACGACGGCTGGTTCCGGCACCGCCGCGACGACCACGCCGGCCTCGGCGACTGGTATGTCGACGAGACGGTCTGGCCCAAGGGCCTGCACCCGCTCGTCGACCACGTGCGCGAACGCGGCATGCAGTTCGGGCTGTGGGTCGAGCCGGAGATGGTCAACCCCGACTCCGACCTGGCCCGGGCCCACCCCGAATGGATCATGGCGACCGGGGGCCGGCTGCCACCCGAGTCCCGCCACCAGCAGGTGCTCGACCTCGGCCACGACGAGGCGTACGCGTACCTCCTGGAACGGCTCGACGCGCTGCTGAGCGAGTACGCCATCGGCTACCTCAAGTGGGACCACAACCGGGACCTGATCGACGCCGGGCACTCGCCGCGCGGCGAAGCCGGGGTGCATGTGCAGACGCTGCGGCTCTACCGCCTGCTGGACGAGCTGCGGGCCCGGCACCCGGGCGTGGAGATCGAGAGCTGCTCGTCCGGCGGCTCCCGGGTCGACCTCGGCGTCCTCGAACGCACCGACCGGGTCTGGTCCAGCGACTGCAACGACGCCCTCGAACGGCAGCTCATCCAGCGCTGGACCGGCACGCTGCTGCCGCCGGAGATGATCGGCGCGCACGTCGGGCCGACCGTCTCGCACACCACCGGCCGGGTGCACACCCTCGACTACCGGGCCGGGACGGCGCTGTTCGGCCACTTCGGCATCGAATGGGACATCACCGAGGCGAGCCCGGCCGACCGGGACCGGCTGGCCGCCTGGATCCGGCTCTACAAGGACATCCGCGGCCTGCTGCACAGCGGCACCGTGGTCCGCGCCGATCACCCGGACCCGGCGCTGTGGGTGCACGGCGTGGTCGCCACCGACCGCTCGGCGGCGATCTATGCCCTCACCACCGTGGCGACCGGGGTGTGGTCGCCGCCCGGCCGGGTGCGGCTGCCCGGCCTCGACCCGGACGCCACCTACCGGATCGAGCCGCTCGCGCCGGCCGACGAGGCGCAGGGCGCGACTCAATATCCGCTGCCCTGGTGGGCCGGCGGCGCCGAGCTCAGCGGCCGGATGCTGGCCGTCACCGGCGTGCAGGCACCGGTGCTGTTCCCCGAGCGGCTGGTCCTAATTCGGGTGACCCGGCAGTGACCCCGGCCTAGGCTGCCGCGATGAGCAGCCGACTGTTCGCCCTCAGCTTCGACGCGAGCCGCCCGGCCGAGCTGGCCCGCTTCTGGTCCGGCATCCTCGGCTGGGAGATCGTCGGCGGGGACGCCCTGCAGCCCGCCGACGACACCGGCTTCCACCTGGTGTTCCGGCCGTCTTCCTCGCCGAAGACCCTCCCGAATTGGATCCACTTTGACCTGACCAGCCGGTCCCTCGGCCAGCAGCAGGAGACGGTGGCCCGGGCGCTGGAGCTGGGCGGCCGGCACCACGACGTCGGCCAGCTTCCCGAAGAGCTGCACGTCGTGCTCGCCGACCCGGAGGGCAACGAGTTCTGCGTGGTCGAGCCGGGCAACAGCTTCCTGGCCGGCTGCGGGTTCATCGGCGCGCTGAGCTCCGACGGTTCCCGGGAGGTCGGCTATTTCTGGAGCGAGGCGCTCGGCTGGCCGCTGGTCTGGGACCAGGACGAGGAGACCGCGATCCGCTCCCCGCACGGCGGCCCGAAGATCAGCTGGGGCGGCCCGCCGTACAATCCGAAGCCCGCCCGCGCCCGCCTGCGCTACGAGCTGCTCCCCGACGGCGACCCCCAGACCGAGCTGGACCGCCTGCTCAAGCTGGGCGCGACACTGCTGGACGCCCCGGCCGGCCGACTGGCCGACCCGGACGGCAACGAATTCCACCTGCTGCCGCAGCCCACCAGGCCTTTCTGACCACTCTGCTTTGCGCACATATACGCGCTGCTCTGCGTACCTCCACGCGCCGGCTCATCCTTGCCCTGCGTACCTCCAGGCGCGCGCGTCCGAGCGGCGTATGGGTAAGCGGAGCAAAGGGCCGAGAAACGCCTGGTAGGCGCCCACCCCGCGGCGGGCGGCTCTGGGACAGGGATTGTTTCGCGGGCGTCGGTGGCGCGGCCTATCGGTAGTCGGCCGCTGACGTGGTCGCCACGCATCGTTCGGGCGTCGGGTCGGCGCCGCCGGCGAGCTCGGCCCGCCACCTTTTCCTTGATGTCGGGGTCTCAAATCCTGTTCGAGGCCCC
>NZ_BOML01000025.1 GCF_016862175.1 Paractinoplanes durhamensis | reverse complement strand
CCTTGGCGCGGGTGCTGCGCCCGACATCCTGGAAATCGGGGCCTCGGCGTGGGGGAGTGCAGAGCCCGAGATCCTGGAGATCGGGTGAGCGTGGCGCTGGGTTCCGGGGCGGGGACCGAGCGGAGCGTCAGCATCAGCTCGCGCGTATCAGCGGTGGGGCATAGCCACTCCGCCCTGGCTGCGGAATGCGGTGAAGAAGCGGTCGCGGAACTGGTCCATCTGCCACACCGGCGTGGACGCGGCCGGCTTCAGGCCGTCGGCCCAGTTCCAGTCGGCGAGGCGGTCCAGCACCTTCGGGTCGTGGGCGATGATCGTGACCGGGATGTCGTGGCTGGCGTTGTTGCCGCTCACGATGGACATCGGCTGGTGGTCGCCGAACATGATGACGACCAGGTCCTTGTCGCCGTACTTGGTCGCCCACGAGATCAGGTTGTCGACCGAGTAACCGATCGACTTGGCGTACTGGAGCTGGGTCTTCGAAGGGTTGCTCCACAGCTCCTGGCGGTTCAGGGCGTTCGCGGCGTAGGACGAGCCGTCGCCGATCTGGTCCCAGGGCAGCGTCTGCGGGATGGCGGTCCACGGCTCGTGGCTGGAGGTCAGGGTGATCTCGGCCATCAGCGGCTTGGTGCGCTTGGCGTAGGCGTTCCGCTGGAAGAAGTCCAGCGTGTACTGGTCGGGCATGCGTGACCAGCCGAACCGCTCACCCTGGTAGCCCATGTTCCGGGAGTCGTAGATGGTGTCGTAGCCGTAGAACGACGCCTCCGGCCAGGCGACCGTGTTGCCCGGCTCGACGCCCACCGTCTGCCAGCCCGCGTCGTGGAACGCGCTGGTCAGGGTGATCCGGTTGCTGGCGGTCAGCTGGTGGTAGCGCTGCTGGCTGTTGATCCACAGGCCGGACTGGAACGACGCGTGCGCGAGCCAGCTGCCCCCGCCGTACGTCGAGGAGGTCAGCCAGCCGGTCTTGGCCGCGAAGCCGGCGTCGGTGAGCTTCTTCTGGTTGGCGTCCAGGACCGGGTTGACCACGGCGCTCATCGCCGGGTCGGTGAGCGCGCTGCGGCCGTAGCTCTCCACCACGCCGATCAGCACGTCCTTGCCGTCCAGGCCGCTGACCAGGTCGGTGGGCGGCACCCCGCGGAACGGGTCGCTGTCCGCGGCCTCGGCGAAGTGGCGCTGGTCGCGGATCGCCACCGGCACCGACTTGGCCGTGCTCTTGAGCAGGTCGGCGGCGCTGTCCGAGGCGACCGGCGCGTTCGGGAACAGGGTGATGCCGCTGATCGCGAGCGCCACCCACACCGCGGTCAGGCCGACCAGGGTGCGCCGGGCCGGGTTGGCGTAGCGGGCGGTCGCCGCGGCCAGCCGCAGCGCGGCGAAGGTGCAGGCGACCAGCGCGACCACGGCGAGCAGGATCGCGGCGGCGACGGCCAGGTTCGCGTACGTCCGGCCGTCGGTCTCGGTCAGTGCGTTGTAGCCGTCGCGCAGCAGCGGCGGGTCGAGGACCAGGTCGAAGCGGCGGCCGAGGACCTGCCGGAAGCCGACGTTGAGGACCTTGAGGATCACCACGACGCCGAGGCCGAGCCCGAACAGCGCGGCCACCGGCCGTCGCCAGCGCGGGGACAGGGCCAGGACGATCGCGCCACCGATGATGATCTCGATGGGTACGCGGAGGAAAGCCCCCTCGATGAAGGTGCCGGGTTTCATCCGGCCGATGGCGTCGGGTACTACCAGGGCCAGGTAGACGAGGACGGCGGCAGCGACGGTCATGGCGCTCCCGAGCAGGATGCGCCACCGGGACCGGGGTGTCGACGGCAAGATCAGCAGCCCTTCGGTCGGGGGCGGCACGATCCCGCCCACCCCCGGCAGTACGGGCGAGCGGCACGAAGGGTTCAGAACGGAAAGGATCTTCCCGAGTCGCGCAGCGTGATCCATTGAAGTTCGGTGAAGTCTTCGCCGGCGAACTGCAGGCCGAAGCGCCCCCAGCCGGAATCCTTGACGCCGCCGAACGGCATGTGGGGTTCGTCATTAACGGTCTGGTCGTTGATGTGCACGATGCCGACCTCGAGCCGCCGGGCCAGATCGAGGGCCCCGTACGTGTCGGCCGAGATGATCCCGGCGGTGAGCCCGAACCGCGACGAGTTGGCCCGGCGCAGCGCCTCCTCCGGCCCGTCGACGGTTTCCAGCAGCGCGACCGGCCCGAACGTCTCCTCGAACGCGATCTCCGCCTCCGGCGGGACGTCGGTGAGCACGGTCGGCGGGTAGCAGGGCGGCACCGGCGTCCCGCCGGTGAGCAGCCGCGCGCCCAGCGACACCGCCTCCTCGACCCGCCGGGCGACCAGGCTCAGCGCCCACTCGTTGATCAGCGGGCCGACCACGGTGGCCGGGTCGCGCGGGTCGCCGATCGGCAGGCCGGCGACCTTGTCTATGAAGCGGGCGGTGAACTCCTCGGCGATCGACCGGTCGACGATGATCCGGCGGACGCACATGCAGATCTCGCCCTGGTGGACGAACGCCCCGTAGGCGGCGGCGTCGACGGCCAGGGACAGGTCGGCGTCGGCCAGCACGATCAGGGCGTTGTGCCCGCTCAGCTGCAGGACCGGGCGCTTGAGATGGCGGGCGGACAGCTCGGCGAGCCGGCGGCCGGTGATCGTCGACCCGGTGAAGCTGATCCGCCGGACCAGGGGGTGGGTGACCAGTTCCTCGGCGATCATCCCGGCGTCCCCGGGGGCGTGGGTGACCACGTTGACCGCCCCGGCCGGCAGCCCGGCCTCGGCGAACACCTCGGCCCACAGCGTGCCGCCGGTGATCGGCGACTCCTCGCTCGGCTTCAGCACGATCGTGTTGCCGAGCGCGAGCGGCCCGACGATGGCCCGGCCGGCAAGGGCGAGGGCGGCGTTCCACGGCGCGATCGCCGCCACCACCCCGACCGGGCGGCGCACGGCCAGGGCCCGCGAGCCGGGCTGGTCGGTCGGCAGGATCTGCCCGGTCGGCTGGTGGGCCAGGCCGGCCGCCTGCCGCAGCAGGGCGAGGCTGAAGTCGAACTGGACGCCGGCGAAGTGCGACCCGCATCCGGTCTCGGCGGCGAGCAGGTCGATCACCTCGGCGCGGCGCCGGGCCAGCGCGTCGGCGGCCCGGATGAAGATCAGCTGCCGGTCGGTCGGGGCCAGCGCCGACCAGGCCGGGAACGCGGCGTGCGCGGCCTCGATCGCCACCCGGGTGTCCTCGGCGTCACCGGAGGCGACCTCGGCGAGAACCGTCCGGCTCCACGGGTCGTGATCGGGGTGCCGCCGCCCGTTGATCGAGGCGACCCGCTCGCCGCCGATGTGGTGCAGCACCGTGATCATGACGCGATGCTATCGGGCCGGACGCAGCGCGTATCCGACCGGAAGCAGCCGGAACGGCAGTCGATCGTCGGCGAGACTCCACAGCCCGCGCGGCAGGAACAGGGCGAACGCGATCGCCACCACGCCGAGGCCGATCAAATACCACGCCCCGTACTGCGCGAACCAGTCCTGCAGCAGGAAGAACAGGATCGCGCCGAGGATCGGCCCCTCGTAGGTGCCGATCCCGCCGACCAGCACCATGAACAGCATGTAGGCCGACCACTGCACGCCGAAGATCGACTGCGGCTGGATGAACAGCGTGTTCGCCAAGGTCAGCGCGCCGGCAGCCCCGCAGCCGAACCCGGCCAGCACGAACAGCATGAATTTCAACGGCTTGACGCGTACGCCGAGGGAAGCCGCCGCCTCCTCATCGTCGCGGATGGCCCGGATCGCGGCGCCGCTCCGCCGGCGCAGCAGCAGGAAAACCAGGGTGAGCAGCAGCAACGTGAACGCCAGGGTCAACCAATAGGTGTACGCGCGGCGCCAGTCGGGGGTGATCGCGTTGAGACCGCGCAGCGACACGCCGGTGCCGCCGCCGAGCTCCTCGTCCAGCGCGACCAGCAGCGCCAGGGCCTCGGCGACCACCCAGGTGCCGACCGCGAACTGGCCGCCGCGCAGCCGCAGCAGCAGCGGTGCGAGCGCGATCGCCAGGATTCCGGAGGCGACGGCGGCCAGGACGATGGCGAGGTAGGCGGGCACGTCACGCTGGGTGAGGAAGATCGTTGCGTACGCTCCGAAGCCGATGAACGCCTGCTGACCCACCGAGACGAGCCCGCCGTAACCGGCCAGGACGTTCCACATCATTGCCATGATCAACAGGGTGCAGAGCGTGGTGAGCTGCTGGACGATGTCGGTCCGGAACGCGAACGGCACCCCGAACATCGCGATCCCCACGACGACCAGCACCGACGCCGAGATCCGGGTAGGCGTGCCGGAGCGGATCACGGTCCATCGCTCGCTCATGCCGTGGCCTCCCGCCGAAAGGCGAACAGCGATCGCCCGCGCGGGCTGGCCAGGACGATCAGGAAGACCAGGTGGCCGGCGAGGATCGAGTACTGCGGGTCGATCGTCGCGCCGATCGTCTGGGCCACGCCGAGGACCATGCCGCCCCAGAGCGTTCCCCACAGCGAGCCGAGGCCGCCGATCACCACCGCCTCGAACGCGAAGATCAGCTGGGTCGGGCCGCTGGACGCGTCGAAGGTCGAGCGCACCGCCAGGAACACCCCGGCCAGGGTGGCGGTGGCGACGGCGATCGCGGTGGCCTTCGCGTACACCGAAGAGGCAGGCACCCCGACCAGCGCGGCCGTGTCCGGATCCTGGGCGGTCGCCCGCATCTCGCGGCCGAAGGCCGTGCGGCGCAGCAGCAGATGCAGCCCGCCGAGCACGAGCACCGCGGTGGCCAGGATCAGCACCCCCAGGTAGGACAGCGAGATCTGGTCGGTCAGCCGCCAGCTTCCGGTGGCGATGCCACCGGCGGCGCCGCCGAGCGAGCGAACATCCGGTGAGTACGCCTGGAGCAGCGCGTTCTGCACCACGATGGCCAGACCGAACGTGGTCAGCAGCGGGGTCAGCGGTCCACCCCGCAGGCTCCGGGCGAGCACCGTGCGGTGCAGCAGGTAGCCGACGATCAGCATGACCGGCAGGGCCGGGATGAGCGCGACGAACGGACCGGCGCCGAGGTGCGTGGTCAGCGACCAGACCAGGAAGGCCCCGAGAACGGCCAGGTCACCGTGCGCGAGATTGATGATCCGCATGACCCCGAAGATCAGCGACAGGCCGCAGGCGAACAGCGCATAGAGCCCGCCCAGAAAAACACCCTGCAAAACCGCATTTGCGTACGTCATGGCTGCCTCGCCGCGTTGAACCCGAAGTAGGCGGTGACGACCTCGTCGCGGGTCAGGCCCGCGGTCGGGGCGTCGAGCACGATCCGGCCCTCGAGCAGGCAGATCACCCGGCCGGCGGTGGACAGGGCACGGTTGAGGTCCTGTTCGACGAGCACGACCGTGGCGTCGTCGTCGTGCAGGGCGGCGAGGTTGGCGTACACCTCCTCGACGGCCTTGGGGGACAGGCCGAGCGAGACCTCGTCGATCAGCAGGAGCCGGGGGTTGGTCATCAGCGCCCGCGCGATGGCCGTGGCCTGCTGCTGACCGCCGGAGAGGCGGCTGGCCAGGCGTCCCCGCAGCGGACGCAGTGCCGGGAAAGCCTCCAGGATGGTGTCGAGATTCCATCGGCCGGGGCGGGCGCGATGCCCGGCGACCAGGAGATTCTCCTCGACCGTCATCTCCGGGAACAGCTTGCGGCCCTCCGGGACCAGCGCTATTCCGCGGCGGACCCGGTCATGAGCCGCGACCCCGGCGAGGTCTTCATCTGCGTACACAATAGTTCCGGTGGAAAGCGGATGGGCGCCGGCCAGCGTGCGCAGGAGCGTGGTTTTGCCGGCGCCGTTGGCGCCGATAAGGGCGAGAATTTCGCCCTCGGCGACGTCGAAACTCACGCCGCGGACGGCGTTCAGCAGGCCGTGGCGAGCACCGAGATCGGTGGCGCGCAACAGGGTCATGAGGTCGCCTTTCCGAGGTACGCGTCGATCACTACCGCGTCCTTGAGGACCTCGGCCGGGTCGCCGTCGGCGATGACCCGGCCGGTGTCCATGCAGACCAGACGATCGACCACCTGAACCAGGACGTGCACGATGTGCTCGATCCAGACGATCGCGGTGCCGCCCTGCTTGATGTGCCGGACGGCGTCGACCAATTCGGCCGCCTCGGCATCGGTCAATCCGGCGCCGATCTCGTCGAGAAGCACCACCTTCGGCGTGGTGGCCAGGCAGCGCGCCAATTCCAGCCGCTTACGGTGCAGAAGGCCGAGACTCTCGGCCCGGCGATTGGCGATCTCGGCGAGCCCGCATTCGTCGAGCACATCGGCGGCCCGCGCATAGGCCCGGCGGCCTTTCAGATCGCCGCCGTAGGAGGCGGCGACCACCACGTTCTCCAGGACGGTCATGCCGCCGAACGGGCGTGGGACCTGGAAAGCCCGGCCCACCCCCATCCGGCAGCGCTGATCGGGGCGCGTGCGGGTGACGTCGCGCCCCTCGAACCGCACCGTCCCCTGCTGCGGCCGGATCGCGCCGGCCAGGACGTTGAGCATCGTGGTCTTGCCGGCGCCGTTCGGGCCGACGATGCCGACCGCCTCGCCCGGCTGCACCGCGAAGTCGACACCGTCGAGCACCTGTAGGTCACCGAAGCGCACCGACAGGCCGTGACCGTCGAGAACCGTGGTCACGCGCCGTATTCCCGCAGCTTGGCGGCGACCGGCACGTTCGGGTCGGACGAGTTCTCCACCAGTACGAACTCGACCTGGTAGCGGCTGTCCGTCGACTTGATCCACTGGCCGCCGAGGATCGGGGTGGCGACCACGTTGGCGTTCGGGCCCTTGCCCCACTGCAGCCGGCCGATCGGCGTCTCCACGTCGAGGCTGCCGATCGTCTTGGCCAGGCCGGCCTTGTCCTTCGGGTCGCCGGTGGCCTTCAGCGCGGCCGCGGCCACGTCGAACAGCGCCAGGCTCGGGCCGAGCTGCTGGTTCCACTGCTTGCCGGCCTGCTGGTAGCCGTCGCCCAGATCCTTGCTGCTGATCCCGGTCAGCGAGGACTTGTAGGGGTAGGTCGGCGCCCAGTACGCGCCGCCGGCGATGTCGATGCCGATCGGGCCGAGCGCCTCCACCTGGGACGGGAAGAGGCCGGTCTTCGCCACCTGGCAGATCTTCGGCCGGTAGCCCTGCTGGGCGGCCTGCCGCCAGAACGTCGCGAAGTCCGGCGGGATCGGGAACGTGTTGAAGATTTCGCAGTTCTCCGCCTTGAACCGGGCGATCTGCGCGGAGAAGTCGTTGGTGCCGTCGGTGTAGGCGCCCGGGTCGACGATCGTGTAGCCGGACTTGGTCAGCAGTGGGCCGAGGGCGGCGCGGATGGCGTTGCCGTCCGAGTCGTTCGGCCACATCACGCCGACCTTCTTGTTCGTGGTGACCTGCGGCCATTCGTGCGTGTACATGTTGTGGAACTGCTCGACGCCGAAGCAGAAGTGGTAGGTGAACTTGTAGGCGTTCTGGTCGGTCGGCTTGGCGCCGCGGCCGAAATACCAGGCCTCCCACGGGACGACGGTCGAGACACAGGGGACGCCGGCCGCCTCGCAGGCGTCGCTGACCGGGTTGACCGTCTCCGGGGTGCTGGTGGTGAGCATCAGGTCGACCTGGTCGCCGTTGATCAGGTCGTTGGCCACCTGCGCCGAGCGCTGGGGGTTGGACTGGCTGTCGCGGTCGAGGATCTGCACGTCGTAGCCCGTGGCGCCGCTGATTGCCTTTTTGGCAAGATCAAGAACGTACGCATCCGGCTCGCCGAAGCTCGCCGCCGCTCCCGTACGCGGGCTGACGAATCCGATTTTTAGGTTTTTCTTGGTGTTTTCGGTTTTGGGGGAACTGCCGAGGCCGCCGCACGCTGCGAGCAACGGGCTGGCGGCGGCGAGGGAGATGCCGAGGCCGGTCGCGCGGAGAACGTCGCGCCGGGTTGGTCCAGTCGAACTGACGTCCATGGATTGCCTCCTGGCGAGGACTGGTGCCGAGGAAGTTAGGAGTGCGCCAGGTCACAGTCAATCGGTTGTTCGAATATCCGGAACACCGGTTGATACAGTGCGACGGCATGACGGCACCCTCGTTCTCCCAGTCGCTCGAACGCGGCCTGCGGATCCTCACCGAGTTCGCGGAGAACGGGCCGGTCCTCGGCATCGCCGAGCTGTCCCGCGCGGTCGAGCTCAACCGCAGCACCACCCACCGCTACGTGGCGACCCTGACCAACCTGGGCTTCCTGCAGCAGGACCCGGACACCCGGAAGTACTCGCTCGGCCCGCGCGTCGTCGACCTCGGCTTCGCCGCGATCAGCTCGATGGAGATCACCGGGGTGGCGGCCGGCTACCTGCAGATCCTCTCCGACGAGACCGGATGCGCGGCCAGCATGGCGGTCCTCGACGGCGGCGACATCGTCTACGTCGAGCGCCGCCGCAGCCGCCGCACGGCCGGGCTCGCGGTCGATCTCAACCTGCACGTCGGCTCCAGGCTGCCGGCCTACTGCACGTCGATGGGGAAGGTGCTGCTCGCCTACCGCGACCCGGTGGCGCTGCGGCCGCTGCTGGACCGGATGGATCTGGCCCGGCGGGGCCCGAAGACGATTACCGTACGGGAACAGCTGGTAACCGCCCTCGCCAAGGTTCGGCAGGCCGGACTCGCGGTCAACGACGAGGAGCTCGCGCCCGGGCTGCGCTCGATCGCGGCCCCGATCCGGGACCGGTCCGGCCAGGTGGTCGCGGCCATCAACATCGCCCTGCACCTGACCACCTGGACCACCTCGGCCGAGTCGGTGGTCAACCGGCTGGGCGGCCCGCTCCGGCGAACCGCCGCCGAGATATCCCACCAACTGGGTTACCGTTCGAACATCTGAAACAGTGTGTTGATTGCCGCGAAATCTCGGCCTAGATTCGGCGCACTCGTTGTGGAGGGAGCCGACCATGGCCCTGCTGGACCCTGCCCGCTGGCAAGACCTGATCTTCGAGAACGGCTCGTGGCGGCCCGGCAGCGGCGCCACCACCCAGGTGATCGAGCCGGCCACCGGCGAGAGCCTCGGCGAGTACGCCCTGGCCACCCCCGCCGACGTGGCCCGGGCCGCGAAATCCGCCGCCGAGGCGCAACGCGACTGGGCCGCCCTGCCGCACTCGGCCCGCTCGGCGGTGCTGCGCAAGGCCGCCCAGCTGTGGACCACGTACGCCGAGGAGATCACCTGGTGGAACGTGCGCGAGGTCGGCGCGATCCCCGGCATGGCCGGCTTCGCCGTGCACGTAGCCGAGCAGGAGTGCTGGGAGGCGGCGTCGCTGCCCAGCCGCCCCTATGGCCAGTTGGTCCCGTCCGAGGAACCCCGGTTGTCGCTGACCCGCCGCTATCCGGTCGGCGTGGTCGGCGTGATCTCCCCGTTCAACGTGCCGATCATCCTGGGCATCCGCTCGGTCGCCCCCGCACTGGCGCTCGGCAACGCCGTACTCCTCAAGCCTGATCCTCGAACCGCCGTGACCGGCGGCGTCATCATGGCCCGGATCTTCCAGGAGGCGGGCCTGCCCGACGGCCTGCTGCAGGTCCTGCCGGGCGGCGCCGACGTGGGCGAGGCCCTGGTGACCGACCCGCACGTGGCGGTCATCTCGTTCACCGGTTCGACGGAGGCCGGCCGCCGCGTCGGCGCGATCGCCGGCAGCCACCTGAAGCGCGCCCACCTGGAGTTGGGCGGCAACTCGGCGATGCTGGTGCTGGACGACGCGGATGTCGACGCCGCGGTCAACCTGGCAGCGTGGGGGAGTTGGTTCCACCAGGGCCAGATCTGCATGACGACCGGCCGCCACCTGGTCCACGAGCGGATCTACGACGACTTCGTCGAGCGCCTGGCCGACAAGGCGGCCAAGCTGCCGGTCGGCGACCCGGCGCGGGAGCAGGTGGCCCTGGGCCCGGTGATCGACGCCGGCCAGCGCGACAAGATCCACGACATCGTGACGGCAAGCGTCGGCGACGGAGTCCGCCTGGCCGCAGGCGGCGAGTTCGACCGCCTCTTCTACCGCCCGACGGTCCTGGCCGGCGTGACGTCGTCAACCCCGGCATTCGCCCGCGAGATCTTCGGACCGGTGGCCCCGGTGGCCCGCTTCGGCTCCATCGAGGAGGCGATCGCCCTGGCCACCGACACGGAATACGGCCTGTCCCTGGGCATCGTCACGCGAGACGCGATGCGCGGCATAGAGCTGGCCGACAAGATCCCCACCGGAATCGTCCACATCAACGACCAGACGGTAAACGACGAGGCCAACGCCCCGTTCGGCGGAACAGGCGCATCAGGAACGGGTTCCCGTTTCGGCGGTGCCGAGGCAAACATCGAGGCCTTCACCGACACCCGCTGGCTAACGGTCCGAGCCCAGCCCGCCTCTTTCCCGTTCTGACGTTCGTCAGGTCGCTTCCCGGGCCTCCGCCCGCGTCTCCCGCATCCGTTCGAGCACCGCGGTGTCGGAGGCGAGGTCCGGGTGTTCGACCTGCCGGTCGAGTTCGACGACGATTTCCATCTCGGCGATCGCCAGATCCAAGTTCCCTTCGTCTCGATGGAGCATCGCGATGTTGAACCGGGTCACCGCTTCGCCGGTGCGGTCGCCGATCTCACACATGATGGCCAGGGATCCTAGGTAGTAGGTCAGGGCCTGCGGCTGGTCCCCGAGCCCTTTGTGCACGTGCCCGATGTTGTTGAGGGTGATTGCTTCGCCGGCGCGGTCGCCTACCTCTCGTCGGATGGGCAGGGCATTCAGGTAGTAGGTCAGGGCCTGCGGCTGGTGCCCGAGCACGTCGTAACCGTGGCCAATGCTATTGAGGGTGGCTGCCTCGCCGCCCCGGTCGCCGATTTCCCGCTGGATGGCCAAAGCTTGCTCGAAGTAGCCAAGGGCCCGCATGTCGTCCTCGACGTTGCCGATGTTGGCGAGGGCGGCCGCTTCGGCGGCGCGGTCGCCGACGGCACGAATGATGGGGAGAGCTTGCTGATAGTACGTCAGTGCCCGCTGCCGCTCCCCGAGGTGTTTATAAACGTTGCCGATGTTGTTGAGGGTGACTGCTTCGCCCTGACGGTCGGCAGCCTCGTGGAACAGCCGCAAAGCGTGCTCGTAGCTGACCAAGGCTTTTCGGGGTTCCCCGGTGGCGGTTTGGGCCCAGCCCAGGTCGTATAGGGCGCCGGCGTCCGGGCCGAGAGCCAGGGTCGCATTCGCCAGGGCGGCTACGTCGCCGAACCGGGACCACCGCAGCCAAACACGCGCGACCCGGCCACCGACCGACCGTGCCATATCTGGCTCCTGGCCGGCCACCGCCAGCCGATGCACCTCTACCCACCGGGCGACCGTCGCTGCCGAGAGGCCGGCCTGCCTGCTCCCGGCCGCCGACTCCGGATCGTCTATCAACGCGGCATCCTCCCTGCCTCGGCTCTGCGGTCTCACCTTGGCGTTCCCTGTGAGACCTCGCAACTGCCTGAAAGCGCCACCCGAAGACCCGTGCGACCGACCTGTGCCGTTGAACCTGTGGGCGTGGACATTGTGGAAACTCGAAGTTGACGAGGGTCTACGTAGCGTCCTCGCCGTGACGAGACGAGTGCTCCTAGCCATTGCCGCCCTTCTTCTGGTCGTGGGTGGGGGCGCGGCGTTTGCCTTGTTGCGTGACCGGCGGCCAGGTGCCCCGGCAGCGACTGTCGCGCTCGTCTGGCAGAAGGTCGTGCCGGGCGGTGACTGTCAGTGTGCCGATGGGAGTGAGTTTTCGTTCTGGGACCGGCCGGCCGATCCGGCCAAGGTCGTGCTCTTCCTGAACGGTGGGGGCGTTTGCTGGGACGTCAGGATGTGTGGCTTTGAGAGCACTGACTCGGCGGGGGAGAACGACTTCTACAACTGGAGTCAGGAGAGCGCGGAGGCGCCGGCGGACCACCAAGCCGGCTTCTTTGACCTAAGTCGGGCCGACAATCCGTTCCGTGGTTACTCGATCGTTTACGTCAGTTCCTGCACCGGGGACGCGCATCTCGGCAACGCCGCGCAGAAGCTCTCGCCGACGCTTACCGTGCAGCACCGCGGATACGTCAACGGCACCGCTGCCCTTGACTACCTCACCAAGCACTATCCGAACGCCACCGAGGTCGTCGTCATCGGCAAGACCGCCGGGTCGATCGCCGCGCCCATCTACGGCGGGCTGGTCGCCGATCGGCTTCCGCATGCCCGGGTCACCGTCCTCGGCGGGCAGTCCGGCGCCTGGCCCGACAACCCGGACCTCAACACCACGGTCCTCGACAAGGCCTGGGGTGCCTACGCGGCCGTGCCGGCCTGGGCCGTCAACGGGCTCGCCGCGCGTGATTGGGGCGTGCCCCGATTCTGGGTTCAGGCGGCCCGGCATGCTCCGCGACTCGTGCTGGCCCGCTTCGACTACGCCGCCGACCCGCATGCGGCCTCGGAGGTGGCGGCCTGGATACCCGGCAGCCTTACGGCCATGGTCGACGCGAACGAGACCGCGATCGAGGCCGCGGGAGTGACGATGCACAGCTACACCGCACCCGGTGACGGCCACGGCGTCTTCGAGTCCGACGACTTCTACGATCTCGACGTCGGGGACGTCCGGCTGCCCGACTGGCTCAAGCAGCTCATCAGCGGCAACCCACCGAGCGACGTACGCCCATGACCAGGACGTCAGGTCGCCCGTTCCTGGCGTAGGCGTTCGAGCGCGGCGGTGTCGGAGGCGAGGTCCGGGTGTTCCACCTGCCGGTCGAGGTCGACGACCCGTTCTAGCTCGTCGATCGCCTGGTCGAGGTCTCCGAATGCCCGGTGGATCATCGCGATGTTGAAGCGGGTGATCGCCTCGGCAGCGCGGTCGCCGACCTCCTGCGCGATGAGCAGGGCCTGCCGGTAAAAGGTCAGGGCCTGCTGCCGGTCGCCGAGGCGGTCGTAGGCGCCGCCGATGTTGTTGAGAGTGGTCCCCTCGGTGGCGCGGTCGCCGACCTCACGGGTGATGGCCAGGGCCCGTCGGTAGTAGGTCAGGCCGCGTTCCTGGTCGGCGAGCTCGTTGTGCACGCCGCCGATGTTGTTGAGGGTGATCGCTTCGCCGGAGCGGTGGCCGGTCTCCCGCATGATGGGCAGGGCCTGCTCGTAGTGAGTCAGGCCGCGCCGCGGATCCCCGAGCCCGTGGTGAGCGCTGCCGATGTTGCTGAGGGCGGTCGCCTCTCCGGAACGGTCGCCGACCTCCCGCATGATCGGCAGGGCCAATTCGTAGTAGGCCAGGGCCCGCTGTATGTCCCCGAGCCTCTCGTGCACGCTGCCGATGTTGCTGAGGGTGATCGCTTCGCCGGCGCGATAGCCGACCTCCCGCATCACGGGCAGGGCTCGTTCGTGGTAGGTCAGGGCCTGCTGCCGGTCGCCGAGCCGGTCGTACACATTGCCGATGTTGGTCAAGGTGGCCGCTTCGCTGCCGTGGTCGCCGGCCTCGCGGTACAGGCGCAGGGCTTGCTCGTAGCTGGCCAGGGCCGGCTGGCTCAAGCCGGTGGCGGAGCGGGCCCAACCCAGATGGAAGTGGGCGTGGGCGTTGGGGCCGAGAGCCAGGGTGCCGCTCGCGAGGGCCGCGACATCCGCGAACCGGGACCTGCCCAGCCACACCCGCCCGACGCGGTCACCGACGTCCTGGGCAATCGCCGATTCCTGACCGGCCAACGCCAGCCGGTGCACCTCCACCCACCGAGCGACCGTCCCGGCCGAGGGCCCGGCCACCGGCCCTGAGTCATCGGTCAACTCGGCATCCTCCCGCCTCAGCTCTGCTCACCTTTGCGCTCCGCTCGAGGGCCCGCAAGCCCTGCATCGGCGATCAGCGCTGTTTCGCCGGCCGCCGCCCACCGCATGTCTACGGCGCCGTCACCTACGCCGTGCTGCAGCGCTGACCGGGCTGGCGCTGGCCGGCCCGGTGGTGCCGCGGATGACCAGCCTCGGCGGGACCACCAGCTCGCGGCGACCGGCGGGGGAGTGCTCGGCTCGTTCGACCGCCCGAGCCACCGCCAGGCGGGACATCGCCGCGGTGTCCTGGGCGATCGTGGTCAGGTTGATGTGGCTGAGGCGGGCCAGCCGGTCGTCGTCGTAGCCGATGACGCTCAGCTCGGCCCGTGCCCTGGTCAGCACGTCGAGGACACCGATCGCGCAGCGATCGTTGAAGGCGGCGACCGCCGTCGGCAGGCCTTCGTCGAGCAGGATCCGGGCCGCGGCGGCGCCGTCCTCCTCGGTCAGGCCGCCCGGCACGATCCGGGTTTCTAAAGGAAGGCCGTGCCGCTGCATCGCCGACCGGTAGCCGCGGCGCCGGTCGGCGGCTCCCGGTGCGCGGCCGCCGTCGATGTGCGCGATCCGGCGGTGGCCCAGGCCGGTGAGGTGATCGACCGCCAGGTGCAGGCCGTCGGCGTCGGCGTTGCGGACCACGTCGACCCCGCGCACCCCGCGGGCCATCACGACCACCGGCAGCCGGGTCGTCAGCCGGGCCAGCTCGGCCGTGGTCGACTGCGGCGCGATCAGGATCAGGGCCTCGCAGCGGTCCTGGAGCAGGCCGGTGATCGCCTCCTTCTCGTCGCGGTCGGGGGTGACCGCGCTCAGCGCCAGCTCGTAACCCGTCTCCCGGGCCGCCGTGTAGAGGTCGGTGACCAGGTCGGCGTGGAACGTGTGCTGGATGCCGAAGACGACGCCGAGCAGGCGGCTGTGGCCGCTGCGCAGCAGCCTCGCCCGGCTGTCCGGGTGGTAGCCGAGCCGGTCGGCCGCCTCGAGGACCCGCCGCCGGGTCGACGGGCTCGCGCCGGGCTCGGCCCGCATGACCAGCGACACCAGGGACTTGGAGACGCCGGCCTCGGCCGCGACGTCGGACAGCGTCGGTCTTCGATCTTCGGGCACCGGATCAGCGTAATCGCACATCCTGGAACGTTCCAGGCCTACGTCTTGACCGCGGCATCCCCATGGCCGGACCCTCGCATCTATGGAACGTTCCAGAATCGCGCTGATCGGATCGGGCCGGATGGGCTCGTTCCACGGAGAGACGATCCGCCAGCGGCTGCCGGATGCCCGGCTGGCCGCGGTGGCCGACCCGGTGCCGGGCGCCGCCGAGCGACTGGGCGCCGACCGCGCCTACACCGACCCCGAGCAGGTCTGGGCGGATGACGACGTCGACGCCGTCGTGATCGCCGCGCCGGCCCGCTTCCACGCCGACCTGGTGGTGGCGGCCGCCCGGGCCGGCAAGCACGTGTTCTGCGAGAAGCCGATGGCGCTCACCCTCGCCGACGCCGACCGGGCCATCGACGCCTGCCGCGCGGCCGGGGTGGTGCTGCAGGTCGGCTTCAACCGGCGGTTCGCCCCCGACTGGGCCGCGGCCCGCATCCTGCTCGACACCGGCCAGCTCGGCACACCCCGGCTGCTGCGCTCGCTGACCCGCGACCCGGGCGGCTTCGACCCGGCCCGGGTCGCCCCCGGCACGATCTTCCTGGAGACGCTGATCCACGACTTCGACACGCTGCGCTTCCTCAACCCGGGCGCGGAACCGGTCGAGGTCTTCGCGGTCGCCGACGCCCTGGTCGAGCCGGAGTGGCGGGACCGCGGGCTGCTCGACACCGCGGTGGTCACGATCCGCTTCGACAACGGCGCGGTCGGGACGGCGGAGGCGTGCTTCGAGGCGAGTTACGGGTACGACGTACGCGGCGAGGTGCTCGGCTCGGGCGGGATGGCCACCATGGGCGACGGCCGCCGCACCGGCCTGACCTTCTCCTACGCGGCCGGCCGGATGATCGAGACCGCCCGCGGCGACCAGGAGTTGTTCGCCGGCGCCTACACCGCGGAGCTGGCCGCGTTCGTCGCGGCGATCCGCACCGGCACGCCGCCCCCGACGACCGGCGAGGACGCCCGCGCCGCCCTCGCGATCGCGCTGGCCGCCGCCGAGTCGGTGCGCACCGGCCGGCCGGTGGGAGTCGAGGGCAAATGAGACTTGCCGCCTGCGCCGAGATGCTCTTCCTCGGCCTGCCGTTCGCGGAGCGGGTCCGGCGCATCGCCGACCTGGGCTTCGAGGTGGAGATCTGGGATTGGCAGACGAAGGACCTGGACGTCCTCGCCAAGACCGGCGCGACGTTCTCCTCGATGACCGGCTACCTGACCGGCACGCTGGCCGACCCGGCCGGCGCCGAGCGCCTGCTCTGCACGGCCGAGTTGTCGCTGCAGCGGGCCGAGCAGCTCGACTGCCCCCGCTTGAACATCCACGGCACCGGCCTCGACGACCGTGGCCTGCCGGTGGTGGCGGCCACCGAGGTCACCCCGGCGATGTGGCTGACCGCCGCCCGCACCCTGGAACGCCTGGCCGCGCTGGGTGAGCGAGCCGGCCGGGTGTTCACCCTGGAAAACCTGAACACCGCGGTCGACCACCCCGGCACCCCGTTCGCGAAGGCGGCCGACACGCTCGCCCTGGTCGAGGCGGTCGGCAGCCCGCACCTGCGGCTCAACCTGGACCTCTACCACGCCCAGATCGGCGAGGGAAACCTGGTGGAGCTGGTCGAGCGGGCCCTGCCGTACGTCGGCGAGATCCAGGTGGCCGACGTCCCCGGCCGTTGCGAACCGGGAACCGGCGAGATCCACTACCCGGCGGTCGCCGCCGCGCTGCGCAAGCTCGGCTACGACGGCGTCGTGGCCCTCGAAGGCTGGGCCGCCGGCGACCCGGAGCAGGCGCTGACCCGCTTCCGCGAGGCTTTCGAGGCGCACTGAGTCAGCGGGAGCGCCGACCCGTCAATCCGGCGGACAGCGGTGGGCTCGCCGCCTGGTGAGAGCGCTCGGCGATGCCGGACACCATCTCCCGCAGCGCCGCCACCGCGTCGCGCTGCGGGTGCCAGCAGCGCAGCTCCAGCATTTCCGGTCGCCCCGACGAACACCACACGCATGACCTTGCGATACCCGCAGGTGCCCGGCCGAACCACGGTTGACCGGCCACGGTAGGGGTAATCGCTCGCCGTGCCGATGACCGACCTGCCCGACCTGCCCCTTCCCGGCCACGGCGCCACCGCGGAGCGCCTGCGCGGCCTCACCGCCCTCGGCCGCGCCGACCTCGTCACCTGCCGCCTGGCCGAGGGCCACGTGGACGCGGTGGCGATCCGCGCCGAGCTCGGCGATCTCGATCAAGATCAAAACCGCTCGGGCGAGCGCTGGGGGGTCTGGGCGGCGGCGCCTTCTTCGGTACGCGCGGAGCACGGCCCCCACGGCTGGCGTCTCACCGGCGACCGTCCGTGGTGCTCGGGCGCGGCCTGGTGCACCGATGCACTGGTGACGGCGGCCGCCGACGACGGCATCCGGCTGTTCGCGGTCCGCACCGAGCACCCGCACGCGACCCCGCTCGACGGCACCTGGCCGGCGATCGGCATGGCCGGCAGCGACAGCCGCACGATCCGCTTCACCGACGCGCCGGCCCGGCCGGTCGGCGACCCCGGCGCGTACGTCGACCGCCCCGGCTTCTGGCACGGCGGCGTAGGCGTCGCGGCCTGCTGGTTCGGTGGTGCCCTCGGGGTGGCCGACACCCTGCTGTCGGCGGCCCGCCGCAAGGACCCCGGCCCGCACGCCCTGGCCCACCTCGGCGCGGTCGACGTCGCCCTCGGCGCCGCGCGGGCCGTTCTCGACGAGGCGGCCGCCCGGATCGACGCCGACCCGAAGGCCGACGCCCACCGGCTGGCCCTGCGCGTCCGCGCCACCGTCGAGGCCACCGCGACCGAGGTCCTCGACCGGGTGGGCCGCGCGCTGGGGGCCGGCCCGCTGTGCCGCGACCCCGACCACGCCCGCCGGGTCGCGGACCTCACCGTCTACCTGCGCCAGAGCCACGCCGAGGCCGACCTCGAACAGCTGGGCCGCCTGCTCGCGGAGGGGGAAGGGCAGTGGTGAGGCCGATTGCCGGCGAAGGCACGACCGAAGGCACGTGGCGTGCCTGGGCGGCGATGGAGCAGTGGCCGGCGTTGTCGCTCGACCCGCCCGGGCCGCCGCTCGTGGTCGCGCCGCACCCCGACGACGAGATCCTCGGGGTGGCCGGGCTGATGACCATGCTCGGCGCGGCCGATCTGGTCGCCGTGACCGATGGGGAGGCCTCGCATCCGGGGTCGACCGTTTACCCGCAGGAGGAGTTGGCCGCCATCCGGCAGGCCGAGACCGACGAGGCGTTGCGGCGGCTGCGGGTCACGACCACCGTCTACCGGCTCGGGCAGCCCGACGGCGGCATCGACGAGGAAAGGCTGGCCGCGGACCTCGCCAGGCTGCTCACGCCGGGCCGGTGGTGCCTGACCACCTGGCGTGGCGACGGGCACCCCGACCACGAGACGGTCGGCCGGGCCACGGCGCGGGCCTGTGCGGCGACGGGGGCGCGCCTGCTCGAATATCCGATCTGGGCGTGGCATTGGGCGTACCCCGATGATCCGGACGTGCCCTGGGACCGCGCCCGCCGCGTTGATCTGCCGCCGGCCGCGCAGGCGGCGAAGGCCGCCGCGATCGCCGCCTTCCCCAGCCAGATCGCGCCGCTCGGGCCGGCCGAGGCCGACGCCGCGATCCTGCCGCCGCACGTGCTCGCCCGCTTCGCCCGCCCGTTCGAGGTGATCTTCGAATGACCACGCCGATCAGTTACTTCGAGCGGATGTACGCCGCCGACCCCGACCCCTGGAGCTTCGAAACCCGCTGGTACGACGCACGCAAGCACGCGCTGACGGTCGATGCCCTGCCGGCCCGCCGCTACCGGTCGGCCTTCGAGCCCGGCTGCTCGACCGGCATGCTGACCGCCCGCCTGGCCGCCCGCTGCGACCGCCTCCTGGCCGTCGACGCCGTCCCGGCCGCGGTCGAGTCCGCCGCCGCGCGGGTCGCCGACCGGCCGCACGTGACGGTCCGGGCCGCACGCATGCCGCACGAGTGGCCGGACGAGACCTTCGACCTGATCGTCCTGTCCGAGCTCGGCTACTACTTCGCCGACGCCGACCTCGCGACGCTGCTCGACCGGTCCGTGTCGACCCTGGCCCCGGACGGCGACCTGGTGGCCGTGCACTGGCGGCACCCGGTCGAGGAGCACGCCCGCTCCGGCGACGAGGTGCACGCGGCGCTGTCCGCCCGGCCCGGCCTGCACCGCCTGACCCGGCATGAGGAGGCCGACTTCGTGCTCGAGGTGTTCAGCCGCGACGGCCGCTCGGTCGCCCAGCGCGCAGGCCTGGCTTGACCATGCACCGCGTCGCGGTCGTGGTGCCCGCCCACAACGAACGCTCCCTGCTCCCCGCCTGCCTGGCCGCCCTGCACCGGTCCGCCGAGCAGATCGCCCCGGTCCCGGTGCGGCTGATCGTGGTGGCCGACGCCTGCACCGACGAGACGGCGGCCGTGGCCGCCGCCGCGGGCGCCGAGGTGCTGACGATCGAGGAGCGAAACGTCGGCCGGGCGCGGGCCGCCGGAATCGCGCGGGCGATCGGTGCCGGTGCGCTCTGGCTGGCCACCACCGACGCCGACAGCCGGGTGCCGCCGCATTGGCTGCGATGGCAGCTGGATCATGCCCGCGGCGGCGCCGACCTGGTGGCCGGCACGGTCGAGGTGGGCGACTGGTCGGGCTGGGCGGGACCGCTGCCCAGCCGCTACGAGCGCCGCTACCGCGGGTTGGTCGCGGGCGCCCGGCACGGCCACATCCACGGCGCCAACCTGGGCTTCAGCGCTTTCGCCTACGCGGCGGCGGGCGGTTTCCCGGAGCTGCGCCACGACGAGGACCGCGGCCTGGTAGCCCGGGTCCGCGCAACCGGCGGCCGGGTGGTCACCGACGCCGGCTGCCCCGTGCGCACCAGCGCCCGCCCCGACGGCCGAGCCCCGAACGGCTTCGCCGCCCACCTGCTGGCACTGGCCGCGGAGGGCTGAGCCACCCACGGCTTATCGGGAAATGCCGAACGGCCTGGCGAACCGCCAGGCCGTTCATTAATTCAGCAGGTCATTGCCGCACTGGGCGGCGATCCGAGACGTCCGGTGTGGACGACGGCCTGCGGGTGGGGGATCGCTCAGGACTTGAAGGCGTCCTTGACGTTCTCCACGGCCTGCTTGATCTTCGAGCTGCTCTGGTCGGCCTTACCCTCGGCCTCGAGCTGCTCGTCATCGGTGGCCTTGCCGACGCCTTCCTTGACCTTGCCGCCGAATTCCTCGGCCTTGTTGTCAACCTTGTCGTCAAACGCCATGACAGCCTCCACATCGTCGTGCCAACGATCGGGGGATACCCATAGTTGCCGGGCGGCAATCACTCCGGCGCAAGGTCAATCCAGCCAGCAGAGGATCGCGTCCCCGTCCTTGGCCGCGGCCGCGAAGAACTCCCGGGCCTCCGGCAGGTAGTGCACCGCCCACGCCAGCTCGCGCGGGTCGTTCCAGATCTCCGGATAGACATTCGCCCGGGCCAGCTCGCCCGGGTCGACGCCGCGGACCAGATCCGCCTCGGTGAGCGTGGCGATGGCCGCCGCCGCAGCCGCGACCTGCGCCGGTGTCAGATAGCGAGGCGGCCCGTAACCCCAGTCGTCCTCGTCGCCGTACTCCTCGTCGCCGTACTCCTCGTCGTCCGTCTCCTCGGAGGCTTCCGGCTCCTCGCGGAACGACTCCTCGCCGAAGACGATCGAGATGCCGAGGCCATGCCGGCCCAGCAGATAGCTGAGGGCGTGCCAGGTCTTCTCGGTGCACAACCAGCGGGGGCTGCCCGCTTCGTAGGCCGCCCAGGCGTGATCCTGCGCCCACGGCAGATCCTCAGCGGCGTGCGCCAACTCGGCCGGCGTAAGCCGAAGCCAGTTCCCGTTCATGCTCACGCCGGCAGCGTAGAACCCGGGTCCGACAATTTCCGCCCGCCGACGAGGGCGACCAGGTCGGCTCGCCTGGCCTCGCCTCGGGAGGTCATCGCGGCGGCCACCACGCTCGCGTCGCCGTAGCGGGTCAGTGTGCCGACCAGGCCGGTCAGCTTGGTCAGGGCGTTGGCAGTGACGTTGCCCGGTGGCGGGTGTCTCGGGGGGTGCCAGGCGGGCGCGGTGCGCACGCTCACCAAGAACGTCGCGGTCGAGTGGGCGCCTTTGGGGGTACGGGTGAACAGCGTGCACCCGGGCTTCATCGAAACGCCGCTGATGGGCGACATCGACCGCACCCCGCTGATCGACGTGACCCCGCTCGGCCGCCTGGGTCGTTCCGACGAGGTCGCCGCCGCGATCGTCTTCCTGGCGAGCGACGAGTCCTCGTTCATCATCGGCTCCGAGCTCTACGTCGACGGCGGCTGCATAGCGCGCTGACGAAACTCCGGGGGCCGCCGCGTCGACGGCGGCGGCCCCCGGCCCCCGTTCGTGCCGGTCTACCCGGTGGTCGGAATCTGATCGGCGGCCGGCGTGGATCGGCCGCGGCGGCCCATGGTCGCCCAGGCCGCGCCGGCCAGCACCGCGCCCGTCACGGTCAGCAGCAGCAACATCCGCGGCGTGCTGTACGACCAGTACGGGCTCGCGTTGAGCGCGCTGTGCACGGTGTTGACGAACGACCCGGAGGGGCCCAGCACCCGCGTCATGTTCACGTAGAAAGCGAACGCCGGTAGCGCCAGCGCGGTGACGGCCAGTCCGGTCAGAACCGTCGCGACCCGGCGGCGACCGGCCGGCAGCGGCCGCATCCGATAGGCCCCGGCCGCGGCCAGCATCCAGCCGGCGACCAGCCCGAGCACGGCCCCGGCGAGCATCAGCGGCAGCATCGCCGCGGTGTCGTCCGGCCACAGCATCACCGACACGGTCCCGTGGCCGGGCGAGACGTAGCCGGTGACCCGGAGGAACACCCCGTCCCGGACGGCGTCGAACTGGCTGCCGCGGACCGGCAGCGGCGTCATCGACCCGGTGGCGGGGTCGTTGGTGTATGCCAAGGCGCCGGCGCTCATGTCCCGGACCGTGGTGACCTGCCAGCCGTCGGCCGCGAACCGGTCACGGGCGGAGGCCGGGTCCCAGTCGGAGACGGTCAGCGCGCCCATCGTCGTGTCGGTTCCCCACGCCGAGGTGGATCGGTCGTAGGAGTAGTCGTCGCCGGGGGACGCCTGCCTGGTCAGCGCTTCGACCCGGGCCTGGCTCGGCAGGTCGGCGAAGGTCCGCTCGGCCGCCCATGAGCCCGCCGCCGCCCCGAAGCCGCCGACGATCGACGCGATCAGCACCGCCGCGATCACCGCTAGCGGCCGGCCGGATGGCAGCCGGAAGCGCTGCCGCAGGCCGCTGAGGAAGAGGTGCCAGGCGTCCGACGGGGTCGGCCGGGTCTGGCCGTCGTCGGCCATCTCCAGCAGTGTGGTCACGATCTCGGGACCGTGCACCCGCCGGTAGCGGCCCGGATGGAGTCACATCGCCCGCGGCGGTTCTACCGGCCCTGAGTGCGGTGAGCGCGTAGCTTGCCCAGCAGCCGCTTTGCCTTCTGCTTGTTCTCCGGCTTGGCCAATTCGCGTCGGCCCTGCTCAATGAGGCGCTTGCTCCGAGGGTCGTTCATCAACTCGCGGAGGCGCTGGGATAGCGTCGGCATCGGTTCCTCCTGCAGGCGGATTTAAGCCGTATCAAGCGGATTGTTGGTCGTCCGAGGTTCAGCCGCCGAGGCGGCGTCGGGAATCTCGATACCGAGCGATTCCTCAGCGCTGGTGACGACGTCTCGTCATGACTGCCACATAAGTTCGTCTCGTGGATCTCGTCCCGACCGGGGCGAAGCGGTAACGGTGGTTGGCGGCCTTGTCTTCCACGGTGCGCTCGGATCGGGTGGCGAGACAGGGCCGATGGGCCCGCGTCGCCGGGCAGGCCTGAGCAGCCCCGCGATGTGCGGCAGTCATCCGGCCACCTTCGGGGTCCGCTGGTCCACGTCGGTCGGTCAAACGTCATCAACAGGCAGGTGGGCGGGCCGTGCCGAGGCCACCCTTCGAGCTGCCCAGTGCGCTCACGTCGACGGCTGCCGCGTCGGTTGCGAGCTCGTCGAGGCGGTGGAGCACCGCGAGGACCCGGGCGGTTGCGAAACCAGACGGTGTCCTCTTCTGGCCGAAGGAGAACGACGTGAAACCCCGGAAGGCGGCACGGGGCGTCACCGTGCCGTCCGGGCTCAGGTTGTACCGGACCAGACAGGCGGCCAACTCGGCCAGCGAGGCCCGGTCGGCCGGGTCCGCCTGCCCGCCCCGCCACAGCGCCGGGTAGCGGCCGAGAGCATCAAGGACGGCGTATGCGCCGTACCAGGTGGGCGGCCACTTGGCGGTCTTGAACGCCGTGCCGTGGCCAAACATGTACGGCTTCTCGGTCGAGCGCATCCGCCAGGCCCGCAACGCAACCTGAGCGACCGCCAATACCTCCTCCGCCTGTGGAAACGGTGGCTGCGCACCGGCCAGCACCCGTAGACCCTCCAGCGTCACCTGCGGGCAGAAGTCATCCCGTCGCCCAGGGCCGCGGAATCCGGTGACCGGATGCGGGCGGCACGGCCACGCCCGGCCCTGTGCCGTATTCGTCATGTCAGCGGCGAGGCGTCGCAAACCGGCCTGGACGTCCGGGTGAGCGGCTCGGCCGGCACGGACGAGGACGTCGAGAACCGCGTGGCTGTCACAGAGCAGCGCCCCCCAGACCGGTGCCTCGCTCGCCCGCCGTGCGGCGTACGACTCGAAGCGCCCCTCGCAGTCCCGGTGGTCGAGCATCTGATCGAGCAGCCGGCCGATCCGCGGATCGTCACCCGGCGTTACACCGTGATCGAACAGCATCATCAGCAGATTCGGCGCGAACCCCGGGCTGTCGTGGCCGCCGAGCTTGTCGCCTGCCGTCCAGTCCGGAATCCGGTCGAGCAGCGCCCGCGTGGGCGCATCGGCTACGACCGCCCGGTGGGCCGCGGTCACCTCCGGGTCGTCCGCCGGACGGTTGAGCACTGCGGTCAGGGTGACCCATCGGGCGGCCGGCTCCGCACGCTCCAGCAACCATCGCCGCGGATCGGCCACACCGAGCGCCATCCACGGCCACGGTTGCGGCTCCCGCGAACTCGTGCTCGATGATGCCGTGCCGGAACGTGGCCCCACACCTCCACCATGCCCCCCGCCGAGCCGGTCGCCAGGGCCCGACGACCGGATCCCGTGGGACCTCCGCGGCACCCGCGCGGCATCCGGCAGTCGACCTTCAGCTGTCCGGTGGTCCGGACAGCGGGCTGAGCGAGGCGGCCGGGTCGACCGGCAGGCCGATGCGGCGCAGCATGTCCTGCAGCACCAGCAGGACCTGGTCGGCCAGCCAGGTGCCGAGGGCGCCGGCGCCGGTCTCGTCGGGGTGGTCGAGCCACCAGACGATGCCGGCGTCGACCATGCCGACCACCCCGGCGATCACGTAGGCCGGTGGGCGGGTGTCGTAGCCGGCCGCCCGCAGGTAGGCGGCGAGCGCGTCGACCAGCTCGTCGACCGCGGCCGGCGAGCCGAGCCGGGCCCGGAAGCGGTAGAGGTTCGGGTGCTCGACCGCCCACTGCAGGACCCGGTCGATCAGGCCGTGGATGACCGTCGACGGTGTGCCGCTGGCGGTCAGCGACGGGCGGATCCAGGCGCTGAGCATCCGGGCCGCGTGCCGGGCGACCGCCTCGTCGAGGTCGTCCTTGCCGGTGAAGTGCCGGTAGACGTGCGGGCGGGGGACGCCGGCCTGGTCGGCGATCGCGCCGAGGCCGGCGTCGGTGCCGTGCTCCTCGATCGCGCGGGTGGCGGCCTCGACGATGCGCCGGCGCCGGTCGTCGGTGGCGCCGGCCCGGCGGGCGGCGATCGTGTCCCGTTTCACAGCCCGGAGACTACCTGCATGGGTACAGTTCGTACCCATGACGGGTCTTCAGGACGCACTCGACGGTCGCTGGGCGCATGTGCGCCAGGAGGCCCGCAAGCAACTCGCCGGTTCGCACTTCGTCGCGGTCCCCGGCGAGACGATCGAGCAGGCCCGGGCGCGGATCTCCCGCCTGATCACCGAGCTGCCCACCGACCCGGGCGTCGGCGCGGCCTTCCCCAAGGAGTACGGCGGGAGCGCCGACCCCGGTGGCTCGGTGGCCGCGGCCGAGATGCTCGCGCAGCTCGACCTGTCGCTCATGGTCAAGGCCGGTGTGCAGTGGGGGCTGTTCGGTGGCGCCGTGGTCGCGCTCGGCAACGAGCAGCACCACGCCACCTACCTGCCGGACATCATCGCGGCCAAGCTGATGGGCTGCTTCGCGATGACCGAGACCGGCCACGGCTCGGACGTGCAGCAGCTGCGCACGCTCTGCGAGTACGACCCGGTGACCGAGACGTTCGACCTGCACACCCCGCACGAGTCGGCCCGCAAGGACTACATCGGCAACGCCGCGCGGGACGGCCGGATCGCGGTGGTCTTCGCCCAGCTGATCACCGGCGGGAAGAGCTACGGCGTGCACGCCTGGCTGGTGCCGATCCGCGACGAGCAGGGCAATCCGCTGCCGGGCGTGACGATCGGCGACGACGGCCACAAGGCCGGGCTGCTCGGCGTCGACAACGGCCGGATCTCCTTCGACCACGTGAGCGTGCCGCGGGCCCAGCTGCTCGACCGCTACGGCCAGGTCGCGGCGGACGGCACCTACACGAGCTCGATCGAGAACGACACCCGGCGCTTCTTCACCATGCTCGGCACCCTGGTCCGCGGCCGGATCGTGGTCGGTGGCTCGTCGTCGGCGGCGACCAAGAGCGCGCTGACCATCGCGGTCCGCTACGGCGAGAGCCGCCGGCAGTTCACCGCGCCCGGCGAGACGCGCGAGATCACCCTCAACGACTACCTGGCCCACCAGCGCATCCTGCTGACCGCGCTGGCCCACACGTATGCGCTGACCTTCGCCCAGGAGGAGCTGACGGTCGCCCTGCACGAGGTGCAAACAGCAATTGGCGACGTGGACGAGCACCGGCAACGGGAGCTGGAGTCGCGGGCGGCCGGGCTCAAGGCCGTGCAGACCTGGCACGCCACCCGCACCATCCAGGCCTGCCGGGAGGCGTGCGGCGGGGCCGGCTACCTGGCCGAGAACCGGCTGGCCGGGCTCAAGGCCGACACCGATGTGTTCACCACGTTCGAGGGCGACAACACCGTCCTCTTGCAGCTGGTCGCGAAGGGGCTGCTCACCGGCTACCGGGACGCGTTCGGCTCGCTCGACGGGTGGGGGCGGGCCGCGTTCGTGGCCGAGCAGGTGCGCGAGATGGTCCTCGAGCGCACCGCCGCCCGGTCACTGATCCAGCGGCTGGTCGACGCGGTGCCGGGCCGGGACGAGGAGGTCGCGCTCACCGACCGCGGCTGGCACCTGCGGATGTTCGAGGACCGGGAGAAGCACCTGCTGGACGGGGTGATCCGGCGACTCCGCAAGGGCGCGGCGCAGAAGAAGGACCGCCCGTTCGACATCTTCAACGACGTACAGGATCACGTCCTTGACGTTGCTCTTGCGCATGTCGACCGGGTGGTCCTGGAGGCGTTCGTGGCCGGCATCGACCGGGCTTCCGGCGACACCAAAACCCTTCTTTCCAAGATCTGCGATCTGTACGCGCTGACCACCATCGAAGCGCACAAGGGCTGGTTCCTGGAGCACGGGCGGATCACGCCGGCCCGCTCGAAGGCGGTCACCGGCAAGGTCAACGACCTGCTCAAGCAGCTCCGCCCGCGGATGGGTGAGCTGGTCGACGCGTTCGCCATCCCGGACGAGTGGCTGAACAGCGCGATCCTGCGCGAGGAGGTGGGCCGCCAGGAGAGCATGGCGGCCCACGACGATCTCCTCAGCGGCCGCTGACCCAGTCCCGAGCCGAACCGGCCAGGTCGGCGGCGCCCCCGCCGACCTTCCGGACCAGCTTGACCAGCGGGTCCGGCGAGTCGCGGAACGTGTCCCGGTAGCTCGCGGCGGCGTCCTTGACCGCGTCGGTGACCGAGGCGTTCCGGTCGTCGTCGCGGCGCGGGTAGTCGCCGCTGAGGATCCGGGCGTACTCCCCGGAGTCGACCCAGCGGCGCAGCTCGGCCGCCCGGGCCACCGGGAACGGCTCGCTGCTGAACGCGGTCATGCCCAGCTTGTGGATGCTGTCGCGCAGGTCGCCGCCGCCCTCGTACTCGGCGGCCTGCTCCAGGAACGCGGCCGTGTCGATCTGCGACAGGTCCCCGCCGCCGGCCGACTTCATGAACAGCCGGATCGAGGCGGCCGGGTCCTGCGCGGCGAGCAGCCCGGCCCGGTCGGCGGACAGCTCCGCCTTGCGCCACCACTCGTACATCGCCACGATGATCGCCCGCAGCGCGAGGGCCCCCACCGGGATCCAGCTGATGTTGGTGACCCAGCGGGTCAGGATGGTCAGGATCGTCTGGTAGACGGCGTGCCCGCTGCGGACGTGGCCGAGCTCGCGGCCCAGCAGGGTGCGCAGCTCCTCGTCGTCGAGCTTCTCCACCGCCGCCGTGCTGATCACGATGAACGGGCGGTCCATCCCGATCGCCTTCGAGCTGATGACGGGCGCCTGCTCGACGTACAGCTCGGGAAGGTCTTCGATGTCGAGGGTTCTCGCCGCCTCGGTGAAGCGCTGATAGACGCGTGGGTACTGTCGGTGGTCGACCCGGATCGCCCCGGCCAGGTACGACAGGCGGAACCCCCGCTCGTTCCACATGCCGAAGAACGCCTTGACCAGGTCGTCGAAGCCACGCAGCTCGCGAAGCGCCGTGAGCGCGCCCCGGTCGGCGGGATGCTCCCAGGCCCGGGAGCTGATGCCGGTCAGGATGACCCGCTGCCGCTCCGGCCGGTTGTCGTCGTCGATTGTCATGGCCGACAGCCTGCCCGGTCGGCGCAACCCGGGGCATCCGTCCTGAGCTGGATTCGACGGCATCCGGTATGACTTTCGGCCGATGACGGTGACCATCCCGAATTCGTGCCAACGGTCGTTTCCTTCACAGGAAACGCACAACTCTCCCTTTTGGATGTTCCCCCGACAGGGTTCCAACCGGGAAGGACATCGATGAGGAAGCTTCTGACGTACGGGGCAGCCGCCGGCGTGCTGGTGCTGACCGCGGCGGGGGTGGGGGTCGCACAGGCGGCGGCGAACCCGCCGCCGATGCAGTTCGTGGCGGCCACGAACGCGGTCACCGCCGAGCGTTATGTGTGGGACGACGAGGTCTATCTGTACTTCGACCTCGGCCTGCACGTGATCGCGGGCAAGGACCCGTTCGAGATCTGGGCGAAGCGCACCGGCTACGACAAGCCGGTCGCGGCCGAGCGGGTCGTCGTGCAGAACGGCAAGAAGAAGAAGGTCGCCATGCCGGCCGGCATGGTCACCGACCTGACCGGCCTCAAGGACTTCACCAGCATCACCATCAAGGACGCGGCCGGTCAGGTGGTCACCACCTACAAGACGTCGTTCTGCGGCAACACGTGGGGTTCGGCGCGGACCCGGCCGGACGCGCCGGCCACCTCGCCCTATCCGACCCAGTGCGGCGGGGAGAACCCGTTCGCGCTCGGCGCGGTCTGGGGTGTGCAGGCGGGCTGGGACGCCTCGGTCCCGGACCAGCCGGGCGGGCAGTTCGACCTGGCGCTCGGCAGCTACACCGCCACCGCCACCGTGAACCCGGCCTACCAGCAGCTGTTCGGCATCCCCGCCGACCAGTCGACGGCCACCGTCAGCCTGACCGTGATCGACGGTGACAACGGCGGCAAGGGCCTGGCCGCGCGCAAGGCCGAGGTCGTCGCCGACGAGAACCCGCGCGCCGGTGTGCAGGTCTCCGAGTTCAACTCGGCGTACCGGGCGCCGGCCAAGCGGCCGGTGACGCTCAAGGCGAAGCCGACCGGCGGGCCGCGGCCCGACCTGCGGTCCCTGCCGGCCTGGGGGATCGACCTCTCCCGTGAGGCGGACGGCAAGTGGTACGTCAACTTCGGCGCGACGGTGTGGAACGGGGGTACGTCGCCGCTGCTCGTGGACGGTTTCCGGCGTACCGGTACCGAGCTGATGGACGCGTACCAGTACTTCTTCGACGCCAGCGGCAACCAGGTCGGCTCGACCGCCGCGGGCACCATGGAGTGGGACAACCGGGAGGGCCACAAGCACTGGCACTTCACCGACTTCGCGCAGTACAACCTGCTGGGCGCCGACCAGAAGCAGGTCGAGCGCAGCGGCAAGGAGGCGTTCTGCCTGGCCAACACCGATGCGGTCGACTACACCCTGCCGAACGCCAAGTGGCGGCCGGACAACACCGACCTCTCCACCTCCTGCGGCGCCAACACGGTGATCGCGGTGCGTGAGGTCCTCGACATCGGCAACGGCGACACCTACAGCCAGTCACGACCCGGCCAGTCGTTCGAGATCACCGATCTGCCGAACGGTACGTACTACATTCAGGTACTGGCCAACCCGGCCAACAAGCTGGCCGAGCTCAGCACCACCAACAACTCGGCACTGCGCCAGATCGTCCTGGGCGGCACGCCGGAGCAGCGCACGCTGACCGTTCCGCCGGTCAACGGCATCCCCGGCTGACCCTGCCAAACTAGACGTGGCGGCCGGCCCCCATCGCGAAGGGGGCCGGCCGTCACCCCCTTTGCCAGCTGGGGAAAGGCTCGCCGCGGAGCACCTGGCGGGAGATGATGTCGGCCTGGCGGGTCGGTTCCGGGATGCGGTAGCGGCCGCTGAGCGCGACCGCCAGCTCGGTGGCGTCGGCCAGGCTGATCCGGTGGCCGGCCGACACGAAGACCGGCTTCACCCCGGTCCGGGTGCGCACCGACCGGCCGATCACCTCGCCGCCGTCGCTCAGCGCCGACCACTCGCCGCGCGCCGGGGCCGGGTCGTCGCCGGTGCCGATGAAGCTGGTCTTGGCCACGCCGAAGGCCGGCCGATCGAGCAGGACGCCCAGGTGACACGCCAGTCCGAAGCGGCGCGGATGCGCGATGCCGTAGCCGTCGCAGACCAGCACCTCCGGCTCCGCGGTCAACCGGCCGATGGCCTCGAGCAGCAGCGGAATCTCGCGGAAGGCGAGCAGGCCCGGAACGTACGGGAAAAGGACCTTGCCCTCGGCCACCGCGACCTCGCGCACCGCCCGGGTGGTCACGTCGATCGTGACCGCCGCGGCGACCGCGCGCTCGCTGCCGATCTCGTAGGAGATGTCCAGGCCGGTTACTGTCTTTGGCGGTGCCGACGACTCGGTCGGCAGTATCAAATGCTCGTGCAGCTCCCGCTGGATGCGCTCGCCGTCCGCGGCGTCCACCGGCATCTCGAACTTCATCCCTGCCCCTTCGGCGTCGATGCATCCCACCACGGAGTGCACCCGGTCGCGTGGAAATAATGCGGCGCTGTCGGCATGCGGCCAGGTGGCAGACAGGGTGACACCGGTACGTGAGGATTTTCATGGCGGGACTGCGGTGAAAACCGAGGGACGCGTGTGATCATGCTCCGAACACGCGAGGGGTGGAGGAACGCGGTGGGCATGACGTCGATGGTGTCGGCGGTGCGGTCACAGGTCCTAGGAATGGTGGCCCGTCGCTTCACCGGTGGTAACGGGCCCTATGCGGGGCTGTCCATGCTCCCCGACAAGATCCTCTGGCCGTTGCACCGGGACGGGCTCGACCCGGTGGCCAAGATGGGGCAGCTCCGGGAGGAGAAGCCGGTCAGCCGGCTTCCGCTGCCGTTCGGGATGCGGGCCTGGCTGGTCACCGGCTACGAACCGGTGCGGGCGGTGCTGGGCAGCGTGGACACCTACAGCAACGACTTCGGCCGGTTCGCCGGGCGGATCGGGATCACCGTCGAACGGGACCCGGGCGGCCTCGGCTTCGCCGACCCGCCGGACCACACCCGGCTGCGGAAGATGCTCACCCCGGAGTTCACCATGCGGCGACTCGCGCGGCTGCAGCCGCGCATCGAGTCGATCGTGGCGGGCCGTCTCGACGCATTGGCGGCTACCGACGGTACGGCGGACCTGTGGCACGATTTCGCGCTGCCGATCCCCGCGCTCACCATCTGTGAGCTGCTCGGCGTGCCGTATGCCGACCGGGAGTACTTCCAGGAGCTCAGCACCACCCGCTTCGACCTCGGCGCGGGCGGCAATGCGGCGCTCGGCGCGATCGGCGAGTCGCTCGAATACATCGGCGGGCTGATCGAGCAGCAGCGCCGGGAACCGGGGGAGGGGCTGCTCGGCGCGCTGATCCGGGCGCACGGCGACGACATCGAGGACCGGGAGCTGGCCGGGGTCGCCGACGGGGTGCTCACCGGCGGCCTGGAGACCAGCGCCAGCATGATCGCGCTCGGTGCCCTGGTGCTGATGGCCAACCCGGTGATGGCCGAGAAGATGCGGGCCGGCGAGGACGTCGACGCGATGGTCGAGGAACTGCTGCGCTACCTGACCGTGGTGCAGGTGGCGTTCCCGCGGGTCGCGGTGCGTGACGTCCGGATCGGCGACGCCGACATCCGGGCCGGGGACGTGGTGATGTGCTCGCTCAGCGGGGCCGACCGGGACGTGCAGTTCGGGCCGGACCCGCACAGCATCGACCCGGGCCGGGCAGCGAACCGGTCACACGTCGCGTTCGGGTACGGCATCCACCGGTGCATCGGGGCCGAACTGGCCCGGATGGAGCTGCGGATCGCGTACCCCGCCCTGGTCCGTCGTTTCCCGGCGATGAAGCCGGCCGTGCCGCCGGCCGAGCTGAAGTTCCGCCGGGCCTCGATCGTTTTCGGTCTGGACGAGCTGCCGGTAGACCTGGGCCGATAATCAAAATAGCCGCCCGGCAGAATGCCGGGCGGCTATCACAACTATCGGACCTGCACGTTGAACAGCGGGTTCGCGGCCAGCTTGCGGAAGGTCGCGAGGCTACGGGCCGAGCTGTTGATGCTGATGTCACGGTCGCCGAACTGGTCACGCTTGGTGTCGAAGTACACGATCGCCTTGATCGCGGGGCGCTTCGCCAGCTCCGGCAGCACGCTGTTGAACTGCGCCGACTTGTCGAAGACGCGGTTGACGCGGTGGTAGGCGCCCCACTCGGCCATCATGATCGGCTTGCTCTTGTGGTTCTTGACGGCCCAGTCGTAGAAGCCGTCGCCGCCCGGCGCGCGCCGGTTGACCAGGTCACCGAACAGGCCGTGGTGGTAGTAGCCGGGCTCGGCGCTGACGTACGAGTCCAGGCCGATCCAGTCGGTGACGTCGTCGCCCGGGTAGAGGTCCTTCCACCAGGACTGCGCCATCCACTTCTCGTTGCCCATGTAGGCGACGACGCTGACCATGTTGGTGACGCCCTGGGCGCGCAGACGCTGGATGACGTGGCGGAACGAGGCGGCGAAGTCCTTGGCGGTCATGCCCGAGCGGGCGGCCGGACGGACGTCGTCCTCGGGCTCGTGGTTGAGGATCAGGAAGAACTTCTTGTTCGCGTAGGTCGACTTGACCCGGCTCGCGAACGCGTCGATGCGGCGGTCCAGCTTGCCGGCGGCGACGTTGTGCCAGTTCGAGCCGTACTCGACGCGCCAGTTCATCAGCAGCACCCGCGGGTTCGCCGGGTCCGACGTCATCGCGATCTCGCCGGCGGTCGGGAACTTCTCGTCACCCTTGTGGTACGTGTGGAAGATGGTGGAGGTGCGGCCACTGAGCTTCTCCCAGTTGCGCAGCTCGAGGTCCCGCGGCTTGCCGGTGAAGCCGCCGGCGGCGGCACCCCACAGCACGTTGCAGCTCGGCACCAGCTTCGCGTTGGTCACGCAGGCGGTCTTGGCGGGCGTCGTCGGGACCGAGTCGGCGGCCTGAGCGGCCCCCGCGGATCCGGCGAGCGCGGCACCGACACCGGCGATCACAGCGGCCAGCGAGTACACGGACTTGCGAAACATTCAATCTCCCCCGCGTTGTCCGGCCGCGTTCTCGGCCGGGCATGGAGAGAAGATTGCCGGGCGTACGGTGCACGACAAGTGCCCGTGCGGGTGCCGCCCGGTTGCGCGTTTTCCGGACCCCGGAGAGGTCGACCAGGGTGATCGGCGGGGTCAGGCCGGGGTTGAGAATTCCCGGACGCCGAGAACCCGGCGCAGGGCTACCTCCTGGCCGGCGGTGACCACGGCGGTCGCGCCGTAGGGCCCGGCGATGACCAGCGCGGCCCGGCAGCGGCCGAGCCAGATCGCCAGGGAATGGGCGAGGGCGGCCCAGATCGCGGCGCCCGGGCCGTCGACGCTCACCACGTACTCGGTAAGGCTGTTGACCTCGATGCTGGCGTCCCGCCCGAGCAGGTCGCGCAGATCGGGGTCGTCGAACAGCCAGTCCCAGAGGGCGACCCGATCGGCGTTGCTGCCGTCGACGCTGATGCGCGCCTCCACGCTTACTCTCCCCGCCAGTCCCGCACGCCTGCGAATACGGACGGACCGCGGCGACCGTTCAACCGATCACAAACCGAAGACGTCGCCGAGGCCGGTCACCGCGATCGCCTTGCGGACCGGCGGGGACGGCTCGGCCAACGTCATCGTCACGCCGTGCGCGGCCGCGCTGTTGCGGGCGCTGACCAGCGCGCCCAGGCCGTAGGAGTCGATGAAGTCGAGCCGGCTGACATCGATCCGGAGGAAACGGCAGCCCGGTGCGGCCGACGCGGCGGCCAGATCGTCGCGCACCTCGTCGGCGCGGTCGATGTCGAGCTCGCCGGTGAGGGCGGCGACCACCAGGCCATCGGGGTCGGCCGGCTCGTATTTCACAGTGGGGTCGTTCGACATCTATCGGACCCTACCCGCCGCGATGATCATCGGCACGGCGGCGGACCCCGTCAGGAGGACGCCGCGAGGGCCTGATGCACCGACCGGACCGCGCTCGCACCCTCGCCGACGGCGGCCGCCACCCGCTTCATCGACGCGGAACGGACGTCGCCGGCCGCGAAGACGCCCGGGACGCTCGTCTCGAACGGGAACGGCGCGCGGGTGGTGCCGGTCCAGCGCTCACCGAGCTGCACGTCGGTGGGGAGGAAGCCGTTCTCGTCGAGCGCGACGCCGGTCAGCCACTCGGTGGCCGGGGTGGCCCCGATGAAGCAGAACAGGCCGAAGCAGCCGCACGGGTCGGGCAGCCCGGCCGTGGTCAGGGTGATCTCGTCCAGCCGCTGCGTGCCGCTCAGCCCGGTCACCTCGGTCTCGGTCCGCACCGTGATGCCCGGATCGGCGAGGATGCGGTCGACCAGGTAGCTGGACATCTTCGAATAAAGATCTGCGCCGCGTACGGCGAGGGTGACGTGCGCCGCCCGCCGCGCCAGGTAGATCGCCGCCTGACCGGCCGAGTTGGCCCCGCCCACCACCGTCACCGGCAGCCCGGCCACCGCCTGCGCCTCCAGCTCGGTCGCCGCGTAGTAGATGCCGTTGCCGACGAACCCGGGCCAGCCCTCCAGCGGCAGGTTGCGGTAGGCGGCGCCGGTCGCGACCAGCACCGTCCTGGTCCGGATCGCCACGCCGTCGGCGAGGGTGATCAGGTGGCCGTCCGGGCCCGGCTCGAGCGACGCCACCCCGCACGGGCTGGCCAGGTGGGCGCCGAACTTCAGCGCCTGCACCGCCGCCCGGCCGGTCAGCGCGGCCCCGCTGAGGCCGAACGGGAAGCCCAGGTAGTTCTCGATCCGGGAGCTCGCGGCCGCCTGCCCGCCGGTGGCGACCGCGTCCAGCAGCACCGTCTCCAGGCCCTCGGACGCGCCGTAGACGGCGGCGGCCAGCCCGGCCGGCCCGGCGCCGACGATGGTGAGGTCGGCGACCCCTTTCGGGGTCCGCCGATAGGTCAGACCGAGATGCTGGCTGAGGATGCCCGGATTGACCTTCCGCAGGGTCTCGCGCGGCGTCACCACCGCCGGGAGGTCACTGGCCGTGAGGCCGGCCTCGGCCATCGCCTGCTGCCCGTCGTCGGACTCCTCCGCCAGCCACAGGTGCGGCTGCTCCTGCCGGGCCAGGAACGTCTGCAACGCCATCCCCGGGCCGGTGCCGACGTCGCCGATCACCTGCAGGTTGCGGCCGGACCGCATCTGCATCAGCAGCCGCCGGGCCAGGAAGCCGCGCAGCAGCAGGTCGCTGAGCTCGGTGTCCTGCGCCATCAGCAGCCGGAACGCGGCCTGGTCGATGCGGTGGATCACGCCCGGCGCGGTCACCCGGCCGGCCAGGAGGCGGGTCTGACCGGTGAGCAGGTTCATCTCGCCGACGAACTGGCCCGGCCCGGCCGTCAGGAACAGCTCCTCCTCGGAGGTCGACACCGGGATCCGGACAATCTCGACGGTCGCGGTGCCGACCAGGATCAGATCGCAGTCCTCGTCACCCACGTCGAACAGGACGTCGCCGGCTCGCACCTCCTGCGGGGAGCCGTAGGACGACGCCCGGGCGAACTGGGCCGGGCCGAACTCGTAGAAGGCGCTGGCGAAGAGCTCGTTCTCCTGCTCGCCGAGCTCGGGAAACGCGGAGGGGTAGGACGACACCCCGGAATGGTCGCAGAGGCCTCCCGCAGACCTCAACGGGCATCCGGTATGGTTCTCCCAACGCGGACGTAGCGCAGCTGGTAGCGCATCACCTTGCCAAGGTGAGGGTCGCGGGTTCGAATCCCGTCGTCCGCTCTTTTTCTCCCTCGATGGGGCCGTGTTGATCGACTCTCGCACTCCGGTCCTGGTCGGTGTCGGCCAATTCGCCGAACGGCTCGACGATCCCGGTTATCAGCGCCTTTCCGCAGTTCAGCTCGCGGCTGCCGCGGCGCAGGCGGCGCTGGCCGACACCGGCGCCGATCCGGTCGCGGTGGCCGCCGCCATCGACGTGGTCGCCGGGGTGCGGCAGTTCGAGATCTCGGTGCCCGGCGCCGACATCCCGCTCGGATGCTCGGACAATTTTCCCCGCTCGGTCGCCGCCCGGCTCGGTGCCAAGCCACGCCGTGCGGTCCTCGAAGTCACCGGCGGCCAGTCACCCCAGCATCTGGTGAACGAGTTCGCGGCGGCGATTGCCGCCGGCGACGCCGGCGTCGTACTCCTTGCGGGTGGCGAAGCCATTTCCACCATTGAGCGGTACGCCGGAGCCGACGACCGGCCCGATTTCACCGAGCACGCCGACGGTGACCTGGACGACCGCGGTTACGGCCTCGACGGCATGGTGTCGATGACCCTGCTCGCGCACGGGCTCGCCGACATGCCGGCCCAGTACGCCCTGCTGGAGAACGCCCGCCGGGCCCGCCTCGGCCTGTCCCGATCGGCCTACGCGGCGGCGATGGGTGCCCTCTTCGCCCCATTCAGCCGGGTGGCCGTCGGCAATCGGTTCGCGGCGGCGCCGGTGGCCCGCGACGCCGCATCGCTGGCCACGGTCAGCGAGGCGAACCGGCCGATCGCCGACCCCTACACCCGCTTCCTGGTCGCCCGGGACAAGGTCAACCAGGGCGCGGCCGTCCTGCTGATGCCGGTGTCCGAAGCCAAGCGCCTCGGCATCCCGGCCGACCGGTGGATCTTCCTGGCCGGCCACGCCGACCTGCGCGAACGCGACCTCATGCAGCGACCCGACCTCGGCTCGTCCCCGGCCGCCGCCGCGGCCGCCCGGCACGCACTGTCGATGGCCGGCGTCGAGGCCGGCGAGCTGACCACGATCGACCTGTACAGCTGCTTCCCGATCGCGGTCTTCACCGTGGCCGACGCCCTCGGCCTGGCCGCCGACGACCCGCGCGGGCTGACCGTGACCGGCGGCCTGCCGTTCTTCGGCGGACCCGGCAACAACTACTCGATGCACGCCATCGCCGCGACCGTCGAACGCCTTCGCGCCGGCGGCGGGGTCGGCTTCGTGGGCGCCAACGGCGGCTCCATGACGAAGTATTCAGCCGGCGTCTACCGGACCACGCCGTCGGAGTGGGTGCCGGACGAGAGCGCCCGCCTGCAGGCCGCGCTCGACGCGGTCCCGGTCGTCACCGAGGCCGAGGAGGCCGACGGTCCGGCGACGATCGAGACGTACACGGTGAAGCACGGCCGCGAAGGTCGCCGCCGCGGCATCGTGGTCGGCCGCCTCGACGACGGCCGGCGCTTCCTCGCCAAAGGCCTGGCCGATTACCTCGCCGACCCGGCCACCGAGCCGATCGGCACGCGGGTGCGGGTGACCCCGACCGGCCTCGCCAACGCGGTCACCCTCGAATAGCGAGCTATCTGCTGCGTTCTGTAGCGTCGATCTTGATTAGAGTCATCCGTTCGAATGAGTGGCCCGGATCAACGCAGTCCGAATGTTTACCGGACGACGCCGCCCCTGGTCCGAATCCCTATCTTGGGCGAGTGAATTCTGGCCGAGTGACCGAAGATGATCTCCTTGTCGCCGAGGTGGCCAAAGCGCTGCTGGAGCGGGCCGCCGACGCCGAACCGGCGGTGACCGCGGAGCGCCGGGCATTCGACGTGCTGAGCGAGGCTTACTTCGCCGATCCGAAACGGGCGCTCGCCGGGAATGGCAACGGCGGTGGCTATCTGAAATTCGGACTGCCCGGGATCGAGGAATTGCTCACCCCGGTCTTTCTGGCGGCCGGTGCCGAGGTGGTGAAATACCTGTCCGGCCGGGTGGAGGGGTTCTCCCGCAAGACCGTGCGGCGGATCCTGTCGCGGCCGGCGCCGCGCGAGGTCCCGCAGCTCACCGTCGAGCAGTGGGCCTACGTCCGGACCGTGGTGGAGAACTCGCTGATGCAGCACACCAAGATGTCGCCGCAACGCGCCGAGACGATCGCGTCGGCCGTGGTCGGCGACGGCATCGCAGGGCCGGACCGGGCGGCGTGAGCGCGGCCGCCGGGGATCCGCGGCGGCTGCGGACCCACACCGACATCCGGTTCATCATCCTCGTCGCGGCGGTGCTCGCCACCGGCGTCTTCGCGTTCACCGCGCTGGCGGTGGCCTCGCCGGCAATCACGCGGATCAACGCAGATTCCGTGCAGCCGTGCATGGACTCCCTCGACGAGCGGACCTCGACCGTCCCGGACTCCGGCGACCGGCTCAGCGCCCAGATCTGGCTGGCCAACTCGTGCATGCGGCCGTTCATCCGGGCTGAGGTGAAGGTGGTCGCGGCCGGCCTGCTCACGGTGTTCCTACTGGCCACCGCGCTCTATCTGCTGCATCCCTGGTGGCTGGTGCGCCGCCGCCGGATGAAGCGGCTCGACCCGGGCATGGCCGACGTGGTGGCCGAGCTCGACGGGCTCGCCCGGGCGGCCGGGCTCGCCCGGCCTCCCGAGTGGTTTGTCGCGCCCTATGCCGCCGCGCACGGCGGGCAGGCCTTCGGCCTTCCTTGGCGGTACCGGGTCTGCCTCGACGTCGGCCTGCTCGTCCGGTACGACCTCGACCGCGACGGCTTCCGGTCGGTGGTCCGGCACGAGCTCGCGCACCTGACCAACCGGGACGTCGGGCGGACCTACCTGACCATGGCCCTGTGGTGGTCCTTCGTGGTGGTCGCCCTGGTGCCGTTCGTGGCGATCACCCTGCACCCGGATCTCCTGGTGGATCCGCGGAAACTGGGATCGGTCCTCTCCGGATCGCCGTTGTCCCTGGCCTACCGGATGGTCGCGCTGCTGACCCTGGCGTCCGCCGGGTACCTCGTGCGGAACTCGATCCTGCGGGCCAGGGAGACCTGCGCCGACACGGCCGTCGCCCGGGTGCCTGACGCCGCCCCGGCACTGAGCCGGGCGCTGTCGGTGCTGCCTTGGCCGCCTCGCTACCGGCGGTGGCAGATCCCGGAGCGGCTGGCCCGGCTCGGGCCGCACCCGGCACCCGCCGACCGGGTCGTCGCGGTGACGGCCCCGGACCGCGCGACCGGCAGCACCTGGTGGGAGTTGGCCGGGCTCGCCTTCATGGTCGGCCTGGCGCTCAACAACGTGACCCTGCTCCTCGGCAACCTCCTGGAGAACTACGTCTCGGTCGGCCTGCTGTTCTTTGCGATGCCGTTCGGGGTGCTGGTGATCGGCCTGCTGGCCGGCGCACTGAACCGGCCCGATCTCGGCACGCAGTCCGCCCTGCTGACCTTCCCGGCCGGCCTGGCCGGCGGCTTCGCCGCGGGTTACCTGCTGAACCTGATGGTGTCCTACAGCGACTCGGCGAACCCGTTCGACGACGGGCTCGCGCCGGTCGTACTGAGCCTGATCGTGCTGGTCGCCGTCACCGCGCTGATCGCGGCCTGGCTGCGCTCGGTGCGGCGGCGGGTGCCGCACCGGATCGTGACCGTGGCCGCCGTGCTGGCCGGCGGACCGCTGATCGCGGTCTGGTTCACCCAGACCTACGGCCAGAGCAACTTCGCCGGCCTCGACTTGACCATCCTGCCGGCCACCGGCCTCACCCTCGACTGGTACCGCGAGCTCGCCCGATGGCTCAACGCCTTCGCCCTCTACCTACCGGGCGTGAAGCTCGCCGCCACCCCTATCCTCGCGGTCGCGATCGTTCTGCTGTGGGCGGTGCCGGTCCTGCTCTGCAGCCGGTGGCGGTACGGCGGGTCCGGCCCGCGGATCCCGGTGCGCCCGGCGGTCCGGGCCGGCCTCGGGGCGGGCGCGGCCGCCCTGGTCGTGGCGGTGGCGCTGCCCTACCTGGCCCGCGCGGTAGTGCCGGCCGACGTGCGGCGCACCGTCGAAGGGAGTTCCGCCTTCTCCTTCGCCGTCGAGTACGGCCTGGCCTACATCGCCGTGGTGGCCCTGCTCGCCGCGGCCGCGGCCGGGATCGTGGCCGCCACCAGCGCCCGCCTGCGACCGGTGCTTGTGCCGCTCACGGTCACCGTCACCAGCGTCATCGGCGCGGCCGGCTGCAGCCTGACCAGGACGATGGCCCGGTGTCTCGCGCTGGACGACACCTACCTGCCGTCGTGCGTGCCGGAGGTGCCCGGGCCGGACTCGCTGACCGTCTTCTCCTTCCACATGATCCTGGTTTGGGGTGCGGCGGCCGCGATTCCAGCCGCCCTCGCCGGCGCCGGGGCGGGCACGCTGGTGCGTAGGCGCCGGGGAAGGCCCGCGTTCGCGCGGCGCCTGTTCCGGCAGCCGGCACGGTGGGAGGCGGCGATCGGGCTCGGCCTGGTCGCCGCGCTGCTCCCGGCCGCCGCCGCCTTCGCCATGCCCTACGACATCCGCTCGTGGAAACCCCAGCCGATGCCGTTCATCCCGGCTCAGACCCCGGTCTCGGCCGACCGGTGCCTGATCGGACAGTGGCGGGTGGAGCTGCTGCGGGCAACGCGGACGGTCGATGGCAAGCGCCTGGCGTTCACCGGCCGCGGCCAGCTGCAGACCTTCCGGGTGGACGGCTCGGTCGTCCTTGACGAGGGCCGTGGCACCACCGAGGTCGCGGCCGGCGGCGGGCACCGGTACGTCATCACCCAGACCGGAAGCATGACCGCGTCGTACCGCGCGAACGGCACCACCATCGCCTACTCCGGGGCGAAGATACAGCGGGCCGGGACCACCACGCTGACCGTCGACGGCACCGAGCAGTCGCATCAGCCGGTCGTCGCCGGCACGACAAACGACCGGTACACCTGCGCAGGCGATCGGCTCCGCGAAACACCCGCCGACCCCACCCGCGACTACGAGATCCAGCTGGTCCGGGTCACCGGCTAAGTGGTGGCCAGGGCTTCGGTCGGGGTCAGGCGGGCGGCGCGGATCGCCGGGTAGAGGCCGGCCAGAACACCGGCGCCCAGCGCACCCGCGACGCCGGCCGCGACCGTGCCGGCCGGGATCACCAGCGGCCACTGCTGCCAGGTCACATACGCGGCGGTGGCCACGATGCCGGCCGTCGCGCCGGCCGCGCCGCCCAGCGCGGACAGCAGCATCGACTCGGTCAGGAACTGGGCCCGGATGTGGGCGCGGTGCGCGCCCAGGGCCCGCCGCAGGCCGATCTCGCGGCGCCGCTCCAGCACCGAGATGACCATCGTGTTGGCCACCCCGATCGCGCCGACCAGCAGCGACACCGCGGCCAGGCCGAGGAACAGCGCCCCGAACGTGCGGTCGCCCTCCCGCTTGGCGGCGAGCGCGTCGGACGGCCGGCTCACCTGCACGAGGTCCGGCAGTTCCGGGTAGACGGTGGCGGGCAGGACGGCGCGCACATCGTCGATGGCGTTCTCGCGGGAGCGTACGTAAAGAACTGTGGGGTGGCCGTTGAAACCCAGCGTGGATTGGGCGGCCTCCCAGCCGACCAGCACCGCGTGGTCCAACTCGGGGGTGAGGGGAGCGGGCGCCATGATCCCGCCGATGCTGAACCAGTGGTTGTCGATCGACACCCGGGCCGGGGCCGACCCGGGCGGCGGCAGGCTGCCGTAGCCGAGGCGCGCGGCCGCCTCGTACCCCAGAATCGCCACCGGGAAGCGGGACGTGATCGCGGTGAGGAAGGAACCGGTCTGCATGGTTGCTCCAGCGGCGGTGAGGAGGCCGGGCCGGGTGGCGAGCACGCTCAGCCCGGAGCCGTCGTTCGGGTCGATCAGGTCGGAGCGGCGCACCACCGCGTGGGTGTTCGCGACCGCGCCGACCGCGGTCACCGGGCCGATCCGGGCCACCATCGCCACCGATTCGCTCGGCAGGACGGTCTGCTGCTCGCCTGCGCTGACCGGTTGCACGCGCAGCAGGTTGGTGCCGAGGGCGGCGAGCCGGTCGGCCAGGGCCTGCCGGCCGGCCGCCGGGATGCCGGTGACCACCACCATGGTGGCCACCCCGATCGCGATGCCGAGTGCGGACAGTGCGGCCCGGGCCCGGCGGCCGCGCACCCCGAGCAGGCCGAGCCGCAGGACGTCGCCGGGGCTCACGGGACGATCCGCCCGTCGCGCAGGGTGATCCGGCGGGGGAGCCGCTCAGCGATGTCCCGGTCGTGGGTGATGACCGCGATGGTGGTGCCGTCGGTGCGGTTCAGGTCCTCCAGGAGGTCCAGCACCGCGCTGCCGTTCGCGGTGTCCAGGGCGCCGGTCGGTTCGTCCGCGAGGACCAGGGCAGGCCGGTGCACGAGGGCGCGGGCGATCGCGACCCGCTGTTTCTCGCCGCCGGACAGCTGCTGCGGCCGGTGGTCGAGGCGGTGGCCGAGGCCGACCCGGTCGAGCGCGGCCACCGCCATCGGGCGCCGGCGCCGGCGCGGGACGCCGGTGTAGAGCAGGGCGGTGGCCACGTTGTCGGCCGCGGTCAGGGCGTCGAGCAGGTGGAACTGCTGGAAGACGAAGCCGATCCGGGTGCCGCGCAGGGTGGCCAGGCGTTTGTCGCGCAGCGTGCCGGCGTCGACGCCGTCGAGGCGGACCGTTCCGGTGGTCGGCCGGTCCAGGGTGCCCATGATGTTGAGCAGGGTGGACTTGCCGGAGCCGGAGCGCCCGACGATGCCGAGCAGGTCACCCTCGGCCACCACCAGGGACACGTCGTCCAGGGCGGTGACTCCACCCGGGTACGCCTTCGTCACGTTCTCCAGGGCCAGGACGCTCACGGGGTGGTCACCACTTCCAGGCCCTCGGTGAGTGCGTCGCCGCTGACCTCGACCAGGCCGTCGGCGAACATCCCGGTCTTGGCCGGGACGAGGGTGCCGTCGCGCTTCTGCACGGCGTACCCACCCTCGCGCAGCGCGACCAGCGCCCCCACCGGGACGGTCAGCACCTGCTTGCGCACCTGGTCGGCGAAGCGCACCCGGACCGCCGCCGCGTCGAGTTTCGCCACGTCGGCGGGCTTGCCCAGCTTGATCGTCACGCTGAGCTTCGGGGTTTCGCCGGGCTGGGTCTCGCCGGCGACCGTGCTGATCGTGCTCACCACGCCCGGCGTCGTAGTGCCGTTCGGCAGCTCGACGCTGACCGCGGCGCCGGGCCGGACGGTGTCGGTCGGCTCCACCGGCACGGTGACCACCTTCGCGGTGCCGGTGACGGTGAACAGGTCGCCGGCGGCCGGGTCACCCGAGTGGGCGGTGAGGGCGGAAACCCGCCCGGGCCCGTCGAGGACGACGGCCCGGGCCGGGGAGATCGGCACGTCCGGCTGCCATTGGTGTACGGCGTCGAGGAGCCCCGCATCGAGCACGTCGTTATCCCGTACGCGATGGGACGCGTACCCCAGCATCGCGAGATTCTCCCGCAGCTCGGCCACGTCCCGGCCGGTCAGGCCGGTCTTGTCGAGCGCCCGGAACAGGGGCGTGTCGCCGAACAGGACGAGCACCGGCTGGTCGTCCACCCGGAACAGCGGCTTCCCGCGACGCACCGTCGCCCCCACCGTGGGCAGCTGCGTGACGATGCCCGGCCCGCTGCCACGCACCGTCACGCCCGTGCCGTAGCCGAGTGTGCCCGGCATCATCCGGCTGTTCGCCAGATCGGCCCGCGTCACGGTCGCGACCGCCAGCGACGGTGCCGCCGCCTCGGCCGGGGTCGCCGGCGCCCGCCCGGTGAACACCCGCGTCGCCGCCAAGCCGCCCGCGGTGACCAGCAGCACCGCGAGGCCGACCCTAATTGCCCGCACCGAACGCCTCCTGGATGCAGTCCTTCTCGATCTGGTCCTCGTTCGGCGGGTGCGCCGGGTGGTCACTGTCGTAGGTCCACGAACCGGGCTCGGTCACGTGCACCTGGAAGCCGTGTTTGCGCAGGCAGCGCACGTGGTCCTGCCACTGCTCGGCGAACTTCGGGTTGGTCTGTTCGTCCAGCTCCTTCGGCTGCAGCGGCAGCTTGTTCGCGCAGGCCAGATAGGCCGACTTCGGTTCGCCGCTGTCGTCGATCCGGCGCCCGCCCTTCCCGTCGGTCAGCAGCACCTTCACGCCGTGCCCGACCAGGCAGTCGGTGTACGCGGTGGCCAGCCGGGCCTTCTCCGCATCACTGGTGTCGAGCCGTAGTTGCGGCCGGGTCTCGGCCGCTGCCTGGGTCGATTTGTCCGGTGCGGCGCTGTGGATGGCCGCGACCTGCGGCTCCGGTTCGGCTTCGGCCGCACATCCGCCGAGGGCCACCACGCAGGCCACGGCGAGAACGAGTTTTCGCATGGCCGAGACCCTGCCCGGCACTTTTATGGAACCTGTCAGGATTCCGTGAGCCGTCGATGATCACGCCTACACTCGCCGCCATGTGCGCACACGTGCTGGTCGCCGAGGACGACATGAAGCAGGCCGAGCTGGTGCGCCGCTATCTTGAGCACGACGGCCACACCGTGACGGTGGTCGGCGACGGCCGGTCCGCGCTCGACGAATGGCGGCGCAACGGTCCCGACCTTCTGGTTCTCGACGTGCTGATGCCGCGGATGGACGGCCTCGACGTGTGCCGGGTGCTGCGCCAGGAGTCGGACCTGCCGGTGCTGATGCTCACCGCCCGGGCCGCCGAGGACGACCTGCTCCTCGGGCTCGACCTGGGCGCCGACGACTACCTGACCAAGCCGTACAGCCCGCGCGAGCTGGTCGCCCGGGTGCGCTCGCTGCTGCGGCGCACCTCCGGCGCGCGCTCCGCACCGCCGGATCGGTCACTGCGGGCGGGTCCGCTGCACATTGATCCGGTACGCCATGAGGTGCGCCTCGACGACCGCGACATCGACTGCACGCCCGGCGAGTTCGAGCTGCTCTCCGCCCTGGCCGCCGAGCCCGGCCGGGTGTTCACCCGCGCCCAGCTGCTCCGCCGGTTGCACGGGTTCGACCGCTTCGTGACGGTGCGGACGGTGGACGTCCACGTCATGAATCTCCGCAAGAAGATCGAGACCGACCCGCGCAACCCCGCGCTGCTGCTGACGGTCTACGGCGTCGGTTACAAACTCGCGGCCTGATGCGCTCCCTGCTCGTACGCCTGCTGGCCGCCCTTGCCGTGGTTTCGATCTGCTCGGTCGCCGCGACCGCCTGGCTGGTCGTGCGCACCACCACCCGCGCCATCCAGCAGGAACAGGCGCAGGCCCTGACCGACGACGCCCGCGTCTACGACACGCTCGTCGGCTACGCCGCCACCCACCGCAACTGGTCGGCGGTGGCCCCGATGGTCACGTCGCTGGCCGCCTCGACCGGCCACCGGGTCGCCCTGACCAGCCAGGACGGCACCCCGATCGCCGACTCCGGCAGCGGCCCCCTGCCGGCCCGGGCCTCCGCCACGGTGGACCCGCTGCACGACCTCTCGGCGCGGATCGACGCGCGCGCGGTCGGACCGTTCCTGCTGCCCCCCGCCGAACGGACCGCGCTCGGGGCGATCGCCACCGACGTCCTCGACTGCCTGCGCACCACCCCGGCCGGTGACCGGTCGGAGCCGGGAAACCAGGTGATCCGCGACGCCCGGATCGTCATCGACCCCAGTGGCCGCCCACGGGTCGAGACCCCCGGCGCCGACCTGGACAGCGACGCCGCGTGCCTGCGCCCGCGCGGCGCCCTCGCCACCCCGACCGCGACCGAGCGCAAGGCCATCGCCGCCCTCGAGGACCTGGTCAACGACTGCCTGAAGCCGCACAACACCACGGCCGTGCGGATGTCACCGGACTTCAGCTGGCGCTGGGACGACCCCGGGAACGTCCGGGTCGGTCTCGGCCAGGACAAGACCGTGGACAGCTGCGTGCTCGCCTCGCGCCGCACCCAGCTGGTCGCGTGGACCGCCCCCGCCGCCCAGCTCTACCTCACGACGCCGGGCGTCTCGCCGGCCGCCGGATTCGACCTGTCGCGGGCCAACCGCCTGCGGATCGTCGGTGTCAGCGCGCTGGTCCTGTTGGTCACGGTCCTGGTCGGCGCCCTGGTCGGGCGGCGCCTGGTGCGGCCGCTGCGCGCGCTCACGATAGCGGCTTCCCGAATGCGCGACGGCGACGACTCGGCCCGCGTCGACGTGCGCGGCCACGACGAGCTGACCCGGCTGGGCGCGGCCTTCAACGACATGGCGGCCCGCCGCCAGGAGGCCGAGCGGCTGCGCCGCGACATGGTCGGCGACATCGCCCACGAGATGCGCACTCCGGTGACCAACATCCGGGGTTGGCTGGAGGCCACCGAGGACGGCGTGGCGGTCATGGACGATGCCTTGGTCAACTCCCTGCTGGAGGAGGCCCTGTTGCTCCAGCACGTGATCGACGACCTGCAGGACCTGTCCGCCGCCGACGCCGGCGAGCTGCGCCTGCACCCGGCCCAGGTCGACCTGCCCGAGCTGCTGTCCCAGATCGCCGCGACGTTCCGCACGGCCTCGGTGGCGATGGTCGCCGACGCCCCGCCCGGCCTGACGCTGACCGCCGATCCGATCCGCCTGCGCCAGGCGATCGGCAACCTGACCGGCAACGCCGTCCGCCACTCCCCACCGGGCGGCACGGTGACCCTGTCGGCGCGGCCGACCGGCGACACGGTGACGATCGCGGTCACCGACGAGGGCCCCGGCATCGCCCCCGACGACCTGCCGTTGGTGTTCGAGCGCTTCTGGCGGGCCGAGAAGTCCCGAAACCGCCAGACCGGCGGCAGCGGCCTGGGCCTGGCCATCACCCGAAAACTGGCCGAGGCCCACGGCGGCGCGGTCACGGTGCAGAGCCCACCGGGCGCCGGCGCCACGTTCACCTTGCGTCTGCCGGCCCAAGCGCCATAGCTATGGTTTGGGCGTGGCGCGACCAGAGATCTATGTCAGCACGGACGTCGAGACCGACGGGCCGATTCCCGGGCCGCACTCGATGCTGAGCGTCGCGTCGGCGGCCTTCACGGCTGATCGGGAGCTGATCGGCACGTTCAGCGCCAACCTCGCGACGCTGCCGGGCGCGGAGGGAAACCCGGAAACCATGGCGTGGTGGGCGACGCAGCCGGAGGCGTGGGCGGCGGCCCGGGCCGCCCAGCAGGAACCGGCCGCTGCGATGGCCGGCTATCGCGACTGGCTCACGGCGCTGCCCGGCAAGCCGGTCTTCGTCGGCTATCCCGCCGCGTTCGACTTCATGTTCGTGTACTGGTACCTGATCCGCTTCACCGGTTCGAGTCCGTTCTCGCACTCAGCGCTGGACATCAAGACGTACGCGATGGCCCTGCTGGGAACCGAATTCCGCGCCACGGTGAAGCGCGCCATGCCGAAAGCGTGGTTCGAGGAGCTGCCGCACAGCCACGTCGCTCTGGACGACGCGATCGAGCAGGGCGCCCTGTTCTGCGCGATGCTGGCCGCCAACCCCCTCAGGCCGGGACCGTCGAGTCGCGGATAACCAGCTTCGCCGAGTGGCGGTGGATGCCCGGTGACGGGTTGCCGTTGATCGCTCTCAGCAAGAGGTTGGCGGCGGCCCGGCCCAAGCCCTCAAGGTCCATGTCGATGCTGGTCAGTGGGGGGCGGGCGGCCAGGGCGATCACGTCCCAGTTGTCGAAGCCGACCAGGGCCACGTCTCGGGGGACGCTGCGGCCGGACTCGCGCAGGGAGTCGGCGAAGCCGCGGGCTATCTGGTCGCTTCCGCAGACCACCGCGTCGAAGTCGATGCCCTGAGCCGCCAGCAGGCCGGCTGCCTGGCGGCCCCACGCCTCGCTCCACTCGCCGTGCAGCGGCGGGGCGGCCAGGGCGCCGGCCAGGCGGTCGGCCGCCGCCCGGGCCCGGACCCGGGCCGAGTGGTGGTGTTCGGGGCCGGTCACCACGGCCACCCGGCGGCGGCCCACCGTGAGCAGGTGGTCGACGGCCAGGCGGGCGCCGCCCTCCTCGTCGGGGACCACCGAGCAGTCGGTGGGGGCGGCTGAGGCCAGGAACGCGTAGACCACCGGGACGCCGGGGGCGGCGGTGATCGGGGTGCGGGTTCCCGCTCGGCGGCCGGTGACGATGATGCCGTCCACCCGGCGACTGAGCAGGACCTTCAGGTGGTGCTGTTCGCGTATCGGGTCGTCGCGGGCGTCGCACAGCAGCACCGACATCTCGCCGGCGCCCAGCGTGTCCTCGGCGCCGATCAGCAGCGGGATGGAGAAGCGGCCGATCGTGTCGGTGGTGATCATGCCGACCGTGAAGGTGCGGCCCGCGTGCAGGCTGCGGGCGGCCGGGTTGGGGTGGAAGTCCAGTTGCTCGGCGGCCTGTTTCACCCGGGCCACCGTGTCGGCGCGCAGTGAGCCGCGGCCGTTCAGGGCCTTCGACGCGGTGCCGACCGAGACGCCGGCCAGGGCGGCCACGTCACGGATGGTGGCGGTGCGCGGCCGGGTCATGCGAGCAAACTACCGTGTGGGCGGGCCGGGACCGTGGATGTGGTCCCGGCCCGTCACATCAGGTCAGCTGGATGTAGTCCAGCTCGGCGTAACCGGTGCCGCCGGCGAAGTACGGTGCGCCCTTGGCCAGTCGGATCGTGTTGTAGCCGGCCTTCAGGGTCAGCGTGGTGCTGACCGTGGAGCCGAAGGTGCCCCACGCCGCGGTCGCCGGGTAGCTGATCGTGCTCCAGGCGCTGCCGTTGTAGGCCAGGCCCTGGGTGGACGTGGCGCCGGTGGCGTTGGCGTAGCCGATCGTCATCGTGTACGACCGGGCGGTCGGCACGTTGACCACGAAGTCGACGTAGCTGGAGTTCCGCGAGTCCCCGGTGTTGTCGATCTGCCCGACATAACCGCCGTTGGACGCGCTGGTCGAGCTGAACCGCCCGGCCCGGAACACCGAGGCGTTCTCGGCCTCGTACCGCTGCTGGTAGGCCGGCACCCCGCTGGTCGGCTGGACGACCAGGTGGTAGGCCCGACCGGCGTCCATGTTGGACACCGGCACGGTGATCGCCCCGCCGCTGACCGGGTAGGTCGCGGTGGAGATCGCCGTCGGGGCCGCGACCGCGGTGAACCGCCCCGAGCTGGGCGCGGATTCCAAGGTCACCGACACCTGGGTGCCGAGCCCGGCCAGGCCGGTGACCCGGACCGAGTTGGTGCCGGATTCGTTGCCCACGACCGCGTTGACGATCTTCCGCGTGCCGTCGTAGGAGGCGAACCCGTCAAGCCCGGTCTGGGTGGCCGGCACGGTCTGCACCATGTTGCCGGCCATGTCGCCGTACCACTTGTACGGCCACCAGGTACCGGTCGGCTGGTTGTTGACGGTCAAACCGTTGACCGTGCCGTACTCGTACCAAAAAGCTCGTTGTGCTGTTTGCACTCCGGCCCTTTCGAGCTTGGCGATGTACGACGTGACCGAACCGGGCACGTCCACCTCGGTTGTCATCGCGTATTCGTTGATGACGATCGGCCGGGCGGTGATCCCGAGCGACGTCTCCAGCGCGCGATAGGCGGCCACGTGCGCGGCGATCCCGGACGGCCCGCTCAGCTCATGCCAGACCATGACGTCCGGCACGGCGTTGTTGGCCTTGGCATAGGTCAGGAACGAGCTCATCCAGCTCTGGTTCCACGCGGAATAGCCCGGCCCGGCGATGGGGGTCACCGTGTCGAGCGAGCGAACCTTCTGGAAGGTCCGGACCCAGCCCGCGTTCCAGGTGCCGGCGGCCGAGGTGTTCCAGGTCCAGTCGGGTTCGTTCCACAGTTCCCAGGCCTGGACGTTGCTGACGGTGGTGGCCGCGAGCCGCGCCCGGACCATGGTGTCGACCTTGGCGAGCCAGTCGTCCCAGGACACCCACCCGTACGGGAAATCGGGGTAGATGTCCGGCATCCGAATGATCTCGGCCGCCCCGACCCGGTCGGCCTGCGGGGCGACGAGCAGGGCGTCGCCGCCGGGCGGCTGCCCGTTCGGCTTCTGCCCGACGCCGGGCGCCGGCTGGGTGAGGGTGTTCAACTTGAGGGGGAGCAACGTCGAGTCGGCGGGCTTGCTGCCCTCGGCGAGGGCGTAGAGCCCGCCGGCTGCGACGTGGGTGACGGGACGGATGGACGTTCCGGCGTTGATGGTGAGGGTGGTGCCTGCCGCCTGTGCCGGGCTGGGGAGCGCACCGGCGGTGATGATCGTGAGGACGGTCAGGGTCGCCGCGGAGACGGTTCGGCGCTGATTCTTCACTGGCACCTCGGGGATGTGGTGGTCGGTTATTCCTCCCGTGCGGCGAGCGGGATCCAGACCCGCATGGGCCCGGCTTCCCGGTTGGCCCACAGGAAGTAGGGGATGGCCGGCACGGTGGCACCGGCGGCTTCGGCGCCGCTGGGGGAGAGCGGGCGATAAAGCAACGGCGATTGATGCGTACGGCTACGAAGCGTGGGCAGAAGCGTCACGGGGGCGATGCCGGTGCTCAAGCCGATCGGAGCGGCCGCATCTACGGCCAGGTCCTCGAAGACCCCGAGCGACGCGGGGACGTCCGCGTGTTCGAGGCAGTAGACGACCGGGCCGCGGGTGAGGGCGACGCTGCCGCGCACCGCGTCGACCCGGGGGTGGGCGGCGACGAGCTGCGGCGGCATGGCCAGGGTCAGCTCGACGACGTCGCCGGCCTTCCAGGTGCGGGTGATCGGCAGGTAGCCGGACTGCGCCCCCGACCGGACCAGCGACCCGTTGACGGTCAGCCGGGCGTCCGCGCACCAGGCCGGCACGCGCAGCGAGAGGGTCCAGGGGCCGTCGCCGGCCTCGGTCACGGTGATCCGGATCGTCTCGTCCCACGGGTACGACGTCTGCACGTCCAGGGCGTATCCGGCGGCGGTGACCGTGCCCGCCGCGTACAGATGAAGCTGCAACCCGGCGGCGGTCGACGTCGCGGCGTAGGCATGCAGCGAGGCCATCAGCCGGGCCAGGTTGGGCGGGCAGCAGGCGCAGGAATACCAGGTGAGCCGCTGCGACGGGGTGTCCTCGTGCGAGCCGTCGTGGCCGGTGCGCAGCTGCAGCGGATTGGAGTAGTAGAACGACTTCCCGTCGAGGGCGGTGCTGGCCGCGATCCCGTTGTAGAGCAGCCGTTCCATCTCGTCGGCGTAGCCGGCCTTGCCGGTGGCGAGCAGCAGGCGCCAGGCGAGCTGGAAACTGCCGATCGCCGCGCACGTCTCGGCGTAGGCGCGGTCCGGCGGCAGCTCGTACGGGTCGCCGAAGCCCTCGTCCTTGTGCCGCGAACCCTGGCCGCCGGTCAGAAAGGTCTTGCTCGCCAGGGCCGAGTCCCACAGCCGCTCGGCCGCCGCCAGAAGGTTCTCGTCGCGGGTCTCGACGGCGACGTCCACCGCGCCGGCCAGCAGGTACATCTGCCGGACCGCGTGCCCGGTCACCTCGTCGGCGGTGCGCAGCGGCTCGTGGTCCTGCCAGTAGCGTGGCCCGAACCGGCCGTCGCCCAGCGAACCGTGCCCGCGCAGGTCGAGGAAGCGCAGCGCCAGGTCGAGATAGGGGCGGTGGTCGGTGACCCGATAGAGCTCGACGAGCGCCGTTTCCACCTCGGGGTGGCCGTCGATCACATCGGCGGCGCCGGCGCCGAAACGGCGTACCAGCAGATCGGCGAACCGGCGCGCCACCGTGAGCAATTGGGGAGCCGCGGCGGCCCGCGCCGCGGCGACGGCCGCCTGAATCAGATGGCCGGCGATGTACATCTCGTGGCTGAAGCCCAGATCCGACCATTGCTGATCGCGCCGCTCGACCTGGTAATAGGAATCCAGGTAACCGTCCGGCTCCTGCGCCTTTTCCAGCAGGGCCGCGATGTCGGTCAGGAATTCCGCGCTGCCGCCGGACCGGCCGATCTCCCAGGCCACCGCTTCCAATGTCTTGTAGACGTCGGTGTCGGCGAACCACATGCCCTTGAACTCGGCGTCCGCGTCACCGATCACCCGGCGCAGGTTGTCCAGGTTGCCGTAGGTAGCGAGCTGCTCGATGCAGTGCGGAATCGTGGCGGCCGCGTTGCGGGCCTGCCAGCCGCCGAGCAGACCGTCCGGGTCGAGCCGGACCGCGTCCAGGGCGAGCGGGTGCAGGGCGGCGAGCGCCGACGGGGTGGGCGCGGCGGGGCCGGTCATGGGCGTTCCTCAATCTTTCACGGCGCCGGCGGTGACGCCGGCGGCCACGTAGCGCTGCGCCAGGATGAGCAGCAGCGTCGCGGGGATGGAGGCGATGACGGCGGTGGCCATGATCGCGTTCCATTGCTGGTTGTTGTTGCCGATGTAGTGGTAGATGCCGAGCGTGATCGGCTGCTGGTTACCGCCGCCGTCGAGCGTGGTGGCGAAGACGAAGTCGGACCACGCCCACAGGAACGCGAACAGCGACACCGTCACCACCGCATTGCGGCTGACCGGGAGAACCACCGACCAGAAGGTGCGGAACGTTCCGGCACCGTCGATCTCGGCCGCGTTGATCAGCTCGGACGGGATGCCGGACATGAACGCCGTGAAGATCAGGACCCCGAACGGTACGGCGATGGTCGAATCGGCCAGCACGAGTCCGGCCGCGCTGTTGAGCACGCCGAGCTTCAGGTAGATGGCGTAGAAGCCCATCGCCATGATGATTCCGGGGATCATCTGGGCCATCAGGAGCACGAAGGACAGTGCTCCACCGCCGCGCGGCCGCAATTTGGCGAGCGAATAGCCGGCCGGCGCGGAGAGGGCGACGGTCAGGATCACCGTGCCGAGACCGACCAGCAGACTCGTACCCAGATAGGGCATTTGCTGGTGGAGAACGGCTCGGTAGCCCTCGAGCGTGCCGTTGAACGGGAACAGGTGCGGCGGATCGTGCCGCATGTCGGTGTCCTTGGTGAAGGACACGTTGATCATCCAGTAGATCGGGAACAGCATGATCGCGGTCAGGATCACGCCGGCGCCGGTTTTCAGCTGGCTTTTCACAGGGACTGCCTCCGCTGCCTTTTCACAACGATTGCCTCCGCTGCAGGCGGATGTAGAGAAGACCGAAGATCAGCGCCATGATGATCAGCAGGTTGCCGACCGCCGCGCCCGGCCCGAATTGCGGCAGCAGATTGCCGAAGCTCAATTTGTAGGACCAGGTCGCGAAGGTGGTCGACGAATCGGTCGGCCCGCCCTTCGTCATGATCCAGATGATGTCGAACACCTTGAGCGTGTAGACCAGACCGAGCAGCAGAGTGATCGCCGAAACCGGCCGCAGCAGCGGGAACGTGACCCGCCAGAACCGCTGCCACCCGGTCGCGCCGTCGAGCGCGGCCGCCTCGTAGACCTCGGACGGAATGGCCTGCAATCCGCTGTAGAGGACGACGAGATTGAACGGGATGCCGATCCAGACGTTCGCGATGATGACCGACGTCAGCGCCCAGGACGGCGAGGTCAGCCAGTTGACCGGGTCGATCCCCACCGATTTCAGCGCGAAGTTGACCACGCCGGAATCGCTGTTGAGCATCCACGACCAGGTCGACGCGCTCACGATCAGCGGCAGCAGCCACGGCACCAGAAACAGCGCCCGCAGCGTCGCGGAAAGCTTGAAATTCTGCGCGAAGAAAACCGCGAGCGCCATGCCGATCGCGAACTGGAAAATCAGCGAGATGCCGGTGAACAACACCGTGTGCAGCAGGGCCGGCCAGAACGTGGCGTTGTCCACCACGGTCCGGTAGTTGTCGAGACCGCTGAACGGCGCCCCGCCCTGCACGAACGACCGTACGGTGTAATGCCGCAGGCTCAGATCCAGGTTGCGGTAGAGCGGGTACGCGTAGAACGCGATCAGGTAGATCACCACGGGCGCGAGGAACAGCCACGCCGCCCACTGCGGGGATCGTCTGCGGGGAGCCCGCGCCGGGGCGGCCGGAGCCGCCGCGGCGCGGGTGATCAGATCGGAAGCCACGGTCACTTGGTAGCCGAGGCGGCCGTCGTCTGGGCGGCCTTCAGGGCATCCGCGGGCGACTTACCACCCGAAAGGGCGGCCTGGAAGGCACCCCACAGCGGCTCGGAGATCTTCGGGTACTTGGTGCCGAGGTTGTCACTGGTCCGGCCCTTGGCCGCCTTGACCGCCTCGACCCACACCTTCAGGTCCGGGTTCGCCGCGACCTGCTTGTCCTGCACGGCGGAGGTGGCCGCGACGTAGGACAGGGTGGTGTCGGTGGTGAGTGCGTTGTCGGCGCTGGACAGGCAGGCGACGAGCTTCGCGGTGGTGGCGTACCGCTTGGTGTCGGTCTGCACCGGCGCGGTCACGAACTCGCCACCGGTCGGGGCCGGAGCCGTGCCGCCGGCCTGCGACGGGATCGGGATGATCCCGTACTCGAAGCCGGCCTTCTTGGCGTTGGCCAGCTGCCAGGTGCCGTTCTCGCTGAACGCGTAGTCACCGGTGGCGAACTCCTGCCAGCTGGTGGTCTGCGTGTTGTTGAGGACGGAGTTGGGGGCATACCCCTTCTTCAGCCAGTCGGTCCACAGCGCGAGCGCCGAGACCGCCTGCGGCGAGTCGAGCTGGGTGAGCTGCGCGCCCGAGCCCCAGAACCACGGCAGGAACTGGAACGAGCCCTCCTCGGTGCCGATCGCCGAGAACGTGATGCCCTTCTTGCCGGCCGCCTTGACCTTCTCCAGCGCCGCGGTCAGCGAGGTCCAGTCCTTGACGGTGGCCGGGTCGACCTTGGCCGCGTCCAGAACCTTCTTGTTGTAGTAGAGCGCGAGGGTGTTCGCCCCGATCGGGATGCCGTAGGTCTTGCCGTCCTGCTGCCCCGCGGCGAGCAGATTGGGCTCCACGGCCGAGGTGTCGACCTTGGTGTCGTCGGTGGTGGTGAGCACGCCGCCCTCGGCCAGCGTGGAGACGACCGGGTTGTCGACGATCAGCACGTCCGGCGAGTTGCCCTGCTGGGCGGCGAGCAGGGCCTTGTTGGTGAGGTCGGTGGTGTCGTAGCCGGTGCGCTTCACGGTCACGCCGGCGTCGGTGCCGCACTTGGCCAGCAGCTTCACCCAGTCCGACGAGTCGTCGAACTGCGGGTACGGGTCCCAGATGTTGTAGGTGCCGCCACCGGCGGCGGTGGAGCCGTCACCCGAGGAGGAGTTGTCGTTGGAGCAGGCGGCGGTCAGGCAGACCGCGACGGAGAGGGCCGCGATGGCGCGCAGCCCCCGGCGGGAGGAGAGGGTCATATTCGGTACCCCTTGGATTCCGAGGATCTTCGCTGAGGCTTTTGCTTCGCTGAGGCAACGGAAGGAAAACGATTGCCCTGAACGTAGGGAGGCTCTTGCGGCCATGTCAAGGGGAAGTTACGGTCTGATTGCCGGAGCCGGGAAACGGGGGAGGAAACACTGGGAACCATCGATCGGGCCACCACGATCAGCGAGGTCGCCGCACTGGCCGGAGTTTCCCCGGGCACCGCGTCGAAAGCGCTGAACGGGCGGGGAGCCCTGCGACCCGAGACACGCCAGCGCGTGCAGGAGGCCGCCGAGCAGCTGGGTTTCGTGGCCAACGCCGCGGCCCGCAGCCTGCAGGCCGGCCGCACCTACACGGTCGGCATGATCACCACCGACAGCATCGGCCGGTTCAGCATCCCGCTGCTGATCGGCGCCGAGGACGCACTCGGCGCCGGCCAGGTGAGCGTTTTCCTGTGCGACGCCCGCGACGACCCGATCCGCGAGCAGTACTACCTGCGCACCCTGCTCGGCCGCCAGGTCGACGGCATCATCGTGACCGGCCGCCGCACCCAGGCACGCCCGCCGATCGGCGCGTCACTGCCGGTCCCGGTGGTCTACGCCTTCATCAGCTCGACCGACCCGGACGACTGCTCGGTGGTCCCCGACGAGCAGGACGGCGCCCGCCGAGCCATCGAGCATCTGCTGGCGATCGGCCGACGTCGCATCGCCCACGTGACCGGCCCCGAGCACCACCATTCCGCCACGGTCCGGGCGGCCGCCGCCATGCGCACCCTCTCGGCGTCGGGCCTGGAGCCCGCGGCGCCGGTGCTGTTCGGCGAATGGAGCGAGGCCTGGGGTCGTCAGGCGGCCGGAATTCTGCTGTCCACCGGCGCCGACGTCGACGCGGTCTTCTGCGGCAGCGACCAGATAGCGAGAGGCCTTTCCGAGGCGCTGCAGGAAGCCGGAAAACGGGTTCCGGGGGATGTGGCGCTGGTCGGCTTCGACAATTGGGACGTCATGGTCGACGGCTCGCGCCCGGCCCTGACCAGCATCGACATGGATCTGGAGGGCATCGGCCGAACCGCCGCCGAGCTCCTGCTGGCGGCGATAAACGGCGAGCCCGAACACGGCCGACGAGCGCTGCCGGGCCGCCTGATCCCCAGAGCATCAACAGCGGTAAACCCTTTTTAAGTACGAGTCAGCACAAGCCCCCGCCATCCAGTTCTCCCGGATTGCAACACCGGGCCGTCCGCCCGCTACGGCCGGGCGTCCAGCTGTTCCTGGTGGCCGGCGAGATATTGAACTGACCGCCGGGTGTACGGGTGGTCGGCACCCAGGACCCGGCGGCTGCGCTCCACCGTCTCCTCGCCCAGCCGGACGGCTTCCTCGAGCCGGTCGGCGGCGGCCAGGCCGATGGCCAGGTTCGAGGCGGATGCCAGGGCGGCCGGGTGGTCGGCACCCAGCACCCGACGGTGGCGGGCATGGGTGTCCTCGTAGAGATCCAGGGACTCCGCGAACTGTCCCAGCAATCTCAGGTCTCGGGCGAGATTGTTCGCAGCAATGAGAGTTGACGGATGGTCGTCCCCGTAAACGCGCCGGCAACGGTGCAGGGTCTCCTCATCATGCTCGCGGGCTTCGGCGAACCGGTCGAGTCCGAACAGGCTCAACGCCAGTCCGATGGCCGCGTCGAGGCTGTCCGGGTGATCGTCGCCCAAGAGCCGCCGGCGTCGTGCCAGGGTGTCCGTGGTCAGCTCCAGTGCCTCCTCGAAACGATGCAGTTCTCGCAGGTCGGAGGCCAGGTTGATGGCTGTCAGGAGGGTGTCCGCGTCGTCGTCGCCGAAGGCTTTGCGACAGCGTTGGAGGATGTCCGCATTCAGGTGGCGGGCTTCCTCGTAGCGGCCCAGCAGTCGGCTCCGGCGCCAAGTAGGCGCACAACGTCAGCAATTGCCCCGCCGCCGGGTCGGCCGCGCGCAGCCGGATCGCGGCCTCGGTGACGGCCGCGGCCAGCGGTACCGGATAGTTCGCCGGGCCGCGGTCCCGGAACAGGTCGTCGGCGTGGTCGCGCAGCGCCACCAGATAGTCTTCCACCGGCAGGCCCGTCTCGGCGAGCATGTCGCCGGCCTGGCCGATGGCCAGTGGCAGGTCGCCCAAGGCTTCGGCCAACCGGGCGGCGTCCTGCGCGGTCAGCTGGGGCAGGAGCGTGCCGATCAGGGCTACCGACTCGGCGCGGGCGAATACATCCACGCCCACCGAGGTGGCGACGCCCGACCAGATCGGGTTCCGCGAGGTCACCAGCACATGCGCACCTCCGCCCGGCAGCCACTGCTGGATGTCCTCGCGGGCCTCGGCGTTATCGAAGACCAGTAACACCCGTGGCCGGGACCGCAGCGCGTTGAGGGCGATGGCGACCCCTGTCGTGACGTCGGTGACGGCACCGATCAGGCCGGCCGGAACCGCGAGGGCGGCGATCTGCTCGCCGATCAGCTCCGGCTGCTCACTCGCCACCCACCAGACCAGGTCGTACTCGCCGGCGAACCGGTGGGCGTACTCGATCGCGAGCTGGGTCTTGCCGACCCCGCCCAGACCGGAGAGCGCGCGGACCAGGACCCGGCCCTCGCTCTGCAGGTCCTCCCGCAGCGTGACGATCATCCGATCCCGGCCGGTGAAGGCGGGGTTCCGGGCGGGCACGTTCCACACCGGCGGCAGCGATCCGGGCAGCCGAGGGCCGCTCGCCTCCGGGTTGCCCGTGCCCGGGAAGGCCGGCTGGCCGGCCGGGCGGCCTTTCCCGGCGACCGCTGTGATCAGGCGTCGCCGGGCCTCCTCCGGCGGCAGCCCGAACAGGTCCACGCTGAGCAGCGTCCGGTAGAGCTTCGGCGGCACCACCTGCTCGACCCGGACCGGGACCAGCCGGGCTGCGGTCGGCGAGTACGGCGGTCAACTCGGGCGAGGTGTAGCGCTGCGGTTCGAAGTAGGCGGTGGAGAACAGTGCCACCAGCACGCCGCAGCGGTCGAGGGCGTCGCGCATCTTCTCGACGAAGTTCTCGCCGGCCTCCCAGTCCCAGAGGTCGAGCACCACCTCGTAGCCGGCCCGCTCCAGCTCCCAGGCCACCCACTCGGCCCAGGCCCGATCCCGCCCGGCGTGACTCACGAACACGACGGTCGATGCGGGTGCCGATCCCGCTTCCGCGTCCGGCGAGGGCGCTGTCACGACGTCCACTGTGCCAACGAAGCCGGGTGGCGGCCACCACCGACTCTCCCCAAACGGGTGCCATGCGGGTGAGCCCGCCGCGAGGTTCACCACCATCTGGTGTAGTTCCGGACGTAGAGCGCTGTCTGTCCGGTATCAAGGGGGAGAATCTCGTGCCAAACACCTATGCCCCGACGCCGGGCGGCCCGCGGCTGCCGCTGGCCGCGGTGATGCTGCTGCTCGCCGGGATGATCTCGGTCGCACTGCCGGCGAGCCCGGCGGCCGCGGCGGTGGTCACCCGGACGCTGGCCTACTTCGTCGGCCTGGCGAACGACCAGCCCCGGGTGAAGGTCGTCGACACCGCCACCGACGCCGTGGTCGACACCATCGCGCTCCCCGCCAACGCGCTCGACGTCGCGGTCGCCCCGGGCGGCCGGAGCGCCTACGTCGTCTCGCACATCTCGGATGCGGTGTTCAAGATCGACACTGCCACCAACGCGGTGGTCAAGACGATCCCGGTCGGTTCCAGCCCGCGGCAGATCGCGTTCACCAAATCCGGGGCCAAGGCCTACGTGACCAACGGCTCGGGCGGGACCGTGTCGGTGATCGACACCGCGACGGACACGGTCTCCCGGACGATCACCGTCGGCAACCTGCCGTACGGAGTGCTGGCCGTACCGAACGACCGCCTCTATGTCGCCAATAACAGCGGCGACGAGATGACCGTGATCGACACCGTCACCGACACGGTGAGCGGCACCATTCCGGTCCGCAATGCGGTGCGCATGGGGATCACGCCCGACGGTTCCCGTGTCTACGTCACCAGCCCGAACAGCACGAGCGTACGCATGATCAACACCTCGACGATGTCGGAAGAGGGCGCCGTCGAGGCCGGACCGGGCCCGCTGGCGGTGGTGGTCACCCGCGACGGCACCCGCGCCTACGTCAGCCACAACACCGACCAGATCTCGGTGATCGACACCGCGACCGATGCCGTGACCAGCATCCCGGCCGCCTACGCCATCGACGCGGACATCACTCCGGACGGCAGGCGCATCTACTTCGCCATGACGGGCACGGCCGCCGTTCTCGACACGGCGACCAACAAACTCGACAAGTTCTCCATCGGACTCGACTATTCGCAGGCGGTGGCGATCGCCACCGTGACCGCGCCCTCGGCCGACCTCATCGTGACCACCACATCCTCCGCCGACCCCGTCGAGGTGGGGACGACGTACACCTACAGCGCCGCCGTCACCGACAACAGCGCGGACCCGGCCGCCGGTGTCAAAGCGACGCTGACCTTCGCGGGCGACGCCCGTACCATCCACAGCGTTTCCGTAGGCCAGGGCTCCTGCACCGCTCCTGCGCCGGTCATCACGTGCGACCTCGGCAGCCTGGCCGGCGGCAAGACGGCCACGATCACCGTGATGGTCAAGCCGCAGGCCGCCGGATCGATCTCCGTGACGGCCGTCGTCTCCGCCGACACGGACGACCCGATCGCCAAGAACAACACCAGCACCACGTCGACGAGGATCACCGCCGCGCCGCTACCCCCGCCGGCGGCGGACCTGAGCGTGGTCACCACCGACAGCGCGGACCCGGTCGCCCTGGCCGGCACGTTCGTCTCGACGAGCAAGGTGACCAACAAGGGCTTGAGCCCGGCCACCGCGGTGACCGCCGCCGTCACGCTGACCGGCAGTGCGGCGCTGGTCCTGGACGCGGCCGGCAGCCAGGGCACCTGCTCGATCGCGGGGTCCGTGGTGACCTGCGATGTCGGCAACCTGGCCAAGGACGCGACCGCGACGATCACCCTGACCGTGGAACCACAGGCGACCGGAGTCATCACGGCGACGGCGAAGACCGCCGGGAGCCCGGCGGACCCGGTGCCGGCGAACAACACCGCCGCGCAGCCGACGACGGTCAACAACGCGTTCGGTTGCACGATCGTCGGCACCGCCGGCAACAACATCCTGCTCGGCAGCGCCGGCAACGACGTCATCTGCCTGCTCGGCGGCAACGACACGGTCAACTCGTTCCGCGGTAACGACGTGATCCACGGCGGTTCCGGCAACGACCGGGTCCAGGCCGACACCGGCAACGACACCCTCTACGGCGGCCCGGGCAACGACATCCTGTCCGGTGGCCCCGGCTTCGACAGGATCGACGGCGGGCCGGGCCGGGACATCTGCACGGCCGGCGAGATCAAGGTCAACTGCCCGTGACCAGCGCCGGGGCCGGATCCGCGTCCGGCCCCGGCCGATATCCGTCGCGGGCGGATCGGTTGCTCAGTAGGGTCCGGCTGTGTCTTTGATCGATCTGCATTCCGGCTTCCGCGACAAGGACCAGCGCTCCCTCGCCCAGGGTGTCGTCATGCGGTGGCTCAACGGCGAGCACGACCAGGCGGAGGGCCGGACCCTGGTGAAGCTCTGGTGGCAGCTCGCCACCAACGACCAGGAGTTGACCGAGGCGGATCTCGACCGAGACCTCAGCCCCGTCCATCGGCAGGCCGCGCAGGAGCTCATCACCGCGATCCGGCAGTCGCCGGCCGCGATCGACGCATGGCTCGACGCGGCCGCGCGGCAGTTCCCGGTGCCCGAGAGCACCGGCCACCAGGCGCGATTCGGTGACCGGGCGTCGTTCGCGGTGGAGGCCGGCGAGTTCCAGTCACCTCAGCTTCGCGTCGTCGACCTGTGGGCGGGCGGCGAGCGGCTGACCGTGGACGACAACACCGCGTACCTCCCGGTCTTCATCGGATTCATGCGGTCGACCGCCGACCAGGTACGCCGCCGCGAGCTCCAGCCCTGCCCCTTCCCCGGCCGCTCCCCGGAGGACAACTTCCGGCGCCTCGAGCGCGCCAAGCCCGAACTCCGCGAACGCTTCTGGTTCATGCAGTGGGGCGAGACCGTCGACAACGTCGCCAAGTACGCGTACCTCGACAACGACGTACTCGTCATCGTCTTCTCTTTCTGGCGGGAGGCCCGGGGCAGGACTTTCGTCGCCCGCATCCCGCCGGAGGAGTTCGTGACCACGCTCGTGACCGCAGCCGACCTGCTGGCCGAGGGTTTGGCGTGACGGGCCACGATCCCCCCGAACGATGGCGGCAACTGCTCGACGACCGAGTGCACGAGGCTGTCACCGTGCTGGGGCGGACGCCGGGCGTGCATGGCCTGATCGTCGCCGGCAGCGTCGCTGGTGCAGATCCGGGTCGGGAGCCTAGATCTTGCCGCGGAACTGTAGGTCGAGAGTTTCTCCTCGACGCTCGCCTGCCGGCGCTCGAACTCGATGAGAAACCGGGTGAGAAGAGCGATCCCACCCACGATGATCGACAGCAGGATCGAGATGCCGACGTCCTGATTCAGCGACTCGGTGACCAGGAAGGTGGCGCCGATGCTGAAGACGGTCGTCAGCGCGGTTCCCAGCACCGAGCGGATGGTCGGCGGACTCGGCACGTTGGACACCAGCACAGTGTCGGCCGGTCGACGGGCGACCGGAAGGTTGAATCTGCTGTCCGGGGGCTGACAGGAATGAACGGCGACTTCCGACATGGTCAGGGGATGGAACTTCGGACTCGCTTTACCGAGGCGTTCGGGCTCAGTACGCCCATCGCCCAGGCCGGGATGGCCTTTGTCGGGATGACGCCGGATCTGGCGGTGGCCGTCGGTAACGCCGGTGGGCTCGGCTCGCTCGGGGTCGGGCTGATGCCGGCGCCGGCCATCACGCAGGTCGTCGCGGCTATTCGGGGCGGCACGCCGGCGCCCTTTCACGTCAACTTCATCACCGTCTTCACCGAGCAGGCGCAGATCGACGCGGTTTGCGACGCGGCCGTGCCGGCCGTGTCGTTCCACTGGGGGCATCCGGCCCGGGCCTGGATCGATCAGCTTCATGCGGCCGGGATTCGGGTTTTCGAGCAGGTCGGGGACGTTGACTCGGCCAAGCGGGCAGTCGACGACGGTGTCGACGTGGTGGTCGCGCAGGGGATCGAGGCCGGCGGGCACAACTATGCGAGCCTGCCGACCTTCGCGCTGATCCCGCTCGTGGTCGACGCGGTGGCGCCGGCCCTGGTGCTGGCGGCCGGCGGCATCGCCGACGGGCGCGGGCTGGCCGCGGCGCTCATGCTGGGGGCGGACGGCGCCTGGATCGGCACCCGGCTCGTCGCCACCGACGAGTCGCTCGCGCACGACGACTACAAGTCACGGCTCGTTGCGGCCACCGCCACCGACACCGTCTGCACCTCGCTGTTCGGGCCGGAGACCCCGCAGTTCAATCCGATGCGGGTGCTGCGCAACCGGGTCGTGGACGAGTCGCCGGCCGTCACGGCCGAGCGGCCGATCATCGGGCACACCGTCCTCGGCGGGCAGGAGATCGACGTACCCCGCTTCTCCAATCTTGTTCCGATGCGCGACGTCACCACCGGGGATTTCGAGGAGATGCCGCTGCTGGCGGGCCAGGGCGTCGGGCTGGTCGACGCGGTCAAGAGCGCCGGCTCGGTGATCGCCGACATCACCGCCCAGGCGCGCGAGCAACTGAGCCGCTATAGGTGAGCAGCACTGCGCCGGCGATCGCGGCGATGCCGCCGGCCGGCAGCGACGCGTCGGCGGCTACCTCGTCCACGAGGAGTCCGCCGGCGCCGGCGCCGAGGGCGATCGCGACGTTGCAGACCGTCACGATGATGCCGCCGATCTGTTCGAGGCGGGCCGGTTCCGTCCGGGCGCCCCAGCTCAGCACCGTCGTCGGCACCCCGCCGAAGCCGAGGCCCCACAGCGCGACGGCGGCGAAGAGGCCGGCGACCGAGCCGCCGGTCAGGTGCATGACGAGCATTCCGGCGCCGAGGACGGCAGGAGGTCGCGATGCTCGCCGGCCTCAGCGCCGACTACTACCTGCGCCTGGAGCGGGGTCGCGATCGCAACCCGTCGGTGCAGGTGCTCGAGTCGATCGGTCGCGTGCTGCAGCTCGACGACGAGCACCTCGCCTACCTGCTCGCACTGGTCGCGGACGCTCCCCGCAAGCGGCGGCGCCGGCCGCGCAAGGAGGTCGTCCCGCCCGGTGCGCTCAAGCTCCTGGGCTCCCTGGTCCAGCCCGCGTTCATCGAGGGCCGGTACTTCGACATCCTGGCCGCCAACAGCCTCGCCCGAGCTCTTTCGCCCGGCCTCGCCGAGGGCGGGAACCAGCTTCGCGACCTGTTCCTGGACCCGGCCGAGCAGGCCTACTACCCGGATTGGGAAGCCATCACGGAGTGCTACATCGCGAGCCTGCGGCAGGCGGTGGGCACCGACGTCCACGATCCCCGGCTGATCGAGCTCACCGGCGAGCTGTCCCTGGCGAGCGCCCAGTTCCGCCGGCTCTGGGCCCGCCATGAGGTGCGCAAACAGACCGGAACATTGATCCGTTTCCAGCATCCGCAGGTCGGCGAGCTCGTCCTCAACCGGGAGCGGATGAGCATCGGCGGAGCGGACGGCCTGATGCTCGTCGTCTACCACCCCGACGCCGGCTCCAGCAACGCCGAGAAGCTGGCCCTGCTGGCCTCGGTGGACCTGCCGGTCACCCGGGACACGCAGCAGGCGACCCGATGACGACCCGCTGCGCGAATCCTGGCGGAGCACGCCCGGCACACCCACGTGGGCAGGCCCCCGGCGCGCCTCCCGGGTTCCGCGGCCGTGACCAGGCAGGATCTTGGAGTGCTAGCGGATGAGGAATTCGACACGTCGGTGCTGACCGAGCGACAGCGGCAGATCCTCACCGTGATTCAGAAGTGGGCGTTGCGGTACGGATATTCGCCGTCCACCCGGGAGATCGCCGACGAGATCGGGCTTGCCTCCACCTCCTCGGTCGGGCGGCATCTGCGTGTTCTCGAAGAGGTCGGGTTTCTCCGGCGCGGGCGGTCCACCCGGCCGGTCGACGTGCGGATGTTCCTGCAGACCGCCGAACCGGCGGCGCGGGCCGATCCGGGGACCGTCGGGGTGCCGCTGCTCGGTGACATCGCGGCCGGCACGCCGATACTGGCCGAGCAGAATTCCGACGAGGTGCTGGCGCTGCCGCGGGATCTGGTCGGGCGGGGCAACCTGTTCGGGCTGCGGGTCCGCGGTGACTCGATGATCGACGCGGCCATCTGCGACGGCGACATCGTCGTGGTCAAGCAGCAGTCGGAGGCCTACAACGGCGAGATCGTGGCGGCGATGATCGACGAGGAGGCCACGGTCAAGGTCTTCCGGCGGCGCGGCGGGCACGTGGTGCTGGAGCCGCGCAACCCGGCCTACGTCAACATCGACGGCGACCGGGCGGTCGTACTCGGCAAGGTGGTCTCGGTGCTGCGCCGCACGTAGGTCAGGTGCCGTACTTGTCGAAGGGCACGGTCCAGTCGCCGACACCGTTCCAGATCGGCATCTTCCGCGGGCTGTTCCGGACGTCGACGACGTCGCCGATCAAAAAGTTCTCATACACCCACTTGGCGTCCGAGACGCTCAGGTTGACGCAGCCGTGCGACAGGTTGGCCCGGCCCAGCGAGTGGTTCCACGGGGCGGCGTGCAGGAACTCGCCGGAGTAGGTGATCCGGGTGCAGTACTCGATGTCCTCGGCGCCGTAGTAGTTCGGGTCGGCCGGGTCGGTGATGCCGTAGCTCGCCGAGCTCATGCTGTGCACCCGCTCCTTGGACAGCACCACGTGCGGGCCGCCCGCCGTCCAGTAGCTGATGTGCTGGCCGTTCGCGCCGGTCGTGGAGCCGCCCTTGCCGAGGCTGGACTTCATCGTGCGGACCAGTTTGCCGTCGATGTAGACCTTCGTCAGGTGCGACTTGTTGTCGGCGATCGCGATCAGCTGACGACCGATGGTGAACCGGGTCGACGCGTTCTTCCCGCCGTACACGCCGTTGCCGAGTTTCAGGCCGAAGGCATTGACCTTGACCGTGATCGACGTGCCGCCGGTCCAGTACTTCGCCGGGCGCCAGTGCACCGTGCGGCCGTCGGCCCAGTAGAACTTGCCCTCGACCGCGGGCGACGTGGTGATCTCGATGGCCTTCTCGGCCGCCGCCTTGTTGACCGCGCGACTGAACGCCACGATCACCGGCTGACCCGCCCCGTACGTGCTGCCCTTCTTCAGGGTGTTGTTGCTGTTGGCCCGGAAGGTCGCCTCGACCGTGTGCTGCGGCTTGACCGTCGCGAAGTTGGAGATCTTCACCGTGCCGTCGGTGGCGGTCGCGACCACCTTGTACGTCTTGCCGTACGCCAGCGCGCCGCTCGACCGCCACGTGCCGTCGGCCTGCACCTCGCCGTCGACCTTCGTCGCGCCCGCGGTGACCGCGACCGTCCGCAGCTCGCCGTTGCGAACGGTGACCACGACCGGGTTGGCCGGCGACACCGTGGCCGCGCCGTTGCCCGGGGTCACGGTCAGCTGGACCGGCGCGGGCTTCGGCAGGCTCTTCTCCGTCTCCGGGCCGCCGGTCGTGGGGGTCTCGGCACTCGCCGAACCCGGCGCGGAACCACCGACGGTGGCCACCGCAACGGCGGCGCTCAGTGTCCCGACGATGACCTTGCGTCGCTGAATCATCACTCTCGCAATCGACGATCGCCATCATGGCTGCACTGACCAAGACGCGGCTGAGGCCGGAAAGGTTACATGGCGCGTCGATCCTTTGCGGAACGGTTACCTAGTGAAGAGCAGGGCGATCAGCAGCAGGGCCGGCGCGCACGCGATGGTGGACAGGAAGATCGCGTCGCGGGCCAGGATCACGCCGGTCTGGAAGCGCTGCCCGTAGAGGAAGACATTCTGCGCGGTCGGCAGGGCGGCGAGCACCGTCACGGCGTACATCTCCTGGTGGGGGAGGCGGAACAGGAACGCCAGGAGGAAGGCGATGGCCGGCATGCCGGCGGTCTTGAACGCGACCGCGACGATCGTGGTGCGGCGGTCGGGGCCGGGCGCGAGGATGCGGCGGCCGTGCAGGGACATGCCGAAGGCGATCAGGACGAGCGGGACCGTCGCCTGGCCGATCACGGTCAGCGGGTCGTCGATCACCGAGGGGAGCCGGAAGCCGGTCACGGCCACCACCGCACCCAGCGCGACCGCGACGATCAGCGGGTTGCGCAGCGACGACATCACCGTCGAGCGGACCGAGGCGTGGCCGGTGGCGGCCGACTCCAGCATGGTCAGGGCGATCGGCGTGATGATCAGAAGCTGCACCATCACGATGGGTACGACGAGGGCGGCGTCGCGCAGAACGTAGGTCGCGACCGGGATGCCGATGTAGTTGGCGTTGACGTAACCCGCGCACAGCGCGCCCATGATCTTGGTGCTGCGGTCCCGGCGGAAGAAGATCAGCGCGTACCCGAGGAAGGTCAGCAACGCCGCGGCGGCCGAGACGAGCAGCGGTTCGCTGAAGAGAACGTGCAGGTCGGCACCGGCCACAACGGTGAAGAGCAGGCACGGCGCCAGCACCGCGTAGACGAGCCGGCCGAGCACCTCGTCGGTGCCCTCCGGCAGCCCGCCGAACCGGCCGACCACCCAGCCGACCAGCACGATCGCACCGATCAGCGCGAAACCGGACAGCGCGTGGAGCATGCAGCCTCTAAGATTTCTCGTAGTCGTCTGATCATGGAGTCTAGGGATGGCCTCGGTCGTACTGTTCCACCACTTGCAGGGGCTCACACCCGGTGTCCTGGCGTTCGCCGAGCAGCTGCGAGCGGGCGGTCATGCCGTGGCGACCCCGGATCTCTTCGGCGGCGCGCTGCCGGCCTCCCTCGAGGAAGGGCTGGCGCTGACGCGCGAGATCGGCGAGGCGGAGCTCGATGCCCGTGCGGAGGCGGCGGCAAGTGCCGGGTCGGTCTTCGCCGGGATTTCGTACGGGGTGAAGCCCGCGCAACGACTGGCCCAGACGTTCGCCGGAGCCCGTGCCGCGCTGCTCTACGAGGCCTGCTTCCCGATCACCGGGGAATGGGCGTTCGGGCCGTGGCCGCACGGCGTCCCGGTGCAGGTGCACGGCATGGAGCAGGACGAGTTCTTCGGCCGCGAGGGCGATCTCGAAGCCGCCCAGGAGCTGGCCTCCACGGTGCCGGGCGCCTCGCTGTTCGTCTATCCGGGCGACCGGCACCTGTTCACCGACAGCTCGCTGCCGTCCTACGACGCCGCGGCCGCGGAACTGGTCGTTCAGCGATCGCTGGCCTTCCTCGACCGGCTGAACTGATCCGCCGGCACCTCGTAGACGATCTCCCGCCCGTCCTCGGAGTCCCACTGCTCGCCGACCTTCACGAAGCCGTAGTGCGCGGCCAGCGCGTAGGACGCGACGTTGTCCGGGGCGATCGACACCCGCACCGTCTTGACCAGCGGATCGTCGGCGGCCCGCTGCAGCAGCGCTTCGAGGGCGGCCCGCGCGTAGCCCTGGCGGCGGTGCGCGGGTTCCACCGCGTACCCGATCTCGACCAGCCCGGCCGCATCCGGCGCCTCGTGGAAGCCGGCCCGGCCGACCGCGATCGCGTTCTCCTCGTCCCAGATGACGCCGGTGACCCACTCGGCGGACGCCGGGTCCTCGTCGCATTGGCGGGCCCGGCGGGCCCACACCCCGCGGTTCTCCGGCCCGGCGAGAAAGGCCGATACGGGTACGGGACTGGCGGCGTTGGCCGCGGCCAGGTCGCCGCGCGCCAGCGCGTGGAAGGCCGGCCCGGACAAATGCACGATGCGAACCATGGGCGTCACGGGGAAAGCCTCTCAACTGTGCGGTCGATATCGATGCCGGGCGAAGGTGACTAACGTCCCTCCCGTCTATTTCACACGAACGGGGAGACAAAACGGATGAGGGTCAAGAGATCGTTGTGGATGGCGGCCGCCGTGCCGGCCATCCTTCTCGTTGTCGGCTCGGCGGCGTACGCCGCGGGGGCCGTCCTGCACGGCAAGGGTGAGCTGGTCAACCAGCCGCTCACCGGTGACCTTCAGGTGCTGGACGTGCAGCTCGAACCGCAACTGGTGCCGGGCGTGGCCAGCAACCTGATCGTCAAGGTCCGCAACCGCAGCGCCTCGCACGTGATCGCCGACCGCGTCCGGCTGGTGTCACCGCTGCGCGACGCCAAGCCGGCCGGCTGCCTGTCGGCAGTCTCCGGCCCGCTGCTCAACCCGGCCGGCGTCCTGCTCTACGGCGCACAGCAGCGGCTCGACATCGGTCCGGGCATCACCGGTGAGGTCGTGCTGCCGGCGGCGCTGCGGCTGGCCGCCAAGGCGAAGAACGGCTGCGGTTTCCGGGTCGACGTGGACATTCAGGCGATCGCGATCCCGGACCGCTCCCTGCCGCCGACGACCTTCCCGACCAGCCCGCCGACGACCGATCCCACTCCGCCGACGTTCCCGACGATCGACCCGGACCCGAGCGACACCGACCTCCCGGGCACCACCCCGCCGACCGTGCCGCCGACCCCGCCCGCCACCCCCAGCTGGGCGTGCGACGAGTTCGATCCGACCTGCAGCGGCTGACCGCGGAGTGCACCCCGGCGGGCGCGTCCCGCCGGGGTCACCGGTAGCTGACGCCGGTCAGCTCCTCGGCGACCGTCCACAGTCGCTTCCCCACCGCCGGGTCGGTGGCCTCCCGGCTGGCCTTGGCCTCGGTCACCGGGCCGCGCGTCTCCCACCAACCGGCCGGGCCGAAGAACTGCCCGCCGCGCACGCCGGGGCCGGTCGCGGCGCGCAACTGCGGCTGGGTGCCCTGCTCCACCGACTGGGTCATCAGCAGGCCGGCCCGCGCGATGATCCGGCCACGCCGGCCCTGGTGCTCCCAGGCGCGCGGGGTCAGGTTGGTGCGGGTGAGGCCGGGGTGGGCCAGCGTGCTGATGACCGGTGATCCGGTGGCGCGCAGGCGGCGGTCCAGCTCGAAGCCGAACACGGTGGTGGCGAGCTTCGACCGGCCGTACGCGGGGGAGGCCCGATAGCCCCGCTCGAACATCAGGTCGTCGAAGTCCAGGTGGGCGTTCTTGTGGGTGATCGAGCTGAGGCTGACCACCCGCGCGGCCGGCGCCGCGGCCAGGTTGCCGAGCAGCAGGCCGGTCAGCGCGAAATGGCCGAGCATGTTGGTGCCCAGATGCAGCTCGAAGCCGTCGGCGGTGGTGCGGCGCGGTCCGAGCAGCACCGCGCCCGCGTTGTTGACCAGCAGGTCGATCGCCGGGTGGTCGGCGGCCAGCTTCGCCGCGAAGGCGTGCACCGAGGCGAGCGAGGCCAGATCCAGCTCCCGGACCTCGACGTCGCCGGCGATCCCGCGGGCGGCCTCCGCGCCGGCGGCGGTGTTGCGGACGGCCATCACCACGTGCATGCCCTGCCGGGCCAGCTCGGTGGCGGTGACCAGGCCGAGGCCCGAGTTGGCGCCGGTGACGACGGCGATCTTGCTCATCTGCTGCTCCCAGGGGTGGTCGGTGCGCTTGCCCGATGACGTTAGGAGCAGATCGGGACACTTCCGTCGTACTGCCAGACCTACCTTGCGGCGGCGCCCCGGCGGCACACTTGGGGGCATGACCCATCCGTACGCTCGTGAGCTCGGTGATTTTCTGCGGGCCCGGCGCAGCCGCCTACGCCCGGGCGACGTCGGCCTGGAACCCGGTGGCCGGCGCAAGGTGGCCGGTCTGCGGCGCGAGGAACTGGCCCTGCTGGCCGGCCTGAGCACCGACTACTACCAGCGGATGGAGCAGGGCCGGGAGGTACGCCCGTCGGACGACGTCCTGGACGCCCTCGCAGGCGCGCTCGGGCTCGACGACGAGGAGCGCCGGCACCTGTTCACGCTGGCCCGCGCGGCCCGCCGCCCGATGCCCGCCCCGGCCGGTCACGAGCCGGAACGGGTGCCGGACAGCACCCGGCGGCTGCTGCAGGTGATGGGCACGCCCGCCGTCGTACTCGGAAAGCACTTGGATCTTCTGGCTTGGAACCCGATGGCCGAGGCGCTGCTCGGGGATCCGGCCGACTATCCGCCCGACCGGCTCAACATGCTGCTGCTGATGTTCGAGCCGTCGATGACCGACGACGGCCGCTGCGCCGACTGGGAGCAGCAGGCCCTGGACTACATCGGCATGATGCGCACGGCGGTGGCTACCGACCCGACCCACCCGCGCGCCACCGCGATCGTCGGCGAGCTGAGCATCCGCAGCGCCGAGTTCCGCCGCCTGTGGTCCCGCCACGACGTCCGCGAACGGGTGAGCGGCACCAAGACCTTCCGCATCCCCGAGGTCGGCGACATCGTCCTGGACTGGGACACCTACCCGCTGCCCGGCAACCCGGGCCCGGTCATGCTCGCCTTCACCGCCGAGCCGGGCACCCCCGACGCCGACCGCCTGCAACTTTTGGCCACGCTGCACGCCTCGCGTACGTCCCGGTGATGGCGCATTTCCCGGCGCCGCGGCGGCAGCTTGTCGCCCGGCACCGGCTGATCGATCTGCTGCGCTTCGAGGACGGGCGGGCGCCGCGGCTCGTGCTGATCTGCGCGCCGGCCGGCTTCGGCAAGACCACGATCCTGGGGCAATGGCTGACCGGGAGCTCGGCCCGGGTCGTGTGGCTCTCGCTCGATTCGGCCGAGCGCACCCGGTCCGAGTTTCTCGCCCACCTGGCGGCTTCCGGTCCGACCGTGCTGGTACTCGACGACTACCACCTCGTCACCGACCCGGCGGTGCGCGACGCCGTGGCCGAACTGATCGAGCACGGCCCGCCGGAACTGACCGTCGCCATCACCACCCGGGTGGATCCGCCGCTGCCGCTGGCCCGGCTGCGCGGGCGTGGCGAGCTTCTTGAACTGCGGGCGGCCGACCTGCGCTTCACGCCGGGGGAGGCCGACGATTTCCTCAACCAGGTCATGCGGCTCGACATGGTGCCGGCGCACGTCGGCGCGCTGCTCGACCGGACCGAGGGCTGGGCCGTCGGTCTCCAGCTGGCGGCGCTGTCGGCGCGTGGGCGGGCGGCGGCCGAGTTCGTCGAGTCCTTCGCCGGCAGCCACCGGTTCGTCCTCGACTACCTGGTCGAGGAGGTGCTGAACAGCCTGAGCGACGACGTCCGCGGCTTCCTGCTGCGCACCTCGGTGCTGCGGCGGATGACCGGACCGCTGTGTGACGCGCTGACCGGCCGCGACGACGGCAGCCGGATGCTGGAATCGCTGGAGCGGGACAACCTGTTCGTCGTGCCGCTCGACGACCGCCGCGAGTGGTACCGCTACCACCGGCTGTTCGCCGACGTGCTGTCCGCGCGACTGCAACCGGACCTGGTCCCGGGGTTGCACCGGGCGGCCGCGGAATGGCACACCGGGCAGGGCAACACGGTCGAGGCCGTCGAGCACGCGCTCGACGGCGATGACCCTTCGGCGGCCGCCGACCTGGTCGAGCGCGCCATCGGCGACCTGCGCAAACACCGCCAGGACTACCTGCTGCGGGAGTGGCTGGGGCGGCTGCCCGCCGAGGTGCTGCGCGGGCGGCCGCTGCTGGCCGCGATGCAGGCGTGGAACCGGCTGTCCGAAGGGGATCCGGCGCAGGCACTGGCCTGGCTCGACGACGCCGACCGAGCCGGCCCGGACGAGCAGACCCGGGTGCTGATCCTGCTGTACCGCGCGTCGATCGCGCAGGCGCACGGCGACATCGCCGGCACGATCGGCCAGGCCCGGCAGGCGCTGGAGCTCTGCGCGCCGGAGGACCATCTGACCCGCGGTGCCGCCGGCGGCATCCTCGGCCTGGCCGCCTGGGCCGCCGGTGACCTGCCGGTCGCGGTCAGCACCTTCGGCACGGCGGTGGCCAGCCTGCGCGCGGCCGGCAACGTTGCCGACGCGCTCGGCGCGACCGTGATGCTCGGCGGCATGTGGCTGGCCCTCGGCAAGCCGATCGAGGCGCGGCGGCTCTACGAACGCGCCCTCGACCATCCCGGGCCGCCGCTGTCGACGACCGGTGACCTGCACGTCGGCCTGGCCGGGGTGCTGCGCGAACAGGGCGACCTCGACGCGGCCGCCGAACACCTGCGGCTGGACCGGGAACTCGGCGATCGGGCGTCGCTCCCGGAAAATCGGCACCGCTGGTTCACCGTCATGGCCGGGCTGCTGCGGGCGCGCGGCGACCTCGACGGCGCGCTGCGGATGCTCGACGAGGCCGAGCCGCTGTACGCGCCGGGCTTCTTTCCCGAGATAGCGCCGATCCCGGCCGCCCGCGCGCGGATCCGGATCACCCAGGGCGACCTCGCCGCCGCCCGGCAGTGGGCGCACGAACACCCGGCGGCGGACGGCTATCTCGCCGAGTTCAACCAGCTCACCCTGGCCCGGCTGCTCGTCGCGGAACACCGTCTCGACGAGGCCGTGGCCCTGCTCGATCCGCTGGTCGACGCGGCGTCGGCGGCCGGCCGCACCGGCAGCGTGGTGGAGGCGCGGATGCTGCGGGCGCTGGCCCGGCCCGAGCTCGGCGCCGCGCTCGCCGACCTCCGGCCGGCCTTGCACGACGGAGTTCCGGCCGGCTTCGCCCGGCTCTTCCTGGATGAGGGCCCGGCGATGCTCGCGCTTCTGGAGCAGGCGTCGATGGCGTACGCCGTCCAACTGCTCGGCGTGCAGCGAAGCCCCGGCCGGAGCGCAGCCGGTCCGCTCAGCGATCGCGAACTCGACGTGCTCCGGCTCCTCGCCACCGACCTCACCGGACCGGAGATCGCCCGCCGCCTCTACGTCACGATCAATACCTTGCGTACGCACACCAAGAGCATCTTCACCAAGCTCGGCGTGAACACCCGCCGCGCCGCGGTCAGCCGGGCGGCCGACCTCGGCCTGAAGTGACCTCACATCATGTGGTGATGCGCGCTCACCAGCTCGATTCCTAGCCTCGGAGACATGAACCCCACCAGCCTCACCCGCGCCGCCGCCCTCGCCGCAGCCGTCGCCGGCGTCCTGTTCATCGCCGTCCAGATCAACCACCCCGCGATGGACGTGGCCTCGGTGACCACCACCGAGTGGGCGATCCGCAACATCGCCAAGGTGGTCCTGTCCGCGCTCGCGCTGGCCGGCATCACCGGCATGTACCTCCGTCAGATCCGCCCGGCCGGAGTCCTCGGCCTCGTCGGCTACCTGCTGTTCAGCGTCGGCTTCCTGGCCATGCTGAGCATCGCGTTCGTCGCCGCCACCGTGCTGCCGACCGTGGCCGGCCGGCAACCCGCCTACGTGCAGGATGTGCTCGACGCGGCCGCCGGCGGCAGCGCGACCGGCGACATCGGCCTCATCCAACCGGCGCTCCTGGTCTCCGCCGCCGGATATCTGCTCGGTGGGCTCCTCTTCGGCGTGGCCCTGTTCCGGGCCCGGGTGCTGGCCCGCTGGGCGGCCGCGCTGCTGGCTGCCGGAACCGCCGGCACCGTGGCGCTGCAGGTGCTGCCGCAGTCGTTCGAGCGGCCGTTCGCGGTGCCGACCGGCGTCGCCCTGATCGGCCTCGGCCTCTCCCTCTGGCGCCACCCGCGGGCGGACCGCACCCCGGTCGCGCCGATCCGGCACACCGAGCCGGCGACCGCGCGATGACCAGCCGGGCCTGGCCGGTCCCGGCCGGCCTGCTGGCGCTGGCCGCCATCCCGTTGACGGCCGGCGTCCTGCGCCTGATCCAGCTCGGCGGCGGACCGCCCGCCATCCCGGCCGACCCGCGGTTCGCCGCGACCTCGGTGCCGTTGGTTCTGCACATCGTCGGCGCGGTGGGCTACGCCGTCGGCGGCGCCTTCCAGTTTGTGCCATGGCTGCGGCGGACCCATCCGGCCTGGCACCGCCGGGCCGGGCGGGTGCTGGGCGCGACCGGCCTGGTGATCGCCGGTTCGGCCGTGTGGATGACGCTGGCGTACGCGCCGAAGCCCGGCACCGGCGACCTGCTCTACGTGCTGCGTCTGGTCTTCGCCACCGCGATGGCGGCATGCCTGGTCCTCGGCGTCGCCGCGGCCCGCCGCCACAACCTCGCCGCGCATCGCGGCTGGATGATCCGGGCGTACGCGATCGCCCTGGCGGCCGGCACGCAGGCGTTCACCGACCCGATCGGCGCCGCGGTTCTCGGCAGCGGCGTCCTCGCGGCGGATCTTGCCAAAGGCGCGGGCTGGATCATCAACCTGGCCGTCGCGGAATGGATCATCCGCCGATGACCCGGACGTACGAGTTCCGGGTGGACGGCCACCTCGACGACCACTGGTCCGGGTGGTTCGGCGGCACCGTCCTGGTCCGGCACGACGACGGCACCACGTCCTTCACCGTGCCGGTCGCCGACCAGGCCCAGCTGCACGGCGTCCTGGCCCGGCTGCGCGACATCGGCGCGACCCTGCTGTCGGTGCGGGCGTCAGCTTAGGGTGGCCGCCTGCATGTCGATGTTGCCGCAGGTGGGGTGGTAGACCTTGGTCGCCGCCCAGGTCAGCTGGAGGGTGCCGGCCTCCGGCGCGCGGAACCGGATCGTGAAGCGGGCAGTTTTGATCGCCTGCGGGTTGGCCAGGTCGGCGGTGGCCTTCTTGCCGGCGACGCTGACGGTCAGCCGGCCCTCGGCCATCCAGACGCCGGCGTAGAAGTGCAGCGTGCGCGGGGTTTGGCCGGCCGGTACGCGGAGCGTGAACGTGCTGCCCGCGGTGCAGGCGTAGACGCCGGTCGGGGTGCGGGTGGCCGCGCCGGCCGGGGTGCCGCCGGTCCAGCTGAAGAGCTCCGGGTTGTTGTCGTATCGTCCGCGGGTGCCGGTGCCGCCGGTGTCCTGCAGCTCGCCGGTGCCGCCGGCCTTGCGGTCCACGCTGTCGGCGGTGGTCAGGCCCCAGTGCAGCCAGTCGCGGGTGCCTTCGGCGGCCAGATCTACGGTCGCGGGCACGTTGTCCACGCTCAGTGACAGGGCTGCGGGGGCCGGGGTCGGGGCCGCGCTGGTCTTTGTGGCCGGGGCGCTGTGCGCCAGGGAGGTGGCGTTCGACTCCGGGGCGGGTGGCGGCCGCAGCGAAACCGCTGGGCTCGGAACGTACGGCTCCCACGGCGCCGCCGGCTGAAGGCCCGGGCCGGCCTCCTCGGCCGACCCGCGACCGAGGAGCAGACCGGCCCCGGCCAGCACGGCGACGACCACCGCGACACCGGTGGCGACGAGCAGGCGGCGGTCCTGGAGAGCCCGGCGGTGCCCAACCATGCGGAGTTCTCCGATCACGCGGTGCCGACATCACGCTTCGGGACGGTAACGATACGTCCTTTCCCGCGAAGATCAATCACCGCTCCTCGATGTCCGGCTGCCGGGCGGATTCGGGATGATGGGCCGATGGAATGGATGCCGGCGGTGGTCCGGCAGTTCGACCTGGGCCGGCCGGTGGGGGAACCGGTGGCGGTGCCGGGCGGCCTGTCCAACGAGCTGTGGCGGGTGACGACGAGCGAGGGCGTCTTCGCGGTCAAGCGGATGGTCGTCAACGCGGACCACCCGGACTTCGTGGCCAACGTCGAGGCCGCGTTCCAGATCGAGCAGCGCGCCTGGCAGGCGGGCGTGCCGATGCCCGAGCCCGTGGTCGTGCCGGGCGATGACCATGCCCCGGGGGAAGCCGGGCATCGCGCGTCGGAGGCGGTGGCGCGCTCTGCGGCCGTGCCGGAGGCAGGCATCGCGGTTCCCGAATCTGCGGCCGCGCCGGAGTTCGAGCACGGCGCGGTGGGGCCGGGCGCCGGGCGGGCGCTGGCCGCGATCGGCGGGTCGCTGTTCCGGGTGCATCGGTGGGTTGACGGCGTCTCGGGCTCGGGGGCGCCGGTGGTGGCGGCCGCCAGACTGCTGGCCGACATCCATGCCGCGGGGAATCCGCGCTGGGAGCCGGCGCCGGACGCCGGGTGGAACGCCGATCGGTGGGGTGCCGACCTGGTTGAACTGGCCCGGCGGGTGCGAACCGGCGGCGAGCGGATGCTGGTCGTCGACAGCCATGGTGATCTCGATCGGAAGAACACGCTGCTCCGCGCGGACGGCACGCTAATGGCCCTGGACTGGGATGCGGCCGGGCCGATCGGGGCGGTGCATGAGGCGGTCAGCCTCGCGCTCGACTGGTCGGATGGCGATCCGGGTGCCTTCGCCGAGGCCGTTCGCGCTTACACGTTGGGCGTGCCCGCGCAACCGTGGGTCTTTGCGGGCTGGGTCGCGGCTCAGGGGGAGTGGCTCGACTACAACGCGACGCACCGGGCCGCGACGCCGCTGGGGCAGGCCGAGGTCGCCGGCACGCTGGCCCGGCTGCGCACGACGGCCGCCAACCTGGAGAGCCTGCTGGCCGCCCTACCAGGCGGATGACTGATCAGGACCTTCGGGTGTGGCGGTGATCTTGCGGGGGAGCCAGACTGCGGCAGTGGATCTTGTGGCGAGGTGGCGGCGGCGTCCGGGGCGGGTTCTGTTCGTCGTGATCATCGTTGCGGGAGCTGCGGTCTGGTTGCTCGGATTCTGGCAGTATGCGCAGCATGATCGGATCGAACTGATCGATCTGCCGGTCGTCGCCGATCGGGCCGACGAAGCCTGCACGACCATGCGGGCCGCCGTTGCGGTGTCGGCGGCGCCGGCCGGGAGCGGGGTCGAGGCGCGGGTGCGCACCGTCCGGGCGCAGGACGCGGCGGTGGCGGTCATGGTTGCGCGGGTGCGGGAGCTGGGGCCGGAGAAGCTCGCGGACGACCATCCAGCAGCGAGCTGGCTTGCCGACTGGGAGGACCTGGTCGCGGTGCGGGAGAAGTACGCCGATGACCTGGCGGCGGGCCGGGCCGTGAGCTTGCAGGTGCCGGTCACCGATGGCGTGCCGATCACCCGCCGGATGGACGAGGTCGGGCTGCTCTGCCGGGTGCCGGCGCAGCTGGTGACGCCGGGCTGAGCGGCGGGATCAGAGCGGCCGGAACACGATGTAGTCGCGGATCAGGGCCAGGCGGTCGGGGGTCATGCCGCTGCAGTAGATGAGGAGTTCCTCGGGGGAGCTGAAGCCGTCGTGCTGCATGCGGGCCGCGGCTATCTCGTCGGCCAGCGGCTGGGGGATCTGCAGGGCCTGGGCCAGCCACGCCGGTGGCACGTGGTTGACGTCGACCAGGCCGCCGTCGTCGTACTGGCGGCCGGTGATGTCGGGGCGGCCGATGCGCAGGTCCAGGGCGGTGGCGGGGTTGGTGGTCAGCAGCTGGCGGGCCTCGGTGCGGCGGTTCGCCCGCCACGCGGCGGCGGCTACCGCCGGGTCGGGGAGGCGCGGCGGGTCCCGGCGAGCGACCCGCTGCTGCAGGTAGAGCGTGTGCAACGTGCCGCCCAGCCAGGCCACCGCCAGGTAGAGCAGGATCAGCGCGGTGGAGGCCGGTGGGATCTGCCCGTCCGGGGCGTACGGCAGGAGCAGGCCGACGAAGCACGAAGCATCGGCCAGCAGGTAGGCGCCGGCCGACCACATGTGGGCCCGGGACCCCAGCTTCGAACCGCCGAGGAACACCATCACGAATGAGGCCAGGCCGAACGAGACGATCGGGATGAGGAACCACCACCACGTGGTGGACCTCGTCCCGGGCGGGGCGGCCGGGCGAAACGGCTCCACATCGGAACCGTAGCCACATCCGGGGGCGGTGGCAGATCTTGGTTATCGGCCGTTCAGGCCGAATCCTCGGCCGGAACGGGCGGACGGCCCGGGGTTGCACTCAGGGAGAACTGCTCGGCGGGGACTTGGCCACCGCGTACTTCCCAAAGGAGCAACCCCCGGGCCGTGCGTGACCGATCGTCAGTTGTTCGCGGCGTCGACCAGCTTGGCCAGCGCCTCCGGGCTGAACAGGCTGTCGGGGACGAACATCGTCATGCGGTCGAGCGGGAAGCCGATCGCCATCTGCATCATCGCCGGGTCGGTGGCGATCGCACCCGCCATGCCCCCGGCACCCTCCGCCGCCATCGAGGCGAAGAGCTCGCCGAGGAGTTCGGCGCCGCGCGGGTCGGACAGCCATTCGCCGATCGTCGACGTCGCGGCGAGCGGGATGCGGGCCTGGTCGCCCTCGACCTGCACCGTGGTCGTGGTGTGCAGGTGGCGCGAGGACGAGCCGACGGCGATCTCGTACGGGCCCGGCTCGACGACCCAGCGGTTCAGCCGGATCTCCCAGTAGGCCAGGTCGGCGCGGTCGATCTGGAGCGGCACGGTGACCGTCTCGCCCGCCTTGATCTCGACGTTGGCGAAGGCCTTCAGCTCGCGCGGGGAGCGACGAACCCGCGACTCGGGCACGCTCACGTAGGCCTGGACGACCTCGCGGCCATCGCGGGATCCGGTGTTGGTGACCTCCAGTGACAGCTCAAGGCCACTGTCGGTGACGGTCGCGCGCACCTGGCCGTAGCTGAACGTGGTGTAGGAGAGGCCGAAGCCGAACGGGTAGGCGACCTCCTGCTCGCGGGCGTCGAAGCCGCGGTAGCCGACGTGGATGCCCTCGCCGTAGCGGACGTGCCCGGCCTCGCCCGGGAAGTCCAGGTAGGACGGGTGATCGGCGAGCTTCAGCGGGATCGTCTCGGCGAGCCGGCCGGACGGGTTGACCTTGCCGAACAGCACGTCGGCGATGGCGCTGCCGCCGGCCTGGCCGAGCAGCCAGCCCTCGAGGACCGCGGCGACCTGGGTGTCCCACGGGGTGGTGCGGACCACGGCGCCGTTGGAGAGGACGACCACCGTGCGGGGGTTGGCCGCGGCTACCCGTGCGATCAGGGCCAGCTCGGCGGCGGGCAGGTCGAGTGACTCGCGGTCGGAACCCTCCGTCTCGTGGGCGGTGGCGGCGAACACGATCGCGACCTCGGCGTCCCGGGCGATCTGCTCGGCCTCGGCCGGGTCGGCGGTGAAGGTGACCGTGGCGAGCGACTGGAGCGCGGTGAGGGCGTCGTCGAGCCGGGTCGGGGTGATCTGCGAGCTGCCGCCGCCCTGGTAGCGCGGGGTGCGGGCGGACTCGCCGATGACCGCGATCCGCTGGCCCGCGCGCAGCGGGAGGATGTCGTCGTCGTTCTTGAGCAGGACGATGCCGCGGGCGGCGATCTCCCGGGCGAGCGCGTGGTGGGCGTCGGCGTCGTAGGTGGTCTTCGTCGCGACCAGGGACTTCGCCACCAGCTTCGCGACCCGATCGGCCGAGGTGGCCAGGGTCGTGGCGTCGAGGCGGCCGGTCGTGACGGCGTCGATCAGGGCCTGGTCGCCGGCGTCGTCGGGGCCGGGCATGGTCAGGTCGAGGCCGGCCCGGACCGCTTCGACCCGGTCGACCACGGCACCCCAGTCGGACACCACGAGGCCCTCGAAGCCCCACTCGTCGCGGAGCACCTCGGTCAGCAGGAAGTGGTTCTGGCTCGCATACACCCCGTTGACCCTGTTGTAGGCGCACATCACGGTCCACGGCTGTGCCGCCGTCACCACCCGCTGGAACGCCCGCAGGTAGAGCTCACGCAGGGTGCGCTCGTCGACGTCGGCGCTGACCCGCATCCGGTCGGTCTCCTGGCTGTTGACCGCGAAGTGCTTCAGCGACGCGCCGACGCCGCCGCTTTGCAGGCCCTGCACCCAGGCGGTGGCGAGCACCCCGGCGACCAGCGGGTCCTCGCTGAAATACTCGAAATTCCGCCCGCCCAGCGGGGTGCGCTTGAGGTTGATGCCGGGGCCGAGCAGGACGTGCACGCCCATCGCCCGGCACTCGTCGGCCAGCGCCTCGCCCATCCGCTTCAGCAGCTCGGGATCCCAGGTCGAGCCGGACGCCACGGCCGGCGGGAAACAGGTGGCCGGCTGACCGGCCAGGATGTCGTCGGCGTCGGCCACCTGCAGGCGGACGCCGTGCGGGCCGTCGGTCAGCGTGATCGCCGGAACGTCACCGGCTGCGGTGGTGGCCCAGAAGGCGGAACCACTCGTGATGGCGGCCTGGTCCTTGAGCTCCATGATCGGTCCTCTGTTTCGAAGCACTACTGAGTACCTACTAGGTATTAACTACTCAGCAACATAAGCTTGAGAGCGTCTTCTTTCAAGAGGGTGCTCGCTGTGAAGGAGCTTTGAACGTGACTCAGCCGATTCGGCGGGAACGCGCCCGCCTGCCCGCCGCGGAACGGCGCCGGCAGATCATCGACGTCACCACCCGGCTGATCGCCGAGCGCGGCTTCTGGGGCCTGTCGATGCAGGACGTGGCGGACGGCTGCGGGCTCACCGTGCCGGGTCTGCTGCACCACGTGGGCTCGAAGGACGGCCTGCTGCTCGCGGTGCTCGAGCATCGCGACGCCGAGGATCTGCGGTCGCTCAACGAGGCGGTGGGCGACACCGAGTCGCCCCGGGAGATCTGCGCGGCCCTGGTGCGGCGCAACTCCTGGCAGCCGGAGATCGTCCGGCTCTTCGCCGTCCTCGAGGCCGAGTCGCTGACCCCGGATCATCCGGCCCACGACTACTTCGCGGCCCGCCAGCAGAACACCATCGACGGGCTGTCCCGGCTGCTCAAGGGCCGCACCCCCGACCCGGACGGGCTGGCCGTGAAGATCGCCGCGCTGATGGACGGCCTGCAGGTGCACTGGCTGCGAAATCCGGCCGAGATCGACCTCGTGACGCAGTGGATGGCGGCCGCCGACTTCATCTTCCGGGATGTGGACCCGCCATCTGGCGGGTAGTTTCCGCCGGATGGCGCTCGGAGGACGCGGCGGGGCCCCGCATCCTGGGTGACAGCGGTCACATTCCCGTCCACCAGGAGGTCCGCCGTGACTAAGCCCCCAGCCTTCGACCCCGAACTCGGCGCCGCGCTGAGCGCCATTGCCGAGATGCTGCCCCCGTTCACCCTCGACGGCATCGCCGACGCCCGCAAAGGTGGCGCCATCGTCGGGCCGACCGACGAGGAACTGAGCCGCGGTGGCAAGTTCACCGTGGAGGAGCGCCTCGTCCCGGGCCTGAACGGCGATCCGGATATAACGCTCCTTATCTGCTCGCCTGACAACAAAACGGGTGGCTGTATCTACCACACCCATGGCGGCGGCATGGTGGTCGGCGACCGGCGGCTCGGGATGGACGCCCTCCTCGACTGGTCCGAGGAATTCGGCCTGGTCATCGTGTCGGTCGAGTACCGCCTCGCCCCCGAGACCCCCGACCCCGGCCCGATCGACGACTGCTACGCGGGCCTGCTCTGGACCGCCGCGCACGCCGACGAGCTCGGCTTCGATCCGTCCCGCCTGATCGTGGCCGGCGGCAGCGCCGGTGGGGGCCTGGCCGCCGCCCTTGCCCTGCGCGCCCGCGACCAGGGCGGCCCGGCCCTGCTCGGCCAGCTGCTGATGTGCCCGATGCTCGACGACCGCAACGACACCCCGTCGGCCGTCCAGATGGACGGCCTCGGCGTCTGGGACCGCGGCGCCAACCTGGTCGGCTGGTCGGCCCTGCTCGGCGACCGGCGCGGCGGCCCCGACGTCTCGCCCTACGCGGCCCCGGCCCGCGCCGCCGACCTGTCCGGCCTGCCGCCCGCGTTCATCGACGTCGGCTCGGCCGAGACGTTCCGCGACGAGGACGTCGCCTACGCGACCCGGATCTGGCAGGCCGGCGGCGACGCCGAGCTGCACGTCTGGCCGGGCGGCTTCCACGGCTTCGACATGATGGTCCCGACCGCGGCGATCAGCCAGGACGCCCGGGCGGCCCGGGTGCGCTGGCTGAACCGCCTGCTGAACGGCTAGGTTGCGGAGGTGAGAGACCTCGCGGTGCGGCTGGCGGCGCTCGACGCGGACGCCGGGGCCGCACTGCGGGTGATCGCCTACTTCGACAGCCTCGCCGAGAGCCGGGCCGGCCTGCAGGCCATCGTGCGCGGCGCGGCCGTGCTGGCCGGGTGCCCGGCCCGCCTCGACGACCACGGCCGGCGGGTGCACGTGCGGGTCGACGCGGCCGGCAACGCCGCGCCGGACCCGGCCGCGGCGGACCAGGCCTGGATGCGTACGCTCCTGGTCCCGGACGGCTCGGCCGTGCTCGCGCTGGAGCGTCCCGGCGAGCCCGGCCCGGTCGAGGCGATGATCCTGGAGCGGGCCGCGGGCGCCGCGCGGGCGGTCCTGGACCGCACCCGTGGCCGCGTTCCGGCCGCCGACCCCGCGCTGGTCGAGCTGATCGTCGATGCGTCAGCTCCTCCTGACGTACGCGAGAATGCCCTGCACAACCTCAACCTGTCCGCGGCCGCCGGCATCCGGGCGGTCGCGCACCCGGGCGGCCCGGCACTGCTCCCGGCGGGCGCACCGCTGCCGGTCGGCCGGGCCGGGATCGGTCCCGCGGTGCCGCCGATGGACCTGCCGGCCTCCTACGCGGCGGCCCGGACGGCCCTGCGGTTCGCGGCCGACGGCACCCCCGAGGATCCGGGCCCGACCGTCGTGCACGCCGACGACCTCGGTGCCGTCGCCCTGCTCGCCGACGTGCCGGTCGACGCGGACGCCCCCGACCTGCGCCGGCTCGACCAGGCCGCGCCGTGGATGCTCGCCACCCTCTACGCCTTCGCCGACGCGCCGAGCCTGCGCGCCGCGGCGACCGCACTCCGCCTGCACCACTCCACGTTGCAGGACCGGATCACCCAGGCCGCGCACCTGCTGGGCTGGTCGATCACCACTCCGAGCGGCCGCCTGCGCCTGCAGGTGGCACTCGCTCTGCGCCGCCTTCGCCGCCACCCCGTGTGAGTGAATCCGAATTGGACTCACGGTGGGTGTTGCCCTGCTCACGGATAGGTGATGCTGTTACGGCGATGTCGACGAGTGTCGATCAAGGGGGTCGTGACGACGATGTCTGTGACCGATGTGGCCGTTCTCGGCGCCGGGCCCTACGGGCTGGCGGTTGCCGCAGCACTCGGCGATGCGGGCGTGGAACACCGGGTGATCGGCGAGCCGATGTCGTTCTGGAAGGAGATGCCCGAGGGCATGCTCCTCCGGTCGAACTGGACCGCCACGTCCATCGCGGACTATCGGGGGCCGGTGTCACTCGACGCATACGCCGCGGCCACCGGCGCGGAGGTCGGGAGGCCGGTGCCGCTGGAGGATTTCATCGCGTACGGCGAGTGGGTGCAGTCCCGCGTCGCCCCCGACGTCGATCGCCGGGTCGTCAGCCAGGTCGCCCGGGCCGGTGACGGCTTCGCGCTGACCTTCGACGACGGCTCGTCGCTGCAGGCCGGCAAGGTCGTGGTCGCGGCCGGCATCGCCCCGTTCGCGCGGCGGCCGTCGCCGTTCGCCGGCCTCTCGTTCGCCACCCACTCCAGCGCCCACCGCGACCTGTCCCGGTTCAAGGGCGAGCGGGTGCTCGTGGTCGGCGGCGGGCAGAGCGCACTCGAGTCGGCGGCCCTGCTGCACGAGTCGGGCGCCGACGTCGAGGTGCTGGTCCGCCGCGACCACCTCACCTGGCTGCACGGCGGGAAATACCAGCGGATGCTCGGCCGGGCCAAGCCGGTGTTCTACGCGCCGACCGACGTCGGCCCGCTCGGGCTGTCCCGGGTGGTCGCGGCGCCGGAGGTGTTCCGGCGGCTGCCGCGGCCGGTGCAGACGGCGGCCGCCCGGCGGGCGATCCGGCCGGCCGGGGCCGAGTGGCTGATCGCGCGGTTGCGGGAGGTGCCGATCCGGTTCGGCTTCGAGGTGCGGTCGGCGAGCCAGGACGGGCGGCACATCCGGGTCGAGTCCACCACCGGTGAGATCCTCAGCGGCGACCACGTGATCTACGGGACGGGCTACCGGGTGGACATCGCCCGCTACCCGTTCCTGGCGCCGCCGCTGGTCCGGGCGGTCCGCCGGGTGTCAGGCTATCCGGTGCTCGGCCCGGGCCTGGAGTCGAGCGTGCCCGGGCTGCACTTCGCCGGAGCGCCGGCGGCCTGGAGCTTCGGGCCGATCATGCGGTTCGTGTCCGGTGGCTGGTTCGCGAGCCGGGCGGTGGCCAAGCGGATCGCGGGGCGTCGCTGATGAAACCCGGTGCGGTGGTTCTCGGCGGTGACTATCAGGGGCTCGGCATCGTCCGCAGCCTCGGGCGGCACGGCGTCCCGACCCTGGTGGTGGACGACGAGCGGTCGATCGCGCCCGCCTCGCGGTGGGCCGGGGCGTCCCTGCGGGTGCCGGGGCTGCGGTCGGACGAGGACGTGATCGAGGCGTTGTCGCTGGCCCGGGCCCGATTCGGCGGCCTGGACGGGTGGGTGGTGTTCCCGACCCGGGACGAAAATGTGGCCGCGCTCAGCCGGCATCGGGACCTGCTGGCGCGGAGCTGGCGGATCGCGGCGCCGCCGTGGGACTGCGTGCGGGTGGCGTGGGACAAGCGGGAGACGTACCGGCTGGCGCAGAAGCTCGGGGTGGCCGCGCCGCGGACGTGGTTTCCGCTCGACGGCGACGACCTGGACATCCCGGCTCCGGCCATCGTCAAGCCGGCCATCAAGGAGCACTTCTTCTACGCGACCCGGGCCAAGGCGTGGCGGGCCGACACCGCGGCCGAGCTGCGGCGGCACTACGAACGGGCGGCGGCGATCATCCCGGCCGGGGAGATTCTGGTGCAGGAGCTGATCCCCGGCGACGGGCAGTTCTCGTACTGCGCGTTCGTCAAGGACGGCGAGCCGGTGGCGAGCATGACCGTGCGCCGGACCAGGCAGCATCCGTCCGACTTCGGGCGGGCCAGCACGTTCGTTCAGACCGTGCCGCTGCCGGCCGTCGAGGAGCCGTCCCGCGCGTTCCTGCGCGCGATGGGCTACTACGGGCTGGTCGAGCTGGAGTACAAACTCGATCCCCGGGACGGCGACTACAAACTGCTCGACGTCAACGCCCGGACCTGGGGCTATCACTCGCTCGGGCGGGCGGCCGGGGTCGACTTCGCGTACCTTCTGTTCCGCGACCAGATCGGCGCCGCCGTCCCATCGGCGAACGCGCGGGACGGGGTCTCGTGGATCCGGCTCGCCACCGACGTACCCAACGCCGTGGTTGATCTTCGGGCCGGCCGGGTCAGAGCCGGCGAATATCTGCGCACGCTGCGCGGCATCGACACCGAGGCGGTCTTCTCCTGGCGTGATCCGCTGCCCGGCCTCTACGAGATCGCCCTGTTGCCCTACCTGGCCGTGAAGCGCGGCCTGTGATGTTCGAGGCGACCGCGGCGTTCGCGTTCTTCGACTACTTCCGCATCCCGTACCGGATCGTGCCGTTCGCCGCCCCGGCCGGCCGGCACGCCCTCCGGGTGGCGAACGCCGGCGGACCGCTGCTGACCTGGCCGTCCGGCGGGGGAGTGCTCGGCCGGCACCTCCTCGGCGGCGGGCCGATCTTCGCGCACGTCACGACGCCGACGGCCGCCCCGGTCTGGACCTCGAACGGCGGTGTGGCGCTGCCGTTCGACCCCGGCGAGGTGATGTGGCGCTACTGGAGCGAGCATTACCAGGACCGGTCGCGGGCGCGGGCGGCGCTGGTGCACCTCTACTACCTGCTGCGGCCGGGCATCCCGCGGGCCGTGCAGATCCGGCTCCGGCAGGCGTTCACCCGGGTGCAGGAGCAGGTGGTGTTTCCGGCCTTCCCGGTCGAGACCGCGCTGCACGACTTCCACGAGTGGATGTTCGACCTGGTCACCAAGTTCGCCGCCCGGCCGGTGCCGTGGCTCGACCTGTGGCCCGGCGGGCACGGCTGGGCGCTCGTGCTCACCCATGACGTCGAGACCGCCGCCGGGCTCGCCGGCATCGAGCACCTGCGGGACATCGAACGCACCGCCGGCGCCGGGCAGCCGTCCTCCTGGAACTTCGTGCCGCTGCGCTACCCGACCCCCGATCGCGTGCCGGCCGCCCTTCGTGCCGAGGGCTGCGAGATCGGCGTGCACGGCCTGCGGCACGACGGCCGCGATCTCGGGTCACTGCGGCTGCTCCGGCGGCGGCTTCCGGCAATTCGGGCGTACGCCGAGAAGTGGCAGGCCGCCGGGTTCCGCGCCCCCGCCACCCAGCGGACCTGGGAGTGGATGCCGGAGCTGGGCTTCGCCTACGACAGCTCCTACCACGACACCGCGCCGTACGAACCGAAGCCCGGCGGCACCGGCAGCTACCTGCCCTACTTCATCGGCTCACCGGGCCGGCCCGGCGACATGGTCGAGCTGCCGATCACCCTGCCGATGGACCACACCCTGTTCGCCATCCTCCGGCACCCGGACGCCACGCTCTGGCTCGACAAGGCCGCCCACCTGCGCGACCGCGGCGGGATGGCGCTCATCCTCACCCACCCCGACTACGCCGGCGACCCGCGGGTCACCGACGGCTACCGCCAGCTCCTGGACAAGTTCCACGACGACCCGACGGTGTGGCGGGCCCTGCCCGGCGAGGTGGCCGCCTGGTGGCAGCGCCGCGCCCGGTCGACCGCGGTCCCGTCGCTGACCGGCTGGTCGGTGGAGGGCCCGGCCGCCGTCGACGGCACGGTCCGGATCAGCAAGCCGGGCGTTCCGGCCTTGACCCCCAAGCAGGCTTGACATCTTTCACACCCTTGACATCAGGGCGTGCTTCACTGCTTCTAGGCATATGCCCGCAACGTGGCGGGGCGCTCTCCGTCTTCGGACGGCCCGCCAGGCGGCTTTTCGCGGACCGGCACGAGATGGGGAGCAACGATGCGTATCAGCGACATCCTCCGCGTCAAGGGCGACCAAGTCGTCACGGTACGACCCGGTGCAGACGTGACCGAGCTACTGACCCTCCTGGCCCAGCACAAGATCGGCGCCGTGATCGTCTCGGCCGACGGCAGCCACGTCGACGGCATCGTCAGTGAACGCGACGTGGTCCGGGCCCTGGCCGCCCGCGGCGCCGGCGTGCTGACCGAGCCGGTCACCGGCATCTACACGTCCCAGGTCCGCTCGGTGGCCCCCGACGCCCCGATCGAGGACGTCGAACGGCTGATGACCGACAACCGTTTCCGGCACGTGCCGGTCGTCGAGGACGGCGCCCTGCGCGGCGTGGTCAGCATCGGCGACGTCGTGAAGAACCGGATCGACGAGCTGGAAGCCGAACGCAGCAGCCTGACCGGGTACATCACCGGCGAGCGGGTCTGATCGCAGACACGCCGGCCTGGCGTGGAGGGCCGGGCCGGCGTGCGCCGCGTCACTCGCGGCATGTCTCAACAGAGCGACCCGACGGCTGCTAACGTGTCGGGCAGGTCATGAGTGTCAGCGCGTAGCCCCGGCTTGCTGACCGGCAACCCTTGCGTTCGCGATGGGGTGCCCCGGGTGAGGACCGGGCCGGCGTCGATCGACGCGGGCAAGCGCGGGCCCTCGCTGGGTCCCCGACCCATCGCGGAGGTTTCCGTCATGTCCCTTGCTGTCCACACCGCCGACCTCGACGTCATCGGCAGCGGTTTCGTGCACCTCGACTACGCCGCCACCGCGCCCTGCGTGCGGGCCGCCGCCGACGCCGTCAACGGCCTGCTGCCGAGCTACGGCAGCGTGCACCGGGGCACCGGCCCGCGGTCGCAGACCTCCACCCTGGAATACGAGCGGTCCCGCGCGGTGATCGCCGACTTCCTCGGCTGCCGCCCCGGTGACCAGGTCGTCTTCACCCGCAACACCACCGATGCGCTCAACCTGCTGGCCCGCTCGCTGCCGGCCGGCACCACCACGGTCGTCTTCGACGGCGAGCACCACGCCAACCTGCTGCCCTGGCCGAACCCGGTGCGCCTGCCCGCCCCGGCCTCGCCCGAGGAGGCCATCGCGGCGGCCGGCCAGGCCCTGGCCGGCCTGCGCGGCCCGGTGCTGCTGGCCGTCACCGGCGCCAGCAACGTGACCGGCGAGGTGTGGCCGGTGCACGAGCTGGCCGAGGTCGCCCACGCGCACGGCGCCCGGATCGTGGTCGACGCCGCCCAGCTGGCCCCGCACCGGCCGATCGACCTGCGCGAGATCGGCGCCGACTACGTGGCGCTGTCCGGCCACAAGCTGTACGCGCCGTTCGGCGCGGGCGTGCTGGCCGGCCGGGCCGACTGGCTCGACGCGGCGCCGCCCTACCTGGCCGGCGGCGGCGCGAGCGCGGCGGTCGGCGACACGATCGGCGACGTGCGCTGGCAGACCGGCCCGGCCCGGCACGAGGGCGGCACCCCCAACCTGCTGGGCGCGGTGTCGCTGGCCGCGGTGTGCTCGGCGCTGGCCGAGTCCGACCGCGGCGAGCTGCACGAGCGCGAGCAGCAGCTGCTCGCCCAGCTGCGCGACGGCCTGGGCGACGTGCCCGGCGCCGACGAGGTGAGCATCTTCGGCCCGTGGAGCGAGCGGGTCGGGATCGTGGCGATCGCCGTCCCGGGCCACGACCCGGCCGCGGTCGCCACCCGGCTGGCCGACGACTTCGGCATCGGCGTGCGGGCCGGGCTGTTCTGCGCGCACCCGCTGGTCCGGCGGCTGACCGGCGCCACCGGCAACGGCGGCTGCGAGGGTGGCCTGCTCCGGGTCAGCTTCGGTCTGGGCACGACACCGGCCGACATCGATGCTCTGCTCGCCGCGCTGCGCGCGCTGCTGCGGTAAGGCATGATTGCCGCATGCTCGTGACGTCCCAGCGCTTGCCGTGGATCAAGTAACGGGCGACGCTGGATCCGGCCGATCGAGAGGGACATCCGTGCCGACGCGTGAACTGAACGGCACGATCGCCCGGTGACCGAGCAGGACATCCTCGGCGATCGCGCGCGCCTGGACGCCCTGGCGCGGACCGGTCTCGACGCGGCGAGCGATCCGGCGCTCGACCGGTTCGCGCTGATGGTCCGCGCCGCCGTGCGAGTGCCGGTCGCGCTGGTCACGCTGGTCGATCAGGTGCGGCAGATCTTTCCCGGCGCGTGCGGACTCGCCGAGCCGTGGATGCAGGAACGGCAGACCCCGCTCACGCACTCGTTCTGCCGGCACGTGGTGACCACCGCCCAGCCGCTGGTGGTCACCGACGCGCGCACCGACCCGCGGGTCACCGGCAGCATGGCCATCGACGACCTGGGCGTGGTCGGCTACGCCGGGATGCCGCTGACCGACGCGGAGGGTCTCGTCCTCGGCTCGCTGTGCGCCATCGACACCGCGCCCCGCCAGTGGACCGCGGCGGAACTCGACCTGCTGGCCGGCCTGGCCGCGGCGTGCTCGGACATGCTGCGGCTGCGCATCGCCGGGCAGGCGGCGAGCCTGCGCGGAGACACCGCGACGGTGCGGGAGCACGCGTTCGGGGCCGCCTTCGACCGCAGCCAGCTCCTGCTGCGGGCCAGTGTCGCGCTGGCCGGCACGACCACCATGACCGACGTCCTCGAGGCCGTCCGGGAGCTGGTCACCCGCACCCTCAAGCCCGACTACGTGGGGGTGTCCCTGCTCGACGCCGGTCAGATGGCCCTGCAGACCGGCGAATTCCTGCCGCCGCCGGTCGCCGGTCGCTGGCGGCAATACCCGGTGACGGCGCGGACGCCGTCGGCGCTCGCCGCCCACACCGGCATTCCGGTGCTGCTGCCGGACCTCGCGGCGGTGGCCGCCCAGACGCCGGACGCGGTCGCCACGTTCCAGGAGATGGGCTGGGAGTCGAGCGTGAGCCTGCCGCTGCCCGGGCCGGCCGGCCCGATCGGCGCGCTCACCTTCGCCTGGACCCACCCGTACACGCTGGACGCCGCCGAGCAGGCGGTGCTCGCCGCTCTGGCCGGCTACGCCGCGCAGGCGTTGCAGCGCGCCGACCACCTGTATTCGCGGGAGCGGGTCGCGACCCTGCTGCAGCAGTCCCTGCTCAGCGACCTGCCGGACGCGCGGCCGATCGAGCTGGCCGCGCGCTACGCCCCGGCCGTCCGCGGCGACGACGTCGGCGGCGACTGGTACGACGCGGTCCGCCTCGGCCCCGAGCACCTGGCCCTGGTCGTCGGGGATGTGGCCGGCCACGACATTCACGCCGCCGGCCACATGGGACAGCTGCGCAGCATGCTGCGGGCCTACATCGCCGACCGGCACGAGCCGCCGTCCGCCCTGTTGCGCCGCCTCGACAACGCCATGCAGATCCTCGGCGATCAGGTCCCGACCACGGCGATTCTCGCCTACCTGCTGCCCGGCGATCCCGGCCATGTGCTGCAGTGGGCCAACGCCGGGCATCCCGCGCCGATGCTCATCGAACCGGACGGCACGGTCACCGCGCTCGCCGGCCGCGACATGCTCCTGGGCGTGGGCCGCCGGGTCTCGCGCAGCAACCACAGCCACCCGATCCCGCCCGGCTCGACCGTGCTGTTCTACACCGACGGTCTCATCGAGACCCGGGTCGACGTCATCGACGACCGCAAGGAGGAGCTGCGGCAGACCCTGATCGGCCTGGCCGGGGCACCCCTGCCCGAGCTGCTCAGCGTGATCCTGGAACGGCTCGCCGGCGACGACCACGAGGACGACGTCGCCCTGCTGGCGCTGCGCACCCCCGGTTAGCCGCCCTGCGGGCGGGGCCGAGCGGGTCTACGGTGAGCAGGCAGTACGAGCAGGCGTCGCGGTGCCGGTCGGCCGAGCGCGAAACCAACGACGTCAGGAACACCGTGACCGAGCATCCGCTCTGGGCATCACGCATTCACCAACAAGACGGAAGCAGCGTGGTCACGCTCACCGGCGAGCTCGACCTCTACGGGGCCGAAGATCTGCGCCGGCTCCTGTACGGCCAGCTGGACCGCAGCTCGGTCGTGGCCGACCTGTCCGGGGTGACGTTCGTGGACTCGGCCGGGCTCGGCGCCCTGATCGGCGCCTTCAGCCGCGCCGCCGACCTGGACCGCCGGTTCGTGGTGACCGGCGCCGTGCACGCCGTCCGGCGGATAATGCAGATGGCCGGCGTCTACGAGCTGCTGTCCGAGCCGGGCAACGCCACCACGTAGGAGTCGACCCGGGCGATCAGCGAGTCGCGGAACGTGAAGAGGTCGTTGAAGGCGAACCGGAACGGCCCCTGGCCGACGATGACGCCCGCACCCTCGCCGGTGGTGACCACCACCGGCCCGTCCTCGAAGACCCGCTGGACGTCGAGCGAAGGGCTGCCGCTGAACGCCGGGTTCTCGATCTCGGCGTCGAACTCTTTCTTGCCGCGGGTGGTCCGGTGCCCGTGGATGACCCATTCGACGTCGTCGGTGAGGGTGGCGAGGATGCGCGGGTGGTCGCCGGCCCGGAAGCCGGCGAAATACTCGGCGACCAGCTCCCGCTGGGTCGGTGGCTGCATCGGTCCCACCCTAGGCCTGGGCGGCGCTCCGGTCCAGGATGTCGTCGGCGGGCGTGCGGGCGCGCAGCACATACCGCTCGGTGTAATCGGCGATCGCGTCGCGCAGCGGGCGCGGGGCGCCCTGCCGGGCCAGCGCCGCGTAGGCGGCGATGAAGATCTCCCGCGCGGCCGCGGCCAGCACCGGGTCGGTGAGGGCGGCCCGGGCCGCCCGCTCCCACAGGTCGCGCTCGCCGATCAGGTGTGCGGTGGCAGCGGCAGCGTCGAGGGCGGCCTGCGGGTCGTCGAGCAGGGTGGCGATCACCGCCACCGGGACCTGCCAGCCTTCGCCGGGCTGGTGGTCGGCGACGTCGATCTCCAGATGGCCACGGGCGGCCACCGGCGGGCGCAGCGACCCGACGTGCCGGAGCAGCTCCGCGAGCGGCGGCGCCGGCTCCTCCCGGAACCGGGTGCGCAGGCTGCGGCCGCGCGGGTCGGGGGCATCCATCGCATACGCCACCCAGGCCGCTCGCGGCGTGCCCGGTGGCAGGACCGGAAGGTGCCGCCGGGCGGCCTGCCGCACGCTGCGCCAGCCGGCCCCCGGGGTGTTGGCGAAGGCCGCCGCCAGCACCGGCCCCAGGGTGTGGGCCAGCTGCCACCGCCGGGTCAGGCCGAGCGGGCCGCCACCCTCCAGGCCGGCCTCGAGGGCGACCCGGATCCCGGCGCCGTCGGCAACCGGAACGCCGGGATCCGCGATCATCGGGCGGGCGAGTTCGAGATCTTCCGCCATGCGGGAAAGGCACACCGTCAGGCCGGGGGAGGGTGGGCCGCTGACCACCGCGGTGCGCGCCCAGCGGGCGGCCAGGAAGCCGTGCCGCAGCCGGGTCCGCTCGGCCGGCGGGGTCGCCGCCGGAACATCCACCGCAGCTCCGACGAAGCCGGGCGGGGTGGGCGCGAACGCCTGGTCGGCGATGAGCAGCTCGGCGGCCTGCTCGGTCAGCTGTGTCACGTGACGCCCCGCTCGGGTCGGCTCCTCCGGGAGACGCCAAGATAGCATTCCTATCTGCAAGATAGGAATAGGCCGTTCGGTTGAGGGCACCTTTCGTCAGCGTTAAGACCGGAGTGCGTGGGTTGACGCTCGTGAAAGTGGCTGTCACTGTCGGAGAACACAATCAAATATCGCGCCGCACGAACCGCGGCGGGAGAGTCCCCGGCCGCTACCGGGGCGCCGAAGGAGCAAATCCTCCCCAGGAATCTCTCAGGCACCCGTTACCGCCGCATGGCAGGCAACTCTGGAAAGCCGGGACGACGTGGTCCCGCACCCACGGTGCAAACCGTCCCTGATCGGGCGGTGAAGCTCTCAGGTACCCATGACAGAGCGGGGAGGGCCACCCTACGAAGGGGAGCCTTCTCGTGCCGGTCAGCGCCTTCGACCTCTACTCCGTGGGCATCGGCCCGTCGTCCTCGCACACCGTGGGGCCGATGCGCGCCGCCCACCGTTTCGCCGCCGAGTTCCACCAGGCCGTCCGGGTCCGGGCCGAGTTGTTCGGCTCGCTCGGCGCCACCGGGCGCGGCCACCACTCCGACGCCGCCGTGCTGCTCGGCCTCGAGGCCGAGGACCCGGCCACCGTCGACACCGCCCGGGTCACCGACCGGGTCGCCGCGATCCAGGCGAGCGGCACCGTCCTGCTCGCCGGCAAGCGGGCCGTCCCGTTCGAGCTGGTCCTGAACCGCCGGCACAGCCTGCCGCTGCACCCCAACGGCATGCGCTTCACCGCCTGGGACGACGACGGCGAGGTGACCGAGCGGGTCTTCTACTCGGTCGGCGGCGGCTTCATCGCGACCGAGGACGAGCTGACGGCCGGCCCGGCGACCGACACCGGCGACGAGCGGTTCCCGTTCACCACCGGCGCCGAGTTGCTCGCCATCTGCGCGCGGGAGAAACAGCCGATCTCGGCGATCATGCTGGCCAACGAGCTCGCCTGGCGCACCGGCGAGGAGATCCGGGACGGCCTCGGCGAGATCTGGGCGGTCATGCAGGGCTGCGTCGACCGCGGCCTGCACGCCGACGAGGGGGTGCTGCCCGGCGGCCTGGGGGTGCGGCGCCGGGCCCCGGCGTTCTTCCGCGAGCTCAGCGAGCTGCCCGACCACGACGACCCGCTGCACGTCATCGACTGGGTCAACCTCTATGCCCTGGCGGTCAACGAGGAGAACGCCGCCGGCGGCCGGGTGGTCACCGCCCCGACGAACGGCGCGGCCGGCATCATCCCGGCGGTGCTGCACTACTACCGCCACTTCGTGCCGGGCGCCGACCCCGGCGGCGTGGTGCGCTTCCTGCTCACGGCGGCGGCCGTCGGCATCCTGATCAAGGGCGCGGCGTCCATCTCCGGCGCCGAGGTCGGCTGCCAGGGCGAGGTGGGTTCGGCGGCGGCAATGGCGGCCGCCGGCCTCTGCGAAATTCTTGGGGGTACGCCGGAACAGGTGGAAAACGCCGCCGAGATCGCGCTCGAACACAGTCTGGGGCTGACCTGCGACCCGGTCGGTGGCCTGGTGCAGGTCCCGTGCATCGAGCGCAACGCCATCGCGAGCGTGAAGGCGATCAACGCGGCCCGGCTGGCGCTGCGCGGCGACGGCACCCACCGGGTCAGCCTCGACACCGCCATCGTGACGATGCGGGAGACCGGCCGGGACATGTCGACCAAATACAAGGAGACGTCTCTCGGCGGACTCGCGGTCACGGTCGTCGAATGCTGAGACGATAGGGGGCGAACGGTCAGGTCGTCACCCCCGCTGCCGATGAGGAACCACGAATCGAGAGCAGCGGAGTGTGGCGTGACAGAGACGACGGAGCTGACCGGCCTGGTCGTCGACCAGGAGCTTGGCCGGGGTGCGTTCACCACCGTGCACCGGGCCCAGCGGGGCAACGCCACCTACGCCATCAAGCGCCCCAACCCGGACAACGCGTCTGATCCCGGCCTGTTGTTCGCGTTCCAGCGCGAGGCCGCCCTGCTCGCCTGTGTCGACGACCCGAGCGTGCCGCGGATCCTCGCCGCCGGCCGGCACGAGGGCGTCCCCGCCCTGGTCCTGGAGTACATCCCCGGCGGCTCGCTCGCCGACCGGCTCACCCACGGCCCGCTCACCCCGGACCAGGCCGTCGAGCTCGCCGCCCAGCTGGCCCGCGGATTGGCCGCCGTGCACCGGGTGGGCCTGGTGCACCGGGACGTGAAGCCCGGCAACATCATGCTGTCGCCCGACGGCACCGCCAAGCTGATCGACTTCGGCCTGGCGCTGCTCGGCGCCGATCCGGAGACCGACAAAGACCGTGCCGTCGGCACCTTCCTCTACACCTCGCCCGAGCAGTCCGGGATGCTCAAGCGCCCGGTCGACGGCCGCTCCGACCTGTACTCGCTCGGCGTCGTGCTGTTCGAGTGCCTCACCGGGCACGTGCCGTTCGAGGCCGACGACGTCGGCCAGCTGCTGCGGCTGCACCTGACCGCGCCGATCCCGGCCCTGCCGGACGGCGACCCGGCCCTCACCGCGATCGTCACCCGGTTGCTCGCCAAGGACCCCGACGACCGCTACCCGGACGCCGCCGCCCTGCTCACCGCCCTGCGGGCCTGCCCCGGCGGCGACACCGCCGGCGCCGCGGCGGTCACCCGCTGGCCGATCAGCGGCCGGGAGGCCGAACAGGAGGGCCTCGCCGACCGCTGGCGCCGGGCCCGCACCGGCCGCGGCGGCGTCGCGGTCATCCGCGGCGCGGCCGGCGCCGGCCGCACCCGGCTGGCCGAGGAGGCCGCCGCCCTGGTCACCGACGCACCGGTGCTGCGCGCCGCCTGCCAGGAGGACGAGGCGCTGCCGCTCGCGCCGCTGCGCAACGCCGTCGAGGACTACCTGCGATCGGTCGCGCTGCTGCCCGGCGCCGCCCGCGCGGAGGCCGAGCAGCACGTCCGGGACGCCGCCACGGTGGCCGGCCCGGCCCTGGTCGCCCGGCTCTCCGGCCGGCTCGCCGAGCTGCTCGGCGACGCCGCGCACGCCACCGGCGAGGCCCGCGACGACCACCTGTTCGCGGCGGTCGCCACCTTCCTCGCCGAACTCGCCCGCCGCAGCCACGCCATGATGCTGATCTGCGACGACGCGCACTGGCTCGACCAGGGCAGCCGCGAGGTCCTGGCCCGGCTGCTGCCCGACCTGCCCCGGCTGCCGCTGCTCCTGCTGCTCACCGAGCGGGACGGCGCCGGCACCCCGACCGGCGTGCCGGCCGACCTCGAACTCGACTGCGCGCCGCTCGACCACGCCGCCGTCGAGGCCCTGGTCGCCTCCCGGCTGCCCGGCAACGTCGTCCCGGCCGACCTGACCGCGCACGTCGCCGCCCGCACCGACGGATCCCCCCTCGCGGTGGTCACCTACGTGCTGCGGCTGCTCGACGCCGGCCTGCTCACCCCGCTCTGGGGAACCTGGCGCTTCGACCTGGCCGGCGCGGACGCGCTGCCCGCCGCCGCCGACGTCCGCGCCCTGCTCGCCTCCCGGCTGGCCGCCCTCACCGACGGCGACCGGGACTTCCTGGTCACCGCGGCGGTGGCCGGTCCCCGGTTCCGCACCGAGACGCTGATCGCGGCCGGTGGCGGCGCCGACCAGGTGGTGGCCGCGGTCGGGGCCGCCGTGGAACGGCGCGTCGTCGAGGCCCGGCCCGGCGGCTGGTTCGTCTTCATGCATCCGCTGCTGCGCGAGTCCCTGCTCGACGGGGTCGGCGAGGAGCGGCTGTGCCGACTGCACGCGGCCATCGCCGACGCCCTCGAAGGACTGCCGGAGCAACTGCGCGACGCCGACCACGTGTACGCGGTCGCCCGGCACCACCGCCGGGCCGGCGACGCGATCGCCCCCGGCCGCCGCCGGCGCAGCGCCCTCGCGGCCGGTCTGCGCGCCCTCGCCGACATGGCCCCGGCCGAGGCGATCGGCTACCTGGAGGACGCGTTCGCGTTCGACCCGTCGCCCAGCTCCGAGGTGCTGCACCCGCTCGCCCTCGCCTACCTGCGCGCGGCCCGCTTCGCCGAGGCCGGCACCACCCTCGACACGGCGATGGCGGCCGAGCCCGACCGCCGGGTCCGGGCCCGCCTGTTCACCACCCGGATCGAGCTGCACCACACCGTCTGGGACGACCAGAACGCGCTCGTGGCGACCGGCAAGGCCCTCGCCGAGCTGCGCCGCCCGCTACCCCGCAACGGGTTCGGCCTGGTCGCCTCCACCCTGGGCATCGGCCTCGCCGGCGGGCTCGTACGCCGTACCGGCTGGGGTTTCGGCAAAGTGCAGGGCCGGCGCCGCGACGATCTCGCCGCACTCGCCGCCGCCCTCGACGCCGGTGGCTACGCCGCCGCCGTCGGTCTTCGCGTCCGCGAGGCAGGTGTCCTCGCCATGCGCGCGATGTACTCCGTGAACCGCCTCGGCCCCTGCCCCGAATACGTCCGCGTCTACGCCCTGGTCGGCTACGTCACCGCCGTCGTCAAGCTGCGCGGCACCGCCGAACGGCTGTTCGCCCGCGCCTACGAGGTGGCCGGACGACTCGGCGATCCGGCGCTGACCGCCTACGTGGACTGGATGCGCGGCTGCGCCTTGCTGTTCGGCAGCCACGACGACGGCACCGCCTTCGAGGAGGCCATCGCCAAGCACGCCCGCTGGTACGGCCCGGCCCAGCTCATCCCGGGCTTCGCCACCACCGGCCTGCGGTTGCTGCTGCGCGGCTACACCGAGCAGAGCCTGCACGAGTACGAGCGTGGCCTGCGCCGCCTCGCCGACCCGAAACTGGTGCAGGGCACGTCGTTCGCGATGCTCGGCGTGATGATCCCGGCGATGCAGGGCCGGCACGGCGACGCCGCGGCCGCCCTCGCCGCCCTGCGCGAAGGGTTGCCCGCCGGCACCGCCACGAAGGTGCAGCGCGCCCACATGATCGTCGCGGCCGCGTGCGCCGCGATCGAGCAGGGCGAGTTCGGCGAGCCGTTCGAGGCGATCGTCGCCGAGTGGCGCGGCCTCGGCCTGCGCGTGCGCGACCTGATGACCCAGCACAAGTGGTTCTACGCGTTCCAGTCGCACGGCCGGATGGCCCAGCTGCGGATGGCCACCGAGGAGCAGCGCCCGGCCCGGATCGCGGCCGCCCGCGCCGCCGTCGACGACCTGCGCCGGGTCCGCAAGGCCTCGCCGCTGCTGGACGCCGCCTACCTGATCGGCGAGGCCGCCCTGGCCCAGATGCTCGGCGACCCGCGCAAGTGCATCGAGTGGGGCGACAAGGCCGAGCACGTGGCCCGGATGGCCGACGCGCCGCTGGTGCACTTCGAGGTGGCCCGCTTCCGCGCCCGCGCGTTCCGGGCGCTCGGCATGCTCAACGAGTCGGACCGGCAGGCCCGGCTGGCCATCGCCCTCGCCACCCAGCACGGCTGGGACTCCCGCCGCCGCCAGGCGCGCACCGAGTTCGGCGCCGAGGAGGGGGCCGCCACCAACCGGCACACCGTGGTGGAGCGCCGCGGCGACGCCGGCCGCAACCGCCGCCTGGAGGCGTTGCAGCAGGTCGGCGCGGCCGCGGCGACCGTTCTCGACCCGCAGGAACTGGCCCGGGTCGCCCTCGACGAGATGCTGCGCATCCTCGGCGCCGAACGCGCCCTGTTCTTCCTGCTCGACGACGCGGGGGAGCCGGTGCAGTTCGCCGGCCGCTCGGCCGGCGGCACCGACCTGACCGAGACCACCGGCTACGGCGCCACCCTGGTCCGCCGGGTCGCCGCCGACGGCGAGGCCCTCGTGGTCACCGGCACCGACCAGGGCGCGGCCCTCGGCTCGCGCAGCGCGGTCCAGCACGGCCTGCGCAGCATCATGGTCGTCCCGGTCCGGTTCAAGCAGAAGGTGCTCGGCGTCGTCTACCTGGACAGCCGGATGGCCCGCGGCATCTTCACCGAGGACGACGTCGAGGTCCTCACCAGCGTGACCAGCCACGTCGCCGTCTCGCTGGAGACCGCGCGGGCGGCCCAGCTGCACCTGGCCGTGCAGTCCGCCCAGCAGCAGCAGGCGTTCGCCGAGATGCTGCGGGCCAGCCTGGCCGAGCTCAGCGGCATCCACCAGCCGGCCCAGCTGCTGCGCACCCTGTTCGGCATGCTCGCCGACCACCTCGACGCCAGCGGCGGCCTGCTGCTCAGCTCGGACGGCACGGTGGTGGTCGAGGCGACCGGCAAGGCCGACCCGGCGGTGGTGGGCGGTCCGCCACCCGCGCCGGTCACCGTTGGCGAGGTGCCGGCGCTGATCGACTCGCCGGTGCTGGCCGAGTTGCTCGGCGGCGTCACCGCGGTGCTCGCCGTGCCGTTGCAGCACCGCGACGGCCGGGCCGGGATCGCCGTGCTCGGCGCCGACTCGTTCGGCGACAGTGCCGCCCAGGTCGCGTCGGCGCTGGCCACCCAGGGGATGAGCGCCTACCTCAACGCGTGCCTGTTCAGCCGGGTGCAGGAGCTGGCCACCAGCGACGAGCTGACCGGCCAGCACAACCGGCGGCACTTCTACGCCCTGGCCGGCGCGCTGGTCGACTCGGCGTCGCGCGGCGACCGGGTGCTGGCGGCCGCGATGCTCGACATCGACAAGTTCAAGAACATCAACGACTCGTACGGCCACGGCGTCGGCGACGAGGTGATCCGCGCGGTCGCGACCCGGGTGCGGGCCGCGATCCGGCACTCCGATGTGCTCGGTCGCTACGGCGGCGAGGAGTTCGCGGTCGTCCTGCCCGACCACGAGGGCGCGGCCGAGGACCTGGCCGAGCGGATGCGCCGCGCGGTCAGCGACGAACCGATCGCGACCCAGGCCGGCGCGCTCACCGTGACGATCAGTGTCGGCCTGGCCCACCTGAACGCGGGCGACGCCGGGCTCGACCAGCTGCTGGCCCGCGCCGACCACGCGCTCTACGCGGCCAAGGAGGGCGGCCGGAACCGGGTTGTGGTTTCCTGAGCCGATGACGACATATCCCCGGATCCGGCAGGTCGTCCTCGACTCGACGGACGCCCGGAAGCTGGCCGAGTTCTACCGGCAGATGTTCGGCCTGGCGTATCGGCCCGGCGACGAGCCGCCCGCGGCCGGCGAGCCGGACGAGCTCGGCCACGACTGGCTGGTCTTGCACGATCCGCACGGCGGCCCGTCGCTGGCCTTCCAGCAGACCGACGACTTCCCGCGCACGGACTGGCCGGACGCCGCCGTGCCGCAGCAATACCATCTCGACACCGTGGTCGACTCGGTCGCCGAGCTGGACCGCCAGCACGAGCGGGCCCTCGAGCTCGGTGCCACGCTGCGCTTCGACCGCAGCGACGACAAGGACGAACCCCTCCGGGTGTACGCCGACCCCGACGGTCATCTGTTCTGCGTCTTCGTCGGCTGACCCGGGTTCCACCGCCAGGTCAGCTCGCCCACCGCCGGCGCGGGCCCGGGCAGCTCGCCACCCGCCCGTAGCCCGTCGAGCAGCACCGTCACATACCGGCGGCGTAACTCCCGGGTCCGCTCGGTATCCGGCACCCGCACCGCCGCGCACATCTCCAGCAGCATGGTGATGTCGGCCGCGGTGGCCCCCGCCCGCATCCGCGGCCGGGCCCGCTCGAACAGCGCGACCGCCAGCGCGTTGGCCCGCACCGCGTCCGCCGCGAGCTGCTCGTCCGGCGTGAACGTGCCGGCCAGGTGCACGGTCAGCGAGTGCACGTCGGCGTCGACCACCCCCCGCAGGAACGCCTCGAAGGCATCCCAGCCGTCGTCGATCGCGCCGGCCCGCTCGGCCTCGGCGATGAAGTGCCGCAGCCCGTCCTGGCAGAGCGTGCGCAGCAGGTCGTCCTTCCCGGCATAACGCCGGTAGAGCGCACTGATCCCGACCCCGGCCCGCTCGGCGACGGCCGAGATCGGCGCCCGCTTGTCGGCCAGGAAAACATCCCGTGCTGCCGCCAGGATCACGTCGTTGTTGCGCGCCGCCTGCTGCGTCCGTCCCACCGCCATGGCGGCCAATCTAGCAGTGGAACGGATCGTTCCGCTCTGCTACTCTCAAGCGGAACGAAACATTCCGTTCCGCTCTTAATGAGGAGCCGACATGACCTCGATCCGTCCTTTCCGCATCGACGTTCCGCAGGCCGACCTCGACGACCTCGGTGACCGGCTCGCCCGCGCCCGCTGGGGGAGCGAGATCCCGGGCCAGGCCTGGAGCCGTGGCGTGCCGGTCGATTACCTGCGCGGGCTCGCCCGCTACTGGGCCGAGAGCTTCGACTGGCGGGCCGCCGAGGCGCGGCTCAACGAGCTGCCGCAGTTCGTGACCGAGGTGGACGATCAGACGCTGCACTTCGCGCACGTGCGCTCGGCCAACGAGCAGGCCACGCCGCTGCTGATCAGCCACGACTGGCCCGGCTCGTTCGCCCTCTACCTGCCGGTCGTCGAGGCGCTGCGCGACGACTTCCACCTGGTGCTGGTCAGCAACCCCGGGGTCGGTTTCTCCGGCCCGCTGACCTCGGCCGGCTGGACCACCGCCCGGAGCGCCGCCGCCCTGCACGAGATCATGGACCGGCTCGGCTACCAGCGGTACGGCGTGCAGGGCACCGGCGGCGGCGCCGGGCTCGCCGTCGAGGTGGGCCGGCAGCAACCCGAGCGGGTGATCGGCGTGCACGTCAACGGGCACATCACGTTCCCCACCGGCGAGCCGGGCGAGTTCGACGGGCTCACCGAGGCGGAGCAGGACCGGCTGCGCCGCCTGCAGGAGTTCCGCGACGACAAGCTCGGCTTCAACGCCATCCAGTCGACCCGCCCGCAGACTCTCGCCTTCGGCCTGCACGACTCGCCGGTCGGCCAGCTCGCCTGGATCGCCGAGAAGTTCCAGGAGTGGACCGACCCGGCGTCCGCGCTGCCCGAGGACGCGGTCGGCCTCGATCTTCTGCTCACCAACGTCAGCCTCTACTGGTTCACCGGCACTGCCGGCTCGTCGGCCAACCTCTACTGGGAGGTGGCGCACGACCCGTCGGCGTGGGCGCCGAAGCCGAAGTCGGTGGTTCCGCTGGGCGTGGCGCTCGGGGTCACCGACATCACGGTCCGCCGCTTCGCGGAGCGGGACGCGCCTGTGACGCATTGGACGGAGCTTGCGGCGGGCGGAAACTTCCTCTCCGCCGAGCAACCCAAGCTGTACGCCGACGACGTTCGCGCCTTCTTCGCCGAGGTCATTCAGGCGTACGCCACGGGCGCAGGCAGTTGTCGAGAAGTGCCCACTGCCGGGCCGGGTCGGCCAGCGGGGAGCGCATGACCACGTGCACCTGCTGGCCGACCGACATCGACAGCAGCATGTCGACCAGCCCGGAGACCGGGGTGTCCGGGCGGAGTATGTGGTCGGCGATCGCCTCGCGCAGGAAGCCGTGCAGCTGCCCGCCCCAGACCGCGCCGAGGTCGGCCTCGGCGTCGGCGAGTCGGTCGTTGGCCGCCAGCCGCCCCCAGAAGCCGACCACCACCTGCGCCTCGTCCAGGGTCTCCTTGGCCAGCGGCAGGATCTCGCGCATCATCGCCTCGATCGCGTCCAGCCCGCGCCGGCCGGCGGTGGCGTCCGCGATCCGGGCGTTGGTGCGCTCGAAGACCCGCTGGTAGGCGGCGGAGGCGACGGCGTCGAAGTCGTCGAAGTAGTGCCACAGCGCGCCGGTGCCGACGCCGAGCTCGGCGGCGATGGCCCGGCTGCTGGCCGACGGCAATCCGTCCCGGGTGACCACCGCCAGGAACGCCTCGACGATCTCGCTGCGCCGCTGGTCATGGTCGACGATCTTGGGCACTCTCAGTCCTTCCCCTGCCGAAGGAGGCTACCGGGAGCGGGTTACACGGTCGTCATACGGTCGACATCTATTTCGAGCGAGCGCTCAATATCTTTCCCTGAGCAGCGCTCAAAATAAGAGGAGCCCGCCCATGACCAGCCCCAACGCCATTCCTCAACCGGGCCCCCGCCTCTCCGGCCGGCTCGGCCCCGTCGCCATCGTGTTCATGGTCGTGGCCGCCGCCGCGCCGCTCACCGTCGTGATGGCGAGCCCGATCGGTATCGCCCTGACCAACGGCGGCGGCATCCCCGCCAACTACCTGCTCGCCGGCGTCATCCTCCTGCTCTTCGCGGTCGGCTTCACCACGATGGCGCACCACATGAAGGACGCCGGCGCGTTCTACTCGTTCGTCGGCGCCGGCCTCGGCCGCCACCTCGGCAGCGGGGCCGCGTTCCTGGCCCTCTTCACCTACCTGGCCATCCAGACCGCGATCTACGCGTACCTCGGCTTCAGCGTCTCCGCCCTGATCGTCTCGTTCGGCGGGCCGGCGACCTCCTGGTGGATCTGGACGCTGGTCGCGATCGCGGTCGCGGCGTTCCTCGGCCACCGCGACATCGACCTGTCGGCCAAGGTGCTCGGTGTCCTGCTCATCCTCGAAGTGCTGGTCATCGTGGTGCTCTCGGCGGCCGTGGTGATCCGCAACGGGGTCTCGTTCGACTCGTTCCGGCCGTCCGTGGTCACCTCCGGGCCGCTCGGCCTCGGCGTGATGATGGCCTTCGGCGGCTACAGCGGCTTCGAGTCGACCGCGATCTTCCGGGACGAGGCGAAGGACCCGCAGCGCACCATCCCGCGGGCCACCTACGCCGCGGTCATCGGGATCGGCGTCTTCTACACCCTGGCCACCTGGCTGCTGGTCTGCGCGTGGGGGACCGGGCAGGTGCAGGCGGTCGCCCTCGACCACCTGGCCACCGGCGACCTCGTGCAGGTCACCGCGGTCGACTACGTCGGGCAGTGGCTGAGCGACACGATCGGCGTCCTGATCTGCACCAGCCTGTTCGCCTGCGCGATCTCCTTCCACAACGTGGTGGCCCGCTACCTGCACTCGCTCGGCCGCTCCCGGCTCGTACCCGTCCGCCTCTCCGCCACCCACCCCACCCACCAGTCGCCGTACGTGGCGTCGCTGCTGGTCACCGTGGTTTCCGCGGTGTTGCTCGGGCTGTGGCTGCTGCTCGGCTGGGACCCGCTCACCCAGGTCTTCACCTGGATCTCCTCGACCGGCGCGCTCGGCATCATGGGCCTGTTCGTGCTGGCCTCCGCCTCGGTGGTGGTGTTCTTCGCCCGCACCAAACTCGACCGGCGGCCGTGGAACACCGTCATCGCCCCGATCCTCGCGCTGATCGGGCTGGCCATCGTCGGCTGGACCGCGATCAGCAACATCGACGCGCTCACCGGGTCCACCGACTCCGGGCTCAACACCACCCTCATCGCCGCGCCCGTGGTGGCGCTGCTGATCGGGGTCGCCGTGACGGCGTACGTCAAGAAGCGGCATCAAACGCTCTGGCAGGACCTGCGTTTCGAAGCCCGCGAAGCGGGCCTGGTCGGCCAGATCACCGAAACCGAAGGAGCATCAGCATGATCCACCCCCTGGCCCCGATTTCTGCAGCGGAGATCGACGCGCTGCGGCTGGCCGTGGAGAAGGCCGGCCTCGGCGGCGAGGCGACACGGTACTCGTACGTGATGCTGCGTGAGCCCGCCAAGGGTGACGTGCTCGCCGCGCGTGATGATCTCCCGCGCGAGGTCTCCGCCCTGCTCACCGACCTCTCGACCGGCGCCGTCACCTCGGTGCTCGCCGACGTCAGCGACGTCTCATCGCCCGCGCTGGTCGCTACGTCCGTGCTCGACCCCGCGGTCGACGGCGTCGCGCCCAGCCTCGACGAGGACTTCGTGCTCGCCGAGCAGATCGTGCTCGCCGACCCGGCCTACGTGGCCGCCCTGGCCGCGCGCGGCATCACCGACCTGTCCCGGGTCAAGGTCGTCGCGCTCTCCGCCGGGGTGTTCGGCTACGCCGACGAGGTGGGCATCCGGGCTTGCCGGGCCCTGGCGTTCTGGCAGGAATACCCGACCGATTCGGTGTGGGCACATCCGATCGACGGCATCGTGGCGCACATCGACCTGACAAATAAGACGATTCTCCGCCTGATCGATACCGGGCACCTCGCGATCCCGGCCGAATCCGGCGACTACCTCGACCCGGCGGTCCGCGGCGACGAGCGCACTTCTTTACGCCCCATCGAGATCACCCAGCCCGACGGGGTCAGCTTCAGCCTCGACGGCGACGTGCTCAGCTGGGAAGGGTGGAGTGTGCGGCTCGGCTTCAACGGCCGCGAAGGGCTCACCCTGCACCAGCTGTCGTTCGCCGGGCGGCCGGTCCTCTATCGCGCGTCGGTCAGCGAGATGGTGGTCAACTACGGCGACCCGTCGCCCACGCACGCCTGGCAGAACTACTTCGACGTCGGCGAGTACCAGTTCGGGCGGCTCGCCAACTCCCTCGAACTCGGCTGCGACTGCCTCGGCGAGATCGTCTACCGCAACGCGACGGTCGCCGACGACCTCGGCCAGGTGCGCGAGATCGGCAACGCGATCTGCATCCACGAGGAGGACTTCGGTGTCCTCTGGAAGCACACCGACATGTTCGCCGGCACCAAGGAGACCCGCCGGCAGCGACGCCTGGTGATCTCGTTCTTCGTCACGGTCGGCAACTACGACTACGGCTTCTACTGGTACCTCTACCTGGATGGCAAGATCGAGCTGGAGGCCAAGGCGACCGGCATCGTCTTCACCTCCGGTCACCCCGGCGGCGACTACCCGTACGCCACCGAGATCGCCCCCGGCCTCGGCGCACCCGTCCACCAGCACCTGTTCTGCGCCCGGCTGGACACCATGGTGGACGGCCTCGCCAACGCGGTCGACGAGATCGACATCGCCCGGGTCCCGGTCAGCGACACCAACCCGTGGGGCAACGCGCTGACCCGGACGATCACCCGCCTGGCCTCGGAAGAGGATGCCGCCCGCGAGGCCGACAACCGGATCGGCCGGGTCTGGCGGATCTCCAGCGCTTCGACGGCCAACCGGATGGGCCACGCCCCCGCGTACGTCCTGCACCCCGAGGGCAAACCGCTGCTGATGGCCGACCCGTCGTCGTCGGCGGTGGCCCGGGCGGCGTTCGCGACGAAGAGCCTGTGGGTGACCCGCTATGCGCCCGACGAGCTGTGGGCGGCCGGCCCGGTGGTCAACCAGCATCCGGGCGGGGCGGGCCTGCCGGCCTACGCGAGTGCGGGCCGCGACATCGACGGCGAGGACATTGTGGTGTGGCACACTTTCGGCCTGACCCACTTCCCGCGGCTGGAGGACTGGCCCGTGATGCCCGTCGACTACGCCGGCTTCACCCTCGCCCCGGACGGCTTCTTCGACCGCAACCCCACCCTCGACGTGCCCGCGGTCATCGGCGCCGCTGACCACTGTTGCGCTCCGGGCACATCGGAATGAGGCGGCTTGCCGGGCGGGCTGCCGCCGTGCTGGGGGTGGCCGGATCGCTGGGCCACCTCGCCATGGCGGGGGAGCACGCCCGGCACGCGCCGGTACTCACGGTGGGGATGCTGCTGCTCGCGCTGGTCTGCGCCCGCTGCAGCGTTCATCTCTGGCGCCGCCCGACCAACCCGGCGGCCTGGCGCGACCTGGTGATTCTCGCGGTGGTGATGACCGCCATGCATTGGCTCGCCGGCGGCCTGACGGTCACCTTCCTCGCGGTGCCGATCCTTCAGGCCGGGTTGGGCTTGCTGTCTTTTTTGGTACGAGGCCGGGCCGCGCTCAGCGTTCGAGCCCTTGCTGGGAGGCAGTGAGGATCGGCTTACCGTCCGGACGGGCCGGGAGCGCGCCGACGCGAAGACCAGGCAGGCCAGGTCACCACCGAGCCGGCGGGTGGCCGCCAGGGTCGATGGCCCGCAGTCGACTGCTCACGGCCGGAATTGTCGCCGAGCGGCCGTGAGTTCGTACACCGAATTATCGGTAGTCTGGGCGGGTGGGAAAACAGAACGGACGGATGGGTCTGTCCACCGCGATGGTTCGGAACGCCTTCCTGGTGAACGCCGCCTACTCCGAGAACAGCCGGGAGTACGGTTTCTCGCCCCAGCAGGGGCAGTTGTTGTGCATCCTGCGCTCCCAGCCGTACGGGATGGGGGAGCTCGGCGCCGTGCTGGGCCTGGCCAAGTCGAGCGTCACCGGCCTGGTCGACCGGCTCGAACGCGGCGGCCTGGTGCGCCGGGAGCCGGACCCGGCCGATTCGCGGGCGGTCCGGGTCGCCCTCACCGCCCGCGGCGGCAAGATCGCCGACCAGTTCTACACCGAGACCCGCGAGCGCATCCTGGGCCTGGCCGCCGGCCTGACCGACGCCGAGCGCGAGACGCTGGCCGCCCTGCTGGCCCGCATCGCCGACGAAAACAACGTCTCGGTCATCTTCATGGACCTGGACTGACTCCTTGAAGTTCGGACTCCGAACTAATATGGTTCGGACAACGAACTACATGGAGGTGGGCCGAGATGGCTCGTACGGTGGTAATCGTGGGTGGGGGTTATGGCGGCTCGTTGGTCGCCAAGGAGCTGGACGCCGTCGCCGACGTGGTGCTCGTCGACCCTCGCGAGGCGTTCGTCAACGCGGCCGGCTCGCTCCGGGCGCTGACCAGGCCGGATTGGGCGGCTCACGTCTTCTTCCGCTACGACACCCTCCTGGATCGGGGCCGGGTGATCCGCGACCGAGCCGTCTCGGCCGACCCGGCCGGGGTGACCCTGGCGTCGGGCGAGCGGGTCGACGCCGACTATCTGGTCCTGGCAACGGGTTCCGGCTACACCTACCCGGCCAAGCCGAACCCCGGGTCCACCACGACCGAGGCCGCGCTCAGCGATCTGCGGAAGACCCACGAGGAGCTGTCCGGCGCCGACCGGGTGCTGATCCTGGGCGCCGGCCCGGTCGGCCTGGAGCTGGCCGGCGAGATCCATGAGGTCTGGCCGGCCAAGCGGATAGTCATCGTCGACCGGGGCAACGACCTGCTGCCGAGCCTGCTGCCGGAGGTCCGCGCCGCCCTGCACACGCAGCTGGCCGATCGCGGCATCGACCTGCGCCTGAACACCGGCTTGGCCGCGCCCCCGCCGACCGCCCCCGGCCAGGCCGGCCTCTTCACGGTCACCACCACGACCGGCGACCGGATCGAGGCCGACATCTGGTTCCGGGCGTTCGGGGTGAGCATCAACAGCGACTACCTGACCGACGGCAGGCTGACGCCCTTGACCGAGCGGGCGACGGTCCCGGTGACCGACCGCCTGAACGTGGTGGGCCACGCCAACGTCTACGCCTTGGGCGACCTGACCGACCTCCCCGACCCGAAGATGGCGTCCTACGCCCAGGTGCACGCCCAGGTGGTGGCGAAGAACATCGCAGCCCAGGTGGCCGGCGAGCCCCCGGACGCCGTCTACACACCGACCCCCGACCGGCGCATGCTCGTGCCCCTCGGCCCGCACGGCGGCGCCGGTCAGCTCCCGGCCCCGCACGGCGCCACCGCGGTCCCGGCCGAGACGGTCTCCACACACAAGGGCCTGGACCTGTTCACCGCCCGCTTCGCCGCCCGGTTCACCCGCAACTAGCCGTCGAGCGTGCGCACCACCGACTCCACCAGCTCGGCGTAGCCGGAGTCGCGGTGCAGGGTGGGGGACAGGGCGTTGAGGTGTTTCAGGATCTCGCCGAGCTCCGGCAGGGCGGCCCGGATCGCCGTGTAGAGGTCGATCTCCTCGCGGAATCCGCCCATGTTGGCGGCGGAGACCCCTTTGAGGGCCTCATCGAGCTGGGCGACCTGCTCCTCCCAGTATTTGACGTGGCGGATCCGGTCGAGCGGCTTGTAGATGCCGGCGCTCGCCAGCACCACCGGGAAGATCCGGGTGCGGAGGTCGCCGTGCTTGGCGATCTCGAGCAGCTCGAACATGCAGCTCTCCGACCGCAGATACTCCTCGCCGATGACGAGGACGACCGCCCGGCCCCGGCCGAGCTCCCGCATGAACTCGCGAATGTCGCCCTTGTAGGCGATGTCCCGGTCGTCCTGGATCAGCCGGACGTTCCGCTCCTCCAGTGCCTGGCGCAGCTCGTCCACGACCGGGAAGCTCTCGTCGTTGCGGGCATACGAGACGTAGACCTCGCGCTTCTCGGTCACCGCCGGCGGCTGCGGGAGGCCGGCCTGGGTGCGCAACCCGTCCCGCCAGCGCTCCCTCATCTCCTTCCGCAGCGGGGCGACAGCCGGGTCGTCCGGCTGAATGCCGTGCAGGGTGAGAACAAGATCGAACAGTTCGAGGAAGTGCCGGGCGCCATCACGGAAGTCACGGATCTCGCGGCCACCGAGCCGGGCGAGCTCGTCGCCGTTGGGGGTCCCGTCCAGCAGCAAGGGGATGACCTGGGCCGGGCTGCCGCGCCGTAGCCGCGCCCCGAGCATCGGCAGGTCGGCCGCCTGCGACCAGGCGGCCCAGTAGGCCGGAGTGAGGATCATCAGGACGTGGTCGTCGTCGTGCAGGCCGTCGATGCCCTCGACCAGGTCGACGCCCGCGTCACGCAGACTCTGCATGAGATCCAGGGTCCATCTGCCCTGATCGTCGGTGTGGCTGAGGTAGCACCGGGGCGCCGTGGCGGCCCGAACGTAGGCCTTGACCCGGGCGAGATTCGCCTCATACACGCTACGGAATCGGGCGTAGCCCTCCTGCCGGGCCACCTTCGCCAGGACACCAACGGCCGGCTGGCCGACCGGTTCGGCGTCCGGGAGGGGCACCTTGTCGGCGCATTCGCTGCAGTAGAGGAAACCACGCCGCTCCCGGCGGCGCTCCACGACGACGGACCGTGCCTGCCGGTGGCCGTTGCGACAGAGCACCGGAGTGAATCGGGTGACCTCTACGTCGCGCTGAACCAGGAACTGTTCGAACAGCCCCTGGAACAGTGCCCGCCCGTAGGCCGGTGTGGCCGGGCTGTAGGACAGGACGAACTCCAGCTCGCCTTCGCGTTCCTGGATCACTCGGAGGCCGCAGATCTGCCCCTTCTCGATCTCGTACTGAGTCTGGTCCTGCCACTGGGTGACCCGCTTGAACACCGGCGCGTAGCCGAGGAGCACCGCGAGGGCCGCGTAGGAATTCTCGACCCGGCCGCGGGCGACGTAGGAGACGTCGTCAAGGGTCTCGGCGTCGTCGTCGAGTGGGCGCCTCTGTTTGATCAGGCTGGGAAAGATCAGCAGGGTTTCGGCGCCGAGCGTCTCCCGGAAACACACGTTGTGCCGGAGGAACCGGACCACGGTCGCGTCGACCAGTACCTCGCGCTCGACCGGGTCGAGGCCGGTCAGCTCGGCGATCGGGTACTGCCCGTGCAGGAGCGTGGTTTCGTTGAGCGCGCCCAGTTCGCGGGGGTGCTTGTCGGCCAGCAGGATGATCGAGGAGGCGACGTCGGGCAGGAGCTTCGGCACCAGGAGTACCAGTTCGAGTCCGGCGGAACTGCGCAGAACGGCGACGTACCCGTGGTTCTCCAAGTGCCGTACGGCGGCACGCATCTCGTCGAGAGTGAAGCGCCATTGCGGATCCGACGCGGAGAGATCGCGGAAGAGCTCGTCGAAGTCGACGAGAACCCGGCCGGTCACCGCCTCCTCCTGTTTGAGGCCGAGCACGTGATCCTTGATCCGCTTGAAGGTCACCGTGGTCACGGTGGCCGCGGCCCGGTCCCACGGGATCAGCCGGCGAAGGGTGTCGAGCAACTCGCCGACGCCCTCACCCGTCTTGGCGCTGGTGCCGATGTAGCCGCCGGTGATGCCCCGCCGAGTGCAGAGTTCGTCGAGATCCGCCCGGGACAGCACGGATGTGCCGCGATCCTGCCGGCCGCCGACCAGCACGGTGGGCGGCAGCGTTCCCCTGGCCGCCAGCTGCTCCACCCAGAAGTCGACGCCCTTGAGCGTCTCGTGCCGGTTGGTCGGGTCGAACATCAGCACGGCGAGGTCGACCCGCTCCAGGAAGATGACGTGCACCGGCCGATAGACGTGCTGACCGGCCAGGTCCCAGACCACGGCCTCGCACACGGTGCCGTCCGGGCGCTCCACACCGAGGCTGTCGACGACCCAGAACTGCTGCCCATGAGTGGAGTCGTGTTCCTGGAATTCGCCGTGCGACAACCGCCAGCCCAGCCCGGTCTTGCCCACCCCGGAATCACCGACCAGCACCAGCTTCGCGGTCGTGTACCGGATCATCTCCTGACCGGTGCCCGCTCCTGTGATCGTGGCGAGATCCGCGCGGAAGAGGAGGAGCTCGTTGGCCCGGGCCAACGCGAAGTGCCTGCCGTCGGGGGCGAAGCGCGGCCGGACCCAGACCTGGTCGTCGCGGTGTGCCAACCGGAGGACCGCGAGTTCGCGAACATCGTCGGCGTGCCAGAACCGGACGGTGTCGTCCCACGAGGCCGTCACGAAAATGCTTCCGTCCGGCGAGAAGGCAATGCCGCGCGTCTGCGACGTGTGGACCTCGATGGCGTTCCGGAGGCGGCCGGTGAGCGGCTCCCACAGGCGAACGGACTCGTCGCCCGAGACCGAGACGAGCAGGTCGGCTCGTGCGGACCATGCCAGCCCGTCGATGTAGCCGGTGTGGCTCTTGAGCTGTGCGACGGCATTCCCGGAGTCGGTGTCCCAGATGTAGATGGGGCGGTCGCCGGTTTTGTCGTCCCGGTCCGCGGCCTCGGAACCGCCACCGGCGAGGAATCGGCCGTCCGGCGACCATGCAAACTCGTCGATATTGTCGCTGTGAGCGTTCAGGCTTCGCAGGTGTGACCCGTCGGTAGCCCGCAGGATCAGGGCCTGGCCCCGGCTCGTGCCGACCGCGACGCGATCGCCCTGGGGGGACACAACGGCGCCGTCCAGGTCGGGATCGGTGACGGTCCAGAGCACGTCGCCGGTGTCCACGTCCAGGAGGCCGACCTGACCGGCTCCTTCGAAAACGATCCTCCGGCCGTCCGGCAGCCATCCAAAGGAGGCGAATGTGGTTTCGTGGTCCTGCCCGGATTCGATCTCGGCTTGGTCACCGGTCCGGGGAAGGATGAACTCGCGCAGCACCCGCCCGCTGTCGACGCTCCAGATCGTCACGGTGTTCGCGGCCGCGACGCCGATCTCACGACCGTCCGGAGAGAACTCGACCACTCTTGCTCGTTTGGCCGGAACGGACAGTCGGGCCAGAAGCTCAAGGCCAACGGGAGCCGGCTCGTGGAGACCCCCGGTGTTCGCACCAGCGTGGGGCTCAGGTTCGGCTGCGTCACCCATAACCATCAAGGCTACGCATCAGGCGGACGATCGAGTCTCCTCCCTCGGCGTGGCAGCGATCGTGTGCGCGTGGGCGCCGGCGCCGGTGGCCCGCTGCATCGCCCCGTTGTCCGCGCGGCACGGTGACGGCCCAGCAACAGGGCCAGGGCCACACCGGTCGATGATCTCCATTGCGCTGGGGGTTCTGTGCGGATTTCCGGTTTATCGGTCACTCGCCCGATCGCTTGGCTGGATCGCCAACGGCAAATAGCGGCAAAATATGGCAATGGATAATGTACGGCTCCGGCCTCTCCTTCTCGATGACTGGCGAGCCGTGCACGGATGGGCGAAATTGCCGGAGTCGTCGCAGTTCCAGGGGTGGGGTCCGAATACCGAGGCGGAGACCCAGTCGTTCGTCCGGGAGGCGTCGGCGCTGTGGCACAGCAAGCCGCAGACCAGCTTCCCGCACGCGATCGTCGCCGGGGCCGACGTCATCGGCATCGCCGACCTGCACCTGCGCGGGGCGCATCAGGGGGAGATCGGCTACGGCATCCACCCCGACCGGTGGGGGCGCGGGGCCGCCACCGCGGCCGCCCGGGAGCTGCTGCGGCAGGCCTTCGAAGAGCATTACCTGCATCGGGTGTACGGCACCTGCGATCCCCGCAACTCGGCGTCGGCCCGGGTTTTGCTCAAGATCGGGATGGCGTACGAGGGACGCATGCGCGAGACCGTGCGGATCCGGGACGGCTGGCGCGACTCCGACCTGTACGCGATCCTCGAGCAGGAGTGGCGCGCCCGCTAATCGCTCAGAACGCGGGTGAGCTCGGCGGCGTAGTGCTCCGCGATGGTGATGCTCTCCAGGGCGATCAGGCGGCGGGTGCCGAGACCGACCGGGCCGGCCGGGCGCAGGCGCTCCCGGACGTCGCGCATCGCCGCCAGGTGCTCGTCGAGCCGGTTCAGGACGAAGACCGAAAGGTCTGGTTCGGTATCGATCGTCATGATCGGCGACTCCCACTCCCGCGTGACAACCCGCCGAATCCCGGTCCTCCCGAGCGGCGACCCACCCATCTTCATGCAAGACTTTGGCTTGGTAGTGGGAATGCCGATTTTCCGTTCGCAATCAAACGCACACCTCCTTCCCGGCGGATGATTCCCGCCGTAGGGTGGTCGGGCGGCTGAACATTCGGTGACTCCGCCGGAGGTCAGGCGCTCGGTGACGAAGGGTGACCCGATGCGCGGCTCTGTGCTTGAAGTGCGGACGAGTGCCGACGGGAGTGTGGTCATCGCTCCGCACGGCATCGTCGGCCCCGACAAAGCGGTCGAGCTCCGTCAAGTCCTGGTGCATACGGTTCGGCGAGTGCGGCCGTTGCGGCTGATCGTCGACCTCGCCGACGTGCCGGAACTCGACCCGATCAATGTCGGCTCGGTGGCCGCCGCGTGCAGCCTCGGCGATGATCATCACGTTGCCGTTTTCGTCGACAATTCCATTCCGTTGCTCGCCCGGCAGCTCGCCGCGGCCGGTGTTCCACGCCAGCGATTGCGCAATTCCGCACCATTCAGCTGAACGGCGGATGGCCGCCAGGTTAACGCGATCTCCCCGTCGATTCTGCAATTGCGGGCGTCCATTACCGTGACGCCGTGCCCGCAGTTCTAGAGGCGACCCGCATCGCTGCTCGCCGCGCCGTCCGGCCCGAAACCCCCGCCCGGCTGCGCCTCTGGGTCGCGGTCACCGTTCTCACCGCCGTCGCCCTGCTCGCCTCGCTCAGCCTGCTCATGGCCCGGGTGCAGGAACAGGTCCGGATCATCGGCGACGAGGCCGCACCGCAGGCCGCCACCGCCGCCGACCTCTACTTCGCGCTCAGCGACATGGACGCCCAGGTCGCCCGGATGGTGCTCACCGCCGGCAACGACGACCTGGCCGGCAGCCAGATCGACGCGCTCGGCACCTACCAGGAACGCAGCCGCCAGGTCGACGCCGACCTGCAGAAGGCGCTGACCACCACGACCGACCGGGCCGCGCTCCAGCAGCTCGCCACCGACCTGGCCGTCTACCGCGAACGCGTCTGGCAGACCCTCACCGCCGGGGACGCCGCCGCCGGCTACTACACCCAGGCCACCAACCTGCTGCACCTCAACCTGTTGCCGGCCGCCCAGCACCTGCGCGACAGCAGCACGGAACGGCTTTCCGACGCGTACGACCGGAAGAGCGTGACCCAAAGCTGGGCCGTGACCCTGGCGGTCGTGCTGGGGGTCGCCCTGGTGCTGCTGCTTCTGATCCTCCAGGTGTGGCTGGCCCGCCGGTTCCGCCGAGTCCTCAACCCGGCGCTGCTCCTCGCGACCGTCCTGACGGTTGCCGTGGTCGGCCCGGCCATCGTCGTGCTGGGCCTGCAGGGCGCGGTGCTCGACGACTCGCGCAAGACCGACCTGCAGCCGTTCCTGGCGCTGTCCCAGGCGCGGGCGATCAGCTACGACGCGGCCGCCGACACCAGCCGCTTCCTGATCAGCGACAACCTGGCCTACTACGACGACGACTTCCGGCGGAAGTCGACCTGCCTGACCGCGGGTGGCTCGTGCGAGATCCCCGGCGGCCTGTCCACGGTGGCCGGCGGCCCCGACGTGAGCCCGTACGATCGGGACCAGGTGCTGACCCGCTGGCAGACCTACCAGAAGGACCACGAGCGGATCATCGGCCTGGCCCGGAGCGGCAGGACCGAGGAAGCGGTGGGCACCCTGACCGGCATCCGCCGAGGCGACGCGTCGTTCGACTTCTCCTATTACGACGCCGCGGTGGACGAGATCGCAACGGCCCGCGCGGACGCCTACGACCGGGCCCTGCACGACGCGAAGACGGTGCTCACCGGCTGGCCGTGGATCCCGGTCGCCGTGCTCGGCCTGGTGATCCTGTTGATCCCGCTGGCGGTCCGCCGCCGCTTCGCCGAATACCGCTGACCCCACCATCATGTTGACGGTCAACACGAAATCAACACGTCAACACATGACGCGTCCGGCAATGTTGATCCAGTCAACATGTAGCCACGCAGGCGCGTGCCGACTCGATCGGCCCCGGCCTTCCGCCCTCCGCCCGCAGCGTTCCGGCTGCCGCCCGCGGCCCGTCGCCCTCGGCCCACCGTCCGTTGTAATCCGGCTCCAGCCCGCCGCCCTCCCACTGCTGATCTCCGCGGGTTGGTGTTCCGCGGGTTGGTGTTCCGCGGGTTGGTGTTCCGCGGGTTGGTGTTCCGCGGGTTGGCGTTCCGCGGGTTGGCGTTCCGCTGGTTCGCGTTCCGCTGGTTCGCGCTTCGCCCGATGGCCCTCTGGCTGTCGCCCTCTGATCTCCGCCCGAAGGGGAACCTGATGAAGCTCCGAGCGTTGGGAATGGTCGCTCTGGTTGCGCTGGCCGGGTGTGACTCGGCGCCGTCCGAGGCTGCGCCGGCCATCTCCTGTGCGGCCGGGAAGATCGCCGGGCAGGGGTCGTCGGCGCAGGCCAACGCGGTCAGTGCGTGGATCCGGAACTACCAGGTGAGCTGCGCGGACGCGACGGTCGAATACGCGAGCGTCGGGTCCGGGGCCGGGCTCGACGCCTTCATCGCGGGGACCGGTGACTTCGCCGGGACCGACTCGGCGCTGTCGGCCGAGAACCAGCCCAAGGCGAACGCCCGCTGCGGCAGCGGCCCGGCGATCCACCTGCCGATGGTGGTCGGGCCGATCGCGCTGGCCTACAACGTGGCCGGGGTCGGCGACCTGCGGCTGGCCCCGGACACGATCGCCCGCATCTTCAACGGCCGGATCACCGCCTGGAACGACCCGGAGATCATCCGCGACAACCCGGGTGCGGTGCTGCCGGCGACCCCGATCCGCACCGTGCACCGGTCCGACAACTCCGGCACCACCGACAACTTCACGAAATTTCTGGCGGCGCGGGCGGCAGCCGACTGGCCGCACGGCTCCGGCAGCGCGTGGAAAGCGCCCGGCGGCAGCGCCCAGAAGGGCAGTAACCGCGTGGTGTCCACGATCGAGCGCTCGGACGGGGCGATCGGCTACGTCGAGGCGAGTTACGCACGCTTCCACAACCTGCCGATCGCGAGCGTCGGCAACGCGGCCGGCACGTTGGTCCCGCTCAGCGACGAGGCCGCGGGCAGCATGGTCGCCGACGCGAAGATCACCGGCACCGGCGGCGACCTGAAGCTGGCCATCGACTACGCCACCACCTCGGCCGGCGCCTACCCGCTCGTCCTGGTGACCTACGAGGTGGTCTGCAAAACCGGAACCCCAGACCTGGTGAAGAGCTTCTTGACGTACGCGTCGAGCACCGCCGGCCAGCAGGCGGCAACAAGACTCGGCTACGCACCGCTGCCCGACAAGCTCCGCGACCAGGTAGCCGCGGCCGTCGAAACCCTCTGATTCACCCTTCCGAGATCACCACCGACCCCGAAAGTGGACCCCACCTCAGCTCGGCCCGTGCGCTCCACACCGCTGCGCTGAGAGCCGACCGATGCCACCGCGACCTGAACCGCCCTGCCCGAATGCAAGATCGGCGAGGCCGGCCGGCGCCTCACGGTTGGCGGGTGGTTGGCGGGTCGGTCGTGGCGGTGGTTGGCGGGTCGTCGTGGCGGGGCCAGGGCCTGGGGGCCAAGGCCAGGGCCACCGACTTCGCGAAAGTTGGGGCCTCGCCCTCGCAGCGAGAGGCCGAGATCCAGGAAATTGGGGTCTGGTCGCATGCCCGAGGCCCCGATATCAAGGAAATCGAAGTCCTGACCCGCGCTGCACAGACACCGCTTTCAAGGGAATCGGGCCGGCCGGCCCGACATATGGCCACGACCACGACCATCCCGCGGACTCATAGCGAATGCGGCTTTCCGAAAGCCTCCCGGCGACCCGGCGACCCGGCGACCCGGCGACCCGGCGACCCGGCGACCCGGTGGCGCGGCGACCCGGTGGCGCGGCGACCCGGTGGCGCGGCGACCCGGTGGCGCGGCGACCCGGCGATCCGGCGATCCGGTGGCGCGGTGGCGCGGCGACCCGGTGGCGTGGCGATCCGGCGATCCGGCGATCCGGCGATCCGGTGGCGCGGTGGCGCGGTGGCGT
>NZ_BOML01000024.1 GCF_016862175.1 Paractinoplanes durhamensis | reverse complement strand
GGCGACCCGGTGGCGCGGCGATCCGGCGACCCGGTGGCGCGGTGGCGCGGCCGGGCGACATTTCGTCGGGCAGGCGGCATCGATTCGACGCAGCAACCAGCTGAACAGCTACTGATTTTGAGGCCTCGGGTCCGCCATGCGGATGGGGGCGGTGATAGGGCTGCGGAAACAGCGATGCCCGGCGGGTCATCCCGTCGGGCATCGCTGTTTGTTCGTTCGGCCGTGGCTTGTGGGCGGGGCCGCGGACTTGGTGGTCAGACCGTGGTGACCAGCAGCTTCGCGCGCTCCGGCCAGGTGGCTACGGTCGGGGCCAGGCGCAGGCCGGATGCGGTGATCGCGGCGCGCAGGGTGACCACGTCGGTGTCGGCCAGCTGGCGGAAGGTGGTGATGCCGGCGGCGGCGAGCGCCATCGCCATCTTCGGGCCGATGCCGGTGATCTTGGTGAGGTCGTCCGGCTCGACCACCGCGACGGCGACCGGCGCGGGAACGACCGCGACCTGCTCGGTCTCGGACGGGCCGGGAACAGCGACCGCGACCGGCTCGGGCTCGGCGGCAACGGCGACCGGCTCGGGCTCGGCGATAACGGCGACCGGCTCCGGCTCGGCGACGACCGCGACCGGCTCCGCCTCGGTGATGACGGCGACCGGCTCGGGCTCGGCGATCGGCTCGACGGCGACGGGCTCCG
>NZ_BOML01000023.1 GCF_016862175.1 Paractinoplanes durhamensis | reverse complement strand
TCGACGACGGCGATCGGCTCCGGCGTGGACTCGACCTCCGGCTCGGCGTCGGCGACCGCGACCGGCTCGGGAACCGCAACCGGCTCCGGCTCGGCGGCCGGCTCGTCGACGACGGCGACCGGCTCGGGCTCGGCGACTACCGCGACCGGCTCAGGCTCGGCGACGACCGCGACCGGCTCGGGCTCGGCCACTACGGCGGCCGGCTCCGGGTCGGTGGCGGCGGTGGTGGTGGTCGGCTCGTCGAGCGCGGCGGCCTGTTCGGCGATTGCGGCGTCGGTCTCGGCGGGGGTGGGGTCGGTCGATGCGTCGGACTCGGCTGTCTCGGCGGCCGGAGCGGCCACGACGGCTGCCTCGGTGGCCGGGGCCGGGGTGGCGGGCTGTGCCGTGGCGGCCTTGCGGCTACCCAGGAACCAGCCGCCGATCAGGCCGACCACGACCCCGGCGACGAAAAGGAGAAACGAAGCCATGAAAGGGCCTCCGGGAACAATGAGAGCTGCGGATGTAGCGCGCATATTTGCACATCACCGTGTCCGCTCACCATGAGGGTGGCGTGCCAGCACGTTTCCGATCCGAGCGGATCTCACCTGCGGTCATGTCGTGATTACCACCGGACACGGCGCGACCGGAAACCTCCCGTTTAGACCAAACCGGAGATGTCCTCGGGGGCACGCATGCGCCACGCGTCGGTGACGAGTTCGTTCAGGCGCGGCACCGAAAGTCTGTCAAGGCGCGCCATGACGAGCGGCAAGCCGTCATATCCCGCAGTGGTGAAGAACAGCTCCGGCTCGCCGAGGACGAGGGCCTGTTTCTCCGCCTCGTCGCCGACGTAGAGGACGGCGATGTCGGTGCGGATCACCCGCGGCCTACCGGGCTGTCGCTCCGGATAGGACCAGACGAAGCCCTTGTTGCCCACCCGGAAGTCGAAGCCGTCGCTGTCGATCTCCACCACCTGCGGCAGCGCCAGCGCGAGCCGCCGCACATCCCCGGCGTCAGCCATGCCGGACAGATTAGTCGAGCTCGACGATCTCGCGGCCGAGCGGCCAGAACGCGGCGGGGACCAGTTTGAAGTTGGCGATGCCGAACGGGATGCCGATGATCGTGCAGCACAGCGCGACGCCGGCGGTCAGGTGGGTGAGGGCCAGCCACCAGCCGGCCAGGACGACCCACAGGATGTTCGCGAGGCCGGAGGGGACGCCCGCGCCGGGGCGGCTGACGATCGTCCGGCCGAACGGCCACAGCGAGTACTTCGCGAGCCGCAGCGCGGCCACCCCGAACGGGATGGTGACGATCAGGGCGAAACAGATCAGGGCCGCCAAGCCGTACGCGAGGGCGAGCAGCAGGCCACTACCGAAGATGAACCACAGGACGTTCAGAATCAGCCTCACCTTTTCAGCATGACTGATCCTCACAACGGTCTCGGGAGCGCGGTGAGGTGTGGGAAACCCCCTGCGCACCGGCGTTTGACGGCCGCGAAACCCCCGCCGCATACCGTCGGTGCGGACGAGAGGGGATCGGTGAACTCGCAGGTCAGGACGGTGTGCGGCTATTGCGGCGTCGGCTGCGGCATGGTGCTGGACATCGAGCGTGGCCCGGACGGCCGGCGGCGGGCGGTCAAGGTGCGGGGTGACCGGGATCATCCGGCCAACGCCGGGCGCCTCTGCACCAAGGGCGCGACCAGCGCGGACATGCTCGGCGCGCCCGGTCGGCTCGGCACCGCGCTGGTCCGCGGCGAGCGTGCGGCCGCGCCCGTCGAAACCCCGGTCGAGCAGGCCATCCGGGAGGCCGGGCGGCGGCTTCGGGACATTATTGAGGCGTACGGTCCGGATGCCGTTGCCCTTTATGTGTCCGGGCAGATGACGCTCGAAGCGCAGTACCTGTCGAACAAGCTGGCCAAGGGGTTCATCGGCACCAACCAGATCGAGTCGAACTCGCGGCTGTGCATGGCCAGCGCCGGCACCGGCTACAAGCTGTCGCTGGGCGCCGACGGGCCGCCGGGCTCGTACGACGACCTCGACCACGCCGACGTGTTCTTCGTGATCGGCGCGAACATGGCCGACTGCCACCCGATCCTGTTCCTGCGGATGATGGATCGGGTCAAGGCGGGCGCGAAGCTGATCGTCGTCGACCCGCGGCGCACCGCCACCGCCGACAAGGCCGACCTCTACCTGCCGATCCGCCCCGGCACCGACCTCGCCCTGCTCAACGGCCTGCTGCACCTGCTGGCCGCGGACGGCCACCTCGACGAGGACTTCATCACCTCGTACACCCAGGGGTGGGAAGCGATGCCGGAGCTCCTGGCCGAATATCCGCCCGAGGCGGTAGCCGAGATGACCGGCCTGCCGGAGGCGGGGATCCGGCAGGCGGCCGAGTGGATCGGCGCGGCCGGCAACTGGGTGACGCTGTGGACGATGGGGCTGAACCAGAGCACCCACGGCACCTGGAACACCAACGCCATCTGCAATCTGCACCTGGCCACCGGCGCGATCTGCCGCACCGGCTCCGGGCCGCTCTCGCTGACCGGGCAGCCGAACGCGATGGGCGGCCGGGAGATGGGCTACATGGGGCCGGGGCTGCCCGGGCAGCGGTCGGTGCTGGTGCCGGCCGATCGGGAGTTCGTCGAGAACGCGTGGGGGCTGTCGCCGGGCACGCTGCGGACCGACGTCGGCAAGGGCACGGTCGAGATGTTCGAGCGGATGGCGGCCGGCGACATCAAGGCCTGCTGGATCATCTGCACCAACCCGGTGGCGTCGGTCGGGAACCGGCGCACCGTCATCGCCGGCCTGGAGGCCGCCGAACTGGTCATCACCCAGGACGCGTACGCCGAGACGGAAACCAATGCGTACGCGGACATCGTGCTGCCGGCGGCGATGTGGTCGGAGACCGACGGCATCATGATCAATTCGGAGCGGACGCTCACGCTCGTGCATCCGGCGGTGGATCCGCCGGGCGAGGCCCTGCCGGACTGGCAGCTGATCGCCCTGGTCGCGCAGGAACTCGGGTACTCCGACGATTTCGCGTACGGCAGTGCCGAGGAGATCCTGGCCGAGATCAAGCAGTTCTGGAACCCGCAGACCGGGTACGACCTGCGCGGCGTCACCTACGAACGGCTCGCCGGCGGGCCGGTGCAGTGGCCGGCGCCGCCGGGCGCCGGGGACCGCAATCCGATCCGCTACCGCAACGACGGGAGCAGCCAGCCGCTGCGCTCCGGGCCGGACGGCACCCGGCCGGCGCTGACCTTCGCCACCCCGAACGGCAGGGCGGTCTTTCACGCCCGGCCGCACATGCCGGCCGCCGAACTGCCGGACGACGACTTCCCGTTCGTGCTCAACACCGGCCGCCTGCAACACCAGTGGCACACGCTCACCAAGACCGGCCGGGTCGGCAAGCTGAACAAGCTCAACCCGGGCCCGTTCGTCGAGATCAACCCGGCCGACGCGGACCGGCTCGGGATCGCCGAGGGGCACCCGGTGGAGATCGCGTCGCGGCGCGGCCGGGCGGTGCTGCCGGCCGTGCGCACCGACCGGGTGCAGCCGGGCAACTGCTTCGCGCCGTTCCACTGGAACGACCTGTTCGGCGAATACGTGAGCGTCAACGCCGTGACCAGCGACGCCGTCGACCCGCTGTCGTTCCAGCCGGAGTTGAAGGTGTGCGCGGTGTCGCTGACGCCGGTCGCGGTCCCGTCGCTGCCGCCCGCGCCGGGCGGTCCGGCCGATGCGCTGCGCGGGATGCTCGGCCTGCCGGCGGAACCGGTGCTCGACGACGCCGGCCGGCACTACCTCGCCGGCTATCTGACCGCGCTCGGGGCGCTGTCGGCCGACCCGGTGATGCCGCCGGTGCTGCCGTCGAATGCTCCGTTCGACCCGGCGACCGCGGCCTGGCTCAACGGGATGCTGGCGGGGACCTTCACCGGCGTACGGCAAGAAGTGGCCGTACCGGAAAAGGAAGCTGCCGCCGAATCGCCTGGCCGGACCCTGCAGGTGCTGTGGGCTTCGCAGACCGGGAACGCCGAGGAGTTCGCGCAGGCCATCGAGCGTCGGCTGGCCGAGGCCGGGAGGCCGGTCGCGGTGCGCGGGATGGACGGCGCGGCCGGGGAGTTGCTCGACCGCGACGCCGACCTGCTCATCGTGACCAGCACGTTCGGCGACGGGGAGGCGCCGGACAACGGGACCGGTTTCTGGGAGTCTCTGGCCGGGGCCGATGCGCCGCGTCTCGACGGCCGGCGCTATGCCGTGCTGGCCTTCGGCGACTCCAGTTATGACGACTTCTGCGGGCACGGGCGGCGGCTCGACGACCGGCTGGCCGAGCTCGGGGCGGTGCGGATCGCGCCGCGGGTCGACTGTGAACCGGATTTCGAGGAGGCCGCCAACGGGTGGCTCGAGCAGGTCGTCGTCGCGCTCACCGCGCCGGTGGCAGTACCCGCGCCGCAGCCGACCAAATCGGCGCCGCTGACCGCGGTGCTCTGCGGGAACGAGCTGCTCAGCCGGCCGGGGTCGGCCAAGGAGGTGCGGCAGTTCACGTTCGACACCGGTGGCCTGCTCGACTACTCGGTGGGTGACGCGCTCGGGGTGTGGCCGACGAACTGCCCGGAGCTGGTCGACGAGTGGCTGACCGTTACCGGTCTGCGCCGCGACCAGGCGATCTCGCTCGGAGCTGAGCGGCCGCTGGCCGAGGCGCTGCACCGCGATCTCGACATCACCCGGATCACCCCGGATCTGCTGCGGTTCCTCGCCGAGCGCAGCGGGGACGAGCTTCTGCGGACCCTGCTGCGGCCGGACAACAAGGGGGAGCTGGCCAAGTTCGTCTGGGGCCGGCAGGCCGTCGACCTGATCGCCGAGTACCCGGTGCGGGCGGCCGCGCAGGAGTGGGCCGACGTGCTCAAACGCCTGCAGCCGCGGCTGTATTCGATCTCGTCGACGCCACTGACCGACCCGGCCCGGGTGAGCCTGACCGTGTCCGTGGTGCGCTTCGGGGCCGGTCGCAAGGGGGTCTGCTCGACGTTCCTGGCCGACACGGCGGGGGAGGTGCCGGTGTTCGTGCAGCGGTCGTCGCACTTCCGGCCGCCGGCCGACCCGGCCACCCCGATGATCATGGTGGGGCCGGGGACCGGGGTGGCGCCGTTCGTCGCGTTCCTGCGCGAGCGGCAGGCGCGCGGCGCGACCGGGCCGAACTGGCTGTTCTTCGGCGAGCAGCGCCGGGAGACCGACTTCTACTACGCCGACGAGCTGCTGGCACTGCAGAACGCGGGGGTGCTCAGCCGGCTCGACGTGGCTTTCTCCCGGGATCAGCGGAGCAAGATCTACGTGCAGGACCGGATGCGCGAGCACGGCGCCCAGCTGTGGGCGTGGCTGCGCGACGGCGCCCACCTCTACGTGTGCGGCGACGCCACCCGGATGGCCCGTGACGTCGACCTCGCGCTGCGGGACATCGCCGCCGCCCACGGCGCCGACCCGGACGACTTCGTCAAGCAACTGTCGGCCGAGAAGCGCTATCTCCGGGATGTCTACTAAGGGGAGTGACCGGGACTTCACCGATGTCGGCTCGGGGGTGGCGGTTCCTAGGCTCGGCGCATGAAATCGATGGCTTTCTCCGCGCCGCTGCTCATGCTGGTCTACGGCGTTCTGCGGTGGATGGACGGTCTGGACGGGCACCGCGACAAGAGCGGCCCGGCCTGGCGGGTCGGGCACGTGGCGTTCTTCGCGGCGATGGTGCTGTTCGCGGTGATGGCGGTGGCGCTGGCCCGGCGCGCGTCCCGGGGCCGCCGGGTGGCCGCGGTGGCCGCCGCCGCGTCGGTCTTCGGGGCCGGCTGCTTCTGCTGGGTGATCGCCGGCGACCTTTCGGCGGACTTCGGCGACCGGTGGCCGCTGCCGGACGCGCTGCAGATCGCCGGGCCGGTGCTCTTCCTGGTGGGCCTGGTGGTGCTGCTCAGCCTGGAGGTCGCGGCCGGGCGGGTGCCGGTGTGGAGCCCGGTGCTGCTGTTCGTGGGCTATGCGGCGATCACCGTGAGCCTCGACCTGCTGCCGTTGTCCGCGCTGGTGATCCTGGCGGCGATGGCCCCGCTGTGGCGGCCCTCGGCGATGCCGCCGCGACCGGTGGCGCAGGCGTCCCGGCTGCATTGATTTCTGAAACGGTTCATTCGTAGATGTCAACGATGTCATTCCAGAAGTTCCGAAACTTCCGGAGTTTTGCCTGCCCGATCTAGCCTAATAAATGGGGACAAAAGCGCCCGTGGGAGCGTGCCCATGCAAAAGTGGACCGTTGAGATTTCCGGAACATGGCGTTAATGTTCCGATCGATCAGGATCACTTTCTGCTGTTCGGTTGAGGCGCCACCGCCGCGACCACCCGTCCCCCTCCGCAGCTGGAAGGCATCGGCAATGAACCGTTCCCCCAGGCGGCGCGTCCTCGCCGCCACCCTCTCCACCGCCGCCGCGGTGCTCGTCGCGGGCAGCGCCGTGCTGCTCTCCGCGGGCAACGCCAACGCGGCCACCACCCTCGGTGCCTCGGCCGCCGCCACCGGGCGGTATTTCGGCACCGCGGTCGCGGCATACAAGTTGAGCGACACCGTCTACTCGACCATCCTCGACCGCGAATTCGACATGGTCACCCCCGAGAACGAGATGAAGTGGGACGCCACCGAGCCGTCCCAGAACTCGTTCAGCTACACCAGCGCCGACCAGATCGTCAGCCACGCGCAGGCGCACAGCCAGCGCGTTCGCGGGCACGCCCTGGCCTGGCACTCGCAGCAGCCGGGCTGGGTGTCCTCGCTGAGCGGCACCGCCCTGCGCAGCGCCATGGTCAACCACATCACCAACGTGGCGACCCACTACAAGGGCAAGATCTACTCGTGGGACGTGGTGAACGAGGCATTCGCCGACGGCACCAGCGGGGCCCGCCGCTCCTCCAACCTGCAGAACACCGGCAACGACTGGATCGAGGTGGCGTTCCAGACCGCGCGCGCCGCCGACCCGGCTGCCAAGCTCTGCTACAACGACTACAACACCGACGGCGTCAACGCGAAGTCGACCGCCGTCTACAACATGGTCAAGGACTTCAAGGCGCGGGGCATCCCGATCGACTGCGTCGGTTTCCAGTCGCACATCAACTCCGGCTCGCCGTACACCACCGACTACCAGGCCAACCTGCAGCGGTTCGCGGACCTCGGCGTCGACGTGCAGATCACCGAGCTGGACATCGCCGGCTCGGGGTCGGCGCAGGCCACCACCTATGCCAACGTGGTGAAGTCCTGTCTCGCGGTGACCCGCTGCAACGGCCTCACGGTCTGGGGCATCCGCGACTCGGACTCCTGGCGGGCCAGTGACACGCCGCTGCTGTTCGACAGCAGCGGCAACAAGAAGGCGGCGTACGACTCGGCGCTCGCGGCGCTGAACGGTGGCGGCACGTCGACAACCTCGCCGACGACCCCCACCACGGCACCCACCACCGCTCCGACGACGGCGCCGACCACGACGCCGCCGACCGGGTCGGCCGGATGTACCGCCACGGTCACCCTCAACCAGTGGACCGGCGGCTTCGTGGCCACCGTGAAGATCACCGCGGGTTCGGCGAAGATCAACGGCTGGACCACCGGGGTCACGCTGCCCAGCGGCGCCGCGGTCACCAACTCGTGGAACGCGACGGCGAGTGGCTCGAGCGGCACGGTGAGCTTCACCAACGTCAGCTACAACGGCTCGGTCAACGCCGGTGCGAGCACCGAGTTCGGCTTCCAGGGCACCGGCGTCGGCCCGTCCGCGACGCCCACCTGCACCGCCCGATGAGCGGCGGCGGCCGCGGGACCTCCCCCGTCCGGTGTTCCGCGGCCGCGCCCCGGTTTTAAGGACCGTCCATGAAGAAACTGCTTGCCGGCATCGTCGCGGTCGCGGCGATCGTCCTCGGCGTGACGCTCCCGTCCTCACCCGCCGCCGCCGCCTCGCTGGTCGAGGTCACCGGCTTCGGCACCAACCCGACCGGCCTGAAGATGCACCTGTACGTGCCGGACAAGCTCGCCACCAACCCGGCGCTGCTGGTGGCCGTGCACTACTGCACCGGCAACGGCCCGGCGTTCTACTCCGGCACCGAGTTCGCCACCCTGGCCAACCAGTACGGCTTCATCGTCATCTACCCGTCGGCCGTCCGCTCCGGCAACTGCTACGACGTGTCGTCGGCCTCGGCCCTGACCCACAACGGCAACAGCGACCCGGTCGGCATCGTGTCGATGGTCAAGTACGTGCAGTCGCACTACGGCACCGACGTGAACCGCACGTTCGTCACCGGCGCCTCGTCCGGCGGGATGATGACCAACGTCCTGCTCGGCGACTACCCGGACGTGTTCGCGGCCGGCGCCGCGTTCATGGGCGTGCCGTTCGGCTGCTTCGCCGCCAGCGCGGGTGACCCGACCAACCCGGCCAACCAGGCCGGCTGGAACAGCACCTGCTCGGCCGGGCAGTCGATCAAGACCCCGGCCGAGTGGGGCGACCTGGTCCGCGGCGCCTACCCCGGCTACACCGGGAAGCGCCCGCGCATGCAGCTCTTCCACGGCGCCACCGACACCACGCTCGCCTACCCGAACTTCGGCGAAGAGATCAAGCAGTGGACCAACGTGCTCGGCGTGAGCCAGACCCCGGTCCTCACCGACACGCCGCAGTCCGGCTGGACCCGCACCCGCTACGGCTCGAACACCGTGCAGGCGCCGGTCGAGGGGATCAGCGTGGCCGGCGTCGGCCACTCGCTGCCGCTGTCCGGCCAGGCCAAGCTGGCCATCTCGTTCTTCGGCCTGGACACGACGTCGCCGACCACCCCGCCGACGACGACCCCCACCACGACACCGACCACCACGCCCACGACCACGCCGACCACCGCACCCACCACGGTGGCGCCGACCGGCGCGTGCAAGGTGGTCAACGCGGTCAGCGCGTGGAACACCGGCCTGACCAACAACGTCACCATCACCAACACCGGCAGCAGCGCGGTCAGCGGCTGGAAGCTGGCCTTCGCCCTGCCGTCCGGCCAGACCATCACGAACGGCTGGAACGCCACCTACAGCCCCACCTCGGGCCAGGTCACCGCGACCAACGTGTCCTACAACCCGAGCATCGCGCCCGGCGCGTCGGTCACCATCGGCTACCAGGCCACCCACACCGGCAACAACGGCGCCCCGACGGGCTTCGCCCTGAACGGATCGACCTGCACCACTGCCTGATCGGGACCACCGCCTGATCGGCGCCGGCGTCGCCGCGGAGCTTGCCCTCCGCGGCGACGTTGCGCTTCAATCAAGATCAAAGTTCCTTGCCGGGTACGCCGGGGGAAGTGCGGAACGTGACCCACGTGTCCGGCGGCCGGGTCTCCGGCCGGGGACCGTCCCGCATCTCCCAGCGATCACCGGCGACGGCCGTCGCCACCCCGCACCAGAACTTCTCGACGCCCGGGTTGTAACGCTGGAAGGCGATGGCCCACCGGCCGGGTGCCGTCGCGATGGCCTGCACCGCCGCCTCCCGGCCGACCCCGGTGCGGCGCAGGGCGCGCACGACGAAGAACCCGGCGATGGACGTGCCGCCACCCGCGGCCGAGATCGTCATCACGAAGCCGGCCGTCCGCCCCGCCGCGGTGATCAGCCAGGCGCGGTGCTGCGGATCGACGCCGGCCAGGAAGCGGTCCAGCTGCCGGTCGTTGAAACTGCCGTCGTCGTTCGGCAGGTGACCGTAGGCCTCCGACAGGTCATGCCGGTACAGCTGGCCGAGGTTGCCGAGAACCGCCCGATGCGAGCGATCGACCTCGATGAGAGCCACCGGCCGGGACGCGGGGCGAGAGGGAGTGGACACCGTTGGAGCTTCGCACGCCCGCCGTGGGAGGATTCTGGCCGCCTGACCGGAGGGGGAGCGCAGGTGGTGCCGTCGTTGTACGTGGCCCATGACGACGAGTTGGTCATCGTGTCGAGGCTTCCGCTCGAGGTGATCGGGGGCCAGGGGCACGAATTCGGCTGGGGCAGCGTCGTCGAGGTCACTCCGGCCGAGCAGTCGGACGGCCGCGGCCCGCTGTCGGGTGTGCTCTACAGCCTCGCGATCGTTTTCGGTCTGATGGGCGCGCTGCTCCTGTTCGCCGATGTGTTCGTCGGTTCCTTCCTGCTCCTGGTGGCGGCCGCTGCCGCCGGCGGCGCGCTCCTGTACGGCATGCGGCAGCGGCCGGGGCTGATCTCGGCACCGCACCTGGCGAGCGACCGCGACCAGCACCACCTGATCGTCGACGAGCAGGACCGGCAGGTGTTCTCCGACGCCATCGACCTGTGCCAGCGCACCACCGAGACGTGGCCGCAGCTCGGCGCGCTCGTCGACGTGCCGATCGCCGAGCGGCAGCTGGCACAGGCCCTGTTCGACCTGGCCGGCGCCCTGGAGCGGCGGCAGGAACTGCGCGAGCTGCACGGCGAGCTGGCCGAGCACGACGGCGCGTTCGAGCTGGCGCCGCGGATGGCGCGGGCCACCGAGGCCCTGGCCGAGCTGGAGGACGAGGTGACCCGGCGGCTGGCGACGCTGAACGCCGTCGCGGTGGCCGGCGAGGAGCTGATCCGCGACCAGCGGATCGACGAGCTCGGGCGCGAGGCGGACGAGACACTGGCCCGGCTGACCTCGGCACCCCCGGCGATCGCGCCGGATGCCGGCTCCGAACTGGCGGAACGCACGGAGGCCGTCCTGCGGGCCTACCGCGAGCTGACGTAGGGCCCGTTTCGCAGGCCGGCCAGGTGCCGCAGCCCTGGCCGGGCTGCGGAAACAGGGCCTACACGCTGCGCAGGTCGAGCACGTGCCAGGCGACCTCGTCGTTGTTGGCGCCGGTCGACCACCACAGCAGGCCGCCGCCGGTGAAGGCGCCGTCGACCGCGGGCGAGATCTCCACCGTGCGGCTGGTCGCCGCGTCGTAGGCGAGCAGCGTGGTGGTGCCGGTCAGGTCGGCGTCCGGGCCCGGCTCGGCCAGCAGCTCGAAGCGGTCCAGGACGCCCACGTCGTCGACCGCGGCCTGGGCCTGGCCGCCGGCGATGCGCCGCCGGGCGGTGCCGTCCGGGTGCATCAGGTCGATCCGGGCCACGCCGTCGCCGCTCATCACCGTCACCCGGCACCACGCCGGGGAGCAGGTGGCGGTCTCCGGGCCGGACGTGACCACCTCGGTGGTGCGGCGGGTGTCCAAGTTGAGCAGGCGGCGTTCGTTCTCGTCGACCAGCCACGGCCAGGCCGACAGCGACCAGTCGCCCGGCCGGCTCAGCACCTGGACCGGGCCGCCGCCGAGCGGCGCCGAGCGGATCTCGGTGTTCGCGCCGTCCGCGGCCGCCCAGCGGACCAGGCCGTCGGCGAGGATCAGGTCGTACTGGTTGCCGTAGAAGATCGCGTTGCCGGTGTCGGTGGTGACCAGGGCGGCCGGCCCGGTGCGGGTGGCGTGCCAGATCCGGATCTTCGGCTGCGCGTCGGTGGACTCGGTCCAGGCGATGTCCGCCCCGGCCGCGCCGAGCGCTTCGAACTGCGGGTTCTCGCCGTAGGGCAACCGGCGCAGCTCCCGGAAGCCGGTCTTGTCCCGGATGCCGAGCCGGATCCATTTCGCGTCGGGGGTGGGCGCGGTGCCGATCGCGGCGGTGGTGTCCAGGAACAGCAGCGGCGCGAACAGCGGGCCGTCCGGCATGGCCGGATCGAAGTCGGCGCGGACCGCCTTCGGCCAGGCGGCGGCCGCGGTCGACCGGCCCGGCGGCGGCTTCGGCTCCTCGCCCGGCGGATCCGCGACGAGCAAGGTGCCCCCGGCGACGAGCGCGGCCGCGAGGCTGACCAGGGCGGAGCGCTTCGAAGCCGGCGCCATGCGGGCAGCCAAAGTCATGCGTAGGGCTGTTTCGGCTGGGCGACCTCTTGCCACGTCTTCACATCGACGTAGGCCACCTCGACCTCGTTGACCGGGTCCTTGCCGCGCTTCGCGCTGTAGACGCCGGTGATCTCGACCCACGTGTCGGCGGCGACCTCCTGCGGCGCCTGCCCGGTCAGTCCCACCTTGATCGGCCGGCCGTCGGCGGCGCAGCAGGTGAGCACCATCCGGGCCAGCATCGGCGCGCCGTCCGGCCCGGGCGTGATGAAGCCGGTGAGCTGGATGTTCCGGCCGGTGAGGCTCTTCCCGTCGTCGAAGAGCGCCCGCGACGCGTAGTCGAGCAGGCTCACCGCGACCGGGTCGCCGGCGGCGAGGGGCGGATAGTCGGAGTCGGAGACCGGCGCCGCCGAGACACTGCCGGCCTGCCCGGCCGCGAAGGAGCCGAGCGCGGGCGGCGCCACCAGCAAAAGCCCGAGGACCGGCAGGATGAGCAGCCAGCCGACACGAGGTTCGTGGGCATGATCGTGGCCGTGATCATCTTCGGGAGAAGAGTCGGAAGCCCGTAGCGACTGCCAGATCGTCATGACCGCGGTGGCCACCAGCAGGACCCCGGCGACGATCAGGAACGGCCGCAGGCCCTCCTTGACGTAACGCAGGTAGAGGTCGGTGAGCGAGGCGCGCAGGATCGCGCCGCCGAACAGGAGCAGGACCACGCCCTGGGTCAGCCGGTTCACAGCAGCACCGCCCCGGCGGCGGTGCCGACCAGGATCGCGGCGACGAAGGTGGCCGGGGCGAAGCGCTGCACGAAGCGCCGGCCGAAGACGCCGGTCTGCATGGCGATCAGCTTCAGGTCGACCATCGGCCCCACCACCAGGAACACCAGCCGGGACGTCAGCGAGAACTGGGACAGCGACGCCGCCACGAACGCGTCCGCCTCGCTGCAGATCGACAGGAGCACGGCCAGGACGGCCAGGGCCAGGATGGAGAGGACCGGGTTGTCGGCCAGGCGCTGGAGCCACTCGCCGGGGACCACGACGTTGATGGTGGCGGCGGCCGCGGCGCCCAGCACCAGGTAGCCGCCGGCGTGCGTGACGTCGTGCCGGCAGGAGGACCAGAACGCCTGGGCCTTGGACGCGCCGTCCAGGTCAGGGCGGTGCGGCAGGCGGATCCACTCGGTCTTGCCCAGCCGCAGCCACAGCCAGCCCATCGCCACCGCGACGACCAGGCTGGCGCCGCCCCGGGCCACCACCATCTCCGGATTGCCGGGGAACGCGACCGCGGTCGCGGTCAGCACGATCGGGTTGATCGCGGGCGCGGCCAGCAGGAAGGCGAGGGCGGCGGCGGGCGTCACGCCCCGGCGGATCAGCGAGCCGGCGATCGGGACGCTGCCGCATTCGCAGCCGGGCAGGATCACGCCGGCGAGGCCGGCGGCCGGCACGGCGAGCGCCGGGTGCTTGGGGAGAGCTTTGGCCCAGAACGACTTGGGTACGTACACCGCGATCACGGCCGACAGGACGACCCCGAAGACCAGGAACGGGACCGCCTGGACCAACACCGACACGAACACCGTCGTCCACGTCTGCAGGCGTTCGCCGGTGACCAGCCCGGCCAGCCAGCTGCGCAGGACGACCAGCAGCACCAGCAGGAGGGCCAGGATCTCCAGCGAGCCGAAGCGACGCGGACGGCGGGCCGGCGGGGGCGGCGGAGGCGCGGCAGCCGGGGTCCAGTCGATCTCCTCGGCTTCGAGGCGGTTCGCGGTCACGGGTCACTCCAAAGCTGGGGGCCGCGGCCCACGATAGCGGCCCCGGCGGCCCGTGCCGAGGGTGCCTCTGGCTGCGCATATGTCTACTTGTGAATAAGAAGCGCCCACCGTTACCCTCGCGCCGTTGTGAGTCACTCGCACGGCGTACCCGCCGCCCCCGCCGATCCCCGCACCCGGCGGATCCTCGCCGCCGTGCTGATCCCGGCCGCCATCGCGACGCTGGTGGCGATGGCGCTGCTCTGGCCGGGCCGGGTCCACCTCGACACGGCCGCGAGCTCCGGCGAGCGGGTGAACGGCACCGTCACCGCGATCACCGGCGCGACCGCGACCGTCCGGCTCGACGGCGGCGCCGAGACCACCGTGGACCTGCCGTCGGGCCCGGGAGCGCCGACGCTGAAGTCCGGCGACGCCATCGTGCTGCTGCACCTGCCGGGGGCGGTGCCGGGCGGCCAGGACTACACGGTCGTCGACCACCAGCGGGCCACGCCGCTGGTCTGGCTGCTGGTGGCGATGGTCCTGTCGGTGCTCGCGTTCGGGCGGCGACTCGGCCTGACCGCGCTGGTCGGCCTGGCGGTCAGCTTCGCGGTGCTGCTGCTGTTCGTCATCCCGGCGATCCTGGCCGGGGAGGCGCCGCTGCTGGTCGCGGTGGTCGGCGCGGCCGCGATCATGTTCGCGGCGCTGTACCTGACGCACGGCGTCAACGTGCACACCTCGGTGGCGATCGCCGGCACCCTCGCCAGCCTGGTCATCACCGGCCTGCTCGGCGCCGGGTTCACCGCCGCGCTGCACCTGACCGGGGTGGCCGGCGACGAGGACGCGTTCCTCGCCGCCACCCGCAGCGGCCTCGACATGCGCGGGCTGCTGCTGGCCGGGATCGTGATCGGCGCGCTCGGCGTCCTCGACGACGTGACGGTCACCCAGGCGGCCACGGTCGCCGAGCTGGCCGAACACGGGAACCGGGGGCGGCGGGACATCTACCGGGCGGCGAGCCGGATCGGCCGGGCGCACGTGGCGTCCGCGGTGAACACGCTTGTCCTCGCGTACGCCGGAGCTTCTCTTCCGCTCTTGCTTCTTCTCGCCACCGGGAGTTCGCCGGTGAGTCAGGTGCTCACCGGCGAGCTCCTCGGGCAGGAGATCCTGCGCAGCGCGGTCGGCACGATCGGCCTGGTCGCGTCGGTGCCGATCACCACCGCGCTCGCCGTGCTGGTGATCAAAAACCGATCGGGAGGCCCGCGTAGTTCTCCGCCAGCCCGGTCGCCCCGGCATTCGAGGACGTGACCCACCGCAGCTGGGACAGCTGCAACTGGGCGTCGAACGGGTCCCCGCTCGTGTGCAGCATCGTCGTCATCCACCAGGAGAAATGGGTGCAGCGCCAGACCCGGCGCAGCGCGTCGTCGGAGTAGGCGTCGGCGGCGGTCGAGTCGCCGGCGCGCAGCCAGTCGACGAGGGCCTTGCTCAGCAGCGTCACGTCGGCGATCGCCAGGTTGAGGCCCTTCGCGCCGGTCGGCGGCACGATGTGCGCGGCGTCGCCGGCCAGGAAGACCCGGCCGTGCCGCATCGGCGTCTGCACGTAGCTGCGCATCGGCAGCACGCTCTTGTCGGTGATCGGGCCGGGGGTCAGCTTCCAGCCGTCCTGGCCGTGCCCGAGCCGGACGGCCAGCTCCTCCCAGATCCGCTCGTCCGACCAGGAGGCCGGGTCGGTGCCGTTCGGCACCTGCAGGTAGAGCCTGCTCACGGTGGGGGAGCGCATCGAGTGCAGGGCGAAGCCGTTCGGGTGCCAAGCGTAGATCAACTCGTCGGTGGACGGCCCGACGTCGGCGAGAATTCCCAGCCACGAGTACGGGTAGACGCGCTCGAAGTGCTCGGACGGCACCGCCTGGCGGCTGGGCCCGAACGAGCCGTCGCACCCGGCGATCGCCCCGGCGTCGAGCCGCTGCGCGACCCCGTCGGCGTCGAGGTACGTGACGTACGGCTTGTCGGACTCGACGTCGTGCAGCGCCACCTCGGTGACCTCGTAGCGCACGTCGGCCGTCCCCGCCGCGACCAGGTCCTTCTGCACCTCGGTCTGGCCGTAGACCCAGACCGTCCGGCCGGTCAGGTCGACGAAGTCGAGGTGGTGCCGCTCGCCGGCGAAGTTCAGGTAGATGCCGCGGTGCTCGTCGCCCTCCGCCCGCAGCCGGTCGCCCAGGCCCACCTCGGTGAGCAGATCGACGCTGGACTGCTCGAGGATGCCGGCCCGGATCCGGGACGCGACGTACTCCTGTGAGCGGGTCTCGAGGACCACCGAGTCGACGCCGCCGCGGGTGAGCAGATGGGACAGCAGAAGGCCCGCCGGGCCGGCGCCGATGATGGCGACCTGGGTACGCATGCCTCCAGACAACCCGCACCCGGGCATCCCGGGCAACTACCTATTTCCACTGAGCGGAAGACGGGTCGGCCAGCACGCGGCTGATGCCCTGCGCCGAGACCTGCAGCGCCGACACCAGGCGAGCGCGCTCCCGGCGCAGGTCGGGCACCACCAGGCCGAGCGCCGCGACCACCTCGCCGACCGCCCCGCGCACCGGCACCGCCACCGAGCAGGCGCCCAGACTCATCTCCTCGCCGGTGGTGGCGAACCCCTCGGCGCGCACTCTCCGGAGCTGTTCCAGCAGCCTCGCGGGCTGCGTGATGGTGTACGCCGTGACCCGGTTCAGCCGCCCGAGAACCTCGGCCCGCACCGCCTCCGGCGCGTAGGCGAGCAGCACCTTGCCCACCCCGGTGGCGTGCATCGGCAGCCGGGACCCGATCTTGCTGACCACCGGCACCGACACGTGCCCGGCGAGCCGGTCGATGTAGAGCACCTCGGTCCCGTCGCGCACCGCCAGATGCACGGTGGCCAGGGTGGCGCCGTAGAGGTCGTGCAGGAACGGCGAGGCGGCCTGGCGCAGCCCGGCCTGCACCGGGGCGAGCAGCCCGAGGTCCCAGAGCCGGCGCCCGATCACGTACTCGCCGGACTCCAGCCGGGCCAGCGCACCCCATCGGTGCAGCTCACCGACCAGGCGGTGGGCGGTGGCCAGGGGCATGCCGGAGCGCCGGGCCAGGGCGCTGAGCGTCAGGGTCCGGTGCTCGGGGTCGAACGCCCCGAGCAGGTCCAGCGCCCGCGAGGTGACGCTCGCCGACATGATCGTCCTTCCATTGAACGGAAGCCAAGTATCGCGCGCCGCACCCGGTGGGGCATAACGTCCGTGTTGTGACGACCACACAGGCGGACATCGACGGCGAGATCGCGGCCGGTCAGTCGGACGGCCCGCACGAGAACCAGCCGCGCCTCGACTACCCGCCCTATCGCAGCAGCATTCTGCGCCATCCCACCAAGGCGCTCCACCCCGTGGACCCGGAGGGCGTCGAGTTGTGGTCGCCGTGCTTCGGCCATGCCGACGTGGCCGAGGCCGAGGCCGACCTGACCATCCAGCACTCCGGTGAGCCGCAGGGTTCCCGGATCGTGGTGGCCGGGCGGGTGCTCGACGGCGCCGGCCGGCCGGTGGCCCACCAGCTCGTCGAGATCTGGCAGGCGAACGCGGCGGGCCGCTACGCGCACCTGCGCGATCAGCACCCGGCGCCGCTCGACCCCAACTTCTCCGGGCAGGGCCGCGCGCTCACCGACGCGGACGGCTACTACCGGTTCCAGACGATCCAGCCGGGCCCCTATCCGTGGCGCAACCACCTCAACGCCTGGCGGCCGGCGCACATCCACTTCTCGCTGTTCGGCACCGACTTCACCCAGCGGCTGATCACCCAGATGTATTTTCCGGGCGACCCGCTCTTCGGCCTGGACCCGATCTTCCAGTCGGTGACCGACCCGAAGGCGCGCGAGATGCTGATCGCCAAGTACGACCACGACCTGACGACCCCGGAAGTCAGCCTCGGTTACCGTTGGGACATCGTGCTGACCGGTTCGCACCGCACGCCGCTCGACCCCGAGGAGAACTCGTGAGCGCCGCCCCCGGCCAGACCGTCGGTCCGTTCTTCCACCTCGGTCTGCCCTACGACAAGGGCGACGAGCTGGTGCCGCCCGGCCGCCCGGATGCGGTCCGGCTGCACGGCCGGGTGTTCGACGGCGACGGGGTGCCGGTGCCGGACGCGCTGATCGAGATCTGGCAGCCCGGCCCGGACGGGAAGATCCTGCAGGAGCCGGGTTCGCTGCGCCGCGACGGCTGGACCTTCACCGGGTTCGGCCGGGCCGCCGTCGACCCGACCGGCCACTACTCGTTCACCACCCTCGTGCCCGGCCCGACCGAGCCCGGCAAGCCGGCGTTCTTCGCGGTCGCGGTCTTCGCCCGCGGCCTGCTCGACCGCCTGTTCACCCGGGCCTACCTGCCCGACCCGGCGACCGGCGACGCGCTGCTCGACAGCGTCGACGAGGACCGGCGCGGCACCCTGATCACCGCCGCCGACGACTCCGGCTACGTCTTCGACATCCACCTGCAGGGCCCGCACGAGACGGTCTTCCTGAGCTTCCCGAAGCACCGCGGCATCTGGGCATGACCGCCTGCACCGAGCGGCACCCAGCCGCACTCGCAGGCGGCCTCGCAGGCGAGGGCCAGAAGGGCATGCCTGAGGCAGGCTCAGCATGACCGACGGTCTGCTCTGGCCGGGCGACGACCGCGCCGGTGAGCTGTTCACCGACGCGGCCGTCGTCGCCGCCATGGTGCGGGTGGAGGCGGCCTGGCTGGCGGCGCTGCACGAGCACGACCTGGCATCGTCGGCCGACGACCTGCAGGGGCTGGTCGGCCCCGCGGACCTGCCGCAGTTGGCCCGCGACGCCGAGGGCGGCGGCAACCCGGTCATCCCGCTGCTCAAGCTGCTGCGGGCCCGGCTCGACGATCGCAATCCGGCCGCCGCGAAGGCGTTGCACACCGGCCTGACCAGCCAGGACGTGCTGGACACGGCGATCGTGCTCCAGCTGCGCGAAGCCGCCGAGACGATAAAAGCCGATATAAGTCGGCAAATCGTTTCGTTGTCCGGCCTTGCCGATCGGCACCGCGGCACTCGGATGGCCGGGCGCACACTCACCCAGCACGCCATCCCGGTCACCTTCGGTCTGAAGGCGGCGACCTGGCTGCACGCCGTCCTCGACGCCCTGGACATCCTGCTGGCCGGGGCCGACCTCCCGGCTCAGATCGGCGGCGCGGCCGGCACCCTGGCCGCGCCGACCGCCCTGGCCGGCTCGCCGGAACGCGCCCTCGACCTGGTCACGGTGACCGCGGCCAAGCTGAGCCTGCCCGCCCGGCCGCCCTGGCACACCGCCCGCGCCCCGCTCACCCGGCTCGCCGACGCGTTCGTGACCTGCACCGACGCCTGGGGCCGGATCGCCAACGACATCCTGCTCGGCAGCCGTCCGGAGATCGGCGAGCTGGCCGAACCGACCGCCGAGGGCCGCGGCGGATCGTCCGCGATGCCGCAGAAACAGAACCCGGTCCTGTCCGTCCTGATCCGCCGGGCCGCCCTGGCCGGCCCGCCGCTGGCCGCCACCCTGCACCTGGCCGCGGCCGAGGCGATCGACGAACGCCCGGACGGCTCCTGGCACGCCGAATGGTCCACGCTGCGCACCCTGGCCCGCCGCACGGTGGTGGCCGGATCGCAGGCCGCGGAGCTGTTCGACGGCCTGCAGGTCGACGCCGAACGGATGGCCGCCACCCTCGCCGCCGCCCGCCCGGGCATCGACGCGGAACGCCGCAAGATGGGCGACGACGGCCCCTACCTGGGCGCCACCGACCGCCTGATCGACGCCGCCCTCGACCGAGCACAGGAGAAGCCGTGCTGACTCCCGTCACCCTGGTCGACGCCCCCGGCCGCCCGCTGCTGCTGCTCGGGCCGTCGCTCGGAACCTCGGTGGAGACGCTGTGGGGGCGGTGTGCGCGGCTGCTGCGCGGCGACTTCCACGTCGTCGGCTGGGAGCTGCCGGGGCACGGTGAGGGCACGCCGGCCTCGGCCGGTTTCGGTGTGGCCGGGCTCGCCAAGGCCGTGCTCGATCTGGTCGACCGGGTCCGGCCGGGTGCGGTCTTCCGCTATGCCGGGGACTCGGTCGGCGGCGCGGTCGGGCTGCAACTGCTGCTGGACGCCCCGCACCGGGTCGAGTCGGCGGTGCTGCTCTGCACCGCCGCCAAGATCGGCGAGAGTGGCGGGTGGCGGCAGCGGGCCGAGACGGTGCGGGCCGAGGGCACCCAGGCGGTGGTGGCCGGGTCGATCCAGCGCTGGTTCGGGCCCGGTTTCGTGACCCGGGAGCCGGACGCCGCCGAGGCGCTGCTGGACGTGTTGCGCGGCGCCGACCCGGAGAGCTACGCCAAGATCTGCGAGGCCCTGGCCAGCTTCGACGTGCGCGCCCGGCTCGGCCGGATCACCGCGCCGGTGCTCGCGGTGGCCGGATCCGACGACCAGCCGACCCCGCCGGAGGGCCTGGAGGCGATCGCGACCCAGGTGCGCGACGGGCGGTTCGTGGTGCTCGACGGGGTCGCCCACCTCGCCCCGGCCGAGCAGCCGGAGAGGGTCGCGGAGCTGCTCGACGAGCACTTCCGGACCGAGGAGGGCGAGCGGACGATCGGCCAGACCCGGGACGCCGGGATGGCGGTGCGCCGCGCGGTCCTCGGCGACGCGCACGTCGACCGGGCGGTGGCCGGGACGACCCCGTTCACCCGCGATTTTCAGGAGCTCATCACCGCGTACGCCTGGGGGGAGATCTGGACCCGCCCGGGCCTGGACCGCCGCAGTCGCTCGATCATCACGATGACCGCGCTGGTGGCTCTCGGCCACCATGAGGAGCTCGCCATGCACGTCCGCGCCGCGCGGACCAACGGGCTCACCGACGACGAGATCAAGGAAGTGCTGTTGCAGACCGCCATCTATTGCGGCGTCCCGGCCGCGAACACCGCCTTCCGCATCGCCCAGCGCGTGCTCGACGAGTTGGGGGAGCGCTCTTGACAGCCACCGTGGTCAAGGCGGGCGAGGCCGTCGAGGCCGTCAAGGACGGTGACACCGTGCTGGTCGGCGGGTTCGGGATGGCCGGGATGCCGGTGCAGCTGATCGACGCGCTCATCGAGCACGGCGCCGGTGACCTGACCATCGTCAGCAACAACGCCGGCAACGGCGACACGGGACTGGCCGCGTTGCTCGCGGCCGGACGCGTACGCAAAGTGGTCTGCTCTTTTCCCCGGCAGTCCGACTCGTGGGTGTTCGACGGGTTGTACCGGGCCGGGAAGATCGAGCTCGAGGTGGTTCCGCAGGGCAATCTTGCCGAGCGGATGCGGGCGGCCGGGGCCGGGATCGGCGCGTTCTTCAGCCCGACCGCGGTCGGCACCCCGCTCGCCGAGGGCAAGGAGACCCGGACGATCGACGGCCGGGAGTACGTCCTGGAGTACCCGATCCGCGGCGACGTCGCCCTGATCAGCGCGTTCCGGGCGGACCGGATGGGGAACCTGACCTACCGCAAGACCGCCCGCAACTTCGGGCCGGTGATGGCGACCGCCGCCACCGTGACGATCGCCCAGGTCAGCGAGATCGTCGAGATCGGCGACATCGACCCGGAAGTGGTCGTCACCCCGGCCATCTACGTCGACCGGCTCGTGGAGGTGCCCCGATGAGCAGCGACAAGCCGCTGACCCGGCAGCAGATGGCCGAGATCGTCGCCGCCGACATCCCGGACGGCGCCTACGTCAACCTCGGCATCGGCCAGCCGACGATGGTGGCCGACTACCTGAAGCCGGGCAGCGGGGTGGTCCTGCACACCGAGAACGGCATGCTCGGGATGGGCCCGCCGGCGGTCGGCGACCAGATCGACCCCGACCTCACCAACGCCGGCAAGCAGCCGGTCACCGAGCTGCCGGGGGCGTCCTACTTCCACCACGCCGACTCGTTCGCGATGATGCGCGGCGGCCACCTGGACGTCTGCATCATGGGCGCGTTCCAGGTGTCCGCCCGTGGTGACCTGGCGAACTGGTCGACCGGGGCGCCGGACGCGATCCCGGCGGTCGGCGGCGCGATGGACCTGGCGATCGGGGCGAAGCAGGTCTTCGTGATGATGAGCCTGTTCGCCAAGGACGGTAAGCCGAAGCTGGTGCCGGACTGCACCTACCCGCTGACCGGCAAGGCGTGCGTGAGCCGGCTCTACACCGACGTGGCGTCGTTCCGGATCGACGCGGACGGCGTGCACCTGCTCGACACGTACGGCATCTCCCGCGACGAGCTCGCCGCCCGCCTGGACGTGCCGTTCACGTAAATCCGGCTGCTGCAACAAGGCCGGACGGCGTCGCCGTCCGGCCTTTCGTCGTCGCTTCTGACGAAATAACCTTCCCAGGTCAGGTGCCTTCCTAGGAGCTTCGTTAACGATTAATTTCCAGGATTGACAAACAATCGTCGGCGGGGAAACCTGAGACCGTCACCACAGCCGAGCGCTGCTCGCTCGCGGTGACGTCCGCGGGTGCGTCGATGCCCCGCGCCCGACGTCAGGGGAGCGCGAATGATCAATCCGAAATACGGCATATTTCCGTCGTTACTGGCCGCTTCGCTGATCATCGGCGGCTGCGGTTCTTCGTCCGGCACGACTGCCGGCACCTCCGGCGAGGCGATCACGCTGGTCAGCACCACGCCGGTGGCCGCCGGGGAGATCGACAAGGTCACCTGGGTGCTGCCGAACGGCGAGCCCACCTCGCTCGACCCGGCCAAGACCGGCGACTACTCGGCCAACTCGGTCGTCACCAACATGTGCGAGAGCCTGCTGCGCCTGCAGCCCGACTTCTCCACCACCGCCGGCCTGGCGTCCGCCGTCGAGCAGAAGGACGCGAAGACCGTCGTCATCAAGCTCCGCGACGGCGTGACCTTCTGGGACGGCACCGCGATGACCGCCGACGACGTGGTCTACAGCCTCAACCGGAACATGGATCCGAAACTGGCGTCGTACAGCGCGCACGTCTTCGCCAACGTCGCCTCGATCGACAAGACCGGGCCGCTCGAGGTCACCGTCAAGTTCAGCGTGCCCGACGTGCAGTTCATCCCCGACCTGGCCGGCGTCCCCGGCGCGATCATGGAACAAGCCTTCACATCAAAAGCAGGGACCGGTTTCGGTACGCCGAGCAAAGGCGTGATGTGCACCGGCCCGTTCCAGTTCGGCAGCTGGCAGACCGGGCAGAAGATCGAGCTCAAGCGCTACGACGGCTACTGGGACACGGCCGGCAAGGCCAAGGCGGCCACCTTCGACTTCGTGTTCGTCACCGACGACAGCACGATCACCAGCGCACTGCTCGCCGGTGAGGTCGACGGCATCTACGGCGCGCCGGTCAGCAGCCTGGCCGCGCTGCGCAGGAGCACGGCCGGGAAGCTCTACTTCGGGCCGAGCACCGAGACCGTGAGCCTCGGCCCGGCCTCGGCCGAGGGCCCGGCCGCCGACGCCCGCATCCGGCAGGCGCTCGACCTCGCCATCGACAAGACCACCATCGTGACCAGCGTGCTCAAGGGCGCCGGCGAGCCGCTGAAGACCTTCACCCCGCCGCTCGCCTGGTCCGGCAGCCCGGCCAAGAGCATTTACGACGACGGGTACGCCGCCCTGCCGGACACGAGCAAGGCCGACCTGGCCGCCGCCAAGAAGCTGGTGGCCGAGGCCGCGCCGAGCCGGACCGCGCTGGTCATCGCCGCGCCGGCCGGCAATCAGGCGCTGCTGCAGACCGCCACCATCGCGCAGGCCGCGGCCCAGCAGATCGGGCTGACCGTCACCATCAAGCAGCTGCAGCCGGCCGAGTTCGCCGGGCTGTTCTACGACCCGTCGCTGCGGGCCGGCATCGACTTCATCGCCACCACCGGCTACCTCGAGGTGCCGGGGGCGCTCTACTACGCGCCGGGATTCGTACTCAAGGGCGCGCAGTTCAACTGGACCGGTTACGAGGACCCGGCGGTCACGGCGAGCATCATCGGCGCGGTGTCGGCCACCGACCCGGCCGAGTCGGCCACGCAGTACGTGGCCGCGCAGGCGATCTTCGGGCCGGCCAAGCTGCAGATCACCCTGGCCGAGTCGTACAACCGGCTCTTCCTCGGCAAGCGGATCACCGGTGCCCCGGCCTCGTTCTCCTACATCAGTACCGCCTGGGCCGCTCAGGTCGGTGCCGCATGACCGCCTGCACCGAGCGGCACCCAGCCGCACCGAACAACGGCATCGAAGGCGAGGGCCAGAAGGGCATGCCTAAGGAGGGCACAGCATGACCGGCCTTCCCTGGTTCGTCGGGCGCAAGCTGGTCGCGATGCTCGGCACCGTGCTGGTCGCCAGCTTCGTCATCTACGGCGCGCTCTACCTCGCGCCCGGCGACCCGGCCGGCCTGCTCGCCGGCGGGCACGAGATGAGCCCGGCCGCGCTCGCCGCGATCCGCGCCCAGTACCACCTGGACGACCCGTTCCTGGTGCAGTACTGGCGGTGGCTCTCCGGCGTGCTCACCGGGCACCTCGGGGACTCGATGGTCGTCAAGGAGCCGGTCGGCAGCCTGATCGGGGCTCGTCTCGTCAATACGGTGCTGCTGGTCGCGTACGCCGCAATGCTGATTCTGGGTCTAGGGGTGTTGTCCGGGATTCTTGCCGCGGTCGGCGGGAAGGTCGCCGACGCGGCGGTCACCGTGACCACGACGGTGCTGATGGCGGCGCCCGCGTTCGTCGCCGCCATCGTGCTGATCTGGATCTTCGCGACCAAGCTGTCCTGGTTCCCGGTCTACGGATCGGGCACCGGGTTCGGCGACCGGATCCACCACCTGACCCTGCCGGCGATCGCGCTCAGCGCCGGCTACCTCGCCTACGTCTCCCGGATCACCCGGGCCGAGGTGCGCGCCGAACTGACCTCCGACCACGTCGTCGCCGCCCGCGCCCGGGGCGTGCGGCGGTGGGCGGTGCTGCGCAAACACGTGCTGCGCAACGCCGCGGCGCCGGTCCTCGCGGTCTCCGGCATCACCGTGGCCGGGCTGTTCGCCGGCACCGCCATCGCCGAGCAGGCGTTCGGGGTCAGCGGGCTCGGGTCGCTGCTCGTGCAGAGCGCGGCCCGGCAGGACCTGGTCGTCGTGCAGGTCCTGGCGCTGCTGCTGGTGGCCGCGTTCGTGCTGGTCAACATGCTCGTCGACGTGGCCAACGCGGTGCTCGACCCGCGTCTGCTGCGAGCCCGGGAGGCCGGATGACCCTCGCCCTGGCCACTCCCTTGCGGCTTCCCGCCCGGCGGCTCGCCTCCTTCGGCTGGGCCACCACCATCGCCGGGGTCATCTGCCTGCTGGTCGCGCTGACCGCGCTGCTCGCGCCGTGGATCGCACCGCACGACCCGACCGCGGTCGACCCGCTCAACGCCTACGCGCCGTTCTCCGCCGCTCATCCGCTCGGCACCGACGACCTCGGCCGGGACCTGCTGTCCCGGCTCATCGCCGGGTCACGGACCAGCCTGGCCGGGCCGCTCGTGGTGATCGTGCTGTCCGGCGCGACCGGCACGGCGATCGCGGTCGCGGCCGCCTGGATCGGCGGCTGGTTCGACGCGGCCGTCTCCCGGGTGCTCGACATCCTGTTCGCGTTCCCGGGCCTGGTCCTGGCGATCACCGTCACGGCCGTCTTCGGGGCCGGCTTCCTCGCGCCGGTGGTGGCGTTGTCGCTGGCCTACGTGCCGATCATCGCCCGGGTGATGCGGGCGGCGGCGCTGCGCGAGCGGTCCCTGCCCTACGTGGAGGCGCTGCGCGTGCAGGGCTTCTCCGGCTGGCACATCTGCCGCCGTCACCTGTTGCCCAACCTGGCGCCGCTGCTGGTCGTGCAGGCGGCGATCAGCTTCGGCTACGCCATGATCGACCTCGCGTCGATCTCGTTTCTCGGCCTCGGTCTCCAGCCGCCGGCCGCGGATTGGGGTCTCATGATCGCCAACGGGCAGCCGTCCATCCTGGCCGGCTTTCCGCAGCAGTCCATCGCGGCCGCCGTCGCCGTGGTGATCACCGTGGTGGCGTTCACCGTGGTCGCCGAACGGATGGCTTCGCGATGAGCGCGCTGCTCGAATTCGACCGGCTGCGAGTCGAGATCCCGACGCCGGTCGGACCGCGGCCTCTTCTTCGGTCGGTCAGCCTCTCCGTCGCGGCCGGGGAAGCGGTCGGCCTGGTCGGGGAGAGCGGGTCGGGCAAGTCGATGACCGCCCGGTCGGTGCTCGGGATGCTGCCCGGCGGGTCGGTCGCCACCGGCGCGGTCCGGTTCCGTGGTGTCGACATCGGCGGGCTCGATCCGGCCGGGCTGCGGCGGCTGCGGTCCCGCGATGTGGCGATGGTCTTCCAGGATCCGCGGGCCAGCGTCAATCCGGTGCGGACGGTCGGGGACTTCCTCACCGAGGTGCTGCGCGAACGCGGGATGTCGCGGGCGGCGGCTCGGGAGAAGGCCGGCGGGATCCTGGCCGACATCGGCGTCGACCGGCTCGCCCATCGGCTCAAGCAGCGGCCCTACGAGCTCTCCGGCGGCATGCTGCAGCGGGTCGTCATCGCGGCCGCGCTCGCCGGGGAGCCGGCCCTGATCCTGGCCGACGAGCCGACCACCGCCCTCGACGTGACCACCCAGGAGGAGGTGGTGGCGATCCTCGACGAGCAGCGGCGGCAGCGGGGGACGGCGCTGCTGTTCATCTCGCACGACCTGGAACTGGCCACGGCGGTCTGCGACCGGATCGCGGTCATGTATGCGGGCGAGATCGTGGAGATCCTGCCGGCCGCGCGGCTGCACGAGGACGCGCGACACCCGTACACCAAAGCGCTGTTGAAAGCCCGGCCCGGTTCTGTTCCGCCGGGGGAGCGGTTGCAGACCGTCCCGGGCGTGCCGCAGTCGGCCATCGACGCGCCCGCCGGATGCGTGTTCGCCGACCGTTGCCCGGTCGTCGAGCCTCTTTGCCGGGACACCATTCCGGTCCTGACCGCCGGGGTCGCCTGTCACCTGGAGGTGTCGTGATTCTCGAGGTGACCGACCTGCGCAAAGTCTTCGGGTCCCATGTGGCGGTGGACGGGGTGAGTTTCGGGGTCGGTTCGGGCGGGTCGCTCGCGATCGTCGGCGAGTCCGGGTCCGGGAAGACGACGTGCGCTCGGATCGTCGCCGGTTTGGAGCGCGCCACGGCCGGCACGATCAGGCTGGGCGATTTGACCGACAAATCGGACAGGAAATCCCGGGCGCGCATGGTGCAGATGGTCTTCCAGGACCCGTACCAGTCGCTTGATCGTCGTCAGACCGTGGCGAGCTGCCTCGACGAGGTCCTCAAGTTTCATGGCCGGGATGAACGACCCCGGCGAACAAAAGAGCTGCTCGACCTCGTCGGGCTGGACCAGCGGCACGCCAAGGCCCTGCCGAAGCAGCTCTCCGGCGGCCAGCGTCAGCGCGTGGCGATCGCTCGCGCCCTGGCCCCCGAACCCCGGCTGCTCATCCTCGACGAGGCGGTCGCCGCCCTGGACGTCTCCATCCAGGCGCAGGTCCTCAACCTGCTCGCGGATGCCCGCAAGGCGACCGGGGTCGGCTACCTCTTCATCACCCACGACCTGTCGGTGGTGCGGCACGTCTGCGACGACGTCATCGTCATGCACCGCGGCAAGATCGTCGAAGCCGGCCCGGTCGAGAAGGTGCTCACGTCACCGGAGGCGGACTACACCCGGAAGCTGGTCGGTTCGATCCCGCGCCCCGGATGGGTGCCGACCCGTGCCTGAGCTACAGCGTGGCCAGCAACGATTCGGCGGCCGTCCGGACCAGACCCCCGGAGGCGACCGGCAGCTGGAGCTCGGCCATGGTCGAGTTGCCCAGCGCCAGGCACCACAGCCCGTAGGCGGCCGAGCGTCGCTTCGGGGCGGGTGCGTCCGGATATTCCGCGGCGAGGGCGTCCTCGATCGAGTCGACCGCGCCCAGGTACTGCGTCTGCAGGATCGACCGGATCCGCTCGTCGGTGATACCGGCCGTGATCAGCTCGCGGATCACCGTGTCGTCGTCGTTGATCGGCAGGAAGCCGGCGCCGAACAGGTAGTCCATCACGATCGGCAGCTTCGCCGGCCCGGCGGCTTTCGCGATCGCGCCGGTGAACTCGGACTCGTATCCGGTGTAGAGCCACGACGCGAACGAGCGGAGCAGGTCGTCCCGGTTGCCGACGTAGTGCCGCACGTGGCTCCGGCTCAGCCCCGACTCCTCGGCGACGCGCTCCAGAGTCGTACCCGCCAAGCCGTTCTTCCGAAGGCAGCGCCCGGTGGCCTGCATGATCTGCTCGGTCCGCTCGGCGGCCATGCTCGGGCGTCCCATCGCAGCTCCCTCTCCCAGAACAGTCCGCGTTCACTCTAATTGATTGTCATAGCGACGAAGAACGGAGTCACCATGAACCTGCCCGATCCCCGACTGGCGTTCGCCTTCGAGGCCCGGGTCGACGTCGCGGAGTCGCTGCACGTCGGCCGGGGCCCGGACGAGGTGCTGATGTTCACCCCGATCACCGGCGGCACGGTTTCCGGCCCCCGGCTGAACGGCGTGGTCCTCCCCGGCGGCGGCGACTGGTCGACGACCCGCGGCGCCACCACCGAACTCGACGCACGGTATCTGCTCCGCGCCGACGACGGTGCCGTGATCGACATCGTGAACCGCGGTTTCTGGCGGGCCGACCCGGAGATCGACCGCCGGGTCGAGGCCGGCGAGGACATCCCGGAGACCGAGTACTACTACCGCACCAGCCCGGTCTTCCGCACCGACGCCGCCGAGCACCGCTGGCTGGCCGAGTCGGTCTTCGTCGGGCTCGCCCGCGGCGAGGCCGGCCAGGTCTGCATCCGCTTCTTCGAGGTGCTCTGAGATGACGATCGAGTTCCACCGCACCGGCCCCGGCCCGCTGTCGCCGGACGCCACCGAGCACATGGTGCGGATGCGCGACGGCGTCCACCTGGCCACCGACGTCTACCTGCCGGCCGGCGACGTGACGCCCGGGCCGACCGTCCTCACCCGGCTGCCCTACGACAAGACCGGCGAATACACGTTCATGCCGCGGGTCGCCGCCTGGTTCACCGCGCGCGGCTACCGGGTGGTCGTGCAGGACGTCCGCGGAAAGTTCCGCTCCGAGGGTGAGACGCTGCTGTTCGTCAACGAGGCCTACGACGGCTACGACACCATCGAGTGGATCACCCATCAGCAGTGGTCGGACGGCGTCGTCGGGATGTGGGGCGACTCCTACTACGGCTACACCCAGTGGGCGGCCGCGTCGTCCGCTCACCCTGCGCTACGGGCCATGGTCCCAAGGGTCACCGGCACCCGCCTCGGCGAACTGCCGGTGCCGGCCCCCGGCGAACGCACCCACGACGTGGAGATGTCCATCCACCGTTTCTATCCGCTGTCGATGTTCCACGACCGCGACATCCTCGAGTGGGAGCTCGACTGGACCCGGCGCCCCCTCGCGGACGCGGTCGAGGAGTTCTTCCAGGCGGTCGGGTCGCGCTCCCCGTCGTACGACCTGTGGTTCCCGCACCCGGTGAAGCTGCGCCGGTTCCCGGCCGGAAGCCCGTTCGACGCCCCCGCGGTCCCGGTCCTGCTGACCATCGGCTGGTGGGACAACTGCGCTCCGTGGCAATGGTCCGACTACCGGGAGCTGACTCAGCGCCCCGCGTGGTTACAGAACACGTTCCTGCTGCTGGAGGCCATCGACCACGAGAACAACAGCCACTTCAACCCGGCCGCCCCGCGCAATTCGTCCTGGATGGACCGCTACCTGACCCCGGCGGCCGAATTCTTCGACGTCTTCCTCCGCGGCAATGCCGCGACAATCCCACGGGTCCGCTGGCAACTGGCGAATTCGGGCGACACCGCCCTGCGCTCTGCGCAGATCTGGCCACCAGCAGGGGTACGTGTCACGCAGTTACACCCCCATCCCGACCGCACCCTGCTGCTCAACCCCGCCTCCTCGCCCACCGAGGAAACCTGGACCCACGACGCGTCGTCCCCGGTGCAGTCCCCGGTCAGGGACCCGTTCTCGTTCCTGGCCGAAAGCCCCGACGAACGCGACCTGGCCACCCACCCCGACGTCCTGTCGTTCACGGCAGCCCCGGTGACCGAGCCGCTCGACCTGGCCGGCCCGATCACCCTGACCGCGACGGTCGGCTCGGACGGCCCCGAGATGGACCTGTTCGCCCGCCTCGCGGATGTGGCCCCCGACGGCGCCACCCACCTGATCGCCCGCGGCCAGCAGACCATCCTCGACCCCGGCCGCGCCTTCGAGGTGCGGATCGACCTGGGCCAGATCGGTTACCGCCTGCACCCCGGCCACGCCCTGCGCCTGACCCTGGCCAGCAGCGACGCCCCCGAGTTCGTCCCCGTCCCCGGCACCGGCGAGCACCGCTGGCTGGCCGCCACCACCAAGCCCAACCACCAGCACGTGCTGCTCGGCGGCCCCGCCGGGTGCCGCCTGGCCATCACCGTGCGCTGAGAGGACCACCATGGACAACCGAGCCCTGACCGAGCTCTCCGCCACCGAGATCGCCGAAGCGGTCCGCACCGGCGTGGTCTCCGCCCTCGCCGTCGCCGAGGCCCACCTGGCCCGCATCGACGAGGTGAACCCGGCGGTGAACGCCGCCACCGTGGTCCTCACCGACCAGGCCCGGGCGGCCGCGGCCGCCGTGGACGCCCGCATCGCCGCCGGCCAGGACGGCGGCCCGCTGGCGGGGGTGCCGATCTCGGTGAAGGAGAACATCGACCTCACCGGCTCGGCCACCACGTCCGGCCTGCCGTTCGCCACCGACCACATCCCGGCCGAGAACGCCTCCTTCGTCACCAAGCTCCTGGCGGCGGGTGCGATCCCGGTCGCCCGCGGCAACATGCCCGACGTCGGGCTGCGCTGGGACACCGACAACGACCTCTACGGCCGCACGTGGAACCCGTGGGACCGCAGCCGGGTCCCCGGCGGCTCCAGCGGCGGCGACGCGGTCATCGTCGCCACCGGCATGGCCGCGGCCGGCCTCGGCAACGACTACGGCGGCAGCCTGCGCCTGCCCGCCCACGCCGCCGGCATCGCGGCGTTGCGCCCGTCGGCCGGCCGGGTGCCCGCCCCGACCCGCCAGATCATGCCGATCGAGCTGTCGTTGCAGGCGTTCGCGGTGAACGGTCCGCTGGCCCGCACGGTCGCCGACCTGGACCTGCTCTTCGGCGTGATGCACGGCGCCGACGACAACGACCCGCTGAGCGTGACGGTCCCGCACCCGTCCGGCTACGACGGCCCGCGCCGGGTAGCGGTGACGGTCGACCCGGCAGGTTGGGGCGTGGAGCCACAGGTGGCCGCGGCGGTCCGGGCCGCCGCCCGGGCGCTGACCGAGGCCGGCTGGGAGGTCGAGGAGGTAGAGCCGCCGCAGGTGGACCGCTGCGCCACCCTGTGGCGCCAGATCTCCGCGTCGGAGATGGCCCCGGCTCTGCTTACCCCGGGCGTCTTCCCGGGCCCGCTGTCGGCCGGCACCGTCAAATACTTCACCGACAACGTGGCCGGCGTGGACCTCCTCGACACCGCCGCCACCTACTCCGCGGCCTGGGCCGAACGACACGCCCTCGCCGCCCGGTGGCGCCGGTTCAACACGCGTTACCCGGTGGTGCTCGGCCCGGTGACCACGGCGGCGATGCCGGCGATCGGCTGGGACCTGTCCGGCCCCGAGGCAACCACCGAGCAGTGGCAACAGCACCGCCTGCTGGTAACCGCCAACTTCCTCGGCCTGCCCGCGGTGGCGGTCCCGACCGGCGTGACCGACGGCCGCCCCCAGGGCGTCCAGGTGATCTCCCGCCTGCACGGCGAACACATCGCCCTGGCCGCGGCCCGGGCGATCGAGGCCGCCCACCCCGCCATGACCCCGATCGACCCCCGCCCCTGACCGGCGCGGTCCGGGCGGCGGCCAGTTCCAGCGGGGCCGGGCTGGTCACCCGGTGCACTATCGCCGCCGCCCCGGACCCGCCCACCTGCCGGTGGGCGAGGCCTGGATTCAGCTCGCTCCCAACGCCGGGCCACCGTCGTCCGGGACACCCAGCCGAGGCTGCCCCGCCGCGCCAGCCGGGCCCGGTCGCGCCGCGATCACGGCGGCGGCGATGGCGAACAGGCCGATGATCGTGCAGATCAGCGTGAACGTTCCACCGTGCGAGGTGTCCACGTTGCCCGGCCGGGGCGAGCCGTGCGGGTAGGCCATCACCTCGCACGCGTCTCGGTAGAACTCGTAGGCGAGCAGCGTGGCAGCGATGAAGCCGCCGGTGGCCAGGGCCGTCGCGAGCCGGCGGCGGGCGAGCGCGGTGACCAGGAGCCAGCCGGTGAGCAGACCGGCGACGGTCCCGGCGATGGTCAGCGGCCGCAGCGGGGCGGGCTCCACCGGCCACACCCTGATGTTGTAGCTGGCCGCATCGGTGAAGGGGGCGCCGGTGAGGACCCGGGCATCGCCCCACAACCTCAGCCCACCGCTGGTCGCCGTCCAGGTGCCGTACCTGATCGGGACGGCGGCGGTCATGTCTTCGCGGGGGATGGTGCGGCCTTCACTCTCCCGGAACGACGTGATCCGCCACCCGGCGCCGGTCAGCGCGTCGCGGATCCGGGCGGACGACCAGCCCGCGGTGCCATCGGCCTGGATCGCGACGCTCGGTCCCTGCTGCGCCGACGTCTCGTGATAGAGCGGGGCGTCGCCGGGTATCCCGGTCAGGCCGGTGTTGAGGGCCTGCACCTTCCGGTCGGACGGGATGGCGGCGGCGGTCTGCCAGGCGATCCAGGTGCCGGCCGCGGCACCGAAGCCACCCAGCACGGCGGCGGCGAGCAGAGCGGCCACCCAGGCGAGCGGGCGCCGGGCGGGCAGTTTGAAGCGCTGCCACAGGCCGGAGAGGACCAGGTGCAGGCCGGGCCGGCGGCCGTCCTCGGCCATCTCCAGCAGGGTGGTGAGGATTTCGGTGCCGCGGTGGTCACGGTAGGACCGGGGATAGGCCCGGAGCAGCCGCCGGTAATGCCGTTCGGAGCGGGTGGTCACAGCGCACCCCCGAACGCGGGGCGCAACCGGGCGGCGGCCGCGTCGGCGTTGCGCCGTAGCCGCTGCACCTGGCTGGTCAGCGCCGCCGCTCCGGATTCGGTGAGCTCGCCATACCCATGGGTGGGCTCAGCCGCGAGGGCGGTGCGAATCAGAAACGTCGGCTCCCGCATGCCGAGCGACACTACCTCAGACGATATATAACGCCAAGCGTTATGTAGCGGTCGATCTGCACGTGCACAGGTAGTCATCTTGCTATTAGACGATTTTTATTGGAAATGATTATCGTTCTGCTCCTCAGTCAAGGGGAGCAGGGAACACATGAAGCATCGGCAACGTGCACTCTGGACCGTGGTGGTGGCTGCGGCCGTCACCGCTCTGGCGGGCTGTGGCTCCGGCGATGACGCCGTGGGGAACTCGGCTGCCGCGGCCGACGGTGCCGCCGCCCTTGCGGTGGTTGCCACCACGCCGGAGGTCGCCGACTTCGCCCGCAACATCGGGGGCGGCGATGTTGCCATCACACAGATCATCAAGCCCAACGTCGACCCGCACGAGTACGAGCCGACGCCCGCCGACATCCAGGCGATCGGCACGGCCAAGGTCGTACTCAAGAATGGGGTCGGTCTTGAAAAATGGCTCGACCAGACGATCGCGTCGGCCGGCTTCAAAGGGGCGGTCGTCGACTCCAGCACCGGCGTGACCCTGCGTAAGGGCGATCCCGGCGACGAGGAGATGGCCGACGGGGATCCGCACATCTGGCACAACCCGCAGAACGCCAAGATCATGGCGACAAACATCGAGAAGGGGCTTGCGGCGGCCGATCCGGCGCGGGCCGCGACCTTCGCCAAGAACCTGGCCGCGTACGCCGCTGAGCTCGACAAGCTCGACGCCGACAACGAGGCCGCGTTCGCGAAGCTGCCCGCCGCGGACCGCAAGCTCGTCACCAACCACGACGCCTTCGGGTATTACGTGGACCGGTACCAGCTCGAGTTCGTCGGGTCGGTCATCCCGAGCATGGACACGTCGGCCGAGCTCTCCGCCAAGCAGCTCACCGAGCTCGTCGCGAAGATCAGGGCGACCGGGACCAAGGCGATCTTCACCGAGAGCTCGCTGCCGCCGAAGACGGCGGAAGCCATCGCGAAGCAGGCGGGGGTCAAGGTGGTCGGGGGCGAGGACGCCCTGTTCGGCGACAGCCTGGGTGCGGAGGGTACGCCGGAGGGCACCTACCTGGGCGCCGAGAAGCACAACACGCAGGTGATCGTGTCGGCGCTGGGCGGCTGACGTGGATTCCGCCCTGCAGTACGACGGGGTGAGCGTCGGCTACCACGGAACGCCGGTGCTCACCCACGTCGACCTGGACCTGGCCGCTGGGCAGAGCCTGGCCCTGGTCGGCCCGAACGGGGCCGGCAAGTCCACCCTGATCAAGTCGGTCCTGGGTCTGGTGCCGGTGCTCGGCGGGACCGCATCGGTGCTCGGTGTGAGCCCGGCCGCGGCCCGGGGGCTGGCCGGTTACGTACCGCAGACCGACACCCTCGACGCCGACTTCCCGGTCAGCGCCCGGCAGGTGGTGATGATGGGCCGCTACCGGGAGATCGGCTGGTGGCGGCCGGCCCGCGCGGCCGATCGGCGAGCGGTGGCCGAGGCCCTCGACCGGGTCGGGCTGGCCGACCGGGCCGGGCACCGCTTCGGCACGCTCTCCGGCGGTCAGCGGCAGCGGGTGCTGCTGGCCCGGGCGATCGCCGCCGAACCGCGGCTGCTGCTGCTCGACGAGCCGTTCAACGGTGTCGACGCGGTCAGCCAGGAGGCGATCGCGGGCGCGTTGCGGCAGCTCACCGCGGCCGGTACGGCCCTGGTGCTGAGCACCCACGACCTGGCGGTGGCGCGCGACCTCGCCGACCTGGTGTGCCTGGTCAACGGGCGGCAGTGGGCGGTCGGCCCACCGGCCGAAACCCTGACGGTGGCGAAGTTGCGCGAGGCGTACGGCGACCGGGGAGTGCTGGTCGAGCTGTGATCGAGCCGTTCACCGCCCCGTTCATGGCGCGGGCGCTGGCCGAGATGGTGCTGCTGGCGCTGGTCTGCGGCCCGGTCAGCGTCTTCGTGTTCGCCCGGCGGCTGTCGTTCGTGTCCGACGCGCTCACCCACACGATCTTCCCCGGCGTGGTGATCGGGTTCGTGGCCGGCGGGCTCGACGGCCTGTTCGTCGGCGCACTCGTCGCGGGCCTGGTCACCGCCGTGGTGCTGACCGTGCTGACCCGCGGCGCCCGGGTGTCCGACGACGCGGCCACGGCGGTCGTGCTGACCGCGATGTTCTCGATCGGCGTGGTGCTGGTGTCACGGCGATCGTCGTACACCTCGGATCTGACGTCTTTTCTGTTCGGCCGCCTGCTCACCGTTACGCCCGGGCAGATCGCCGAGACCGCGGTGCTCGCGGCGGTTGTCCTGGTGGCGCTGCTGATCGGGGCCCGGGCCCTGCTGTTCCGCACGTTCGACCCGGCCGGCGCGGCCGCCGCGGGCTACCGGATCGGCCGGCTCGACCTGTGGCTGAACGTCATCGTCGCGCTGGTCGTGGTGGCCGCGGTCCGCGCGGTCGGCACGATCCTGGTGGTGGCGCTGCTGATCGTCCCGGCCGCGGCGGCCCGCATGATCACCGACCGGCTGGCCGCGATGGCGGTGATCGGCACGCTGCTGATCGCGGGCGCCGGCTATGCGGGCCTGCTCGCCAGTTGGACCGCCTCGCTGACCTACGGCATCGCACTGACCTCGGCCTCGTCGGTGGTCCTGCTACTGGTCGCCGCCTACCTGCTGCTCATCCCGGTGCGCCTGCTGCGCACCCGCCGGCCACCGGCCCCGGTCGAGAGGAACTCCCCGCATGAGCGTGCGTAGCGAGCGAATCGGCGAGCTCAGTGCGGAATCTGCACTTGGCAGCTCGGAGCGAAGCGAGGAGCTGGCATGAGTTGGTGGGATGACGCCCTGCACCGGGCGACCGTGGAGGTGATCCTCGCGGGCGCGCTGGGCGGGCTGGTCGGCGTGCAGGTGGTGCTGCGCCGGTTGTCGTTCTTCACGATGGCGCTCACCCACGCCACCTTCCCGGGCGTGGTGGCCGCCTCGATCATCGGCGTGAACCTCCTGATCGGCGGCGCGGTCGCGGGCGGCATCATCGCCCTCGGCGTGGCCGCGCTGTCCCGCCGCCGTGGCCAGGACGCCGCCGCGGCGACCGGCGTCCTGCTGTCCGCGGGTTTCGCGCTCGGCGCCGGCCTGGTCGCCACCCAGAGCGGCTTCAGCCGGGACCTGTCGTCGTTCCTGGTCGGCTCGATCCTGACGGTGAGCACCACGGACCTGGCGACCACGGCCGTGGTCCTGGCCGTGGTCGCGACGGTGCTGCTGGTCTGCGCCCGCCCGCTGCTCCTGGTCGGCTTCGACCGCACCGGCGCCCAGGCGGCCGGCCTGCGCACGGGTGCCTGGGACATCGTCCTGCTGCTGACCATCGAGATCGTCGTGGTGACGGTGGTGCCCGCGGTCGGCACCATCCTGGCCCTGTCCCTGATCGTCGCTCCCGCCGCCGCGGCCCGCCTGTGGTCCGACCGCCTGCCGGTGATCACCGCCATGGCCGTCGTCTTCGGCGTCGGCAGCGGCCTGGTCGGCCTGTGGGTCTCCAGCCACTGGAACGTCGCGGCCGGCGCGAGCATCTCGCTGATCGCCACCGCGGTCTTGGCGGTCTCCTGGCTTTCCTCCCGGCTTCGCTGGCTTCCCACCCAGCTTCGCCGGATTCCGGCCTCGGCCGCCCCGGCCGTGCCCGGCCGATCGGATGGCGGCAGCTCCGCGGCGGCCCGACCTGCGGTGGTGACGCAGTGACGATCAGCCTGACCGAGCTCGAACGTGCGGTGGAGGCACTGCGCGGCATGGCCTACGAGCATCGCCTGCACATCCTGATCCTGCTGCGCGCGGGCGAGGCCAGCCCATCGACCCTGGCCGCGACCATGAACGTGCACTCCACCGCGGTCGCCCACCACCTGCGCCACCTGGTCGACGCCCGCCTGATCCGCCGCCGCCGACACGGCCGCCAGGTCTTCTACTCCCTCCCGAACGACGCGATCGGCGCCCTGGTCGACGACGTCCTGCGCTACATCCGCACCTGACGACCGTCGTGCCCGCACGCCGGATCTTTCGGCCCAGGATCCTGACCCGGTGTCCCGCGGTCTGGGGTCCTTCGGTCTGGGGTTCGTCGGCCCGTGGGCATTCGGGCTGGCGTCCTTCGGGCTGGCGTCCTTCGGGCTGGGATACTTCGGCCCGTGGGCCCTCGGGCTGGCGTCCTTCGGCCTGAGGTTCTTCGGTCTGGTCTGGGGTTCTTCGGCCTAGCTGTGCGTGGGGTGGACACCTCTACGGTCGGGTCTTCGGGGTGTGGTCGAGCGGGAAGTAGTCGGCGAACGGGTCGTTGAGGTGGGGCCAGGTCTCGGTGCCGGCGGCCAGCTCGGTGTCGGTCAGCAGGCATGCGGTCAGTAGGTCGTGCAGGCCCGTGGTGTCCAGGTCGAGGCCGATGAAAGCCAGCGCGGTGCGACGGTCGCCGTAATACGGGTCCCACGTCGCGTCGGCGGCCAGGCGGCGCAGGTCGCTCGGCTCGTGCCGGCGGTCGGGTGGCACGGCGGCCAGCCAGGAGCCGAGCGGGCCGAGGCTGATGCCCTGGCCGGCGCTCTCCCAAGCGATCACCGCGTCCGGCCGGCTGGCGATCCACAGCTGGCCGCGGCCGCGCAGGGCCGCGTGAGTCAGGGCGGGCAGGGCGCGGTGCAGGCGTTCCGGGTGGAACGGGCGGCGGCTGTCGAACAGCATCGACGACGCCCCGAACGAACCCGCAGGGTCGTTCACGCCGATCGGCCGGCCTTCCAGGGCGCGGCCGGTCATGCCGGGCGCCGACGGGTCGTGCCGGCCGGTGCCACGCAGGCCGGTGACGTCGTCGCGGACATAGGTGACCCATGGCGCGAGCCGGTGGACGAGGGCGGTCAGCCGGCCCGCCTCGTAGGCGCCGCCGGCCTGGCCTCGGCCGGCCTCGGTGTCGGTGGCCGGGCTCCAGCCGGCCTTAGTGTCGGTGGCACGGCTCCAGCCAACCACGGTGTCGGCGAACTCGATCTGCCGGGCCACGACCTGGGCCACCGCCCGCCGGTCGTCGTGGGCCGCGTGCAGGTCGCGGTCGCTCAGGTCGGCGGTGTCGCACAGATCGTCCACGAAGGTCGCGGCGTCGACGACGGTGACGTACGAGTCGAAGCGCAGTGACCGGGCAGCCGGGACGTGCCGGCATGCGGCCGCCACCGATTCCGGTTCGATCGCCGGCGGCAGGGCGAGCAGCAGGTCGCGGCGGGGATGCCGGCGTCCGAGTCGGGCGAGGGTGGGCAGCACGTCTTCGCGCAGCGTGCACGCGACGCAGCCGTGCACCACGGTGACGGTCACGTCCTCCAGGATCCGGTGGGCGTCGCGGACCACGCGCCGCACGGTGCCGGAGCGGATTTCGCTGATGTCGTGCTGCACCAGCAGGAGCCGGTCGTCCGCCCGGAGCAGGCTGTCGGCGACAGCCAGGGTGGCGGATGCCGAGAATCCGGCCAGGACGGTGACGACGGTGGCGGTGGACGTCGGGGTGGGGGCGGTTCGCGTACTCACGCCGTACATCTTGTTGGAAATGGTTTTCAGTTGCAAGAGGAGCGGCGTGTTCCGTTGTGGTCGGCGGGCGCCGTCACTAGCTTCTTGGAAATGAAAATCGCTTTTACCGGTAAGGGTGGCAGCGGGAAGAGCACGCTCGCCGCGCTGTTCGTCGGGTACCTGCGCGCGACCGGGCGCCGGGTCCTCGCCGTCGATGCCGACGTCAACGTGCACCTGGCGCCGCTGCTCGGCGTCGTGGCCGACTCCGCCGCCGCGCTGTCGCACCCGGACAACGTCACCGCCGTGCGCCGTCACCTGCTCGGCACGAATCCGCTGGTCGGGGGAGTGGACCGGTTCGTGGCGACGACGCCGGCCGGGCCGGGCTCGGGGCTGGTCACGCTGGAGAGCGGCGACCCGGTGCTGGCCCGGCACGCGGTGGCGCTCGACGAGCGGACGCATGTCATGCACGTCGGCACCTACGAGCCCGAGGACATCGGCGCGGGCTGCTACCACGGGCATCTGTCCATCCTGGAGAACCTGCTGTCGCATCTGCGGCCGGCCGACGGTGACTGGGTGGTCTGCGACATGGTGGCCGGCACCGACGCGTTCGCGAACTCGCTGCACGCGCAGTTCGACGCGATCGTGGTGGTGGTCGAGCCGACCCCGGAGTCGGTGACGGTGGCGTGCCGCTATCGGGAACTGGCCGCCGCGGCCGGGGTCGCCGACCTGGTCACGCTGGTCGGGAACAAGGTGGTCGACGACGTCGACGTCGACTATCTGCGGCGGGAGCTGGGCGCCGAGCCGTTCGCGGTGCTGCGGGCGCAGGCGGGGCTGCGGCGGGCCCGGCAGGCGGGTGACTGCCCGCGGCCGGCGGATCTCGACGATCCGGCGCCGCTGCGGCGGATCGCCGAGCGGGTGCGGCCGATGCCGGCCGAGCGGCGGGCGGCTCAGCTGCGGGCGTTGCATCTGAAGGTGGCGGAGCAGGAGCGGGCGCGCAGCCAGCTCGGCCCGGCCTGAAGAAGGGCCGGTGGGAGCCGCGCGACCGCGCGGCTCCCACCGGGTTCATCAGCGGATCTTGACGCCGATCAGCTGGGCCTCGTCGCGGCTGGGGTTGTCGCGGCTGACGACCAGGAAACCGAGAGCGGGGGTACGGGCGAACTCCGCCCGGTTGACCGTGACCGTCTCGGTGGCGCTGCCGTTCGGGGCGATCTCGTCGACCATGCCGGTGCTGACCGCCGGCGTGAACGCGTTGAACGACGCCGTGCCGGTGATCGTGTCGCTGGTGGCGTCCACGATGCCCCGGCTGGTCGCGTGGTAGGTCAGCCGCGGGTTGTCCGCGGACAGGCACGGCGAACCCTCGGCGCACAGCTGGGAGATGAGCACCGGCAGGGTCAGCGTGCTGCTGTCGTACGGTGCGTCGGCGAAGAACTCGATCGTGCCGTCGCCGGTGCGCAGGTCGGTGACGGCGGTGGCCATCCGGCCGGTCAGGTCGCCGGTGGTGATCAGGCCGTAGTCGACGCCGCTGACCGCGTAGTCGTCCACGCCGTCGCCGTTGACGTCGGCGTACACGTCGAACTCGTTGGCCGACGGGTTGGACCAGCGGGCGTGGGTGCTGACCGCGAACGCGATCATGCTGTCGGCGGGCAGGCTCTGCACGCCGACGGCCTTCAGGTCGGTCGAACCCTGGGCCTTGTCGCGCGGGTCGGTCAGGCCCCAGGCGTACCAGTCGGCGGTGCCGGTGGTGGCGCCCTTGCGGTTGGTCACCGTCGCGGTGGCCGTGCCGGTCCGCTTCAGCTTCTCGGTGTCGAGCTTGGTGCTGACCTTGGAGACCGCCTGCGGGACCAGGTAATACGGAACCCGCAGCGCCACACCGGCGTTGCTGGTGCCGACCGGGGTGAAGGTGACCAGGCCGGACACGTCGTTGTAGGCGGTCGAGTCGCCGGCGGTCGCGGCCGGGACGGCGAGGGTCAGATCGACCGTGGTCTCGCCGCGGGCCGGAACCGTGATCCGGTTCTTCTGCAGGCGGGTGGTGTGCGGCTTGCCGGCCGGCCGGTCGACGGCGACCGTGAACGTCACCGGCGTACGCCCGAAGTTCTTGACCTTGATCGTCTTGCGGCCGCTGAAGTTGCCGCCGAGCTCCTGGAAGCCGTAGTTGAGCGTGGCCGTGCCCGCGTCGCCGAGGGCGACCGCCTGGGTGTTGACCGCGCCCGGAGCCTGGATGAGGCCGGCGCCGCCGAGCCGGGTGCTGTAGCTGAAGACCTTGGCCGGGTCGGCGGTGTTGACGATCGCGGCCTTCCAGTAGGAGACCTTGCGCCACTCCGGGTGCGCCTGCTTGACCAGCGCGGCCTCACCGGCGGTGTGCGGCGCGGCCATCGAGGTGCCGGAGAGCGCGACCGAACCGGTGCCGGTGCCGTTGCCGACCGAGAAGATGCTGACGCCGGGCGCGGTGACGTCCGGCTTGAGCCAGCTGTCGCCGGTCCGCGCGCCGCCCGAGGTGAAGCTGGCCAGGCCCAGGTAGGTCGGGTTGTCCAGCGGCAGGTTGGTCAGCGTGGTGGTCGAGCCGTCCGCGGCGAGCAGGGTGGCCGCGGCCGACAGCGGGACACCGAGGAACGGGATGGTGACGTTCGCCGGCTCGCCGTTGTCCGGGTTGCTGGTGATCGGGCCCTCGTAGGGCGGGTAGGACGCGGCGTTGTTGACCATCAGCACCGCGGCGGCGCCGGCCGCCTGCCCGTAGACCGCCTTGGCGACCCGGCCGCAGGTGCCGCGGGCGACCACCACGAGTGCGCCGGCAACGCCGGGCTGGTTGAACTCGGCCGTGCTGCAGCCGAGTGCGATGCCGCCGGCGCCGTTGGACAGCACCTTGACCGGCAGGCTCAGGCCGTCGGCGAAGGTGGCGCCGTTGGCGTTGATGGCGTTCTGGGTGGCGCCGGTGCCGAGCTGCAGGCGCGCGCCCGGGAACGACTTGGTCGGGTCGCTGGCCGCCACGCTGATCACGCCGTTGCCGCTGGACGGGGTGCCGACCAGGTACGGGGTGTTGCCCGAGTTGCCGGCCGACGCGACCACGATCACGCCGTCCTTGGCCGCGTTGTCGGCGGCGACCGCCTCGGGGGAGTTCGCGGTGCCGAACGGCGAGCCGAGCGACATGTTGATGACGTCCATGTCGTTGGCGACCGCCCACTCGATGGCGTCGACGACCACGTCGGTGGAGCCTTCACAGCCGAAGACGCGCACCGCGTACAGGTCGGCCTTCGGCGCGACACCCGGGCCGACGAGCCAGGAGTGCGCGGCGACGGTGGCACTGTCGTACGGTCCGGGGTAGGTCTTGCCGTCGGCGAGAACGCCGTAGCCCGCGGTCGTGCCGGCCACGTGCGAGCCGTGCCCGTTGCAGTCGAGCGGGTTGGCGTCCGGGTGCGGCACCGGCTGGTAGTCGGCGCTGTCCGGGTCGGCGTTGTAGCTGTCGCCGACCAGGTCGACACCGCCCTTGACCTTGGCCGCGGCCGGGCCGAACAGGGCCGGGTCGGCCGCGCTGGTCTCGGCGGCGTGCGCGGTCTCGTAGGCCGCGGTCGTGCCCGGCCCGCCGAAGTCGGCGTGCGTGTAGTCGATGCCGGTGTCGATGATCGCGACCTTGACGCCCTCGCCGCGGAACTTGTCCGGCGCGTTCCACACGCTCGGGGCGCCGACCAGCGGGACTCCGTTGACGTTGTCCGGCTTGATCGACTGCAGCGGGTGGACCGCGACCACGTCCGGGGAGGCGGCCAGCGAGGTCAGCTCGCGGGAGTTGATCCGCACCTTGATGCCGTTGTAGGCGTGCTGGTAGCTGCCGAGCACCGTGCCGCCGAGGCTGCGGGCGCGCTGCGCGACCGGCGCCTGCTCCTTGCTGAGCTGGTCGCGGCGCTGCTTCTTCTGGGTGGTGGTCAGCGGCTGCGTGGCGGCGGCGTCGGTCACCGCGACCGGGTCGCCGGCCAGCTGCACCATCACGGTGACCGGCTTGCCGGCCAGGCCGGGCGGCATCTTCGTGATCTTCGAGCCGGCCGGGACCGGGGAGAAGCCGCTGCGGGCAACGGGCGCCGCGGTGGCACTGGACGAGCCGCCCACCACCGTCAGGGCGGTGATCAGGATGCCGACTCCGGCAACGTGACTGAGCCGCCTGCGGCTCGTTCGATCCCTACTCACTACGGGTGCCTCCTAGGCGCCGTCGATCGGACATCTGCGGCGGGATCCGCCGCCGCGGTCATCGATGAGGATCACACGCTGGAGAGGGGCATTGAATAGTACGGATGGACGATCTTCAATTCACATTTGCGCATGTGTTGATCTGGGAAGATGCCGGAAAATCGGCCCGGATAGAGTGGCCGCTCCGGAGGTGGATTTGTCGAGCAGCCGCAAGACCCTGGTCAGCCTGACCGCCGCTCTCGTGGCGGGCGGGGTGCTGCTGTTCGCGCCGCCCGGCCGCGGGCAGTCCGACACCAAGCCGGTGTCGGCCGCCCTCGCCTGGCCGGGTGCCAAGCGCGGGAGCCTGCCCGCCGACCTGCCGGACGGCACCGCCTTCACCCCGGACTGGTTCGTCGACGCCAGCACCTCGATCGGCACCGCGCTCAGCAAGGACGGCAAGGCGCTGCGGCTGCTGATCCGGGGGACCGGCGGCGCGCTGCGGCAGTTCCGGCAACTGCCGATCAGCGGCGACGTGTCGTTCCCGGCGGTCACGGTCAGCGGCGACGACGTGGTCTGGGCCGAAGGCCACGGCAACCGGAGCCCGCAGCTGTGGACGGCCGGCCTGCGCGACAGCCGGCCCCCGCGGCAGATCACCGGGGACACCGGCGACGCCCGCTTCTACCAGTCGGAGCACGACCTGCTGGTCGCGGACGGCCGGGTGCACTGGGTGGCGGCCGCCGCGAACGACGGGACCGAGGTGCGATCGGTCCCGCTGGCCGGCGGCCCGGTCGAGGTCACACCGCAGGCCGGCACCTGGCAGCTGTCGGCGTGGCCGTGGCTGGTCGACGGCGTCACCTCCGCGGCCGGCGCCACCACGCTGCGCAACCTCACCACCGGCCAGGACGTCGCCGTGCCCCGCAACGACCGGGCGGTCACCAACTGCAGCCCGACCTGGTGCCGGGTGGTCTCGCTGACCAAGGACGGCGTCAAGATCGAGCTCGTGCACCCGGACGGCGGCAACCGCCAGGAGGTCGCCGAGGGCACCCCGGAGACCGCGATCACCGACGTGGGCGTCCTCGACCGGTTCGAGGTCTACGCGCTGACCGGCGGCAACGCCGACCTCACCGGCAACGCCGGGCTCCTCATCTACGACCTCAAGCACAAGCAGACCGTCGAGGTCAGCCCGGATGCCGCCAACGTCGTCTACCGCGGCGGCGTGCTGAGCTGGTCGACCGGCACCCAGGACCTGTTCCTGCGGCACAGCCTGGACCTGCGGACAGTCTGAGCAATGCGCTTGACCGGCCCACCCCGGGTTGAACTAATGATCGGATGACGCGGACCTTTCCGACCGGCTTCCTGTGGGGCACCGCGAGCGCCGGCCATCAGATCGAGGGCGACAACGTCGACAGCGACACCTGGTTCGCCGAGCAGGTGCAGCCGTCGGTGTTCAAGGAGCGGTCCGGGAAGGCCTGCGACGGCTACCGTCTCTGGCGCGAGGACGTCGACCTGGCCGCCGGGATGGGGCTGTCCGCCTACCGTTTCTCGGTGGAGTGGGCCCGGGTCGAGCCGCGCGAGGGCGAGTTCTCCGCGGCGGCGCTCGCCCACTACGAGGCGATCCTCGACCGGTGCGCCGAGCACGGCATGGCCGCCGTCGTCACCCTCAACCACATGACCTCGCCGCACTGGTTCGCGGCGCGGGGCGGCTGGCTCGACCCGGCTGCGCCGGACCTCTTCGCCCGCTACTGCGACCGGCTGATGGCCGCCTTCGGCGACAAGATCACGATCGCGGTCACCCTCAACGAGCCGAACCTGCCGCGCCTGCTCACCTGGCTCGATCTGCCGGATTTCGTACGCGACCTGGAGCGCGCCACCCTCGAAGCGGCCGCCAAGGCCGCCGGCGTCCCGCGTTATCGCCTGACCAACGTGATCCTGCCCGAGGACATGGACGCGATGGGCGACGGGATGAGCGCCGGCCACCGGGCCGCCCGCGCGGCCATCAAGGCGCGTCGCCCCGACCTGCCGGTCGGCTTCTCCCTGGCGCTGGTCGACGACCGGGTGGTCGGCGACGACCCGTCGGTGCGCGACCGCAAACGAGCCGAGGTGTACGACCGGTGGCTCGAGCTGGCCCGCGACGACGACTACATCGGCATCCAGAATTACGAACGCCTCTACTACGACGCCAAGGGCCCGGTCGGCGAGGACGGCGGCCCGGTCGACGGCGCCCTGTTCGCCGGCGTCGACCCGCGCTCGCTGGGCGAGGCGGTCCGCTACGCCCACGAGGCCACCGGCGTCCCGGTGATCGTGACCGAGCACGGCATCTCCACGGAGGACGACGCCCGCCGGGCCGACTTCGTGCCCCAGTCACTGGCCGGCCTGTGGGACGCGATCGCCGACGGAGTCCCGGTCCACGGCTATTTCCACTGGACCCTGATGGACAACTTCGAGTGGATCTTCGGCTACGGCCCGAAGTTGGGCCTGCACGCGGTAAACCGAGAGACCTTCGAACGCCTCCCGAAACCGAGCGCCGGCGTGTACGCGTCGATCGCCCGCGCCCACGGCCTCTGACCGGCGGGACGCCTCGGTCGGCCGCGCGGTGAAGACCGGCTGGCCGGCGTTCTGCAGCTGCATGGCAGGGGCCGGCTGGGTGACGACATGCGGGACGAGTTGCTTCGGCCGGGGAGATCGCATCGGGTGAGGAGACATCGGTGGCATCGGTGGGCGAGGCGAGGCGGAGTTCGCGGCGGCTGATACTCGTGTCGGCTGCGGTCGCTGTCGTGGTGCTGGCCGGGGCGGCGATCGCGGGGACCAGGTTGCTGGGCGACGGCGGGTCCGGGCAGTCCACCGCCGACGAGCCGTATTACGGCACCACCGCGGAGCTGGAAGGCAGCGCCGACGCCATCGTGCGCGGCACGCTCACGGCGACCCGGCCGGACGCCGACGAGACGGTGGCGACGGTGCAGGTGAGCAGCATCGCGAAGGGCAGCGTCGCGGCCGGTGCGGCGATCGAGGTGGCCTACTCCGCTTCCGGCCCCGAGACGCCGGAGGGCCTGCACCGCGGCGGCGACTTCGTGCTCCTGCTCCAGGTCCGAGACGGCAAGACGTGGAACCTGGTCAACACGACCCAGGGTTACTACACGGTCGCCGGCGCCAATCTGACTCCAGGTCCCGACAACGACGTCCCGCTGAGCGCTTCCGTCACGCAACGGCTCGGCATGTCGTAGGAGAAAGCGCTGGTAGCGGCCCGATCTGCAGGTCCGTCGGCCGCACGCCCGAATCGACAACTCGCCGAGGCAGGCCGCCTGGCCCGATTTCCTTGATTACGGGGTCTGCGCGCGGGTCAGGGTTTCGATTTTCTTGATGTCGGGGCCTTGGGCGCGCGACGAGAGCCCATTTCCCTGGATCTCGGCCGCTGGCCGCCGGGGCGAGGCCCCAACTTCCGCGAAGTCGATAGCTCCGGCTCCGGGCCGGCCCGGCTCCGGCCCGGCCCGGCCCGGCTCCGGCCCGGCCCGGCCCGGCCCGGCCCGGCCCCAGTCGATCTTTGAGTAACCCCCTGACCTGCGCGATGTCCGGCCGAAGCCATGTGAACAGTTACGGGATACGTGGTGGCGGCCCGGAATCCAAGACCGGGGGTCCATCCGGCGGACGGCGGACGGCCGCCGGGGCTTGGGTGGCGGCACAGTTGGCCAGGCCGCGCCGGCCGCGTGGTGCCGCCGGGTTTTGAGTTTTGGTGCGCGAGCCGGCTTCCAGCCCGACTATCTGCGAGGCGGAGCGGTTAGTCGGTGACGTTCAGCGGGGCTGAGGTGCCAGGCACTACCAGCAGCGTGACGACGGCCAGGATCGCGGCGACCGCGGCCAGCATTCCCAAAGCCGGCTGCAAACCGCCCGCGGCGGCACCGAACGCGGCCACCAGCAGCGGGGACGCGAACTCGCCGACGAACAGGAAGCCGGTCCACAAGCCGGTGCCGCGGCCGCGCTGTTCGAAGTGGAGGCGGTTGGTGGCCCAGGTCAGCAGGACCGGCAGGAGCAGGCCGGTTCCGGCGCCGGTGATCATCGCGCCGATCGTCACCAGTGGGACGTTGCGGGCGGCGAACACCACCAGCAGGCCTACCGCGGCGAGGCCGAAGGCTATCGGCAGCAGCGTGCGGGGGCGCTGCCGGGACAGCCGGGCGAACGACGCCGAACCCGCCGCCGTGGCCAGCGACATCGCGGCGCTCACGCCCCCGATCGCCGCGCTCGACGTGACCCCCAGGTCGTCCAGGACGAACGACAGCTGCACGATCAGGGCATAGAACACCACGCCCCCGAACAGTGTGATCAGGCACGGGACGAGCAGTTCCCGCCAGGGGAGCGGGGGCAGCTTCGGGCCGGAAGCAACGGAAGCGCCGGAGCGGCCGGCTGCGGAGGCGGAGCCGCCGGCAATCGCGGGGCCGGCGACAGTCGTGGAGCTGGCAGCGGACAAGGGGCCGGCGCCAGACGCAGAGCCGGTGGTTGGCGCAGGGTCGGCGGGCGCGCGGTCGGCGGTGGGCTGCCACAGCAGCTTGGCCATCGGGATGACCAGGAGCAGGGCTACGAGGTAGACCCAGAACGGGGTGCGCCAACCGGACGCGCCCAGGGCGCCGCCCAAGCCGAGGAACACCGTCGCGGAGATTGTTGCGGCGAGGGTTTGCAGGCCCAGGTAGCGGCTTCGCTTCGGGCCGGACCAGTAGTCGGCGATCAGCGTGGTGCAGCAGGTCATGATGGCGGCCTCGCACAGGCCTACCACCGCGCGGCTTGCGATGATCGCGCCGATCGAGCTCAGGTAGAGCGGGGCGGTGCCGGCGATCGCGTAGACGACCAGGGCGGCGATCAGCAGGCGCTTGCGGTCCAGGGCGTCGATCACCACGCCGGCGAACGGGGCGGTCAGGCCGATGACCAGGGCGGGGATGGTGAGGACGATCGGTACCAGGACGTCGGCGCCGGACATTCCGGCGAAGTGGTCCTCCATCTTGGGCAGTACGGGGGCGATCAGCACCGCGCCCAGCACGGCCAGGCAGCTACCGGCCAGCAGCAGCGCCAGTTGGGCGGGGCCGGCCTCGCGGCGGCCGGAGTCCGGCACGGACGTGGCGCCCGGTGCGGACGAGCCCGGTGTGGACGAGCCCGGCGCGGACGAGGAGTCCAGTTGTGACGACATGGCGGGATGGCGGCCCTTCGACGGTGGAGACGCAGGTCACACCGGACTATCGGGGCGCGCCGCCACCATGCGGAAGACGGCTTTCGACTATGGCCGGCATAACCGGCGCTGATACCTCAGGCCGTGGAGAGCTCCTTGCCTACGGACTCCAGGACGCTTCGCAGCCAGGTGTGGGCTGGGTCGTTCCGGTAGATCGGGTGCCACCAGAACGCCTCGGCCAGGGGGACCACGTCGAAGGGGCACGGCAGGATTCGTACGCCGGCGGGCGCTGCCAGGCGGCGGGCCAAGCGCTCCTGCAACAGGGCTATTCGCCTGGTGCCCGCCACCAGGAAAGGCATCGGCAGGAAGCCGTCGGCCACCACCTCCACCCGGGGCTCGATGCCCAGCAGGCGCAGCTGCTGCGTCGCCGGGGCGAAGGCCGTGCGCAGGTTGTAGAGGACCACCCACGGCAGCGTTGCCAGGTGTTCCAAGGTCAGGGCCTCGCCCACCGCGTCGTTGTCGGGGGAGACGATGCAGACCCAGCGGTCCTCGTAGAGGTCCAGGTAGGGGAAATCCGTCAGGAAGCCGTGCGGCAGCAGCAGGCCATCCGCGGTGCGCAACGTGTCTGCCGCGTGGTCCACCGTGTATGGCGTGGTCTGCTGCAAGCGCAACCGCACCCCGGGCGCCAGCGCCGCCAGCCGCCGCGCCAGCAGCGGGCCGACCTCCGTGGCCGCGTAGTCCGAGGTGATCACGGTGAACTCGCGGTCCATCGTGGTCGGGTCGAAGCCGGGCGTCACGTCGAACACCCGGCGCACGCCGGCCAGCGCGGGACCGGTCAGGGCCAGCAGCTGGGTGGCGAGCGGGGTCAGCTCGTAGCGGTTGCCGGCCCGGGACAGCAGCGGGTCGCCGAAATGTCGTCTCAGCCGAGCGAGCGCGGCGCTCACCGCCGGTTGGCTCACCCCGAGCGCCTCGGCCGAGCGGGTCACGTTGCGCTCGCGGAGCAGCGCGTCCAGGGTGACCAGCAGGTTCAGATCCAGGTTGGCCAGGACCCGGTCAATCGTCACGGCCGGAAGTATAAGCGTGATTGATGCCCGGCATCACCAGGTCGCTCTTTCCTGATGGTCTTACGGCCCTGGACAGTGGTGGCAGTCACATCCCGGCAACAGAGGGGTAATGATCGTGCCTGCCGTTGGAAATGTTCTCGTGGTCGGTGGGGGTGCCGCCGGTGCCGCCGCCGCGATTCTGCTCGCCGAGGGCGGGGTCGCGGTCGATCTCATCGACATCAAGCCGGACATCGGCGCCCTCGGGTCGGGAATCACCCTGCAGGGCAACGCCCTGCGCGTGCTGCGTCAGCTCGGCGTGTGGGACGAGATCAGCGAGCGGGGGTACGCCTTCGACACGCTCGGCCTGCGCGCGCCCGACCCGAACGGCACGCTCATCGTGCAGCTCGACGACATCCGGACCGGCGGTGACGACCTGCCCGCCACGCTCGGCATGTACCGGCCCGACCTCGCCAAGATCATGATCGCGCGGGCCGAGGCAGCCGGGGTGAAGGTGCGGTTCGGCACCACCTACACCGCGCTCGACCAGGATGAGAGCGGCGTCTCGGTCACCTTCGCGGACGGCTCGGCCGGTGAATACGACCTGGTCATCGGCGCCGACGGGATCCGCTCCTGGACCCGCCGCACGCTCGGCATCCCGCTCGAGACCGCGAACGTCGGCATGGGCATCTGGCGCGCCTTCACCGACCGCCCGGCCGGCGTCACCCGCACCGACCTCTACTACGGCGGTCCGAGCTACATCGCCGGCTACTGCCCCACCGGCGCGGACACCCTTTACGCGTACGTCGTGGAGGCGGCCCAGGACCGCAGCACGCTGACCCCGGAGCAGTCCCTCGCCGTGATGCGGGACCTGTCCCAGGCCTACCACGGACCGTGGGACGACATTCGCGAGTCGCTGACCGACCCGACCCGGGTCAACTACACCTGGTTCGAGAGTCACGTGCTCGAAGGCCCGTGGAACCGCGGCCGGGTCGTCCTGATCGGCGACGCCGCGCACGCCTGCCCGCCCACCCTCGCCCAGGGCGCCGCCCAGGCCTTGGAGGACGCGTCGGTGCTGGCCGAGCTGCTGCTGCGCGAGTCGGCGCTGAGCGACGACCTGTGGCAGGAATTCACCGGCCGCCGCTTCGAACGGGCCAAAACCGTGGTCGAGGGCTCGCTGCAACTGTGCCGCTGGCTGCTCGCGCACGAGCGCGGCGACGTGCCCGGCCTGATGGGCCGCATCTCCCACCTGCTGATGAACCCGGCCTAGAGGACCTGCCATGAAAGAGCGACTGATCACCCACCTGCGCCACGTCGACCTGGCCGTGCCGGACTACGACAAGCAGCTGGAGTTCTACACCACGATGTGGGGCCTGGACCCGACCGTCACCGACGAGGGCATCGCGTTCCTGGCCGCGGCCGGCTCGCCCGAGCAGTACTCGGTGCGGCTTCGTAGGGCGGCCGAGAAGCGGCTCGACCTGATCGCGTTCGGCGCGGCCACCCCGGCCGACGTCGACGCGATGGCCGAGCGCCTCGGCGCCGACGGCATCACGCTGGTCACCGAACCGGGCGCGATGAAAACCCCGGGCGGCGGGTACGGCTTCCGGTTCTTCGACTGCGACGGCCGTACGGTCGAAGTGTCCGCCGACGTTGAAGTGCGACAGCACCGGAAGCTCGAAGAGGGCGAATCGGTGCCGGTCAAGCTGAGCCACGTGGTGATCAACTCGCCGAACCCGGAGCAGACCGTCGCCTTCTACTCCAAGCACCTGGCGTTCGCGCTCTCCGACACCCTGATGCACCCGCGGATGGGTTCGATGATGTGGTTCCTGCGCACCAACCGCTGGCACCACAGCCTCGCCATCGCCCGCGGCCCGCACGTCTCGCTGCACCACGCGTCGTTCGAGATGCGCGGCATCGACGAGTACATGCGCGGCACCGGCCGGCTGCTGCGCGGCGGCATCGAGAAGGTGTGGGGGCCGGGCCGGCACATGGCCGGCAACAACACGTTCTCCTACTTCCTCGACCCGCACGGCAACACCATCGAGTACACGACCGAGCTGGAGGAGCTCGACGAGGACGCGTGGCACCCGCACCTCTACGACTTCAGCGACCCGATGGTCTCCGACCAGTGGGGCACCGCGAACCCGATGAACGAGTTCGTGGCCAAGCAGTCGTTCAACGACCCCGACCGCGGCACCTTCGTCGCTCCGCCGGTCTGATGCGGATCGCCACGTTCCGGCACGGCACGCAGACCGCGGCCGGCGTCGTCGACGAGGACGTCGTGCGGCCGTTCGCCGGCGGGCTGACCGTCCGCGACGTCGTCGAGCGCGGATCTGCCGAGTCCGTCGAGCTGCTCAACGGCGTACCCCGCAAGGAAGTGGAATTGCTTCTGCCGTTGCAGCCGGCCTCCTTCCGCGACTTCGTCGCATTCGAAGAGCATGTCGAGGGGGTACGGCGCAGCGTCGACGGTCGCGGCGGAGTTCCCGATGCCTGGTACGACGCCCCGACCTTCTACTTCACCAACCCGCACACGCTGACCGGCCCGTCGGTCGACGTCGCGTTCCCGGCGTCGTCGGTGGCCCGCGACTTCGAGCTGGAAGTGGCCGCGATCGTCGGCCCGGACCACGAGATCTTCGGCTACACCATCTTCAACGACTGGTCGGCCCGCGATCTGCAGAGCCGGGAGATGCAGGTCAACCTGGGCCCGGCCAAGGGCAAGGACTTCGCCGGCAGCCTCGGCCCGTGGATCGTCACCGCCGACGAACTCGCGCCCTTCAAGGACGAGGACGGCTTCCTCGCGCTGGAGTGCACGGCGTCGGTCAACGGCGTCGAGGTCGGCCGCGATCTGCTGTCACACATGGGCTGGACGTTCGAGACCATGCTCGCCTACGCCGCCCGGGACAGCCGGGTCGTCGCCGGCGACGTGCTCGGCTCCGGCACCGTCGGCCACGGCGGCTGCCTCGCCGAGCTGTGGGGACGCTCCGGGAAGCAGGAGCCGCCGCCGCTGCGGGACGGCGACGTCGTCACCCTCACCGTGCAGGGCATCGGCAGCCTCACCAACCGAGTCGTGTCCGCCCCGCTCGCCGCGCCCATCCGCCCCGTCCGCCGTCGTTCTTTGGAGAGCTAGATGTTCGAGTACTTTCCGGGCAACTACGTCTGGAACCTCAGCGTGGTGGCCGCGCTCAACTCCGGCGGCCTGATCGACGAGGTCGACCGGGCCTGCCGGCCGATCCGCGACCTGGCCGCCCAGGGGTCGGACGTCGGCACCAAGGAGCTGATGGCGTCGTTCACCGCGGTGGTCGACGACCTGGAGGCGCAGGCGGCCGCGGCGACGTCGAAGCGGACCGCCGGGCAGCTGTACTTCCGGGCCACCAACTACCTCACCCAGGCCGAGCGGATGCAGAGCGCCCACGACCCCGGGCGCCGGGCCATCTACCAGCGCTGCCTCGACCTCATGCAGAAGACGTTCGACCTGATCGACCCGGACACCACCCGCGTCGCGATCCCGTTCGAGGGGACCACGCTGCCGGCCTACTTCAAGTCGGCCGGGCCGGGCACACCGGTCATCATCATGTTCAACGGGCTGGACTCCACCAAGGAGCACATGTACGTCTCCAGCTTCCCGCACGAGCTGGCCGCCCGCGGCATCTCCACCCTGATGGTCGACTGCCCCGGCAGCGGCGAGGCGCTGCGCTTCGGCGGGCTCACCTCCCGGGTCGAGTCCGAGGACTGGGCCACCGCCTGCGTCGACTACCTGCTCGCCCGCGGCGACGTCGACGCCGGCCGGATCGGGCTGGTCGGCTGGTCGCTCGGCGGCTACTACGCGCCCCGGGCCGCCGCCTTCGAGAAGCGCCTGGCCCTCTGCGTCGCGTGGGGCGCCAACCACAACTGGGGCGAGGTGCAGCTGCGCCGCCTCGAACGCGAGGGCGAGCACCCGGTCCCGCACTACTGGGACCACGTCATGTGGGTGTGGGGCGAGACCGACCTCGACACGTTCATCAAGAAGGCCGCGAACGTGCACCTCGACGGGGTGGTCGAGCAGATCACCGTGCCGTTCCTGATCGCGCACGGCGAGAACGACCGGCAGATCCCGCTGAAGTACGCGCACCGCTCCTACGAGCAGGCGGTCAACAGCCCCCGGCGCGAGCTGCGGGTCTTCACCCCGGCCGAGGGCGGCGCCGAGCACATCGGCCTCGACCACCTGCCGCACGTGAGCGTCTTCATCGCCGACTGGATCGCCGACACCTTCGGGACCTCGGCATGATCGACCGCACCGACCCGGAGGGCGCCGTCGCCGCGGCCGCCAAGCGCTGCTCCAACTGGGGGCGCTGGGGGGCCGACGACGTCCGCGGCACGATGAACTTCCTGACCGACGACAAGCGCCTGGCCGCCGCCGCGCTGATCCGCCGGGGCGTCTCCTTCTCGCTGGCGCAGTCCTTCGACATGGACGGCCCGCAAAAAGGCTGGCGCCGCCGTACCAACCCGGTGCACACCATGCTCGACACCGGCACCGACGCGGCGGCCGGCATCCAGGGCTTCCCGCACGGCATCGGCGGCGCCGACGACGTCATCGCCATGCCGCTGCAGTGCTCGACCCAGTGGGACGGCCTCGGCCACATCTTCGACCACGGGTACGCCTGGAACGGCCGGAAGGCCGCCGAGACGGTGACCAGCCTCGGCGACGGCTTCACCGGCATCGAGACGGTGGCCGGCGTGATCGCCGGCCGCGGCGTGCTGCTCGACGTGGGCCGGGCGATCGGCACCGACGGCGAGCTGCCGGACGGGTTCGCGATCACCGCCGACCACCTCGCCGACACGATCGCCCGCCAAGGCCCGTCCGCGCAGGTCGGCCGCGGCGACATCGTGCTGATCCGGACCGGCCAGCTGGCCCGGACCCGCCGCGACGGCTGGGGCGACTACGCCGGTGGCCCCGCGCCGGGCCTGTCCTTCACCACCGCGGACTGGCTGCACACCACCGAGATCGCCGCGATCGCCACCGACACCTGGGGTTTCGAGGTGCGGCCGAACGAGTTCGACGACGCCTTCCAGCCCCTGCACCAGGTGGCCATCCCGCACATCGGGCTGTTCCTCGGCGAGATGTGGGACCCGGACGCCCTCGCTGCCGACTGCGCCGCCGACGGCGTCTACGACTTCTGGCTGACCGCCGCACCGCTGCCGATCACCGGCGCGGTCGGCTCCCCGATCAACCCGATCGCCGTCAAGTGAACCTGTGCTGAGCCTGAGAGGGTGACCCAGGACTCAGCCGGGATCATTGCTCATTGGGCAACTTCGGGCTGATGCTGGAGTTCTGGACCTGCGGCACGGAGGGGTGCCCGCCCGGTCCCCGCCAGGCGGAGGTGCCGGATGTCCGGAAAGCTAGCGCGTGCCGTACGCGAGATCCTGCTGGTGGCGGCGCTGTTCCTGGCCTACAAGCTGGGCCGCATCCTGGTCGAGGGGCACGTCGGCGAGTCCTTCACCAACGCGCAGACCGTCTGGGACCTCGAACGCCTCGTCCACCTGCCCAGCGAGGCCGCCCTGCAGGCCACCATCCTCGGCCACACCGGCCTGGTCCGGCTCGCGAACAGCTACTACGCGTACGTCCACTTCCCGGCCACCGCCGCCACCCTGATCTGGCTCTACCTGCGCCGCCCCGAGATCTACCTGTGGTTCCGCCGCACCCTCGCCTCGCTGACCGCCCTCGCGCTGGTCACCCACGCACTGTTCCCACTGGCCCCGCCGCGCATGCTCGCCGCCGCCCACTTGATCGACACCGGCAAGATCTACGGCCCTTCGGTGTACGGATCCCCGAGCACCGACACCCTCAGCAACCAGTACGCCGCCATGCCGTCCCTGCACGTCGGCTGGGCCCTGGCCGTGGCGATCGCGCTGATCGCGGCAAGTCGTTCGCGCTGGCGCTGGCTGTGGCTGGCCCACCCGATTACGACACTGCTGGTAGTGGTAGTGACCGGCAACCACTACTGGCTCGACGCGATCGCCGCCGTCGGCCTGCTGGCCGTCGTCCTGTCCGTGGTGACCCCGCTGTCCCGCTCGGCCGAGCCCGCGCCGGCGCCGACCCCACAGCCCGCGCCCCGCGAACTCCCCGCCCCGGTCGCGATGCGGGCCCTCCCGGCCCCCAGGCTCTACGGCTCGGTCCCGACCCTGGCCGCCTATCCGCTGCTCACGTCATGGGCGCAGCTCTCCGCCCTGGTCCCGTGCGCACCCCTCGCCCTGCTCCTCGCCGACGCCCCGCAGCCCGAAGCGACAACGACGCCCAGATCGGCGCTGACGCCGGAATCGGCACGCGCGCCCAAATCGGCGCCGACGCCCAAATCGACGCCGAGCACCGCGAAACCCGAGCCCGTCACCTGCGTGCCGCGGCAACGGCGAGACGGTGACGCCCTGACCCGCCCGCCCATCTCGCCGGCCGCGTCCCGCCCCGGTCCCAGCGCACCGAAATCCCGCAGCGCGCCCCACCGCTGACATGAGCAGGCGGGCAACACCGTATTTCCGGGGGCCCCGACGTCGTACTAATCGGATCTTGAAAGGGAGATCGCTCAGCGCGAGTGAAACGCTGAGCGTCAGCCGCCGATAGGTTGGGCCGGTGGCGGTTGATGTTGCGCGGTGGGTGCCGGGGGTGACGGCGGTCCGGAGCTATCGGGTCGCCTGGCTGCCGCGTGACCTGATGGCCGGGATCGTGCTGACCACGCTGCTCGTGCCGCAGGGGATGGCCTACGCCGAGCTGGCCGGCCTGCCGCCGATCACCGGCCTGTACACGTCGATGGTCTGCCTGCTCGCCTACGCGGTCTTCGGCCCGTCGCGAGTGCTCGTGCTCGGGCCGGACTCGTCGCTCGGCCCGATGATCGCGACCGTGCTCGTCGGGGCGGTCGGCGCCACCGCGCTGCCCGCCGAGAAGGTCGGCCTGGCCGCCACCCTCTCCCTGATGGTCGGCGTGATGCTGCTCGTGGCCGGCTTCGCCAAGCTGGGCTTCCTCGCCGACCTGCTGTCGCACCCGACGCAGGTCGGCTACCTCAACGGCCTCGCCCTGACCATCCTGATCGGCCAGCTGCCGAAGCTGTTCGGCTTCTCGGCCGGCGGCGACGGCCTGCTGGGGGAGACCGCTGAGCTGATGCGGGGGATCGCGGCCGGCAAGGTCGTGCCGACGGCGGTGGCGGTCGGTGTGTTCGGCCTGGTGGTGATGCTGGTGCTGGGCCGGCTGGCGCCGCGGGTGCCGGGCGTCCTGCTCGCGGTGGTGCTGTCCACGCTCGCCGTGCCGCTGCTCGACCTCGGCGTCCGCGTGGTCGGCACCCTCCCGCAGGGGCTGCCGACGCCGGAGCTGCCGTCGGCCGGGCTCGACGACCTGGCCGTGCTCGCCGCCGGCGCGATCGGCATCACCGTGGTCTCGCTGACCGACACCATCTCCACGGCGTCCGCGTTCGCCGCCCGCACCGGCCGGGAGGTGCGCGGCAACCAGGAGATGGTCGGCATCGGCGCGGCCAACGTCGCCGCCTCGTTCTTCCAAGGCTTCCCGGTCAGCACCAGCGGCTCGCGCACCGCCGTCGCCCAGCAGGCCGGCGCCCGCACCCAGCTCACCGGCGTCGTCGGCGCGGTCGCCATCGGCCTGCTGCTGCTGATCGCCCCCGGCCTGCTGAAGAACCTGCCGCAACCCACCCTGGCCGCGGTCGTCATCGCCGCCGCGATCTCGCTCGCCGACCTGCCCGCGATGGCGTCGCTGTGGCGGCGCCGCAAGGTCGAGTTCTGGCTGGCGGTGGCGGCCTTCCTCGGCGTCGCCGTGCTCGGTGTGCTGCCCGGCATGGCGATCGCCGTCGCGCTGAGCGTGCTCAACGTCTTCCGCCGCGTCTGGTGGCCCTACCAGGCGGTTCTCGGCCGGGCCGACGGCGTCGACGGCTTCCACGACACCCGCACCTACCCGGACGCCGCCCACCTGCCCGGGCTCGTGCTGTTCCGGTTCGACGCGCCGCTGGTCTTCGCGAACGTCCGGGTCTTCCGCGACCGGCTCCGCGAGTTCGCCCGCACCGAACCCGGCCTGCGCTGGATCGTCATCGCCGCCGAGCCGATCACCGACGTCGACACGACCGCCGCCGACGTCCTCGAGGAGCTCGACCGCGAACTCAACGACGCCGGCATCTCCCTGGTCTTCGCCGAGATGAAGACCCCGGTGCACGAGAAGGTCGACCGCTACCAGCTGACCCGGGTGATCGACCCCGCGCACTTCTTCCCGACCATCGACGACGCGGTCGCCGCCTACCGCCGCGAAACCGGCACCACCTGGACTCAGCCCTCGTAGACGGCCTTCCCGTCGACGAACGTCAGCGCCACCGTCGCGTCGCCGATCTCCGCGGCCGGCTCGGCGAAGATGTCGCGGTCGAGGACGACGAGGTCCGCCCGGAAGCCCGGGCGGATGCTGCCGGTGTCATCCAGGTGATTCACGAACGCCGACCCACTGGTGTACGCCGTGAGCGCGGCCGCCAGATCCAGGGCCTGCGCGGGCAGGAAACTCTGGTAGCCCTCGCCGTGGTGCGCCCGGTTCACCGCCACATGAATGCCCTGCAGCGGATCGGGCGTGCTCACCGGCCAGTCACTGCCCCCGGCCAGCCGCGCCCCGGCCCGCAGCAGGTCCCCGAACGGGTACTGCCACCCGGCCAGCGCCGGATCCAGGAACGGGATGGTCAGCTCGTCCATCTGCGGCTCGTGCGCCGCCCAGTACGGCTGCATGTTGGCCGTCGCCCCGAGCGCCGCGAATCGCGGCACATCCTGCGGATGCACGACCTGCAGGTGGGCCAGGTGCGGCCGGGTGTCCCGCGGGCCGTGCGCCCGCTGCGCGGCCTCGACGGCATCCAGAGCATTGCGCACTGCCTGGTCACCGAGGGCGTGGAAGTGCGGCTGGAAGCGGTGTTCGACAAGCTTGCTGACGTACGCCGGGAGCTGCTCCGGGTCGATGAAGGACAACCCGCGGTTGGTCGTCGCGCAGCCGCACGCATCGCGATAGGGCTCGGTCATCGCGGCCGTGAAGTTCTCCGCGATCCCGTCCAGCATCAGCTTGACCGAGTCGCAGCGCAGCCGGCCGACGGTGAGGGCGTCGCGGCCGGCGAGCAGGTCGTCGATCTGCTCGGCGCCGCGTTCCCGGTCCCACCAGAGAGCACCGACGACGGTCGCGGTCAGCGTCCCGTTCTGCGCCGCCGTCAGGTACGCGTCGGAGATGTCGTCGTAGCCGTTGGTCGCCCGCACCATCGCGTCCTGCCAGGCGGTGATGCCCAGCGCGTGCAGCAGCTGCTGGGCCCGCATCAGCCCGGCGTAGCGCTCCTCGGGCGTCAGCAACGGGACGCTGACCAGGTCCATCGCGCCCTCCTGCAGCGCACCGACCGGCTCGCCGTCATGGTCGCGGTCGATCCGCCCGGTGGCCGGGTCGGGGGTGTCCCGGGTGATGCCGGCCAGCTCGAGGGCGCGGCTGTTCACCCAGGCGGCGTGGTGGTCCCGGTTCATCAGGTAGACCGGCCGGTCCTTGACCACCTGGTCGAGCAGCGCCTTACCGGGCACCCCGCCCTCGAAGCTCTCCATCGACCAACCGCCGCCGACGATCCACTCGGCGTCCGGGTTCCGATCGGCGAACTCGCCGATCCGCCGCAGGTACTCGCCGAGGTCGGTGGTGCCGGTCAGGTCGCACTGGCCGAGCTCGACACCGCCCATCACGGCATGGATGTGCGCGTCCTGGAAGCCGGGGAGCAGCAGCCGGCCGTTGAGGTCGATCACCTCGGTTACCGGGCCGGTGTGCTCACGGACGTCGCCGACCGCGACTATCCGCCCGTCCTCGACCGCGACCGCATCTTCGCTCAGCCCACTGCCGGTGAACACCGATCCGCCGTGAAACACCAGGTCTGCGGGCATGTGATGGCCTTCTTTCTCGGGGTCGGCCCGTCAACCTCAGCATCGCGGCCTGGTCCGGTCAACCCCGTTGTCATAAGGTCGCCCGATGGCTGCAGATCGACTCGGCGCCCAGCGGCGACGCCGGCCCACCCGGGCGGGCACCGTGCTCAGCCACGAGCTGATCGTGGCCACCGCCATCCGCCTGGTCGACCTGCACGGGAGCGACGGGCTGAGCGTGCGGCGGCTCGGGGCCGCGCTCGGCGCCGACCCGTCCGCGATCTACCGCTACTTCACCGGGACCGACGACCTCGTCCGGGCGGTGGCCGACTCGCTGATCGGGCGGGCACTGGACGGCTTCGTTCCGGGGCCGTCCTGGCGGGCGGCGCTGGCCGAGATGGGGGAGCGGATCTACGCGGGCTGTCTGGCCCGTCCGCGGGCTGCGGTGCTGACCGCGGCGCGAGTGACCGGGCGGGTGCACGAGATCCAGGCGGTGGAGGTCGGGCTGGGGATTCTGCGAGGGGCCGGCTTTGGGGTCGCCGCCGCGTCACGCAGCTATCACGCGTTCATCGACCTCACCCTCGGCTACGCGATGCTCGACGCGGCCGCCCTCGCACTCTCGGGTGCCGGGGATGTCGCCGCGTGGGGAGACGTCTACGCAGGGTTACCTTCCGGTTCTCATCCGAACATCGCGGCCTGTGCGGGCTCGCTCGAACAGGCCATGTCGGGGTCCGCATACGCTTCTGCGCTGGGGTTTTTCCTTGACGGGCTCACTCTTGAGTTGGAACGGGGCGAAAAGGTGGGGGGCCGATTTGGCGGTCCGGAGAACAGGCTGTAATGTTCTCCAAGTCGCCAGGGAGACGGGCGAGCGAGCGGAGAACTTCGGTTCGACGCAGCGGCCGTCCTGGAGACAACCCCGAGAAATAGTCGCGGTGAATAACTGTGTACTGTTTCGCGGGTCGGACGAAAGCCCCGAGGGCAAG
>NZ_BOML01000022.1 GCF_016862175.1 Paractinoplanes durhamensis | reverse complement strand
GACCGGGTGCCGTGACGGAGCTGTTCGCCATGGTGGTACGGCCCGCGCCGACCCGGTACGCGGGCGCCTTGGCGCGGTCGGTGATCCCGCCGGGCGCCCATTCGGACCAGGGCCCGCGCGCGATGCGGATCTGGTATCGGCCGGGCGCGGGCACGGATACGACGAACGCACCGGCGAGGTCGGTGCTCGTCCTGGCCACCTCGACACCGGCCGGATCCGACGGATACACGATGATCGTGGCGTCGCGCACCGCGGCGCCCTGTGTGTCGCGGACGGTGCCGCCGAGCCTGCCGGTAGCGGCCTGCGCGAACGTCGGCGACGCGCCGGCGGACGGGGCCGAGGTCCCGGCGAGAACCGCGGCGAGGACGCTGACGACGGATAGAAGTCGCCGCATGACAATCCCCTTTCTCACGTTCCATTCCGCGGACGAACGGCAACGCCGAGGAGCAGGTCGACGGTGGGGGACAACTCACCGGACCCGGGCGTGGTCGCCCGATCCCATGGTTACGAGGCGCGGCGGCATCGATAAGAGTCGGTGTGCTCTCGAGCGCTGCCGTACGTCCCACCGACGACGAGCGCAGTGCGTGGCCCCGCACCGACACCCGCGACGAATATGGCCGCCACCTCGGCGAATGCATCCCGTCGCAGGTCAAAGTTGCGAATAGTCGCGATTCGCCTGGAGCAAAACGGCCGGTTCCGGCGGGCTGAGCAGCGGGGGCGTCCTCGCTCAGGAACCGGCGGGCGACGCCACGCCGGGCCTAGTGAAGTGGATCCGGTGCCGGTCCTGGCATGTTCGGCGCAAGCGTCAGGTGGGTCTCCTGCTGCGCGGGTGGTGATGCCTCGACCGGTTGGTGGTGCAGGTGACGCGCGAAGCCGATCGCGGTGGGGGTGTCGGGGAAGACGAGACCGGTCCGATACAGGTACGCGGTGCCGGCGACCGTCGACAATACCTTTTCGTGGCGCGGGTCGACTCCGGACAGCAGCACGGTGATTCCCCGGTGCCGCAGGCGGGCGACGGCGTCGCCGAGGATGTGGGCTCCGGTGGCGTCGATGGTGGAGACGCGGGACATGCGCAGGATGACGACGCGGATGTCGGCGACCTCGGTCAGCTGGATCAGAAAGTCATGAGCGGCGGCGAAGAAGAGCGGCCCGTCGAGGCGGTACGCGACGATGTGTTGTGCGAGAAGGGATTGTTCCTCGGCGGTGAAGTCGCCGGTCTCCAAGGGGATCTGTTCGATCCGGACCGACCGGGCCACCGACCGCAGAGCGAGCAGGGCGGCCACGCCGAGGCCGAGCGCTACGGCGGTGACCAGGTCGAACACGAGGGTGACGGCGAAGGTCAGGACCAGCACGACGGCGTCGCGGCGGGTGGCGCGCAGCAACGCGAGGACGGATGCGGCCTCGACCATCCGTACGGTGGTGGCGATCAGGACGCCGGCCAGCGCCGCGAGCGGGATCCGCGAGACCAGCGGGGCGGCGGCCAGGACGACGCCGGCCAGGACGACGGCGTGGGTGAGTGCGGCCAGTTTCGAGCGGGCGCCGGCCCGGACGTTCACCGCGGTGCGCGCGATCGCCGCGGTGGCGGGGACGCCACCCATGATCGGGGTGATGATGTTGGCCAGGCCTTGGCCGAACAGCTCCCGGTCGGGGTGGTGCCGTTCGTTGACGGTCATGCCGTCCGCGACCGTGGCCGAGAGAAGACTTTCGAGGGCGGCGAGCGCGCTGACGGCCAGGGCGGCGGTCATCAGGTCCGGCAATGCGTGCCAGTCCCAGAAGCTGATCGACGGGGCGAGGAATCCGGACGGCAGGGCACCGATGCGGGCCAGGTGCAGCGGGGCCAGTTCGGCGACGATCGTGCCGGCAGCGACGGTGAACAGTGAGAACGGCAGGGCCGGGCGCCACCGGGCACCCGCGAGGATGACGCCCGCGACCACCACGGTCATCACGACGGGGGCCGGATTCGGCTGCCGGGAAAAGCGGATTACCGCATCGCCGGCGACGGCCCACACCTTGTCCCCGTGGGCGTCGGCGACGCCCAAGGCCGCGGGTATCTGCTGCAGGGCGATCACCGCCGCAATACCCGCGGTGAAACCCTCCACGACCGGAGTGGGCAGATATCGCACGTAGCGGCCGAGGCGGGCGACGGCCAGGGCGATCAGCAGGAGGCCGGCCATGGCGCCGACCATCAGTACGCCCGGTCCGCCGAAGCGGTGCACGATCGGGAGCAGCACGACGGTCATCGCCCCGGTCGGACCGGAGACCTGCAGGTTGGATCCGCCGAACAGGGCTGCGACAGCACCGGCGACCACGGCCGTGATCAGACCGGCCTGGGCGCCCATCCCCGAGGCGACCCCGAAGGCCAGCGCCAGCGGCAGCGCCACGATAGCGACGGTCACGCCGGCCAGGATGTCGCGGCGTGGCGAGCGACGGGCCGCGGTCCAGTCGGAGCGCTGAGGCAGCAGCTCGACGAACCGCGTGGCCATCGGGCTCACCGGGAGGTGCCTTCGAGACGTAGCTGTTCACGCAGGCCGTCCCGGTCGTCGAGCACGGAGGCGAGGATGCGGCGGCCGGCAGCGAGCAGATCGGCCACATCGGTGGTGCTCAGCATGTAGATGACCAGGGCTCCCTCCCGGCTGGAGGCGACCAGGCCGGCCCGGCGCAGCACGGCGAGCTGCTGGGACAGGTTCGACGGCTCGACGTCGATCTCGTGGAGCAGGTCGCGAACCGCTCGCGGCCCGTCCTGGAGCAGTTCCAGCACCCGGACCCGCACTGGATGACCGAGCGTTCGGAACAGCTCGGCCTTGACCTGATGGAGGGGAACACCCACGACATCGTCCCGTCGTCTCGTTGCGGATACGAAGAATTTATCACTTGAAGAATTCTTCAAGTCGAGAGGTAGCGTGTCGCCAGGTCGCGGTCCGGCGGCAACCACACGCCTACGACGTCACCGAGCAGGTCCGGCTCGAACAGCAACTGAGCGTACCGGCGTAGCGACGCTCGTCCGGCCGTGCTTTCCTCAAGCCCATGAACACGGAGGAATGGGTACGGCCGGGGCCGACGGCCGAGCAACGCCGAGCGGATCTCTGGATCGGGCTCGGCGTTGCCGCCGTCGCCGTGCTCAACGTCTTCGTCACCCGCAGCGCCGGCGTACTGGCGACCGAGCATGCTCCGGCCGTCGCCGAGCAGATCGCGTGGTCGGTCGCCACCACCCTGCCGCTCGCCTGGCGCCGCAAGTATCCCGAGCTGGTGGCCGTCGTGGTGGCCGTCGCCTTCGTCGGCGGGCAGTTGCGGCTGGCCCAGGAGCAGCAGATCGCCTCCGGTGCGCTCTTCGCCGCGATCTACACGCTCGGCGCCTGGGGCCGGAACCGGCAGCGCTCTCGCGTCCTGCGGCTGGGGATCATCGCGGCGATGTTCCTCTGGCTCAACGTCGCCTTCTTCATGGCGCACGACGAGATCACCGCCGCCCGGCAACCGGACGCCTCCGGCGAGCTGCCGGTGATCTGGTCGTTCCTGCTGTTCCTGATGATCGTCAACGTGGGCTTCTTCGCGTTCGGCTACCTGATGGGCGATGCCGTGTGGCAGAGCGCCCGGCGGCAGCACCGCCTGGAGAGCCAGGCGGCCGAGCTACGTGCCGCGCAGGGCCTTGCCGAGGAGCGCGCGGTCATCGACGAGCGGGTCCGGATCGCCCGCGAGCTGCACGACGTGGTCGCGCATCACGTGTCGGTGATGGGCATCCAGGCCTCCGCGTCGCGCCGGGCGCTGGACCGCGACCCGGCCCGGGCCCGTGACGCGCTCGTCACGATCGAGGAGAGCGCCCGGACGGCGGTCGACGAGCTCCGGCGGATGCTCGGTGCGCTGCGGGCCCCGAGCGCGGAGGTGATCGCCGGCGCGGACCTCGACCACGCCGGTGACCTGGTCGAGAGCGCACGGGAGACAGGCATGCAAACCCACTTCGAGGTGTACGGCGATCCGGTGCCCGTGCCGGACTCGGTATCCATGGCCGCCTACCGGATCGTGCAGGAGGCCGTGACCAACACGCTCAAGCACGCCGGCGCCGCCGCCCTCGACGTCCGGATCCGCTACCTCGCCCGGGAGCTGGAGATCGACGTCTCGGACGACGGCCGGGGCGGCCCGGCCACGACCGGCGGGATGGGCCTGATCGGCATGCGGGAGCGGGTGGCCATCCACGGCGGCACGCTGGAGTACGGCCCGCGTTCCGGCGGCGGCTTCCGGGTGCGCGCCCGCATCCCGTACGCGCGAGAGCTGGCCACCCGATGATCCGGGTCCTTCTCGCGGACGACCATCAACTCGTCCGCACCGGTTTCCGGGTGATCCTGGAGATGGAGGACGACATGACCGTCGTCGGCGAAGCCGCCGACGGCGAGGCCGCGGTGGAACTGGCTCTGCGGCTGGACCCCGACGTCGTCCTGATGGACGTGGAGATGCCGGAGGTCAACGGGCTGGAGGCCACCCGCCGGATCGCGGCGAAGAACGGTCCGTCGGTGCTCATCCTCACCACCTTCGACCACGACGAATACCTGTTCGAGGCCCTGAGCGCCGGGGCGAGCGGGTTCCTGCTCAAGAACGGCACCCCGGAGGCCCTGATCGAGGCGGTACGGGTGATCGCCGCGGGAGACGCGCTGCTCGCCCCGGCGATCACCCGGCGCGTGATCGCCGCGTTCTCCGCGCCCCGCCCCCGCGTCCCGGAGCCGGGGGTGCGGCTCGGCGAGCTGACCCCGCGCGAGCACGAGGTGCTGGTGCTGCTGGCCGGCGGTGCCACCAACGCCGAGATCGCGGCCGCCCTGCACCTCGGCGAGACCACCGTGAAGACGCACGTGAGCCGGGTGCTGATGAAGCTCGGCGCCCGGGACCGGACGCAGGCAGTCGTGCTCGCGTACGAGCTGGGCGTGGTCCGCCCCGGGACGTGAGGTCCTCCGCAAGGAGGACCCCCGCGGGTCCTCCCCCGGCCGGACGACGCAGCCGGTCCGCTCCACCTACGTTGATCACATGACCACCACCGTGCTCGTGGTCGGGGCCGTCGACCGGTCGTTCGGTGACCGGCAGGTCCTCAAGGACGTGTCGTTCTCCGTGGCGGCCGGGCGCCTCACCGGCTTCGTCGGCGCGAACGGCGCCGGCAAGACCACCACCATGCGGATCATCCTGGGCGTGCTCGCCGCCGACTCGGGCACGGTGACCTGGCGCGGCGCGCCGGTCACCCGGCAGGCTCGGCAGCGCTTCGGCTACATGCCGGAGGAGCGCGGGCTCTACCCCAAGATGGCCGTTGCCGACCAGGTGGTCTACCTGGCCCGCCTGCACGGGCTGAGCGCCGCCGACGCGCGCCGGCGCACCACCGCCCTGCTGGACCGCCTGGAGCTGGGCCCGCGGGCCGGCGACCTGGTGGAGAAGCTGTCGCTCGGCAACCAGCAGCGGGTGCAGATCGCCGCCGCGCTGGTGCACGACCCGGAGCTGCTCGTCCTCGACGAGCCGTTCTCCGGCCTGGACCCGCTCGCCGCCGACTCGGTGGTCACGGTGCTGCGTGAGCGGGCCGCCGCCGGCGCCGCGGTGCTGTTCTCCAGCCACCAGCTGGAACTCGTCGAGCGCCTCTGCGACGACCTGGTGATCATCGCGGACGGCACGATCCGGGCCGCCGGCGCCCGCGACGAGCTGCGCGGCCGGCACACCCTTCCCCGGTACGCGATCGAGGTCGAGGCCGACGCCGGCTGGCTGCGCGACGAGCCCGGCGTCACGATCATCGACCTCGACGGCGCCCGCGCGGTCCTCGAACTTGCTCCGGGCACCGACGACCAGCAGGTCCTGCGGGCCGCGCTGGCCCACGGCCAGGTCCGGTCGTTCGGGCCGGTCCGCCCCTCGCTCGCCGAGATCTTCCGAGAGGTGATCAAGTGACCACGTTCGCCGCCGCCCGGCTGGTCCTCGGCCGCGAGATCCGGGCCAAGCTGCGGGACAAGGCGTTCCTGTTCAGCACCGTCTCCTTCCTTCTCATCATCATCGCGTCGATCTCCATTCCGGCCCTCATCGAGAGCGGTGCCACCAAGGTCGCGGTGGTCGACAGCGGCTCGGGCGCGGCGCTGCGGCAGGCCGGCTTCGAGATCGTGGCGGTCCCGGACACGGCCGCCGCCGAACGGCTGGTCCGGGACGGTGACGTGGCGGCGGCCGTCGTCCCGGGCCCGCGCGTGGTGGCCCTGGACGAGACGCCCGACGAGGTGGTGAAGGCGCTCAGTACGGCGCCCGAGGTGCAGTTGCTCGACGCGCTCGGGTACAACCCGGCGCTGGCGATCTTCGTGCCGCTGGCGATCGCGATGCTCTGCTACCTGACCTCGCTCCTCTTCGGATTGCAGATCGCGCAGAGCGTGGTCGAGGAGAAGGCAACCCGGATCGTGGAGATCCTGGTCTCCAGCGTGTCGCCCCGGGCCCTGCTGGCCGGCAAGGTCGCCGCGATGTCCATCCTGGCCTTCGCCCAGATAGCGCTGCTGGCCGTGGTGACCGTGGTCGGGTTGACGGTGACCGGCACCGACGCGGGCCTGCTCGACGTCCTGGCGCCGGCGCTCGGCTGGTTCCTGCCGTTCTTCGTGCTCGGCTTCGTCATGCTGGCCACCGTCTGGGCCGGCGTGGGCGCCCTCGCCGCCCGGATCGAGGACCTCGGCAGCACCTCCGGGACCGCGCAGATGATCGTGCTCATCCCGTTCTTCGCGGTGCTCTTCCTGCGGGACAACGCGGCCGCGCTGACGGCGCTCTCCTACTTCCCGCTCTCCTCCCCGATGGCCATGCCCATCCGGATCTTCCAGGAGGGCGCGGCGGGCTGGGAGCCGTTCGTGGCGCTCGCGATCCTCGCGATCACGGCGGTCCTGCTGCTCGGCGTCGGCGCCCGGATCTACGAGGGTTCGCTGCTGCGCACCAACACGCGGACCTCGATCCTGGCGGCCTGGAAGACCCGCCCCACGGCCGGCTGAGCCTCACCAGCGCACATTCGCGACGCCCGTCACAGATACTTTATTTCCGATATTTCGGCCTGCGCCGTTGAGGATAATTTTCGCGACCGGATCCACCGTCGTGAAGAGGAAGCCCCAGCGTTGCCGCAGTCGCCGATCACGATCGTCGCCGCGAGCCTCGTGCTCTGCGCGGTGGTCGCGGCGTTGCTGCGCCGCAAGGTCAAACCGGCTGCCGAGGCGGCCGGCCGGATCGTGCTCGACCGGGTGCGACCGTATCTGCCGGCCGGCGTGCGCCGGGTGGCACGCCGGTGGCACGAGCGGATCGACCACGCCACCGTCCGCACCGTGGTGGTGGCGGCGATCGCCGCCGGCATCGCCTGGTTCGCGGCCGAAACCCTGCATCTGGCGGGCGCGGTCACCGCGTCGATCTCGGCGATCCTGTCGGTGCACCTCAGCTCGCACGCCTCGGTGCGGGACGGCACCCGGCGCATGATCGGCACCCTCGCCGGGGTCGGCTTCGCGGTGAGCGTGTGGGGGGTGTTCGGCCCGAGCCCGCTGTCGATCGCCGCGATCGCCGGGTGCGGGCTCGTCGTCGGCCGACTGCTGCGCCTGGGCGACGGCGCGGTCACCGTGCCCGCGACGTCGCTGGGCGTGCTGGTCGCCGGCAGCGCCGGCACCGAGCACCTGGTCTGGGAACGGGCCGGGGCGACCGGGCTGGGCATCGTGGTCGGCGTCATCCTGTCGCCGCTGGTCGGCGGCATGACGCCGCTGGAACGGGCACACTGCAAGCTGGCCTACCTGTCCACCGAGATCGCCCGGCTGCTCGGCGACCTCGGGGCCGGCGCGGCCCGCGGGTACGGCCGGGACCAGGCCACCCAGTGGCTGGCGCGGTCCCGGGCGCTCGGCGAGACCCTCGGCGAGGCGGTCGACGCGGTGGAGGACCTGGACCGGCAGGCCCGCTGGTCGCTCACCACCCCCATCGCCGAGGTGGCCCCGGTGCACCACACGTTCCGAGTCCTCGAGCACGGGGTGCACCAGGTCAACTCGGTGGCACGGTCGATGTTCGACGCCGCCGCGACACCGGACCACCCCGGCGTACCGGACCAGATCGGACCGCTGCTCGCGGCCGCCTCGGAGGCGTTCGCCGCGCACGCCTCGCTGGAGACGGACCCGGACGCCGACCCCACCCAGGACGCCGACAGCCTCGAGGATCTGCTCGACGGCCTGCGCGAGGTGCGCCGGGAGACGCTGCACAAGGTGCGCACCCAGATCGAGGACACCGGGGTGCTGGTCCTCACCGGCTCGATCATCACCGACATCGACCGGATGGCGGGGTCGCTGGAGCGGTCGGCGCCGGCACTCGCGGTCGGCGCCCGCGAGACGGGCCCGGGCATCCCGGCGGTCTCCGAGGTCGTACCCGCCGTCCGTAGCTTCTGGGAGAAGGCCGTGGTCACGAAGGCCGACCCGGACACCGTCAACCGGCGGGCGTCGTCATGAGGGCCAGCGCGGTCAGGAAGTCGCCGAAGGCTCCGTCGGCTCGGGCTTGTCGCCGGTCGCCTCGATGTCCACGATCAGGCCGCGGAGGTAGGGGCGGCCGCCGAGCCGGTCATCGCCTGCCATGTGTGCCGCAGCGTGGTCAGGTAGGGCTCGCCCGGCGACTATCGCCGACATCGTGGCCGCTGCCTGATCCGACCAGCCCTCGGAGAGCACAGAAGGTCACTGGCGTGACCCTGACCAATCGACGACGATGCGTGGATGACCGTCGCCGCCCGGCGCATCCTCGCCGTACTGCTGCTGCTTGCTGGTTTTGTCGTGGTTCCGGTGGGATCCGCGGCCGCTGCGCCGCCGGATGATCCGATCGCGCATGACCCGACGATCATCCGGCAGGGGCATTACTACTACAGCTTCATCACCGGTGACTCGGCTACGCGTACCTATCTGCCGATGCGTCGCTCGGCCGACCTCGTGCACTGGAGCGATCTCGGGCCGGTCTTCGCGACCGTGCCCGGCTGGGTCACCGCGGAGCTCGGCACGACGCCGCCGGATTTCTGGGCGCCGGACATCAGCTGGTTCGGCGGTGCCTATCACCTCTACTACTCGGCCTCGTCGTTCGGCACCAACAACTCGGTGATCGGGCTGGCGACCAACGTGACGCTCGACCCGGCGAGCCCGGCCTACCGCTGGGTCGATCACGGCCTGGTGCAGCGGTCGGGGCCGGCGGACAACTTCAACGCCATCGACCCGGAGCTGGTCCTGGATGCGGGCGGCGGGGCGTGGCTGGCGTTCGGGTCGTTCTGGGACGGCCTCAAGATGCGCCGCCTCGACCGGACGACCGGGATGCCGGCCGGCGATGTCATCGGGCTCGCCTCGCGCGGTGGGGCGTCGATCGAGGGTGCGTCGATCACCCGGCACGGCGGTTACTACTACCTGTTCGCGAGCCTGGACTTCTGCTGCCGTGGCATCAACAGCGATTACCGCGTGGTGGTCGGGCGGTCGACGAGCGTCACCGGGCCGTACGTCGATCGCGCGGGAGTGCCGATGCTTGCCGGCGGCGGCACCGAGCTGCTCCGCGGCTACCACGAGTTCCGTGGTCCGGGCGGTGGTGACGTCTTCGGCGATTTCTACGCCCATCACTACTACCACCTCGACGACAACGGGCTGCCCAAGCTCTCGGTCCGGCCGATCCGGTGGGCGGGCGGGTGGCCGGCGCTGGGTGATCCGCTGTCCGGCAGCCGGGAGATCGGCCACGGACCGGCGTACGTGACCCTGGTGAACCGGGTCGACGGCAGCGTGGTGGCCAACCCGTCCTGCGGTTACGAGGGCGCGGACATCACCCTGGCGGCGCCGGTCGCCGGCGACCCCTGCCAGCAGTGGCGGCCGGACGCGCGCGGCGACGGGGTGGTGAGCCTCGGCAACCGGTTCAGCAACAAGGTCGCCGAGGTCGCGGCGTGCGTCAACGCCGACGGCGCACGGGTGGCGCAGTGGGGCTGGCTGAACAACGACTGCCAGCGCTTCCGGTTCGAGGCCGGGCCGGACGGCTGGTCGGTGGTGCGGAGCGAACTCGCGGGCCGGGTCCTGCAGGGAGCCGGCTGCGGTGGCGCCGGGACACCGGTGCAGACCGCGACCCCGACCGGCCAGGCGTGCCAGCAGTTCCGCCTTCAGCCCGTCGGCGAGGTGCTGCTGGTAGACGCGGACGGGCGGCTCGCCCTCGACGGATGCTTGGCTAAAGCCGCATATCGTCCATATCGCTCCGGCGGCTGCCAGCGGTGGCGCTTCGAGCATGTGGCGGACGGTTACTACCGGGTGGTCAACCGGAACCGGTCCACCCTCGGCGGATCCGCACTCTGGCGCATCGAGTCCGGCCGGCTGGTCGATGGGCTCGGGCACCCGCTGCCGGCCCGCATCGAGGAGCCCTGATGAGCGACTACCCGCAGGCGATTGCTCAGGTCAACCACAGGGAGCCGGTGCCGCGGCGGATCCGGGCCATGCTCGCGGGCCGCGTCGTGCTGGACACCACCCGCGCCGTCTACCTCTGGGAATGGCCGCCCTATCCGCAGTTCTACGTCCCGATCGACGACGTCGCGGCCGATGTCCTGGTCGACGAGCAGCATGAGCAGCGGCTCAGTCGCGGGCTCGCCCGGCGGTTCGGGCTCCGGGTCGGCGACGCATTTCTCCTAAGCGGGCACGATGGTCAGGCCGACCTGGGCGCCTCGCTCGACGGTCCGGCTGACCGTGCACTGCCGTTCGACGGCGGTCCGCATCGCCCGGATCACGCGCCGGCGGGTGTCCTCGTCGAGGAAGTCGAGATCCGCGCGCAGCAGCACCTCCAGCCGCTGATACTCGCGGCCGCCCTCGGCCCGCTCGTGCGTCACGGTCGCGACCATCCGCGCGTCGTCGCCGGCCCGGCGGGTGATCAGCTCCTCGGTGGTGACCGCGGTACATCCAGCGGTAGCTATCTGTAACAGCTCGCCGGGGCTGAACGAGCCGTCCGCGCCGGCCCGGCCGATCCGCACGATCGCGCCACGATCGTTGCGACCTAGGAATTCGTGTGTGCCGATCCGTTCAACCGAAAGCTCTGCCACTCCGTATCCCTTCACGCCGATCCCCCTTGGTTCGTCGACAAAGAGTGACGGCCGACGCAGTTGTGTGTCGCGTGATCAGGGTAAACTGCCGCCACGACGGGGAGGTCGCTGTGCAGATGCTCGCGGGGCGTTACGGGTTGGAACACGCCCTGAGTCAGGGTGGCGACACCGTCGTGTACGGCGGCTACGACAGCGTCCTGATGCGCGCGGTCGCCGTCAAGATCTTCTACGGGGCCGGTGCGGCGGTCGAGGTTCTCGGCGAGGCACGCACCGCCGCCGGGCTCAACCATCCGAACATCGCGCAGATCTACGACTACGGCGAGTTCGGCGACGGACGTCGTACGCCGTACCTCGTCATGGAATTTCTTGATGGGGAGACCCTCGCCGACCGGCTGGCCCGCACCGGCGCCTTCCGGTGGCGCGAGGCCGCCGAGATCTGCGCCGACATCTCCGCCGCGGTGGCCGCCGCGCACGCGCAGAACCTCGTGCACGGCGACGTCAGCGCCCGCCGGGTGATGCTGACCCCGGACGGCGTGAAGGTCCTCGGTTTCGAGACGGCCACCGCCGGCGACCCGGACGGGACCGGCATCGCCGCCGACATGGCCGCGCTCGACCTGCTGTTCACCGAATGCCTGATGGGGTCGCCGGGCATGCGGGACGTCGCCCGGCTGCCGCGCGCGCTGCACGACTTCCACCAGGCCGGCACGGCCGCCTCGGTCACCGAGGTCCTCCGGCGGGCCACCGGTCCGACGCCGCTCCCCCGCACCAGAAGGCCGGCGAGCAAAGGCCGGTCCCGGCGGCGCGCGGCGGTCATGGGGTCGGTCGCGGTCGTCACCGCGGTGGTGAGCATCATCGGGCTGCAGCTGGCCAACGGCACGACCACCCCCGGCGGCCAGTCGGCCGAGGCGGCGGTGGAAGCCCCGCAGCCGGCCCGGACCACCACCCCGCACATCAGCAGCCTGGCGCCGTCCGACCCGGCGGTCACCCCGGCCCGCAAGCGCACGGCGCCCACCACCGGGACCGTCCGCAAGAAGGTCCGGACCACCACGCCGACGACGCCGAAGGTCACCCCGACGGCGAAGCCGACCAAGACGCCCGGCAAGCCGACGACCTCGCCGACCACGTCGCCGACTCCGGAACAGACCGAGCCGACGACCGAGCCGACCACCCCGGAGACGACCGAGCCGACCCCGGAGGACACCCCGACGGACACCCCGACCAGCGAGGGCCCGACGGCTACGACGCCCGTGGTCTGAGCAGGGTGATCCGGGAGGCGCCCAGCTCGGACACGTAGAGGTTGCCCTGGTTCTGGGTCACGTCCAGCGGCTGGCTGAAGCCGGTGAACCCGGTGATGCCGACGGTCCGGTTGGACAGCGCGCCCGACGCGGCCACGTCGAACGTCTCGATGTCCTGCCCGGCCGAGTAGCGGACCACCAGCAGCTTGCCGTCGAGCGCGCCGCCGCGGTATTCGATCGCCCCGTCGGCCGAGGCGTGCAGGCCCGCGTCGTACGTTCCGGCCAGGTCGAAGTTGGGGTCGGGCGCGGTGCCGGCCGGATAGGCGGCGACCTCGAACGGGTCGGCGCCCGCGGTCGGATTGCCGGCGGCGAGGACCCATTCGCAGCGCACCGGGTTGGGATGGCCGTAGTAGCGGCCGGTGCGCACGTCGAAGACGTAGTCGGTCTCGGCGGTCGGCACGTTGGTCAGCCCCGGCACGGCCGGTCCGGTATAGCCTCGCCGGGCACACGCGGCGGGCAGGGTGGCCGGGGTGGCGGGCGTGTTCCCACCGGCCGCCGAGCCGTTGGTCGGCGCATACAGATGACCATTTCGATGCCAGACCAGATCGAACGCATTGCGTACGCCGGTGGCGTACAGAGTCAGCGGCGCTCCCACGGCGTACGGGTCATAAGTTCCGCCTTCGTCGGTTTTGACGTCGAGTGGCAGCGAGGCCGGCAGCCGCGCCCGGTCGAGCCGGAGGATCGCCGCACTGAGCAGCCGCTCGGGCCGATTGCCCCAGGTCGAGTCGGCGGCGCCCATCGCGTTGTTGGCGCCCTGCGACACGTAGAGCGCGCCGTCCGGCCCGAAGGCCAGCGAGTTCGTCTCGTGGTCCTTCACCGACCGCGGCAGGTTGACCACGACCGGCGTGTAGGTCGCCAGGTCGGCCCCGGTGAGCCGGCCGATCCGCCCGGACCAGTCCGGCACGTTCAGCGGCCCCACGTACTCGTAGTTGTCGGTCACCCAGAGGATCGGCGCGGCGGCGGTCGACGCCGGGTCGAACACCATCCCGATGACGCTACGAGCCGGAGCACCCGGCAACCCCAGGGCAGAAGCGTTTTCCCGTACGGCGTTGATGACCGTCGCCGTGCCGAGCGTGCCGTCGGCGTTGATCGGGAAGCGGAAGATCCGCCCGTCGAGGGTGCCCGCGTAGAGCCGCCCGTCCGGCCCGGTGACCAGGGTGGTGAAGGAGGCGCCGGTGGCCACCCCGACGGTCTTGTCGAAGGCGACCGAACCGCCGGTGGTCCCGCCGCTCGCGGTGGTGAAGACCATCGAGTACGGCGCGAACGGCTTGCCGGTCACGTCGGTGACGCCGCCGGTGACGGTGAAGCGGTACGCGGTCAGCGGCGCCAGCGGTGCGGTCGGCGAGAGGTTGATGACGTCACCGCCGCCGCTGGTGATGACGGTCGCCGGCACGGCCGCACCGTCGGACAGCCGGGTCAGCGTGACCGTCGAACTCGACAGCGAGGCGGCCCGGACGCCGCCGTTGGGCAGCACGAGATCCTCGACGACGCTGCCGGTCAGCGGCACCCCGGTCGCACCGTTGGCCGGGGTGCTGGTGCGCACGGCCGGGATCGTCTCGCCGCCGGCCACACCGGCGATGTCGGCGTACGCGACCTTGGTGTTGCTGCCGCCCGCCGGGCTGATCGTCAGCCGCCCGTCGGTGACCCGCACCGTCCGGGTGGCGGTCGCGAACTTGGTGGTGGCGGTCGGGGTGAACGCCGCGATCGCGTTCTGGTCCTCGATGGACACCCAGTTCGTGCTGTCCACCGCGGTGCCGGCGTCGCCGACCGCGACGGTCACCGTGTAGAGCCCGGCCGGGACGGTGGCCTCCCACGCGCCCGGCGTCGCCACCCCGGCCGAGCCGGCCGGCAGCTGCGCGTGCATGAAGGTGGCGAGCCGCTGGTCGGCCTGCCCGGCGGCCGGGTTGCGGTTGCGGCCGTTGCCGGTCAGGTCGACCGGCGTGCGCTCACCGAGGTCGACCCAGCCGTAGCCGCGGGCCGCGGTGAACGCGCCGCCGGAGTCCCGGACGTAGCCGGTGGCCGGCGCGGTCGCCGCGTCGGAGAAGTCGACGTTCAGCGCGACGTCGGCGGTGACCCGGCTGACGTCGACGTAGTTCAGCTTGGTGTTGGTGCCACCCGCGGCGTCGAGGGTGAGCCGCCGGTCCGCGACCGCGACGGTCACGGTGGCCTGCCGGAACTCGGCGGCCGCGGTGGACACGAAGCCGTCGACGGCCAGGACCCCTTCGGCCCGCACGGTGTGCCGGCTGTCGTAGGCGGGCTGGTCCCCCACCGAGACGGTGACCTGATAGGTGCCGTTCGGCACCGCATACTCCCAGGCACCCTCGGTCAGCACCCCGTTCGTCCCGCCCACGTCGCCGTACTGCACGTGGATGAGCGTGTTGAGCCGCGCGTCGATGCCGGCCCGGGCCCGGTCCCGGGTGTTACGGGTCAGGTCGAGCGGCGTGCTGGTCCCCCGCTGCACCCAGCCGTACCCGCGGCCGGCGTCGAACGCCGCCCCGGTGTCGGCGGTGTAGCCGGCCGGCACGGCCGAGGCGGCGGGCTGGAAGTTGACCTTGGCGACCGGCGTGACCGCGGCGGCGGCCGGGCGGGCCGGCAGCGTGAGACCGGAGACGACAAGGACGGCGGCGACTATCCACGAACGACGGCGCATGCCCGTCAACGTCGCACAGCGAAAGACCATCGCCGGAGTCGGAAATTGGCAGCCGGGCCGGTTTCAACATCAGCGGGAACAGCGACAGTTGGGGCAGACCCCGTAGTGCGGACAGGTACCAACCTTGACTTTCTTGGAAAGCCGCAGAAACACTAAGGAAACATTTCTGAGAGCGCTCTCCGCGCCGCCATCGCGGGCAGGCCACAAGAAAGAAGGACGGCACATGAAGGTTGTCCCTCGACGGCGCCGCCGCGGTTTGCTCGCGGCTCTGGTGCTCGCGATGGTCGCCGCACTCGGCCTCATCGGCCTCCAGTCCGCCTCCGCCGCCGCCATCGTCGGCAACACCATCGCCGGGCCCGGCGGGAAGTGTGTCGACGTCGGTGGTGACGACACCGGGGTCAACGGCACCGCCGTGCAGCTCTGGGACTGTCAGACCAACAGTGCCGACCAGCACTGGAGCTGGAGCGGCACGGCGCTGACCACGATCGGGCGCTGCCTCGACATCGTCAGCGGCGGCACCGGCAACGGCACGCAGATCCAGCTCTACGACTGCAACGGCACCGGCGCCCAGCAGTGGGCGCAGCAGACCAACGGCTCGCTCAAGAACCCGCAGTCCGGGCGCTGCCTGGACGCGCCGAGCGGGGCCACCGCCAACGGCACCCGGCTGCAGATCTGGGACTGCAACGGCACCGGCGCCCAGGCCTTCACCGTCACCACCGGGACGACCCCGCCGACCGGGACCTGCCCGACCTACTCCGACACCCCGGACTTCGGGGCCAACGTGCACATCTACGACCACTCGATGACCGACGCGGCCATCCAGTCCTCGCTGGACAGTGTCTTCAACGCGCAGAAGGACACCCTCTCCGCGCAGTTCGGGACCCGCCGGGACGCGCTGGTCTTCAAGCCGAGCACCACGCCGTACGCGGTCGGGGCGAACCTCGGCTTCAACACGTCGATCCTCGGCCTCGGGCAGAACCCGGACGACGTACGCATCAATGGTGCCGTCACGGTCGACGCGTTCAACGCCAGCGATGCCGGGAACGCCACCCAGAACTTCTGGCGGTCGGCCGAGAACCTGTCGATCAACTCGCTCGGTGGCGCCGACCGGTGGGCCGTCGCCCAGGCCGCGCCGTTCCGGCGGATCCACGTGGTCGGCGGGCTCAACGCCTACCCGGCCAGCTACGGCTGGGCGAGCGGCGGCTACATCGCGGACAGCAAGATCGACGGGACCGTCGAGTCGGCCTCGCAGCAGCAGTGGTACTCGCGGGACAGCACGTTCGGCGCGTGGAGCGGCTCCAACTGGAACATGGTGTTCTCCGGGGTGAACGGCGCGCCGGCCACCAACTTCAACACCGACCCCGCCTCCGGGCCGCGCTACACGACCCTGGCCACCACGCCGGTGTCCCGCGACGTGCCCTACCTCTACCTCGACTCGGCCGGGAAATACCGGGTCTTCCTGCCCTCGTTGCGCACCAACGCTTCCGGGCCCAGCTGGGCGAGCGGCAGCACCCCGGGCACCTCGCTGCCGATGAGCAACTTCTACGTGGTGAAGCAGGGTGACACCGCCGCCAACATCAACACGGCGCTCGCCAACGGCTGCAACATCTTCTTCACGCCCGGCATCTACCACGTCAACCAGACCCTGCACGTGACCAAGGCCAACACCGTCGTGCTCGGCATCGGTTACCCGACCATCATCCCGGACAACGGGGTCAACGCGATGGACGTCGCCGACGTCGACGGCGTACGCCTCAAGGGTTTGCTCTTCGATGCCGGAACCACCAACAGCGACACGCTGCTGAAGGTCGGCCTGGCCAAGACGTCGGTGGCGCACGCGGCCAACCCGACCACGGTGCAGGACGTGTTCTTCCGGATCGGCGGCATGGTGGCCGGCAAGGCCACCAACAGCCTGGTCGTCAACACCAACAACACGATCATCGACCACACCTGGGCGTGGCGGGCCGACCATGGCGCCGGCATCGGCTGGACCGTGAACACCGCCGACAACGGCCTGACCGTCAACGGTGACAACGTCCTCGCCACCGGCCTGTTCGTCGAGCACTACCAGAAGAACGAGGTCGTCTGGAACGGTGCCAACGGCAAAATCATCTTCTTCCAGAACGAGATGCCGTACGACCCACCGAACCAGGCGGCCTGGATGAACGGGACGACGCAGGGCTACCCGGCGATCAAGGTGGCGTCCGGGGTCACGACGTTCGAGGCCTGGGGTCTCGGCAGCTACTGCTTCTTCAACGTCAACAATGCCGTGGTCTCGGCCCGCGCGTTCGAGGTGCCCGCGGTCGCCGGCGTGAAGTTCCACAACATGGCGGTCGTCTCGCTCGGCGGCGTCGGCACCATCTCGCACATCATCAACAACACCGGCGCGGCGGCCAACGCGAGCTACAACAACTCCTACCTGGTCAACTTCCCCTAGCAAGGCAGGCGGCCGGGCCCTCGGGCCCGGCCGCCGGCGCTCAGCTGAGGGCGAACCGCTGGTTCGCCTGCCCGCTGCAGTCGTAGAGCTGGACCTGCTGGCCGTTGGCAGTGCCCCAGACATCCAGGCAGCGTCCGGATTGCACGCCGGTGATGGTGCCGTTGGAGTTGACGTTCCACTGCTGGTTGGCCTGGCCGTTGCAGCTGTAGATCTGGACCGCCGCGCCGTTGCCGGAGCCGGCCGCGTCCAGGCACCGGTTGCCGTACACCGTCAGTTGCTTGCTCGACGTCAGCGTCCAGGCCTGGTTGCTCTGGCCGTTGCAGTCATACAGCTGGACCCGCGTGCCGTTGGTGGTCGACGAACTCGGCACGTCGATGCACCGGCCCGACTGGGCGCCGAGGATCCGGCCGCCACCGCCCGGCGAGACCGTCGGCGAGGTGGTGGTGCCCGGCGAGGTCGGCGACGTCGTCGGGTTCGGGGAGGCCGAGTTCAGGGCGTTCAGCACCGAGGTGTACGCCGCCTTCTTGTTGCCGCTGTTGTCGAACAGCAGCGGGCTCTCGCTCGACCGCCAGGAGTCGCTGTCCCGCACGCCCCAGACGGTGATGCCGATGCAGCGCGGCACGTTCATGCAGGCCTGGGTGAGCCCGGCGTACTGCGACGTCGACGCGCTGGTCACGTCGACCTCGGTCAGCGCCACGTCCACCCCGAGGGCGGCGAAGCTCGACAGCGTGGTCGGGAAGTTGCCCGGCAACGAGCTGCCGCCGGTGAAGTGGGTCTGCAGGCCGACGCAGTCGATCGGCACGCCGCGGGACTTGAAGTCCCGGATCATGTTGTAGACGCCCTGCGTCTTGCCGTAGGACCAGTTCTCGATGTTGTAGTCGTTGTAGCAGAGCTTGACCGACGGGTCGGCGGCGCGCGCCGTGCGGAACGCCACCTCGATCCAGTCGTTGCCGGTGCCCTGCAGGTTGGACGACCGGCGGCTGCCGTCCTCGTTGAACGCCTCGTTGACCACGTCCCAGGCCGCGAGCTTGCCCTTGTAGTGGGCCATCACGCCGTTGATGTGGTCGATCATCGCCTGGCGCAGGCTGCTGCCGTTGAGGCTCTGCATCCAGCCCGGCTGCTGCGAATGCCAGGCGAGGGTGTGACCGCGGACCTTGAGGCCGCGCTGGGTCGCCCAGTTGTAGATCTGGTCGCCCGAGTTGAAGCTGAACTGCCCGCGGTTCGGCTCGGTCGCGTCCGGCTTCATCTCGTTCTCGGCGGTGACCATGTTGAACTCGCGCCCGGCGATGGTGGTGTAGGTCGAGTCACCGAGGCGGCTCGCGGCGATCGCGGTGCCGAAGTAGCGGCCGGACTGGGCGGCGGCCGCGCCGAGCGTGCTCGCCGCGGCGTTCGCGTCCGGCATCACCATCACGACGCCGAGCGACGCGACGGCGGCCACGGCCGCGGCGATCAGCGGCCGGACCCGCGGCGACCGCGCACGGGGGGATTCGGGGATTTGGGCAGGGGAGCTCGTTGCCACGATGGCGTCCTTTCAGGGAATGGGGAATGACGCGACCGGAACCGGAGAACAACGGATTTCGATGTGAGGCGATGCTGTCACGGTAACAACAGTGAAACAACAGCTTCCGGAGAACTTCCGGAAGTTATCGGTCGCACTCATCCGGAAAAGAGCGAAATAAACAGGCATTACGGCCGCCGAGATCGCCGTTCCGACCCCTCTCAAGATCCATCATTTCGAAACTTCCGGACTACTTAAAAGCGTTATCCGGACGACCGCTGGAAAGTCGTCGAATTGCTATCGGCTCAGCCCGGCGGCCAGATCGGAGACGGTATGCGCCCGGATACCGGCGAGCCGGCCCGCCGCCGCGCGTACATGTTCCTGGGCGGCCACCGCCAGTCCGTCGTAGACCGCCGTGAAGAGATCCCGGGCCGGCTCACGCAGCCAGCCCGGTGGCAGCAGCGCGATCGGCAGGTGCGGGTCGAGGATGGGCAGCCGGCGGTAGGTGTCCATCACCTCGGTGCGAGCCCGGACCGCCGCCGCGCCGGTGATCGCCGGGGGCAGCGCCGGGCTCCACCGCCGGATGAACAACTCGTACTGCCGTGCGATCTCCGCCGTGTCCCACGCGTCGAGCGGGTTCCGCCGGACGGTCGCGTCGAGCTCGACGTGCCGGGCGCGGAAGACGGTCAGGGTGCCGAGGGTCAGCTCGGCGAGCCGCGCTCTGGTCTTCTCGCTGAGGTCGTGCGGGGAGATCCACAGCCCGTCGTACAGCGGCGCGTACCCCATCCAGCGCAACTGGCCGCGCAGCCCGCGCCGGAGCGCGCCCTCCTCCTGCGGGAGCGAGAAGGCGATCAGCGTCCAGTTCCCGTCCCACGACGCGCCGGGCGCTCCGGCGATGGCGCTGCCGCCGATGGCCAGGAACGTGGCGGCCGCCGCGGCCAGCAGGGCCGTCACCGCCGCGCCGGTGAGTTTCCGGAGGGACATCACGATGCCTCGATTCGGCGATGGGGAGCTCGCCGGCCCCGGGGAGCCGGGCCGGCGAGGGGACGGGTCAGCCCTTGCCGAGGCCGCTGGTCAGGCCGCCGATCAGCTGACGCTCGGCGAGCGCGTAGCAGATCAGGGAGGGCAGCATGGCGAGCGTGACGTAGGCGAGGATGCGGGCCGTGTCGGCCGAGTACTGCGACTGGAACTGCTGCACGCCCAGCGGCAGCGTCCACCAGCGGGAGTCGTTGAAGACGATCAGCGGCAGCAGGTAGTTGTTCCAGCTGCCGACGACGGCGAGCACCGAGACGGTGCCGAGGGCGGGCCGGGCCATCGGCAGCAGGATGCGCCAGAAGAACCGGAACGGTCCGCACCCGTCGAGCACCGCCGACTCCTCGACCTCGGCCGGGATGGTGCGGAAGAAGCTGCGCAGGATGACGATCGTGATCGGCAGGCCGAACGCCACCTGCGGGAGGATGACGCCGAGCGGATTGCCGAGCAGGTTCATGCCGCGCAGCAGCACGAACAGCGGGAGGATGGCGACCGCGAACGGGAACATCAGCCCGATCGCGAACAGCGTGAACAGGAACTCCCGGCCGGGGAAGGCGAAGCGCGCGAAGATGAACGCGGCCATCGCGCCGACCCCCACCACCAGGGCCGTGCTGGCCACGGCGATGACGACACTGTTGGCCGCCTGCTGCCAGAACGCCGTCGAGCGGAGCGCGTCGAGGTAGTTGCCGGGCAGCCACGGGTCGGGCAGCCCGAACGGGTTGGTGAACAGCTGGCCGTTGTCCTTGAACCCGCCGAGGATGCCGAAGACGATCGGCACCACGACGGCGGCACCGACGACGAGGCTGGTCGTGTGCAGGGCCGCGGAACGGGTCCGGGTCATCATCGCTGGTCCCCCATCGTGGTGACCGCGCCCTCGAGGTCGCGGCGCAGCACGAACCGCTGGTACAGCAGGCCGAAGGTGACGCTGATCAGGAAGATGACCATGCTGATCGCGCTGGCGTAGCCCACGTGGTACCGCTTGAAGCCCTCCTGGAACATCGTCACGGCCAGGGTTTCCGAGGATCGGATCGGCCCGCCGCCGGTCAGCACCCAGACCATGTCGAAGAGCTGGATCGTCCCGAGAACGGACAGGAACACGCTGATCCGGATGGTCGGGCCGAGAAGCGGCAGGGTGATGTGCCGGAAGGCCTGCCACGGCCCGGCACCGTCCATCGCGGCCGCGTCGTGCAGCTCCGGCGGGATGCTCTGCCGGCCGGCCAGGTAGAGGATCGTGTGGAAGCCGAAGTACTTCCACGAGATCACGAAGAACAGCGCATACATCACGGTGTCGGTGTCGGCGAGCCAGGTCCCGGCGATCAGGCCCTGATTGGGCGAGAAGACCATCGTGAACAGGACCGCGGTCACCACTTCGGACAGCACGTAGGGCGCGAAGAACAGCATCCGGTAGACCCGGCGGCCGCGCAGCGGCTCGTTGAGCAGCATCGCCAGGGCCAGCGAGATCGGGATCTGAATGCCCAGCGACAGGGTGATCAGCAGCAGCGTACGGCGCAGGTCGCCGACGAAGATCTCGTCGGTGAGCAGGCGCCGGAAGTTGTCCAGCCCGACGAAGTTGCTGGGCGCGCCGAAGCCGTTCCAGTTGAAGAAGCTGGCGTAGGCGGCCACCACGATCGGGGTGAGCACCAGGAGTCCGAAGAGGAACAGCGCCGGGCTCAGGAACAGCGCCACGGTCGGCCAGGGACGGCGCCGCCGGCGGACGGCCTCGGCCGGCGGCGGTATCGCGGCCGGAGCCGGCCGTCGCTCGTCGGTGAGCACCGCGGTCAGCCCTGCTTCGCCGCGGTGGTGATCGCCTGGGCGACCTTCTCCGGCGTCGCCTTCCCGGCCAGCAGCTCGGCCACGCTGTCGTTGACCTGCTGGCCGACGGCCGGCGCGTAGGCCTGGTCGAGGTAGAGCTGGAAGCCAGTGGACGCGGCCAGCGCCTTGCCGACCAGTTTGAGGTTGGGGTCGGTCACCGCGTCCCCGGCCGCGGCGACGACCGGCAGCACTCCCGCCGTCTTGGCCTCGATCCGGGCGTTCTCGGGCTGCGCGATGAACTTGAGGAACTCGATCGCCTCCGGTGGCGCGTCCTTGCCGACGGCGAACCCGCCGCCACCGCCGAACACGTCCGTCCCCTGCCCCTTGCCGCCGTCGACCGCGGGGAAGGCGAAGAAGCCGAGCTTGTCGCCGAGGCCTTTCTTGCCGGCCGAGTTGTCCCGCTGCACCACCGGCGCCCACTGGCCCATCAGCTCCATCGCGGCCTTGCCGTTGCCGACCGTGGCCGCCTGCCCGTCGGCGGTGGAGTAGCCGGCCGCCAGGAACCCGGTCTGGAACGGCTGCAACGCCACCAGCTCGGCCAGCCGGGTGCCGGCCGCCACGAAGTCCGGCGTGCTGAAGTTCTTGTCGGCGGCGGCCTGCCGCAGGGCGTCCAGACCGCCGACCCGCATCGCCAGGTAGGCCCAGTAGTAGTGGCCCGGCCACTTCTCCTTGCCGGCGAGGGCGATCGGGGTGGTGCCCGCGGCCTTCAACCGGCGCACGGCGTCGAGATAGTCGGCCCAGGTGGCCGGCGGGGCGTTGACGCCGGCCCGGGCGAAGAGCTCCTTGTTGTACCAGAACCCGACCATCCCGGTGTCCACCGCGGACGCGTAGGTCTTCCCGCCGCTGCTGTAGGCGTCGAGCGCGGTCGGGATCAGGGTGTCCTTCCAGCCGCCGACGTCCGCGGTGAGGTCCTTGACCATGCCCGCCTCGGCCTGCTGGAAGAGCACCCCGCCACCCCAGGTGTGGAAGATGTCCGGCGGGTCGCCGGCCTGGATGTTGGTGGTCAGCTTGGTCTTGAACGCCTCGTTCTCCAGTGGAGTGATCTTGAATTTCACGCCCGGGTGAGCGGTCTCGAAGCGGCTCGCCATGGCGGCCCACTGCGAGAGCATCGGGTCGGTGTTGGCGATGTGCCACCAGCGGATCGCCCTGGTCCCGGTGGACGACTCGCCCTCGCCGTCACTGCAGCCGCCGAGGACCGCAGCCGCGGCGCCGGCGCCGGCGAACTCCAGGAACGTTCGTCTATTGAACCGGATCGACGACATCACGGATCTCCCTTCCAGGCAATTCACGGAATAGGAAGCAGCGAAAGTTGCGGACATTGATCCTCGCCACTTTTCGGCTGCAAGCGCACGTTACGGCCGTATGTCTGGTCGGTCAAGACCGTTTGCCGTCAATGGCAATTGCGGAAAGTTCGGGGGCAGATCGATACTTTCGGAACACAATTGCCCGCTGAAAAGTCGTTATGAAAAGCCATGCCGGGAAGTCGTGTGCAACCCTGTGACCGGTCCGGGTGTGTAGTGGCCGTGACAGCAATCGCCGGAACGAGACCGGAGGCGCTGCCCGCCGTGCCGAACGAGACATCGTCCTTCGACGAGATCTATGCCGCGCACTACGGCGACCTCACCGTGCAGCTCTATGCCTACTTCGGGGATCGGCAGGAGGCCCAGGACGTCGTCCAGGAGGCGTTCTGCCGGGCGTACGCGAAGTGGCGCACCATGTCCCGCTACGACGACCCGGTCGCCTGGGTGCGCCGGGTCGCCTGGAATCTGGCCATCAACGGATGGCGCCGCAAGCGCACCGCCGGCCGTTTCCTGCGCCGCCAGCGGCCGGCCGAGCCGCAGATCGACGGGCCCGGCCCGGAACGGGTCGCGCTGATCGCGGCCCTGGCCACCCTCCCCGACCATCACCGCCGCGCGGTCGTGCTGCATTACCTCGCCGACCAGTCGGTCGCCGAGATCGCCGACCGGCTGGGCGTCGCCGAGGGAACTGTGAAGTCCTGGTTGCACCGGGCCCGCACGGCCCTGGCCGCCCAGCTCGATCTCGCCGAATCGGAGGACCCGCGATGACCGACGAACTCGAGAAGCTCTTCAAGGACCTGCGCACCACCACCCTGAGCGAGATCGTCCCGCCGGGCACGCCGCAAATTCGAGCCACCGTACGCCGCCGGCGCGGGACAACCGCACTCGTCGGCACCGGGGCCGCGGTCGCCACCGTGCTGCTCGGCGCGGGCGTGGCGCTGTATCCGGGCTCCGGCACCGAATACGACGTGGGTGACCCCACCCTGCCCAGCGTCTCGGCGTCGGACGTGCCGGTGATGCCGGAGCCGTCCGGGCCGGCGTTCGACCGGATGCAGGCGGCCGGCGAGCTGCTCGCCGACCGCGACAAGACCCCGACGTCGATCAACGCGACCGCCGCGGTGGTCGCCGCGTCCTACGAGAACCGGATGAACGACATGCCGGCCGACACCTACACGTTCCACTTCTACTGCGTCGGGGAAGGCTCGGTCGACGTCGTGGTCAAGCAGGGCGACAGGGGCAACACGGTGCTGGGCCAGGGCACCGCGACCTGCGCCGAGCACGACGCCACGCCGCTCACCCTGACGATCCGCCAGCCGAAGTGGGACAGCCTGCGGATCTCCGCCGCCGGTGACGCCCGATCGGCCGGCCAGGCCGGCTTCGCCTTCGAGTTCCTCAGCGCGACCGGCCGGACCACGTTCGGCCCGTCCGGCCCGCCGTCGTCGGTGCTGCCGACCGTGGCGATCTCGAGCGGGCGATAGGAAGCGGGGGCCCGGCTTTCCGCGTACGGACGGAAGCCGGGCCCCGGAAATTCACCAGCGCAGGAAGTTGTCCTGGGTCTGGGCGTTGAAGACGTTCGTCCGGAAGTGCTTGGCGATCGCCGTGCGCGGGTCCTTGAGCTCGAGCACGTCGACGCCCTTGGCCATGTCGTTGGAGTAGATGAAGCCGTTGTACCAGTACGCCGACCAGGAACCGCCGACGACGAACTGGGTGGCCGAGATCGGGCCCCGCTCCCAGTGCGCGAGCTCGCGCGGGTGGCGCGAGTCGGTGAAGTCCCAGACCGAGATGCCGCCCTGGTACCACGCCTGCACCATGATGTCGCGGCCCGGCACCGGGATCAGTGAGCCGTTGTGCGCCACGCAGTTCTCGGTGTCGGCGTTCGTCCGCGGGATCTTGAAGTAGCTGCCGAAGACGAGCTTGCCGCGGACGATGTCGTAGACGGCGTCGGCACCGCGGTCCGGGCCGATCGTCGGGTTGCAGGTCGCCGCCCCGCCGCCGCCCAGCTCGTCGGTGAAGACCACCTTCGTGCCGCTGTTGTTGAACGTCGCCGAGTGCCAGAACGAGAAGTTGACGGTGTCCCGGACCGACGTGATGACCCGCGGCGCGGTGCGCTTGGAGATGTCGAAGAGCACGCCGTCACCCATGCAGGCGCCGGCGGCGAGGTCCTTCTCGGCGTACACGGTGATGTCGTGGCAGCCGGTCGTCGGCGAATGGCCGGTGCTGCCGCCGTAACCGCCGTCCGGGAACAGCACCGGCGCGGCCACCACCGTGGCGGCGGCCGGGTTGCGCTCGGGCACCTGGATGATCGAGATCTTGTCGTGCGGGAGCGCGCAGTTCGGCTGGTCGACCCCGGCCAGGTTGTACGACGAGATGTACAGGTAGAGGTTCGGGTCGTGGCGCTTGCCGGGCACCAGCGTCTGGGTGTGCGAGCCGCAGTCCGTCTTGACCGACTTCAGATACCGCGGGGTCAGCGGGTCACTGATGTCGAAGATCTTGATGCCTTCCCAGCGCTCGCCGGGCGCGGCCGTGGTCGAGGCCACGTTGTCGCAGGAGTCGTTGCTGCGCTGCGAGTCGGTGCCGAGGAAGAGCAGGTGGCCGCTGATCGAGATGTCGTTCTGCGAGCCGGGGCAGAGCACCTGGGTCGCCACCGTCGGCGCCTTCGGATTCTTGATGTCGTAGACGGCGAATCCGTTGTAGTTGCCGCCGTAGGCGTAGCGGCCCTGGAACGCCCAGTCCGAGTTGATGGAGGTGGCGAACGGGCCGGTCTTGTCGAGGTGGGCGACCTGGGTCAGGTTCGGGCTGCTGACGATCTCGTCGACGCCGGGGATCGCCGTGGTTGCTCCGCTCGCGGGCGCCGACAGCAGCGCTGCGACCAGCATGGCTGCGCCGGTGAGCAACCACCCTCGTGAGGCGGTGTGCTTCATACAGCTCCTTCCGAATAACAGTAAGTATTCGCTTAAGTCGGTACAGTAGCGGAGTGATTCGACGATCATCGATTGTTATCGCCGGACTCGCGGTCGCGGCGGCAGCCGGATTAGCGGTCGCGGCAAGGGCCGGCGCGGGCGGATCGGCGGCGGCGCCCAGGTCTTCGGCGGCCTCGGCCTCGGCTTCCAGCCCGGCGGTCCGCGTCGTGCTGCCCGGCCGCCCCGGCGAATCCGCCCGGGTCAGCGACTCCGACAAGGTGGCGGCGCCGGACGGGTCGACCTACAACGTGATCGACACCACGTTCGTCCAGATGATGATCGTCCACCACGGACAGGCGATCGAGATGGCGTCGCTGGCCGGCACGCGGGCCGGCGACGATCAGCTGCGCGCGCTGGCCGGCCGGATCGGCGCGGCCCAGGGCCCCGAGGTGGCCTGGATGCGGGCCTGGCTGCGGGATCGGGGCCTCCCGGAGAGCGACCCGGGGCACGACCACACCGGCATGCCGGGCATGCAGAGCGCGGCCGACCTGACCGCCCTGGCCGGTCTGAGCGGGCCGGCCTTCGACCGCCGCTTCGCGACCATGATGACCGCCCACCACCAAGGCGCCGTCCAGATGGCCGGCGACGTCCTGGGCGGCGGCAGCGACGAGCGGCTGCGCGAGGTGGCCGGCGAGATGGCGGTCGAGCAGAGCAGCGAGATCCGCCGCATTCAGGAACTGGACCTGGCCGCCTGATCGCGCAACCACGCGACGACGTCGGCGGCGCCGCTGCGGGTCGCCGCATCCAGCGGGGTCAGCCGTTCCCAGCCGGGGATCCCGTTGAGGTCGGCGCCGTGGCCGAGCAGGACCTGCGCGGCGGCCAGTTGCCCGCCGTGGCAGGCGCCCCAGAACGCCTCGTCGACCGCGGCCGGCGCCGGGCGGGTGGTCTCGGTGAAGTAGGCCGCCAGGCGGTCGAGCAGGCCCAGCGCCGCGGCGTGCCACAGTGTCGTCCGCGCCCCGCGCTCGACCAGGCGCCGCGCCGCCCGCCACTGCGCGAAGGCGGTCGCGTCGTCCAGTGGGGTGCCGCCGGCGATGACCGCGCCCGGGGCGTCGATCTCGGCGCCGGCGTCCAGCAGCGCGTCGAGCACGCCGACGTCGTCGCAGCTGGCCGCCCAGTGCAGCGGCGTCTCGGTGTGCGCTCCGGCGAACCGGGCGTTGACGTCGGCCCCGGCCTCGACCAGCACGGCCACCATGGCCGGCCCGTCCGGGAAGTGGCCCGGCCAGTCGGTGAGCACGTGCAGCAGGGTCCGTTCGCCGATCCGGCCGGTGGCCAGGCCGGGCTGCTCGGCCAGCAGCCGCCGCAGCGTGCCGGTGTCGCCGCCGCGGATGGCCTCGGCGACCGTCACCGCGAGGGGGTCTTCCCGGTCGAGGACGAGCACAAGGGAACTTTAGAGGATCGGGCGGCCGACGTTCCGGCTGCGACCGCGGAACTCGGCGATCGGCTCGCCCGTACCCAGCCGGAACACGGTGACGTCGTAGACCCCGGTGCGGCCCTTCAGGGCTCGCTCCTGCGCGCGGGCCAGCAGGTGGTCGCCGATCCGGCCGGGTTCGAGGAAGGTGATGTCGAACCCGGCCGCGAGCGACAGGACGCCGTAGGAGTTGCAGGCGACCGCGAACGCCGTGTCGGCGAGCGTCGCGATCAGGCCGCCGTGGCAGATGTCCCAGCCGTTGGCCATGTCCGGCCGGACCAGCATGGAGACCTCGCCGGTGCCGGGGGCGACACTGCGAAGCTCGATGCCCAGCGACCGGGCCGCTCGGTCGGCGGCGAGCATGGTCTCGGCCGATCGCCGGGCGGTCTCCTCGGGACTCATGACTGGCTGAATCCCATCCGGGCCAGCACGGCCGACTCGACGACGCCGAGCGCCTGGTAGATCAGCAGCGTCGCGAGGGTGATCAGCACGGCCAGGGCCCATACCGCGCCGATCTGCGACTCGCCGACGGCGGCGACGATCGCGTACCCGATGCCCTTGCCGGTGGCCAGCCACTCGGCGATCAGGGCGCCGGTGATCGCGCCCGGTGCGGAGATGCGCACCGCCGCGAACAGTGCCGGCAGCGCGGCCGGGACCGCGATCTTGCGGAGCGTCTGCCAGCGGCCGGCGCCGTAGACGGTGGCCAGGTCGATCGCGGCCCGCGGCGCGCTGCGCAGGCCGAAGGTGATGTTGACCAGCGCCGGGAAGAGCACCACCAGGCCGCCCATCACGGCGACCGTCGCGGTGCTCCGGCCGAAGATCAGCACCAGGATCGGCGCGATCGCGATCAGCGGCACCGACTGGAGCAGCAGCACGATCGGCAGCAGCGCGCTCTCCAGCGGCCGGACCAGCAGGAACAACGCCGCGACGAGCAGCGCTACGCCGAGGCCGGCGACGAACCCGATCAGCGAGTCGGCGAGGGTCGCGCCGAGCAGGTGCACCGCCTCCGACCGGTTCTGCGCCGCCTTCGGCAGGGTGAAGAAGTAGTCGACGACGTCCATCGGGCTCTTGCCGACGAACGCGGGGACCCCGAAGACGCGCAGCCCGGCCACCCACAGCACCAGGATCGCGACGATCGAGATGGCGGCCCGGCCAGTGCTGCGGCCGATGGCCCGCGCCACGCGCAAGCCGGTCATCGGCCCTCCTTCGTTCCGGCCGCCCACGGCGCGGCGAACCGGCCGATCAGCGCCACGATCAGATAGCCGGCCAGCGAGACCAGCCCGGCGACGAGTGCGATGCCCCAGGTCCGCGGGATCTGCAGGGTCTGCTGGGCGTTGATCAGGGCCGGCCCGACACCCACGTCGACGCCGCCGAGGTATTCGCCGAGCACCGCGCCGAGGAAGGCCGAGGGGGCGGCGACCTTCAGCGCGGTCAGGATGCTGGGGATCGCCGCGATGATCCGCACCTTGGTGAGCTGCTGCCAGCGGGACCCGCCGTACGCGGCGACCAGGTCCAGGGTGGCCTTGTCGGCCGCCTTGAGACCGAGCAGCGCGCCGACCACCGTGGTGAAGAAGACCAGCATGCCGGCCAGGAACACCGCGGTGCCGGCCACCTCGCCGCTCTGCGGCGGGTCGATCAGGATGCGCAGGATCGGGCCGATCGCCACGATCGGGATGCAGTAGGAGACGACCGCGAGCTGGGAGACGATCCCCTCCAGCTGCCGGACCACCATCACCGCCGCGGCCAGCGCGATCGCGATGAGGTTGCCGCCGACGTAGCCGATCACCGCCTCGCGCAGGGTCAGGGAGACGTTCGGGCCGTAGAACGAGAAGCCGTCGCGGACCGCGGTGGAGACGACCCGGGCCGGGTCGGGGATCGATCCGCCGCCGTCGGCCGAGGCGGCACCGACATGCTTCAGGACGGTGTCGGCCAGAAGCCACCAGATCGCGATGAGCCCGGCCGCCCCGGCGCCGGCGCGCAGCCACCCCCTCACGAGGTGCTCGCCGCCGGCGTCGCGCCCTCGAACAGCAGGGCCGACGCGCGGTCCTGCAGCGCGTGGAACTCCGGCGTCCGCAGCATCTCGGCGGTGCGCGGCCGGGGCAGGTCGACGTCGATCACCTCGACCACCCGCCCGGGCCGGGCGCTCATCACCGCGACCCGGTCGGACAGGAAGATCGCCTCGCCGATGCCGTGGGTGACCATCAGGGTGGTGGCCGGCTTCTCGCCGAGAATGCGCAGCAGCTCGCCGTTGAGCCGCTGCCGGGTCATGTCGTCGAGCGCGCCGAACGGCTCGTCGAGCAGCAGCACCGACGGCTTGAGCACCAGCGACCGGGCGATCGCGACCCGCTGCCGCATGCCGCCGGACAGCTGCGCCGGCTTCGCCTTCTCGAAGCCCCGCAACCCGACCAGCTCGATCAGCCCGGTGATCAGGCCCGGTTCCGGCTTGACCCCGGCCACCTCGAGCGGCAGCCGGATGTTGCTCTCCACCGACCGCCAGCTCAGCAGCGCCGCGTCCTGGAACGCGATGCCGAGCGCGTGCGACTCGCGCAACTCGCGGGGTGTCTTCCCCTCGACGGTGGCGGTGCCCTCGGACGCCGTCTCCAGACCGGCGAGGATCCGCAGGATCGTCGACTTGCCGCATCCGCTCGGACCGAGCAGGGAGAGGAACTCCCCCTGCCCGGTCGAGAGGGACACGTCCTGCAACGCCGTGACGACCGACCCGCGGAGGGAGAAGCTCTTGCTCAGGCCGCGGATGTCGATGCCGGTTTCAGGCATGTCGTGGTTCTCCGATCGACGAGCAGGTCACTTGAGCAGGTCCGGGTGGTCCTTGTAGACCTCGGCGATCAGCGAGGTGTCGAAGAGGTCGCCGGCCGCGATCTGGACGCCGGACGCCTTCAGCGTCGCGAGGCTGGTGGCGATCGCCTGATCCGAGATGGTGAGCAGGCCGTTGGTCGCCGTCTCGTCGCTCTGGATCAGCTTGTTCGCCTCGGTGGCCTGCAGTTTCTGGGTCGCGGCGTCCAGGTCGAGCGTCTTGCCGTAGTTTTTCACCGCCAGGTCGACGGCGCCGTCGGTATCGGCGACCGCGTCCTTCCAGCCCCGGATCGTCGCGTAGAGGAAGTCCTTCAGCGCCGCCCGCTTGGTGTTGATCGAGTCCGTGCTGACCACGAAGCTCTCGGTCACGAACGGCAGCCCGTTGTCGGCGAACGGGAGGTTCTGCACCTGGAAGCCGCGCTGCTTCAGGGTGATCGACTCGCTGGTCACGAAGGCCAGGTAGCCGTCGACCTCGCCGTTGGTGAGCACCGACGGGTCGTACTGCACCGGCACGATCGTCACGTCGGACTCCTTGAGCCCGTTGACCGCGAGCAGCGCCTTGAACAGGCCCTCGTTGCCGGTCTGCACGCCGATCTTCTTGCCGGCCAGGTCCTTCGGCGTGGTGATGTTCGCCTTGTTCGCGAGCGACAGGATGGTGAACGGGTTCTTCTGGTAGGTCGCGCCGATGATCTTCAGCGGGGCCTGCTCGTTGTTCACCGCCTGGGCGACGGTGATCGGGTCGCTGATGCCGATCAGCGACTTGCCCGAGGCGACCTGGGTCTCGGTCGAGCCCGGGCCGGCCACCAGGTTCACCGAGCTGAACCCGGCTTCCTTGTAGTAGCCCTTCGAGTCGGCGAAGTACTCGCCGGCGAACTCGATGTCCTTGACCCAGGACAGCTGGACGGTCAGCGCGCCGTGGTCGCCGCCGGCCGAGGTGGCGGCGGAGTCGTCCCCGCCGCCGCAGGCGGTCAGGGCGAGGGCGGCGGCGGTGAGAACGGCAACGAATCGAGGCGTTGAGAATGACAGCACCGTCATAGCGGCGGCTCCTAGACTCAGAAAGGTGGGGGGCCGTGAAATTCCATCTTTAATGGAATTTTGTTCACCTATACCGAACACTAGGGACAGCAGATTTCCACCTGCGGCGCCCGTGTTTCGGTGATGTAACAGCTGGCCTGGCCAGCAAGAACAACGATCAGTACGAAGGTGGGGCACTCGAGAACAGCAGCACGGCCGGTTCGTCGGTCGGGTTCTCGAGGCGGTGCGGGCAGCTCGGGTCGTAGGACAGGGTGTCGCCCTGCCGGAGATCGAAGCGCTCGGGGCCGAGCCAGACGTCGACCCGCCCGCTCTCCACGAACACGGCCGTCTCGGCCGCGCCGTAGGCCAGCATCCCCTCGCCGGTGGTGCCGCGCGGCGCCAGCGTCGAACGGATCACCTGGAGCTTGGTGAACGCTCGTGGCGTCAGCAGCTCCTCGTCCCACTCCGCGTTGGGATGGACCAGTCGCGGACCCTGGCCGGCTCGCACCAGCCGGGAGTTCGATCGGCTCTCGAACATGCTGCCGATGGTCTGGCCGAGCGCCTTCGCGATCCGCATCAGCGTGGCGATCGAGGGGCTGGCCTCGCCCCGCTCGACCTGGGACAGGAAGCTCACCGAGACGCCCGAATCGGCGGCCAGCGACCGCAGCGACACCTTGCGCTCGAGCCGGAGCTCGCGGATGTAGGTGCCCAGCTTCCGCTCGAAGCCGGCAGCATCCGTCGTCACGTCCTCGGGCGTCGTCACGAGAGCACAGTATCGGTCGGGTGGGTTCCGGACAGTGGTGTCCACGCCGCGGTCAGCGCGTCCACCTTCGCCCCGATCTCCTGCACGTCGACGGTCAGCAGCCGGCCGTCCCGCACGACGGTCCGGCCGCCGACGACCACCCGCTCCACCGCTTCCGGCAGCATCGAGTAGACGACGTTCTGGGTCGCGGTCCGCCGCGGCCGCAGCGACGGCGCGGTCAGGTCGAGGCCGACCAGGTCGGCCCGGTAGCCGGGGGCGATCAGCCCGACCGGCAGGCGCAGCGCCCGGCCGCCGGCCGACGTGCCCATCCGCAGCGCGTCGGTCGCGGTCAGCGCGGTCCCGTCCCGGTCGAGCGCCTTGGCCAGCAGGGCGGCCATCCGCATCTCCTCGAACAGCGACTGGCGGCTGTTCGCGCCGCCGGCGTCGGTGCCGAGGCAGACCGGGATGCCCCGGTCGAGCATGCGGCGCACCGGCGCGATGCCGCCGCCGAGGAACGCGTTGGCCGACGGATTGTGCACCACCGTGCTGCCGTGCTCGGCCAGCAACGCGAGGTCGCCGTTGTCGACCCGGACCGCGTGCACGGCCAGGGTCCGCTCGTCGAGCACGCCGAGCGCGGCCATCCGGCCGATCGGGGTGACGCCGAACCGGGTGATCGACGTGTCCACCTCGCCCTGGCTGTCGGCCAGGTGGACGTGCACCGGGACGTCGAACTCGGCGCCGAGGGCGGCGCCCAGTTCCAGCATGACCGGGCCGGCCCCGAGCACCGAGTGCGGCGCCGGGTGGATGTCGATCAGCGGGTCGCCGGCCACGGCCGTACGCAAATCGCGGAAGTTCTTCTCGAAGAGCGCCGGGGATTCCCGGTAACGCGGCGGCCCCGGATCGGCGTCGAACATGCACCGGGCGAGCACCGCCCGCAGGCCGACCTCGCGGGCCGCCTCGATGATCGCGAGGGCGTTGTCGTTGCCGCCGTCGTGCAGGTAGAAGAACTCGACCGCGGTGGTGATGCCCATCCGGAGCATCTCGGCGAAGTCGTAGCGGGCGGCCAGCGCGATCGCGTCCCGGTCGAGCCCGGCCGCGGTCGGATGGACCAGCCGGCCCATCCAGTCGGCGAACCGCAGGTCGTCGCCGAAACCGCGGATCAGCGCCTGGAACGTGTGCCCGTGGCCGTTCACGCCGCCGGGCACGATCGCCCGGTCGGTCCAGACCTCGGCACCGTCATGATCGACGGCGATGGCGGAGGCGGGCCCGGCGGCCACGATGGTGTCGCCGTCGACAGCGATCGCGGCGTCGGCGATCCACTCGTCGCCGACGAACGCCAGGGGCGCCGTGATCAGCCGGGTCATGCCGACAGCACCTGGTCGACGAGAGCCTGGTCGCCCTCGAAGAACCGGACGGTGGCGAGCTTGCCGTCGCGGACGGTGGAGAGGATCAATCGGCGCCAGCTCACCCCGTTGGCGCTCGCCGTGGCGACCGTGACGACGTGCTCCTCGCCGGCCAGCAGGTCCTCCGGGACGAGCCGGAACGTGCCGCCGGTCAGCCGGGCCATCGTCGCGCCGAACTCCCCGACGCCGGCGTGGCCCCGATAGATCCCGGCGGCCGGGTGCGCGCCGGGCACTTCCAGCACCACGTCCTCGGCGTAGAACGGCATCGCCGCCGGCGGGCCGCCGGCCTTCATGGCGTCGAAGTAGCCGCGGAGCACCGCGAGGTTGTCGTTCATGCCACGTCCCGGATGTACGAGCCGTGGCCGGACCTGCCGACGAGTTCCTCGTCGCGGACCACGAACTGGCCGCGGACCATGGTGTGCCGGGGCCAGCCGCGCAGCGGCATGTCCTCGTAGAGCGAGTAGTCGGAGAACGTGCCCAGCCACGCCGGGTCCGGGGTGCGGGTCTTCTGCAGGTCGACGATCGCGAGGTCGGCGTCGAGGCCGACCGCGATGTCGCCCTTGCGGTGGTCGGCCTGGATCAGCTCGGCCGGGTTCTTCGCGGTGAGCTCGGCGATCCGCTGCAGCGGCAGGCCGCGGCGGTGGTAACCCTCGGAGAGCAGCACCGGCAGGGTGGTCGGCGCGCCCGGGAAACCGGCACTGGCCTTCCAGATGCCGCCCTCCTTGGCGACCCGCTGCCGGCCGACGTGGTCGGAGCCGAGCGTGTTCACGGTGCCGTCGGCCAGCGCGGCCCACAGCGCCTCCGGGTGCCCGGCCGTGCGCAGCGGCGGGTTGACCTTGCCGACGATGCCGCCGGCCCAGTCCGAGGTGTGCGTCAGGTAGTGCGGGCAGGTCTCGGCGAACAGGGAGTCGGAGGCGAACTCGAGCCGGGCCTTGCGCAGCTGGTCGAGCGAGTCGGCCGTGCTGACGTGCACGAAGTACATTCGGCAGCCGGTCTGCTGGGCGAAGAACGTCGCCTTGCGGATCGCCTCGGCCTCGACGAACGGCGGGCGGGACTCGTCCCAGGCGGCCAGGTCGTCGCGGCCGGCCGCGATCAGCTGGTCGCGCAGCACCCAGACGATCTCCGGGTTCTCCGCGTGCACGAGCAGCAGGTCGCCGCGCTCGGCGACGGCCTTGGCGATGCCGAAGAAGCGCCCGTCGTGGGTGCCCTCGACGTTGAGGTACGCGCCCTCGTCGCCGCGGAAGTGCATGAAGTACTTGAACGACCGGAGCCCGTAGCGGCTGCGCAGCTCGTCGATCTGGCCGACGTGCTCGTCGGTCATCAGCGTGCAGTGGTAGCCGAAGTCGATGTACGCGAACGCGTCCGCCGTCGTCGTGTGCTCTTCGAGCATCGGCAGGTAGGACCCGCCGTTGGAGAGCATGTACATCATCGTGGTGACGCCGCCCTTGGCCGCGGCGGCGGTGTCGGTGCGGTACTCCTCGAGGCCCGAGGTGGACAGCGCGATGTGGTTGTGCGGGTCGACGCCGCCCGGGAAGACGTGCAGGCCGGTGACGTCGACCGTCTCGGCGGCCTCGACCGCGGTGCCCGGGGTGAGGACCGCCGCGATCCGGCCGTCCCGGATACCGATGTCAGCGAGGCGGGGTACGTCGCGGGGGCGGACGACCGTGCCACCGGTCAGCAGTCGTTCGAACGGGGGTTCCATGAAAACTCCTAGAGGCCGAGAAGGCTGAGCGGGCGGTCGTCGATGATCGACTCGAGCAGCGCGGAGTCGAAGTCCAGCGACCGGAACTGGGCCAGGCAGTCGGCCGGCCGGTAGATGGGAAAGTCGGAACCGAACAGCACCCGGTCCTGGACGCCGTAGTCGAGCAGGTTCTGCAGGATCTGGGTGAGCTGCGCCGGGCGCCCGTAGCGGGCCGACAGGTCGGTGAAGACGTTCGGGTTCTTGAACATGACCGCGGCGGTCTCGAACGACCACGGCTGCCCGGCGTGCGCGATGATGATCTTCGTGTCGCGGAACGTGCGTGCCACCCGGTCGAGCAGCATCGGCTGGGCGTATTCGAGGTAGCCGCTGCGCAGGAACACGCCGCCCTGGTGGAACGTGAGTGCCAGTCCGTGGTCGGCGGCGGCCCGGTAGACGGCGAACGCCTCGTCGCTGTGCGGGTGGAAGCCCTGGTAGGGCGGGGAGAGTTTGAGCCCTGTGAGCCCGAGGTCGGTGGCGGCGTAACGCACCTTTTCGACCGCGTGCTTGTCGGACGGGTCGACGCTGCCGAACCCCCGCAACTTATCCGGATTTTTCATTACGAGACCGGCTATGTACTCGTTGGGGATGTCCAGGTCGATCTCGCAGGCGACCAGACCCAGGATCACCGCGGCGTCGATGCCGGCCTCGCTCATCGCCTCCTGGTGGGCGTCCCAGTCGCCGTCCGCGCTGGGGTGGGCGGACACGTTCGCGTCCAGCTCCGGGCCCCAGTGCGGGCCGAGGTGCTCGGGCAGCCAGGTGTGGCTGTGCCAGTCGACCCTCATGCCAGGCCGCCCAGGTATGCGCCGGCCGCTTCGGTGGTCAGCAGGTCGGCGTACTTGGACGCCAGGTCGAAGAGGGCGACCTCGTGCACCACGTCGAGCCGGTCGAAGACCGCGTCGCCGACCACGCCGACCCGGAAGCCGGCCGAAAAAGCGTCCACCGCGCTGGCCCGCACACAGCCGCTGGTGGTCGCGCCGGCCAGCAGCACGGTGTCGACGCCCCGCTGGACCAGGTGGGTGAGCAGGCCGGTCGCGAAGAACGCGCTCGGATGATCCTTGGCGATCAGCACCTCGCCGTCGTGCGGAGCGGCCTCGGCGACGAAGTCGTACGCCCCGGCGCCGGTCGAGGCCAGCGTCGGGGTCTTGCCGGCGTAACCACCGGCGGTGAGCTTCGTCTTCGGGGCGACGTGCGGGTGGAAGACCGGGATGCCGGCCGCCCGCGCCGCGGTGAGCAGCCGGGCGATCCGCTCGACGGCCGTCCAGCCGCGGTCACCGGTGGCGGTCGGGAACTCGGTCATCGCGTCCGCGATCGGCACCCGTTCGTGGCCGACCGTGCGGTACTGCACGTCGATCACGAGGAGCGCCGGGCGTACACCCAGACCGGACACCCGGCCGAAGCCGGCCCGCTCGTACAGGGTCTCGTCCGCCGCGGCGATAGCGGTCGGCCACCAGGAACTGGACATGGCGCCGAGGCTAGGTTGCCTGCTCGGCCGGTGTCAACCAATACAAGAATTTTGTCAAGAGCCACTGGACACGTATCCCGTGGGCCTGTAATCCTGTCCGGCATAGGTTCACGGCTGGTGGGAGGACGTTGTGCAGTTCGATTACTTGTTCACGATGGACAACCCGGGCAACGCCCGGTCCTATCGCGAACTCCTCGACATGGCCACGGAACAGATCGTGCATCTCGACGAATCCGGGTTCGGCACGTTGTGGCAGGGCGAGCACCACTTCGGTGGCGAGGGCTTCGAGATCAACCCCAACCCGATCCTGGCCGGGGCGTATGTCGCCGGGATCACGACGCGACTTCGGATCGGAACCGGCGCGGTTACGCCGCCGTTCTGGCACCCGCTGCGGCTGGCCGAGGACCTCGCCCTGCTCGACCAGATGAGCCGCGGCCGGCTGGACATCGGCGTCGCCCGCGGCATCCAGCGCCGCGAGTTCACCAACTTCTACCCGGCCGCCGACCGGGGCGCCGACGAGCAGCGCAACTGGCGCTTCTTCCTGGAGCACATGGAGATCCTGAAGAAGGCCTGGACCCAGGAGGCGTTCAGCCACCAGGGCGAGTTCTGGACCTTCCCGGCGCCGGGCATCCCGGACGGCGCGACGTGGTACCCGCGCAATCCGCTCTGGCGGGCCGAGGACGGCGAGTACATCGCCATGTCGATCATCCCGAAGCCGTACCAGAAGCCGTACCCGTCGCTGTGGAATCTTTTGGATAAAACGCCCGGCTTCGTCACCTCCGCGCAGGAGCGGATGAACGTGATCACCTGGCTGCGCTCCCGCGAGGGCCTTCGCGAGGTGATGGACGCCTATCAGGGCGCCCTGTCCGAGACGCTCGGCCGGCCCGCCGCGCGCGGTGAGGGCGTGTCGCTGATGCGCATGGTCTACGTCGCCGAGACGGACGCCCAGGCCGAGGCCGACACCCGCGAGCTGATCAACGCGCTCTACTCCTACGTCGGCGGGGTCCGGCCGCGCGGCATGTTCGCCAACCCCGGCGAGAAGCTCACCGACGAGGAGCAGACCGGCGAGTGGTGGAAGTTCCTCTTCCCCCGCGAGCACCTCTTCATCGGTTCGCCGGAGACCGTAAAAGCACAGATCAAGAACTTGCAGGATGAGTACGGGGTTCAGCGGCTCGTTCTGTGGTCGTGGATCCCGGGTCTCGACCAGGAGCAGGTCATGCGCTCGAACCGGCTCTTCGCCGACGAGATCATGCCGCACTTCCCGGAGCCGGCGCCCGAACCGGTCCGGCCCGAGATGCCGGCCGGCTTCGGCCCGCTGACCGGGGACTGAGGCCGTCGTGCGCCGGATCATCCGGGTGCCGCAAGGGCCCCAGTACGACGACTCCTATCCCCTGTCGCAGGGCGTCGAGACCGAGACGATGGTCTTCGCGAACGGCATGGCGTTCGACAACGACACCCGGACCCGGATGGCGGCGGCCGCGTCGATCGCCGACGAGACCCGCATCGTGCTCGACGCGCTGACCGCGATCCTCGCCGACGCCGGCTCCTCCCTGGCCGACGTCGTGAAGACCACGGTCTACCTCGCCGACCGGGCGTTCTACGACGAGATGAACAGCGTCTACCGCACCTACTGGGCGCCGGGCGAGTTCCCGACCCGCGCCACCGTCTACGTCGGAATCGGAAGTGAGTGCCGCGTGGAGATCGACGTGGTCGCCGTCAAGGAGGTGCGCTCATGAGGGCGCCGAATCTGATCGGCGGCGCCCTCGAACCGTCGACCGGCACCGACATCCCGGTGACCGCGCCGGCCACCGGCGAGCCGATCGGGTCGGTCGGCGCCGGCGACGCCGCGACCGTGGACCGCGCGGTCGCCGCGGCCCGGGCGGCGCTGCCCGGCTGGCGGTCGACGCCGTCCACCCGGCGGGCCCGGGTGCTGGTGCGGCTGGCCGGCCTGATCGAGGCGAACGCCGGCGAGCTGGCCGCGACCATCTCCCGCGACAACGGCAAGTCACTCGCCGACGCCCGGGCCGAGCTGGACCGGGCCCGCGAGCACCTGGAGGCCGCGGCGACCGCCCCGGCCCTGCTGGCCGGCGAGCACGTGGTCGACGTCGTGGCCGGGATCGACGCCACCCTGGTGCGCGAGCCGATCGGCGTCGCGGCGATCGTGGCGCCGTTCAACTTCCCGATCATGACCGGGCTGATCTACTGGTCGTGGGCGCTGGCCTGCGGCAACACCGTGGTGATCAAGCCGTCCGAGCAGACCCCGTTCGGTGGTTCCGCGCTCGGCCGGCTGTTCGCCGAGGCGGGCTTCCCGGACGGCGTGGTGAACATCGTCCAGGGCGGCCGGGCGGCCGTGGAGGCGCTCTGCGACCACCCGGACGTGGCGAGCGTGTCCCTGGTCGGCTCGTCGGCGACCGCCGCCGCCGTCTACGCCCGCGCGTCGGCGGCCGGCAAGCGCGCCCAGGCAGCCGGCGGTGCCCGGAACCCGCTCGTCGCCCTCCCGGACGCCGACCCGGACGTGGTCGCCGCCGCCGTCACCACCTCGGCGTTCGGCATGTCCGGGCAGCGCTGCCTGTCCAGCAGCATCCTGGTCACGGTGGGTGCGCAGCCCGCGCTGGTCGACGCGGTCCTGGCCAGGGCCCGGGCGACCACCGACCTGCCGCCGATGATCTCCCGCGCCGCGGTCGAAGCCGTCGAGGGCGTGCTGACCGGCGCCGACGTCCTCGTCGACGGCCGTGACTCCCGCGGCGAGGGCTACGCGATCGGCCCGTCGGTGGTGCGGGCGACCGTGGACAGTCCGCTGCTGACCGACGAGATCTTCGGGCCGGTGCTGTTCGTCGTCGACGTGCCGACCCTCGACGCGGCCATCGAGTTCGTCAACGGCAGCCCGTTCGGCAACGCGGCCTCGATCTACACCCGGGACGGCGCCGCCGCCCGCGCGTTCACCGGCCGCGCCGACGTCGGCAACATCGGCGTCAACGTGGGCGTCGCCGCCCCGACCGCCCAGGTCGGCTTCGGCGGCCGGCGGAAGTCGTTCCTCGGCACGATCCACTCCCAGGGGCGCACCGCCGTCGACTTCTTCACCGACCTCAAGTCGGTGTCGGCGAGGTGGGTCAGCTGAACGTGTTGACGACCGGCATCGACCTCGGCCCGGCCCGGATCAGGAACCGCATCTTCGTCGCCCCGCACACCACCAACTTCGGCGAGGCCGGCCGCAACCTGGTCACCCAGCGCCACCTCGACTACCACCGGGAACGAGCCCGCGGCGGGGCCGGCCTGATCATCACCGAGGGCATCCGGGTGCACCCGACCAGCCTGCGCCGGCTCGGCGTGCACGCCTACGACGACGAGGCCCTGGCCGGCCTGACCGCGCTCGCCGGCGTCGTGCACGCCGAGGACACCCGGCTGTTCGCCCAGATCCTGCACACCGGGCGGCACTCCGGCGACGAGCACCACGGCAGCTGGGGAGCCGGCCCGGCGCCGTGGAGCACCGGCGCGCACTCGCCGCACGTGATGAACGCCTTCGACCTCGACGCCGTGGTCGCCGGGTTCGCGGCGGCCGCGGCCCGGGTGGTCGCGGCCGGGTTCGACGGCCTCGAAGTGCACCTCGGGCACGGGCACCTGCTCCAGCAGTTCCTCTCGCCGCTCACCAACGACCGGACCGACGGCTACGGCGGCTCGTTCGCGGCCCGGGTCCGCCTCGCCCGGGAGGTGCTGGTCGCGGTGGCCGACGCGGTCGGCGGCCGGGCCGCGGTCGGGGTGCGGCTGTCCGCCGACGAGTTCCTGCCCGGCGGGCTCGGCCCGGACGACGTGGTCCGGATCGTCGAGCACCTCCGCGGTTCGGTGGCGATCGACTTCCTGCACGTGAGCCACTCCGCGTACGTCGGGGCGGCCTCGCTCAGCACCCAGATGGCCGACATGAGCTACGGGCGGGCGCCGTTCCGGCATCTGCCCGCCCGGTTCAAGCGGGAGTTCCCGGACGTGCCGGTGCTCGCCGTCTGCCGGATCGACACCCTGGAGACCGGCGCCTCGATGGTGGCGGCCGGGGAGGCGGATCTGGTCGGGTACGCCCGGGCGCACATCGCCGAGCCGGCCCTGACCCGGCGCACCCTCGCTCAGGACTCCCCACGGCACTGCATCGCCTGCAACCAGGGCTGCAACGCCAACCTGGAGGCGATCACGCCGATCACCTGCACGGTCAACCCGGCGGTCGGCAACGAACGAGCCTGGCTCGCTGCTTCATCCACCCAGCCGTCGCCGCAGTCCGTGCTGGTGGTCGGGGCCGGACCGGCGGGGCTGGAGGCAGCGATCACCGCGAGTCGCCGCGGCCATCACGTCGTCCTCGCCGATGCCGCCACCGAGCCCGGTGGCGCACTGCCGGACGTCGCCCGGGTCCGCGGCGGGTTCGGCCTGCTCCTCGACGACCTGCGGGCCGAACTGGACGCGAGCACCGTGGTCCGTTGCTTCGGGGCGGAGGTCACCGCCGCGACGGTCGCCGGGCTCGCGCCGGACGTCGTCGTCATGGCGACCGGTGCGGCCACCCACCCGGACGACGCATTGTCGCTGCCGGGCGGGCCACCGGTGCTCGAACTCGCCGGCGTCGTGCGGCAACCGTCGTGCGCCGGGGCGACCACCGTCGTACTCGACGAACTGGGGTCCTGGGAAGCATTTGCGCTCGCCGAGGTTCTGGCAGCGCGCGGCACCGCGGTTCGGCTGGTCAGCCCGCTTGCGAGCATGGCGCCGCGGATCACCGTCTACTCCCGGCTCGGCCTCGCCGAACGACTCCGCGCGGCCGGCGTCCGGATCTTCACCATGCACCGGCCGGCCCACGCGGACGGCCGGACCGTCACCATCACCCACACCGTCGACGGGTCGGAACAGACCCTCACCGGCGTCGACTCGATCGTCCACGTCCGACCGGCCCGATCGCGCGCCGGTCTGCTGGACGAGCTCGCCCGGTCCGGCTGGGCCGGCCAGGTGCATCTGGTGGGCGACGCGTTCGCGCCGCGCACCGTCCAGGAAGCCGTCTACGAGGGCCGGGCCGCCGGCCTGCTGATCGGCGCCCCCACCATCACCCAAGGACTGTCCATGCGCCCTCCCTACGCCCTGGTCGCGGCATGACGACCGCCCTGATCACCGGCGCCGCCGGGGCGATCGGGCAGGCCATCGCGGCCGCGCTCGGCGCCACCGGGATGCGGCTCGCGCTGGCCGACACCGACGTCGCCGCCCTTGCCCCGCCGGCGAACGAGCGCACCACCATCCACCGGCTCGACGTGACCGACGAGGCCTCCTGCGCTGCCGTGGTCGCCGCGGTCGACGGGCTGTCGCTGCTGGTCAACGCGGCCGGCATCATGGTGCGCCGCACCGCCCTGGAGACCGACGTCGCCACCTTCCAGCACGTGCTCGACGTCAACCTCACCGGCGCCTACCGGATGGCGAAAGCCGCCCACCCCGCGCTCGCCGCGAACGGCGGCGCGATCGTCTCGATCTCCTCCACGCACGCTTTTCTGGCGGCAAAGAATTCCTTGGCGTACGGCGTGAGCAAGGCCGGACTCAGTCACCTGACCAGGCTGCTCGCCCTCGAATGGGCGGCCGACGGGATCCGGGTCAACGCCGTCGCGCCGACCGTCGTGCCCAGCGCGATGACCGCCGACGTCCTCGCCGACCCCGGCTACGTCGACCGGAAGATGGCCGCGATCCCGCTCGGCGCCCCGATCGCCGCCGCGCACGTCGCCGCGGCCGTGGCCTACCTGGCCTCCCCGGCGGCGGCGTCGACCACCGGCCAGATCCTCGTCCTCGATGGTGGTGAGAGCCTTGCGTAAGACGATCGTGGTGATCGGCAGCGGCGCGGCCGGCCTGTTCTGCGCGGACGGCCTCGTCGCCCGCGGTGACGCCGACGTGATCCTGCTCGAAGCGGGCGACGACCCCGGCACTCCCCCGCCGGACTGGATGCGCCGCGACCTGGCCACCCCGGCCGACGTCGACTGGGGACACGTCGACGCCGACACCGGCCGGCCGCTGCTGCGCGGCCGGGTCACCGGCGGCTGCACGTCGACGAACTCGGCGGCGGCGCTGCGCGGCCAGCCCTGGTGCTTCGACGAGTGGGGCATCGAGGGCTGGCGGTGGAACGACGTCGCCCCCTATTTCCGGGCGCTCGAGACCGACGCGCAGTTCGGCGACCGACCCGCGCACGGCAACAGCGGCCCGATCCCGATCACCCGGCTGAGCTTCGGGCCGGTCGACACCGCGTTCGCCGACTGGGCCGGCGAACAGGGCCACGCCTGGGTCGAGGACCAGAACGCGCCGGGCGCGCTCGGCGTCGGGCACTGGCCGACCAACACCATCGACGGCGCCGTGCGCTACGGCGTCCACGAAGCCCTGCTCCCCCGCCTGCGCCAGTACCTGCGCGCCGGAACCACGGCGCAGCGCCTGCTGTTCGACGGCACCCGCTGCGTCGGCGTGGAGACCTCGACCGGAGTCATCGACGCCGATCACGTCGTCGTCTGCGCGGGCTCGGTCGAAACCCCGGCGCTGCTGCTGCGCTCCGGCATCGGCCCGGCCGCCGACCTGGCCGCGGCCGGCGTCCCGCTCGTGCACGACGCCCCCGGGGTCGGCGCCAACCTGCAGGACCACCCGTGGACCGTGCTCCAGGTCCGGGCGGCCGACCCGGCCGCGCCCGGCCTGCGCCCGGTCAACGGCGTGCTGCTGCGCTACGAGATCCTCGCCGACGACCGGGTCGAGGTGCACCTCTACCCGCACCAGGCGAAGCCCTACCTGCCCGGCGAGGACGCGGCCGAGGTCTTCCTCGGGCTCGGGCTGATGCGCGCGGTCAGCCGCGGCTCGGTCCGGCTCGCGGCGGACGGCAGCACCGAGGTGCACCTCAACCACCTCGGCGATCCGCAGGACGCCAAGGCCTTCGACCTGCTGCTGGACGACGCGCAGGCGGCGCTCGACGCCCTCGGCGACGTCCTGATCGAACCGGAGAACCCCTGGTGGCGGGACCGGGAGCGGCTGCCCGACCACCTCGAGTCGTACGGCCATCTGGTCGGCACCTGCCGGATGGGCACCGACCCCGGCGCGGTGGTCGACCCGGCGCTCGCCGTCGTCGGCGTCACCGGCCTGTCGGTCGCCGACGCCTCGATCATGCCGGTCAGCCCCCGCGCCAACACGATGCTCGCCTCGATGATGATCGGCCTGCGCGGTGCCGCGCTGGTCCTGCCCGAGTAGAGGACTGCCATGCCCCTGATCGACCCCGACCGGCTGCCCACAGTTCTGTACGCCGGCACCGCCCAGCCGGCCGTGACAACCGCGGACATCACCGAACCGGCCACCGGCGCCGTGCTCGGCCAGATCGCGACCGCGTCCACCGAGGAGCTGACCGCGGCCGTGGCCCGGCTCGTCACCGGCCAGCGCGCCTGGGCCCGGCGGCCCGCGTTCGAGCGGTCCGGCATCCTCCGCGAGGCCGGCCGGCTGATCGAGGCCACCATGCCGGAACTCGCCGACTGGCTGGTCCGCGAGGGCGGCGCCACCGTCGGCAAGGCGATGTTCGAGCTGACCATCAGCGCCCAGGCCCTCTACACCGCGGCCGGTCTCGCGCTCGAACCGACCGGCGAGACCTACCCGTCACCGGAAGGCCGGCTCAGCATCTCCCGCCGCCTCCCGGCCGGGGTCGTCGGCGTCATCGCGCCGTTCAACTCGCCGCTGTTCCTCGCCCTGCGCAGCGTCGCGCCGGCCCTGGCCGTCGGCAACAGCGTCGTGGTCAAGCCGGACCCGCGCACCGCGGTCAGCGGCGGCACGATCATCGCCGAGGCGCTCTTCCAGGCCGGACTCCCGGCCGACGCCCTCGCCGTGCTGCCCGGCGACGGCGCCCTCGGGGCCGCGCTGGTCGACCACCCGGACGTGCCGATCATCGCGTTCACCGGCTCCACCCGGGCCGGCCGGGCGATCGCGGTGCAGGCCGCGCAGCGCCTCAAGCGGGTGCACCTCGAGCTCGGCGGCAACTCCGCGCTCGTCGTGTTCGACGACGTCGACCTGGACGCCGCGACCAGCGCCGGCGCCTGGGGCTCGTTCCTGCACGCCGGGCAGATCTGCATGTCGTCGAGCCGGCACCTGGTGCACGAGTCGATCGCCGAGGAGTACGCCACCCGGCTCGCCGCCCGCGCCGCGGCCCTGGAACCGGGCGTGGCGATCGGGCCGATCATCGACGCCCGGCAGCGCGACGCCGTCCACAAGATCGTCACCGACACCCGGGGCGCGGGCGCTTCGGTGGTCACCGGCGGCACCTACGACGGACTGTTCTACGCCCCGACCGTGCTCACCGGCGTACGCCCCGGGATGAGCGCCTACGACCTGGAGATCTTCGGGCCGGTCGCGCCGATCACCACGTTCGCCGACTTCGACGAGGCCGTCGAGCTCGCCAACGGCACCGAGTACGGCCTGTCGGCCGGGGTGCTGACCGCCGACGTCGGCCGCGGGCTCGCCTTCGCCGACCGCATCGTCAGCGGGAACGTGCACGTCAACGACCAGACCCTGGTCGACGACGTGCTGCAGCCGTTCGGCGGCGTCCGCGCCTCCGGCAACGGCAGCCGGGTCGGTTCCACCCGCTACAACGCCGAGGCGTTCACCGAGCAGCAGTGGCTCACCAGCCAGGCCGAGATCGCCCGCTACCCCTTCTAGGAGTCGTTGTGTCACACATCTACACCGCAAAAGCCCACGTCGCCGGCGGGCGCAACGGCCACGGCCGCAGCGACGACGGCCACCTCGACGTCGACCTCTCCCGGCCGGCCACCGGCGGCCCCGGCACCAACCCCGAGCAGCTGTTCGCGGTCGCCTACGCCGCCTGCTTCGAAGGGGCCCTGGCCACCGTGGCCCGGCGCGCCCGGGTCGACCTCGGCGAGACCAGCGTCGACTCGACCGTCTCGCTGTCCTCGGTCGACGACGGCAGCTTCCGGATCGGCGCCACCCTGGCGGTGACCATCCCCGGGGTGACCGACCCCGACCGGGCCGTCGAGCTGGCCATCGAGGCCGACCGGGTCTGCCCCTACTCGAACGCCCTGCGCGGCAACGTCGACGTGGCGATCACCGCCAACGGCCGATGGGTGGCGGGTCCCCGTGACTGACGACCTCGCCGAACTCCGCCGGGCCTTCACCCTCTACCCGCGCGGCGTGATGGCGGTGGCCGCGCAGATCGACGGCGCGCCGGTCGGGCTCGCGGTCAGCGCGTTCGTATCGGTGTCGCTCGACCCGCCGCTGCTCGCGCTGTGCATCGACGCGGCGTCGCGCACCTGGCCGGTGCTGAGCACCGCCGACACCATCGGCGTCAGCGTGCTCACCGAGGAGCACGCCTGGCTCGGCCGGCAGCTGGCCAGCCGCAGCCGGGACCGGTTCGCCGGCGCGACGTTCGACCAGACCAGCCGCGGCGCGCTGCTGCTCGACGGCGCCGCGGCCCGGTTCGAATGCCGCACCGAGACCGTGGTCCCGGGCGGCGACCACCTGATCGTGCTGCTCCGGGTCCTGTCGATGGCGGCCGACCCGACCCGCGCGCCGCTGATCTGGCACGACTCGGAATTCCGGGCGGTGGCCCCGCTCACCCCCGGCGGCGCCGCTTCGGATCGGCCGGCGGCATCAGGCGACGCTCGCCGAGCCGGGTCATCGCGTTCAGCGGCCCGGTAGCGAAACCGACCACCCGGGCCGGACCGGACCGCCCCTGGCGGCGCAGCAGACGCGGACCGATGCCGGCCATCACCTCGGTGAGGGCCGGCATCGGGCGCCCGAAGTCCGCGATCACCCTGCTCTGCGCACCTGTCCCCATGGATCCATCGTGCGCTGGTCGGTGACCCTCTGCTCCAGGACTACGGTGTAGCCGAGGAGACTGCCCGGTCCGAAGTGGGCGGTCGTGCCTCCCGGCTGCAGCACCCGGCTCTCCTCGCCGAGGGCGCGCCCGGTCGCGGCGTCGATCACGAAGCGGTGCTCGATCGAGCCGGTGAAGGCGTTCGTCGCGGTGAAGGCGAAGCCCTGCCCCTCGCGGCCGTGCTGGTCGGCCACGACGCCCAGCGGGCGCACCCCGTCGAGGCCGGCGATCAGGCGGAACGCCGCCGCCCGCACCGGGCCGCTGACCGGGATCTCGGCGATCAGCGTCGACGCCACGCCCAGCAGCCACTGCTCCCGATCGGTGGGCAGGTCACTGCCACCGCCGTCGAAATTCTTCAGCAACGCGGTGCGCAGGGCCGCCGGGTCGGCCGGGAGCTTTTCCAGATCCCGTACGGAAATGCTCGTGGCGCCGAGGGCGTAGATGTTCGCGCCGTCGGTCGTGGAGGTGCGTCGCGCGCCGCCGGCGACGCCGGCCGGCGTGCCGGGGCCGAGTTTCCCGGTCGGCAGCGGCTTGCCGACCAGCACCTGTGCGGGCGACCCGGCGGCCTGGTAGGCGGCGGCGTCGGCCGGGGTGGTCGGCGTCATGCCGAGGTCCTGCGAGATCACCCGGGTGGGTTCCGTCCCCGCGCGGGACAACCAGGTCTCGTTCGACGTCCGGTCGGTCATCTGGTAGGTCGAGGAGCCGGAGCCGACCGTCATCACCGTGCCGCTCTCGGTCCGGAACAGCAGGTACTTCCCGGTGCCGGGATGGTCCTGGCTGCTGTGCTCCGCCGCGGTCAGCAGGATCTGGGAGGCGGTCAGCGGCGCAGCGGACGGCGTCGGCCCGCTGGGCGCCTCCCCCGAGCCGATCACCAGCACAGCAACCGTGGCAGCCGCCGCAGCGGCGAGTCCGCCGGCCGGGATCAAAGCAGCAGCCCGGAAGCGCCGCGACTTTTCCGGCATTTCGGTCAAGGCGAAGGTCAGTGGCGGCGTTCCCGGCGGGTCCAGCCGGGCCGGGCGCGCGTCGGCGAGGGACTTCATGTGGTTCTTCATCGGTTCGACTCCTGGGTGACGACGGTAAGGGGGTAGGCGGTCGCGGATTCCGGGGTGGCCGCGGATTCCGAGGCGGCCTCGACGGCGCGGATGAGGCGGTTGCGGGCCCGGTGCAGGCGGACCAGGAACGCCGGGGCGGAACAGTTCACGACCCGGGCCGCGGCCCGGGCCGACAGCCCGTCCCAGGCGGTCAGGGTCAGCACTTCCCGGTCGTTCTCGGACAGGCCGGCCAGCGCGGCCAGCAGCGCCGATCGTTCGGCGACGCCGTCCGCGACGTCGGGCGCGTCGGCGACCCACGCCAGCATCTCGGCGGCGACGGCGCGTTGCCGCTCCTCGGCGCGATATCGCTCGCGGAGCACGTTGCGGGCGACGCCGAGCAGCCACGGCAGGGCCGCTCCGCGCGGCATCTGCGCGAACCGCCGCCAGGCGACCAGGAACGTCTCGGCCACCACCTCGTCGGCGAGTGACCGGCCGGCGCGGGCGACGGCGTAGGCGTACACGCGTCGGTGGTTGTCGGCATAGAGCGCGGTGAACTCCTGCGCGGTTTCAGGTTCTGCCACTGATGGGCCGTCCTTAGGGAAGGTGATCGGTCACCAGGGAGTGCGCGGGCGAGCCGATTTCTTACACGGCGACTACCGTCGATCCTCCGGAGGTGTTCGCATGGCCATTCGCAGCACACCGGGGCCGGGCGGCTTCGGCCCCTCCCCCGCGTTCGGGCACGGCCGCGCCGGGATCACCCTCGACCCGGCCCGGACCACGCCGCACCCCGGTGTCCACAACGGCGCCGCCACCGGCGCCCACCTCGGGTGGTGGGTGGCCCTCGTGGTGGCCGCGGCCCTGCTCACCGTGGTGGTGGCCGCCGTCCGCACCCGCCGGTGATGCAACCCTGACCGGCGCTCAGTCGTCATGGGGGAATGAGATCACCCGCGATCCTGAGCGCTGCGATCCTGCTGATGGCCGGCTGCGGCACGGCGGTCCGCGCGGAACCGGGGAGCTCCCCGCCGCCGGTTTCCGCATCGCCGTCCGCGTCTCCTTCCGCGGCCGCGAAACCGGAGATCACCTACCCGGCCGGCGGCGGCCGGAAGTATGCGGTCGCCGCCGGTGAGGCCGCCGCCCCGGCCGGGACGAAGGGCACCCTCCTGCGCTACCGGGTCGCGGTGGAACGCGACATCCACGGCCTGACCGCCGCCGAGTTCGCCGCCACGGTCACCGCCACCCTGCGGGATCCGCGCAGCTGGACCGGCAGCGGCGACTGGCGCCTGCAACGCGTCGGCCCGGCCGGCGACGCCGACTTCACGGTCCGGCTGGTCACCCCGAAGACCCGGGACAGCCTCTGCGACGGCGCCGCCGACGGCTACACCTCGTGCCGCAGCCACGACGAGGTGGTGGTCAACGTGGCCCGATGGGTCAAGGGGGTGCCCGGCTACGGCGCGAGCCTCGACGTCTATCGCCGATACGTGATCAACCACGAGGTCGGGCACCGCCTGGGCCAGGCCCACGAACTCTGCCCGGGAAAGGGCGAGCCGGCCCCGGTCATGCAGCAGCAGACCCTCGGCCTGCACGGCTGCACGGCCAACCCCTGGCCGATCCTCGACGGCGAACGCCACCGCGGCCGGATCGGCGCCTACGACGATCCGGTGCCGCCACGCGATCGCGGCCGTTCTTGATCAATGCGCGAATTCAGTCCTCGTCGCTGAGTTGAATTCGCCCTTTTTTCCTACTGTCCTGAGGGGTCAGCTTGAGACGGACGGTGTGGGTCCGGCCCTGGGTGTGGGTGATGTCGCCGCCGGCCGTCACCACCGTCCAGAGACCGACCTTGGCCTCGCCCTTGTGCGCCAGGCTGACCGTCAGTTGAAGGTCGATCTCGACCGAGTCCAGGGAAAACGTGAGTTGCTCGCCCTCCCCCCAGGCCGACGCGTCGAGCAGTTGCGACCGCAGCGAGTCGATGGCCTCGGAGATGGTCAGCTCTTCCCGGGCGGACGGTCTCATGCGGACTCCCCACGTGCATATTGAAAGATATAAGCCATTTCGGAACGGCGATGGATCGTACCCAGAACGGCGGCGACAGCGCACTTGCCCGAACGTGTATTGCATTCCGGTGGTGCGTCCTCTGTGTTCTGCCCGGGGGTGCCCCTAGGGTGATTCTGAGTGATCGGCCACCGCCGCAAGAGTGATCCGGGAGCGTGGTGATGGCGCAGCGTGCGGAGCAGGTCAGCCTGGACGCCGGCAAGCCCCGCCGGGGATCGGGATATCTGATCGCCCCCGGTCTGGTGGTCACCGCCCGGCACCTGCTCGACGGCCTCGACGGCCCGGCCGGTCTGCGGGTCACCCGGCTGACCGGCGGCGACCTCACCGTCGCCGAGATCATCCGGCCCGGCGACAAGGCGCTCGACGTGGCCCTGCTCCGGGTGCAGTCCGACGAGACCGACGAGACACCGACGATCGCGATCACCGACGTCGACGAGCCGGTCGAGGTCCTCACCACCGGCTTCCCGCGGGTCCAGCGGGAGGCCGCGGACCGCCGGCCGGAAGGGGTCCGCGGGACGAGCGCGCCGCTGTCCGGCCCCCGCGACATGATCTCGGTCGACGTCATGTCCTCGGCGCCGATCGAGGAGGCCGGCTGGTCCGGTTTCTCCGGTGCGGCGCTGTTCACCCTCGGCGGCGTGCTCATCGGCGTGATCGTCGCCGACCACCGGGGCTTCGGCGGGCGCCGGCTGGAGGCGGTGCCGGTGAGCCTGCTCCTCGCCGACCCGCGGCTGCGGCCCGCGCTGCCGCGGGACTGGCAGAGCGGCAGCGCCCGGCAGTACCTCAGCAACCTGCTCGCCTTCCGGATGGGTTCCGGCCAGGCGATCCGGGTCCGCAGCTTCGCGCCGATGATGACCGCCGCCCTCCGGGAAAGCCTGCTGACCTCCTGGATCCGGCCGCTGCGGGCGGAATACCAGGTGGTGCCGTTCATCGGCCGCGAGGAGGCGCTCGCCGTGCTGTCCGGATGGCTGGCCGGGCCCACCGACCGGGTCAGCTTCGCGGTGGTCACCGGCCCGGCCGGCAGCGGGAAGAGCCGGACGGCGGCGGAGCTGTGCCGGCGGGCGATCGCCGACGGCTGGGTCGCCGGGCCGACCGAGACCGGCAGCGAGCCGGCCGGCGCCGACCTGGCCAACCTGCGCATGCCGGTGCTGCTGGTGCAGGACTACATGGACAACAGCGCGGAGCCGGCCGCGAAGTTCATCGAGTCGGCGGTGGTCACCGACCGCAAGGAACCGGTCCGGATCCTGTTCCTGGTCCGCTCGGCGGAGCGCTTCCTCAAGCGGCTCCGGGCCGCCATGCAGCTCAGTTACCTGAAGCCGGCCGAGGTGGTGCGGCTGCAGGCGCACGAGCTCACCGCGGCCGAGCGGGCCGAGCACTACGCGACGGCGTCGGCCGCGTTCGCCGCCCTGCGCGGCGTCGAGCGGCCGGCCGGCGACCGGCCGCTGGCCGCCTTCCCGACCCCGCTGCTGGTGCACGCGCAGGCGCTCGCCGACCTGCAGGACGGCCCCGGCCCGGCGGGCCCGGCGGACCCGGACGCCCGGGCGTACGAGTTGCTCGACCAGCTGCTGTTCCGCGAGGACGACAAGGTCTGGGAGCCGGCCCTAGCCGAGTTCACCGGCAACCCGGACACCCGGGAGGACTGCTTCGCGATCGCCACCGTGGTCGACGCGTACTCGGCCGGCGACGCGGGCCGGCTGCTGACCCTCGCCCACGGCCTGACCCGCAAGGTCGAGGTGGCCACCGGGATCGCCGAGCGGATGGCCGAGCTGTATGCCGACGAGGGCTTCCTGCCCCCGGTGCAGCCCGACCTGCTCGGCGAGCGGCTGGTCGAGCGCCGGCTGCTGGACAGCCGCAAGATCGACGAGCTGTTCGTGGTGGCGGACGCCCCGGCGCAGCGCTCCCGGATGCTGGAGATCCTGTTGCGCATGTGCGGGTCGCCCTACCCGACGGCCCGCAGCAAGGCCGTCGCGGCGCTGGAGCGGATCCTCGCCGCACACCTCACCGCCCTGGTCGGGCAGGCGATCGCGCTCAACTCGGCCGCACCCGACCCGGCCACCGACGCGCTGCCGGACCGGGTCGCCGCGGCCCTGTCAGTGGCCCGGGTGCCGGCCGCGGCGGTCGAGGCCGCGGGGATCGAGTTCCCGCTCGGGAGCCGGATGCAGGCCCTGGCGGCGGCGGTCTACGAGCAGGCCGCGCAGGCCGCCGAGGAAGGGCAGGACCAGGACGCCCTGATCGAACTGCTGCAGAAGGCGACCCGGGCCCGGCTCTTCGCCGGTCAGCCGGACGCGGCGCTGCCGCTCTCCGCCCGGATGATGAGCTTCACCGGCCGGCTCCCGGCGGTGGGCCGGCACCAGCAGCTCGGCAAGATCCTCGGGTCCCAGTCGCTGGTCCGGATCTCGGTCGGCAACGTCGAGGGCGCCCTGGACTCGGCCCAGCGGGCGGTGCGCGCGATCGAGGACGCCATCCAGGAGTCCGCCGACCCGGACCGCTTCGCCGCGACCCTCGCCGAATCGCGGAACATCCTGGCCCAGGTGCTGATGGCCGCGGCCGAGCCGATCCAGGCGATGCAGGTGCTCGCCGTCACGATCGACGACATCGACCTGCTGCCCAGGGCGGCCGCCCTGGAGACCCTCGGGGTCCGGACGATGCTGGCGTTCATGCAGGGCGACCTGGCCGGGGCGCAATGGGCATCGACCCGGGCCCGGGAGCTGAGCGGGCCCGGCTCGCACCACTACGCCGCGCACACCGGCCAGCTCGCCCTGCTGCACGCCATGGCCGGCGACGGTCCGGCGGCGCTCCGGTTCGCCGCCGAAGCGGTCGAGGCGGTGGACGCCCTGCCGGACCAGCCGGCCGAACCGGTCCGCCTGCAGAGCGCCACGGTGCGTTTCCAGGCCGCGATGGCGTTCGCGGATCATGACGAGGACATCGCCACCCGCTATCTCGGCGAGGCGGTCGACCGGATGCGCCGCCTCCACGACGAGGCGCCCGAGCTGTACGGCTTCTTCTACGTGATGTACAGCCTGATCTGGGCCGTCCTGCAACCGGAGGGCGAGGTTCTGCGGGAGGTGTCGATCATCGCCGGCATCGCCGACGAGCTCTTTCACCAGCGCCCCGGCGTCAACTGGCCGATGCTGCCGATCACCGCCGCGGTGCACGCGGCCGCGCTCGTCGACGCCGAGCGCGCGGACGACGCGCCGGCCGTCTTCGACGAGGCGATCGCCAAGCTGCGCCGGATCGAATCGCCGGTCCGGGCGGCCGTCATCGCCGACCTACTCACCCAGAAGGTCCAGCTGATGTTCGAGCATCTTGAGGACGACAGTGCCGCGCTCGGCCCGGCCGTCGAGGCCCGCCGCGCCTACGAGGTCCTGGCCGCGGACGAGCCGGAGCGGTTCCTCGCCCAGCTGGTCGATACCGAGATCGGCGAGATGCTCGCGCTGGGGATGTCCGATCGGGACGAGGACGCGCTGCGGGCCGCCGGCAACGCGGTCCGGAACGCCGGCCGGCTCGTCGAGCTGACCGGCGGCGACGCGAGCCTCCGGGTGCGGTCGCAGGCACTGTCGGTGCGGGGCAAGCTCCTCCGCGCGTACGACCGGCCGGCCGAGGCGCTGACCGATTTCCGGCAGGCACGCGCCGACCTGCTCGGCGTCATGCCGATCGACGACGACGAGGACGAGGTGGACGAGCTGGACCAGAACATCCGCGAGCTGGAGGAGGAGCTCGGTGCCGGACCACCGGCCGGCCGGGCGGCATTGCCGGCTCCGGCGCGCGTCCACGCACCGGAGCCGGAGCAAGCCTCGGTGGCGGAGCACCACGACGTGCCCGCCGACCTCCGGCTCCCGCCCGGGCACCGGCCGACCGCGGCCCCGGAGGCCGAGGCCGAGCCGGAACGGCAAGGCCAAGGTCGTCGTCGCGATCGACTTCGGCACGCACGGCAGCGGCTTCGCGTGGACGCTGGTCAGCCCGGAGAACGACGACCCGCGCAACCGCCAGATCCTGCACCGGCGGAACTGGCCCAAGGCACCCGGCAGCTCGATCAAGGACCTGTCCGCACTGGTGGTCGACGAGCAGAACCGGCCGGTGGCCTGGGGTTACGAGGCCCACGAGCTGTGGTGGCTGAGCTCAGCGTACAAACGGGAGGAACTCGGCCTGCACGGCTACGCGTACGCCTTCAAGATGGCCCTGGCCGGCCGGCCGACCAGCAGGGAGGTGGCCCGCCGCGACGGAATCGTCGACCTCGGCCGGGACCGGCTGGTGCGCCGGTTCATCGCTTCGACCCTGGAGCAGATGCGCAAGCACGCGGTGACGGCGGTGACGAAGGAAACCGGCCTGACCATGGCGGACATCCAGTGGTGCATCACGGTGCCGGCGATCTGGTCCGACGCGCAGAAGCAGACGATGCGCGACGCGGCCGTGGAGGCCGGGCTCGGCCGCGGCGACCAGGTGGTCATCGCGATCGAGCCGGAGACCGCCGCCCTCTACTGCGTCCTGGACGCGGGGCGGCTGAACCCGGGCAAGAGCTGGCGGACCGACGGCGAGCAGCGGTTCATGATCGTCGACTGTGGCGGCGGCACGATCGACATCTCCGCCTTCGCCTTCACCATGGACGGGGGACGGCTCCGGCTGGCCGAGATCGGGGCCGGCAGCACCGGGGCGGCACTCGGCTCGCAGTTCATCAACCAGGCTTTCCGCCAGACGCTGTTGCGGCAGCAGCTCGCCCCCGACGTGTTCGACCAGTTGGAGCGGGAGCACGGCAACCTGCTCAACGCGGTGGAGAACAACTGGGAGGAGGAAAAGCGGCACGTGGGCGTGGCCACCGGCGACGGCGGGCGGCCGGTGATCTCCGGCGACACCAGCATCGGCATCCCGGACGCGTTGTGGAAGCTGCTGCCGAGGCCGGTGCGACACCGGCTGACCGCGGCGGCCAACGACGACCTACGCACTCTGCTCGTCACCGCCGAGCAGGCGCAGACGTTGTTCGACGCGGTCATCGACCCCATCGTCGTCCTGGTCCGGCGCGCCTTCGACGAGCTGAGCGAGCAGGTCGCCGGCGAGCCCGTCACCGTGCTGCTGGTCGGCGGGTTCTCGGTCAGTGACTACCTGCACGCCCGGATCAGCCACGCGCTCAAGGGCCGGGCGAAGGTCGCCAGGCCGACCGAGCCGCGCGAGGCGGTGGTGCACGGCGCGGTGCACTTCTGCTACGACCCGGACCTCATCACCGAGCGCCGCGCGAAGCTGACCTACGGATTCCAGATGGCGCTGCGATTCCGGGAGGGCACGGAGGACAACCGGCACCAAGGCATCTTCGGGCCGGACGGGCAGAAACTGGTCCGGGACCGGTTCCAGATCGCCGTGCGCCGATCCCAGGCGGTCCAGCGCGATCAGCCGTATCGCAAGATACTCACCCCGTCCTCGGCCGAGACTCCCACGCTGCAGGTGACGTTCTTCGCCAGTCGCGACCGCGACCCGCAGTACGTCACCGAGGCCGGCGTCGAGAAGCTCGGCGAGATCTCCATCGACATCAGCCACAGTGTCGGGCGGCCGCCGGCCGACCGGAAGGTGCGACTCGACCTGGTGTTCGGCGACACCACCATCATGGCCACGGCGACCGACCTCGACACCGGGACCACGACCCGGATCGACCTGCCGGTCGACGACCCGGAGCAGGCCGAAGCCCTCGGCCTGGTCTGAACAGTAGGAGGAGCTCGTGTTCCGCTGGTTTCGCGCCATCGCGGCCGCTGCCGACACCCGTGCCCGGTTGCTCGGTCTGCCGGCACCGGCCGCGCCGCCACCGATCGTCGAGGTGCCCGACGAGGCCAAGGAACTGGCGGAGCTGCGGGACGAGGTGGCGAACCTGCGCACCCGTGTCCTCGCCCTCTCCGGCGGCTCCGACGAGGAAGACCTGGTGCACGACAACCTCGCCGACCTCTACCGGAGCCTCGTCACGCAGCGGCTGCGCCAGCTGGCCCGGCTGCGCTGGGCCCGGGTCCGGGGCGCGCGCCCGGGGGCCGACGGCCCGGTGGCGCAGGCCCGGATGGTCCGCGAGCTGGTCCGGCTCACGATCGCCGGGAACGCCGACGAGCAGGACGTCGCCGACTGGCTGCGCGGCGACGGGGACGAGCTCGCCGACCCGGAGCGCCGCGCGGTCGAGGGGGCCTGCGGGCAGGCCCGCCGCCTGGCCGTGGGACTCGCCGGCACCACCCGGCAGGCCACGTTCGCCGAGGACGTGCCGCGCGGTGAGCCGCTCGCCGAGGGCGCCGGCCGGCCCTGGGCCGGTTGTGCGCCGGACGGCCCGGTGACCTTCGTCGTCGCCCCGGCCTACCTCTTCCGCGGCCGGGTCCTGGTCGAGCCGATGGTGTTCACCGAAACCGAGCCCGACCTGGACTGATCCTCCGGAGCAGGGGCAGTAGGCTCCGGCCGGGGGGTGACGTGAATCTTGGACGCCCGACGCACCTGGGAACCGCCCCGGCCGGCCGGCTGGCGGCGGGCCGACCACACCGCGATCGTGGGCTGCGACCTGTTCGTCGACGGGGTCGCGGTCGAGAGCCCGGGGTCGGCCGCCGACCTGGCCCGGCTGTATGCCGCGGCCCAGGAACGGGAGGGCGCGTTCGTCCGGCTCAGCCTGCACGAGCCCACCGAGGCCGCGCTCACCCGGGTCGCCGACGTGTTCGGGCTGCATCCGCTGACGGTCGAGGACATTCTGCAGCGCGAGCAGCGGGTGAAGATCGAGCGATACGACGACGTGGTGTTCCTCGTCGTACGTTCCGCCCAATATGTCGATCATGAGCAGATCACCGCGACCAGTGAGATCGTCAGCACCGGTTTCATCCGGGTCTTCGTCGGGCCGCACTTCGTGATCACCGTGCGGCAGGGCACCGTTCTGGACCACAGCACACTCGACGCGGGGAGCCCGTGGTCGGTGGTGCACGCGATCCTGGACCGGCTCGTCGACGACTACGTCGAGATCGCCGCGGCCATCCAGACCGACCTCGACGGAATCGAAGCGGCCGTTTTCGCGTCCGGGTCGCCGGTCACGGTCGAGCAGATCTACCAGCTCAAACGGCAGCTGATGAAGTTCAAGGCGGCGGTGCTCCCGCTCCATCGGCCGCTCGCCGCCCTGGCCGGCAAGGAGTTCGCCGACCTGCCCAAGGAGGTCCGCCGCTACTTCGGCGACGTCGCCGACCACCACGCCGCCGCGGTCGAGCAGGTCGCCGCGTTCGACGACGTGGTCAACGCCCTCCTGCAGGCCCGGCTCACCCAGCTGACGGTGGAGCAGAACGACGACATGCGCAAGATCGCCTCGTGGGCGGCGATCGCCGCGCTGATCACCGCGATCGCCGGCGTCTACGGCATGAACTTCCCGAACATGCCCGAGCTGACCTGGCGCTACGGCTACCCGAGCATCATGTTGTTCATGCTGCTCAGCGCGGCCGTCCTGTACTGGGTGCTGCGCCGCGCCGGCTGGCTCTGAAAAAGCTTCAGGCCGAGATGTCGGCGTAGGTCAGCCAGCGCTCCCGCGGCGACAACCGCAGCCGCACCTTGCTCGGGTCGACCCCGCCGACGGTCGGGATCCATTCCCGGATGCGCAGCTGGGCCGCCTCGGTGGCGTCGGTCAGCAGGCGCTGCACCGCCGCGTGGTCGCGGTGCTCCTGGGAGAGCATCACGATCAGCTTGGCCCGGCCCCGGACGACGTCGCCCCGGCACAGCCGCGACTGGGCGTAGGCGATCTCGCACCGCCGGGTGTGCGGCTCCATCGCGGCCTGCACCTCGGCCAGCAGGGCGGGCGTGTCGACGGTGCGGTGCGGGAGCTGCCACCACAGCCAGATCGGGTAGGGCACCCGGCCGGTCGTGGTCGCCCCGGTCTGCTGGCTCGACGGCGGGTAGGTGCAGCGCATCACCGGGCTCACCGCCACCTTCCAGTCGGCGATCGAGCCGTCCGCGGCCGCCGAACGATCGTCGGTGCCGCCCGCCACCGAGCTCAGCCAGGGCAGCGCGTCGAGCCAGCTGCCGGTCCACGCCCCGGACGTGCCGGGGGCGTCGGCGGCGACCGGCAGGATCAGGTTGATGAACGTCGTCTTGCGCATGCTGGAGATGGAGGCGGCCAGCACCCCGATCCCCCGGGCCCGCAACGCCGCCACCGTCGCCGCGGTCGTCCCGGTGCGGGACGGGCCGACGATGCTCGCGATGACCGCCCGCCGCGGGGTGTGCACCGGCGCCTCCGGGAACAGCCGGCCGCGGGCCTGGCGGTGGCGCTCCCGGTCGAACCCGCGAATCGTGAACCACTCACCGCGTACGCGATGAAGCCGTTGATCGTCGATCTTGAGGCCGAAGCCGTATTCCTCGGCCAGCGCCGCCAGCTCGGTCTCGAAGTCGAGCCGGGCCGCGGACATCTGCGGATCCACCCCGATCGAGAAGCGCAGGCACGGCCCGATCGCGTCGCGCAGCCGCTCGCTCGACCCGTCACCACGCTGGGATCGGACGCTCAGCGGCACCGGCGCGACCGGGGTGTGCAGGTGCAGCACCGGCGAACCCCGCTCGGCGGCCAGCCCGGTGAGCTTCTCGATGATCAGCGCCTGCATGAGCGTTTCCCGGTAGGTCGGCGACCAGTGCGCGGTGCCGAGCGTGATGAGCACCTCGACCTTGCGGGTCGACTGGTTGAGGAACCCGGGGTTCGGCACGGCATAACCGGAATATGCGTACGTGTCGGGCTGCTCGGCGAGCTCGTCCGGACCGATCTGCACCCGCCCGCTGAACGCCGACATCGCCGACGGCCAGATCGACGTGGACACCGACAGCCCGGCCGCGGAGAAGTGGCAGAAGTCGGTCGGCCAGCTGTTCGGGTCCTCCTTGTCCGGCTCGGCGCCCAGCGTGGTCATCGGCAGCGGCCCGTGGGTCAGGGTGAACTGCACCGAGGAGAAGTAGGTGCCGGCCGCCTCGGCGGCGATCCGGGCCAGCTCCGACGACTTCGTCGAGTTCGCCGATGAGGTCACCTCACATCTCCCCACGTGCGTCGAAGAAGTCGTCCGGCTCGACCGTGCGCCGGGTGGACCGGCGGGCGTCGCGGAGCCAGCGCGGCACCCGGGCCGACCGCGGCACCGCGCTGCTGCGGTGGATCCGCCGGGCGTAGAACTCGCACAGGCAGCAGAGCAGGATGACCATCAGCACGGCCAGCGCGGCCTGGAAGAACCGGGTCATCGTCCGGTCCGACTCGACCGTGCCGACCACGATCGCGAGCGCGGTGGTCACCACCACCGAGGCGGCGGCGAGCGCCCGCTGGAACCGGTGCAGCTGGCCCAGCACCGACTTGGTGCCGGGCAGGTCGAGCCGGGCCAGCAGCAGGCCGGGCACCAGGAGCAGCACCGCGACGACGGCGTCGGCCTGGGCCGGCACGAACCCGCCGGCCACCCGCCACGAATAGAGCCAGGCGACCCCGCCGGACAGCAGCGTCCCGATCCCCAGCACCACCAGGAACAGGCCGGCCACCATCCGGGTGATGCTCTCGATCAGGGCCGGTGCCTCGTCGGCGAGGGCCATGAACGCGACCACCCGGACCGGTTCGGTGGACTGCGGGCTGAGATCGGCCGACGGCCGCCGCCAATGCGCATGGCCGCCGTGCTCGCGGGGGTCGCTGTCGGTGGTGACGTCCCGGCCCACCTGCGCGGCCCGCAGCCCGGCGGCGATGTTGAGCAGGGCCGGCCCGGCCAGGCCGCTGCGGGCCAGATGCTGCATGCTGTCGGTGGCGTAGTGCGCGCAGAACGCGGCGAGCACGTCGAGCGAGCAGTCGCCGGCGGACAGCGCCGCGATCACCTCCTCGGCGGTCATCCGGCGCTGCTCACCGCCCGGCGCGCCGACCGGGATCGGCAGCCGGGCCAGGTAGGACTCGTAGCCGGCCAGGTCGACCAGCCGCCGCCGGCCCAGCTCGGCCAGCCGGGACGCGATGCTCTGCATCTCCAGCTCGAGCAGCTTGTGGTGGGTGCCGAGCCGGTCCGCGCGGCGGGCCACCGACTCCAGGTCCTCGGCGAGCACCTCGACGAACTCCTCGTCGACGTCGCTGGACATCACGAACCGCCGGACGCTGATCTCCTGCCGGACCTCCAGGGTCAGGTGGTAGGCCTTGACCGCCCGCGGGATCTCGGTCTCGTATTCCACGACGAACTCGCGGTTGACCGGCAGCACGTTCTTCGCCAGCGACTGCAGCGGCGCCGGCCGGTGCTGCGCGGGCAGCAGCGGCGCCTCCCAGCTCAGAAATCGGCGCGGCCGGTCCAGGCCGAGCTGCGCGACCAGAATGTACTGCCGGGTGGCCAGCTGCAGCAGCCGGGCGAACGGCATCAGCAGCCGATGCCCGCCCTCGGCCGGAAAAAGAGCATCAAGACCGAGAAGAGCCAGCTTGCGTACGGACCCGGAGGTGCCCACCGGCTCCGGCAGCTCCGCATGATCGAGCGGGGTGTGCAGCCGCTGCCCGGCGGGCGCCCCGACCATGACGAGCTCGGTGATCGCCGCCTCGATCAGCCACCGCGAGCGCTGGTGGGTGTGCCGCAACTGGTGGATCGGGCTGGCCGGGGTGGCCACGTCGTCGTGCGCGTTGATCAGCATGGCGAGCAGCTTCACGAAGGCGGCGGCGGTGACCCGGTTGGCGTCGCGGTGCGACAGCCGCGGCACGACCTCGCCGCGCGAGTCCCGGATCACCGCGGGCGCCAGATCACGCCGGCTGTAGCGGGAGACCGGCACCCACAGCGACGTCCCCTCCCCCGGCACCAGCAGCGTGTCGCGCAACCGGCCGGAGATCAGGTCGAGGTCGACGTCGACGCTGATCTCCCGGCTCATGTGCCCGCGGTCCATCAGCGTCAGGTGCTCGGACAGCCGCGGCACGTGGTCGAGCCGGAAGGACAGGTCCATCAGGGCCAGGCCGAGCGCCGCCTCCCGGCTCGGGAAGGTCAGCGGCGCGGTGGGCACCGGAACCGCCTGGATCAGGGTCCGCAGAGGATCCAGCGGGCCACCGGCCGACCGGCCGGCGACCGCGGATTGCCCCCGTATATGGACGGTCATACTGCTCCTCGCCGGCCCGCGCTCGCTGACATCCTCGCGCATCCCCCGGACGAACGGCTGATCTGTCGCGATGACGACTCACGCCGTTCCGGTTCGGTGAATGTGGAACGTTCGGGGGACTTCGGGGGCATATCAAGGCCGATAATGTCGGGCCGTGACGCGGACAGTGGATCGAGGGACGGGCCGGTACGTTCGGGCCACCGCCGCCGTCACCGCGCTCGGCACCGTCTGGTGCCTGGCCTACCTGACCGTCGGCGCCGGCAGCGAGGCCCTGTCGTACGTCTTCGTTCCGATCGGCGGCGTGCTCGCCACCGCGGCCGTCCTGGACAAGGTCCGCAACCGCGCCGGCCTCGACCCGGTCGCCCGGCGGTTCTGGCGGGCGGTGCTGCTCTCGGTCGGCGTGATGACGATCGGCTACGCCTGGCTCGCGGTGGACATGCTCACCCACGCCGCCGAGGCCCGCACCCGCAGCATGCCGATCGCGGCGGCGGGCTGCGTGGCGGCCGGCTTCGGGTTCGCCCTCTGGGCACTGGTCCGGGTGCCGGTCGCCCCGACCGGCGGCGTCGAGCGCTGGCGGGTGCTGCTGGACCGCACGATCGCGTTCCTGGGTTCGGCGGCAGTGTTGTGGTATGTGGGGCTGGCCCCCATGCTGTCCGCCCGCGAGCCGTGGAGCCGGCAGGCGACGCTGCTGGTCGGGCTCGGTTTCCTGGCCGCGGCCGGGGCCGCCGCCAAGGTGTCGTACATCGTCTGCGGCCCGGTCGACCGCCTCGCGATGCGGCTCATCGCGGCCAGCGGCGGCGTCCCGGCCGGGGCGGTCGCCGTGCTCGCCGTGCAGTTCGGCTACGTCGCCACCATCCCGGCCCAGTCGATCGTGATGCCGCTGGCCCCGGTGCTGATCACGCTCGGCGTCGCGGTGCAGGGCCGCGCCGACCGCGGGCTGCGCCCCGACCGCGGCCGCAAGGGCGTGCTTCTCCCCTACCTGGCCATCGTGGCGGTCGACGTGCCGCTGATCGCGGTCGCGTTCGGCGCCCCGCTGCGCTGGCCGGTCCGGGTCGCGCTGATCGCCACGGTCGCGGTGACCGCGCTGGTCACCGTCCGGCAGTACGTCGCCTCCCGGGAGAATGCCCGGCTCCTGCGCAACACCCGGGAGCAGGAGGAGCGCCTGCAGTACGAAGTGAGCCACGACGGCCTCACCGGGCTGGCCAACCGGGCGCTGTTCCGGGACCGGCTGGCCGCCGCCCTGACCACCACCGGCCCGACCGCGGTGCTGCTCGTCGACCTCGACGACTTCAAAGTCGTCAACGACCTGCTCGGGCACGGGGTCGGCGACCGCCTGCTGCTGTCGGTCGCGCGGCTGCTGCAGACCGAGGCCGGAGCGGCCGGCCTGCCGGTGCGGGTCGGCGGGGACGAGTTCGCGGTGCTGCTCACCGACGGCGGCACCGACCCCGAGGAGCTGGCCGGCCGGCTGCTGACCGCCCTCACCCGCCCGATCAGCGAGCACCGCCTGCTGGTGCAGGCCAGCATCGGGATCGCCGTCGCCGCGCCCGGCGCCACCGTCGACTCGGTGCTGCTGAACGCCGACGTCGCGATGTACACGGCGAAGGAGCGGGGCAAGGCCGGCTTCGTGCGCTACGCGGACGGCATGCGCGAACCGGTCCTCGCGCACATGCAGCTCGGCGGCGAGCTGCGCCGGGCCCTGGAGAACGACGAGTTCCGGGTGGTCTACCAGCCGATCGTGCGGCTGGACGACGGCCGTCTGATCGGCGTCGAAGCGCTTGTCCGGTGGCATCACCCGGTCCGCGGCGTGGTCGGCCCGGCCGAGTTCATCCCGGCCGCCGAGCGGACCGGCCTGATCGTCCCGCTCGGCCGGTTCGTGCTGCGCGAGACCTGCGGGCAGGCGTCGGCGTGGCTGGCCGAGTTCGGGCCGGAGGCCCTCGCCGAGGCCGGGCTGAATGTGTCCGCCCGGCAGCTGCACGACCCCGACTTCGTGGCCGAGGTGACCGCGGCGCTCACCGACAGCGGGCTGCCCTGCGAGCGGCTGGTGCTGGAGGTGACCGAGTCGGCGGTGCTCCGCGGCCAGCAGGTCTCCCGGGCCCTGCACGAGCTCGACCGGATGGGCATCCGGCTCGCCCTCGACGACTTCGGCACCGGCGAGTCGTCGCTGAGCCTGCTGCGCGCCTTCCCGGCCGCGATCATCAAGCTGGACAAGTCGTTCGTCGACGGCATCGAGATCGACGACGGCGGCCCGGTCACCCCCGACGCCCGGCAGGCGGTCGCCCGCGCGGTGATCCAGCTCGCCGGGGCGCTCGGCCTGGCCACCGTCGCCGAGGGGATCGAGAGCGCCGAGCAGGTGGCCGTGCTCCGCGAGCTGGGCTACACCGTCGGCCAGGGCTACTTCCTGGGCGAGCCGATGACCGCCGACGGCGTGTCCCGCCTGCTGGCGGTGCAGCGAAAGGCCGCACCCGGCCCGCACCCGGGCGGGCAACGGAACAGCGATCGGAGCGGCCTTTCCCTGTACCGTGCCTGATGCCCCGGAGAACGACCGTCTCGGTCTGACCGCCGGCCTCACGGCAGGTTGCGGGCCAGCCGGTGGGTGACGCCGTGCGCGACCGAGGCCAGCGACAGCAGCGGGAAGGCGCTCAGGACGCCGATGAACAGCAGGCTGACGTCGCCCAGGGTGAAGGCGAGGACGATCGCGGCCACGGCGGTCAGGGCGGCCGCGATGCGGCTCAGCCGGGTGTAGCGGTGCGCGACCGACCGGGCCCGGCGGCCGTCGGCGAGGCCGATGCCCTCCGGGCCGACCGCCCGCCGGCCGCGGCGGGCCGCCGACCAGACGCCCAGCGCCAGCAGCAGCCCGGTCAGGTAGGCGGCGGCGAGCAGGATGCCGAGCCCGGCGACGTGCGGCGCGATCAGCAGACCGGCCGCCGCACCCGCCGCGAACAGCACGGCGAGCAGGGCGGCCGACACGACGGCCAGGCGCAACTTGCCGCGCAGGCCCGCGGTCACCGCGGGCGGGAGCTGGTGCACCTGCGGCGCGGTCATGACAGGAAACGCCAGTTGGAGTCGTTGCCGTCCAGGAAGCTGGCGTCGGACATGCCCGGGGTGGTGGCCGCCGGCCAGTTGCCCTGCGCCGCCGACCCGGGCCGGGCCGGGAACGCGTTCCAGTTGTTGAGCTGCTGGTTCATCGCGGTGTAGGGGCCGATCTGGGAACCGCTGAACGCCCACAGCAGGGCGGCGGCACCGGAGATGATGCCGAGCAGCTTCACCACCGAGGCGATGAAGGCCAGGATCGCCGGCGGCGCGCCCACCCCGGTGTCGGCGGCGGCCTCCTCGGCGCCGAACTCGGGCAGCGCGGACAGCAGCCCGGCGATGCACGCCAGCCAGAACGCGACGATCGCCCCGGCCATGTTCTTCAGCGCCGTGTCGAGCGCGTCGCACATCGTCTTGATCGCGCCGAGGGCCAGGCCCTGCGCGGGCAGGGTGTTCTTGTAGGCGGTGGCCGCGTCGCCCTGCCAGTGGTCGTCGACCTGGGTGTAGTTCAGGCTGGTCTGCCCGACCGCCGAGCTGGCCGCGAGGCCGACCTTGTCGACCCAGACCTCACCGGCGTGGAACAGGGCCGGCGGCCAGCCCGGGTTGAGCACGAAGTCCTTGACGTAGTCGAACAGCTCCTTGACGATGTCCCACGCCCTGGTCAGGAACCGGTTGACGTCGTCCTTGAGCCAGGGCGGGATCCAGTCCCAGATCGCCGACACCGAGTCGTACAGCGACTGGGCGCTGGTCTGCACCTTGGCCAGGTGGGTGCTCGCCTGGGTGAGGATGTCGTTGAACTCGCTGTCGGTGGCGCCGACCGCCGTCATGGTGAACTCCCTCTAGTAGACGTGGTGGGCGCGCCGGTACGCGTCGTTGTCGCTGCGCTCGTAGTCGTTGGCCGCACCGGTCAGCGCGGCCGACAGCGCCTCGAGCTGGGTGGAGCCCTCGCCCAGCAGCTGGATGATCTTTTCCTGGATACCGGCGTACACCTCGGTCAGACCGGCCTTGTCGCCGACGAACGAGAAGTGGAACTTCTGCAGGCCCAGCGGGATGGCGGCGTCGCGGGCCGCGGCCAGTTCGTCGGCGGTCTCGCCCCACGTCCGGGCATCGGTGCGCAACGCCTGGACCGCGACGCTGACCTCTTGCGGTGTGGGATCGGCCATCACTCGTACCCCCCTCTTGATGGTTTCAGCGGGAACCGAACAGGCGCCGGAGCAGCGCGTTCGGGTCATCGGTCAAGGCCTTCAGCTCGCGCAGCGCGTCGTCCGCGACCGGCTGCTCCGGCGGCGCGTCGACGGTGCGGTAGGCATCGGCGATCGCGGCATTGAGCGCCCGGCCGACGTAGTCGTCCTCCATCCGGCGCAGGAACGGCTCGTCCGCCTCGATCTGCCGAACCTCACCGGCGCCGCCGACCCGCACCGTGACGTGCCGGCCGGGATCGTGCCCGGCGTAGTCGCGGCGGGCCCGCTCACCGGCCGCGCGGACGGCCTCGTCGAGCTGGCCCTGGGCGGCCTGGAGCAGGGTGAGCGTCTCCCGCATCGCCCGCTGCGCGTCATCACTGCCCGGACCGCTGCCGGCCTCGAACGGTTCCGGCTTCGGGGTCGCCGGCGGGGCGATGGGTTCGGCGACGACGGTGGCGAACGCGCTCATCCGTTCCCGCTGGGGGTTGCCGATGGCCTCGATCACCGCCCGGGCCAGGCCACCGTTGTCGTCGAGCTTGCGGCGCCAGTCCGACCGCAGCCGAACCTCCTCGACCCGGCCGCGCGCCCCCACCGTCACCTCGACCGACCCGGACGCGTCCCGCCCGCTGTGCCGCCGGTCGGCCGGCAACGCCTCGGCGAGCCGGCCGGCGAGCTGCTGGGCCTCGGCCTGCAACGCGTTCAGCCGGTCCAGCCAGGGCGGTGGCTCCTGTGTGGTCACGTCTGCGTCTCCCCCATCAACTCTAGTGCGCCGTTCGTCTGATCTGGGCCGTGCAGGTGCTGGACACGGTCGTCCACGGCACTCCGAGTTGCTCGGTCGCGGCGGTGGTCAGCGGGCTGCCGACGACCGCCACGGCGTGGAAGAAGCCGAGCGCCCTGGCCCGGCCGTACTGCTGCACGAGGCAGGAGACGCCCAGGTAGGCGGTGCCGTACCGGCCGTTGGCATCGGCCGGCGACGCCTTCTTCTTGGGCGCCCCCACCCGAAGATCACCGTTCCATTTCCCGCGTACGAACGAGATCGTCACCGGCCGATCGCTGTACTGCGCGAACGGCCGCTCCTCCGCGGCCACGTAGTCGGCCATCCCTTCGACCAGCCACCAGGCGTCCGCGTACTTCACCTTGGACCCCTGTCCGGCCAGCGTGGACACATGCCCCATCTCATGCCGGAGCAGCTCGGGGAGGAACGAGGGCGTCGCCGAGGATGCTCTGAGGACCACGGATTCGCGCTCCGGCTCCGCATAACCGGCAACCCAATCCCCTTCTTCACCGTACGGCCATCGCCCCCACTCCTTGGCCCCGGCGAGATAGACGACGTACTTACTGGGCGTGGTCGTCAGCGCATACCGGTCGGCGACCTTGGCCGCCTTCTCGGCCTCGGCCAGCACCGCACCGAACCGCCCCGCGGTGGCCGCCGGTCCCGCGACGATCACCCGAGACCCGACCTTGGCCTGCAGCACCGTCTGCGCCCACGGCGGCGTGGCCTGCCCACCGGTGTACTCCCAGAGCTCGGTCATCCGCGGATGCGCCTCGTCGGCGAGATCCCACATCGTGTGCAGGGTGATCGTGCTGGGCGTGGCACACCCGGCAACGAAGCAGTAGCTGACGTCGATGGTGGACTGCCAGCGGGTCCCCGAGTAGGGCGTCCAGGAGTCAACCTTGGGTGTCCATTGCGCGACCCCCATCGCCCGCAGCGAGGTGAAGCTGCGAGTGAGCCAGGTCTGCCCGAGCCGATACCCCGGCGCCGCGTACCCCACGAACGTCGCCTTGTCCCCACCGAGCAGCGCGGCCGACTGACCAGCCATGGCGTCACTGATCACCTGCCCGATCCGCGCGGTCCGGTCATCCCGGGCCTTGATGCCGGCCTTGGCCGAGGCAAGTTCCGGCGATTCGGTATAGCCGTAGGTGGGCAGCGCATCAAGCTCACGCCGAAGTTCCCGCCGCTCCCAGAGCCCAAGCCCGACCAGCGCCACCAGGGCAAGAACCACCACCCCGGCACAGATGGCAAGCGCCCGCTTCCACGACACTCCCCGCTGACGCGGCGGGTCACCCGGTGCCGGCGCCGAATAGGACGGCGGGCGCAGGGGCGGCGGGCTGCTCGGGTCGGACACCCGCGCACGATACAGCGGGAACCATCGATTGAGCTGCCCCGTTACACCCCCGCCTTGGCCCAGTGAGCGACACCGAGGAGAAGGCCCACCGTGCCGGCGAACGCGGCGCCGCCGGTCAGAACGGCACCGGGCAGGTTGCTGCCCCCTGCGCTGGAGAGCAGGCCGGCCAAACCGCTGACGATTCCGGCCGTCAGAACCATGACGAGGAGCCAAGCCCACCGGGAAGACGAGGGCGACCTGGTGGGGGTCTTGCCAGATTTCTCGGTCATCACTACCGCCAAGTGCCAGAGTCGAAGGAGACGATGGCCTCAGCATGAGTCAGTGAATCTGACTCATGCAGGCAGGTTTCACAGTTCGGCAAAGGATCAGCGTATTCACGCTGGTAGGAGGGCTAGCCTGACACCTGGCACACTGCTACGTGGCAGTACCAGTGCCCACTCTTTCGAGGAACCAACGGGGTTCTCGGTGTCCGAGTTGTGGTACAGGCTAGCGTCCCCCACGAAAACCTCTGGTTCATGCAAAGGAGAGACTAAGATGTCGGAGTTGTCGACGACGACGGGCAGCGCACACCAGTTGATGGTCAGCGCATCAGTGGTCAACGCATTCCTGAGCGAGCCGGGCCCGCGGCTTCGCCCCATCGCTAACCGATGCACGGCGAGTTCATGCCCGACCGTCTACCTCGACGCCGACTCCGGCACGCTGGTCGTCCAAGGCTTCGACGTACCCCGCGACCAGGAAGGTGTGGACGTTCCCCAGGGCGAGAGCCTGGTTCGTGTCCCCATCGAGTTGCTCGTCGAAGCCATGACCAGCTTGACCTGACACGACATGCATGCAGAGGGAGGGCCGGAGTGGCAACGGATTCGGGTTCTCCCTCGGGCAGCCTCGGCCCGGCCGACGACGAGCCGATCGGGGTCACCCTGAGGCGGCTGCGGAAAGCCCGGCGAATGTCGGAGCGAGCGCTCGCCTCGGCCGTCGGGCTCAGCCAGTCGACAGTCTCTCGGATAGAGCGCGGGATCGGGTCGCCCGACCTCGACGACATCCGAAAGATCGCCCGGGCGATCGGCGCCGACGACCAGCAGACCCGGTCGCTGATCGGGCAGGCCCAGCGGTCCCACGACCGGATGACCGACTGGCGTCCGACCTCCGACTCGCTGGCCGGCCGGCAGGAGAGTGTCGCCGACTGGGAAGCCCGGGCGCAGACGATTCTCGACTTTCAACCGACCGTCCTGCCCGGCCTGCTGCAGATCTCGCCGTACGCGAAGGCTGTCCTGCGCCTCTTCCAGCCTCTCGCACGACTCCCGGTGGAGGCGTTGACCGAGACGGCGGTGCTCGCCGCCGTCTCGGCCCGGGTACAGCGTCAACTGGTCATGGCAGACCGGGCCAAGTCGTTCTCTTTCGTGATCACCGAGAGCGTCCTGAAAAATGCCCCGTGCCCGCCGGCCGAGATGCTGGCCCAGATCCATCACCTGCGCGAGATCTCCGCCGAATACGAGAACGTCAGCCTGATCGTCATTCCCGACGGCCGACCGATGACCATCCCTCCCCTGCATGGCTTCACCCTGTTCGACCAGGAGATGGTAGTCATCGATATCTACAACACCGGACTCCTGTCCCGCGGCCGGAGGGACATCGAGATCTACCATCAGATCTTCGAGATGAATCACGACAGTGCCGAGCCGATAGCGCCCTACCTTGACCGGTATCAGGCGCTCTACATCGACGCTTTGACAGGTGGGCGCGGCCGCTGAGAGGCAGCCGCTGGGCGTCAGGCCAGGAGCATTTCGCGCATTTCGCGGCCCGGGTTCATGCCGCCGACTATCCGGTGCGCGTCCGGTGCGTACACGTCGATGGTGTTGTTGCGGCGCATCAGCTCGCGGACCGGGTTGGGGAGGGGCGGCTCCTTGCTCATCGTCGTGCGGAGGTCGCGGGCGGTGCTGATCAGCAAGGTGGCCAGCGCTGCGCCGTCGGTGTCGACGCGGACCGAGGCGAACTCCCAGCCCGCGATGGTCAGGTCGAGGATCTCGAAGAGATGGCCGTGCAGCCGGTTCTGGTCGGTCGCGAGCTTCACCTCGGCGCTGATCGCCCGGAGGGCCCCGGCGACGTGGATGTACGGGAACAACCCGCAGGGCAGCTCGAACAGCGGCCACCGCAGGTCCGGCCTCGCCTCCCGCCACATCGGCCGGTAGTCGGCGCGGTCCACGACGAACTGGTAGCCGACCCGGCGGGAGAGCTCGGCGGCCAGCCGCTGGATCTCCGCATGCGCCGAATCGGCGAACTCGTGCACGATGCCGGCCGCCGCCGCGACACCGTCCGGGCCGGTCAGCGCCTCGGCGACCGCGGCTGCCTGCTGGTCGAACGATCCCGGCTGATGGAGACCGAAACGCTGCCGGATATCGCTGATCATCATTTGCCGTGCCGGATCCTGCTGGCCGGGCCGCTCGTCACGTGTCCGCCGGAACCATCGCATGTCGCCTCGTCTCGCCGCCGCCTCGAACGCGGCCATGGTAGTGGGCGGTATGCGGAAAGCCCGGCACCCGCGCGGGCCCGGGCTTTCCACCCCCCGATCATTCGGTGCGCAGAGCCACCGCCGTTCTCGTGCGGGCCGCCCAGCCCGCCGGCAGCAGGGCACCGGCCGCCGCCAGGATCAGGCCGGCCAGCGCCAGCGCCGCGAGCAGAGCCGGGGCGTACACCTCGATCGTGCTGTGTGGCAGGCGGATGCCGGCTCCCCGGGCCATCGCGGGCACCGCCCAGTGGTGCAGGACGTAGCCGGCCGGGACGCCTGCGGCGCCGCCGGCCAGGCCGGGGATGCCGATCGAGGCGATGACCATCAGGGCGGTCTGCTTCGGCGTCATGCCCACTGATTTGTGTACGCCGATGTCGTGCACCCGGTCGCGTGAGTCGAGGACCACCGCGTTGAGCACGCCCAGCGCGGCCACCGACACCAGCAGGGCGGTGAGGAGCGCGGTGAGCGAGTCCAGGATGATCAGCGTCCCGTCGGCGCCCTCGACCTGAGTGGCCTCGGCCGGGATGTGCTTGTCCTTCAGGGCCGCCAGGTAGACGGCGAGGTCGGTGCCGGGCTTGAGCTTGACGTACCACTCGAACGGCGCGGCCAGGTCGGGCACGCTGGCGGCGTCGGTGTAGAGGTGGTTGTTGGCGCTGCCGTCGAAGGTCTCGCCGACCAGGGTGAGCGGCCCGTGTCCGGTCCCGGTCACGGTGTCGCCGATGTGCTTGCCGGTGGCGGTGAGGAAGCCGGTCGTGACGACCGCCTCGCCCGGCTCGGCGTACCAGCGGCCCTCCAGCATCTCGTACCCGGCCGCCCTGGCGTCGCCGACGGTGACGGTGCCCTGGGCCGCCTCGCGCAGCCCGTCGACGATGATCTCGGCCGGGCCGCGTCCGTAGTAGCTTCCGGTTCCCGGCACGCCGTCGAGGACCGTGCGCGGATCCGCGACCTCGGTGTCCGGGCCGGACAGGACGACCACGTCGGCGGAGGTGGCCGGCTTCTGGTCGGCGGCCTGGATCGCCCGCAGCGAGCCGGCCAGGCCGATGGCGAACGTCGCCGCCGCCGTGCCCAGCCCGATCGTCAGGAGCATGACCAGCAGGCGGGCCGGCCGGGTGAACGGCTGGGCGAGCCCGAGGCTCAACGGCCTCGGCAACCCGGAACGGGCGGCCAGCCGGGCGGCGAACCGGCCACGGCCACCGCGCGGGGTACGGCCGACGGCGAGCGCGTCGACCGTCCGCAACCGCGCGGCCCGCCAGGCGGCCGGCGCCGCGGTCGCTGCGATGACCAGCACCGCGGCGACGATCGCGGCGGCGTCGACCCAGGGGGTGACCGACATCGGGACGGTGCCGAACAGGTCGGCGACGTCGGCGGTCAGCGGCACCGCCAGCAGGTCGCCGGCGACGATGCCGAGGATCGCACCGATCCCGCCGGGGATCAGGGCCTGGACCAGGCAGGCGCGGACCACCTGCGACGGGGTCAGGCCGAGCGCCTTCATGACGCCGATGCGCCGGGTGGCCGAGGCGATGGTGCCGGCCGTGACGTTGCCGATGACCAGGGCGGCCAGGGCGAGGCCGATCAGCCCGAACGCGCTCAGCAGCGGCACGAAGAGCTGGGTGCGGTGCGCGGCGTCGTTGCGGACACCGATCCAGGACTGGGTCCGGGCGTCCGGGCCGAGCGCGGTCGCGTGGGCGGTCATCGCGGCCTCGGTGCCGGCATCGGCGTAGCGGTAGAGCATCTGCCAGCCGGTCGCCCCGAGCGCGGTGACCCCGCCGGGGGTCATCCAGCCCCCCGCGCTCCGGCTGATCGACCGGGCCTCGCCGACGACCTTCAGCGTGGACCCGTTCGCCAGCTTCAGCGTGGTGCCGGCCGGGAGCCGCAGGTTGGTCCGGGCGATCACGATCTCGTCCGCGGCCCGCGGCCAGTGCCCGGTCAGCAGGGTGACCCGGTCGACCGCGTCGCCGCCCGGATCGGCCCGCCCGGCGACCTGCAGCGGCGGGAGTCCCGGACCCCCGGGCGGCATGCCGTCCAGTCTCGTGGCGACCATGGCCACCGGGAACGGGCCGGCCGACTGCCCGGCCTGCGCCGCGGTCGCCGCGGCCTGCCGTTCGGTGGTCTTCGCGGCGTCGAAGAAGGCGGTCAGGTGGGCGCCGTGCTGGGCGGCGAACGCGTTGGCGAACGGTCTGGAGGACGCGGCCAGCAGCAGTCCGGCGAGGACCGTCGCGGTCACCGCCATCGCGGTCGCCGCGATGATCACGATGGTGGAGACGCGGCGCCGCTGTGCGCCGCGCACCACCGTCCGGATGGCACTCATCAGGCCCTACCTTCAAGAAAAAGCGGAAGACCAAAAACGCGATCATGACGCTCGCTTCGCTCGGTCACGCCGCCTGCCCGTCGACCAGGCGCACGGTCCGGGTGGCGACCGCCGAGGCGAGGACCTCGTCGTGGGTGACCAGGATGATCGTCTGGCCGTCGGCGTGCAGGTCGATCAGCAGCTTGCGGACCTCCGCGCCGGATGCGGTGTCGAGCGCGCCGGTCGGTTCGTCGGCGAGCAGCAGCGGCGGCCGGTTCATCAGCGCCCGGGCGACCGCGACCCGCTGCCGTTCCCCGCCGGAGAGCCGGCCCGGGTAGGCGTCGGCGTGCCGGTCGATGCCGAGCGTGCCGAGCAGCTCCCGGGCGCGGCGCCGCGCGTCACCCGCCGGCCGGCCGGCGATCTGCGCGGGCAGCAGCACGTTGTCGGTGACGGTCAGGTCGTCGAGCAGGTTGAAGAACTGGAAGACCAGGCCGATGGTGGCGCGCCGGTAGCGGGCGGCGGCCGCCTCGCCGAGCCGGTCCACCCGGGTGCCGCCGACCGTCACGGTGCCCTCGGTCGGCCGGTCGAGCCCGGCGATCAGGTTGAGCAGGGTCGACTTGCCGCTGCCCGAGGGGCCGAGCAGGGCCAGGCATTCACCCTCGGCGACGTGCAGGCTCAGGTGGTCGAGGGCGGCCTGGTCGCCCTCGTAGCGGCGGCTCACATCTACGACATCAATCATGGTCAGGGACGCTAGGGACGACCGGGCACCGCGGGCGTCGGCCGTGAGAGCCCCTTCGCGGGCCGGCGTCATCCTTGCGGCGTAGTCGAGCGATGGATGCGTACGCTCCGGAAGTCCCGACACAATGGCCCGGTGACCACCGACCCGCCGCCCGTCCGATGGCGCCGCCTCCGGGCGCTGCTGCGCCGTTCGGGCCCGCAGCCGCGGATGACCCGCCGCAACTGGGTCTTCGACACTCTGCTGGTCGTGGTGTTCGTGGCGGTGGCGCTCGGCGGCACCGACATCACCGACCACCTGTTCGACACCACCAACGACGTGGCGGTGCGGGTGCCCTATCCGCAGGCCCCTGATCTGCCTGATCTGCCTGATCTGCCCGACCTCCCGGACGGCCTGGATTTCACCCCGCCGATCCCGGTGGGGCCGGTGGGCCCGTGGGAGAACCAGCTGAGCGATCCGCAGAGTCCGGGGTGGATCGCCATCGCCGCGATCCTCCCGCTGGTGCTGCGCCGCCGTTATCCGCTGGCCACCCTCAGCGCGATCCTCGGCATCACGGTGCTGTCCCTCTACGGCGTGGAGCCGAGCACCGACATCCTGCGGGTCTCGTTCTACGCCTGCGTCATCGCCGGGTACAGCGCCGCGGCGTACAGCCCCTATCGGTTGTGGGCCCTGGGTGCACTGCCGCTGGCGGCGCTGCTCTACAGCTCGTTCCCCGACCTCGCCGTGCCGATCGTGCCGGTCGGCTGGGTGCCGTTCCTGGTGCTGCTGCCGATCGGGGTGGCCGTGCACGGCATGCGCACCTGGCGGCTGCGGGCCGACCGGCTCCGCAGCGAACGCGCCGACGCGATGCGCGAGGCCACCCGCCAGGAACGCGCCCGGATCGCCCGCGAGCTGCACGACATCGTCACCCACAACGTGTCCATGATGATCATTCAGGCCGGGGCCGCCCGGAAGGTCCTGGACAGCTCGCCGGAGGCCGCCCGCGACGCGCTGCTGTCGGTCGAGGAGGGCGGTCGCGCGGCCCTCGGCGAGCTCCGCGGCGTGATGGGCCTGCTGGCCGCGGCCGAGGACGATTCGCTCGACCCGCAGCCCGGCCTGGCCCAGCTGCCGCCGCTGATCGACCGGGTCCGCGACGCCGGCATCGACGTCACCGTGACCACCAGCGGCGACCGGGTTCCGCTGCCGGCCGGGCTGGAGCTGGCCGCCTACCGGGTGGTGCAGGAAGCCCTCACCAACACCGTCAAGCACGCGTCCGGCGCCCGGGCGGCGGTCGACGTCGCCTACACACCGGCCGAGCTGTGCATCACCGTCACCGACACCGGCGGCCGGCCCACCCCGGAGTCGGCGTCGTCCACCGGCCGCGGGTTGGCCGGCCTGCGTGAGAGACTCGCCGTCTACGGCGGCACCCTGCAGACCGGGGCGCGGCTCACCGGCGGCTACCGGGTCCGGGCCCAGCTTCCCCTGGAGGTCCGATGAGGGTGGTGATCGCCGACGACCAGGCCCTCGTGCGGGCCGGCTTCCGGATGATCCTCGCGGCCGACGGGATCGACGTGGTCGCCGAGGCGGAGAACGGCGCCGACGCGGTCGACGCGGTCCGGCGCACCGGCCCGGACGTGGTGCTGATGGACATCCGGATGCCGACCATGGACGGCATCGAGGCCACCCGCCGCATCCTGAGCGGCGACGACCCGCCCCGGGTCATCATGCTGACCACCTTCGACCTGGACAACTACGTCTTCGCGGCGCTCGAACTGGGGGCCAGCGGCTTCCTGCTCAAGGACGTCACCCCCGAATACCTGGTCGCCGCGGTCCGGATCGTCCGCGACGGCGACGCCCTGCTGGCGCCGAGCATCACCCGCCGGCTGGTCGAGCGGTTCACCACCCGCGGCCCCCGGGATTCCCCGCTGCACCGCGACCTGACCGCCCTGACACCCCGCGAACGCGAGGTGCTGACCCTCGTCGCGCAGGGCCTGAGCAACGTCGAGATCGCCGGCCACCTGTTCCTGTCCGAGGCGACGGTGAAGACCCACGTGGCCCGGGTGCTGGCCAAACTCGGCCTCCGCGACCGGGTCCAGGCGGTGGTCGTGGCCTACGAGACCCGCCTGGTCACACCGTCCTGAACTGCACCCTTCCGCGGTGACCCGGGCCGGCCGTGGCACGATTGTCCGGCGTTCGGCGAGTCGGCGGGGAGCGGCAGGTTTGGATCTCACGGAAGCACGGCGGCTCGCCTCCGGTCTGATCGCCCGGCACGGGCTGCGCGGGTGGCGGCTGGTGTTCGACAACGCCAAGACCCGGGCCGGGGTGTGCCGCTTCGACCGCAAGGAGATCGGGCTCTCCCGGCCGCTGGTCGCCCTCTACGACGTCGAGCAGGTCACCGAGACGGTGCTGCACGAGGTCGCGCACGCGCTGGCCGGGCCGCGGCACGGCCACGACCGGGTGTGGCGGGCCACCGCCCGGCGGATCGGCAGCACCGGGGAGCGGTGCATGCCGGCCGACGCCCCCAGCGTCGACGGGCCCTGGGTGGGTGTCTGCCCGGCCGGGCACCGGGCCACCGCCCAGCGCCGGCCGATCCGGGTCAAGTCGTGCCGCGCCTGCTCGGCCGGGTTCGACCCGGCCGCGATCTACACCTGGTCGCATCATGGTCTACCGGCGGCGATGGACCCCCGCTACGACGCCGAGCTGGCCCGCATCCGGGCCGGCCGGTCCGCGGCCGCGCCCGCACCGGTGGTGCCGGTGCAGGTCGGCGAGCGGGTCCGGCTGACCGGCACCGGCAAGTACGCGGGCCTGGCCGGCACCGTGGTCAAGCGTGGCCGCACCCGCTACCAGGTGCAGACCCGGGCCGGCCTGCTGAGCGTGGCGTTCACCGCCGCGCAGCAAGTTCCGTAGCCAGCGCCTCCTGGAAGAGAGCGGCGCTCATCGGCCGGGCGAAGTGGAAGCCCTGGGCGCGTTCGTAGCCCAGCCGGGTCAGCAGGGCCGCCTGCTCCGCGGTCTCCACCCCCTCGGCCACCGCCTCCACCTCGAACGCCCGAGCCATCTGCACCACCGCGTCGGCGATCGCGTCCGAGGCGTCGCCGTCCGGCACGAACGAGCGGTCAAGCTTGATCTGGTTGACCGGGCAGGTGACGAGCAGGCTGAGGGTGGAGGCGCCGGTGCCGAAATCGTCGAGGGACAGCCGTACGCCCAAATCGCGCAAGCCCTGGAGGTTCTCGGCGGTGGCGCCGCCGCCGACCGCAACCGACTCGGTGATCTCCACGGTCAGCCGGTGGGCCGGCAGGCCGCTGTCGCGCAGCGCCGCCGCCACCACCGCCGGGAAACCGGCCTCGCGCAGCTGCCGGGCCGACACGTTCACCGACACCTTCAGCTCGTCCGGCCAGGTCGCCGCCTCCCGGGTCGCGGAGCGCAGCACCCAGGTGCCGAGCTCGACGATCAGGCCGGTCTGCTCGGCGACGTCGATGAACGCGCCCGGCCCGATCAGCCCCTCGGTCGGGTGCTGCCAGCGGACCAGCGCCTCGGCGCCGATGATCCGGCCGCCCGGCAGCGTCACCACCGGCTGGAAGAACACCACCAGCTGCTCCTGCTGCATCGCGGCACGCAGCGCGGCGGCCTTGCGGTTGCGCTCGGCGCCGCGGGCCTCCATGCCGGGCCGATACCGCTGGTGGCCGCCCTCGCCGCGCTCCTTCGCCTCGTACATCGCGATGTCCGCCTGCCGGAGCAGGTCGCCGGGGTCGTCCCCGCCGCGGCCGTCCACCACGCCGAAGCTGGCCCGGACCGCGATCGGCTCGCCGTCGATGATGGCCGGCTCCAGCAGCGCGGCCGCGATCCGGGCCAGCAACCGGTCGACGTCGTCGCCGCCGGCCCCTTCGAGCAGGATCGCGAACTCGTCGCCGCCCAGCCGGGCCACCATGTCGCCCGGCCGCAGGCCGTCCTGCATCCGCCGGGACACGTGCACCAGGAGTTCGTCGCCGGCCGCGTGCCCGAGGGTGTCGTTGACGATCTTGAAGTCGTCCAGGTCGACCAGCACGATGCTGACCGGGTGGTCCGGGCCCGCGCCGGTCACCGCGGTGGCGACCCGCTCGCCGAAGAGCGTCCGGTTGGCCAGGCCGGTCAGCATGTCGTGGCTGGCCTCGTAGCTGAGCCGGTCCTGCACCTGCCGGGTCTCGGTGACGTCGCGCGCGTTGTTGACGATGCCGCCCACGCTGGGTTCGCCGGTCAGGTTGGCGCTGACCGTCTCGAGCCAGCGGTAGGTGCCGTCGGCGTGCCGCAGGCGTACCTGGTAGGTCACGGTGCTGCCGGGCACCGCAGCCACCGCCGCGAACTTCTCGGCCACCACGGCCAGGTCGTCCGGGTGCACCCGGGGGCCCAGCCGGCCGCCGACCAGGTCGTCGGGGTGCACGCCGAGCACGCCCTGCGCGGCCGGGCTGACATAGGTCAGCACGCCGCCGGGACCGGTGATGGTGATCATGTCGGTGGTGTTCTGGACCAGCAGCCGGAACCGGCTCTCCTGCACGCCGATCCGGGCCAGCAGGATGTCGTTCTGCCGGAACGCGATCAGCTGGCGGATCACCACGAGCCCGGTCAGCGTGAGCGCGACCCCGTCGATCAGAGGGCCGTCCGTGGTGCCCCGGGCGTTGTGGTAGACCACCATGGCGTCGACGGCCGCGATCGCCACGTACGGCATCAGGCTGTAACCGCGCGGCTTGCGCCGTGGCCGGTCGCCGGCCGCGCTGTCCACCACCTGCATCCGGGCACCGACCGCCGCCACGTAGGCGGCCAGCGGCAACACCAGCACCAGCAGGTTGCCGTCGGTCTGCCGCGGGTCCAGGAAGCAGATCGCCGAGCCCAGCCCGCCGATCAGCGCCGACGCGCCGATCCAGGAGAGCCCGCGCCGGGCGAACGAGTCGACGCCGGAGAGCACCACCTTGGCGGCCAGGTAGATGCCGTTGAGGCCGGCGCCCATGATGACGACCGCGGCGACCACCCGCGGCCCGGTGACCCGGCCGTCGGCGAACTGGTAGGACGCGGCGAAATGCCAGATCAGCAGGCCGGCCGCGACCAGCAGGGTGCCCAGGTCGAGCCGGACGCCCACCCGGCGGGAGCGGCCGCGGGCGCTGAACGGCAGCCCGAGCAGCGGGACGGTGAGTACCGCGCCGCCGACCAGGTGCAGCACCACCGACAGCCGCAGCAGCCAGCCGCCGGCGCCGAGCTCGGACAGGAGGCGCAGCCCGGCGACGCCGACGAAGAGGGTGGTGCCGACCTGGACCGAGCGCCAGTAGCGGCGCACCACCGGCCCGGACGCCGGGTCGGCCTGCACCCGCCGGCAGAGCACGATGGTGGCGGCGATGACCGCGATGACCAGCAGCCAGTTCAGCGGCCGGGGCCACAGCCGGCCGAGGTGCTCCTGCAGCAGGAACGCGGCGACATTGACGATCGACAATGCGGTGACGGCCTGGAACGCCCGGTCGGCGAGGAGCGGCGGGCGGGCGGGCGTCTCGGGCACGCCCCCATAATCGGCGCGGCCGCGCCCGAGGTGAGGTGCCCGAACGGAGCGACTCAGTGGTTGCTGGAGATGAAGACGCGGTCGCGGCCGGCCCGCTTGGCGGCGTAGAGCGCGGCGTCGGCCCGGGCCAGCAGCTCCTCGGCCGACTCGCTGCCGTTCCACAGCGCGGCACCGGCCGAGAACGTCTGGCCGAGCGGGGTCGCCGCCTGCAGCCGCTCGATGATCCGGTCGGCGTCGGACAGCCGGGAGTGGTCGAAGATCGCGCCGAACTCCTCGCCGCCGTAGCGGGCCAGCAGGTCCTCCGGGCGCAGCTCGGCCCGCCACCCGGCCGCGGCCAGGCTGAGCAGCTCGTCGCCGCCCTGGTGGCCGTGCTCGTCGTTGTAGAGCTTGAAACGGTCCAGGTCGAGGATGGCGACCACGACCGGGGTGCCGTGCCGGCGGGCGGACGCGATCCGCCGGCTCAGCTCCAGGTCCCACGCCCGCCGGTTGGGCAGGGTGGTCAGGGCGTCGATGTGCGCGACCGCGTCGAGCTGGCGGGCCTTGTCCTGCACCTGGCCGACCAGGTCGACCATCCGCAGCGCGACCAGGGCGAACAGGGCGATGCACCCGATCCCGGCGGCGAACCAGCCGACCCGGCCGTGCTGCAGCAGACCCTGGGCGATGAGCAGCCCGGGCGCACCCATGCAGGCCAAGTTGACCAGCAGGACCCGGGCCGGCGACATGTCGGTGACCGGCCGGACCGGCTGGGCGGTGAGCAGGCGCATGGACGGATGCAACGCCGCGCCGGCCATCAGGAAACCGGACAGCGACGACACCGCGCCGAAGTCCGGGCTCTTCACGCCCCAGACCATCGAGAGCAGGGTGGCCATGTGGGTGGCGGTCTGCAGCAGCAGGGACGCGCTGATCTGCCAGAACGCCGCGTTGCGCATACCCCGGGAGATGAAGAACCGGATGAGTACGCCGAGCAGCAGCACGTCGCCGAACGGGAACAGCACCGCGAACACCTCGCCCGGCAGCGCCGTGCGCACCCGCATCAGCGGGGTGATCACCAGGAGCCAGCAGGCCAGCGCGAGCCCGACGCAGATCATCGCGGTGTCGAGCATCCCGGCCCGGTCCCGGCGCCAGGAAGCGCCGCGCACGATGAGCAGCAGGGCCGCGGCCTCCAGCGGGTACACGATCATGAAGATCGAGAACGCCACCATGCTCGCGCCGGCCACCCAGATGCCGTAGCCGACCACGGTGATCACGCCGGCCGAAGCCAGCAGGAGCCACGGCCAGCGCGCCGTCGGCCGGTTCAGCACCACACCGGCCACGATGCCCGCGGTGAACAGCAGGGGCATCGCGAGGGTGAGGAGGCTGCCGGCCGCGCCGGCGAACAGCTGCGTACCGCAGAACACCACGGACCCACCCAGCCACCACAGCCACAGCCGGGCGCCGTTGATCGCGGTATCCGGTTGCGGCTCGGCGGCTCGGATGACCGCCACGTCAACCGGTTCGGCCAGTGCAGTGGTAGTGGACAACGGGCTGCTCCACCTCTTCGTAGTTCGTATCGCTGCGGTCGTCATCGGCTGTCACGCACCGCTCCGTAGCGTCCCGCGGAACTAGCAACCAGGTCGCCACCACGGCACCGATTGCACCCGGCCCGCAACGGGTGACCGGCGCAACCCGGCCGGAGCGGCGCCGATCGTGCGGGTATGGCAAAACTGCGCGCGGCGTCGGTCTGGGGATCGGGTGCCCTGCTCGGCACGATCGGGGTCCAGTACGTCACCGGCTGGGGCAGCGATGCCGGCGCCGAGAAGCTCAACGACCTGGTCTATCTCCCGGTCGTCCTGCTGACCGCGGCGCTGGGGCTCCGGCTGGTCCAGCGGGGCGGCCTGGCCCCGCGCGAGCGCCGGGCCTGGATCCTGCTCGAGGCGGCGTTCGTCCTCCAGGTCGTGGCGCACGTGGTCTCGGTGGTCCAGGACTTCATGCCCGGGATGCCGGCGTACCCGACCATCTCCGACTACCTGTACGCGGCGGCGATCCCGTTCGTCGTCGCCGGGCTGTTGCTGCTGCCGGTCACGCGCCGCAACGCCGCCCAGCGGGTCAAGCTGCTGATCGACTCGCTGATCATCGTGGCCGTCGCGTGCATGGCGCTCTGGTACCTGGAGATCGGCCCGATCCTGCAGTACCCGGGCGCCGACCCGGTGGTGATCCTGTTCTCGGCCGCCGTGCCGGTGCTCGACCTGCTGCTGGTCTTCGCGCTGATCAGCCTGCTGCTGCGCCGGCCCCAGGCGGGTGGCGCGATCGGCCTGCTGGGCGGGTCGATGGCGGTCAAGGTGGTCGCCGACAGCACGTACACCATCGCGTACGTGCAATTCGGTTTTGCCTTCCGTCCCGGCAGTTGGCCATATCTTTTCTGGGCGGCCGGCGCCTTCCTCTCCCTGCTCGCCGTGGACCGCCGGCTGCGCGAGCACGGCGCGGTGCCGGTCGAGCGCCGGTCCCGCGTGCGGCTCGGCTGGCTGCCGTACGGGGCGATCGTCCTCGCCTCCGGCATGCTGGCCTACGTCGCCCGTGGGGAGTCGATCTACCCGCTCGGCGGGATGATCCTCGGCACGATCGCGCTCACCGCCCTGGTGATCGCCCGGCAGATGTACGCCCAGCGGGAGAACCGCCGGCTCGCCGTCACCGACCCGCTCACCGGGCTGTCCAACCGTGCCCTGATCGCCGACCGGCTCGCCGAGATGTCCCGGCAGCCGCTGCGCGAGGGCCGGCACGGTGCCGTCCTGCTGATCGACCTCGACCGGTTCAAACCGATCAACGACGCGTACGGGCACGAGGCCGGCGACGCCGTCCTCAAGGCGGTCGCCACCGCGCTGACATCGGTGATCCGCTCCGGGGACACCGCCGGCCGGGTCGGCGGCGACGAGTTCGCCGTCGTGCTGCCCACCCTGCCGAGCCGCGCCGCCGCCGAGAGCGTGGCGCAACGCCTGGTCGAGGCCCTGCGCACCCCGGTGATCTTCGGCGACGCGGTGCTCGGCGTCGAGGCCAGCATCGGCGTCGCGTTCCGCGACGAGACCACCCCCGACTTCCTCCAGCTGCTGGCCCACGCCGACGCCGCGATGTACGCGGTGAAGCGGGCCGGCCGCGGCAGCTACCGGGTCTACACGCCGGAGCTGGACACCCGCGCGCACGACGCCGAGCTGCGGCGGGCGGTCGAGAACGACGAGCTCGTCGTGCACTTCCAGCCGGTCGTCACGCTGGCCGGCGGCGACATCACCGCGGTCGAGGCGCTGGTGCGCTGGAACCACCCGACCCGCGGCCTGCTGATGCCGGGCGCCTTCATCGACCTGGCCGAGGAGACCGGCGCGGTGATCCCGATCGGCGAATGGGTCCTGCTCGACGCCTGCCGGCAGGCGGCCGGATGGCGGGCGGCGAACCCGGACGCGGAGTCCCTGCGGCTCAGCGTCAACCTGTCGGCCCGGCAGGTCACCCAGACCGCGCTGGTCGACATCATCCGCAACATCCTGGCCGAGACCGGTTTCCCGGCCGACCGGCTGGTGCTGGAGCTGACCGAGAGCGTGATCCTGCAGCCCGACGAGCAGACCGTGGCCCGCCTGAACGCGCTGCGCGAGATGGGCATCGGCATCTCGGTCGACGACTTCGGCACCGGCTACGCGGCGCTCAGCTATCTGCGGGCGCTGCCGGTCAGCGTGCTGAAGATCGACCGCTCGTTCGTCACCGGCATCGACACCGACCCGGACGTGTACGCCGTGGCCGAGGCCGTGGTGCGGCTGGCCCAGGCGTACCGGCTGCACGTGGTGGCCGAGGGCATCGAGACCGCCGGGCAGGCCGCGGCCCTGATCGAGATGGGGTGCGTGTCCGGCCAGGGCTACCACTTCGCCCGCCCGATGCCCGGCGAGGATCTGGCCGCGAAACTCTCAAGTTCGGTGCCGGCCGGCCGACCGGGCAGGGCGTGACGAGACGGACCGCGGCCCTGATGATGGCCGCCGTCGTGATGGTCATGGTCGCCGCGGCGCCGACGGCCGACGCCGCGCCCCTTGTCGCCGCGCCGGCGGCGACCCTCGCCTGGGGGCTCTACGTCGACCCGCAACTGCCGGCCGCCCGCTGGGTCGCCGCGCATCCGCAGGACACCCGGGCGGCCGCGATCCGGACCTCGATCGGCCGGCAGCCGATGGCGCACTGGTTCACCGGCACCAGCGACGCCGACCTCGGCAAGGCGGTCACCAGGTACACCGCGGCCGCGAAGACGGCCGGCAAGATGCCGGTCCTGGTCGCCTACAACCTGCCCCTGCGCGACGCCTGCGGCGCCGAGTCCGCGGGCGGGGCGGCCAGTCCGGCGGCCTATCGCAAGTGGATCACCACGTTCGCGACCGCGATCGGCTCCCGGCCGGCCATCGTCATCCTCGAACCGGACGCCCTCGGCGACTTCAGCTGCATGACCACGGCCCAGGTCACCGCCCGGCTCGGCCTGCTCAACGCGGCGACCACGGTGCTCGCCGCCAAGGCCCCGAACACCTGGACCTACATCGACGCCGGCCACGCCAACTGGAACAGCCCCGCGATCGTCGCCAAGCGGCTCCTGTCGGCCGGCGTGGCCCGGACGCGCGGCTTCGCGGTGAACGTCTCCAACTACATCGGCACGGCCGACTCCCGGACGTACGCGAAGCAGGTCAAGGCCGCCCTGCACCGCCCGGCCGGCTACGTCATCGACACCAGCCGCAACGGCAACGGCAGCAACGGGCAGTGGTGCAACCCCAGCGGCCGCAAGCTGGGCAAACGCTCCACCGCGGACCCGGCCGCCCTGGAACTGTGGATCAAGAACCCGGGCAACTCCGACGGCGGGTGCGGCATCGCGCCGACCAGCAAGGCCGGCGACTTCAGCCCGACCCTCGCCCAGCGCTTGATCACTGGCACGTAACGCGGTCCCCCGCCGCGAGCCGCTCGACGTTACGATCCCTGTCACTATCGTCGACTCGGGGGACATCGATGCCGGTACAGGTCAGCTCCGATCAGCTGCGAGCCGCGGCCCGGAAACTGCGGGAGGACGCCGCCGAAAATCTGCGAAAGGCCGCGATCCAGATCAAGGTCCCCGAGCAGCGGTACGGGGTGGAGGCCGCGTTCGACCACTACACGACCGCCGCTGCCTACCGCGAGTACGCCACCGCGCTCGAGGAGGAGTTCCGTCTCCTCGAGGAGGCGAGCCGGCAGCTGGCGGACGCCCTGGAGCAGACCGCCAACGACTACGACCGGTCGGACATGATGTCGGCCGAGCGGCTGAGTGGTCCGAAGTGAGCAACGAGAACATCGGCCGGCTCAAGCACGAGCAGGGCAACATCCGCGGCGCGTACGGCGTGTGGGGCACCGACGAGCTGGCCAACGGCAGCGCGGCGGGGGCCGCGGTACCCGGCTTCGGCGGCGACGTCGACACCCTCTTCGACATCCGCTACAACGTCGCCAAGACCCGGGAGATTGCGCATCTGGCCTGGGACGCCCTGCGCCAGCTGTACGGCCAGGGCCTCGGCGACAGCTGGGTCGGGGACGCCCACGTCGCGGCGAAGCAGGCGGCGCAGGCCCTGTTCACCGACATCCATGGCCTGACCGATCCGATGCGCACCCTGCCGGACCGCATCGAGCAGTACGCCCTGATCGTGGAGCGGTCGGGGCACACGGACGGGTACGCGGTGGAAAGCCTGAACAACGTCGCCGACGAGGCTTCGCGGATGACGGCGCTCGGCTTCCTGCCCGACCTGTCCGACTACGACGGCGACAAGATGGCCGGCCTGCACCATCAGGCAATGCAGGCCATCGACGAGCGGGTGAACACGCACGAGTCGGTCGAGGACGCCGGCCGAGAACTCTCCTCGGTGCTGCGCGACCAGGCCGGCCACGCCCGCGGCCGCCGGTTGCAGGGTTCACCGATGAGCGCCCTCGACGAGGTGGTCCTGGCCGAGGCCGGCAACAGCTGGATCTCCGGTGACGGCGCCATCCTCACCCTCGCCCAGGAGGAGCGGGCGGCCGCCGCCCTGAACGGGCTCAGCGACGCCGACCGGCAGCGGATGATGCAGATGATCGGCGCGTCCGCCTCCCCGGAGCAGCAGGCGTACCTGATGAAGATGCTGGCGGCCGGCTACTCGGTCGACGACGTGGCCAAGTTCAACGGCCTGATCGCCGCGCACGGCGACGACCCGAAGTGGCTGGCCGAGCACCTGAGCCCGTTCCAGATGGACGCCAACGGCAAGAACCTGACCGACGGCAAGCAGTGGAACGACTTCGAGGGTGCGCAGTGGACCCAGGGTCAGTACCCGACCTGCGTCGCCTCGTCGACGGTGGCCGCCCGGGCCGCGGTCGACCCGCTCTACGCCCTCGAACTGACCACCGGCGGGCACCCGGGCGACCCGGCCTACGACAACCCGAGCGCGTTCGCCGACCGGTTGCGGGCCGAGCAGTCCCAGGTCTACGACGACGGCCGCGGCTGGATGCAGAAGATGCCGCTGATCGGCTCGGACGGGATGAGCAACGACCAGTCCGAGAGCATCGCCAACGAGCAGATCGGCACGCACACCGGCACCTCGTACTCGAACGTCGGCATGGACGACGCGGACGCCCGCTACGACACGGTTCCGCAGATCGAGAAGGCGGTCGACGAGGGCTACCCGGTGCCGATCACCACCCGCAACGACGACGGCGGCCACCAGATGATGATCGTCGGCCACCAGGGCGACCAGCTGCAGATCTACAACCCGTGGGGCTACACCTACTGGATCAGCGAGGACGCGTTCGCCGCCGGCGACATCAGCAACGGCGAGCCGGGCCTGCCCGGCACACCGACCTCGGTGCGCCTTCCGCAGGAGGTGAAGTGATGCGGTTCCGGACAGATGCCGAAGCCGTGTACGACGACGTGGCCGCCCTGCTGACCGCGGGCCGCTTCAACGACGCGCTGGTGCCGGCCGCCCTGCAGGCCGACCGGTTCGGCGTGCTCCCGCCGTCGATCACGTTCCTGGCCGAGATCGTCCGCCGCGGCGGCATCCGCTACGCCGCCGAGCTGCCCGAGCCGCTGCCCACCCCCGAGCAGACCATCCTGATCCGCCGATGGCTGCTGACCAGCAACGACGACGACCGGATGGCCCGCTGGCTGGACGGCGTAGCCGCCCTGATCGAGGCCCGCCGGCTCAGCGGACGGTGACGTTCCAGGTGACCGTCCGGGCCTGGCCCTTGGTCGCCGGGTTGTCGCAGCCCTGGAAGCAGTAGGACAGGGTGATCGACGTGGTGCCGGCCGCCGCCGCGTCGTAGCTGAAGAACGTCGTGCCGCCGCCCCCGCCGAGCAGCGGGTCCCGCACCCGGTCGACCAGCGCGGCCGCCCGGGTCCGCTTGCCCTGGGCGGTGACCTGGTCGCCGGCGGCCTGCGCGGTCCACGAGTCGCCGATGGAGCCACCCCGGTCGGGCACCGCGAGCGAGAACCGGTCGCCCCTGTCAACCGCGACGCTGAGCTGGGACTCGGTGAACACCGCGCCGTAGACCTGGTGCCGGTACAGGGCGATCCCACCCCACCCGAGCCCGCCCAGAACGACGACCACCACCACCAGCAACCCAACGATGCGTACGAATCTGCTCACGGCCCGGCACACTATCCGCTCCGCGCCGCGGACACCGCCCCGGCTGCTGCCCCCCTTGCCGCCGGATGGCAAGCTCTTGTCCCGTGATCGATTCCGAGTACGTGGAGGCGCGCGCGTGAGGGCGGTCATCGTCGCGGCCGCCGTCGCGTTCATCATCTCCCTGTTCATCACGCCGGTGGCGATTCGCGTCTTCACCGCGCTCAAGGCCGGCCAGCCGATCCGTGGCGGCCTCGGCCTGAACAGCAACCAGGGCAAGACCGGCACCCCGACGATGGGTGGCGTCGCGTTCATCATCGCGACGGTGTTCGCCTACGTCGCCGGGCACATCGCCCTGACCACGCTGCCCGAGCGGCAGATCGCCCAGGAGGGGCCGACCATGACGGCCCTGGTCCTGCTCGGGCTGTTCGTGTTCTGCGGGGTGGTCGGCTTCATCGACGACTTCCTCAAGGTGCGCCGGCGCAACTCCGACGGCCTGTCGGCCAAGGGCAAGCTGCTCGGCCAGGCGATCGTCGGCGGCGGCTTCGGCATCGCCGCGCTCTACATGGCCAGCACCAACGGCCAGACCGTGGCCAGCACGCACATCTCGCTCATCCGCGACATCAGCTGGCTGAACGTCGGCAAGGTCGGCTCGGTGATGGTGTTCGTCTTCGTGATCACCGCGATGTCGAACGGCGTGAACCTCACCGACGGCCTGGACGGCCTGGCCACCGGCGCGTCGGTGCTGGTGTTCGGGGCGTACGCCCTGATCGGCTTCTGGCAGTACCGGCACTGGTGCGCCGACGACGCGTACGCGACGGTGAACGACTACTGCTACCAGGTCCGGGATCCGCTGGAGATCGCCATGATCGCGGCCGCGGCCGCCGCCGCCTGCCTGGGCTTCCTGTGGTGGAACACGTCCCCGGCGCGGATCTTCATGGGTGACGTCGGTTCGCTCGCGCTCGGCGGCCTGATCGGCGGGCTGGCCGTGGCCACCCGCACCACGCTGCTCTCGATCCTGATCGGCGGCCTCTTCGTCCTGATCACGGTGACCTGGGTGATCCAGATCGTCTCGTTCCGCACGACCGGAAGACGGGTCTTCCGGATGGTGCCGTTGCACCACCACTTCGAGCTGGCCGGCTGGAGCGAGGTCAACATCGTGGTCCGGTTCTGGATCGTGGCCGGCGTCTGCGTGGCGGTCGGCCTCGGCCTGTTCTACTCGGACTTCCTGTCGGTGATGGGATAGGCCACCTCGCCGGCCATCGTGATGACCGGCGAGGAGGGGCGTCCAGGATCAGCCGCGGTCGACGTGGAGCGTGACGCAGCCCGCGGCGACATACCGCGAGAACAGGCCGTAGAAGACGTAGAACCAGGAGGAACCGCCGCCGCACGCGCTGTAGTAGCCGCCGGACTCGGACTGGCACTTCGAATGGAGGTACTGCCCGCTGTACAGCGTTCCGGCCTGACCCCCGTCGGTGGACGCGGCGTTGCGGATGGTCACCGCGCCGGCCCGCGGCGTGACGGTACAGACGTTCGCCGCCTGAGCCGGGCCGGCCGTGACGGCGACCAGGCCGGCGACGAACATGAGAACCGTTGCGGCCGCCGCCGCCATTTTCCGATAAATCATGATCTTTCCTCTCCCCGTGGGCACAAGGCCAAGCTAGGCGGGGCATCCTCGGGGAGTCCAGAGTGAACGCGCCGTTTGCCGATCTCCGCAACGGCCGATCGGTGCGACATGAGCGTCGGCCAACAGGCTGACCAGCAGGTACACTCCGCGGCCATGAGCGCTTCATCAGCATCCGTGAGTCCTCTCGACGAAGCCCTGGCGCTGCTTCGCGACGGCCGGGTCGAGGACGCCGAAATACTGATGAAACGCGCCGTTCGCCGGGTCACCGACGAGCACGGCGAGAACAGCGCCGCCTGGGCCGCCGCGCAGTCCGACATGGGCAACGTGCTGCTGCGCGCCCAGCAGCCGGCCTGGGCGGCCGAGTGCTTCCGGGCGGCGGCCGGGGTGCCGGTCCCGGCCGGTGCGGAACCCCGGCTGTTTCTCGGCTACCAGCTCAACCTCGGCATCGCGCTGACCCTCTGCGACCGGCTCGACGAGGGCGTCAAGGTGCTGTGGGAGTCGCGGACCGGGCGCCTCGCCTTCTACGGGCCGGAGGACGCCGGGTATGCGGCCGGCCTCGAACCCCTCGCCGAGGTGCTGCTGCGTCTCGGCGACTTCAAGGGCGCGCTCGCCGCGATCGAGGAGGCGGTGCCGATCTTCGAGCGCACCGGCCACGTGCGGCTCGCCGGTTCGGTCGCGCTGCGCGGCGTGATCCTGCAGATGAGCAAACACACCGGGCCGCTCTTCCCCGGGCTCCGCGAGCTCGACGACCACGTCGTGGAGCAGGTCGCCGCGATCGCGGCGATCCGGGTCCGGCAGCCGGGCGTCGACCCGGACGCCGCCTACCTGCTCGTCGCCCACCTCGCCAACGCGCTGCGCGACCGGCTCGGGCCGGACCACGCGGCCACCGTCAACATGTTCAACGTCCTCGCCACCCAGGCCGGTGAGCGCGACGACCACAACGGCCGGGTCGCGGCGCTGCGCCGGGTGCTCGCCGCCTACGACCGGCAGGACCGCGCCGAGGAGGCGCTGTCCGCGGCGATCAGCATCGCCGAAGCCCTCGGCGAAGCCGGCGAAACCGATAAAAGCCTTGCCAGGTACGCCGATGCCGCCGCCCGCGCCGAGCGGATCGGTCGCGCCGGCCTGGTCAGCCAGGCGCTGTTCGACTGGGGTCTGGCCCTGCAGGCCGCGGGCCGGCCCGAGCCGGCCGCCCAGCGACTCGGCGAGGCGGTGGCCGCCGCCCGGGACAGCGACGACCCGGCCGCGATCGGGCACATCGCCGCCGCGTACGGGATCTGCCTGCAGCACCTGGGGCGGCCGGCCGAGGCCCGCGGGGTGCTCGAGGAGAGCCTGACCGCCCTCGACCCGACCGACGACGCCGCGCACGCGGCCCGGGGCCACCTGGTCGCGCTGCTCGACGGCCAGGAGTGCGACTGTGCCCGGCTGCGGGCGGTGGCCGAGCAGACGTACCGCGAGTTCGTGGTGTCCCGCCTGCCCGCCGACCTGCTCGCCCGCTTCGATGTCCGGATCGTCGGCAGCAACTTCATGCTCGACGTCGACTTCCGGCGGGACCCGACCGAGGCCGAGGCCGAGCAGTTCGACGAGGTGGTGCGGGCCGGCCAGGCCGAGCTGAGCCGCCAGGTGGCGGTCTAGCCGGCGGCCTCGGCGGGCACCGGGGTCGCGGCCGCCCAGAGGTCGCCGATCCGGTCGGCCGGGACCGGGCGGGAGAAGAGATAGCCCTGGCCGTACTGGTAGCCGAGGCCCTGCAGCAGCGAGCGCTGGTCCTCGGTCTCGATGCCCTCGGCCACCGAGGCGAACTCGAGGGCGTTGGCCATCTGGCTGACCGCGGTCGACACCGCCGCCTGCCGCCCGACCGTGGTGATCGACTCGACGAAGGAGCGGTCCAGCTTCAGCGTGGTCACCGGGCAGGTGAGCAGCAGGCCGAGCGAGGACGCCGCGGTGCCGAAGTCGTCCAGGGCGAGCTTCACGCCGAGCGCGCGCAGGGCGATCATCGCCTCGTTCGACTCCTCGTCGTCGAGGACGGCGGTCTCGGTCACCTCGACGCTGAGGCAGCCGGCGGGCAGCCCGGTCTCGGTGAGCACCGCGGCGACCTCGGCGGCGAAGCCGGGGGTGCGCAGCTGCCGGCCGGCCACGTTGACGCCCACCGTCAGGTATTCGGCGGCCGGGTAGTGCCGGCGCCAGTCGGCGGCCTGCCGGCACGCCTCGATGAGGGCCCAGCGGCCGATCTCGACGATCTGCCCGGTGCGCTCGGCGGTCGGGATGAACTCGACCGGCGAGACCACGCCGCGGGTCGGGTGGTTCCAGCGGATCAGCGCCTCGACGCCGGTCAGCACGTCGTCGTCGAGCCGGACGATCGGCTGGTAGAGCAGCTCGAACTCGTCCGCTTCCAGGGCCTGGGCCAGCTCGGCGATGAGGACCGCCTCGGCGCCGATCCGGGCGCCCATCTCGTCGGTGTAGCGCACCCAGGTGCTCTTGCCGCGGCTCTTCGCCTCGTACATGGCGATGTCGGCGTTGCTGAGCAGCACCGACGGCTCGTCGCCGGGCCGGCCGGCGGCCACCCCGACGCTGGCCCGGGTGACGACGGTGTGCCGCTGCACCTCGATCGGCACGAGCAGCGCGGCCAGGATCTCCTCGGCGACCCGGCCGGCGGTGGCCGGGTCGGCGCCGGGCAGCATGATGGCGAACTCGTCGCCGCCCAGCCGGGCCACGATGTCCTCGGCCCGGACCGCGCCGCGCAGCCGCTCGGCCACCGCGATCAGCAGGGTGTCGCCGGCCGCATGCCCCATCGTGTCGTTGATCGTCTTGAAGTCGTCGAGGTCGATCAGCAGGACCGCGCTCTCGCCGCCGGGCAGGACCCGGGTCATCTCGGCGGCGAAGTGCACCCGGTTGGCCAGGCCGGTGAGCCCGTCCACGGTGGCCTGCTCGCGGAGCAGGTCCTGGTGGCCGCGCAGGTCGTCGAGGGCCACGTCGAGCCGGCCGATCAGCAGCAGGTTGTCCTTGAAGGCGACCAGCTGGCGCCCGACGACCAGGCAGGTGATCACGACGACGCCGAGGGCGGCCCCCCACAGCTGCGAGGACGCCTTGGTCGGCAGCATCGCGAAGAAGACCAGGAACGTGACGGCGATCATCCCGTACGGAAGGAGGCTGTACGGCCGGCGCCCCGCGGAGCCGCCGGTGAACCCGCCGCGCACCACGATCTCCTGGATCCGCGGGCCGGCCGCGATGAGCAGCGAGGGCAGCAGCCGGATCGCGAAGACCCAGGCGTGGTCGGCCTCCTGGAAGGCGCCCGGCAGGAACGTGGTGATGCCCTGCACGCTCGCCGCGGCCACCATCGGCCAGGCCGCGATCCGGAACATCGGCGGCGCCGGGATGAGCGCCACCTTGGTCGCCGAGAACGCCGCCACCAGCACCAGGGCGGCGGTGACGCTGGCGTTGAGCCGGTCGGTGTGCGCGCCGTTGAGCGGGTTCACCGCGAAGCACCAGGCCATCACGCCGCCGCCGACCAGCACGGTGGCCGCGTCGAGCCAGAAGACGAACACCTCCCGCTTGGTGCGCAGGCCCTGCGGGAAGATCAGGCAGGCGATGACGTTGCTGCACATGCCGACCGCGAAGAACGCGGTCTGGACCAGTCCGCCGTTCAGCGACGGGACGCCCGGCGCCACCAGCGTGTGGACGAACTGGTAGCTGTCGCCGAGGGTGAACGACAGGCCGGCGAACGCGATCATCGCCCAGAACCGGCGGAACCGCTCGGGGGCGAGCGGCCGCATCCGCCAGGCGCCCAGGCCCAGCGCGGCGTCGAGCGGCACCTGGGCCGCCCAGAACGCCTGGACCTGGTGGATCGAGTGGCCCTCGAAGAGCACGAACAGCACGCACCCCAGCAGGGTGAGCGCGGCCAGGCCGCGGAGGGCAGGGTCGCGCAGCAGCGCACGCCAGTTGTTCTGCTGCAAGGTTTCCGACCTCCTCGATCCTCAAGGCCAAAATCGGGTGCCACCGTTGCATACCAAGGAGGTTGACCAGTGATCGGGGTCACAAACGGGCCGGTCCAGCGACGGGCCGCCCCCGCCCGAGAGGTTAGGCTCGCCTAAGTTGTTCTTGGTGAGGGGTTGCGGTGTCCAGTAGTACCAAGTCCGGCACCGCGGTACTTCGCCGGGCGGTCGTCCGCAACGGCAGGCACCTCTGGACCGGCACCGTCCTGGCCGGCCTCTACCAGATCTGCGCGGCCCTGGTCCCGATCCTGATCGGCGTGATCGTCGACCGCGCGGTCACCACCGGCGACCTCGCCGCCCTGATCCTCTGGATCTCCGTGCTGGTGGCGATGTACCTGGTGCTGGCGATGTCCTACCGCTTCGGCGCGCGGCACCTGCAACGCGCCATCGCCGAGGAGGGGCACCGGCTCCGGGTCGAGGTGGCCGGCCGGATCCTGCACCCGCGCGGGCTGCGCACCGACCGGCAGGCCGGCGACCTGCTCACCGTCTCCACCACCGACGCCGACTACTCGTCCTACTTCCTCGACCACATCCCGCGGGTGATCAGCGCCCTGCTGGCCGTCGCGGTCAGCGCGGTCACGCTGCTGCTGATCTCGGCGCCGCTCGGCCTGATCGTGCTGATCGCGACGCCGATCGTGCTGGTCACGCTCAACCTCACCGCGCCGCTGATCACCCGGCGGGTCACCGAGCAGCAGGACCAGGCCGGCCGGGCCACCTCGCTCGCCACCGACCTGGTCACCGGCCTGCGCCCGCTGCGCGGCATCGGGGCGCAGGACGCGGCGGCCGACCGCTACCGGGTGGTGAGCAAGCGGTCCCTCGCCGCCACCCTGCGGGCCGCCCGCGCGCAGAACGCCTTCCAGGGCGCCTCCGCCATGCTGAGCATGCTGCTGGCCGGCGGCATCGCGATCGTGGCCGGCGTGTTCGCGCTGTCCGGCCGGATCACCATCGGCGAGTTCATCACCGTGATCGGCTCGGCCCAGTTCCTGATCGAGCCGTTCGGCACCCTCGCCGTCGTGCCGCGGTGGGTCGCCGCCGCCCGGGCCGCCGCGAACCGGGTCGCCTCGGTCATCGTGGCCGGGCCGATCCTGCCGGACGCGGCCGCCGATCCGGCCGGCCCGCAACCCGGCCTGCACCTGGCCGGCGTCACCAACGGCCCGCTGAAGAACCTGAATTTACGCGTACGCCCCGGGGAGTTCGTCGGCGTCGTGACCTGCCGACCGGCGGACGCCGAGGCGCTGATGCGGTTGCTGGCGGTGCCGGACGCCTACGAGGGGGACATCCTCCTCGGCGGGGTGCAGCTGGCGACCGTGGACCGCGGCCGGGCGCGCCGCCTCCTGCACGTCGAACCGCACCAGACGGACCTGTTCACCGGCTCGCTGCTGGCCAACATCGACGTCCACGGCGACGGCGCCGACCGGCTCGGCGCGGCGGTGCGCGCGGCCGCCGCCGACGAGGTCGCCGACCTGCACCCGGACGGCCTGGACGCGCCGGTCGCCGAACGCGGCACCAACCTCTCCGGCGGCCAGCGGCAACGGGTGGCGCTGGCCCGCGCGCTGCTGGCCGAGCCACCGCTGCTCGTCCTGCACCACCCGACCACCGCGGTCGACGCGGTCACCGAGCACGCCATCGCCGGCGGCATCCGCTCGCTGCGGCACGCACCCGGCTCCGGCTTCGGCACCGTCGTGATCACCAGCAGCCCGGCGCTGCTGTCCGCCGCCGACCGGGTCGTCCTCATCGACGACGGCGCGGTCACCGCCGAGGGCGCGCACGCCGAACTCAGCGCGACCGACGACACCTACCGCCGGACGGTGCTGCGATGACGGTTCAGCTCCTGCCGGTGGCCACCCCTCGCGCGACCCGGGCCTGGCTGGTCGCCGAGCTGACGGCCCGCAAGGGCTCGGCCGCGGTCACCCTCGTCGCCGGGGTCCTCGCCGCAGTGGCGTCGATCGCCCCTGCGTACGCGCTCGGCCTGCTCGTCGACCGGATCAGCAACGGCGGCGACGCCGGGGCGGTCATCCCGGTCGCCGTGACCATCGTCGTCTCCGCGATCGTGGGCGGGGTGGCCACCACCTTCGGCGGCTACCTGATCAGCCGGCTGGGCTCGCGCATCCTCGCCGACCTGCGGGAACGTACCGTCGCCACCGCGCTGCACCTGCCCGCGCGGGTGCTCGACCGCGCCGGCCGCGGTGACCTGCTCTCCCGGGTCAGCGCCGACATCGCCGCCATCGACCGGGCTGTCTCCGAGGTCCTGCCCGGCATGATCTCGGCCCTGCTGCTCAGCGTCATCAGCCTCGTCGCGATGCTCGGCATCGACTGGCGGCTCGGCCTGGCCGGGGCGGCGGCCGTCCCGCTCTACGTGCTCGGGCTGCGCTGGTATCTCCCGCGGGCCGCGCCGTCCTACGCCGCCGAGCGGGTGGCCATCGCCGAGCGGTCCCAGCTCTTCGTGGAGAGCATGCAGGGGCTGCCCACGGTGCACGCCTACCTCCAGGAGGACCGGCACCTGGACGGCATCGAGGGTGCCTCCGGCCGGGCCCGGGACATCTCGATCAACGTGTTCTCGCTCTACACCCGCTTCGTCGGGCGGATCAACCGGGCCGAGCTGGTCGGCCTCGGCGCGGTGCTGGTGATCGGCTTCATGCTCGTACGCCATGGGTCGGTCTCCGTCGGTGCGGTTTCCGCGGCCGCGCTGTTGTTCCACCGCTTGTTCAATCCGATCGCGATGCTGATGGTCACCTTCGACCAGGCGCAGGACGCCGGGGCCAGCCTCGCCCGTCTCGTCGGCGTGCTCGGCATGGACGTCGAGCGGCGGGACGCGACCACCGCGCCGGCCGGCCGCGAACTCGTCCTCGACGACGTCACGTTCGGCTACGACGGCGCCGCACCCGTGCTCAGCGGGGTCTCGCTGCGCATCGCGCCCGGCGAGGTGGTCGCGCTGGTCGGTTCCACCGGCGCCGGAAAGACCACGGCGGCGTCGCTCGCGGCGGGCATCCTCCGGCCTGATGAGGGGTACGCCCTGGTCGGGGGCGTCCCGGTGACCGATCTGCCGGCCGCCGCCATCGCCATCGTCAGCCAGGAGACGCACGTGTTCTCCGGCCCGCTCGCCGAGGACCTGCGGCTGGCCCGCCCCGGCGCCTCGAACGACGAGGTAGCCACGGCGCTCGACCGGGTCGGCGCGCTGACCTGGGCGCGGGAGCTCCCCGACGGCCTGGAGACGGCGGTCGGCGAGGGCGGCGTGCAGCTGACCGCGGCGCAGGCGCAGCAGCTGGCGCTGGCCCGGGTGGTGCTGCTCGACCCGCCGGTGGTGGTGCTGGACGAGGCGACGGCCGAGGCGGGCAGCGCGGGCGCCCGCGAGCTGGAGCAGGCGGCCACCGCCGCGCTGGCCGGCCGGACCGCGCTGGTGGTCGCCCACCGCCTGACCCAGGCCGCCACCGCCGACCGGGTCATCGTGATGGAACACGGCAAAATCATCGAAAACGGCCCACACGCCGACCTGGTCACCGGCGGCGGCCGCTACGCCGAGCTGTGGGCAGCCTGGTCCACCCGCTCCTGACCCCCGCGCCGGCCCCGGGCTCATCGCCGGCCACCAGGACGAGCAGCCGGCGAATCACGGCGCTTCGGCCCGGATCCGGGCGCGGGCGTCGGTGTCGGTGAGCGGCCGGGCGAAGAGGAAGCCCTGGCCGTAGCCGCAGCCGGCCTCGGTGAGGAGGCGGTGCTCGGCCTCGGTCTCGATGCCCTCGGCGACGACCGTGAGCGACAGCATCGCGGCCATCTGCAGGATGCCGCGCACCAGGTCGTGCTGCTGCGGCGAGCCGACGATGGTGTCGACGAACGACTTGTCGAGCTTCAGCGTGTCGACCGGCATCCGGTGCAGGTAGCTCAGCGACGAGTAGCCGGTGCCGAAGTCGTCGATCGACACCTTGATCCCGGCGGCGCGCAGCTCCGCGATGTCGGCCTGGATCTGCTCCTGCTCCCCCACCAGCAGGCTCTCGACGATCTCCAGGGTGAGCCGGTCGGCCGGCAGGCCACTCGCGGCCAGCTCGTCGTGCACCCGCGCCACGAAGCCGGGCGCGTGGAACTGCCGGACCGAGACGTTCACGCTCACGTACGGCACGTGGCCGGGGTCGAGCGCGGCCCAGGAGGCCGCCTCGTGCACCGCCGTGTGCAGCACCCACGCGCCGAGCTCGACGATCACCCCGGACTCCTCGGCGAGCGGGATGAACTCGACCGGCGACACCATGCCGCGGGTCGGGTGCGGCCACCGCAGCAGGGCTTCGAAGCCGACCGTACGCCCGGAGCTCAGCTCCACGATCGGCTGGTAGTGCAGCCGGAACGCCCCCGCGGCCAGTGCCGGGGCCAGCTCGGTGCGCAGCTGCATCTGGTCGATGACCTGGGCGTGCAGGACCGCGTCGTAGCGCCGCCACCGCGGCCCGCCGGGGGTGCGCGCGTTGTCCAGGGCGACGTCCGCCTGCCCGACCAGCTCGCTCGCGCTGCCGGCCTCGAGCGTGGTCGCCACCCCGAGCCGCAGCCGGGTGCTGATCCGGGTGTCGCCGAGGGTGAAGCCGTCCCCGGGCACCGCGATCATCTGTTCGGCGAGCCGGTCGACCGCCTCGACGTCGCCGGCGTCCGGCACCACCACGCCGAACTCGTCGGCGCCCAGCCGGGACACCCGCCCGCGGTCGCCGACCAGCTCGGTGAGCCGCCGGCCGAGCGCGACCAGCAGCCCGTCGCCGACCTCGTGGCCCATCGTGTCGTTGATCGCCCGGAAGTCGTCGATGTTGAGCACGAAGACCGCCCCGAGCAGCCCGTCGCCCGCGGACAGAAGGGCGGTGTCGTCGGTGAACCGCAACCGGCTGCCCAGGCCGGTGAGCTGGTCGAGGTAGGCCCGGGCCATCAGCTCGTTCTTCAGGTAGTTCTGGGTCTCCTGGCGGTTGATCTCGCGGTTGAGGCGGATCCGGTCGATCATCGTGGCCGCCTGCCCGGCCAGCACCGGCAACGACTGCTGCAGCTCGGCCAGGCTGGTCTCGTCCCCGCCGACCAGCAGGTCACCGATCCGGCTGTCGCCCACCCCGAGCGGGCAGCGCAGGGTCAGGTCGAAGCCGGCCACCCCGTCCGGGGCCATCGTCATCGGCGCCGGGAACGGGCCGAGGTCGCCGAGCAGCAACTCCGTCCGATGCCGGGTGCCGTCGGCCAGCAGCCGGCCGACCGCCCGCTGCAGCACCGTGGTCACCGCGGCGGTGTCCGTGCAGAGCAGCAGCGCCTCGCAGGCCTGCCGCAGCTCCCGCTCCCGGGCCAGGGTCTGCCGCAGGCTGGTCGCGACGATCGAGATCCGGGTCAGCCCGAGCAGGATCAGCACCGCCGACACCGCGGCGATCACCACGCCGTCGTGCACCGGCCCGCGCAGCGCCTGGATCAGCAGCGCGGCCGGCGCGAGCAGGCACGCGAGGGTGAGTACGCCCCGGCGCAGCGACACCTGGGTCCGGCTGAGCACCTGCGGCTCGGTCAGCCGCGCCATCGACGGGTGCAGCACGGCCAGCCCGCCGGCGAGGTAGAACAGCAGCCAGCCGAGGTCGGTCGGGCCGCCCAGGGTGAACCCGCTGTTGAGCCGCATCAGCCCGTAGAGCGTGTCGGCGGCCAGCATCGACACCCCGGAGACGATCAGCAGGGAGCCGCTGATCGTGCGGGCGACGCCGAGACCGAGCCGGGCCAGCAGGACCAGGACCAGCACATCGGTGATCGGATAGGCGATCGACACCAGCTTGGTCAGGGCGGGCAGGTCGGGGCGGGTCAGGAACGGCCGGATCAGGAAGGTCCAGGCGAGGAACCCGGATCCGATGGTCAGGATGACCGCGTCGAGCGTGCTCGCCCGGTCGAGCATCGCGGCGCCGGAACGGCTCAGGGTGGCCAGCCCGGCGATCATCAGCGGCACGTAGAGGGCCAGGAAGACCACGTCGGCCGCGGACGGGAAGGTGCCGATGGTGGCGTACGCGACCAGGGAGCCGGCGGCGAAGGCGAGGTACGCACCGGTGAGCAGGATCCAGGGCAGCCGCCGGCGCGGGCGGTTGCGCACGATGCCGGCGATCGCGGCGGCGACCGTCGAGATGATCACCGGGCCGTAGACGACCAGGCCGAGCGAGGGCATCACCAGGTAGGCGACGAAGAGCAGGGCCGCCCAGCAGGCGTAGAGCCGGACCGTACGCGGCCGGACGCCCCGGCGTTCGCCGAAGAGCCGCGCGGCCTCGTCGACCTGGCGGAGACCGGCGATATCCGGCGTCGCCACGCCGTCGCGCGTGGCGCGACGCTCATTCACGGTCAACTGCGGCTCTCTTCTCCCCTGCCTCCTTTCGGCACGATCTTGCCGGGGCTGAGCAAATGACTAGACCGACGCGCCGGCCACCACTCCGGACAGGTGGCGCATCGCCCGGTAGAGCCGGGCCTTCGCCTCGGCCGGGGCGACCCCCAGCACCTCCGCGGCCTCACTCGTCGTGCGGCCGCGGAAATACGTCGCGATCAGGATCTCCCGGTGCCGCGCCGGAAGGTCGCGCAGCATCAGCTCCATCGGGACCCCGATGGTGTCGGCTTGTGTCGTCGGCATGCATGGCACTCTGCTCACCGGCCGGGCCCAACTCCAGTGCGCAGCCGCGGCGTAGTCGCCCGGTCACCAGGGGCTTCAGCAGGTGCTCCGGTACTTGATCTCCGGGATGTAGACGGCCCATTCCGCGGCGGTGAGGCCGCGGCCGACCGTGGTGCAGGCGTACTTGGCCGGGTTGGCCCGGATGGCGTTGAGCGAGCCGAGGCTCCACAGTGCCACCTCCGCGGGGGTGTCGTAGCCCTGGCGGGCGACGGCCAGGACGTTCCCGTCCGTACGGAAGTGCACCTCGCGCACAATGCGGCTGGACGGCAGGAGCATGGAGTTCAGCTGGACCGGTGCCTCGGGGTTGGTGGTGTCCCACAGGATCACCGCCTGCAAGGAGTCCGCGGTGGCCAGCGTGCGGCCGTCGGCGCTGAAGGCCAGGCTCCACACCGTCGACTGGTGGCCGTTCAGCATCGGGAGCCGGCGCGGGTGGGCCCGGTCGGCGACATCCCACAGCAGCGCCTTGTCGTCGCGGCCGCCGCTGGCCAGGTAACGCCCGTTCGGGCTGAAGGCCAGCGACTCGACCTGGGCGCTGTGGCCGATCAGCGTGGCGGTCCGGGCCGGGGCGGAGCGGTCGGCCACATTCCACAGCGTGATGGCGCCATCGCCGGTGGTGCCGGCGTTGGTGGCCATGGTGCGGCCGTCCGGGCTGAAGGCCATGGCGCCGCCGAAGCCGACGCCGGTCAGCCGGCCCCTGAGGACCGGACGGGCCAGGTCGGTGACGTCCCACAGCACCACGGAGATGCCGGTGGAGACCGCCAGGGTGCGCCCGTCCGGACTGAACTCCACCGCGTTCGCGTGCCAGATCTCGTCGGGCGTGATGGTCAGGATCGTCGGGTGGTCCGGCCGGCTGACCGCCGCCACCGTCAGCGTCCGGTTGTCCGCGTCGATGGTCGCCACCAGCCGGTGGTCGGGGCTGAAGGCGACCGACCCCAGCGCGACCGAGGAGAGGGTCAGGTCGGCGCCGCGGACCGGGCGGGCCGGGTTCGCGACATTCCACCTGCTCGCTTTTCCGTCGGTGCCGGCGGCCAGCAGGGACCGCCCGTCCGGGCTGAGGGTGAAGGTCCGGAGTGATCCGCCGGTGGCGGCGATGGAGGCGAGCGTGTCCGGGGTGCCGGGCACGCTCACGTGCCACAGGGTGGCCGTCGCGGAGCCGTCCGCGGTGACCAGCATTCCGGTCTTCGTGTCGAAGGACAGCGTGGAGATCGGGCCGCGGGTCCGCACCGTGGCGATGGGCGTGCCGTAGGTGTCCGACCGCAGGTCCCACACCTTCACCACCCCGTCGCTGTTCCCCGCCATCAGCAGATTTCCGTCCGGGCTGTACTCCATCGTGCTGATCGAGCCGGTCATGCCCTGCAGGGTCCGGTACGGGAAGGGGCCGTCCTCCGGAAGGTCCGGAATGTCCGGCGGGGTGGGGCCGCCGGGGTCGGCCGACGGCGGCGAGATCGTCGGGGAGTCGTCCGTGGTGGGATCCTCGGGGTCGGGATCGATCGGAAAGTCCGGCGGGGTCTGGACCGCGGTGGCGGTCGCGGTGGCGGTCGCGGTGGCGGTGGTGGCCGCCGCCGCCGACAGGACGTCCCCCCGCGTACCCGTCAGGTCCCACAGCGACACCGAGGCGCTGGCGGTGCCGCCGACGACCGCCAGCGTCGTTCCGTCCGGGCTGAACGCCTTCGTCCGGCCCATGATCAGGGTGACGTCGCCGATCCTGCTCCCGCTCACCGGGAACTCCCGATCGGTGATGTCGAGGTTCGAGAAGTAGATGTCCTGATCGATCAGGAGCCTGGTGCTGTCCGGGCTGACCCACAGCCCCCCCACCGCATGGGGGCTCCAGAAGGTCTTCTGGTGGAGCAGGATGGGATGCATCCGGTCGGTCATGTCCCAGATGGAGTGGGTCCCGGTGCCGCTGCCGGTGACGAGGGTCTTCCGGTCCCCGCTGAGCGCGATCGCGGAGAGGTTCTCGTCGGGCAGCGTGGTGATCCGGGCCGGGTGCGACCGGTCGGCGATGTCCCACAGGATCGCCTTGTACTTCGACCCCACGAAGACGAGGGTCTTCCCGTCGGAGCTGACCAGCAGGTCGCTGTCGCCCGCGGCCGCGTCGGGCAGGACGGCGAGCCGGACCGGCTTGCGGGGATCGGTCACCCTCCACAGCGAGACCCGGCGATCGTTGTCGATGGTCGCCAGCACACCGTCCGGCGCCGAGGCCGCCATCCTGATGTTGTCGATGGTGCCGGCGTAGTTCATGGTGGTGATCAGGCCGGCGAACTGGCTGCGGGTGGTCGCGTCGGGGTTGAGGTTCTGCGCCGCCGCCCCGAGCATGAGGGCGGTCTGCGGGTCCTCGACGAGCGCGGCCGAGGCCTGGTTGAGCAGCCGGCGGCTGACCGCGACGCGCTGCTGCTGGTCGGCCTTGGCCTGCTGCTTCGCGGCCTCCGCGGCCGCCTCGCGGGCCAGCCGTTCCTTCTCGGCCGCGATCTTCGCCAGCCGGTCCGCCTCCGCCTGCGATGCCTGCGCCCGCTCGGAGGCCTGTTTCGCCAGCTCCTCCTGCTCGCGCTTGCGGACGGTCGCCTGGTCGGCCAGCTTCTGCTGGCGCTTCGCCTCGACCGAGGCCGCGTCGGCCAGCTTCTGCTGCGCCTGCGCCGCCCGCTCGGCCTTGTCCGCCTCGACTCTCGCCGCGGCCGCCCGGATCTGCTGCTGCCGGGCCAGTTCCTGCTGCCGGCGAGCCTCCTCGGCGGATTTCTCGGCATTGTCCCGCTGATTTTCCGCCACCTGCTGCTGACGCAGCGCCTCGGCCGCCGACGCCTTCGCCCGCTCGGCGTTGCGCACCGCCGACATGCCGGTGATCGACGCGAGCAGGGCCAGGACCACCAGGGTCGCCACCGCGCCCGAGCGCAGCCGCTTGGCCCGGCGGTGCTGCCGGACGTCCTCGCCCTCCAGCTCGTCCTTGCTGATCCCGTGCATCGGGGCGGCCAGCTGGGCGATCGCGTCCCGGAAACGGGCGTGGTGCAGGCTCAGCTGCTCGCTGCCCCGCGCCCACCGCAGGTCCAGGAAGAACGGTTCCTCGGAGAACACGCCGCGCAGCGATGGCGGCACCGCGGTCGAGCCGGCGCTGAAGTCACCGGTCTCCTCGTCCCAGGCCCACTCGCCGTCGGTCACCACCGGCAGGATCTGGTTGGGCGACTTGGTGGCAAGCCAGTGCTCGATCTCCCGGTTCACCCAGACCGACTCGGCCGCCTCGGCCGAGGCCAGCAGGACAAAATAGTCTGAACCGTCCATAGCGGTCTGGATGGAGGACCACAGGCCCGGGGTCACCGACAAACCGGTCTGATCCCGGAAGATCCACAGCGCCCGCCGGCGGTGCCACGGCTTGGCCAGCCGGTGCAGACCACGCTGCACCGCGGGCGCGAGACGCCCGTCAGCGGCATGGCTGTACGAGATGAACCCATCGAAGTTCATTTCTGGTCCCCCGGTGGTCGGCGAGTGCTGCGACGACAGATTGTGCATGCCTCCGGCCCACGAGAAAAGGCGATAGATCGTATCGTCATGGTCGTCACGAGCTTGACAAGCCCTGGTACGGAGGTCGATGTGCGGTTCGGGGTCACAGGTCATCGGATCCTCCCGCCGACCATCGTCGACCGTGCGTTGCGGCATTGGAGCAGCGTGTTGCCGGTCGGGCCGCTCCTGCACGGGGTGTCGAATCTCGCCGACGGCGCCGACCAGCTGTTCGCCACCCACGTCCTGGCGGCCGGCGGCACCCTGGAGGCGGTGCTGCCGTGCGAGGGCTACGCCGCCTCGCTGCTCACCCCGGAGAGCCGCGTCCGCTACGAGGAGCTGCGGCGGGCGGCGGCCGAGGTGATCACGCTGCCCTACCCGGAGCCGAGCGATGAGGCGTTCCTCGCCGCCGGCCGGGCCCTGGTCGATCGCTGCGACCATCTGTTCGCGGTGTGGGACGGCCATCCGGCCCGCGGGATGGGCGGGACCGGCGACGTCGTCACCTACGCCCGGGCCCGCGGCCTCCCGGTCACCGTGCTGTGGGTCGAGGGCGTGGTCCGGGTCTAGGGCAAAGGCACCGCGAGAGCGGCGAAGAGCTGCTGGGCCAGCTCCCGGTGCGGGCCGCCGATGCCGTCGTGGGCGCGTGCCTGCTCGTAGCGGTCGCCGATCTCCTGGGCCAGGGCCAGCGCCTGCTCGTGCTGGGCCCGGGCGTCGGCCGCGTCGCCCGCGGCCAGCAGGACCTGGCCGAGGTCGTTGAGCGCCTCGGCCTCGCTGGCCCGGTCCCCGATCCGCCGGTGCAGCACCACGACGTTGCGCAGGTGATCCGCCGCCTCGGCGAGCCGGCCGCTGCGGGCGTACACCACGCCGAGGTCGGTCAGCACGTACGCCTCCCCGGTGCGGTCGCCGGCCTGGCGCATCACCGCGAGGCTCTGCTCCAGGTGGGTGGCGGCCCGTTCGAGGTCGGCCGGCCGGCGCGACAGGCGGGCGAGCAGCGAGATCACGTACGCCTCGCTGAACCGGTCGCCGAGCCGGGTGACCAGATCGAGAGCCGACGCGAACCGCTTGGTGGCCTGCTCCTCATCGCCGAGCCGGGCGTCGACCAGGCCGAGCCGGACCGAGGCGTCGGCCTGCCCGGCGGCGTCGCCGAGCCGCTCGTACCGCTCCCCGGCCCGCCGGTAGTTCTCGGCGGCCTGCCGGTAGTTGCCCAGCCGCCAGTGCACGCTGCCCAGGTTGCGCAGCGCGACCGCCTCGGCGGCGTGCTCGCCGAGGTCGGCGTAGAGGGCGAGGGACCTGCGGTAGGTGTCGACGGCCTCGTCGAGGCGGCCCTGCCGGCGGTGCAGCCGGCCCAGATCGGACAGTGCCCGGGCCTGCGCCTCCCGGTCGCCGAGGGCCACCGCCGCGGACACCGCCGAGGCGGTGACGGCGACCGCCTCGGCCACCGGCCCGCCGGCGTCGAGGTAGCGGAACATCGTGCCGGCGAGGGCCACCGCGAACCGGTGCCAGCCGTGCGCGGCGCCGTAGGTGCAGGCCGCGGCCAGGTTGGGCCGTTCCGCCTCGATCCAGCCCCGGGCGGTGTCCGGGTCGCCGTCCGGTTCGGTGCCGTCCGGGTAGAGCGTGTCCATCGCCGCGACCGCGCCGGCCAGGTAGTGGTCGAAGAGGCGGGTCAGCGCGGCCTTCCGGTCCGGCCCGGAGTCGTGCCGGACGGCGAGCTCGGCCGCGTACGCCCGCAGCAGGTCGTGCATGCCGTAGCGGCCGCCCCGGCCGACGTGCACCAGGCTGGCCCGGACCAGCACGCCGAGCAGCCGCCGGGCCTCGCCGGCCTCGGTGCCGGTCAGCGCGGCCACCGCCTCGACGTGCACGGTGTCGCCCGGATGCAGGCCGAGCAGCCGGAACACCCGGGCCGCGTCGCCGGGCAGGTTCTGATAGGACCAGGAGAAGACGGCGCGCACCTCGGCCCGCGGATCGCCGGCGTCGAGCAGGTCGAGCCGCATCCGGTGGTCGCCCAGCTCGCCGACCAGCTCGGCCAGCGTGACGTCAGTGCGGACCGCGGCCAACTCGGCGGCGATCCGCAGGGCCAGCGGCAGCCGGGCACACGCGCCGGCAAGGTCCTCGGCGACCGACGTCTCGCGGTCCACCCGGGCACCGATCAGGCGGCGCAGCAACACCACCGCGTCGGCCATCGGCAGCAGATCCAGGTTGATCCGCTCGGCGCCGTGGATCGCCACCATGCCGGGCAGCGAGTCCCGGCTGGTGATCAGCACCAGGCAGGACCCGGAGCCGGGCAGCAACGGCCGGACCTGCTCCACCGAGGACGCGTTGTCGAGCAGCACCAGCATCCGGCGGCCGGTCAGTTCGGACCGGTAGCGGCCGGCCCGCTCCTCGACGCCGGGCGGGATCTCCGGCCCGCCGACGCCGAGCGCGGTCAGGAAGCCGGCCAGCGCGTCACCGACCGCCACCGGCTGCTCGGAGTCGTAGCCGCGCAGGTTCACGTACAGCTGGCCGTCGGGGAACGCCTCCCGGACCCGGTGCGCCCACCGGACCGCGAGGGCGGACTTGCCGACCCCGGCCGTCCCGGAGAGCAGCACCACGGTCAGCGGCGGCTCGTCGCCGTCCGGCGGCTCCAGCGACCGGTCCAGGGCGGCGAACTCCCGGGCCCGCCCGGTGAAGGCACGCACGTCGGCGGGCAACTGGGCGGGCACCGACGGGCGGGCCGGCGGCGGGGCCTGCGGGCCGCGGGTCTCGACCGGCGCGACGGTGAGGGTGGGGTCGGCGGCGAGGATGCGCTCGTGCAGCCGGCTCAGTCCGGTGCCGGGGTCGCTGCCGAGCTCGTCGGCGAGGCTGCGGCGGATCCGCCGGTACTGCTCGTCGGCGTCGGCCTGCCGGCCGGACCGGTAGAGGGCAAGCATCATCTGCTCGGCCAGCCGTTCGTCGAGCGGGCTTTCGGCGACCGCGGCGGACAGCGACGGCAGCAGTTCCCCGTGCCGGCCGAGCCGCAGCAGCACGTCGTTGTGGTCGAGCTCGGCGGCGAACCGCTCGCTCAGCAGCGCCTGCCGGATCGAGGCCAGCCAGGGGGTGTCCAGGCCGGCGAACGGCTCGCCGCGCCACAGGCCGAGCGCCTGGGTGATCAGGTCGGCGGCGGACTTGTCCGACTCCGCCGACCGGGCCAGCGTGTGCAACCGGCGGAAGCTGTGCAGATCGACCGTCTGCGGGTCGGCGGTCAGAACGTACCCGCCGGAGCGGCGCTCGATCTTTACCTCGGTGGCCTCGGCGACGGCCCGCCGCAACCGGGACAGGTAGCTGTAGAGAGCGCCGTCGGCCCGCTGCGGCGCGTCCTCACCCCAGACCCGGTCGATCAGCTGGTCGATCGTGACCGGCCGACCGGCCTCGACCAGCAGAACAGCGAGCACGCTGCGCTGACGCGCATGCCCGAGGTCGACCGACCGGCCCGCGATCTGGGCCTCCACCGCGCCGAGCACCCCGAACTCCGCCGTCAACTGACCTCTGCCCGCCCTTCACCCAGACCTCCCCAGCAGGGGATTCAAGAAATCCACAAGGAGCGCGCCAAGTGTTACATGCTTCGCGCAAGGTCCGACCACGACCATTGATCTCGTTGCAGGGAAAGGTCGCCCTCGCCCGGTTGCGGCAGCGCGTAACGGGGGAATCGGGACGTGAAGGTAAAACCAAGAGCGACGGGCGACCTCCCCTGCACCAAGTCCCGGTAAGGTTCGCGCAAGCGATGGCGTCATCACCTCCGGGGTCGAGAAACGTGGATGTGCCGTACCTGCAGGTGCTCGGCCCGCTGCGTGTCTGGCGTGCCGGTGCCGAGCTCGATGTCGGCCCCCGTCAGCAGGCATCTTTGCTGGCACTTCTCCTGGCCCGGGCGGGCCGGCCGACCAGCACGAGCGAGCTGATCGATCTGATCTGGGGCGAGGACGTCCCGGCCAGCGCTCTCAACATCATTCACAAGTACGTCAGCGCGTTGCGCCGCCTCCTCGAACCCTCGCTCCCGGCCCGGGAAAGCGGTTCGTTCCTGCACCGCCGCGGCAACTCCTACCTGTTCGCGGCCGTTCCCGGCACCGTTGACCTGGTCGCCTTCCGATCGCTGGTCGAAGCGGCCGACCAGAAGCAGAGCGACGCGGCCCTCGACCACTACGTCGAGGCGCTCGGTCTCTGGCGCGGCCCGGCCGGCGACGGGATCAGCGCCGGGCCCGGGGCCACGACCGTCTTCGCCGCTCTCGACCACGAGTTCTTCGACGCCTGCACCGTGGCCGCCGAGCTGGCCGTGGCGGCGGGCCGCCCGGCACGGGTGCTCCCGGCCCTGCAGCTGGCCGCGTCGATGGCACCGTTCCACGAACCCGTGCAGGCCGGCCTGGTCGCCGCCCTCGGTGCCGCCGGACGCCAGGCCGAGGCGCTGACGGTGTTCCGCACGGTCCGCGACCGGCTCGCCGACGAGCTCGGGGTCGACCCGGGCCCGGCGCTCACCGACGCGCACCGCCGGGTTCTCACCCAGCCGCCGGCACCGCATCCGGTGGGCCCGGCGGACGGCACCGGCGATCTGGTCGGCCGGGTCGAGGAGTTCACGATGCTGCGCCGCACCGTGCAGAGCGCGCTCGCCGGCCGCACCGCGATCGGCATCGTCGAGGGCGAACCGGGCGTGGGCAAGACCCGCCTGCTGGAGGAGACCGCCGCGGTGGCCGGCCGGCAGGGCGCCCTGGTCGTCTGGGGCTCCTGTCTGGAGGGTGACGGCACGCCGGCGATGTGGCCGTGGGAGCAGGCGCTGGGCGCGGTGGTCGGCAGCCTGTCGAGTCCGGCGCGGGAGAAATGGCTGGCCGGCGAGCTCGGCAGCCTCCTCGAACCGCAGGACGGCCCGGCCCGCACGGTGCCCGACGGCAACGCCCAGTTCCGGCTGTTCGAGCAGGTCGTCGCCCTGGTCGGGCAGGCCGCGGCGCAGCGGCCGACCGTGCTCATCCTCGACGATCTGCAGTGGGCCGACGCCGCCTCCCTGCAGCTGTTCGGCCACCTGGCGAGCCGGCTGCCGCACCGCACCGCGATCATCGGTGCCCTCCGGGACCGCGCGCCCACGCCCAGCACCGCACTCGCCCAGGTGCTGGCGGCGGCCGGCCGGCGGCCCGGGCACCGCCGGCTCCGGCTCGGGCCGCTCGGCCTGGCCGACGTGGCCGCGCTCGTCCGCACCGAGGCCGGCCGCGACCCCGGGGACGCGGTGGCGCGCGCCATTCACGCCCGTACGGAAGGAAATCCGTTCTTCGTCCGGGAGTTGTCCCGATTGTTGAGCGAGGCCGGGGCGCTCGCCGAGGAGGTACCGGCCACCGTGCGTGACGTCGTCCGCGACCGGATGGCCGGCCTCGACGACGGCGCCCGCGACCTGCTGCACATGGCCGCGCTGATCGGCCGCGACGTCGACCTCGGGCTGCTGTCGCGGGCCACCGGGGTGGCGGTGGCCGACTGCCTCGACCGGCTCGACCCGCTGCACGCGCTCGGCCTGCTCGAACCCGGGCCGGACGGGCCGTCCTCGCTACGCTTCGCGCACGACCTGGTGCGCGAGTCGGTCTCCGAGACGACGACGCGGCAGCAGGCGGTCCGGCTGCATCTGCGGGTCGCCGACGCGCTCGAGGAGATCCACGCCGACGACGAGGCGGTCGCCGAACGCCTCGCCTTCCACCTGTGGTCGGCCGGCCCGCTGGCCGAGCCGGCCCGCACCGCGGAGGCACTGATCCGGGCCGGCCGCCGGGCGGCCGCCAAGCTGGCGTTCGAGTCGGCCGGCCGGCAGCTGCGGTCGGCCGTGCAGGTCACCCGGGCGGCCGGGCTGATGGATCGGGAGCTGGCCGCGCTCACCCTGCTCGCCATCGTCGTCCGGCGGCAGGCCGGGTTCGACGCCTCCACCGTCGACCTGCTCGACCGGGCCGAATACCTGGCCCGCTCGCTCGGCCGGGAGTCGGAGGCGGCCGACTTCTTCTTCATCCGGGTGATGGGGGCCTACACCGCGATCGAGGACGGCCGCGGGGAGCTGGCCGTCCGGATGCGCGAACTCGGCGCGGCGTCCGCCGATCCGGCCGTCCGGCGTTACGCCCGGCAGGCCTGGGGTCTGCACCAGTGGGACGTCGGCAACATCGGCGAGGCGTACCGGACCTTCACCGCGCCGGCCGAGGAGGGCCCCGGGGCCGAGACGCCACTGCGGCAGGACGGCAGCATCCCCGGCGAGGGACCCGGGTGGCGGGCGGTGATGACCGCGCTGCACGGCGACGTCGGCACGGCGCTGGCCTTCGTCGACACCTGGGACGACCCGAGCGATCCGTACGCGGCCTCGGTCTGGGTCTATTACACCACCATGATCGCTTCGATGGCCGGCGACGCGGCGACGGCCGGGCGGGCCGGCGAGCGGTGGGCGGCGGCTGGGCTCGACCGGCTCGGCGCCCAGATCGACCACTACATCCGGCAGTACCGGTTGTGGGCGCGGGCGCTCGCCGGGGACGATCCGGCCGGTGCCGCGGGCGAGGCCGCGGAACTCCTGGACGCCGCCCTGCTCGACCCGCCGCAGTGGGGCCTCGCCTACCACTACGGGCTGATCGCCGAGATGTGGCTGGCGGCCGGGCTGCCCGACCGGGCCGCGGCCGCCCTCGACCGGGCCGACCAGGCCGTCCGGAACCATGGCCAGCGCTACGCCGAAGGACTGCTGATGCTGCTCAAGGCCCGTCTGCTGGATGCTCGCGGTGAACCCCGGCCGGCGGTCCGGACGGCCGCCGAGCAGGCCCGTGCCCGATCCGCCGCGACCGGGGCGCACCTGTTCGCCCGGCGGGCCGACGAGTTCCTGACCGAGCTGTGACCGGGCTGACCGGCCTGGCCCGCGGGCTCTCCGCCCCGAACGGCTTCGTCGTGGCCAGCCAGGTCGCCCCGCCGCCGGACGCGATCCGCCTGCTGAGCGGCATCCCGGCCCCGGAGGCGCTGCCGGTGGACGCGATCGCGCGGGCCTCGGCGGCGCTGTGGCAGGACCCGGCGGCCGCGGTCGCGGCGCTTCAGTATTCGCCCGCCCCGGGATCGGCCACGCTGCGGAACTGGATCGCCGAGCGGGAGGGCGTCGACCCGGGCCGGATCGTGGTGACCAACGGCGGCATGCACGGCCTCACCCTCGCGGTGCTGACCGTCGTCGAACGCGGCGACACGGTCGCGGTGGACGATCCGGTCTTTCCCGGGTTCCGCTGGGCCCTGGAGGTGTCGACGAACCGGATCCTGCCGGTACCGGTGCTCGCCGACGGCTTCGACGTCGACCACCTGGCCGGCCGGCTCGCCGCCGGTGACCGGATCGCCGCCGCCTACACGGTGCCCGACTTCCACAACCCGGCCCAGGTCAGCCTGTCGGCGGCGAAACGGGCGGCGCTGGTCGGGCTGGCCGAGCGGTACGGCTTCTACCTGCTCGTCGACGACCCGTACCGGGAGTTGCGCTTCGCCGGTGCGGACCAGGGCGTCGCGGTCTTCCACGATTCGGACCGGGCGATCCACGTCAACAGCTTCACCAAGACCCTCGGCCCCGGCTGGCGGGCCGGCTGGATGGTGCTGCCCGAGCACCTGGTGGACCCGGTGATCCGGCTGCGCAACCGGCTCGACGTGCACACCTCGTCGGTGACCCAGGCGATCGTCGAGCGCCTCGCCGGCGAGTTCGACGGCGTCGTGCACCGCGCCCGTGCCCTGTACCGGGAGCGGGCCGCGGTGCTGGTCGGCGCCCTGCACGAGCACCTGCCGGGCGCCTTCGAGATCCACACCCCCGAAGGCGGGCTGTTCCTCTGGGCCCGGCTTGCCGACGAGAGCGCCGACCCGGCGGCACTGTTCCGGCGGGCGGTCGCGGCCGGCGTCGTCTACCAGCCGGGCGAGTATTTCGCGGCGGGACCCGAGCAGCAGTCGGCGGCCCGGCATCTGAGGTTCGCCTACGGCGACCGCACCCCCGACGAGCTGCGCGAGGCGGTCCGCCGGCTGGCGGTGGCGTTCCGGTGAGCCGCCTCCCCCTACGGGCCATCGCCCCGTTCGCGGCCGGCTCGGTCGGCATGGGCATCTGGGTCAGCGTGCCGGGCATCTTCCTGCTGTACTTCCTGACCGACATCCTGGCCGTCCCGCCGCTGGTGGCCGGCCTGGCCCTGCTGGTGCCGAACATCGCCGACATCGTGCTGCACCCGTGGGTGGGCCGGCTCTCCGACGCCGACCTGGCCCGCCGCGGCCACCGCCGCCGGCTGATGTTCGCCGGCTGCCTGGTGGTGCTCGCCTTCCTGGCCCTGTTCGTGGTGCCGGCCGGCGTGCACGGGACGCCGGCCGCGGTGTGGGTCGCGGCGGCGCTGGTGGCCGGCAACCTGCTCTACTCCTTCTACCAGGTGTCCTATCTGGCCACCCCGGCCGACCTCGGCATCGGCTACCACGAGCGGACCCGCCTGATGGGCTACCGCAACGTGGTGATCACGGTCGGCGTACTGCTCAGCGGGGTGGCCGCGCCGCTGCTGGCCGGGGACGACCCCGGCGTCGGCGACTACACCCGGATGGCCCTGATCCTCGGCGCGGTCATGCTGGCGGCGCTGCTGACCGGCATCACCGGCGTCGGCCGGCTCAACCGGGCCGCGCCGGGCAGAATCGAGCCGGGACACCGCGGCGGTCTGCTGGTGGCGCTGCGCGACCGGCAGTTCCGGGCGCTGACCGCGTCGTACCTGACCGTGGCGATCACGATGAACCTGGTGCTGGCCGCGATGCCGTACTTCGCCCGGTACGAGCTCGGCGACGCGAAGCTCACCACCGTGCTGGTCGCCGCGTTCATGGCGCCCGCGGTCCTGGCCACTCCACTGTGGGTGCTGATCGCCCGGCGGATCGGCAAGCAGCGCGGCCTGCTCACCGCCCAGGCGGCGTTCGTGGCCGGCTCGCTGGTGCTGGCGGCCGGTGCCACGGCCGGGCTACCGGTGCTGATCGGGGCGGTGGTGGTGCTGGGCGTCGCGTTCGCCGGGATGCAGCTGATGCCGCTGTCGATGGTGCCGGACGTGGTCGCCGCGGCCGGCCCCGGCGGCGCCGCGAGCGCGGGCAGCTACACCGGAGTGTGGACAGCCGCCGAGGCCACCGGCGGCGCGCTCGGGCCGTACCTCTTCTCGGTCTGCCTGGCCGTCGGCGGCTTCGTGGCCGGGCAGGCGACCCAGTCTTCCGCGGTCCGCTACGGCTTCACCCTGGTGCCGGCCGTCCTGATGACGGCCGCCATCGTGCTGCAGCGCCGCTACACCCTGGACCGCGCCGCCCACGCCGTCACCGAGACGTCTCCCGCGCCGCCCGCTCGATGAAGGCCACCGCGGTGTCCGGCTGCGCGACGAACACCAGGTGCGAAGCGCCCTTGACCACCTGCGTCGTCGCCCCGGCCCGCGCGGCCATGAACCGCTGGGCGGCCGGCGGGATGATCCGGTCGGCGCCGCTGATCAGGTCGTAACTCGGAATGGTGTGCCACGCCTGCGGGCCTGCGGCGGGCTCACCGAGCGCGGCACCGGAGGCCGGCCGCTGCGCGATCGCCAGCAGTGCAGCGTCTTTTCCGGACAGATCGCCGCCGAAGTTGGCCCGGAACACCGCCGGGTCGATGTAGAGGTCGACCTGACCGCCGGGCATCGGCACCGCCTTGAGCGACTCTCCGACCGTGCTGCCCGGGAACCGCCCGGCCAGCTCCTGCACGCTCTCCCCCGCCTCCGGCACGAACGCAGCCAGGTAGACCAGCGCCCGCACATCGGTGTCCCCGGTCGCGGCGGCCGAGATGACCGCACCGCCGTACGAGTGCCCGACCAGCACGATCGGCCCCTGGATGCTGTCCAGCAGCGCCCGCACGGCCGCGGCGTCGGAGCCGAGTCCGCGCAACGGGTTCGGCGCCGCCACCACCGGATAGCCGTCCCTGAGCAGCCGCGCGGCGACCGCGTTGAACCCGCTGCTGTCCGCGAACGCACCGTGCACGAGCACGATCGTCGGCTTGGCCCCGCCCGCATGAGCACCCGCCGCACCGCCGGGAATCAACGCCAGGACAGCGGCCACGGCAGCGAAACTCATTTTGATCATCTTTCCTCTTCTCGGTTCGGCGGCGACTGTGCGACCGAAAAGTAGGGCGGGGCTCTGGATCCGCAGTGGACGGCGCGATCCAGTCGCGGTTCAGAGGACCGGGAACCGTGGGTGGGCGACCGGCGTCTGATCGCCACTACGAGGGGGCGGGGTCATGGGTGGTCGGGCGACGGCGTTGGTGGTCTGTCTGGTGTTACTGGCCGGTGGATGCGCCGAGCAGGCCGGCGCGGACAACGACAAGCCGTCCCGGAGGGACCGGGCGCACGGGATGCCGGCGGTCGAGGCGAGCTGGGTTTCCTGCGAGCAGTTCATCCCGGCGCCGGACGGCATGCTGTTCGGCGGCGGGGCGAAGGCCGCGGTGCTGCCCATGCTGGACGAGAGTTTCCCGCCGGTGGCCGCGGTAATCTGCCGCAGTGACTCGCAGCCGCATCCGGGCGGCGGGTGGGACCTGGTGGCGATCGAGGAGCGCGCGGACGACATCACCGCCCTGGTCGCGGCGCTGCGGCTGCCGGATCAGAACGTGCACGACTGCCACGGGGAGTTCTGGGCGCAGTACATTCCCTGGCTGGCGCTGGTCGACGCGCAGGGCCGGTGGATCCGCCCCGGCATCCCGCTCGCCCCGTGCAACGCGCCGCGGGCCGAGGTCAAGACCGCGATCGAGCAGCTGACCACGACCCGGGTGTCGACCCGGGTCCTGCGCCGCAACGACCGGGACGTGGCCAAGGCCGGCGGGTGCCACGACTCCGAGGAGTACGACCAGGTCTTCGGCCCGGACCGGATGCCGGTCCCGGCGACGCTGCCGGACGCCGGCATCCCGATGCGGGTCTGCCGCTTCCTCGCCGAGCCGACCGTGGAGGACGGCCGGACCTACTACCTTCGGGGCCTGCTGCAGGACGGCGAACAGCTGACCGCCGCGGGGTGGGCGGCGGTCCGGCACGAGATCGACGTCGCGCCGCCGGCCGCGCCGTGCAACCAGGTCAGCCCGCGGTTCGCCGTGCTGCGGGAGAAATCGTGGAGCCGGCCGGTCTCGGTGGAGGCGGACGGCTGCCGCCGGGTGCTGATCGAGGGCAGCGAATTCAACCTCGGCGACATGCGGCAGGGCTCGGGGAAACTGGTGTCGCTGCTTTACCACCGATAGGCAATAATGGGGCCCGAAATGGTTCTGCGGAAGGAATTACATGGAGGAACGCCCCGAGTCGCTCTCCCGGCAGATTTACGCAATGCTCCGCGAGGGCATTATCCGGGGGCGTTGGCCGCAGGGTTCCCGGCTGGCCGAGCAGCGCCTGGCGCAGGAGTTCCAGGTGTCGCGGGTGCCGATGCGCGAGGCGGTCCCGATGCTCGAGGTGGACGGCTTCGTGCAGACCCTGCCGCGGCGCGGCGCGGTCGTGTCGAGCTGGTCGGTCAAGGCCGCCAACGACCTGTTCGACCTGCGGCTCTGCCTGGAGGTCGGGGCCGCGCGCTACGCCGCCCGGGAGGTGGCCGGCGGCGCCTCGACCGGGCCGCTGGAGGCCGCGCTGGAGCAGTCCCGCCGGGCGGTGGCCGAGCGCGACTCCTACGCGATCGCGCGGGACAGCACCGCGTTCCACGAAATCATCGTCGACCTGACCGACAACGCATTGATGCGCTCGCTGATGCGCTCTGTTTCCGGTCGCATGATGTGGCTGTTCTTCATGACTTCCGAGCTGGATCCGGTCGACGCTCTCTCCGGGCACGAGGAATTGCTGCGGGCGATCGGGTCGGGTAATGAGCGGGTCGCGGAATCGGTGGCGTACACACATATCGAGAGCGACCGGCTCGAATCGCTGGTCGCCCTCAAACGGCTCGGGATCGCATAGGACGTAACTGTTCACCTGGTCCCGGCCGAACGTCGCGCAGGTCAGGCGGCCACCCAACGACGGGCCAGGGCCGGGCCGCGGGACGGGGCTACCAACTTCGCGGAAGTTGGGGCCTCGCCCCAAAGCAGCCAGAGGCCGAGATCAAGGAAAACGGGCTCTCGCCGCACGCCCGACCGCCCCACATCAAGGAAAACGGGCTCTCGCCGCGCGCCCGACTGCCCTACATCAAGGAAAACGGGCTCCCACCGCTGCGCAGACCCCGACATCAAGGAAAACGGGGTCAGCCGGCGCGGCAACCAGCTGAACAGTTGCACAGGGCGGGCGGGGGCACCCGCCCTGTGCAAGCCGGTCAGCTCTTGATGCCGAGCTTCGCGAAGTTCAGCTCGTTGGCGCCGATGTTGTGCGACTCGGCCACCCCGGTCAGCCACTTCTGGGTCACGACCCAGTCCTTGTTGTAGGAGAAGTTGAGGTAGCAGCCGGCGGCCGCGTACTTGGTGGCGGCCGCGACGAACAGGTCGTTGTCGCCGGTCAGGACGGCCTTGTCGAGGTCGGCGTCGACCGCCGGGTCGTCGCAGCCGAAGTAGTTGATGCCGCCGGACTTGTCCCAGAAGACGTGCCCCCACATGTACGGGTTGCCGCCGTCCGGCCCGTTGTTGCCGTCGAAGAAGGCGTCCGGCCCCTTCGCCGGGTCGTTCACCCAGTCGAAGACCTGCGCGGTCGGGTAGCCCTGCGCGGTCGCCTTGATGTTCAGGGTGGCCATCTGGGCGGCGACGATGGTGGCGAGCTGCTGGGCGTTCGGGTTGCCGGTGGCGTACCCGATGGTCATCGTGGAACCGGCGGGCAGCGTCGCGGCGTACGCCTTCAGCACCTCGGGTTTGTAGTTGATCTCCTGCTTGTCGGCCCCGCCGGGGATCATGCCCTTGGCGTAGAGGGTGGTGGCCACCTCGGAGCGGTTGCCGAGCACCTGCGGGATGAGTTTCTCCCGGTCGAGCGACTGCAGGAAGGCGAGCCGGGCCTCGGCGGTCTTGAAGAAGGTGCCGCTCGGGTTGAGCGTGACCAGCGCCGACTGCAGAGTCGGCAGCAGGTAGCTGTCGACCGCGCCCGAGCTCTCGTACTTCTTGAGGTCGGACGACGGCAGCGCGGCCACGATCGCCGACACGTCACCCTTGTCGAACGCCAGCTCCAGCGCCGAGGAGTCGTTGTAGACCGGCAGCTCGACCTTGGTGAACGGCGACTTGGTGCCCCAGTAGCCGGCGAACTGGGTGAGCGAGTACTTCGTGCCGGTCTGCACCGCGCTCAGCTCGTACGGTCCGCTGCCGATGTCGTGCGTGGTGAGGTAGGTCTGGGCGTTGTCGCTGCCCTTGTTCTTGGCGAGGGCGTCCGGCGAGATCATCTTGGGCCCGAACGGCGAGGCGAGGTAATCGAGGAACGCCGCGTTGCCCTCCTTCAGGGTGACCACCGCGGTCGCCGGGTCGGTCGTGTCGACGCTCTGCACGCCGGCCGTCATGTAGGCGGCGCCGCCCTTGACGTCGGTGCGCCGCTGCAGCGAGGTCTTGACCGCCGCCGAGGTGAACGCGGTGCCGTCGTGGAACTTGACGCCCTCCCGCAGGTGGAACGTGTAGACCTTCTTGTCCGCCGACACCTCCCACGTGGTGGCCAGCCGCGGCGCGATCTTCACGGTGTCGACGTTGTCCTCGTACTGGACCAGGCCCTCGTAGGTGTTGAGCACGATGGCCAGGCCGTTGTTGGCGTAGTAGATGTCCGGGTCCGGGGGCTGGCCGATGTCCCCGAGCAGCCCGACGGTCAGGGTGCCGTCGGTCGGGGCCGGGTTGGCCTGGGCCTGGTCGTCGTTGGAGGTGCCGGAACAGCCGGCCGCGAAGAGGACGGCGGTCAGCGCCGCCGCGGTAACACGCAATGGCTTCATGAAATATCTCCGGGGGATTTATAGGGCGATGCGCGGGTCGGCGAGTGCCTGGATCATGTCCACCACGGTGTTGGTCACGATGTAGACGGCGCCGAGCACGACGGTGACGCCGGCGATAGCCGGGTAGTCCGCCGCCGGGATGCTCTCCGCGAGGTAGTTGCCGATGCCGGGCCAGCTGAAGATCTGTTCGACGACGACCACGCCGGCGAACATGAAGCCCAGTTGGAGGCCGGCCATCGAGAGGCCGGGCCCGATCGAGTTGCGCAGGACGTGCCGGCCGAAGACGGCGGCCTCGGTGAGGCCTTTGGCCCGCGCGGTACGGACATGGTCGGCGCCCAGCGTCTGCTGAAGACTGGCGCGCAGGATGCGCCCGATGCTCACCGCGGGAGCCACCGCGAGCACAAAAGCGGGCAGGACGACGTGCTGCAGGCCGGCGCCGAAAACAGCCCAGTCACCGGTGACCAGGCTGTGCGCCAACAGGAACCCGTCGCCGCCCCGGCCGGTGGCGGGCAGCCAGCCGAGGTGCGCGTAGAACAGGATGATCCCGCCGAGGGCCAGCAGGAACGGCGGCGCGGTGGCGCCGACGAGCAGGATGCCGCGCACGAGCGTGCCGGCGAGGGTGCGGATGGTGGCGAACAGCGCCCCGAGCAGCAGGGCGAACAGGAACGCGACGACGACCAGCTCCACGGTGGCGGGCAGGAAGGCGCCCAGGTCGGTGACGACCGGCCGGTGGGTGCGGAAGGAGATCCCGAGATCGCCGCGGATCGCCTGGGTCAGGTAGTGCCAATACCGGCTGAGCAGCGGATCGTCCAGGTGCAACGAGACGCGTTCGGCGGCGACCGCGGCGGGCGAGGCGTTGGCCCCGAGGTACGCCTTGACCGGGTCGCCCGGCGAGTACTGCTGCAGGACGAAGACGGCGCCGGTCAGCACCAGCAGCACGATGATCGCGGCCCCGGTCCGCCGGGTCAGGAAGCCGATCATCGCCGGCCGTCCAGGAGCTCGCGCAGCGCGTCGCCGCCGAGGTTGGCGATCAGGCTCAGCAGCATCACCGCGAGGCCCGGCACGACCGGCACCCACCACTGGGCGAGCAGCTGACTCAGTGCCCGGGCGGTGTCGGCGCCCAGCTCCGGGGCGGGTGCGAGCTGGCCGAGCCCGATGAACGACAGCCCGGCGAGCAGCAGCACCACGTTGCCGATGTCGAGGCTGGCGGTGACGATCGCGGTCGGCACGGCGCCGGGCAGCAGGTGCCGCCGCAGGATCCGGCCCTTACCGGCGCCGGCCAGCCGAGCCGCTTCCACGTGCGGACGAGCGGCCAGCGCCCGGACCTCGCCGCGGATGATCCGGGCGTAGTAGGGCCACCAGACGATCGAGATGCCGATCAGGGTGTGTTCGAGGCCGGGGCCGAGCGCGGCCACGATGGCGATCGCGACCAGGACCCCGGGCAGCGCCAGGAACAGGTCGGTCAGCCGCATCAGGACGTTGTCGACCCAGCCGCCGGCCGCCCCCGCGACCAGCCCGATCAGCCCGCCGGCCAGCAGTCCCACCAGGACCACGGCCAGCGCCGACAGCCAGCTCGCCTGGATTCCCCACAGCGTCCGGCTGAGCAGGTCACGGCCGATCAGGTCGGTGCCGAGCAGATGGCCGGGCGAGCCGGGCGGCAGGTTGAAGTCGCCGACCGGCTGGATCGGGTCGTCCGGCGCGAGCCACCGCGCGGTCAGCGCGATCAGGGTGATCAAGCCGAGAAGACCGATCAAAACCCAGTTCAAGTTCTTGTTGTGTACGGCCGGGGTGCGCGCTCGCACTCCGAAGCGACGGGGGACGACGGCAGCATCACTCATGACGTGATCTCCGGGACGGCGGCGAGCAGGGTTCTCGTGTATTCCGCTTGGGGCCGCGACACCAGGTCGTCGGCGGCGCCGGTCTCGACGACCCGGCCACCGGTCATCACCACGATCCGGTCGCCCATGAGCCGGGCCACGGCCAGGTCGTGAGTGACGAAGACGACCGCCATGCCCAGGTCGCCGCGCAGTTTCCGGATCAGGTTGAGCACGCTCGCGGCCAGCGAGGCGTCGAGGGCGCTGGTCGGTTCGTCGCAGAGCAGCACGGCGGGCGGGACGATGGTGGCCCGGGCGAGGGCGACCCGCTGCCGCTGACCGCCGGACAGCTGCCGGGGGCGGGCGGTGGCCACCGTTATGGGGAGGCCGATCGCGGTGAGCGCCTTTTCTATCCGGTCGTCCTGCTCGGCCCGGCCCAATTTCAGCACTCGTTCACGGAGCAGCTCGCCGATCGTCAACCATGGGGTCAGCGACGAACCGGCGTCCTGGAAGACCATCTGGGTGCCGCCGGTGACCTCGCGGGTGCCGGCGGTCGGCTTGATCAGGCCGGCGATCACCCGGAGCAGCGTCGACTTGCCCGAGCCGCTCTCGCCGACGATCGACACCGCCTCGCCCGGCGCGACATCGAGGTCGACGCCGTCGAGGGCCTTCAACGTGCCGGCCCGGCGCCAGCCGTTGCGCACCTTGAAGTCGCAGCGGATGTCGCGCAGCTTCACCACCGGCTCCCCTTCAGCGGCCGCCCCGTGGCCGCCCGGGTCCGGCGCCGAATTCCCCGCCGGCATGTCCGAAATATCACGCCAACACGACTTTTGGTGGTCGCTGCCGGTCAGGGGCGGCTGCTCCTCCGCGCACCGATCCACGGCGAGGGGACATCGCGGGTGATACGCGCACCCCGAGCCACGCGAGCCTGCTTCGGCCTGAAGCGTCGGCAAGTCGCGGTCACGTGGGGTGGACAGCGACAGCCGCGACCGCAGCAACCCGGCGGTATAGGGGTGGGCGGGCGCGGTCAGCAGGTCACGGGTCGGGCCGAGCTCGGCCAGCCGCCCCGCGTACATCACCCCGATCCGGTCGGTGATCTGCGCGGCCACCGCGAGGTCGTGGGTGATGAACAGGACGCTGCAGCCGTACTCGTCGCGCAGATCCCGCAGCAACTTCAGCACCTGGGCCTGCACGGTCACGTCGAGCGCGGTGGTCGGCTCGTCGGCGATGATCAGCGACGGACGCCCGGCCACCGCGATCGCGGTCATCACGCGCTGCCGCAGCCCGCCGGAGAGCTCGTGCGGGTAGACCCGCAGCCGCAGCGCCGCGTCCGCCACCCCGACGTGTTCGAGCAGTTGCACGGCCTGCGCCCGGTCCCGGGTCACCTCGGTGATCTGCCGGCCGATCCGCATGGTCGGGTTCAGCGAGGTCATCGGGTCCTGGAAGATCACCCCGAGCTCGCGCCGCCGGACCGCCCGGTGCGCGGCGGCCGAGCCGTGCACCATGTCCACCCCGGCGACCTCGACCGTGCCGGTCACCTGCGGGTGGGCGTCCGGCGGCAGCAGACCCAGCAGGGAGAGGGCGAGCATGCTCTTGCCGGAGCCGGACTCGCCGACCAGCCCGAGGATCTCCCCCGGCCGCACCGACAGCGAGACCCCGCGCAGCACCGGATTGCCGCGCAGCGTGACGTGCAGATCATCGACCGACGCGATCATGCTGGGCCACCTCCCGGAAGATCTCGCCCGGCCGGCAGAACCAGACGTCGTCGCGGTGCGCGGCCAGGTGTTCGAGGGCCCGGCTGAGCGCCCGCAGCCGGAACGGCGCGCCCGAGATGAACGAGTGCGTCACCAGGCCCATCACCAGCGGCTGCTCGTCGGCCGCGGCGAGCAGCTCGTCGAACTCGTCGATCACCATCGCGGTGAAGTCGGCCGCCGACGCGGCCCGGCCGACCATCGTGGTGCTGTCGTTGAGTTCGAGCGGGTACGGGATGGACAGCAGCGGCCCGGAGTCGGTGGTCAGCCACACCGGCTGGTCGTCCATCCGCAGGTCCAGCACGTACCGGTAGCCGGTGGCGGCCAGCAGGTCGGGGGTGCGCGGGGTGTGCGTGAGCCACGGGCTCGACCAGCCACCCGGCGGCGTCCCCTCGGCGGTCGCGATCCGGCCGGCGACGTCGCTCAGGTAGGCCTTCTCGGCGGCGGCGTCGAGCCCGGCGAGGGTGTCCGAGTTGGTGATGCCGTGCGCCACGAACTCGGCCCCGAGCCGCCGCGCCGCATCGGTCACGTCCGGCGCGGTCTCGTACACCATGGTGTTGAGCAGCACCGTCGGCGGAATTCCGAACTCGGCCAGCCGGTGGAAGAGCCGGAACGCGCCGACCCGGTTGCCGTAGTCACGCCACGCGGTGTTGACCAGGTCGGGCGCCTCGACCCCGGGCAGCAGATCCTCGGTCAGCCCCTCGCCGAAGCGGTAGTCCTCGACCCCGACCGCGACGTAGACGGCGAGTTTCCGGCCGCCCGGCCAGCGGCCCGCGGGCCGGGTCGTGATCGGCGAATACTCGTATCTCATCGGGTCATCCCCACGTCGGTAGCGGCCGCGCGGCGGACCATCTGCTGATATTCCGGAAACCACCGGCCGGCGTCGGCGCGGGCCGCGGCGAGCGCGGGCGCCTTGGCGGCGAACACCTCCCGGGCCTCGGCGAGCAGGGCGTCCTCGTCGACGCCGACCATCCGCCCCCGCTCGGCGACGATCCGGCCGTCCACCATGGTCAAGGCGACGTCGGTTCCGCTTTCGCAATAAACCAATTGGCCGGGTACGTCGTTGAGCGGCGTGAACGCGATCCCGTGCAGGTCGAGCAGCGCCAGGTCGGCCAGGTGGCCGGGCGCGATCCGGCCGAGGTCGTCGCGCAGCATGGCGGCCGCCCCGCCGTCCCAAAGGCAGTCGAGCACCTCGGTCGCGGCCGGCCAGCGGTCGCTGTCCAGGCCGGTGACGTTGTGGATCAGCCCGGCCATCTTGACGACGCCCCACATGTTGACCGCGTCGTCGCAGATCGCCTCGTCCACGCCGAGACAGACCGGGATGCCGCGGTCGCGGATCGCCCGGAACGGCATGATCCCGCTGCCCAGCCGCAGGTTGCTGACCGGGTTGTGGGCCACGATCGAGCCGGCCGCGGCGATCAGGTCCCAGTCGTCCTCGTCGGTCCAGACCGCGTGGATGATGTTCATCCGGTCGCTGAGCAGGTCGAGGTCGGCGGTGTAGCGGACCAGCGAGCGGCCGCCGTGCTTCTCGGCGGCCAGGGTGCGCTGCACCCGGGTCTCCAGCATGTGCGCGTAGAGCGGCAGGCGGTGGCGGCGGCTCAGGTCGTCGAGCGCCGCGAAGTAGTCGGGCGTGACCCGCTGCGGCGCCGAGATCGACACCGCCGCGCCGAGCCGGCCACCCTCGGCGCCGTGCCAGCGGGAGATCAGGTACTCGTAGCGGGCGAGCAGCTCGGCGGCCGGCAGCGGGGCCGGTTTGCGCAGCTCGGCGGCCAGCTCCGCGGAGGGATCACGGAACGGCAGCTTGGCGCCCTCGGGCACCTCGGGCTGGTCGAGCGCGACGGTGGCCCGCAGGCCGCTGTCCGCGTACGCCTGCATGACCGCGTCGATGATCTCCGGTTCCGGGTACGGCATCAGGAACGCGTCGTCCTGCACACTCGTCGTCCCGGTCCGCACCATCTCGATCGCACCGAGCATGGTCCGGAGGTACGCCTCGCGCGGGGTGGGCCGCAGCGCCTCGGTGGCCGGCGACTCGTAGAGCATGAAGAGTTCGAGCGGCAGGCTGGGCAGCGAGCCCTTGAGGTGGTTGGCCGGCGAGTGGAAGTGCGCGTTGATCAGCCCAGGGACCAGAAGGTGGTGGCCGTGCCCGTCGATGATGCGATCCGCGTTTTGGTGAAGCCCCGCGCCGATCGCGGTGATGCGGTTGCCCTCGACCAGAACGTCGGTCAAGCGGTCGACGGCCGGGTAGGCGTAGACGTTGCGGAACAGCACGCTCATGCCGGCTCCCCGTTTCGCGCCGCGAGCGAATTCCGCACCGGGCCTGCCGATTCGCTCGCTCATGGGTGCCGCCAGGTGTTGACCCGCGAGGCGGTCAGGCCCTGGGCGATCAGGCCCTCGACCATCGGGACGGCCGCGGTGACCCCGTCGATCACCGGCATGCCGAGCCGGGCGGTCAGCGGTCCGACCAGGTCGGTGAGGCCGGCGCAGCCGAGGATCAGCGCCTCCGCGTCCGGCTCTCGCCGGGCCTCGGCCGCGAACACCTCGGCCAGGTGGGCCGAGCCCTCGGCGAGGTCGGCGACCGGCACGTCCACCGCGCGGACCGTGCAGCGGTGACCGAGGCCGAGTGCCTGCACGACCCGCTCGGAGTGGGCGATCGTGCGCCGCGGCAGGGTGACGATGGTGAAGCGGTGGGCGATCAGCGCGGCGGTCATCAGGGCCGCCTCGGTCATCCCGACCACCGGGCCGTTGGCCAGCTCGCGAGCGGCCGGCACCCCGGTGTCGCCGAAGCAGGCCACGACGTACCCGTCAATGCCCTGCTCTTCGCCCTTGCGGACCTGGTCGATCACGCCGAGCGCGCCCCAGGCCTCCTCGTAGTGACTCTCCACGCCGGCCACGCCGTCGGCAGGAGTGCCGCCGACGATCGTGGTGTCCGGGCGGGCGACCGTCCGGGCCGCCGCGACCACCGCATCGGTCATCGAGGTCGTCGTGTTGGGGTTGATCACCATGAGCTTCATCGCGCCGCCGCCAGCAGCCCGCAGGTGCCGTGATCGCTGACCGCGATCCGGGCCACGCTCGCCGCCCGCTTAGCCGCCGCCACCGCATCACCGCTGCTCAGATGGGCGGCCGCGAACGCACCACAGAACGCGTCCCCGGCCCCCGTGCTGTCCACCGCGGCGACGACCTCGGCCGGCACCTCGGTCAGCGTGCCGCCGTCGAACACGAGGCAGCCCCGCTCGGCCCGCTTGATGACCACGACGCCCGGCCCATCGGCCGCGAACACGCGGGCCGCCTCGCCGAGGTCATCGGTCCCGGCCAGAGCCCGCGCCTCGACCTCACTCGGCAGAAAGACATCACAGTGCCGAACGAGCGCCCGCATCTCCGGCCCGAGCCCATCCTCCTGCACATCCAGATAAATCCGGTATTCCCGGCCGGGCCTCCGCCGCTCCGCCAGCCAGGGCAGGAGCGCCACCATCGACGGATTACTCATCGCCGAGACCAGCACCCCAGACACCGGCTCTGCGCCCAGCCCCGACCCGGCGCCCAGCCCCGACCCCGCGCCCAGCCCCGACCCCGCGCCCAGCCCCGACCCCGCGCCCAGCGCCCCGCCCGGCCCCGGCTCGGCCGGGGCAGTTCGGGGCGCGGTCGGGTCGGTCGACTCCGGGAAATCCGATGGATAGACCGACATTCGGTCGAAGTGGGCCTCGCCGGTGACCAGGTCCCAGCTCCGCGACCCATCCGCCCGATATTTCACGACATTGCGAATCGTTGGCTCGGTGCGGCGTGGCATGCCGGTGGTCTGCAGGCCGGCCGCCTGCCACTCCGCCAGCGTCGAGGGCGGCAGGTCGCTGCCGATCGGGGCGCAGACGCGCACGTCCTCGATGACCAACCGGGCTCCGAGGGCCGCGAAGATCGCGTCCCCGCCGGCCTGCGCCACCCGGCGGCCATCCGGGAAGACGGCCTCGTCGACGGTCACGTTGCCGACGCACACCAGGATGACCCCCACCGCCGGGCCGAGGCCCGCCGGATCGGCGCTGGCGGACCCGGCGCCCGCCGAGCCGACGTCGGCCGAACCGACGGCCGCCGGATCAGCGCCGGCCGAACCGATGCCTACCGGGGCGAGGCCCGTCGGGTCGGCGCCGGTCACCGCTGCGCCGCCCGGAACTTGGCCATCGCGGCGTGGAAGCCCATCAGCTGGGCGGGCAGGAAGGTCAGCAGCGGGCTCAGCGCCTCCGGCACGTCCGGCAGGCGCAGCACGTCGTCGCCGAAGGCCGTCTCGGTCGCGCTGGTCACCACGTAGGCCCGGCCGCCGAAGCGCAGCGCCTCGGCCCGGGTGTCCGCCGCCCGCGGCACCGACCAGCCGCTCGGCGCGAGCAGCAGCAGCGGCTCGCCGGCCTTCTGCGAGTTGTAGTGGTGGTACTCCTCGACCTGGATCGCGAGGGCGTGATCGGGGGTGCACTCCTTGTATTTCGCCGCCCCGGCCAGGGCCGCGCCGAAGCTGGGCCCGCCCGCCGAGAACAGGAACATCCGGCTGCCGGCCTCCCGCTCGGCGATCGCCGCGATCGGCTCGCTCAGCGCGCCGATCACCTCGGCCATCAGGTCGGGAAGCCGATCCAGGTCGGCGCCGGCCCGCATCCCGGCCGGCTTCTCGCCGCCGAGCATCCCGGCCAGCTTGAGGAGCAGGGCGAGCGCGGCCGTCGACGACTGGGTCGGCCAGCCGACCCGGGTCGCCTCGATCTTCAGCGTCTGTTCACTCTCGACGTCGAGAGTGGAACCGGCGGTGTTGGTCAGGGCCAGCGTGAGAGCGCCGGCGTGCTGCGCGACCAGGGCGGCCTCGACCGTCCGGGTGGTCTCCCCCGAACTGGACAGCGCGACCACGAGCGTGTGCCGGTCGAGCACCGGCCGCAGGTAGTAGGCGAATTCCAGGCTCTGCACCGCCTCGACCGGCACGGCGAGGGCGTCCTGCAGGGCGAGCCGGGCGGAGATCATCACCGCGTACGAGTCGCCCGCCCCGACCAGATAGACCCGCTCGATCCCGCGGTCCCGGATCGCCTCGGCCGCCGCCACGAGGGTCTTCTCGTTCGCCGCCCAGGTGCGAAGCACCATCTCGGGCTGGGCGATCAGCTCCGGCCAGGTCGCCTCGGTGCGGGCGAGCCGCTTGGCGTCGAGCGGGTCGTCCGAGGGCAGCTGCAGGATCCCGGCGTGCTCGGCCGCCGAGACCCGCGCGATGACCGCCTGCTGGCGCGCATCGAGCGGACTCCCGGCCGAGATCAACGGTGACTCCACGACAACCTCCCCAGTTCCTAAGGAGGCAAACGGTATACTGTTTAACGTTTCTCTCGGATCAACAGTTGTTTCGTACCTATTAAATCCAGTGCTTATCAGCGGCGCCGTTTCTAGCGCCCAGCGTGTTGGTATACCGATTGCAGGTTGCGCTGGAGGAAGTCGCGCCACGTCCGCTCGAAGCCGCGGCTCAGCGCCGAGTGGGGCGCGAAGCGGTCCCAGGCATGGAAGGCGCGGGCATAGAGGTGGAGGTCGGCCGGGACGCCGGCGGCGTTCAGACTGCGGGCGAACTCCATCCCCTCGTCGCGCAGCAGGTCGAACTGAGCGACCGCCACGAAGGTCTCCGGCAGGCCGGCCAGATCGGTGGCCCGGCCGGGCGCGGCATACGGGTGCACGCCGTCCTTGCCGACCCGATCGCCGAGCACCGCGGCCCAGGCGAGCTGGATGTCCGGCCGGGCGATGACCACCTCGGCGGTGATCTCGAACGCCGACGGCGTTTCGAGGCGGTCGTCGAGCATCGGGTAGAGCAGGCCCAGCAGGCACGGCTGCTGCTCGTGCCGGTCACGCACCATGAGCGCGGTGGCCGCGGCCGGCGCCCCGCCCCCACTGGCCCCGGCCAGCCCGATCCGCCGCGGGTCGATCCGCAGCTCGTCCGCATGCGCCACGAGGTGCGCATAGGCGAGGTAGCCGTCCTCGGCCGCCCCGGGCGCCGGCGTCTCCGGCGCCAGCCGATAGACGACGGCAGCAAGGACGCAATCAAGATCAAGAGCCAGACCGGTGTGGTACGCGTCGTCGTCGCGCGCGTTGTCCCCGAGGACCTGGGCGCCGGCGTGGAACCAGAGCAGCACCGGGCGGTCGTCGGTGACCCCGGCCGGGCGATACAGCACGACCTCGAGCGCGGTCCCGTCCTCGCGCGGGATGCGCAGCGTCTCGATCGCGACCCGCGGGTCCGGCGGGCTCACCGGCACCTGGGCCGCGGCCGCCCGGAGCTGCGCGCGCACCCCCGGAATGTCGGAGAGCTCGATCAGGGCGCCGTTCCCGGCCTTGGGCATGGCCGCGAACGCGGCCGCAAGCTCCGGGTCGAGCGCGTCGGTGATTCCAGGCATGGTTGTCTCCCGTTCAGAAGAGGTCGGGCTGGCCGCTGCCGGCGGTGATGCCGCCGTCGACGGGCAGGATCGTGCCGGTGATGAAACGGGCGTCCTCCGACGCCAGGAAGCTGACCGCGGCGGCGACGTCGGCCGGCGTGCTGAACCCGGCGAGCGCACGCCGCTGGTTGAAGCGCTCGATCATGTCGGCGTACTCGCCGGCCAACTCCTCCGGGCCGGTCAGCGACGGGGCAACCGCGTTGACCCGGATGCCGTAGCGGCCGAGGTCGAAGGCGAGCCCGCGGGTGAAGTTGACGACCGCGCCCTTGGCCGCGTTGTAGGCGGTGAGCCGGCGGTCGCCGCCGAGCCCGGAGGCGGAGGCGATCTGCACGATGCTGCCGCGGCTCCGTTTCAGATAGGGCAGGGCGGCCTGCGCGCCGAAGAAGCAGCTGTCGACGTCGGTGGTCATCACCAGCCGCCAGTCGGCGGCGGTGGTCTCGGCGAACTCCTTGGCCAGGCCGAGCCCGGCGTTGGAGACCAGCACGTCGATCCCGCCGAACCGGGCGGCACCCGCCACGACCATCGCCCGGACCTCCTCTTCGCTGGTCACGTCGGTGGCGACGGCTAGCGCCCGGTCGGTGCCGAGTTCCGCCGCGAGATCGTCGAGGCGGTCCTTGCGCCGCGCCGCGAGCACGAGGTTGGCCCCTTCGGCGGCGAACCGCCGGGCGATGCCGTCGCCGATGCCGGAGCTGGCGCCGGTGACGACGACCGTCCGGCCGAGAAAACGTTGGTGCATGCTGACCTCTTTCCGTCAGTAACTGACGCTACAACTCGTCAGTTACTGACGCAACGTTTCGTCAGTAACTGCCGCCGATGGTAGGGTCGGGCCGTGCCCCGAAACGGTGAAGAGGTGCGGCTGCGGCTGCAGGAGGCCGCGCTCGAGCTGTACCTGGAGCGTGGCTACGACAAGACCACGACCGGCGACATCGCCGCCCGCGCCGGGGTCACCGAGCGGACGTTCTTCCGGCACTTCGCCGACAAACGCGAGGTCTTCTTCGACGGCCAGGCACAGCTGGTCGATCTGCTGACCGGAGCGGTCGCCGCGGTGCCGGCCGGCACCCGGCCGCTGCCCACCCTGCGGGCCGCGTTCCACCAGGCCGTGCCGCTGATCGAGCAAAACCTACCGGTCACCGAGCGCCGTTATCCGGTGATCGCCGCAACTCCGGCGCTGCGCGAGCGCGCGCTGGCCAAGAACGCGGCACTGGTCGACGCCCTCACGGACGCCCTGCGGGCCCGCGGCGTCCCCGATCAGCTGGCGGCGCTGTGCGCCCAGGTCGGCATGGACACGTATGCGATCGCCGTCCGCCGCTGGGGAGCCGACCGCACCGAAGATCTCCACACCCACCTCGACCGCGCCTTCAACGACCTGCGCCTGGCCACCAAGGCCCTCAAGCCCTAGCGGCCGGCGCGCCACCACAGGTAACCGGCCAGACCCAGGGCCGCGACGGCGATCGCCACCCGCAGCGGGCGCTCCGGGGTCCGGCGCACCAGCATCGGGCCCAGCCAGCTGCCGGCCAGGCAGCCGATCGCCATCAGGCCGGCCGCGGCCCAGTTCACCGGGGCGATCACCGCGTAGATCACCGCCGCCGCGAGGTTGGCGGCGCCGAGCGCGATGCTCTTGACCGCGTTGGTCACCGGGAGCGGTTCGGTCGCGCTCACCGAGAGGACCGCGAGCATGAGTACGCCCGCGGCCGCGCCGAAGTAGCCGCCGTAGACCCCGACTCCGAAGATTGCGGCGGCCAGCACCGGCCGCGGCATCCTCCGGTGCCCGGCCCAGCGCCGCAGCGGGTCGCGCAGCAGCAACAGGGCCGCGCCCAGCGCGACAAGCACCGGCACGATCCGCTCGAACGCCGACGACGGCGTGGCCAGCAGCAGCACCGCGCCGGCCAGCCCACCGCCGGCCGCGACCGCGGACAGCCGGGCCAGCCGGCGACCATGACCGCGCAGCTCCGGCCGGGCCCCGGCCGCGGTGCCGACGGTGTTGGACAGCAGCGCCACCGTGTTGGTGACGTTGGCGGCGACCGGCGGCAGGCCGACCGCCAGCAGCGCCGGGTAGCTGACGAGGGAGGCAAGGCCGGCCATCGACCCGGTCAGCCCGCCACCGACGCCGCCCAGCACCAGCAGGGCGGCGTCGCTGGGGTGCATCCGGCCACCGTACCGACGGCGGCCGGCGGCTCGGTCAGTGCCAGGCGTTGTCGAACGCCTGGAGGGCGATCGTGCACGGCTGCGGGTAGGCGCCCCGGCTGTTGACCAGCAGGGCCACGTCGACCTTGATGCTGAAGGACATCACGCAGCCGCGCATGCCCCGGCCGCCGGACATCGCCCATACGGCGCCGTGGCCGTGGTAGGTGCCGTACTTACCGCTGTAGGACTTGAGGCCGAGCCCGCCGTCGACCATCAGCGAACGAGCCGAGGCCGACACCAGCGTGGTGGTGTAGCGGACGTGCGAGATGAACGAGGCGATCCCGTTCGCGGACATGTTGTAGCCGAAGCCGCCGCAGCTCGCGACGTAGTCGGCCGGGCCCCAGCCGGCCTGGCCGCCGGTCGGGAAGGCGTACAGCTTGGTCGGGGCCGGGTCGGAGCTGTTGCAGCTGACCGGGGCGCCGGCCAGGGCCAGGACGGGCTTGAGGTAACCGAGGAACACGATCCCGGTCAGGTAGTCGATCTGGGCGGGCGTGACGTTCGGCGGCGGCGCGTCGTAGAGCTTGCTCAGGTCCACGCCGTACGCGATCTTCGGCACCAGGATCCGGAAGATGCTGAAGTTCATGTTCGCGTACTTGTAACTCTTCGAGCCCAGGTTCTGCCCGACGGCGATGCGGATGTTGTCCCACGAGCCGGTGGACTTGCCCCCGGTCGTACCCGTCGCGGTCTGGAAGTTCTGCAGCAGGCCGCTGCGGTGCGTCATCAGGTCGCGGAAGGTGATGGCGTCGACGCCGGTACCGCGTTTCCAGGCGGCCGGCAGCCACGGCCCGATCGCGCTGTCGACCGAGATGCCCTTCTGTTCGAGCAGGCGCAGGGTGGCCGCGGCGGTCACCGGCTTGCTGATGCTCGCCACCGTCATCACCTTGCTCGCCGACTGCGCCAGCGGGCTGTCCGGCGCCACCCGCGCCGAACCGACGCCGGCCTGCCGGTCGAGCTGCCCGGCCTTGCCGATCGCGTAGGCGTACCCGACCGTCTTGCCGGTCAGCGCGGCCCGCAGGTTGCGCTCGAACCAGTCCATGTCGAACGTCTTGCCGGGCGAGCCGAGGCCGAGGGACGGCGCGGTGGCCTGGGTGTCGTCGGCCTCGATGTCGAACGGCTCGGGTTCGGGCCGGGTCGGCCGGAGCAGCGCGGTCAGCATGCCGTCGGCGGTGAGCGCGGCCGTCGGGACCTGCCGCCCGATCGTGTCGACGAGCCGCTGCAACTCCGGCGGCAACGGGCCCGGGGCGGCGGTGGCCGGTGCGGCGAGGCCGCCGGCGCCGAGGATCAACGCGGAAACGACGGCTGTCGCCCGGAGGATGGTGCGCATGGTTTTCCCCTCAAAATTTGGCTACCGAGAATGAACCATGTGCCGCTCCGAGCCGTACCACTTTGTCTAGATTTCCAGCAAAGTCAGACCTTCGGCCCGACTTAAGCAAATCTTTATGGTTGTCGACCCTTGTCGATGTCTAGCCTTGGCCGCCTGGTCAGCCCGGCGGATTCGCCCGCCACCGGGCCTCGATCCTGCCTTCTCCCCCACGAGGGCAGGGAACGGAGCACCTGGTGAAACGAAAGATCCCCCTGATCATCGTGCTGGCGACCGCGACCGCGGGTTCGCTGACGATGGCCGTGCTGTCCCATTCGGCGTCGGCGGAGCAGACCTCCCCCGCCACGGCCTCTTCCTCGGCCGACTCGGTCGCGCTGGCCAAGAGCACCGCCGCGCGGGTCGTCGCGAGCCGGCCGCAAGTGCTGCACGCCGGCAAGTACGACGCGTTCCAGCAGCAGGCGGTCGCGAGCTACCAGAGCCTCACCTACGTTCCCTACGCCCGCACCTACAAGGGAGTGACGGTCCAGGGCGGTGACTTCGTCGTCCAGACCGACGCGGCCGGTCAGGCGATCTACACCTCGGTGGCGCAGTCGGCCGCGATCGGCGAGCTGCCGGTCACCCCGAAGCTGACCGCCGCTAAGGCGACCCGGATCGCCAAGGCGCAGCTCAAGACGGTGACCGGGGTCGAGGACGCCACGCTCGTGGTCGACGCGACCGGCGACACCGCCCGGCTGGCCTGGTCGGCCACCGTGGACGGCACCGGCGCCGACGGCCGCAGCCGGCTCACCGTCACCGTCGACGCGCTGACCGGCGAGGTGCTGGGCACCACCGAGCACATCACCGACGTGACCGCGACCGGGCAGGGCGCCATCTACGGCGACGTCCAGTTCGAGACCACCGGCAACGCGCTGCAGGACCCGCAGATCAACCGGCTGGTCTGCCAGGACGCCGCCAACAACCGGACCTTCACCAGCCAGGACAACACGTTCGGCAACGGCGACGGCACCGACCGGGAGACCGGCTGCGTCGACAGCTTCTTCGTCGCGCAGAAGCAGAACGAGATGCTGGCCCAGTGGCTCGGCCGGGACGGTCAGGACGGCCAGGGCGGTTCGTTCCCGCTGCGGGTCGGCCTGCAGGACCAGAACGCGTTCTTCGACGGAACCCAGGTCCAGGTCGGCTTCAACACCCGGGGCGAGTTCCTCGGCTCGGCCGACGTCCTCGGCCACGAACTCGGGCACGCCATCGACGCCACCACGCCCGGCGGCATCTCCGGCGGCAACACCTCGGAGTTCGTCGCCGACACGTTCGGCGCGGCCACCGAGGCGTTCATCAACAGCCCGAACGACAAGCCGGACTTCACCGTCGGCGAGGAGGTCGACCTGCTCGGCACCGGCCCGATCCGGGACATGCGCAACCCGCAGTCGCTCGGCGCCGACAACTGCTTCTCCGGCCAGACCGAGCGGGACGAGGTGCACGACGCGGCCGGCCCCGGCAACCACTGGTTCTTCCTGCTGTCCCAGGGCACCGGCGGCAACGGCCAGGGCGCCAGCCCGACGTGCGACAACAGCACGATCACCGGCCTCGGCATCGAGAACGCCATGAAGATCATGTTCAACGCGATGCTGCTGAAGAACTCGAACTCGTCGTACCCGCAGTACCGGGTCCTGACCCTGCAGGCCGCCAAGACCATCTTCGCGGGAAGCTGCACCGAGTTCGACACGGTGAAGGCGGCGTGGGACGCGGTCGCCGTCCCGCCCCAGAACAACGAGCCCACCTGCAACGCCTGACCGCGGGCCGAAGGGATCCCGGTGCATTCACCGGGATCCCGCCGCGGCGACCTGACCCCCGTCCGGTTCCACGGCCGGCGGCCGGGCCAGTCGCCCGAGGTGCGGGGTGGTCAGCAGGGCGACGACGAGCATCAGCTCACCCAGGGCGGCCGCGGCGATCAGAAGGCCGTAGCCGCCGCCCGGCTCACCGAACCGCGGGACGACCCGCGACGCGGCCTCGACCAGCGCCGAGCCGGGCTGGAAGAGCCGGTCGGCGAGGTAACCGCCGGCGAGGACGGCAATCGGGTACGGTCCCTGGCCGAGCAACCGCCGGGCGCCGAAGACGGACCCCTGCACCGACGGTGGGATACGTTCCTGCCAGATCGCGGTGAGCGGTGCATTCGTCAGCTGCGTCGACAGATTGCGGACGACCCCCGACGCCGCCCACAGCGCGGGGATGGTGGACAGGGCGAGCCCGATGCGCCCGAACAGCGCGCCGGCCGCGACGCCCGCCACGATCAGGCCGCGGCGGCCGGCCCGGCCGCCGACGGCCAGGATCACCGCGGAGCCCAGCAGAAGTCCGGCGGCGCCGGCCGTGGTGTAGAGACTCAGATTCCAGGGCCGGGCCGCGACGGTCGAGGAACCGAGGATGTACGCGGTCACGACGGCGTATCCCAGGCCGTTGAAAAGGGCGAGGCCGGAGAAGGTCAACTGCAGGAACCGGAACGACCGGTCGGCGAAGATGAGCCGCAGACCGGCCGCCGCACCGGCGAAGGGCCGGAACTTCTTGCCGGTGGCGGGCCCGGTGGCGGGGCCGGCCGCCTCCCACCGCACCACCGTGCAGCAGATCGCACTGAGGCCGAAGGTCAACGCGTCGATGCCGTAGACGACGGACGGCGAAGCCACGGCATACAACGCGGCGCCGAGCACCGGCCCGGCGAAGGTGGGGATGTTCTCCAGGAACGACGTGAGGCCGTTGACCCGGGTCAGGTCGGCCTCGGCGCGGATCTGCCGGACAGAGGCGGCCAGGGATACCGACAACGACGCGGACAGGAGCCCGGCGAGAAAGACCAGCCCGACGATCACCGGGAAGTGCGCCGAGACACCGAGCGCGGTGACGCCGGCCAGCCCGGCCGACACGACGCTGAGCAGCGAGTTGGACCAGATCATCGTCCGGCGCCGGCTGAAGTGATCGGAGACCGCGCCGGCCAGCGGTGCGAAATAGATGCTGCTGAGCGTGGCGGCGGCCACCACCAGCGCGAGCCGGGTGGCGCTGTGGGTCGCCGCGTAGACCGCCAGGGACAGGGAGACCGAGGCGGCCCCCGAGCCCAGCAGGGACAGGAGCTGACCACCCCAGAGGATCGCGAAGACCCGGTCGGTCCGGGTCAATGCGTGAAGCCGGGGTCCTGAGTGGTCATGTAGCGCACGATGCCTGCACCGTAGCGGTTCTCGAGCACGGCCGGGCGGCCGTCCGGGAGGCGGTGGAGGACGGTGGCGGTGATGTCGGTCAGGTCGGGGCCGATCAGGCGGGCGCCGATCAGGTCGTCGAGGGCGCCCGGAGTCACCCGGCAGTGCTCGTCGACCTGGGCGGTGCCGGCGGTCAGGATCAGGCGGCCGCCGCCGCCCGCGTAGTCCCGCAGGGACCGGTGCACGGCCGCCGACATCAGGTAGAGCATCGGCGCCACCACCAGGTCGTAGCCGTGCAGCGGCGCGGTCGGGGGCAGGACGTCGATCGGGCCGTCCAGGGCGCGGTGCCAGCGACGGGCGACCGTGTCGTAGTCGGGGTCGCGGGCCGGCAGGTGCGGCGCCTGCAGGGCCCACATCGTCTGCTCGTCGTAGAGCAGGGCGGTCGACGCCGTCACCGTCACCGGCTCGCGGTCGCGCAGCTCGGCGCCCAGCGCGCTGATCTCCTGGAAGACCGGGGTGTCCGGGCCCTCGTGCGGCACCATCGCCGGGTGCCACTGCTCGGCGCCGCCGCGGCTCGCCCGCCACTGGAAGTAGAGGATGCCGGCGGCGCCCCGGGCCAGGTAGGGCTCGGCTACCGCCCGGGCGGCGGCCGACGGTGCGTGCTCCATCAGCATCCAGGGGCGGTCGCGGGCCCAGCCGCGGGCCAGGTCGGCGGCGAAGGCGCGGTCCTCGTCGGCGGCGGGGTAGTCGTCGATCGCCACGATGTCGACCTCGCGGGACCACTGGGCGTGGTCGACCGGCACCCAGCCGCCGAGCGCGAAGTTCGTGGTGACCGGGGCCGGCGAGTCGGCCAGCAGGGCGCGCTGGGCCCGGAAGTGCGCCAGCATCGCGTCCGAGACGAACCGGCGGTAGTCGAGCAGCTGGGCCGGGTTGCCCAGGTACTGGGTGGCGCGCGGTGGCAGCACCTCGTCGAACGACGACACCCGCTGGGACCAGAAATCGGTGCTCCACGCGTCGTTCAGGGCCGCTTCATCGCCGTACCGCAAGGAAAGCCAGCGGCGGAAGGCCGCAGCGCAGGAATCGCAGTAGCAGGTCGTCCCGTATTCGTTGTGAATGTGCCAGAGGCGCACTGCGGGGTGGTCGGCGTAGCGCGACGCCAGCCGGTTGGTGACCGTCAGCGACGAAGCGAGATACGCGGGGGCGTTGACGCAGTAGGTGTCCCGGGAACCGTGGGTGAGCCGGACGCCGTCGCGGTTCACCGGCATCGCGTCCGGATGCAGCTTCGTGAACCATGGCGGCGGGGACGCGGTCGGGGTGGCCAGGCAGACGCCGATCCCGGCCTCGTGCAGCAGGTCGAGGACCTCGTCGAGCCAGCCGAAGTCGAACTCGCCCGGCCGGGGCTCCAGCCGCGACCAGCTGAACACCCCGACGGTGGCCAGGTTGACCCCGGCCCGGAGCATCAGCTCGACGTCGTCCTTCCGGACCGACGCGGGCCACTGCTCCGGGTTGTAGTCGCCGCCGAAATAGATCATCCCTTGACCGCGCCGAGGAGCATGCCCTTGGCGAAGTGCCGCTGCACGAACGGGTAGATCACCAGGATCGGGATCAGCGTCAGGGTGACCACCGCCATCTGGATGGACAGCGGGGCGATCTGCTGGGTGCCGAAGTAGGTGCCGGTCTGGGTGACGCCGGTGCCGGGCATCGGGTTGCCCTGCAGGGTGTACGTGTAGATCACCAGCTGCAGCGGCCACTTCTGGTTGTCCGGCAGGTAGAGCAGCGCGTTGAAGAAGGTGTTCCAGTAGCCGACCGCGTAGAACAGCGAGATCACCGCGACCACCGCCCGGGAGGTGGGCAGCACGATCCGGGTGAGGATCCGCCACTCGCCGGCGCCGTCCATGTAGGCCGCGTCGATCAGGTCCCGCGACGTGTTGGCGAAGAAGCCGCGCATCACCAGGATGTTGAAGACGCTGACCGCGCCGGGCAGGATCATCGACCAGTAGTTGTCGTAGCCGCCGAGCCCCGCCACCACCATGAACGTGGGGATCAGGCCGCCGTTGAAGAACATCGTGACGACCAGCAGCATCAGGATCACGCGGTGGCCCCACGAGCGGTTGCGCGACAGCCCGTACGCACAGAGGACCGTGACCAGCACCGAGATGGCCGTGCCGGCGACGGTGATGCCGAAGCTCGCGATCAGCGAGCTGATCACCAGGTTGTTGGTGAAGATCTGCCGGTACGCCTCAACCGTGATGCCGTGCGGCACCAGCACCATCCCGCCGGCCTGGTTGATCGACCCCTGGGTGGAGAAGCTGGTCAGCACGACCATGTAGAGCGGGATGAGCACGACCAGCACGATGAAGACCAGGACCGCGCCCTTGCCGGTCTGCCCGGCCGCCGTCGGCGGCTCTTCCCAGGCGGGCCGGTTGCGGTTGCGGCGGGTCTTCTCCGCCGCCGTGGCCAAAGAGGTAGCGGTCATCGTCGGTACAGTCCGTCCTCGCCGAACAGGTGGGCGACCTTGTTGGCGGTGAGAATGAGAATCAGCGAGAGCACGCCCTTGAACAGCGACGCCGCCGCCCCGAGGCTGAAGTTCGCGTTGACCACGCCGTAGAAGTAGGCGTAGGTGTCGAGCACCTCGGAGGCGTCCCGGCCGACCGCGAACCGCTGGATCAGCATCTGCTCGAAGCCGATGGTGAGCACGTTGCCGAGCTGCAGTACCAGCATCAGCACCACGATGCTGCGGATGCCGGGCAGGGTGATGTGCCACATCCGGCGCCACCGGCCGGCCCCGTCCGCGGCCGCCGCCTCGTAGAGCTGGGTGTCGATGGCGGCGAGGGCGGCCAGGAAGACGATGATCCCCCAGCCCGCCTCCTTCCAGACCACCTGCGCGGTGACCAGGAGCTTGAAGGTGTCCGGGTTGGTCATGATGTTCCACGTGCTCATGTCGTGCGCGCGCAGGAACTGATTGAGCGCCCCGGCGCCGCCGAGCATCTGCTGGAAGATCGTGATCGCCAGCACCCACGAGAAGAAGTGCGGCAGGTAGACCACCGACTGGACGAACGTGCGGATCTTGGTGCTCAGCACCGTGTTCAGCAGCAGGGCCAGCAGGATCGGCACCGGGAAGAACAGCACCAGCTGGACCAGGCTGAGGGTCAGCGTGTTCTCCAGGGCGTGCCAGAAGTACGGATCGTTGAAGAGCCGCTGGAACGTGGTCAACCCGGTCCACGGGCTGTGCCAGAAGCCCGCGTAGATGCTGTAGCTCTGGAACGCCGTCACGGTGCCGAACATCGGCGCGTAGTTGAAGACGAGAACCAGCGCGATCGCCGGCAGCGTCATCAGGACCAGCGAGCGGTCGCGCAGGAAGCGGCGGCGGCGGTCGGCCTTGCGCAGGACGCGTCGCTCGGCGCGGGTGGGCGGCGCCGGCGGCGTTGCGGCGGCGGGCGGTGCTTCGTGGATGGCCGTCAAGGCTCAGACTCCTAGCGCGTGGCCCGGACCGAAGTCCGGGCCACTTATTCACTGTCCGGTGCCGTACTTGTTCTTTACGTCCTCGTAGAACTTGCGCAGCTCCTCGCCGCCCGAGCTCTTCCAGGTCTGCAGCGCATCGGTGAAGGCCGAGATCGGCTTACGCCCGTACCGCACGTCGATCGAGACGTCGACCATCGGCTGGTTGAGGTTGGCGTACTGGGCCGGCTCGGTGATGTTCATGCCGTAGAACGCGGGCTTGACCGCGTGCTTCACCATGTCCGCCTCCCAGGCGGCGTAGTCCTTGGCCACCTGCTCGTAGCCGGGCGTGACCGGGACCGGGGTGACCGGCGTGACCAGGAACTGGTAGGTCGTGGCGACCTCCTTGCTGCCCTTCTCGGTCAGCTTCGGGTTGCCGCCGGTCATCGTGTAGTCGACGCCCTCCTTGCCGAAGTTGACCGTCAGCCACTCGGTCGACCCGTACGGCGCGGCCAGGTAGTTCGCGATCGACAGGACCTCCTTGATCTGGTCGGCGCTGAGCTTGCCGTTCAGGAAGGAGTACATGCTGGACGCCGGGTTCATCGGCATGGCCGGCTTGCCGTCGGCCGCCAGGAGCTTGAAGGCCTGCTTCTCGTACGACGGGTTGGCCGCCTTGCCGGACTCCGCATCCGACCCGGCCCAGCCACCGGTGCCGTCCCCGGTGATGACCTCCTTGCCACTCCAGAACCGCTGCTTGCCCTCCTCCTTCTTGCCGGCGAGGGCATCGGGGTGGACGTAGCCGGCCTTGGCCTGCTTGGCGAACCAGTTGAGCGCCTCGAGGTACTCGGGCATCTCGTAGCGGTTGACGACCTTGCCACTGGCGTCGACGGTCCACCGGTAGGGATCGCCCGGGAAGTGGAAGATGTGCGCCGTGTAGTCGAAGATGTCGCCGAACGCCCAGCGGCCCGCCTTGGGGTCGGTCAGCTGCTTGGCGATGCCCTCGAGGTCGGCCGGGGTCTTGATGCTGTTCGCGTCGATGCCCAGCTGCCGGAAGATGTCGGCGCGGTAGAAGATGGCCCCGCCGGCGGAGGCCGCACTGTAGTAGGTGGGCAGGCCGAACAGCTTGCCGTTCCAGATGCAGGACTGCCAGGCCCCGGTCGGGATGGCGGCCAGGTTCGGGTACGCCTTGATGGCGTCGCCGGACAGGTAGGGCCCGAGGTCGGCGAACTTGTTGACCGCGTCGGCGAAGCCCAGGTTGCCCATGTTCCAGCTGGGGATCATCAGCCAGTCGGGAAGCTTGCTGCCGGCGAAGAGCGGCGGCAGGATCTTGTCGTAGTTGACCCCGTCGGCCGGCTGCATCTTCAGGTCGGCGCCGAGCGCGGCGTTGACCGTGTCGTAGTAGGTGTTGCCCTTCGACGACGGGATGGACCCCCACAGCGGGGTCATCGTCGTGTAGGAGCCGCCCTTGCCGGGCACGCCGGTGACGGTGGCGACCGGGCTGGCCGGATATTTCAGGTAGACCGGGGTGGAGAAGAAGCCGTTCGCGCCCGGGGCGCTCGGGATGTCCGGCGTCAGGGCCGCGGTGGACGGCACGTAGGCGGGCAGGATCTTCGCGAGCTGGTTCTTGTCGGTCGTGCCCGGGCCGCTGGAGGTCTTGGCGTCACCGCAGGCCGCGAGCAGGCCACTCCCCGCGATCGTGAGCGCACCGAGACCGGCCAGCTCCAGGAACCGGCGACGGTCGGCACGGACTCCATCGAGAGGGTTCACTATGTTCACTCCCTTCCGGGATTCCAAATCGGTTGCCTTGAGGACTAAGACATCGATAAACTTTAGTTGGGGCGTTAAACAAACAAAGTAGCTGCTGCCCTCCGACCTCACAACCCCTCACGGGGGTGCGGCATGATGGGCGGCGAGAGCATCGGACCGGGGGCAGGGGCCATTGGTGTTCACCAAGGACGGCGGGCCGCAACGATCGGATTTCGCGGACGTCCGCGCGACCAACCTGGCGGTCGTGCTGCGTCATCTGCGGGTGAATGCACCCTGCTCGCGAGCCGACATCGCCGGCGCCACCGGTCTCAACAAGGCGACCGTGTCCAGCCTCGTCACCGACCTGATCGAGCGCCGGCTGGTGCGCGAGGTCGGCATGACCGAGAACCGGATCGGCCGCCCGGCCATGATGCTGGTCCTGGACGGCTCGCCGTATGCGGCGATCGGCCTCGAGGTCAACTCCGACTACCTCACCGCGGTCGCTCTCGACCTCGGCGGTGAGCGCCTGCTGTCCTGGCGCCGCGGCTGGACCGGCGCCTCGGGCGCCCCCGGCCCGGCGATCGCCTCGCTGGTCGCGCTGGCCAAGCGGGCGATCGCCAAGGTCACCGGGGAGCAGCGCCGGGTGCTCGGCCTCACCGTCGCGGTGCCCGGCCTGGTCGACCCGGACGGCGTGGTCGAGCTCGCGGCCAACCTCGGCTGGCGCCAGGTCGACCTGCGCAAGTCACTGCTCGGCGCGCTCGGCGATCCGGCCTATCCACTGCTGGTGGAAAACGACGCCAATCTCGCGGTGCTCGCCGAGCAGCGTTTCGGCGGCCACGCCGGGACGGCCGACCTGGTCTACCTGGCCGGCGGGGCGGGCATCGGGGCCGGCATCATCAGCGACGGCCGGCTGCTGCGCGGCAGCCGGGGCTTCGCCGGCGAGTTCGGCCATCTGCCGATCGCGCCGTCCGGCGGCCCGCTCTGCGACTGCGGCCGGCACGGCTGCACCGACGCGCTGGCCGGGCTGGGCGCGCTGATCCGCCGGGCGCTGCCCGAGGCGGCCGTCTCGCCGGCCGAGTTCGGGCCGCACGTCGACGAGATCCACCGGCTGGCCAAGGCGGGCGACCCGGCGGTGCTGGCGGCGCTGGCCACCACCGGGCGGCACCTCGGCCACGGCATCTCGATCCTGACCAATCTGATCAACCCGGAATACGTCGCGCTCGGCGGCTATTTCACCGTGCTCGCGCCGTGGCTGATCCCGGACGCCGAGCGCGAGCTGCTGGCCCGCTCGGTGGCCGGCGACGCCGGCGGCACCCGCATCGTCGCCTCGGCTCTGGACTCAAGCGCGGCGGCGGCCGGGGGCGCGACGCACGTACTGGACGCGATCGACGCGGGAGCGCTCCCAACGCCCTGACCGGAATAGATCAACATCGCTTGACTGACCCCGACCGGCTGCGGTAGACATCTGGGCAACTCTCCGAAACACCTTCGACACATGCGTGATCCCGTGTCGAAGCGCTTCGACTGTCCCACCACACCGTCCGGTGAAGCGCCTTCGACAACCGCCACACCGACGGATGTGACCATGATCGACACTCCCCGCTTCCGCCAGCCCGATGCGCCGCTCGCCGACCGCGTCGACGATCTGCTGACCCGGCTCACCCTGCCGGAGAAGGTCGCGATGCTGCACCAGCATCAGCCGGCCGTCGATCGGCTCGGCATCGCCTCGTTCCGGACCGGCACCGAAGCGCTGCACGGTCTCGCCTGGCTCGGCGACGCCACCGTCTTCCCGCAGGCGGTCGGCCTGGCCACCAGCTGGAACCTCGACCTGATCCGCCGGGTCGGCGCCGCGGTCGGCAACGAGGTGCGCGGCCTGCACCACAAGGACCCGACGCGCTGCGGCCTCAACGTCTGGGCGCCGGTGGTCAACCCGCTGCGCGACCCCCGCTGGGGGCGCAACGAGGAGGGGTACGCCGAGGACCCGCTGTTCTCCGCGCTGGCCGGCGACGCGTACGCCCGGGGGCTGGCCGGCGACCATCCGCGGGTGCTGCGGACCGCGCCCACCCTCAAGCACTTCCTCGGCTACAGCAGCGAGACCGACCGCTGCACGATGTCGAGCAACCTGAGCCCGCGGGTGCTCCGCGAATTCGAACTGCCCGCGTTCCGGCTGCCGATCGAGCGCGGCTCGGCGGTCGCCGTGATGGCCTCCTACAACCTGGTCAACGGCCGGCCCGCGCACGTCACGCCGTATCTCAACGACGAGCTGCGCACCTGGACCACCGACGAGGTGCTGGTGGTGTCGGACGCGTACGCGCCGAGCAACCTCGCCGATCCGCAGCAGCAGGCCTGGTTCCCCGATCACGCGGAGAGCCACGCGGCCGCGCTGCGGGCCGGCATCGACAGCTTCACCGACGCCGACGACCGCTCCGAGGTGACCGTCGAACGGATCAACGAGGCGATGCGGCGGGGCCTGGTCACCGAGGAGGACGTCGACCGGGCCGTCCGGCGGGCCTTGACCGTCCGGGTCCGGCTCGGCGAGTTCGACCCCGACGAGGACAACCCGTACGCCGGCGTGACGTCCGAAGTGATCAATTGCGCCGAGCACCAGGAGCTGGCCCGCCAGGCCGCCCGCGAGTCGATCACGCTGCTCAAGTCGGAGTGCTGCCTGCTCCCGCTCGACCCGGCCCGGCACCGGACGGTCGCGGTGGTCGGCCCGCACGCCGCGAAGAACTACACGGACTGGTATTCGGGCACCCTCCCCTACTCGTGCACGCTGCGCGACGGCCTCGCCGAGGTCTTCGGCGACGCCCGGATCCTGCACGCCGAGGGCGTCGACCGGATCGCGCTGCGGTTCGGCGACCGTTACCTGGCCGCCGACGCCGACGGCGTGCGCCTGGTCGACGAGGTGGCCGGCTTCGACGTCTTCGACTGGGGCAACGGCGTCGTCACCCTGCGGTCCACGGTGAACGGAAAGTTCCTGCGGGCCTCGGCCGAGGGCCTGACCGCCGACTCCCCCGGCCCGTCCGAGTGGGTGGTGCGGGAGATGTTCCGCCTCGACCGCCGGGCCGACGGCACGGTGGCGCTGCGCACCCACTCCTCCCCCGGCAACACCGAGCTCGGCTCGCTCACCGCCCAGCTCGACCTCGGCCCGCGGGCCGCCCGGCTGGTGCTGGAAACCCTCGTGGACGGGGTCGCCGACGCCGCCGACCTGGCCGCCACCGCCGACGCGGTGGTCGTGGTGGGTGGCAACCACCCGCTGGTCAACGGCCGGGAGACCGAGGACCGCGCCGACCTGAAGCTCCCGCCGGCCCAGGACCGGCTGCTGCGCGAGGTGTGGGCGGCCAACCACAACACCGCGCTGGTGCTGGTCTCCAGCTACCCGTACGCGGTGGAATGGGCCGACGTGCACCTGCCCGCGGTGCTGTGGATGTCGCACGGCGGCCAGGAGCTCGGGCACGCGCTCACCGACGTGCTCACCGGTAGGGCCGACCCGGGCGGGCGGCTCACCCAGACGTGGTACCGCAGCGCCTGCGAACTGCCGGACCTTCTCGACTACGACATCATCACCAACGACGCGACCTATCAGTACTATCGCGGCACCCCGCTCTACCCGTTCGGGCACGGCCTGTCCTACGCCACGTTCGGCTACTCCAACCTCGACGTCTCGCACTCGTCGGCGGCGCCGGGCGACACCGTGACCGTCACGGTCTGGGTGACCAACACCGGCCGCCGGCCCGGCAGCGAGGTGGTGCAGCTCTACACCCACCAGCAACTGTCCCGGGCGAAGCAGCCGCTGCGGCAGCTCCGCGGGTTCGCCAAGATCACCCTGGAGCCGGGCGCGTCCGAGCTGGTCTCGTTCGAGCTGGCCGTGGACGACCTGCGGTTCTGGGACATCACCTCGAACCGCTACGTGGTCGAGACCGCCCGGCACAAGGTCATGGTCGGCCGGTCGGCCAGCGACATCCGGCTCACCGCCACCCTGCCGGTGCGCGGCAGCCGGATCGGGCCGCGCCCGGCCCTGGACCGCCCGATCGCCGCGGTCGACCACGACGAGTACAGCGGGATCACCCTGGTGGCGACCGGCGACCCGGTCCGCGGGGAGGCGGTGCGCGCGGTCGAGGACGGCGCCTGGTTCGCCATGTCCGGCGTCGACCTGACCGGCAGCCGCGCGGTGGCGGTCGGTGGCGACGGCCCGCCGGTGGTGCTGCGGCTCGACGACCCCTACGCGGGCCCGGCCCTGGCCACTGTGGCGCCCGGCGCCGACGCGGTGCGGACCGAGGTGACCGACGGCGTACACGATCTCTACCTGATCCTCGACGCGGGCAGCCGGGTCACCGACATCACCTTCCGGCCAGAAAGTTCTTGAGAGGGCATTGTCGGATCGGCGGAGTCGCGTTCGTTGCCATGATGAGCAACGACCACGAGGGAAGGACCGACCGATGCAGTATCTGGTTTCCGTGATCACCGACCACCCCGGCCTGGCCACGCCCGCGGAGCAGGCGGCCATCGACGAGTTCAACGATCGGCTGGTCGCCGACGGCCACTGGGTCTTCGCCGGTGGCCTCGGCGGCCCGGACACGGCCACCACCCTCGACAACCGGGGGGCCGAGCCGCTGCTCACGGACGGGCCGTTCGTGGAGTCGAAGGAGTTCATCATCGGCTTCTGGATCATCGAGGCCGCCGACCTCGACGTGGCACTCCGCCTCGCCGCGGACGGGTCCCGAGCGTGCAACCGGAAGGTCGAGGTCCGGCCGTTCCTGTGACGGACGCGATCACCCGGGCCTACCGGGCGGAATGGGCGCGGGTGGTCGCCGCGCTGACCCGCCGGTTCGGCGATCTCGACATCGCCGAGGAGGCAGCGGCCGAGGCGTTCGCGACCGCCGTCGAGCGGTGGCCGGCCGACGGCGTGCCGCCCAATCCCGGTGGGTGGCTGACCATCACCGCCACCCGCCGGGCCATCGACCGGCTCCGCCGGGAGAGCAGACGAGACGACAAACAGAAGGAGGCTCAATTGATGTACGCCGTTGAGCCTCCCGACGAGACCGGCGTCGTCGACGACGAGCGGCTCCGGCTGATCTTCACCTGCTGCCACCCGGCGCTCGCCCCGGAGACCCGGGTGGCGCTGACCCTGCGGATGGTCGGCGGTCTGACCGTTTCCGAGATCGCCCGGGCCTTCCTCGTCCAGGAGACCGCGATGGGGCAGCGGATCACCCGGGCCAAAGCCAAGATCAAGACGGCCCGCATCCCCTACCGGGTGCCGGCCGCGGCCGACCTCCCGGCGCGGGTCTCCGGCGTACTCTCCGTGCTCTTCCTGGTCTTCAACGAGGGTTACCTGGCCACCGGGCCGGACACCGACCCGATCCGGCACGACCTGACCGCCGAGGCGATCCGGCTCACCCGCCTGATCCGGGCCCTGCTGCCGGCCGACGGCGAGGTGGCCGGGCTGCTGGCGCTGATGCTGATGACCGAGGCCCGCGGCACCGCCCGGGTCACCGCCGGCGGCGAGCTGGTGCCGCTCGGCGAGCAGGACCGCGGCGCCTGGGACCGGGCGCTGATCGCCGAGGGCCACCGGCTGGTCCGCGAACGGCTGGCCGCCGGGGTGGCGCCCGGCCGCTACCAGATCCTGGCCGCGATCAACGCCGTGCACACCTCGGCGCCCGACGTCGGCGCCACCGACTGGTCGCAGGTCGTCGCCCTCTACGACCAGCTGGTCCGGCTCGACCCCTCGCCGATCGTCGCGCTCAACCGGGCGGTCGCGGTCGCCGAGCTGGACGGCCCGGAGGTGGCCCTGGCGATCATCGACCGGCTCACCGAGCGGCTGGCCGGCTATCACGCATTCCACGCGACCCGCGCCGAGTTCCTCCGCCGGCTGGGCCGCGTTCAGCATTCCCGGGCCGCCTACGACAAAGCCATCGAGCTGGCCGGCAATACCGCCGAGACCACCTACCTGACCCGCCGCCGCGACCAGCTCGCCGCATAGTTCTATGCGGTCGGCTTGCAGCTCGCCGGGTCGGTGCCGGTGGCCAGCTCCTTGCCGTCGGCCGACACCACGCTGACCGCGGCGACGCCGTGCGGGCCGGCCTCGTTCGCCGCGTTCTGGCAGAGGCCGGCGGCGAGGTCGCCCTCGTCGGCGCCGAGCGAGGTCGACACCACCGCCTTGTCGCAGCTCGGCACGTCTACCGAGGTCACCGCGCCCATCCCGGTCAGCGACGCCTTGATCTCGGCGAGCGCGGCGCCGCAGTCATCGGCGGCCGCGGCGGCGGGGGCGGCGGTCGTCGCCGCGGGGGCGGCCGCTTCATCGTCCGATCCCCCGCAACCGCCGAGGCCGAGCAGGATGGTGAGACCGGCGGCAGCAATTAATGAATTCACTCGCATAACGGCACGATGGCAGGGCCGCACGCCAATAGCAATAGCCTTTATCGAAGCATTATCGACCTTAAGCGTTTCTTTGGGGACGGCCGATAAAATGCGTTTCAAAAGGCATCAGGAATGCGTTGCGTACGCCAATCCAGGAAAGCATACCGCGCTTCCTGCCCGTTTATGGCGTTTTGGGAGGCATGGCGTGAGACGGTAAGGCGGTGCAACACGAGGCGGCGCCGCCATCCCACCGGGCGGCGGTCTTTCTGTGGGCCGGCGTACTGTTCGCCGCCCTGCTCCTGCCGTTCGCGTTCATCGCGTCCACCCTCAACGGCCTGGCCGTGGTCATGCTCGGCAGCGCACTGCTGGTCATGGCCTCGATCGCCGCCGGGATCCGGCTGCATCGGCCGCCCTTCGCGCGCGCCTGGTGGCTGATCTTCACCTCGGTCGGGCTGGCCCTGGCCGGCAACCTGATCTTCGCGACGATCCTGTCGGGCACGGTCGCGCGCAACGCGGCCGCCATCAACATCATCTACGGCATCACCTACCCGATCCTGTGCGCCGGCGTGGCGCTGCTGCCCAACCACGGCCGGCCGCGTGCCGCCCGGATCGGCCTGACCGAGAGCGCGGTCATCGCGGCCTGCGTCGCGGTGATCTGGTGGATGGGGTTCGTCGACCCGGCCCTGGTCGATCCCGGCCTCCTGCGCACCCACGCCTACCTGCTGGTCGAGCCGTTCCTCGACCTGGTCCTGTTCGGTCTCGGCGTTCGCCTGATGCTGCTCAGCGACGCGCGCTCGCTGTCCTACTGGATGGTGTCGGCCTCCTGCGTGGCCCGGCTGGTGGCGGACACCGGCTACCTGACGGTCGGCAGCAAGGCGGGCTACCCGACCCCGCTGAGCATCGCCGGCTGGCTGATCTGCAACGGCCTGATCGCGGTCGCCGCCCTGCACCCGTCGATGACCCGGACGGTCCCGCTGCCGGCCGACGGGACGGTCGGCCGGCGCGGCGCCGGGCCGGTCTCGGTCGGCACCGTGGTGGCCACCCCGGTGCTGGCCGGCGCGTTCCTGCTGCACGAGGGGCTGGCCGACGACCTCAGCAGCGTCGACGTCGTCGTCCCGATGATCGCCACGGCGGTGACGTCGGCGCTGATCGTCGAGCGGATGCGACAGCTCAACCGGTTCGCCGGCCGGCGAGCCGCGGAACTCGAGACCGCGCTGCTCAGCGAGGCCGAACTCCGCAAGGAGCTGCTGTTCCGGGCCACCCACGACATGCTGACCGGCCTGCCCGGACGGTCGACGCTGCACGACCGGCTGGCCGCCTGCCTGGCCACCGGCCCCGGCGGCACCCTGATGCTGCTCGACCTCGACGACTTCAAGGAGGTCAACGACCGGTTCGGGCAGACCGTCGGCGACGACCTGCTGATCGAGGCGGCGACCCGGCTGCGCGGCCTGATCGACGACGGCCTGGTGGCCCGGCTGCACAGCGACGAGTTCGCCGTGCTGCTCGAAGGCGTCGCGCTGACCGACGCCTGGGCCACCACCGAGCGGGTGCTGACCGCGATGCGGCGCCCGCTGACGGTCCAGGGCCACGAGCTGTTCGCCCAGGTCAGCATCGGCCTGTGCGACCTGGCCGACGACGAGTCGGCGGCGGATGTCATCCGGGACGCCTACCTGGCGCTGCACGCGGCCAAGGAGGCCGGGCGCAACCAGATGGTGCTCTTCGACGAGGAACTGCGGGCGAAGCGGCTGCAGGCGGCGCAGACGGTGGAGCGGCTGCGCGACGCGATCACCCGCGACGAGTTCCTGGTGTTCTACCAGCCGCTGATCCGGCTCACCGACGAGCGCATCACCGGCGTCGAGGCGCTCATCCGGTGGCAGCCGCCCGGCGAGAAGATGGTGCCGCCGGACAGGTTCATCGGCATCTCCGAGGACAGCGGGCTGATCGTCCCGATCGGGGCCTGGGTGCTGCGCGAATCGTGCCGGGCGGTGGCCGGCTGGCATCGCCGGCACGGCACGGTGGTCTCGGTGAACGTGTCGCCGCGCCAGCTGCGCGAGCCGGACTTCGGAATGATGGTGCTGGACGCGCTGCGCACCTCCGGCCTGCCGCCGCAGGCCCTGATCCTGGAGATCACCGAGGGCGTGCTGGTCAACTCGGGAACGGTCACCGAGCAGGCGATCAGCCACCTGAGCATGCTGCGCGGGCACGGCATCAAGGTGGCGATCGACGACTTCGGCACCGGCTACTCGTCGCTGGCGTACCTCCGCGATCTCCCGATCGACAATGTCAAGATCGACCGCTCCTTCATGCCCGCCCCCGGCGCCCCCGACCCGGCCGCCCGGACCCTGGTCAAGGCGATCATCGACCTGGCCGCCGGCCTGCGGCTGGGCACCATCGCCGAGGGTGTGGAGACCGCCGAGCAGGTGGCCCTGCTGCAGGAGCTGGGCTGCGAGCGGGCGCAGGGTTTCTTCTACTCACGCCCGGTCCCCGAGCCGGACGCGGCCCGCCTGATCCTGGAGTCGGCCGACGCGGCGGAACAGCGCGCCTGAGGGACGGCGTCGCCGAGCTCGTCGCGGCGCGCGACGCCCAGCTTTCGGTAGATGCGGGTCAGGTGCTGTTCGACCGTGCTCATCGTGATGTAGAGCTGGGCGCTGATCTCGCGGTTGGTGTGGCCCCGCGCCGCCAGCCCGGCGACCTTCGCCTCGGCCCGGGTCAGCCGGGGCGGCGCGGTGTCCGGGAGGGTGGTCGCCAGCAGCTGTGCCGCCCGGGTCCGGCTCCACGAGGACGGTGCCGGCGAGCGGGTCAGGTGCTCCTCGGCCAGTTGGCGGGCGGTGTCCCGGTCGCCGAGCCGCAGCAGGGCCTCGGACAGGTCGGCCCGCCAGGGCAGCAGGCCGGGCGCCTCGATCCCCCACGACGTCAGCCGGTCGCCGATGGTCCGGAAGTCGTCGGCCGCTCGCTGCGGCGCGCCGGTGGCCAGGTGGTGCCGGCCGCGGGCACGCAGATGCAGCAGGCCGTACGGGCTGCGGGTGAGGTCGGCCGGCGCCGGGACGGTGACCGCGGCGGCGACCTCGGCGTGCTGCCCGAGCTCGGTCAGCGCCAGCAGCAGGACGGCGCGCGGCACCGCTTCCCGCACGCTCCACCGGTCGTCGCCGATCGCCCGCCGGGCCACGGCGGCGGCCCGGCCCGGATCGCCGGCCCACAGGGCGGCGGCCGCCCGGGCCCCGGCCAGCAGCGATTGCCACGGGGGCAGCTCGCTGACGGCGACCGCACGGGCGAGCCGGCCGAACCAGGGTTGGTCCGGGTCGAATCGTTCCAGCCCGAGCAGGGTGAAGACGGCGATCTGCGCGTCTTCCAGGTTCGCTTCGCCGGGCGTGAGATGGCGAAGCATCTCGACCGCCGCCGCCGCGGAGTGCACGACGGTGCCTGGGCCGGGAAAGACGTGCCGGACCCAGCGGTCGTCGCCGTCGCGCGCGACGAGGGCGTCGTCGGCGCGGCCCTGCCAAGCCGCCAGGCGGGCCAGGCGGGCGGTCCGCTCCGGGGCGAGGTGGCCGTCGCGGGCCGCGGCCATCAGGGCGGTGAGCAGGTCGCCGGCCTGGGCCGGGTCGGACCACCACCGGACGTCGAGCAGGCGGGACCGGATCTCGGCCCGGGCGGCCGGGGCGGCCGACCAGTCCAGGGCCAGGGTGAGCTGGGCGGCGGCCTCGTCGAAGCGTCGCTCGCGGGCCGCCTGGCCGGCCGCCTCGCACAGCACGGCGGAGGCCCACGGCTCGGCGGCGACGCCCGCGGCGAGCAGGTGCCGGGCCACCACCGGGGCCGGGGCGGCGTCCTGGTGGAGCACCTCGGCGGCGCGCAGGTTCAGGCGGCGGCTCGCGGCCGGCTCGGCGCCGGTCAGCACCGCGGTGCGGACGCGGGAGCGCAGGGTGTGGTCGGGGGCGAGCAGGCCGATCGCGATGAGCTCGTCGAACAGTTCACCGAGCCGGCCCGGGGTCATGCCGAGCACCCGGCTCAGGACGAACGGCTCGGCCTGCTCGCCGAGGACCGCGATGGCCTGGGCGACCGGGGTGAGCTCGCCGCCGAGCACCCGGTGGACGGCCCGGCCGAAAGCGGCGGGCGCGACGTCGTCCAGCGCGGCTTCCACCAGAACGGCGTTGCCGCCGATCGACGGGTAGACGTCGTCGGACACCCGGCCACGGGACAACTCGGTGACCGCGGCGGCCGGCAGTGGGCGCAATCGGAGCCGGCGATAGGGCTCGCCGAGGCTCAGCGGCCGCTCGGCGCCACGGCAGGCGAATACCACTATCGGCGCGTCGGCGCCCGCGCGGCGATGGAGATCGTCGACGAATGCGCGGCAATCGGGATCACCGAGATCGGCGTCGTCGACGAGGACCGCGACGAAGGTCAGCCGGCTCAACCCGGCGATCACCGCCATCGGATCGTCCTCGGTGACGAGCCGGCGGGCGGTGGCCAGCAGCGGGCCGGAGCCGGCGAACAGCAGGTCGGCGGAGCGGCGGCCGGCCGCGCGCGGCAGCACGGCGGGGTCGACGGCGGACGGCCCGGTGACCACGGTGATCGGGGCCGCGGTGATCCGCTCGATGAGGACCGCGAGCATCGGCTCGAGGGGCGTCGCGAGGCTGGCACCGAGCAGTTCCAGCGGGCTCCCGTCGAGCTCGCTGAACGACTCCAAGCGCACCACCATTTACTTCCCCCCGGCTCGACCGAAACCATATTGGTCGATCCGCGATTACCGTATGACCTATCGCACAAAGGCATCACCGCGACAGTTCATAGTGAACGAAGTGATGACCGGAGGCGCCATTGTGTAACTCGCCGTTAACGGCGGACCCCCTATTACCCGGCGACCGCCGAATTGAGGGGTGGTGAACTCCTCGTCGACTGTGGATGGATGGCGGACGGCATATTCGTCGCCGAGAGGACTCCCCCGTGGTCGACAACTCCGGCTATCTGGTCACCGTGGACAGCCCCGCCGAGGCCCGGCGATCCGCCGGAGCCAAGGCCGCCAACCTGGCCGCCCTGAGCGAGGCCGGGGTCCGCATCCCGCCGTGGGCCGCCATCCGCAGCGAGGCGTTCGACCAGTCCGGGCAAGCGGCGCGAGAGGTGATCCGCGCGGCCTACGCCGCCGCGGGTTCGGGCCGGGTCGCGGTCCGCTCGTCGGGCCTGGAGGAGGACGGCCACCGGCATTCGTTCGCCGGCCAGTTCGACACCTACCTCAACGTGAGCGGGCTCGACCAGGTCATCGACCGGGTCCGGGCGTGCTGGCAGTCGGCGTTCTCGGACCGGGCCACGGCCTACCGGGCGACCAACGGCCTGCCGGCCGAGCCCGCGGGCATGGGCGTGCTGATCCAGCAGATGGTGCCGTCCGACGTCAGCGGCGTGCTGTTCACCGCCGACCCGGTCACCGGCGGCCGGGACACGTTCGTGGTGAGCGCGGTCTACGGCCTCGGCGAGGGCATCGTCTCCGGGGCGGTCGACGCGGACACCGCGATCCTGGACGCCCGCAGCGGAGCGGTGCTGGAGACCGACCTCGGCGACAAGGCCGAGCGGTACGACTACGCGGCCGACGGTGGCGTCGCGATCAACCCCGTCGGCGAGGCCGAGCGGGCGGCCCTGTCGCTGGCCAAGGTGGACCTGGCCGAGCTGCACGCGGCCGGCGTGCGGATCGCCGAGGTCTTCGGCGGCCCGCAGGATGTCGAATGGGCGGTCGCCGACGGGCGGCTGTGGATCCTGCAGGCCCGGCCGATCACCTCGGCGATCACGACCGGCGAGCTGCGGATCTGGGACAACGCGAACATCGTGGAGAGCTTCCGCGGCGTCACGTCCCCGCTGACCTTCACCTTCGCCGCGATGGTCTACGGCGCCGTCTACGACAGCTTCGCCCGGTCGCTGCGGGTGCCCGACAAGCAGCTGCGGCAGATGCAGGAGTGGCTGCCCAGCCTGCTCGGCAGCTTCCACGGGCGGGTCTACTACAACCTGCTCAACTGGTACCGGCTGCAGCGGATCCCGCCGTTCTACGACATCAACCGGCGGCTGCTCGAGGTCGCGATGGGCGTCGACGAGTCGCTGCCGGACGAGATCGCCGAGACGCTCTACCCGTACGAGTTCGAGTCGAGCCTCGCCGAGAAGAAGGCAAGGCTCGTCACCACGACCACGTTCTTCGGGAAGTTCTTCCGGATGGGGCGCGACGTCAAGCGATTCACCGCCTACTTCTACGAGCAGTACGCGGTGTTCGACAAGCGCGACTACGCCGCGATGCCGGCCGACGAGGTCTACCGCGCGTTCCAGCAGCTTCAGCGCAACCTGCTGCTGCGCTGGGGTCCGATGCAGATGCTCGACTCGACGATCCTGCTGTCGATGGGCGTGCTCACCGTGCTCGGCCAGAAGTGGCTGCCGGCCGACGCCCCGCCCTGGCTGACCTGGGCGGCGGCCCGGCCGGGGCCGGACGTCGAGTCGGCCGAGCCGGCCCGCGCGATGGCCGCGCTGGCCGAGATGGTGAAGGCCGACGACGAGCTGCGCCGGCTGATCGAACAGACGCCGCCGGCCGACATCCCGGCCGCCGTCACCAATCCGGAATTCGCCGCGGCGGTGGAGTCCTATGTCGCCGAGCACGGCTACCGCAGCCCCGACGAGCTGAAACTCGAAGTGCCGGACCTGCGCGAGGACCCGGCCAGCCTCTACCTGATGCTCCGCGACGCCCTCCAGGCCCCGCCGGAGACGCAGGGCAACGACACCGCCCAGGAATATCTCGACCAGCACCTGCGCGGGCCGAAGCGGTGGATCTACGAGCTCGTCCGCCGCAAGGCCGCGAAGTCGCTCGCGCACCGGGAGCGGCTGCGGTTCTGCCGGACCCGCGCGTTCGGGTCGGCCAAGCAGATCCTCCGCGCGCTCGGCCGGCACCTGCACCGGGTCGGCGCGATCGACCGCTTCGAGGACGTGTTCCTGCTGCGGCTGGACGAGCTGAGCGGCGCCTACGAGGGCAAGATCGCGCACGACGAGCTGCGGGACATCGTGGCCGTCCGACGCCGTACCCAGGAAAGGCAGTTGATCTTGGTGGCGCCGCCGCGCTTCGAGACCCGGGGCGCGCCCTATTGGGAGGGCAACCTCACCAGCTGGAGTGCGCCGCCGGAGAGCACGGGCGAGCTGCGCGGCACGCCGTCGTCGCCGGGTGTCGCGACCGGCCGGGTGGTGGTGGCGGATCGGCCGCAGGACGTCAACGGCGGCATCCTGGTCACCTACAGCACCGATCCGGGCTGGGTGGCGGCGCTGCCGTCGGCGGCCGGGCTGATCATCGAGCGCGGCAGCCCGCTGACCCACGTCGCGATCGTCGCCCGCGAGCTGGGCGTGCCGACCATCGTGAAGGTCAAGGGCGCCACCCGCGCGCTGAAGACCGGCATGGTGATCCGGATGGACGGCGGCACCGCCACCATCGAGGTGCTCGAGCAGGCATGAACATCCGCGACTGGCTCACGAATCCCCGGCCCGGCCGCGGCCTGCGGATCGCCACCGACGACGGGTGGGAGTCCTACTCGTACGCCGCATTGGCTCTCGCGGCCCGGCGCAGCGCGACCGCGATGCTCGCCGCCGGCGCCAAGAAGGGCGACGTGGTCTGCCTGCTGATGCCGACCGGCTATCCGGTGCTGTGTGCGTTCTTCGGCGCGTGGGCGGCCGGCCTGACGCCGTGCATGATCACGCCGCCGAGCTTCAGCAGCACCGCCGAGTACGCCGAGCTGGTCTCCGGAATCGTCGACGCCGCCCGGCCGGCGCTGCTGGTCACCGACGAGAAGTACGCCGCGGCACTGAAACAGCCGACCTTCGTGCATCGCGAGGCCGACGAGCCGATCGACGTGGCCGAGGTGGCCGGCGACGACCTGGCGATCCTGCAGTTCACCTCGGGCTCGACCGGCACCCCGCGCGGCATCCCGGTCACCTGGACCAACCTGACCGTCAACATCGAGTGCTCGCGGGCCTGGTGCGACTGGCAGGACGGCGACTCCGGCGCGTCCTGGCTGCCGCTCCATCACGACATGGGCTTGATCGGGACGCTGCTGACGATCATCTGCGGCCAGGGTGACCTGTCGCTGATGCGGCCCGCGCAGTTCCTCCGCGACCCGGCCCGCTGGCTGGAGTGCATGACCACGGCCGCGGTGACCGCCGCGCCGCCGTTCGCCCTGGAGTACGCGGCCTCCCGCATCCCCGAAGGCCGCATCGCCGGCTGGGACTTTCGCAGCTGGCGGACCATGTTCGTCGGCGCCCAGACGGTCGACCCGGCGGTGCTCGACAAGTTCGCCACCACGTTCGCGCCGGCCGGCTTCGACCCGGCCACGCTGCGCCCGGCCTACGGCATGGCCGAGACGACCCTCGGGGTGACCGGCACCGCGCCGGGCACCCGCCCGCTGGTGGTCCGGATCGAACCGGACACCCTGCGGTTCGGCCGCCCGGTCAAGATCGACCGGCAGTTCCACCTCGGCGACGAGCCGGTCCCGGCCCGCGGCGGCTGGCTCACCGGCTGCGGCGGCCCGGTGCTGGACACCGAGATCGGGCTCGTCGACGAGGACGGCGCGCCCCTGCCGGACGACTACCTCGGCGAAATCGTGGTCAGCGGCGCGACGGTCACCGCCGGATTCTCCAGGACAGGCGACGCCGGCTTCCGCCACGACGGCCAACTGTTCGTGCTGGGCCGGATGGGCGACAGCCTCAAGGTCAACGGCCGGGCCGTCTACGTCGAGGACCTGGAGGCCGCGGTCATCGAGGCCACCGGGCTGCCGGCGGCGCGCTGCGTCGTGGTCAGCGCGCCGGAGACCGACCGGATCGGCGTCGCCCTGTTCGTCGAGGGCCGCCCCGGCGGCTGGGAGACCACCGCCCGCGACCTGCTCCGGGCCCGCCTCGGCCCGGCCGCCCGGATCCGGATCATCATCGGCCGCCCCGGCCTGATCAAACGAACCACCAGCGGAAAACCGCGCCGCCGCGCGCTCTGGCAGCAACTGCAGGACGAGGGAACCGAATGATCCTTTCCGAGGCGCAGATCGAGTCGCTGGCCGAGCAGACCCTCGCCCGCATCGACGCCCCCGCCGACGCCGCCCTGCTCCTGGAGGGCTCGATCGCCGAGGGCTTCGGCAACTCCCGGTCCGACATCGACTTCCTGCTGATCGCCGACCAGGACGCCGACATGCCGACCATGCCGACGATCTTCTTCATCGACGGCCGCCGGGTGGAGATCCGCACCCGCTCGGTCGGTCAGATCAGCCGGCACCTCCTCGAGGTCGGCCGGGCCAAAACCATCGCCCGACTCGACGAACACCTGCTCAACCGCTGCCAGCGCTTCCTGCGCGGCTATCCGGTCCGGCGTCCCGACCTGATCGAAAAAGTTCGGGAGAATGTGGCGTACGACCATTTCGCGGCCGTGATGACCAAGTGGTGGGCCGAGTACGCCCGGCACTCCGTCCGGCACGCGGTCATGCTCGACGCCCTCGGGCAGCACGACCAGGCCGCCGTCTGGGCCCGGGCCGGCCTGCAGCAGGCCGCGAAGAGCTGGGCGGCCCGCAACGGCGAGACCTACCTCGAACCGAAGTGGCTGTCCCTGCAACTGGACCGGCTCGCCGCCGACCCGCTGGTCGCCCGCTACTGGCAGACCGACACGACCGCCGACTGCATCCGCCTGGTGGCCGACCTCGGCGTGACCGGCTGCGCCGACACCCCCGACCGGCTCGTCGTGGAACGCCCCCGCGAGGTCACCACCTGGCAGATCGGCGACCGCGTCCACCTGGTCCGCGACCGTCAGGACGTGTTCGTGCTCGGCGCCGAGGCCGCCCGCACCTGGCGCCGGATCATCTGGGGCCGCCCGCTGACCACATTGGGCGGCGACGGCGACCTGCTCGCCACGTTCGTCCGCTACGGCCTGATCCGGGTCTCCTGGAAGGGCGCCGCGATCGCGCCCCGCCTCCCCCTGGCCGCGCCGCTCGGCAGCGTCACCCCGGCCCCGGCGATGACCCAGCCGATCCTGAGCATCGGCGGCGCCAACCCGCGGCACCCGCGCGCGGTCGACCTGCTGCCGTTGCCGGCCAAGCGTTTCGCCGCCGCCGCGATGGCCCTGGTCTGGGGCAACATCATGGTCGAGAACGCGGTCGAGGACCTGCGCGGCGCCCTCGACCGCGAGCAGTGGCGGGTGGCCGCCCTCGCCACCACCCGGGCGGTCAACGGTGGCCTGCGCGCCCTGCTCTGCTCCTACGGCGTGAGCCCGCTGCCCAGCGACCCGGAGCTGATCGCCGGCCTCGACCTGCTGCCGGACCCGCAGCCCCGGATCGCCCAGCTGGCCCACCAGCTGACCAGCGGCGGCGGCGACCTGGCCGAGTTCATCGCCGCGGTCCGGGCGGCGGCCGGCGGCGAGGCGTTCCCGTCGTCGTTCGACTCCGCCGACGGATGGCAGCACACCCTCGACATCGGCTACGACTGGCTCCGCCTCGGCGCCTACCTCGACCAGCAGCTTCCCCTCGACGAAGCCCAAGACCTGCTCGCCAGCGGCGGCGCGCAGCCACACACCAAGGCGGCCCGATGACCACCGACCTGTCCTGCTACGCCGTGATCGGCGCGATGGCGCCGCACCGGATCGACGGGATCGGCGCCGGCACCCTGCTGCGCGACGAGCTGATGTTCGACTCGCTGCGGCTGATCGAGCTGGCGATGGCCCTGGAGAAACACTTCGGACTCCCGCCGCTCGACATGGGCGAGAGCGTCGACGTGGTGACGGCCGGCGACGTGGTCGCCCTGGTGGAGAAGGTGCTGCCATGAAGATCCTGGTCACCGGCGCCGCCGGGCTGGTCGGCACGGAAGTCTGCGCCCGCCTCAACAGGAACGGCCACGAGGTGTACGGGCTGGTGCACCACGTCCGCACCCTGGTCGGGAACAACGCCGAGCTGATCCCGGGCGACGTCACCCAGCCCCGGCTCGGTCTCGACGAGACGACCTGGCAGACGCTCACCAACAAGGTCGACCTCATCGTGCACTCGGCCGCGATCACCGACTTCGGCCGGCCGCGCGAGCTCTACCAGGCCGTCAACACCACCGGCACCGCGCACGTCCTGGAGCTGGCCGCGGCGGCCGGCGCCCGGCTCATCCACGTCAGCACCGCCTACGTGTGCGGCGAGCAGGACGGCCGGATCCTGGAGTCCGCGCTCGACGCCGGGCAGCGCTTCGGCAACCACTACGAGGAGAGCAAGTTCGAGGCCGAACTGCTGGTCCGCAAGGCGGCCTCGGACGGGCTCGCGGTCACCGTGGTCCGGCCCAGCGTCGTCGTCGGCGCCGCCCGCACCGGCGTGGTCCGCGAGTTCAAGAACATCTACGTGGTCCTCAAGCTGCTCTCCGAGGGCCGGGTCACCGCCATTCCCGGCCACTTCGACGCGTGCGTCGACCTGGTGCCGGTCGACCACGTCGCCGCGCTGATCGCCGACGTGGTGGAGAAGCCGGCCGACGGGCTGACCCTGCACGCGGTCGGGTCGAGCGTCTCGATGCGGCACCTCTCCGACGTCCTCGCCGAATACCCGTCGTTCCGGGTCCCCCGCTACGTCGCCCCGGCGACCTTCTCGGCCGCCTCGCTCGGCGACGTCGAACGCGCCTACTGGGAGCGGATGCTGTCGCTCTACGAGAGCTACTTCCGGCGCCGGCAGCACTTCGACGACACGGTCGCCGCCGGTTTCCGCGGCCACAAGCGGGCCGCCGACGGGCCGGCGCACCTCCGGAAGATCATCGACTACGCGGTCCGGGCCGGCTACCTCGGCGCGCCGCTGCCGGGGGTCGACGAGGCCCTGGCCGGGGTCGGCCGATGAGCTACGGACCGCCGTTCCCGGCCGGGCTCACCCGCGACCCGGCCAAGGAACGCTACTTCGGCACCGACAGCTACTTCCTGGACGCGTACGACCAACTGGCCGACCCGATCGGATTCGCCGCCGGGCACGCGTTGCTGCTGCTCAAGCCGGACGCCGTCGCCTCCCGGTCGATCTGGCCGGTGCTCGACTGGGTGCGCACGTCCGGCTTCCGGATCGTCGCTTCCCGACGCTTCGCGATGACCCGCGGCGCGGTCCGGGCGATGTGGCACTACCAGCTCAATCGCGCGACACCGGCCCGCTCCCGGCTGGCCGACGCGCTGTGCACCGCCTCCGATTCGATGGTGCTGCTGCTCAGCCTGCCCGACGACGATCGGGTGCCGCCGTCGGTGGCGCTCAGCGACCGCAAGGGTCCGGCCGATCCGGCCCGGCGCACCCCCGGCCAGCTGCGCTACCGGCTCGGCGACCACGGCTTCCTGCTCAACCTGGTGCACGCCTCCGACGAACCGGCCGACGTGCTGCGCGAGCTCGGCATCCTGCTCGACGTCGACGAGCGCCGCGAGCTGATCCAGCAGGCGCTGCCCGGCGCCGACCGGCACGACGCCGCGACCGCCCTCGCCGACCGGCTCTACGCCGACTCCCCGGCCCACGACCTGCGGTTCGAACCGGCCACCGCCCGGCTCGCCGCCGAGCTTTCCCAACTTCAAGATCTTCCGGCTTATGTACGGGCGGAGCTGCGCACCCGGCTCGACGCCGAAGACTGGGGCGCGCTGGTCGAGCTGATCTGGCGCGCCGGGCTGCCGGTGTCCGGCTGGGACGTCACGGTCGTCGGCTGCGGCTCGCTGCCGTTGTCCCGGCCGGAGTATGCCCAGCTGCTGCGCGGCACCGACATCGACCGGTGGCGGCAGCCCGCGCAGGTCAGCGGCCGGTGACCGTGCTGACCCGCAGCGCCGGTTTCGTCGGTGCCGTCTTCGCGCCGCAGGTGCACGTCACCTACGCGGTGCTGTGGACCGCGGCCTACGAGGCCCTTGTCGCGGGCCACGACTGGCGGCCGACCGGCGGCACCGCGCTGCGCGCCGCGACCGTCCTGGCGATGCTGCTCTACCTGCGGCTGATCGACGAACGCAAGGACGAGAGCTACGACCGGGTGCACCACCCGGACCGGCCGCTGGTGACCGGCCTGGTCACGGCGGCCGAGCTGAGCCGGGCCGGCCGCATCGTGATGGCCGTCGTGCTGGTCGCCAACGCGTTCTACTCGCCGTGGTCGGCAGTGGTGGCGGCGGCGTTCTTCGGCTACGCGGCGATGCTGACCCCGCTGGAGCGCCGGTTCCCGCGGCTGCGCGACGATCCGCTGGTCAACATCGCGGTGGTCTACCCCGTACAGCTGCTGATCGGCGTCTTTCTCGCGGTTTCGGCCGGCTCCCCCGCCGTACGGCCGCTGCTGGTCTTCGCCTTTGCCTTTCTGCATTTTGAATTCGCTCGTAAAACGGCGTGGGCGGCGACCCCGCGGATGTATTCCGCCACCGCCCTCGGGCCGGTCGGCAGCGCCCTCGCGGCCCTCGGGTTCGCCGTCGCCGCCTGCGGATTTACGGGCCGCTGGTGGCCGTACGCCATCCTGGTCCTTCCGATCGCGGCCTTGGCCGCATTCCTCAGCCGGCGCGTGCCCGCATGGCCGAAACCCGCCGCGATGCTGTTTCTGATCGTGCTGTACAGCGCGCTGATCGTCGACGGGGTGGCCTGATGGAGATCGGCGTGGTGCTTCCGCAGGGTGAATTGCACGGTGGGGCAAGGGAATTGCGGGAATTCGCGGTGGCCGTGCAGGAGCTGGGTTTTCGGCATCTGCTGGCCTATGACCATGTGCTCGGCGCCGATCCGGACGGACATCCGGGCTGGTCCGGGCCGTACGACGTGGACAATCCGTTTCATGAGCCGCTGACGTTGTTCGCTTTTCTGGCCGGCGTCTGCGATCTCGAACTGGTCACCGGGGTGCTGGTGCTGCCGCAGCGGCAGACCGCGCTGGTCGCCAAGCAGGCGGCCGAGGTCGACCTGCTCTCCGGGGGCCGGTTGCGGCTGGGCGTCGGGCTCGGCTGGAACAGCGTCGAGTACGCCGCCCTGGGGCGCCCGATGCGTGGGCTCGGGTCGCGGCTCGACGAGCAGATCGCGCTGCTCCGGGCACTGTGGACACAGCGGTCGGTCACCCTGATGGGCTCGGGCGAGCATTTCGACGCGGCCGGGCTCAATCCCCGGCCGGCCCGGTCGATCCCGATCTGGATCGGCGGCACCTCGGACGCGGCCTATCGACGGGCCGGGCGTCTCGGGGACGGATGGCTGCCGCGCCTCTCCCCCGGCCCTGCTTTGGACGCAGCCAAAGCGGTCGTCGCGTTGGCGGCGCTGTCCGCCGGCCGCGATCCCTCGGCGATCGGGATGCACGGACGGATCCGCCTCGGCGCCGGCGGGTTCGACGCCTGGCGGGACGCCGGTGCCACCCACCTGGCCGTCAGCACGCTCGGGGCCGGGTTCACCTCGTTATCGGAACACCTGCGCGCGCTGAGCCAGCTGGAAGGAGAGATCCGATGAGGACTGACACCACGGTCGAGCCGTCGTCGATCCACCGCCGCCACGCCGCGACGGTGTTCCTGACCGACGTGCAGCCCGACGGGTCGGACGGGTTCGTGGCGGCCGCGATCCTGCCCGACGGCCACGCGTACTACTCGGCGCACACCGCGCCCGCCAACCGGCGGCTCGACCCGATGCTCGTGCTGGAAACCTGCCGGCAGGCCCACAACTACCTCGCGCACACGTATTTCGAGGTCGAGGCGGACGCCGCGTTCATCCTGAACCGCTTCTCGCTGCGGGTCGCTCCCGACGCGTACACCCTGATGCCGGCGGTCGGCGACGGCCTGTTGCGGATGACCCTGCCGGCACCGACACCGCAGCTGCTCGGCCGCCGCACCCGCGGTCTCGCGCCGTCCTTCGCGCTGTCGCTCGACGGCACGCCGATCGGCGAGTCGGACATGACCGTCGGCTACCTCAGCGCGGCCGCCTACCGCGCTCTGCGCACTCGGCACCGCGGCGGCGCGCTGATCACCTCGGACGATCTGCCGCCCGCCGACCGCACCGGCGCCGTCGCGCCCGCGATCGTCGGCCGCATCCGCGACGCCGACGTCCTGCTCGCCGACCTGGCCGGCGACCGTGCCCGGCTGCTCGTCCCGGTGGAGCACACCGGACTCTTCGACCACCCGCTCGACCACATCCCCGGCACCCTGTTCATCGAGGCGGCCCGCCAGTTCGCGACCGCGCTCTCGCCGCCTTCCATGATCATGACCAGCATGAACGCGACCTTCCACGCCTTCGCCGAGTTGGACGCGCCGGTCTCGCTCACCGCTGTCACTCGGGGCGGCGAGATCGTCGTCGATGCCTGCCAGGCCGGTCGGGCGGTGGCGACGGTCGCGGTCGCGTTGTTACCGGTCCGATAGCAAGGCTTCCGGCGCCCTTAAGGAACACCCGGTGAGACTCCACGGCACACCACAGCCTTGGGGAGGAACCGTTGAGGCGTTCCAGGAGGAAGGCACTGCGGGTAATCACGCTCAGCAGTGTCACGCTCGTCTCGCTGCTCGCGGGGGCGGCCATCACCGCCGGATACACGTCGACCGGGGCGGTGCCGCAGACCGACACCGCGACCGCCGCCGCGGCCTCCGCCGACCAGTACGTCACCGGTGACTCGACCGGGTTCACGAAGGCGCCGGACGAGACCCTCACCCGGCAGCAGGTCGTCACCACCGGCCAGGGGCTCAACTACGTCAGCTACGCCCGGGTCTACCGGAACCTGCCGGTCTTCGTCGGCGGTGACCTCGTCGTGGTGACCGACCGCGACGGCAAGGTGCGCAGCAGCAACGCGTCGAGCCTGGTGCCGATCAGCGCACCGGTCGACCCGAAGATCACCGAAGCCAAGGCCAAGACCCTCGCCCTGCGCAACCGGCCCGGCGCCGTCGCCGGCGATCCCACGCTGGGCGTGGTCGCGGCGGCCGGCAGCAAGCTCGTCTGGGAGGTCGTCGCCACCCGCGGCGGCGCGCAGCCGAGCCGGGCGCACGTCTACGTGGACGCGATCACCGGCGCGGACGCCGGTTCCTGGGACGAGATCTCGGCCGGCACCGGAACCGGGCACTACAACGGCACCGTGGAGATCGGCACCACCGGCAGCGCCGGCGCCTTCCAGATGAAGGACCCGGCGCGCGGCAACATGACCACCAGCAACGACCGGACCGGGCAGATCTTCACCGACGCCGACGACAGGTGGGGCACCGGCGCCGGCAGCGACCTGCCGACCGGAGCCGTCGACACCCAGTACGCCGGCGGCGTCATGGTCGACATGCTCAAGACCAAGCTCCACCGCAACGGCATCGACGGCAACGGCGGCACCGCGGCGATGTTCGTCGGCCTCAACGAGGTAAACGCGTTCTACAGCTGCGCCGGCACCACCAACGCCGGCCAGGACCAGGCGAAATACGGCAAGACCAGCGACGGCGCCCGGCAGGTCAACGCGATCGACGTGGTGGCGCACGAGCTGGGCCACGGCGTCTTCTGCCACACCCCCGGCGGCAGCCGCGGCACCTCCAACGAGACCGGTGGCCTGAACGAGGCGACCGGCGACATCTTCGGCACCCTCGCCGAGGCCTTCGCGGCCAACCCCAACGACCCGGCCGACTTCACCGTCGGCGAGCAGGTCGACCTGGCCGGCAGCGGGCCGATCCGCAACATGGTCGACCCCTCGAAGCTCGGCGACCCCAATTGCTTCTCCTCGGCCATCCCCGGCACCGAGGTGCACTCCGCGGCCGGGCCGCTGAACCACTGGTTCTACCTGGCCGCCGAAGGATCCGCGCCGGCCGGTAAGCCGGCCGGCCCGACCTGCAACAACAGCACGGTCACCGGGATCGGGCTGTGGGAGGCCGGCGAGGTCTTCTACCACGCGCTGCTGCGCAAGACGTCGGGCTGGACCTACACCAAGGCCCGGAAGGCGACCTTGGAGGCGACGCTCGAGCTGCACCCGTCCGGATGCGGCGAGTTCACTGCGATCAAGGCCGCCTGGGACGCGGTGAGCGTGCCCGCCTCCGGCGACCCGACCTGCACCGCCGCCACCCCGGCGCCCACGACGGCTGCTCCGTCCCCGCAGCCGTCACCGACCGCCACGCCGGCCGCGGCGGTGCCGGACATCGACAGCGCCAAGGTCGAGGCCGACCTCGACGAACTCGCCCGGATCGCGACCGCCAACGGCGGCAACCGGGCGCACGGCAAGCCCGGCTACCAGAAGTCGGTCGACTTCCTCAAGGGCAAGCTCGACGCGGCCGGCTACACCACCCGGATCCAGCAGTTCACCTCCAACGGCGCGACCGGTTACAACCTGATCGCCGACCTGCCCGGCCGGGGCGACCCCACCAAGGTCGTCATGCTCGGGGCGCACCTGGACAGCGTCGCGGCCGGAGCCGGCATCGACGACAACGGCTCCGGCTCGGCCGGCATCCTCGAGGTTGCTCTCTCCTACGCCACGAGCGGGGCGCAGGGGGACAAGGCCATCCGCTTCGGCTGGTGGGGAGCGGAGGAGCTGGGCCTGGTCGGGTCGAAGGCGTACGTCGCGTCGCTCTCCACCGCCGAGCGGGCGAAGATCACCGGCTACCTCAACTTCGACATGATCGGCTCGCCCAACGCCGGGTACTTCGTCTACAACGACGACACCCGGGGCACCGCGATCGGCGCGGCGCTGAAGGCCGGGTTCGCGGCGAAGAACATCGCCACCGAGAACGTCGACGTGCAGGGACGCTCCGACCACGCCTCGTTCAAGGCGGCCGGCATCCCGACCGGCGGCACGGCGACGCTCAGCCTCGCGTCGGCGATGAGTGCGGCCCAGGCGGCGAAGTGGGGCGGGACGGCCGGGCAGCCGTTCGACTCCTGCTACCACCAGAGCTGCGACGGCCGGACCAACATCAACGCCACCGCGCTCGACCGGCACACCGACGTGGCGGCGTACGCGGCGTGGACGCTGACCGGCGTGGCCGCGCCTTCCTTGGAAAACGGTGCCGACTTCCTCCTCCGGGACCGGGCCACCGTCGAGTCGCCGATCACCGTGCAGCACCCGGGCCTGGCGCCCAGGACGCTGACCGTGGACGTGGACATCAAGCACGCCTCCCGCGGTGACCTGCAGATCCGCCTGCTGGCCCCGGACGGCACCGCATTCCTCCTCAAGAAGGCGAGTCGGTTCGATCGCCGCGACGACGTGAAGCTGACCGCGACCGTCGACGCCTCGGCCGTGCAGGCCACCGGAACCTGGCGGCTGCGCGTCCGTGACCTCTACTCCGGCGACACCGGAACGCTCAACGCGTGGGGTCTGACGTTCTGATACGTCACCGTGGGTGCGGGTGCCGACCATGGCGCCCGCACCCCGCGGACGGCTATGGTCGCTACCCAGCTTCCCGCCGGCCGTACGGATCGGAATGAGACGCAGCTACGTCCTCGTCGCCCTCGCCGTCACCACCCTGGTGGCCCTGGCGTTCTGCATCCCGCTCGGCCTGCTCGTCATCACCGCGGCCCAGGACCGGGCCCTTCGCGAGGCCGAGCGGCAGGCGCTCGGCCTCTCCCCCGTCGTGGTCGTGGCCACCGACCGTGAGCTGGTCCTCAGCTCGATCCTGAGCACCGACGCGGGCCACGAGGGCCGGATCGCCGCGCACCTGCCCGGACTGGGCACGGTCGGCACCGCCCGGGCCGGCGAGGCCGAGGTCGCCCTGGTCCGGCAGCGGCAGGTGGCCGGCACCGCGGACGTCGCCGGCGGCCGGGTCTACCTGCGCCCGGTGGCCCTGCCCGGCGGCGAGATCGCGGTCATCGAGGTCTACGTCCCGGCCACCATGCTGCGCAAGGGCGTCAGCACCGCGCTCGCCGTCCTGGCCCTGGTCGGCATCGTCCTGATCGGGCTCTGCGCGTTCCTCGCCGACCGGCTCGCCGCCCAGGTCGTGCGGGCCACCCGCGACCTCGCCCGCACCGCCACCAACCTCGGCGCCGGCCGGCTGCACGCCCGCACCCGGCCGAGCGGGCCGAGCGAGATCGAGGAGGTCGGCACCGCCCTCAACGTGCTCGCCGACCGGTTCGGCGACCTGCTCGCCGCCGAGCGCGCGCTGGCCGGGAACCTGTCACACCGGCTGCGGGTGCCGCTGACCGCGCTGCGGCTCAACGCCGAGGCGATGCCGACCGGCGACGACCGGGACCGTCAGCTGCGCGTCGTCGACCGGCTCGAACAGGAGATCAACGCGGTGATCACCGAGGCCGGCCGGCCCCTCGTCGCCCGGCCCCGGCTCGAATGCGACCTCGGCGCGGTGGTGACCGACCGGACCGCGTTCTGGGGTGCGCTCGCCGAGGACCAGGGGCGGCCGTGGCAGGCCGACCCGCCGCCGGCCGGGATCACCGTGCCGGCCGCCTTCTCGGTGGTGGCCGAGGCGCTCGACGTGCTGCTCGGCAACGTCTTCCACCACAGCCCCGACGACGCCGCCTGCCGGGTGACGGTCCAGCAGTCCGCGGACTTCACCGAGGTCGTGGTCGAGGATGCCGGCCCCGGCTTCGCCGACCCGGCCGCCGCCCTTGCCCGCGGGGTCAGCGGCGCCGACTCCACCGGCATCGGCCTGGACATCGCCCGGAAGCTCGCCGCGGACACCGGCGGGGAGCTGCGGATCGAGCGCAGCGACCTGGGCGGCGCCCGGGTGGTCCTGGCCCTCGGGGTTGCCGCATCCGACCCGCCGGTGAAATCACCTTGGTGGCGGATCGGTGGCGGCGCGCACGCCCGTTTCTAGTCTTTGGGGGCCGACAGCTGGATGCCGACGCCGCGGACCGTGTGCAGGTAGCGCGGGCTGGCGGCGCGTTCGCCCAGCTTGCGGCGCAGCCAGGTGACGTGCACGTCGACCGTCTCCACCGACCGGCTCTCCAGCGGCCACACGTCGGCCAGCAGCTGCCGGCGGTTGACCACCTTGCCGGGCCGCTGCATCAGGTAGGCGAGCAGGTCGAACTCCAGCCGGGACAGCTGCAGCGGCTCGCCGTCCAGCGACGCCGACCGGCCGTCCGGGTCGAGGGTCAGCCCGCCCACGGTCAGCACCGACGACGCCGGCGCGTTGCCGCGGCGCAGCACCGCCGCGATCCGGGCCTCGATCTGCTCCGCCGAATACGGCTTCACCACGTAGTCGTCCGCCCCCGCCCGCAGCAGGCGGATCATCTCGGACTCACCCTCCCGCGCGGTCGCCACCACGATCGGCACCGAGGAGACGAGCCGGATGTTGCGGAGCACGGTCGCCCCGTCCAGATCCGGCAGACCGAGATCGAGCACCACCACGTCCGGATTCCACGCGGCGGCGTCACGCAGCCCGTCGAGGGCCCGCTCGCACAACCGAACCGCGTGACCGGTGGCGCTCAGTAGCCGTCCGAGAGCTTCCCGTACATCCGCATCATCTTCGATGACCAGCACTCGCGACATCAATACACGGTATCGCTGAGGCAGAATGTCATCATGGGCCGGAGCTGGAAATATGTCGCCGCGTGGCTCAGCGTGACGGTCACCGCCGTAACTGTCACCTGGTTCGGCGTACGCCTCGGGGTCGCCCCGACGCTGACCGGCGACCCACCGGTGGCCATCGATGCCAACCGCCGCTACACCGAGCTCCGCTTCGGCGCCGCCGAGCCGACCGTCGCCGTCACCACGACACCCGCCCCGGCCGTGACGACGTCGAAGCCCCGGCCGAGCCCGTCGCGCACCAAGGCACCGACCACCCGCCCGGCCGCCTCCTCCCCCACCGCGCCCCCGTCGGCCTCGCCGTCGCCGACGGTGGACCGCCGCCCCCGCTACCGGGTCCCGGCCGACGGCGGCAGCATCGTCGTCGCCTACTCGTCGACGCGGGTGGACGTGGTCGACGCCGACCCCGATCCCGGCTACGTGGCCAGCGCCACCCGCCGCAGCGACACGATCATCGTGGTCCGCCTCGCCACCTTCGGCCACACGTCGGTCATCACCGCGTACTGGAACGGCGGCCCCGCCGCCCAGGTGATGGAGGACTACACCGCATGACCGAGCGGCAGATCGCCGCCGCGCTACGCGGAACCGTGCTCGACGGCCACGCGGTGGAGGAAGGGCTCGGCGGCACGTTCCTGGTGGACGACGTCGACCCGACCGACCTGGTGACAAGCTGGCAGGCCGCCCGGCGAACCGGCCGGCATCCGGTCTTCACGCTGCCCGGCGACCTCGACCACGAGCCGGAGCCCGCCGAGCTCGCTTCGCTGGACCAGTCGGCCCGAACGACCGATCCGTGGTCGGTGTATCGGCGGGCCGATTACCAGCAAGAGGTGGAACGCTACGTCGCCGCGTTCCTGGGCCCCGGCATGGTGGACCGCGCGGTCGAGCAGCTGCCCCGCCCGACCACCGACGCGGCCCTCCAACGATGGGTCTACGACACCGTCCTGGCCGACCCTTCGCCGGCCGCCCGGGTCGCGCCCGGATTCGCCTACCTGATCGGCACGAAGCGCTGGCACACCTGGCCGGAGGTGCAGCTGGTGTTGCTGCCGACGACGTCGTCGTGGCTGGCCCCCGCCTGGGTCAACTATTTCGGCGCAGCCCGCCCCGACGGCCAGGCCGCGTGGGCCGCGGCCCTGTGGCAGTGGGACCAGCACTGGGGCGCCGGCCTGGTAGCCGCCTGGGGAACCATGCTGCAACTCCTGACCACCCGCCGCCCGGCGCCCGGCGACCAGGCATGGCAGCTGGCCGGCCAACTCCTGGCCGTCGGCGGCAGCCTCGAATGCGAACAGTGGCAGCTGGCAATAGCCCTGACCCAAGACGACGCCTGGTTCCTGCACGACCGCCCCTGAAGCCCAAATGCCATCCGGCCGAGCGAAATGTCGCTCGACCGGATGTGCCGGGTCTGGCTGGTTGACCCAATTTCCTTGATAGCGGGGTCCGAGCAGCACGGGTCACGACTTCGATTTCCTTGATGTCGGGCCCTCACCCACGCCACGAGACCCCAATTTCCTGAATCTCGGCCCCTCACGGCCAACGCGAGGCCCCAACTTCCGCGACAGCGGGGTCCGAGCAGCACGGGTCACGACTTCGATTTCCTTGATGTCGGGGCCTCGGGCGTGCGACGAGACCCCGATTTCCTGAATCTCGGCCTCTGGCGGCCGACGCGAGGCCCCAACTTCCGCGAAGTCGGCAGCCACCAGCCCTCTGGCCCCCGGTCCACAGCCCCCGCGCTCCGCGCCCCGCCCGGCCGCGAGTGCCATCTGCGCCGGCTCGGCTAGAGCAGGTCGGCGAGCAACTTCTCCGGTTGCAGCGCGTCGTACGTACACTCCGAAGCCGTTCCGAAGGTGATCGTTGCCTTTGCCGGGTCGTCGACCAGCTCCGCGCCCCGGACCCGGGCGTGCCGCAGGGCCAGCGCGGCCACGCTCACCTTGGTGTGGTGGCGGCCCGCCACCGCCGACACCAGCGTCGCGATGTCGTGGCCGTCCTTCTCGACCCGCGCTCGCGGCTCGCTCTGCAGGTAGACGTCGACGTACAGGATCTCGTGTGTCTCCAGGTCGAGCAGCATCGGCACGGCGTAACGCTTGCCGCCGGTCAGGGCGAACGCGTTCGCCACCGTGGCCGGGTCGAAGACCCGGGTTGCGCTGGTCGCGTCGGTCCGCAGCATCCAGCCCGTGCACGCCTCGGCCAGCGCGTCGAAAGTGGGCCCGGCGTAGCGGAAGATCACCGGGACCAGGTAGCGCCAGCCGCGCTTGTGGCCGAGCTTCGCGGCCTTCGTCAGGTCGATGTCGAGGAACTCCTCGGCGCCGTCCGGCGCGGACGTCAGGTCGCCCGAGTGGGTCAGCACGCCGTTGCCCAGGTTGGTCCAGGACACCTGGTCGACGAAGGCGAACGACGCGTCCAACACCATGCACGACAGGTCAAGGTCGCTGGTCTCGCCGTCCTCGCGCCAGTGCACGAACAGGCGCACCACGTCCGCCTCGCCCAGCGGCAGCCGGCTGCCCCGCTCCACCTGCACCAGGCCCTGCGCGGTGGCCCGGAGCTGGTCGGGCAGCAGCAGGCGGTCGAGGCCCGGCTCGATGTGCACGGTCTCGCCGTGCCAGTCGCCCTTGGCCTCGATCGCGGCGTCCACCGCGGCGTCGATCGCGCCGAGCAGCTCGGCCCGGAACTCGGCCGGCACGGCCAGGTGACCCGGTTCGCGCACGATCGGCAGCGAGGAGCCGTCCTTGCCGAAGACCACCCGAGGATACGTACGGCCGTTGTCGGCGACCTGTGCGCGGGCGGCGAGCAGCACCCGCAACGGAATGCGCTCGGCCGCGCCGGTGAGCGCGCCGACCAGCGCGGCCCGGTCCTTGGGCCCGGTAGCAGCGAGCGACCCGAGCCGGCGCAGGCTTCGGCCGAGCACGCCCGGCGCCTCCGCGGCCGCGATCCGGGCGGCGCCGGCGGTCTTGCCGTCGGCGAGCAGCCGCTCGAAGCGGCTCGGGAACGACGCCCGGTCGTGCCGGCTGTTGCGCAGCCGCGCGAACGTCTTCTGCACCAGCGGCGCCCGGAACTCCCCGACGTGCAGCCCACGGTCGATGGCCAGCCACAGCCCGCGCCGGCGGAACACGTCCCCGAGCCGGTCACTGACCTCCAGGGTGTTGACGACGATGCGGCGGTCGGCGCGGGACAGCCGCGGATAGCCGACCGGCTCGGCAAGGCTGAGGTCGCCGCCGGTCAGCTTGGCGAACAGCCGCAGCAGGTCGTCCGGGCCGGCACCGGTGAACGGCAGGCGGGTGCGGTCGAGCGCCCAGATCAGCTCGAACAGCAGGGTCCGGTTCTCCCGGAAGCGCACGTCACCGATCGCGATGCCGTCCACGCCGAGCCGCCCGACCAGCACGCCGAGGTCGCTCTGCACGTCCTCGCGCAGCGACGCGGCGCTGCCGAAGCAGTCCCGCATCCAGTCGGCCAGCCGCGCTTCGAGCTCCTCGCGGCCGACGATCCGCACGGTGATCCACTCGACCCGGCTGTCGCCCGGCAGCAGCGCCTGCGCCCGCCGGTCGGCGTCGGCCCGCTCGGCGTCCTGCGGGATCGACGAGGCCGGCCACCAGCTGAACCGCTGAAAGTCGAGCGCGTCGTGCCAGCTTTCCGGCGTGTCCTCGCGGCCGAGCATCCGCACCCGGGCGACGACGAACCGGAAGAGCGCATTGTCGAACTCCGGCAGCGTCTCCGGAAACCCGCGGAAAAGAGGCGCATAGGTGCCGGTCTCCCCACGCTTGACGCGTACGTGCGCGATCAGCTCCCGATGCCCGCCGGCCAGCCCGTCGGTGATCTCCTCCGGATTGACGAACCGCACGCCGACATGCGCGAACTCGGCCAGCAGCGGCGCGGCGACGGCCTGAGTGGCGATGCCCGCGGGCGTCACGACAAGTCCCAGCCGATCAAATCCGATGCGCTCCAGCGCGTCCACGTAGCACCCCCACTCGAAAAAAGGATCGGCGCCGCAGCGCGGCGCCGATGATGAGGAAAGTGCCCGGGCGATTTCACCCAAAGAAGTTGTCGAAGTATGCCCGGGCTAGGCCTCTGCCAGGGAGCCTACCGACCCGATCAGAGCGGGTCACACCAATTAACGTCCCGCCAGATCAACCGAGAAGCCTCCTCCGGGTACGCCGTGACCGCCGACGGTGCATCGAAGATCTGCGTCAGCCGCTTCTCTGTTTCGTAGGCCGGCCAGCCGGGGTCGCCGTGGGTCGCGAACGTGGTCCATGCCGTGCGCATCTCGGCGGACAGTGCCTCCGCCTCCGGGGACGGGTCCGGGCCGATGAGCACGGCGGGGCCGCCGCGGTCCAGGTTGCCGAAGACCAGCGGGACGTCGAGGCCGTGGCAGGCGCCGAAGACGCCGCCCATGCCCGGGGCCGGCCAGGTCAGCTCGTAGACGTGGGCCCGGCCGCCGCCCGCGACCTGGGCCTCGGCCAGGTGCAGCGACGGCATCCGGAACAGCCAGTCGGAATGGACAAGCTCGTACAGGTCGCCGTCCGGGAACGCCTCCCGGTAGTGGCGTTCGCCGTCGGGGCCGGGGGCGAAGTCGCGCAGCGCCTCGTCCGGGTCGCCGGGGCCGCCGGCCATCACGGTGAACAAGCGCTGCTCGTCGCGGGTGTGGCCGGCGATCAGGTCGATGTCGCGGGCCACGCCGCCGGCCAGCGCCTGCCACGGTGTGGCCGGCAGGACGTCGCCGTCGACGACCGGGGAGAACAGGATCGAGCGCAGCGCCGCCCGGCCCCAGCGTGACGGCATCGCGGCCATCACCGTGTCGGCCGCGGCGACCAACAGCTCCGGGTCCGCGGTGGCCAACTCGGTCGCGGTGGGCCGCAGTCCCAGCTCGCCGGCGATGACGGTGGCCATGTCAGAAGCCAGCTCCGGGGAGAAGAACGTGCCGGGCATGCTCTGCACGATGGCCCTCCGGAACAGCCCGGCCGCCCGCGGCATCGCCAGCAGGGCGGCGATCGACCCGCCACCGGCCGACACCCCGAAGACGGTGACCTGGCCGGGATCTCCGCCGAAGGCCGCGATGTTGTCGCGCACCCACGCCAGCGCGGCAACCTGGTCGAGCAGGCCCCGGTTGGCGGGCGCCCCCTCGATCAACGCGAAGCCTTCGGCCCCGACCCGGTAGTTGAACGTGACCACGACGACCGAGCCGTCCCGGGCGAGCCGGCCGCCGTCGTACTCGGGGCTGCCGGACATGCCGATCGTGTAGCCGCCGCCGTAGACCCACACCATGACCGGCAGCCGCGCGCCCGGATCGGGCGACCAGACATTGACCGTCAGCCAGTCGTCGCCGGTCACCGCAACGCCGGTCTGCGGGGGTGGCGGGCCGAACGACGAAGCCGCCCGCACCCCGTCCCACGGCGTCACCGGCCCGGGTGCGGCAAACCGGGGAGCCTCGGCGAACGGGATCCCCCGGAACACCGCCACACCGTCCTCGACCAGGCCGCGAACCGCCCCGGCCGCCGTGCGGACCTCAGACATCGTCATGGTCGCTCAGCTTTCCCGCTGAGCGGCGACCAAGCACGCCATTTTCCGGAACAGCCAGTCATTGACTGGCCTCTATCGAGACGCAAAGATTTCCCGACAGTTACTTCAAGTCCTGAAAATACGTCGAGGGGCCCACCGCCGATGTCCTCCCGTACTCGAACCGCGGCCGCGCTGGCCGCCGTCCTCACCACCGCCGGCCTGAGCATCCCCGCCGGCCCGGCCCACGCGGCCGCCGCCACCACCGTTCAGGTCTACCTCAGCTCCGAGTCGCGCACCGCCGGCTACGAACCCAAGAACGGCAACTGGTACACCACCCCGGCCACCGGGCTGGCCGGCACGCCCTACCAGCTCAGCAGGCAGGCCGACCTGGCCACCGCGGCCGCGGCCGGCCCGCCGGCGATCACCGTCGACACGTCCACGCAGTACCAGACGGTGCTCGGCGTCGGCTCCTCGCTCGAGGAGTCCACCATCTACAACCTGTCCCGGATGAGCGCGGCCGGGCGCGACGCCGCACTGCGGGCGCTGGTCGACCCGGTCAACGGCGCCGGCTTCAACGTCGCCCGGATCACCCTGGGCACCAGCGACTTCACATCGCACGACTTCTACACCTACGACGACGGGGCGGCCGATCCGACGCTGTCGCGGTTCAGCATCCAGCGGGACATCGACTATCACATCATCTCGACGTTGCAGCAGGCCCTGGCGATCAACCCGGACCTGAAGATCTTCGCGAGCGCGTGGAGTGCACCGCCGTGGATGAAGAGCAGCAACACCATCATCGGCGGGAGCCTGCTCAGCCAGTACATCCCCACGCTGGCCTCGTATTACGGCAAGGCGGTCCGGGCGTACGCGGCGCAGGGAATTCCGATTTTTGCTCTTACCCTGCAGAACGAGCCGCTGTTCTCGCCGGCCGACTACCCGGGCATGCTGGTCACCGCCGACCAGGAACGTCAGCTGGCCAAGGCGGTGCGAACCGAACTGCCGACCACCAAGATCTGGGCGTACGACCACAACTTCTCCGAAGGCGCGACGTACGCGGCGGGCGTGCTCACCGCCGATGCACGCGCGTCGGTCGACGGCATCGCGTTCCACGATTACGCCGGAGAGCCGTCGGCGATGGCGACGGTGAAGGCGGCGTACCCGGAGAAGGATGTTCTGATGACCGAGCGCTCGGTGTGGGGAACCGCGGGCGCCGACCGGATCGTGCAGTATTTCCGCAACCAGGCCACGCTTTACGAGGGCTGGGTGTCGATGCTGGACCAGAACCGCTCGCCGGAGCGCTGGTCCGGTTCGCCCGACCCGACCATGCTGGTGCAGAGCGCGTCGACCCCCGACACGTTCTGGAAGACGCCCGACTTCAACATGGTGGCCCAGTTCTCGAAGTTCGTGAAGGCCGGCGCCAAGCGGGTGAGCAGCGGTTACGGCACGACCGGCACGGTAACGAACGTGGCCTTCGTCAACCCCGACAACTCGCTGGTCACGATCGCGGTCAACCAGACGTCGGCGAGCCAGACCTTCACCCTGCGCGCCGGCACCCGCCAGTTCACCGCGACCTTGCCGGCGAAAACCACCGGGACCTACGTCTGGGCGGGGGCGGGCGACGCCGGTTCCGGGCCGTCTCGCACCGGCCAGATTCTTGGGTACGGCGGTAAATGCGTCGACGTGGCCGGGGCAAGTTCGGCGAACGGTACGGCCGTCCAGCTCTACACCTGCAACGGCACGGCGGCCCAGTCGTGGACGGTCGGCACCGACGGCACGGTCCGCTCGCTGGGCAAGTGCCTGGACGTGACGTCGGCGAGCTCGGCCAACGGCACGAAGATCCAGCTGTACGACTGCAACGGCACCACCGCCCAGCAGTGGACCGCCAACTCCGACGGCACCCTGCGCTCGCTGGGCAAATGCCTGGACGCCACCGGCCCGAGCTCGGCCGACGGCACCCGCCTACAGATCTGGGACTGCACCGCCGCCGCCAACCAGAAGTGGACCCTGCCCTGACGTCGCGTCGGTCCGGTCGTACGGGTCGGCTCCCGTCTCGGCCTCGATCCAGTCGTAGGTGAGCGTCTCGGCTGCACAACGCCACACCGCCGGGGTGGCGTTGTGCAGCCAGTCGATCGGTTCGACGCCGCCCGGGCGGCCGCCGTCCAGCGCGAGGCGCAGGGCGGCGGACAGGTCGGCGTCGACCGCGTCGGTGCGGGTCGCCGGGTCGACCGATACGAACAGGGCGGTGCCGGAGCGGGCCACCAGGTCGAGGAACTGGCGGTTCCTGGCCCATGCGGTCGCCGGGGTGCTCGCCACGCAGTCGGCGTCCACGGTGAAGAAACGACGGTGCTGGGCGAGGCGGAAGGCGAGCGTGTTCACGCCCATCCGCCTCGTGCGCTCCCAGACCCGGCCCGAGGTGTCGTCGCCGGTTCGCTGGGCCTGGACCAGGCCGGCGGCCAGGTGCCCGACCACGTTGCAGCCGAGCACGATGCCGTCGCCGGCCGCCTCGTGGATCGCCCGGTAGAAGCCGACGAGCACCTCCGCGGTGGTGCGGGCCCGGTCGAAGAACCGGATGTCGCCGGGCACCGGCCGTGGTCCCATCTGGAATCCCCAGCGGCCCATCGCCTCGAAGGTCGAGAAGTCGTGCTTGATGAGGTCGAAACCCCAGGCCCGGATCCGGCGGACGTCGGCGGTGACGGTTTCCAGGGTGGCCGGATGGCTCGGGTCCAGGGCCCAGCCGCCCTCCCACGGCCGCAGCGCACCGGCGGGCGGTTCGCGCCGGGACTGCAACGGCCGGAACCAGAGGCCGGGACGCACGCCCTCGCCGGCGATCCGGGCGGCCACCTCCGCCATGTCGGCGAAGCTGCCCGCGCCCCGGTCCCACGGGCCGCCCGAAGATTGGCGACCGTCGGCGGTGCCGTCGATGCTCCATCCGTCGTCCACCACCTCGAACGGCCGGACCGGGTGGTCACCGACCAGGTCGGCGATCATGCGGGCGTCCCGGACGACCGCGTCGGCGTCGAAGTCCCGCCCGTAGGCGTAGTACCAGTTGTTGGCGCCCACCAGCGGGCCGGTCGGCAGCGGATCGGTGCACAGCGCGCCGGCCAGCGCGCACTGCGCGGCGAACGGGCCGTCGTTCCCGGCGATCCAGCGGACGGTGGCCGCTTCCAGTTCCCGCCCGCCGAGAACCACCGGGTCGGCGCCGGCCCGGACGTCCAGCCAGAGCGAGACCCCCTCGGCGTCGACCGTCCAACCGGCGAACGCGCCCGCCCGGACGTCCACGCCGGCGCCCCAGCTCCCGGCCGGCCCGTGGACGAGGACCATCCACGGGTGCATCTGCTCGGCCCTCGGACTCGACTGCCAGGCCAGCTCGCCGTAGCTGCGCTCCCAGGCGTCCCCGAGCACCAGCGAGCCCGCGGCCAGGGGCCGCCGCCAGCGCAGGTGCGCCCGGGACACCCCGCCGGTGGCGGCGACGCCGACCCGCAGGCCGCTGCCCTCCGGCCGGCAGGTCACCTCGGCGCCGCCGGCGGCCGGGCGCTGCCACGATCCGGTGGGTTCGAGCTGGACGCGGACGAGGTCGGGCTGGGCAAAAGTCGTCATCGACTAGTTTTACGGCATGAGTCTTCTGGATGACGTGGCCGAACGTGATGGCTGGCGATGCTGGGTCTGTGACGAGAAGGTCGACGCCGACATGTCGGTCAACGATCCTCGGGGGCCCAGCGTCGACAGCCGCACCGCGGACAAGAAGGCCAAGGTCGCCGAGCGGCTCGCGCATCGCGCCTGCAACACCCGCAAGGGTGCGGTCAAGGTGGTCATCGCCTGGCCGGACCGCCTGCACGTGATCGAGCCGGCCCCGCTGATCACGGTGGCCGAGCGGCTCGAACGCAAGGGTGGGCGGGAGCTGGTGGGCCGCTGCCCCAACAAGAAGGACGCCCAGGAAGCGGCCGACTGGCTGGTCGACCGGTTCTCCCGGCTGGCGCCCGGGCTGCCGGTCACCGCGACCGTCGAACCCGGCGGTGGGCAGTTCCTCGTCGCACTGGCCACCGGGCGACGCTAAGCGCGGGCCCGGACCAGGGTCAGTTTCATCGTCTGGGTGACGTCGTCCTTCAGGTTGCCCTCGAAGCCCAGGACGATCGAGCCCTCGGCGGTCACCCCGAACGTCATGGTGATCGTGCTGTCGCGCAGCACGAACGGGTCGTCGCCCAGGCCGGCCCGGGCGATCGTGGTGCGGACCTGCTCGACCGCGGCCACCAGGGCCTCGTCGACGTCGCGGTCGCGGATCTCGCCGGGGTCGGTGATCGGCGCGGCCTCCAGCGAGATGACCAGGGTGTGCAGGTCGACCTTGGTCAGTTTGGTGCCGGCCTTGAGCTTCAGGCCGATCACCGGGACCCGCAGCTCCAGGCCACCGCCGGCGGTGCTGGTGGCGACCGTGTCGAGGGTCAGCTCCAGCAGCGCGACGCGCAGGTCGCGGTCGGGGTTGGTGGCCGAGATGTTGGCGGCCACGATCGAGCGCTTCACCGCGTCGATCAGCTCGTCCACGCGTACCGAATCGTCGGTGACCTTCATGTTTTTTCCTCTTCGCTCAGGCCGCGGTCGCGGCGGGATCACCGTAGGCCGAGTAGGCGAGCCAGGTCGGGTCGCCGCCGCGCTCGGTCGCGGCCCGGGCCACCATCGTCGCCGGACCCAGCTGGGCGCCGCCCGCCATCTCCGCGTAGAAAGCCTCGGCGAACTCGGCCGCCCGGTCGCTGTTGACCGGCCACAACGTGCCGATGAAGGCGCCCGCGCCGGCCCGCATGAACTGGTCGGCCCAGCTCATCATCCTCGTGTACTCGGGGGCGGCGCCCGCGCTGCGGCACGCGTTGATGAACACCAACGGGTGATGGTCGTACAACGATCGCCGGGTCACCGCCCGGTTGAGCATCTGCGGGAGGAACGGGCCGCCGTCCATGGTGATCGACGAGCCGCCCTCCGACGAGAACGTGTTGTGGCAGGCGAAGTGCAGCATGCCGGCGTCCGGGCCGCGGTCGAGGACGTCGAGGAGCTCATCGAGGTGGCTGATCACCTCGCCGGGCGGGCCGCCCAGGATCTGCCGCAGCCGGGTTATCTCGGCGTCGGCGTTGGCCGGGGCCCGCGGCGGCACCACGAACCGGGGGGCGCCGAGCGAGATCTTCGGGGCGGAGAGCTGGCCGATCACCCGGCGTACGACCGGGAACTGCTGGGCGAGGAAGCCGTGGTCCTCGGTGCGGGACAGCGGGTAGAGCAGTTCCCACGGGACCCGGTCGTCGGCGCAGGCGATCGTGAACGTGCCGATCTCGTCGCGCAGCTCCCAGAACGCCTCCTTGATCGGGTCCGGCACCAGGTCCTGCCAAAGCCCGACGCCGGTCTCCTCCACCCAGCGGCGGGCGGTCGCCGGACTGTACGGATGGGCCGATCCGTAGCCGCCGCCCGAGGAGGTGGCGAAGCGGCGCAGCATCTCGACGGTGCGGTCGACGGCGGTGCCGGGGGCCTCGGTCAGCGAGCGGGCCACCACCGGTTCGGAGACGAAACGGTGCGAGATGATCTGGAACGAGTAGCGGGCGCCGTCGAAGCCGACCTGCATGGTCAGCTCACCGGCCCGGCCCTTCAGGTCCGCGATCGGTGAGGTGCGGCGCTGGTTGCTCTCGGCGACCGGCCGGTCCTCGGCGGACACTTCGAGCTCGACCTCGGCCAGCGCGGTGCCGCCGTTCCAGGCGGACAGCCGGACCCGCCGCAGCCCTTCCCGGACGGCCCGCAGCGAGAACCGCACGGGCGCGGAGCCACGCTGGTATGGGACGCGAACGGTGGCCTGCAATGTCTCCGTGCCGGCCAGACCCGAGTCGACCTGCACCAGAATGACCACGTCGACGCCGGCCGGTCCGACCGCGAGGGCCGGCATGGCCGCGGACGGCGCGTCCTGGTCGGGGCGGTCCACGACGATCCGCGCGACCAGGCTGAAGTCCTCACCGACGCGGACCCGGGTGGGCATCTCCCCGACCAGGAAGCGACGCAGTTGATCATGGCCGGCGGGATCCGTGGGCACCGCCGGGCCGGCACCCTCCGGAAGTCGACCGATGTCGAGGCCCAACAGGCCGTCCTGGCTGTTCTTCGGCGGCGACTTGACGTCGCCCTGCATGTCCTGCTGGACCCGCTGCAGCACCGCCATGATGTTGATCATCTTGCCGAGATCGAAGTGGGCCGGGTCTCCGTCCCCCAACGGCTGCAACGCCTCTGCCATCGCCAGCAGGTTCTGCGCCATCTTGGTGACTTCGGCACTGATCGTCGGGCCGTCGATCACCTCACGGAATCGCTGGGCCGCCACCCCAGCGGCCTGGCCGGCAGCCCGTAGCGTCTGGCCGGACAATCCTCGCTCCGGCCCGAGCGCTCGGAGGGCCTCGGTGGCCCTGCTCATATGCAGCTGCCCGGCCGAAAGCCGCACCGTTGCCGCCTGTATCGGCGAAACACTCTTCTGGGTGGCAGCCTCGTCGAGCAGGGCGAGACCTGTCTCCCGATCGGCGGGATCGCCGTTGTGCACCAGATATCGGGCCGCAAGGAGCCAGCCGAGCAGGCCGGCCACCTGCCCGCGGATCGAGTCGTCGTGGTCGATCAGCGGGAGTGCCTCGGAGAGAGCGTCGATCGCGGCGGACAGGTCACTCAGCGCTGCGAGCGTGCCCGGGCCGGCACGGAAATACTCATTGCCGTACTCCTGGCCAAGTCGCACGAGCACCGGCGCCCACACCGACTCGTACTCCCGGCGGAAGTCTTCCCACGACTGCGCGGTGATCATCGACACGAGCGGCGTCCTTCTCGGAGGAGAAAGCAACCGTAGCCGGTCAGCTCAGCGTGAACGTCACGTCGTCCACATCGAACGCTGTCGTGCCGTTGCCGGCCTGTTCGCTCGCGTAGAAGCTGACCGTCGCGGTCCGCTCGGTGGTGGCCGTGCCGGCCGCGCTGGTGTGCTGCTGCCACTCCGTCGCGTGGTCGAAGGCCAGCGAGAACAGGGTCTTCGGGGGTGTGCCGGTGATGGACAGTCCGGCGTTGAGGTAGTCGCCGCGGGTGGTCTCGGTGGTGGTCACCCGCGCCCAGAACCCGACCGTCAGGTTGCAGCCGGCCGGCACCGTCACGCTGCCGCGCAGCAGGTCGGTGCGGGTGACGTCGAGGCCGGCGAAGGTCGCGTAGGCAAGGCCGGTGTGCGCGGGCCGCGCCGGGTCGGCGAGGACGACGATGCGCGGGCCGGCGGTCCAGCCGGTGGTACCGCGTTCGAAGCTCGCGTTCGGGTGGAGCTGCCCGGTGCAGGCCGCGGCGGCCTGGTGGGCGTAGGAGGCGCTCCCGGTGGTGAGGAGCAGGACGGCGGCGGCGATGACGGCGGTTTTCATGCCTCGGTGGCCTTTCTGCGGGGCTTACGTTTGGGGGCGGCGGCCTCGACCGGCTGGGGAGCCAGCGGGTCGAAGATCAGCCGCAGGTCGGTGGCCTCGCCGGGCCCGGTGACCCAGGCGAGCGGGGCGTAGGAGACGGCGGGCCCGGCCGGTTCGATCAGCATTGGGCGCTGCTCGGCGTCGCGCGGCCACTCGACGTCGCCGGTCACCGTGCGGGCCGGGATCAGCCAGTAGTCGCCGGTGGCGTAGGTGAAGTCACCGGCCCGGAAGTAGACCTCGACGCCGTCCTCGAGCGGCAGCCACCGGCCCGCCTTGAGGGTGACCGCGCCGCTCTCCCAGCGCCGCAGGTAGGAGTGCGGCCCCGGCTCGGCGGAGAGACGCACTCGGCTCGCATAGAGGTCGACCTCCTCGACCTGGAGCAGGGGCGAGGGCCCGGCGGACGCGGTGTCCACCGCCTCCACCCAGTCCCCCACGCCGAGCTGGAGTTTCTCGTCGGCGCCGAGGGTCGCCAGGTCGACCCAGGTGCCGTCGATCGCGTCCACGCCGAACACCACCGAGCCGTTCTCCCGCGACCACTTCAGCGTCGCCCGGGCGGCCGTGCCGCCGTCGTGGATCTCCACCCGGTAGAGCTGGTTCTCCGGGCCGCGGTAGCGGGCGCCCGGCTCGATCAGGCCGGGCTCGTCGTCGGCACGGTCGGGGCGGCGGGCCCGGGCCGCCATCGACGGCTCGTCGTCGCGGCCGGCCCAGTCGGCGAGGGCGGCCCGGATCGCGGCCGGCTCGCCGGTGCCGGCGAGGCCGAGCTCGGCCTCGGTCAGCGCCCGGACCTGCCAGACCACCCGGACCCGGGCGGCGGTGTCCGGCATCGCCGGGCCGAGCGCCACCTCGCGCAGCGCCGGGTCCTCGGCGGCGGTGACCGAGCGTTCCCACACCTGGAGATACGCGAGGTACGGGAAGGCGCCCGGCAACTCGTCGCGGAACCCGTCGGGCTGGGTGCGGTAGCTCCACGGCTCCGGGTCCTCCGGTTCGGCCGGGTCGCCCTCGTCGGGGACGGCCACGCCGGGAACCGCCCGGGTCGCGTCGATCGGGAAGCCGTCGACGTAGTAGCGGCCCTCCCCGATGGTCAGGTCGGCCGGCGGTCCGGGGACGGGCGTGATCGCGAAGCCGGCGTCGTGGCGCGGGCCGCCGTCCGGTCCGATCAGGTCGCTCACGAGCGTACGCAAACGGTGGTCTTGAATTTGGTTCTGTTCGTTGAGGTCGGCGTCCAGCTGAACCCGGCCCTGCTGGGCGAGGACCCGCGAATAGTGCCGGTCGGGCCGGAAGGTGACGCGGGACAGATCTGCGTGCATGACGGTCCTCAGGAGACGAAGGTGAGTCCGGCGTGGGTGCCGGCGGGCGTGTACTCGGCGAGGCGCGCGCGCAGGCTGTCCTCGCGTTGCGGCTGGTAGAGGTCGTGGAAGACGCCCATCTCGGCGCCGTCCTCGGCACCGCGGACGATCTCGGCGGGGCAGTTCGCGGCGAGCCGGGCGTAGTCGGCGGTGCCGTAGCGGACGCTCGCGAGCGGGGCCGGCGCCTCGGTGCAGCGATAGCGGCGCGGCGTCCGCGAGCCGGCCGGCACCCGGCTGAACCGCACCCCGCCGGCCTGGCGCCGGGCGACCTGGAGGATCCCGCCGAGGATGCTGCCGGAGATGATGCGGACGGCGTGGACGTGCACCTCGCCGAGGACGGTGACCCGGCGGCAGTGCAGCTCGGCGTGGGCGTGGCCGCCGCCGGGCGCGGACAGTGCGGCGAGGTCGTGGCCGGTGGCGTCGAGGATGCTGTCGTGCAGGTGCAGCGGCAGCGGGTCGGTGCCGACCTCGTCGCCGAGCACCTGGATCGAGCCGAGCACGCACCGGTCGATGTGCACCGAGCCGGTGGCGCGCTCCAGCACGAGGCTCGGTTCGGCCGGTGCGGACGGCGCGCACGAAGATGAGAGGGACCAGCCGGGCACCAGGGTGCAGTGCCGCAGGGTGAGCGCGCCGAGCGACGCGCGCGCGTGGATGCCGCGCCCGGTGATCAGCAGCCCGTCGAGGGTCATCGCCGTGCCCTCGCCGGTGGCCCCGATCTCCAGCGCGTCCGGTTGGTTGCTCGACCAGTCGAGCAGCCGCAGCACCGGCCGGACCCCGTCGGCGGCGCGCAGCGTGAGCCGCTGCCCCTCGGCCAGCTCGAAGCCGAGCTCTTCCTGGTAGGCACCGTTGTCGGTGATCTCGATGACGGCCTCGGCGGGCCGCTCGTCGCGCCACCTGCGATAGGCGTCGGTGATCCGCCGGTACTCCTGACCGTCCCCGACCCGGTAGACGACGGTCCGGTCCGGGGTGGGCAGGTCGCGCGGATACTCGCCGCCGCCGAGCTCGTCGCCGAACGCGTGGTGGTAGCTGACCCACACTCCCTCGCCCGGCCCGGACCGCGGGCTGAACGCGATCCGGCCCAGCTCCGGGTCGACGACCACCTGGTCGCGGCGGGGCTGACAGCGCCAGCCGGTGAGGTCGGCGACCACGATCGCGGACATCGGCACGAGCCGGTCCGCCCGCCAGATCGCCACCGACTTGCCCGGCCCGTAGTAGTCGGCGAGCCGGTCGGCGAACAACCGCCGCCGCAGGTAGGCGGGCACGTTGTCGACGGTGGCGAGGTGCGTGGTGGACGGTTCCGGTTCGGGCTTGGTGACCAGGCGGGTGTCGTTGCCGAGCACCGAGAAGGTGAACAGGTTGCGGGCACTGTCCACGCAGTTGGCCGGCGCCCGGGTGACCGGGTGGGCGGCGAGCCGCCAGACGAACAGTTCGACCCCGCCGCTGCGCAGGTCAACGGTCCGGGCGACCGCCGCGAACGGGGTGCCGATCAGGTCCAGGGCCGCGCCGTCGCGCAGGTCGGCGAGCGATCCCCGCGGGACGCGCCCCGGCTGAAACAGCCGGACGGGCTGCGTATGCGCCAGCAGCCGGGAGTTCTCCACCGCGCGAGCCGGCCACGGCGACAGCTCTTCGAGCAGCGACAGCGTGCCCTTGCGGCGCCGATAGCCGGCGGTGGCGGCCACGTCGCGACGCGGGGCGAGTGCCTCGGCCAGCCGGCGCGCCGACTCCGCGGCCGGTCCGCCGTCCCGGAGCCCGGCGCTGAGGACGCGCTGGTAGCCGGCGAGCGGCCGGTAGCCGACCAGCTCGCCGATCAGCGGCAGCGCCCACTCGTCGGCGGTCTCCACGAACCAGTTCGCATAGGTCTGGCCGACCTCGCCGCGGACCCGCTCGATCTGCTCGGCGATCACCGAGAGCAGGGCGCGCAGCGGTTCGCCGCCCGGTTCGTCGGCGATCCGGTGCCACCTCGGCAGCAGGTCGGCGAGTTCGTCGCTGGTCATGCGATCTCCGTGAGGGTCAGGTCGTCGGACGCGAGGACGGCGAACTGGTCCGGCCTCGCGTTGATCACCGGGAGCGGCTCGTCGGGGCCGGTGGCGGTGGCGAAGACGGCCACGTCGGCGTAGTCGGCGCCGGGCGTCCGGTCGGCCACCGCGAGGACGTCGCTGAGGTAGGCGGCCTGCCCCAGCTCCCGGCCGACATAGCCGAGCCGCTGCAGCAGCGCCGCCCGCAGGCGTGGTTCGACCAGCTCCCAGCTGTGCCCGGGCGCCACCTTCACCGCGGCCACCAGGCGCAACGGCACAAGATCGCGGACGGCCACCCGGACCGGCAGGTGGGGGTCCCCGTGCGCGGCGAGTGCCGCGCGGAGCGCGGGCAGAAGATCAGAATCCGGAGCTATCGGTACGTCGTCGACGCCGGCCACGGTGACCTCGACGACCCGGCGGCGGCCGTCGAACACCTCGCGGGCCGCGGCCCGGCCGATGCCGACCCGGGAGCGGGCGAACTCGGCGTAGTCCTGGACCGAGACGAGCCGGTCCAGGGTGGACACGGTCAGCGGGATGCGCCGCCGGGCCAGCCCCGGGCCGTCCGGGTCGGCGCCGCCGGTCGCCGGGATCGGGTTGGTGACCCCGATGACGCCGATCGGCCGGGTGACCGGCTGGGTGATCCGGCCGGCGGGCAGGTTGCCGGCCGCGCCGCCGCCGAAGCGGTAGCGGGCCCGCACGTTCTCCTGCCCGGTCGGCAGCCGGGCACCGTTGCGGCCGTCGCCGAAGGTGACCGTGGTCCGGCCGGCCGGGGTGGCGCCGAGCGCGTAGACCCGCTCGGCCGGGCCGCGCCCGGCCAGGCTGTCGGCCTCCTGCCAGAGCAGCCCGTCGACCCGGATCTCCAGGGCCGGCCGGGCGCCGAGCGGGTTGCCGGCCGGCAGCCAGGTCAGCGGTTCCTGCCAGAGGGTGAAGGTCTGGTTGGCCGCGGTGGCGTCGCCGCTGCCGATCGGCTCGTCGCGGCTCTCGCCGTTGCCGGCCGGCACCACGTTGCCGAGGATCCGGACCGCGTCGCGCGGGTATCGGCCGGTCAGGGCCTCGGTGAGGGTGATGGTGGCGTCCTCGACCGCGGCGATAACCACGATCTCCACCCCGGGCGGGCCGGTGACCGCGAGGAGGCGGCCGGGGCGCAGGCCGCCGTGGCGTCCGGCGAGCTCGATCCGGTTGCCGTGCACGGGCTCGGTGACCGGCTCGCCGGCCGGCACCAGGGCGTCGCCCGCGGCGTACACCGTGGTGTCCCGGATCTGGGCGAGCAGCACGTCGTGCTCGTCCAGCCACGGGTCGGCCAGCACCAGCCGGGTGCCGCGGCCGGTGATGCCGAACGCCGCGTAGGTGGCCGTGCGCGCCTCGACGACCTCGGTGATGATCACCGGGCGGCCCGCGCGCTCGATGACGACCGGGCTGCCGGGGGTGATCGTGGTGTGCACGGCATCCAGGGACAGGACCCTCCGGGTGCTCTCCTCGGGGACGGTGGCGACCGCGATCTCCACCGAGGCGGGCTGGGTGGCGGCGGCGTACCGGACGCTGATCTCTTGATTGCCGGTGGTGAATTTCTCCTCGTCGCCGGGGGCGAGCTCGAACTCGCGGTCGTCGACGGTGACTCGCAGGCGGCGGTCCGCGGCAGGGGTGGCGACGGCCAGCCGGTGGGTCGCCCAGTCGACGTCGACCGCCGCCTCGGTGCCGGTCACCCTGACCTGACCGTCGCCGAGGTTGATCGTCTTCGTCTCGGTCGGCAGGTCCTCGGCGTGCTGCACGGTGCCTTCCGGCCTCGCGAAGATCAGCTCGGCCCGCTGCGCGGTGCGGCCGGCCGTGTCGAAGACGATCCGGGTGGTGGTGAGGGTCGCGCCGGCCAGCGGCCAGTCGGTCAGGTTGATGACCCTTCCTTGATCATCACGGACTGGTTGGAGACGGGCGGTGGCCCCGAATGGCGCGTCGGTCACGCGGAGCGCGAACAGGCTGGTCAAGGCGTCGTCTGCACCGTTGTCATCGGACAAAACCGACAAGCCGACCATCGTCACGTCCCGCTCGCGGTCCACCTGGACACTGGTCACCGTGACCAGGCGCAGGATCTCGGTGCCGAAGACGAACAGCAACCGGTCACCGACGACCAGCAGCGTATTCGTGCCCGCCAGCAGGATCTCGGTGAGCCGGCCCAGGTCGCCGGGGGTCAGGACGCCCGGCCGGTGCAGCAGGACCGGCAGCTCGTTGAAGTCGGCGCGGGCGGTCAGGTCGGCGTCGGTCTCGAAGGCCTGCGGCTGCTCGCCGGACACCGCCGGCACGCTGCGGCTCAGCGAACCGCGCGGGATCAGCACCTCGCCCGGCTGCGACCGCTCGTCCAGCCGGTAGGCCAGATGGGTGTCGGCGGCGAGGCCGGGCCGCGGGCGGTAGTCGACAAGCCTGCCGAGCAGGCCCAGCGATCGCCGGTCGCGGGCCGTGCGCAGGTAGCCCTCGGCGGCGATCCGTCTCGTGTGGAACGCCAGCAGGTCGTCGACCACGGCGGCCGCGTCGAGCAGGGCGATCGACGGGTCGTCGGTGGTGCGTACGGTCAGGCCGCGCAGCGCCGGATCGGCGAGCATGGCTTCCAGGAAGTCGCCGTGGTGCACGTCATTCGCCCCCGTCGGTCAGGTCGATGACCAGGCGGCCGTTCTCCGGCCGGTCCGGGTCGTTGTCGCACCGCGCGACCTCCAGCGGGCCCAGGCGCAGCAGGCCGGCCGCCAGTTCGCCCGCGTCCGGGGCGAACAGCCGGCGCAGCCGGGTCACCCGGGCGCTGCGCACGCCGGGCACCGATGCGGCCAGCGCGGTCAGCCGGCTCACCCGGACCGGATCGCCGAAGGTCAGCGCGTCCGGCCGGAACGCGGCGATCAGCCGGTGGTGCAGCTGCGCGGCGATCCGGCCCTGCTGGTGGCCGGGGGCCGCGTGCACGTCGAGCACGATGTCCAGCGGGATCGGCCGGGCGGGTTCGACGATCAGGTCGTGGCCGATCCGGCGGTACGCCTCAAGGCGGTGCGCCACCTCGGCCAGCAGCTGCGGCGACGGGATGCCGGTGCCGCGGGCGTCGACCGCTACGTGCGCCTCGGCGCCGCTGCCGGTCCAGCGGATCTCGGCGGCCGCGCGCTGCACACCCGGCAGGGCGGACGCCAGCTCGGCGTAGTCGGCGGCGGTTATGGCCCGCGCCTTGCGGCGCTTCAGATCAAGCGGAGCGAGCCGGCGCGCTTGGTCGATCGGCTCCGGGTCGGTGCCACCAACAGCCGGAAGAGGATTGCGTACGCGTACGAGCGTTTGATCTTCGTCGTTCCGCAGCAGGACGCAGATCGCTTCGGCGCCCACGTTGCCGGCCGTGCCACCGCCGGTCCGGTAGCGGATGGCTTTTCGGCCGGGGATCTCCTTGGTGAAACGCAGCGTCAGGCGGCCGTCGTTCGTGAGCTCGCCGACGAAATGGCGGTCGCGGGGGCCGCTGCTGAGCAGGTCACGGTGGGGGACCCAGGTCTGGCCGGCGTGCCGCACCTCCACCGCGGGCAGGGCCTGACGGGGGTCGCCGGCCAGCTTCGCGATCGGGCCGGCCAGGGCCGGGTCGGTGGGGTGCAGGCCGATCGCGTACTCCCGGCCCCAGGTCTGCGCGATCTCCTCGGCGATGTGGTCGCCGAGGACGGTGCCGGCCTGGGCGCGGGCGATCAGCACGTCCAGGCGCCTGGTCAGGTCTTCCCGGTGCGGGAGGGCCGCGAGGTGTGCGGCCTGCGCGGCACAGATCTGCTCCGGCGACGGGTAGGGCGCGGCCTGGGTGACGTCGTGGAGCGGCTCGTCACCGGTCTCCTCCGTCCTGCCATGGTCGACGACGATCGCGTTGCCGCGGGCCACGCCGTTCGCCAGGTCGAGCCGGAAGGTGAGCGCGTCCTCCGCCGCCCAGGTCACCTCCAGCACCGGCTGGTCGGTGAGCCGGTCGACGTCGGGGGTGACCGTGGTCAGGCGCACGGCCTGGCGGTGTTTCGGGTCGTTCTCCTCGAGAACCAGCACGTCGCCGGGGTGCAGGCGCAGGCAGCGGTCGTCGTCGCGGAGGGTCACGCCGGTGGCGCCGGGCGGGCGGGTGCGCTCGTCGCCGGCCCAGGTCCAGAAGCGGATGGCGTTGTGCTCCGGGCGCAGCTTCACCGGGCGCCGGTCGAGCGGCTCGAAGATCTCGTCCTGCGCCGCGAACCGGTACGAGCCCGGCTCCAGGGTGACCGGCTCGGCGACCTCGGCGACCACGATCGCGCGGGCGTTGCCGCCGTCGTGCATCGGGTAGTCGATCAGCTTGACGTGCCGCCGCACCGACACCCGGTGCCGCGCGGTGTCCAGGTAGGCCTCGGTGGCCACCGCGTCCTGCTGGTAGGAGATCTGGTCGGCGGTGTAGGCGAGCAGCTCGACCAGGGTGACGCCGAGGTCGGCCGGGTTGCGTTCGATCCAGCCCGGCACGGTCAGCGCCAGCCGGTCCAGGATGAGCCGCCGGACGGTGTCGTAGTCGCGGGCGGTGTAGTCGATGACCGGCGCGGGTTCCCCGGGCTTTTCCGGCGCGGCCCGGTCGGGGTCGAACGCCGCCGGCCGGTCCGGCCAGAAGCGGAACCCGGTGCGGTAATAACGCTGGTCGAAGCCGTGGTACGGCTCGTGCCCGCCGGATTCCACGATCGACAGGCGGTAGCGGGAGGTGTCGCCGGGCCGGTCGACGGTGACGAGCAGCCGGTCGTCCAGCTCCGGGTCGTCGGCGTGCTCCACCGACACCTCGACGGCGACGATCCCGGTGACTCGGCGGCCTCCGTCGATGCGGACGTTGCCCGGCGTCAGCCCGTCCGGCGCCCGCCCGAGGAACGTGACGGTGAGTTGCCGCCCGTCGTCGCTGACCTCGACCTCGTCGACCCCGTTGTGGCCCGCTTCCCGGATCGCGGCGCGCCTGCTCATGGCCGCCCCTCGAACATGTCGTCGCGCTCGGCGCCGGTGCGCCGGACGGTGTAGCGCAGGCTGACCCGGACCGCCCCGCCGGCCACCGACATGTCCAGCGCGCGCACGTCGATCAGCTCGCCGAGCCAGCGCTGGATGCTCGCCCGCACCGACAACTCCAGCGCGGTGCGAAGCTCCGGCCCGGTCGGCGCGAACACCAGGTCGAGCAGGCCGCAGCCGAAGTCGGGCCGCATCACCCGCTCCCCCGGGCCGGTGAACAGCAGCTGCTCGACGAGGTCACGCACGTGCTCGTCGTAGGTGGCGCCCGCGGTCCGGCCCTGCCTGATGCGATAGGGGAACGCGATATCGGTTCTCATCGGTCAGTTGCTCCTGGGAAAGATCTGGGTGTTGACGGTGACCGCGCCGTTGACGATCGACACCGTCCCGCCGTTGCCGTCGGCGAGATGAACCTCGCCACCACCGATCCGCACGGACGCACCGCCGGCCCGCAGCAGGATCCCGCCGCCGGCGGTGTCGGAAATGACCAGCTTGTTGCCCGCGCGGGTCTGGATGACCACCGGCTCGCCCGCATCCCGGGCGTCCGGTGGCAGCTCCTCCGGGGCGCCGTACCAGGTGCCGGACCAGATCGGGTGGCTCGGATCCCCTTGCTCGAACTCGATCCACACGCCCGCCCCGACGGCCGGCAGGTTGAAGTGCCCGAACCCTTCGCCGGTGAACGGCAGGCACGGCAGCGCCCAGGTCGACCACTCCCGCCCGAGTACATCGGGCACCTCGGCCCGCACTCGCGCGATCCGCCGGGGATCATCGTTGTCGACGACGCGGCCCCGATATTTACCGAGAAAGCGATTGTTGTCGGGCATCAGGGCCGCACCGTCCCGCTGCGAGCGACCATTCCCTCGCGGGAGATGGTGAAGTTCTGCAGGTAGGCCCCCGGCCGCAGCGTGTGCGTGACCGAGGCGACGAAGTAGTCCCCGTCGTACGCGACCCCCGCGCCGCGCACGCCGACCAGCTCCCGGGGCCGCAGCACGTAGCCGTAGCGGGTGACGTCGAGCGAGCCGGACCCGGCGATGGCGTCGGCCGAGGTGGCCGCCCGGGCCAGCAGCTCGGCCTGGGCTTGAGCGGTGGTCAGCTTGGCGGTGTCCCGCAGGCTGGGCCGCTTGAGCGCCTCGGTGGGGTCACGCCCGAGCGGCGGCCGCAGCGGATCGATCGAGGGTTGAGCGAGCTGGCTGACCCCACGGGTGGCCGGATCCTGCACGAGCGCCGTCGGCTCTTCCCTCGCCAACCCGTCATACGCAAAGGTCAGCTGATCCACCGTGGAGTTGGCGTCCATGTTGACGGAGAGCGCATGCTGCCGAACCCCGGTCCGGATCTGCGGCCCCCAGTAGGCGATGGACCGCCCGGCGTCCGGCCCCGGATCCAGATAGAACGTGTACCCGTTGGCCCGCGCCAGCTGATGCAGATATTGCAGATCGGTCCCGGTCTGAAAGTCGATCCGCTCCACGGCATCGGGAGGTTGCGGCACCTGCTCGGTGATGACCCGCGGCGTGATCCCGTAGTTGGCATACCGCCGCAGAATCATCTCGGCCCGCTGCGCCGGCGTCAGGTTGGGGAAGCCCTCCGCGCGCTCCTCCAGATCCATGACAAGCGTGAGGTCCTCGCCCGTGATGGTGAGCGTGGACTGCCCAGGCCGATTGCTGGACCCCACTTCCTGCCGAGTGATCAGCCCGTCGAAGAGCACCGTGGTGGCCCCCCGCAGGGTCGTGCTCATCACCACGCGGGTCTTGGGGTGGAAGAACCGCTCCGGCAGGTAGCGACGAGCGATGGGCCCGTTCTTGGTGAGATCGAACGCGAGCTGAAACCCACTGCGCTCCCCCGCGGTCGAGGTGATCTGCGCGGAGAGAAGCGCGTCCCCCACCTCGGCCGGCACCGGCCGGGTGAGATCCCGCCCCATGCTGAGATTGAGGTGCAGAGGCCCACGCCCGAACGCGTCATCAGACAAGACCGAACCCCCCTCGCGGAATGTCGATCCGCCGCCCCGGCTCGCCGGTCAGCTCCCGCGGATCAAGCACGGCGTTGGCGTCGGCAATGCGCCACCACTGGTCGGCAGCCCCGAAATACCGCTGCCCAAGATGGTCGGGCCGCTCCCCCACGGTGACGACGTGCGGCACGGTGTCGTCCTCCCCGGGCAGCGCCGGAAGCAGCCGATGCTTGGCATACCGAACCTCGGTGCCGTCCGGCATGGTGTGCACCGCGATCTCGGCACCCGCGTAGCGGCTGGTGCTCGGATAGGTCCCGGCGCCCGGGATGTCGTCGAAGACCGATCGATAGGGCTCAGGCACGGCCGGCCAACTCCTCTTTCATAGCCAGGTGCGCGAGGTAGAGGTCAGCCCCGCGATGCCCGACGGGAAGGTCACTGACGGTCAGGATCTTCATCCCGATGCTGAGCGACGCCCGAATCGGATTGAGGTTGACGTCAAAGGCCTGCTCGTTGACGGAGAACTCGGTGAGCCGAACCGGCATGATCCGCTTGCTCCCCCAGGTGAAGAGCGTCAGCGGCATCTCAATCGGAGCAACTTCGATGGTCCCCCGCTTGGAAAGCTCAATCGACTCCCGAAGCTGAGCGCTGGTCGGCTGCACAAGCATCTCCAGCGCCGCCAACTGTGGGTGGATCCCGTCCGGCGCCGCGACATCCAGCTGATCGGTGGAGTCGATCTCAGCGGTGAATTTCCACTGCTCTTCAGCGGGCCCCTTAAGCCGCAACGCCTCGTTCCGGTCCCCGTCGGTCCCGCTGCCGCCGGCATCGGCGGTCCCGCCGGCGGCTTGCGGCTGAATGGACCGCTCCAGCGAGTCGGGATTGAACTGCATGACGATGACCCGCTGCGGCGCTCCGCTGCCGGGATCCACCACCACGATCCCGGCCCGGATGGCCCGGGGTATGTCGGCAAACGTGCTCACCGGCGAGCCTCCAGCCGTTCCCGCAGATCCGAGTAGTCGTGCTGCGGGAAAATGGTGGGGAAAAGCTGCAGCATGCCGTCGAGGAATTCCACGGTCGCCACGAAATCCCCGCGGTCGAGCGAGATATCGGTGTACAGGTACTGCCAGCCATAGGTGCCCTTGGTCAGGAGCAGGGCGTCGAGGTATTCGCAGTAGGTGATGTCCATCTTGATGAAGCCGTCCGGGTACGGATCGTCGGCGATGTCGGCGATGTCGCTGTACCAGATCTCCAGCGGCCCCGGGCCGGGCTGCAACCGCAGATAGGTCAGTTTTCCCGCGCCCGATCGAGGCGTCTGGTCGAAGACCCGCAACTGCGACATGAAGTCGGTCTGGAAATCGGTCGCCTCGGGCCACGGCTCCGCCCCGCCGGCGTCCGTCACCAGGTCGCTGAACGGCCGGAAGTAGAACTCGCCGAGAATGCCCTCGCTCGTCTGCCACCGCGCACCGAGCTCGGTGAACCGCAGCGCACAGCCGGACATCTGCTCCGGGAGACGAACACCGGCCCAGGCCTCCCCGTAGTCGGCGAACGGCCGAAGATCCGCCAGGTCCGGCCCGAGATCGTCGGCATTCCCGAACTCACCCTCGAGCGCCGAACTCCGCTGCAGCTCGTGCAGCGAATCCGCATGACGACGCTCGTACGGGCTGAGCAGGTCAGAACTCGAAGTAGCCATATGTTTTCCTCTGCCGCAGTCGGATCAAAATGCTGTCGAGGTCCGCTATCGACTTACCCCTCGGGTTTCGATAGGCCTTGAGCTGGGCCCGCATGTCCGGATATCCGGTGAAGGCCTTTCCGGGCACCGCGGCCTTCGATCTGATGTCGATGAAGGCCGTCATGAATTCCGCTCCGGGCTGCCCGAAAGCGTCGTTCACCTGATTGTCCGGCGCGGTATTGACGTTGATCGGCGGCGGAGCGGCGGCGGTCGGCACCGGCGGCGGGTCGAACAGTTGGGTAGCCGTCGGCATGGACTGCGGGAGTTGCGTCCAGTCGCTGTGCTTCTCGCCGGTACCGCCGCCGCGCCGTCCGTAGAGTCCCCATTCGACGTCGATCCGCTTCGGGAAACCTTCGGGGTAGGTGTTGCCGTGCGGATAGGTGATCGGGCTGCGCCCCGCGAAACGATCGAGCCGGACGGTGTACCAGCCGGGAACCGGTGGAGTGCCCTTCGAGGTCTGCCCGAAGGCATCGGAGGCCTGCTTCTCGATGCGGCGGTAGAAGGGCCGGTTCACCGCGTTCAGCGCGGGGATGAAGTTGGAGGTCGTCGCGGATCCACCCACCTGGCGCGGGATCAGGTGCATCCGGTCCCATTGACTCGGCGTCCTGGTCAGCCGGTGCAGCTCCAGGTAGTCCCAGCCCTCGGTGTACTGCCCACTCGGATACTGGCCGAACTCGATGGCGAACTGCTTGTTCATGTACAGCACCCGGGTGGTCACGGCCGGCCGCACCCCGTTCAGCGGGACCGGAAGGCGGACGGGCGGCGGCAACCCTTGCCGCTTCGCGTAGTCGATCGCCCGTTTCTGCCGGTCCGCGAAGCCCGGGATCACCGGACGGTTGGGGTTGAGCGCCGCGCGAATCAGGAAGTACTGGCCGCCCGCCTTGTACAGGCTGGTCAGCCGGTACCACGCCCGCAGCTCCTGGAGCAGGCCCAGGAGCGTGCTGTCGTAGATTCCGGGTTCCAGCCGATCCTTCAGGATCGGATGGAGCCGGGCGATGATCCGCCGCAGCCGCTGGTCCTTGGACTCGTGGTCGTTCTCCTCGTCCTTCTTGTCCGGATGGTCGCGGTCGTGATCGTCCGGGCGCTCCTTGCGTGGCGCATGCGGGTCCTTGTCCCGGTCGGGGCCGCCGGGCTTTTTGGCGCTGTCCTCGTCGCGCGGCCGCCGCGGCGGCGGCTCGGCCTTGGGCGGGGCCTTCGCGGAGGGCGTCGGGCGGGTGTCCGGAATCCCGTCCGCGGGCGTCTTCGGGCTGCCGTCCTTGTTCTTGGCGGTGTCGGGCGGACGCTTACTCGGTGTCGTGGCCGGCGTCGGCCGTGCCGCCGACGGACCATCGGGGTGCCCGGCGTCCGACCGACCCGGCGGGCGGTCTGCGGCACCGGCCGGCTTCCGGCCGGGCGCGGCGGGTTTGCGTCCGGGCCCAGCCGGAGTTCGCCCAGGCCCGGCCGGCGAGCGCGGTGCGGGCCGCGGACCGGCGGCGGCGGGCTGGGAGCGCGGTGTCGTCCCGGGCCGGCCCACGTCCGACCGCGGCGCTGCCGGCGGAGTTGCCTGGCCCGGTCTTCCGCTGCCGTCTCCGGGGTGACCGCCGTCGCGCGGCGGCGCTCCCGGCGTGCCCCGCTTCTCGCCTTTCACCAGCCGTGCGGCGACCCCCTTGAGCCGCTTGCCCACCTTGGACACGTACTTGCCGATGCCGTCCAGCAGGTATTGATAGGCCAGCTCCAGCAGGGCGACGATGCCGGCCGCCACCGCCTTGGCGAAGAGGATGCCGGCGGTGCCCTTCCGGACCGAGATCAGCCACGCCAGGACCGCGCCGATCGCGCGCAGGATCGCACCCAGCGCGCCGATCGCCACCTGGACGGCGTCGATCACCGCCATCACCCAGCCCGCGCCCGGGATCAGCTTGGCCACCACCTTGGTGATGACGATCTCGCCGATGATGAACGGGAGCATCGGGACGATCGCGTCCCACGTCTCCTTGACGATCTTCTCCAGGGTGAAGCCGCCCTTGATCAGGACGTTGATGACCGCCTTGCCGACGCCGATGATCTCTTCGATCTTCTGCTGGAACCACTGCTTCACCGCGTTCTTGACCTCGCGGAACAGGTGGTTCTTGGCGCCGTCCACGGCCGAGTTCTTGGCGCCGCCCAGCCAGCCGCCGGGGTCGTCGAGGAAGTCGATGGCGACGAACAGGAACGTGCCCAGCATGCCCAGCAGCTGCGACGCCAGCGCCAGGAACTGCTTGATCTGGTTGATCGTCTCCCGGATCACGTCCATCAGCGCCTGGAACAGGATCCGCAGCACGTCGGCCAGCAGCTTCGCCAGCGCGTCCAGGAGCGTCTTGATGATCTGCTTCAGCTGCGCGGCCAGCCGGTTGACGAGGTCGATCGCGGCCCGGATCAGGTCGGTGATGAGCTTCCGGATGCGGTTGGCCAGGTCGATGATCGCCTGCACGAGCGCCTTCGCGTACGCGATCAGGTCCTCGATCAGCTTCTTGATCGTGTCGAGGATGAACGTGCGGGCCTCGTTGATCCAGCGCTCGACCGTCTCCTTGAAGTTCTTGATGAAGCGGACCACCGCTTCCCGGGCCGTACGGATCACCCGGACGATCGCGTCCTTGATCTCCAGGACTTTCCGCTTGATCCAGTCGAACCCCTGGGTGATCCAGTTCCCGGACTCCTGCGTGGCGTCGTCGCGCTTCGTGCCCGCGTCGGTCTCGGCTTTCGTCGCCGTCTCCCGGATCGACTTCGTGCTGTTCGTCTTCTCGGTGGTGACGTCGGTGTCGGTCTTCTTCTCCCGCTCGTCGACGTCGCGGCGAAGCTTGGTCTGCCGCTCGGTCTTCTTGGTGCCGAGCTTGGCCAGCTCGGTGTCCTGATCCTGGCGCCACAGCGTGCGCTGACCGTCGACGTCACCGAGCGCGTCGTCGCGTACGCCGGCCTGGCTCTTGGTGTTGATCTTGATTTCGGTCGTGACCGTCGCCCGGTGCGCCGCCTGCGCGTCGCGGAAGCCCTGGTCCTTGGTCTGCCGCGACGTCGACATGCCCTGCTGGCCCTGCTGGAAGGTGGCCTGGATCTGCGGCCCGTTGTCGTGTTCGGCCACCTTGGAGGCCGCCTCGGCGGGCACCGCACCGGTCGGCGCACCCGTCGCCGCCATCGGGGCACCGGCGGTCCGGCCGGGCACGTCCGCGTCCATCCGCTCCGGCGGAACGTCCGGATAGACCTGGTCCTCACCCATCCCCCGGCCGGCGTCGTCACGGCCCGCGACGACGGTTTGCTCACCCTTGGTGTCGACGGCCTCGCCCTGCTCACCCGACGTCTGCTCGGCGGCCGCGCCCATCTCGACACCGGGCGCGTTGCCGGCCATCGCCTGCTGCAGCGCCTCGTCCTTGGTCGGCAGCCCGGCGAACTTGGCCGCCAGCTCGGTGGCATCAACCTCGAACCCGAAGAAGCCGGCCACCTTGCCGAGCCCGAAACCGAGCGCCATCTTGAACGTGTCCCAGCCGCCCGGCTCCTCGGCCTTCTCCGCCTCGATCTGCCCCTCGGGCTCCTTGGCCCCGGTGACCTCGGCATTCTGCTTCGCCGGCGCCCCCGACCGGGCGGCCGGATCGGACGAATACCGCACCCCCGCATCGGTTTTCGGATTCCCGGCGAGGGTCTGCGGCGCACCGGCCGGCCGCTGCATCGTCGGCGGCGCGGCCGCCAGATTCTTGTGCTCATCCCCGACCGACCGGTCGGCCGCACTCCCCACGCTGCCCATCGATTGCAGCGCGAGATGCGGCTTGAGCTGCGCCGCCGACGCCAGCCCGGCCTCCGGCGACACGGTCGACAGGGTAGGCGCGGCGCCTGCCGCCGCCGCTTTCTTGGGCGGCGCCGCCGCCGACCCTCCGGTCCGGCTGGGCTCCGACGCTTTCCCCGAGTCCGAAGGCGACATTTCCGGTACGGGCGTAGCCCCACCCCCAACCGCACCAGGGCCGTTCCCGGCGCTGGAAACCCCACCAGCACCCGCCACCGGACCAGCATTCGACCCCGAACCCGCCGCCGCCCCCGACCCGGCATCCACCCCCGGGCCCGCGCTGGACGCCGACCCGCTCGAAGCCGGCGACGCAGGACTGCCGCTACCACCCGAGACCGTGTCCGGGCTCCCAGCCGTGGCCGAACTCCCAGCCGTGGCCGAACTCCCAGCCGTGGCCGGGCTCCCATTCGTGGCCGGGCTCCCATTCGTGGCCGGGCTCCCATTCGTGGCCGGGCTCGCACCCGCATCCGAACTCGGGCTCGGCTGCGCGCCCGGCCCCGCCGATTCCTGCCCCGCCTTCTCCGGTGCGGCCGCGACGTTGTCGCCCGCCGCGGGTGTGCCCCGCTCCTCCTTGGCCGACTGCTCGGCAACCCCGCCTCCGCCGGGTGCCAGCTGCGCCGTGATCTGCGCATCCACCGGCCCAAGCTTCGGGTCGGCCCCACCCGCCGGATCGCGCAGCACCGTCCCCGGCCCCGCCGGAGTCTCGATGGCGGGCTCCGGTTCAGCCGCCGATTCCACGCCGGGCTCGTCGGCGATCTCCACCACCGATGCAGGCTCGGCCGCTTGCCGATCGGCCTCGGCCGCCGCAGCCGCGTCCTCGGCATCCTCCGCATCGCGTTCCGCCTGCACCTGGTCGGCCCGGGTGACCGGCGGCGCCGGCAACGAGAGCATCAGCGGCGCGGAGCCCGACTGCGGATCGATCGTGTCCGCGGTCGGCACTCCGGACACGTCGGGGTCCTGCGCCGGCAGGAAGTCCTCGGGCTGCAGGGTGACGTCCCAGGCGCTCTTCTCCCCACCACCGACCTCCACCTCGGACTGGTGGCTCGGCGGCATCGGCGCATCGGCCGGCGCCGGCAGCAGGTCCTGGTTGCGCACCTGATCGAGAGTGCTGACCGCCCCGGCGAGCTGGGTATCCGTCCCGGAGAAGACCGGCGACCCGCCGCCCCCACCGGGTTCGAGCTTCTGCTCCGGCTTGACCTGCCGCCCGGCGATCGCAGCCTGCGCCGCCCCCGGCCGGTTCGCCGCCGCCGATTCCGCCGGCCCGGCCACCGGCACGTCCCGCTGAGCACCGGCCTGAGACGCAGCGGTCTTCTCCGCCCCGCTCTCCCGCTCACTCGCGGTCGCCCCGGTCGCGGACCCGCCCGATTCCCCCACCGCCGACCCAGCCGTGGGCGATCCCGCCGCAGCCGACCCGGTCGTGGCCGGTCCAGACGTGGCCGGTCCAGACGTGGCCGGTCCAGACGTGGCCGGTCCAGACGTGGCCGGTCCAGACGTGGCCGGCTGAGGCTGGCCCGCTACGGGCGGGGCCTGGTCCCGCCGCTCGCGTTCCTCCTGGGCTCTCCGGTTCGCCGCGTCGACCTGCAACCGCAACTGCTCGGCCGCGTCCGGCTCGGGCAGCGGCGTCCCATACGCGTCCTCCGCGAACCCGGCGCCCTCAACCTCGTCCAGGAAGTCGAGGACCCGCTCGTACTCCGGGCTGAGCAGCCGAGTCTCCAGCCGATCGAGGACCGGTTCGACCAGATCCTCGGGCAGTCGGCCCAACTGCATCCGGGTCCGCCGCGACCAGTCCGCCGGATCTCCGCGCAGCGACCGCACGATGCTCGCGGTAAGCCGATCCGGCAGGGTGGCCGGGTCGAGGCGTTCCACCCGGAGCCGATCCGCGGTAACGGTGGCATACCGCATCCAGCCAGGCAGCGGTGCCTCCGCCTCGACGCCGACCGGGCCCGGACCCACTGCTGAAGCCGATACCACGGCTGAGTCCGACGCCGCCTCGGAAGCCGCAAGCTCGGCGGGCTCCGACGGCAGACTCACCGCCCCGTCCGCGCGGCCGGCCTTGAGCGCGCCCACCCCGTGCGGATCCTGCACGGTGTGCAGCAGCTCGTGGGCCAGCAGCCGCATCCCGTCGGTGGTGCCGGGCCGGTAGGTCCCGGCCCGGAAGAAGATGTCCCGCCCGACCGCAACCGCGTCCGCCCCGAGCAGCGAGGTGAGGGCGTCGGCGTCCCGGTCGTTGTGCAGCCGCACCTGCCCGAAGTCATACCCGAGTCGTTCCTCCGCCTCGCGGCGAACGCTCAGGTCGAGCGGCTGCCCGGCACCGCTGACGATGTTCTTCGGCACGGGCCGGTTGCGGGTGCGGCTCGGCCGACGCTTGCTGTCCCGGCTCGACTGCTGGTCCTGGGTGGCCTTCATCGCAGCCGCCCGGGAGCGGAATCGGAGAGGCCGGCGTGGACCGATCGTGCCAGGGCGACCCCGAGCCCCTCCGGTGAGGTGCTGGGCTCCAGCGCGGGCAGCCCGGTCGAAGCCGAGACGTCGGCGGCAACGGGCAGGCCCCGCGCGCGGACCAGGCGGGTCAGCTCGGCGGTGAACGCGGCCGACACCACCTCGGCGTCGATCGACCGGTCGAAGCCGTCCAGGATCAGCGCGCCGATCTCCACGTGGACGTCGCGGTTCAGACCCATCCGCGCACCTCCCCGGGGGTGAGCGAGCGGTCGAGCTTGAGGTATTCGGTGCGGGCGGCCGCCAGCAGATGGCGCATCTGGAGCTTGTCGCCCTCCTCGGCGGCCAGGAACGCGCCGGACAGCGCCACGTTGCGGATCGAGCCGCCGGCCACCGTGAGCTGGGCCAGGAGCTGCGGGTCGAGGCCCTTCGCCGGGGTCTGGGCGGGCAGGACCCGCCGCCAGATCTCGGCCCGCTCCTGCTCACCGGGGAACGGGAAGTCGACGACGAAGCGGATCCGGCGCATGAAGGCCGGGTCGAGGGCCTGCTTCATGTTGGTGGTGAGCACGGCCAGGCCCCGGTACGCCTCCATTCGCATGAGGAGATAGCTGACCTCCAGGTTCGCGTACCGGTCGTGGCTGTCCTTGACCTCGCTGCGCTTGCCGAACAGCGCGTCGGCCTCGTCGAACAGCAGCACCGCGCCGCCGTGCTCGGCCGCGTCGAAGACCACCCGCAGGTTCTTCTCGGTCTCGCCGATGTATTTGCTGACCACCTGGGACAGGTCGATGACGAACAGGTCGAGGCCCAGCTCGCCGGCGATCACCTCGGCGGCCAGGGTCTTGCCGGTGCCGGAGCCGCCGGCGAACAGGACGGTGACGCCGAGCCCGCGCCGCAGGGTCCGGGCGAAACCCCACTGGTGGTGGACGGTGGCGCGCTGCCGTACGTGCGCGGTGATCTCCTTGAGGATGACCAGCTGCCGGTCGGGCAGGACCAGGTCGGGCCAGCCCGCGCCCGGTTCGATCCGCCGGCCGAGTCCGTCGAGGCCGATTCGGGCCTCCGCCAGTCCGGCCCGCCAGGCGGCCTCGACGGTCGGTGTCTCCTCGCGGCGGACCGCGGCGGCGACCGCGCGGACCGTGTGCGGTGCCAGCTGGAACTGCGCGACCAGCCCCCGCAGCTGGTCGTCGGCGAGTTCCGGGATCTCGGCGAAGGCGTCGCGCCAGACCGTGAGCTGTTCGTCGTCGGAGAGGGGCGGCACGGTGACCCGTTCGCCCGCGGCCCGGTCGGTGGTGCGCGGGTCGTCGCCGGCCGCCACCAGCGGGACCGCCGCGGTGGCGAGAAACGCGTCGGTGGCCGCGGTCTGCTCCCGGTCCATCGAGCCGATCTCGACCAGCAGCGCGGCCGGCAGCAGGATCGCCTCGCGCTGCCACAGCCGGGCCAGCCGGTCGCGCTCGACCGGGTCGGTGGGGATGTCGTCGGCGGCCAGCACGTACAGCACCAGGCCGAGCTCGGTGGCCGCGGCGGCGGCGATGTCGGCGCGGATCCGGCGCTCGCCGCCGACCAGGTCCACCCGCAGGGTGCCGGACAGCCCGGCGGCGACCTGGTGGGCGGTCCGCTGGTAGCCGGCCGGCAGGGTGTCCGGTGGTGGGACCGGGCGCAGCATGCCGTGCAGCCGTGCGTCCAGATAGGGCGAGCCGGCCAGGAAGTGCAGCACCCGCTCGTCGATGCGCAGCGCCGAGCCGGTCAGCCGGGTCTCGTCGGCCGGTTCGACCAGCCGCCACCGGCGCAGCGGCGCGACCGGGGTCAGCGCGCTCCAGTGCGGTTCGGGCAGCGCGGCCAGCGCCAGGCCGAAGCTCGGGTACGCGTCACCGCCGGCCTTGGCGCACCGGCCGGCGGTGCTGGGGTCGAGCTCGACGGCGGCGGCCAGCAGCAGCACGCTGCGCTCGAACCGGCTGAGTCCGAAGCACTCCACGAGGGCCTGCAGGGTCGACGGCTCGGGCTCGGCCGACCACGAGGCCGGCGGATCCGGCGCGGCCTCGCCCGCGTGGGTGTCGAGGCAGGCCAGGACCGAGCGGACGGCCGCGGCCAGCGCCGCCTGCTCACCCACCGGCGGTCACCGTGACCGTCTGCTCCCGGACCGGCGGCCGCTCCGGCGGCACCTCGCGCCCGTCCAGCAGGACGAGGGCGGCCTGGTAGACCGCCGAGAGGACGTACGGGGTCTGGTGGAACATCCCCCACAGTTTCGAGGTCTCGTCCACGTCCATCGAGGTCGGCGACATCCGCACCCGCTGCACCGAGTCGGCCAGGTCGCTGCCGTTCAGGTAGGGCAGGAGAGCCGCCTCGGCGATGACGTCGGCCGGCAGGATCGGGACCTCGTGCAGCCCGCGCACCACGCTGCCGATCAGGCGCTGCCCGACCAGCTCGTTCTCCTCGCCGTACGCGCTGATCAGGTAGTGCAGGTCGACCGCGGCGGCGGCCCGGTTGAGCAGGGTGCCGTCCGAGGCGCGGATCGGCGAATCCGCGTTGCGCCGGGCCACGTCCGGGGTGACCTGGTAGCAGAAGACGGTGATGGTCGGGTCGGGCGGCGGCTCGGTGTGCGGCCGGCGGGTCTGCACCGAGACCGCGAAGTTGATCTCCGGGCGCAGCTGCCGTTCGATCTGCAACGCCAGGGCCTGGGTGACCGTCGCGATGGCGAGGGCGTTACTCACGGGCACCCCTCAGGTAGTCGGTCAGGCTCACGGCCGGGGCCGCTCGCCCCGGGCGCGGGGTGCGGGCGGCGGCCGGGGCGGGCCGGTCGGCGCGCACCTCGAGGCGGCCGATCCGCACGTGCACGGCCGGCTCGGCCGGTTTGGCCCGCCGCCGCGACGCCGGCTGCGGCGCGGTCTCCCGCCGGGCGGCCGTGCTCCGCGCATGGCGAAGCGTGGGCGTCGGCGCGGACGCGGGTCCGGGTACGGGCATCGGGACCGCCTCCGGCCGGGCCGCAACGGGCGGCGGGCCGGCCGGACCGGGACCGCCCGCACGCGCCGCAGCCGGGCCCGGCGCCGCCGGTCGAAGGTCCGGGGGCGCGGTTTCCCGGCCGGATGACGGGCGCGTGCCGGGACCGGGGCTCTCCGGCTGGGCCGGGTAGGTGATCCACTGGTTCACCGGGCCGGCCGGCTCGGTGCGGGTCTCGGTGTGCCGCTCCGTCCGGATCGGCGAAGCCGCCGGCGCCGGGACGCGGCTCAGCGGGGACACCGGCTCCAGCTCCGGTTCGATCCACCGTGCCTCGGCCCGCTCGAACGGCCCGGGCAGCCGCGGCCGCACCCGCGCCACACCGGCCGCCGGCCCGACCCGTTGCCGGGCGAGCAGGCGGTCGAAGTAGTCCGGCTCAGGCATCGGCGCACAACTCCAGGTAGTAGCGGCGCCGGACCGGGCTCAGCGCCAGGATCTCCGGCTCGGTCCAGCCGTACGCGCCGGCCAGCACGTGCACGTCGAGAAGCAGGTCGCGGGCCCAGAAGTCGAGCTCGGCCCAGAGGTATCCGGCGATGTCCAGCTGCAGCGGAGTGGCCGCGCCGCAGCCCGGACAGGACACCCGCAGGGTGAGGTCACCGGCCGGATCGGCCCGCTCGGCCGCCACGGCGAGCAGCCGCTGGATCGCCTCGGGCAGTTCCACCGCCGGCACCGGCCGCCCGTCGTGCCGGGCGGCGATCGTGCAGCGGGCGATCAGCTCCCCGCGGTCGGCGACGGCGAGCAGGTCACCGGCGGTGGGCAGCCGGAACTCGACCTCCCAGCCGCCCTCGACCACCCGCAGCGGCTCACCGCCACGATCGGGGCGGCTCGCCAGGGTCGCCGCGTCCAGGTCGAACTCCAGCGCCTCGCCGCAGCCGGAGCACTCGGCCCGCACCTCCATCCGGTCACCGAACAGGCTGCGGCGCAGCGCGCACAGATCCGCCTCCCGCGCACCGACCGGCAACCCGAGCAACTCGTCCGGCGCGGCACCGGGCCGGGCGACCTGGTGCAGCACGAGAGCGCGGGCCGGCCCAGGACAGACCAGCCCACGCTCCCAGGTCTCCAGCAGGTCAGCGCTCATGCCGGATTCGTGAACGACGGCTCCACCGGCTCGGGCACCTCGTAGTCGCGTTCCCAGCCCTCGCACTCCAGCTTGAGGCTCTGGATGGCGACCGCGTTGGCGTTGGCGTCCAGCTCGCCCATCACCTGGTACTCACTGACCCAGGCCCGGTAGAGCTTGTGCGAGACGGCGACCTGCCCGGCCTCGTTCAGGACGTCGATGATGATGTTCTTCCGGAAGTCGGCCAGCGACACCTCGGCGCCCAGCCCTGCACCGACCTGCCAGACCTTGTTGGCCCAGCGGTCGAACTCCGGGTCGTGGGTCACGCCGCGTTCCAGCGTGACGCCCTCGAACTCGGAGCGGCCCGGCGACTTCGACGGCGTACTCGGTGAGCCGCCGTCGCGATGCTTGACCACCTCGGTCGTACGCTTCAATGGGCTGATCTTGCTGATCCCGGCGACCGTGCGCCCGTCCCACCGAACCAAGAACTTGAAGTTCTTGTACGGGTCGAAGCGATGCGCGTTGACTTGGAACTCGGCCATCGATTCTCGTCGCTCCTCGGCGTCAGTACTGCTCGGGCTGTCCGGCCAGCTGCTGGATCTCGACGATCACGAACTCGGCCGGATCGACCGGCGCGAACCCGGCGACCACGTTGACGACGCCGTTCGCGATGTCGGCGGCCGTGGTGGTGGAGGCGTCGCACTTCACGAAGTACGCGTCCCGCGGCGTACGCCCGGCAAATGCTCCTCGCCGGAAGAGGGTGTCCAGGTAGGCGCCGACGTTCAGCCGGATCGCCTGCCAGAGCTGCTCGGTGTTGGGTTCGAAGACGACCCAGCGCAGCGAGCGGTAAAGGCTTTCCTCGATGTGCAGGGCCAGCCGCCGCACCGGGAGGTATTGCCACTGGCCCTCGCCGAGGGTGCGGGCACCCCAGACCACCGGGCCGGCCCCGGGGAAGGCCCGCAGGCAGTTGACGGCGAGCGGATTGAGCACGCCGTTCTCCCGATCGGTGAGCGGCACCGCGAGGGCACGCACCCCGATCAGCCGGGCGTCGATCCCGGCCGGCGCCCGCCACACCCCGCGCCCGAGGTCGGTGCGGGCGATCACCCCGGCCACCGCGCCACCGGGCGGCACCGCGCACGGCCGTCCGGCCGGGTCGGCCAGGATCAGATGCGGGAAGTACAGGGCGGCGTGGTCGCTGCGGACCGCGTCCAGGTGCTCGACGCCGAGCCGGGCCAGCTCCACGCTGGTCCAGGCGGCGGGCGCGTCGATCAGCACGAAGATCCGCTGCTCGCGGGCGATCCGGTCGGCCACCGACAGCACCGTCGAGGTGTCCTCCAGGGACTCCCAGCCGGCCAGGTCGGGCAGGTTGAGCAGGTTGACGTCGAGGTCGCGCAGCGCGTGCAGGCCGGTCTTGGCCGGCTCGGCGCCGATCAGGTCGCCCGGCTCGGGCGGATCGCCGTCGTCGCCGCCGCACAGTGACCAGGCCGGCGGGTTGGCGACGGCTTCGAGGCCGACGCGGTCGCCGCACTCGCCCTCGAAGTGGACGATGTCCTCCTCGTCGAGGGATCCGGCGACGGTCTGCAGCCGGCGGCCGATGACCCGCACCCGGGCGTCGCCGAACGCGGTGCTGCCCGGCCGGTCCGGCAGGGCGCGCAGCCGGCGTTCGAGCAGGGCGGCCAGCTCCGGCAGGTGCCGCGGCGGCGGGCCGTCGTGCGGGTGGTGCAGCCGGAACTCGCGCTCCTCGTCGCCGATCCGGACGGTGATGTCGCCGTCCAGGTCGGGCAGTTCCCGCTCGAACTCCCGGGAGATGGTGCCGGACTGCTCGGGCCGGTCCCGGCCGACCGCCTCGGCCCGGATCAGCTTCGACTCGGCGTCGATCACCGTGGGGGCGAACCGGTCGTCGTCCGGATCCATCGACAGGCCGTGGAACGACTCCCGGCCGTGGCCGGTCGCGTTCACCACGTACAGGTTGAAGGTCTCGTCCCGGTGGTCCCGGGTCGACGCGTGGTCGACCAGGACCCGGAGGCCGTTGCCCCAGCCGCCCGGCTCCTTCGCGTGGATCTCCAGCACCGGGCTCTCCCGGCCGCGATCGGTGGCTGGCTCCTCGTCCGGCTCCTCCCGCGGCGCCCGATCCCGAGGGCCATGGGGCCCGTGATCACGGTCATGGCCGTGGAGGGTCACCGACGCCTCGTCGGCGCTCCCCTCCTTGATCACGCGCACGATCACCGCGGTGGAACCACCGTTGGCGAAGAACTGCCGCGCCGCGTCCCCGACCGCGCCGTGCCGGCCCAGCCCGCCGAAGTACCGCTCGTACTCGGCGAAGCTGGTGATCCGGACCGGCTGGTTCAGCGGTCCGCGCCGGGTGTACCCGACGAACGCGGCCGTCGCGGTGGAAACGGGTGTGACGGTACCTACGCTGGTGGAGTTCTCCCCGACATAAACCCCTGGATAGGTCGTGTCCGCCGGCATCCCGCCCCCAATCTGTCCAGTTTGTCAGCAAAGCGACATAACATTGACCTCGATCAGTGTCCGCAGGATCCTGAGGCTCGCACCTTTATGGATTGCAACTGAAGAGCTAACGGGCAGGTCGCCCGACCGCGGGTCACCGCGGGACGACAAAGTCTTCGGGGTACGGGGGATGGAAATTCGGCTGCTTGGGCCGATCGAAATCATCATCGAAGGGCGCGCGCTGGATGTCGGCGCGCCGCAGCAGCGGCTTGTCCTGACCGCGCTGGCGGCCGATGCGGGCCGGCTCATCGGCACCGAAAGCCTGATCGATCGCGTGTGGGAGACGGCACCGGACGGTGCCCGCCGCACACTTCAGGTGCATCTCAGCCGCCTGCGGCGGTTCCTGGACGACGCCCAGACCGATGATCGGGCTCCGGTTCAGGTCCTGCGCCGCTCGGGCGGATACCTTCTGGACATCGACCCCGACCGGGTCGACGCCCACCGGTTCCGGCGCCTGGTCGAGCAGGCCCACGAGCGACATCGCAGCGACCTGGAGCGGGTGAAGCTGCTGGCCGAGGCGATGGACCTGTGGCGCGGCCCGGCCCTGGCCGACCTGCCCGGCCAGTGGGCGGGCACCGTCCGGCAGGCCTGGCAGCAGCAGTACCTGGACGCCGTGCAGGAATGGACGAGCGCCTCGATCCGGGTCGGCGACGTCTCCGCACCGCTCGCGCGGCTGGCCGCGATGACCGGCGAATACCCGCTGATCGAGTCGCTGGCGGCGGCCTACCTGCGCGCCCTGTACGCATCCGGCCGGGCCTCCGACGCGCTCGACCACTACGCGGTGATCCGGCAGCACCTGGCCGAGAAGCTCGGCACCGACCCGGGCCCGCAACTGCAGCACCTCTACCGGCAGATCCTCGCCGCCGACCCGGCCCTCACCGCGGATCCCGCTCCCCCGGCCGCCGAGGCCCACCCACGCTGGACGCCGCACCAGCTGCCCGCGACGACACCGGCGTTCACCGGCCGGACCACCGAGTTGGCCCACCTCGACCGGGCCCAGGACGACGCGCACGCGGTGGTCACCGTCATCGACGGGATGGCCGGGGTCGGCAAGACCGCCCTGGCCGTCGAGGCGGCGCACCGGATCGCCGGCCGCTACCCCGACGGGCAGCTCTACCTGGACCTGCGCGGCTACACCGAGGGCGCCGAGCCGATCGAACCGGCCGGGGCGCTCGACCACCTGCTGCGCGCGATGGGCGTGCCGGAGCAGGAGATCCCGGCCGGCACCGACGGCCGGGCCGGCCTCTACCGCACCCTGCTCGCCGGCCGGCAGATGCTGATCCTGCTCGACAACGCCGCCGGCGAGAGCCAGGTGGCGCCGCTGCTGCCCGGCGCGCCCGGCTGCCTGGTGCTGGCGACCAGCCGCCGGCAGCTGGCCGGGCTGGACCACGCCCGCCGGTTCTTCCTGGACACGATGGCCCTGCCGGACGCGGTCACGCTGCTGATCCGCGGCGCCGGAATAGACGAACCGCTCCGCGAACGCTGCCCCGACCAGCTGATCGAGCTGGCCGAGCTGTGCGGCCGGTTACCCCTCGCCATCCGGATCGCGGCCGCCCGCCTGCGGTCCCATCCGACGTGGACGCCGGGCCACCTGGTCGAACGGCTGCGCGACCGCCGGCACCGGCTGGCCGAGCTGGAGGCCGGTCAGCGCAGCGTCGCCGCCGCGCTCGACCTGTCCTACCGGCGGCTCAGCCCCCGGCAGCAGCACGCCTACCAGCGGCTGGGCCTGCATTCGGGCCCGGACATCGACGAGCGCTCCACCGCGGCCCTGCTCGACTCGTCGCCGATCGCCGCGACCCAGATCCTCGACCAGCTGCTCGACGCCAACCTGCTGCTGGAACCGGCCGCCGGGCGCTACCGGTTCCACGACCTGACCCGGGCGCACGCCGCGCACACCGCGGCCCGCGACCGGACCGGAGACGATCGTCTGCGATCCTGAGACGGTGATTCCGGCGACCACGCAGATCCGGGCGCTGCACCGGGAGGTCGCGCCGGACGACGCCGCGTTCGAGCTCGTCTGGACCCACGGCGAGATCGTCTGGGCGATCGCCGAACAGCTGATCCACGCCCGCCGCCTGCCCGTCGACGCCGATCTGGTGCGGGCCGGCTGCCTGCTGCACGACGTCGGGGTGCACCTGCTCGGCGGGGCGGCCTACATCCGGCACGGCGTACTCGGCGAGGCCCTGCTGCTCGATCGCGGCTTCGCCGCTCCGCTCGCCCGCTTCTGCGCCCACCACACCGGCGTCGGCCTCACCCGCGACGACGTCGAACGGCAGCACCTGCCACTCCCGCTCGGCGACTATCTCGCGGAAACCCCCGAAGAGCGATTGGTGATGTACGCCGACAAGTTCCACAGCAAGACGACGCCCCCGGTGTTCCTGACCTCCGTTGCGTACGCGGCCCGGGCGGCCCGGTTCGGCCCCGGCCACGCGGCCCGGTTCGCCGAGATGGTGACCGAGTACGGCGAGCCCGACCTCACCGACCTCACCGACCGTTACCGGCACGCACTGGTTGCCCGCTGACGATCGCGTCGAGCAACCGGCGGGACCGTTCCAGCTCCTCGATGGCGGCGGCGATCCGGCCGCTCTCGGCGGCCAGGTCGGCGCGGGTCTCCGCACAGGTCGGGGCCAGGAAGCCGCCGTCCTCGGTGACGCACGGCAGCACCTTCGCGATGACGGTCGTGGACAGCCCGGCGGTCAGCAGCGACCGGATGCGCCGCACCGTCTCGACGTCCGGCTCCGCGTAGACCCGATAGCCGCTGGGCAGCCGGCCCGGCCGCAGCAGGCGGTCCCCGCCGCGGGCGAGGTCCTGGTCCGCACGATCGCCAGCAGCCTCAACCCGGTGGACTGGAAGACCCGCGCCTGGGACCGCGGGCCGGCGTTCCCGATGACCCTCGGCTGGGATCTGGCCGGTGTGGTCGTGCGCAGCACCGTGCCGGCGTTCGCGGCCGGCGACCGGGTGATCGCGATGTCCGGGCAGATCTCCACCGGCTTGGGCACCTGGGCCGATCTGGTCGCGGTGCCGGCCGGGCTGCTGACCGCGGCGCCGGCCCGGCTTCCCCTGGTGCAGGCGGCGGCGCTCCCCCTCGCCGGGCTCACCGCTCGGCAGGCGCTCGACCGGGTCACGCCGGCGCCGGGTGAGCGGCTCCTGGTGACCGGTGCGGCCGGCGGCGTCGGATCGCTCGCCGTGCAGCTCGCCCGCCGGTCGGGTGCCCGGGTGGACGCGCTGGTCTCCCGGATCGCGCAGGTGGCGGTGGCGCGCGAGCTCGGCGCTTCGCTGGTCACCGACCGGGTGGCGGACCTGCCGGTGGGCGCCTACGACGCCGTCTTCGACACGGCGAGCGTGCATCCGGGGGCGGCCCTGGCGCCGGGCGGCCGGTACGTCTCGATCACCGACGACCCGCTGCCGGCGGACATCCCGGGCGCGGCCAAGAACCAGGTGCGCGAGGACGCCGCCGGGCTCGCCGACCTGGTCGCCCTGGTGGATGCGGGCGAGCTGCGGGTGCGGGTCGGCGCCTGGCACGCCGTCGAGGACGTGCACCGCGCGCACGAATTGTTCGAGGCGGGCGGCGTACCCGGAAAAGTTGTTTTGATCTTCTGATCTCGCCTGTTGGAGGCAACGTGGATGACGTGCAGGAACTGCTGGCGGGGGCGCATCACGCCGTGGTCGGGGTCAACCGTGCCGAGGGGCCGCCGCAGCTGACCGTCGTGTGGTTCGTGTGGGACGGGGAGAGTTTCCGGTTCAGCACCACGCGGTCGCGGGCCAAATATCTGAACCTCAAGCGGGATCCGTCGATCTCGCTGCTCGTCGACGACTTCGCGAAGAAGTTCTATGTCGTCGCCTATGGGCGGGCCCGGCTCCGCGAAGAGGATCATGACGCACTGGCCCGGCCGATCCTGGCGAAGTACCTGCCCTCGCGGGCCGCCGACCCGCAGTGGACGGCCGATCGGGTGATCGTCGAGCTGAAACCCGATCGCCTGCTCACCGGGCGGTGACGTACGGTCCGCCGATGGCGTCCAGTTATCCCCCGCTGAACCTGGCCGTGCGCACGCCGCGGCTGACCCTCGCCGCCGCCACCGACGAACTGCTCGAACGGCTCGTGCCCGTCGTCCGGGCCGGGGTGGTGGTCGACGGTGAGCCGGCGCCGTTCGACGATCCGATGTCGCTCTACGCCGACAGTCCGGAGCGGGAGTGGCGCTGGCTGCGGCGGATCTGGGCCGGCCGGGCAAAGGTCGACGCGTCGTTCTGGCGGCTGTATTTCGTGGTCTGCGACGACGGCGAACCGGTCGGCATGCAGGACCTGATCGCGCGGGACTTCGCGGCGGTCGGCACCGTCACGTCGTTCTCCTGGCTGGCGCCCGGGGTCCGCGGGCGCGGGCTCGGCCGGGAGGCGCGGGCGGCGATCCTGCACCTCGCGTTCGCGGGCTTCGGCGCTCGCGAGGCCGGCACCGACGCGTTCGCCGACAACCGGGCGTCGAACCGGGTGTCCGAGGTCCTCGGCTACACCCGCAACGGCAACGACTGGGCGACCCGCCAGGGCGAGGCCGCCGAGCTGCTGCGCTGGCGGATGACCCGTGAGCAGTGGGCGACGCGGCGACGCTCCGACATCGAGCTGTCCGGCGTCGAGGAGTGCAAACCGGTCCTCGGCGTACCTCGGTGAAATGGGTTTTGTCGCGGCAGGAAGTCAGCGGGGGCCGGGGCCGGGCCGGCTGTGGTATTCACAGGCGCCGCTGAATTGCCCGGGAGGACATCATGGCCGGTTGGGTCCGACGTGCGCTGGTCGTGCTGGGCACCTTCGCCGCGTTCGCCATGGTGAACCCGGTGGCCGCGCAGGCTGCGCCCGATCCGCGGCCCGGGCTGATCGCCGGGTGCGGGTTCCTCGAGATCAACATGCTCACCTACTCGCCGGACGACCACCTGTTCGAGTTCTCCGACAACGGCAAGGTGGTGTGGAGCCGGCGGCTCATGGGTGACAACCGGACCCACGAGCCGGCCGACGAGGGGCACACCTATCGGCTGGTCGGGGACAGCAACTACCTGTACGGCGAGCTCGTCTACCACCGGCCACCGGTGTGCGACTCGGCGAAGCTGTCGGTCAAGGTGTCGTCGGAACCGTCCTGCGAGCCGCGGGCACAGCGGGTGAGCGTGCACAACGACGGGACCTCCACGGTGCGGGCCACCACCACCGGGTGGTACGGGGTCTACACCGACTTCGTGGACATTCCCGCCGGGGAGGGGCACGACTTCGTCGGTGGCTGGCCGCCGTATGTCGCCGTGGAGACGCCGGGTGGGGCGGTGCCCTATTACGCCGTGCCCGCACTCCCCGACGACGGATGCGGGAAGTTCACCTCGACGCTGACCGCGATCTGCGGCAGCCAGGTGCGGTGGGACGTCAGCTCGGACGCGATCGGCAGCCAGAGCCTGGCGATCTTCCGGGAGTTCGGGCCGACCCCGACCACCCCGGCGCCGGTCTGGCTCGGGAAGCTGCCGGCGCACGGCAAGCTCACCGTCTACGCCACGGTGCAGAAGGACGACGTCATCAAGGCCGCGCTCGGCGGGTTGCGGCCGGGCACCCAGGACGCCTACTTCGAACAGGTGCTCAGCGAGATCGACGGGTACGCCGAGCCGGCGGCGTGCGCAAAGCCCGAGCAGGCAGCGGTCACCTTCAAGGCCGGCTGCGACGGCCCCACCGCGACGATCACGAACTACGGCGCCGAGCGCGAGTTCACCGTGACGGCCGGGACGGTCAGGACCGTGAAGCTCGCCCCGGGCGAGGTCGCCACGATCAAGATCCCGCTGGCGACCGGTGCGACGGCCGCGGTGGCGGTGTCCGGCCAGGACGCTTTCGCCGAGTACGAGCAACGCACCTGCCCGACGTCCCCGACACCGTCACCGTCACCGTCGAGCAGCTCGGACGGCAGCGGTGGTGGCGGTGGCCTCCCGATCACCGGAAGTCCGATCGCATGGGTCGCCCTCGGCGGCGCGGCCCTGCTGCTGGCCGGCATCGCGCTGACGCTGGCAACCCGCCGGCGCCGCACGTTCACGTCAGCCGACGAGTAGAACAAGCTCAGGCCCTCCGAAACGGCTGAGGCGGGCTGCTCTCATCCGCACATCATCGCCTTCCCGGCCCCCTCCTACCTCGGGATGTAGGAACGCCCCGGCCCGGCCATCGCGTAGGCGATCAACCCGGCAAACGCCAGCAGCCCGGCGGTGACGGCCGCGGCGGTGCTTGCCGGGGGCTGGGCCGGCCAGGTCAGGACCTGGGCGATGGCCGGCTCGTCGCGGGGGAACAGGACCGCGGCCAGTGTCCAGCCCAGCGGCAGGAACCAGGACCGGGCGGTGCCGAACGCCGCCGCGCCCAGCGCAGTGAGCCCGAGCAGGCCGGCTGCGTCCCGCGCCACCAGCCAGCCGGGGCCGAAGCGGGCCCCGGTGGCCAGGGTGAGCGCCAGCGGCGCGACCACGACCGCGAACCCGGCCAGCAGGTGCGCGGCCCGGCGCGGCGGCCACGGCAGCGCGGCGGTCCGTTCGAGGTCGTCGTCGGGGCCGCTGAGGGTGGCGGTCTGGGCCGCGACCAGCAGCAGGACCGTCAGGACGACCATCTGCATGCCGACGGCGTGGGTGTTGGAGAACGCCGACCACAGGCTCCACATCAGCGCGGCGCCGACCACCGACGCGGCCACCGCGGCCGGGGCACGCCGGGAGCGCAGGTAGAGCGTCAGCCACCTCATTTGATGTCCCGGCTGAGGATGTCGCTCTCGATCGTGCAGGTCAGGGCGGCCTTGCGCAGGGCCAGCAGGTGGGCCTGGGCCTCGGCGGCGGGCTCGGTGTGCAGGGCCTGCCACCGCGCTGCGACCTCGCCCGCGAGGGCCGGATCGTCCGGGTCGCTCACCGCCGGCTCCTGGCCGAGCAGCCAGTAGGCGGCGGCCAGCCCGTCCGCCCGCGGGGTGGGCCGGTCGCACTGCGGCGGGGTGTCGAACGCCGCGGCCACCACCTGCGAAGCGGTCAGCTTCTCGCCGGTCTCGACCCGGAGCAGGACGACGTCGTCGTGCCAGACCGGGTAGAAGTCGGGGTAGCTGGTGGTGTCCTCGTGCATCGCGGTCGGCGCGCCCGGCAGCTTCGCCAGGACCGTCAGCGCCTCCCGGGCCGGGCCGGTCACGTCGGCGAGCATTCCGGAGTGGACCCGGCTGACACACACCCGCGGCGCGCCGCCGGCGCACACCTGCTCCTGCGCCACCGGGTCGATCGCGTCGGTGACATAACGGTTGTCGCGCGGCATGACCGCGATCGCCAGGGTGACGCCGAGGGCCACCGGCAGCAGGGCCGCGACGCGCGGGCGCCAGCCGTCGGACGCCAGCAGCAGCACCGCGGTGGCGGCAAGTGCGAGCATCCAGATGGCCTGGGACAGGCTGGCCCGGCCGGGGACGGTCGCGTAGGCACCGGGCATGTTCATCTCGTAGATCGGCGAGAACACCAGGGCCAGCCAGCCGTGCGGGCGGGTCGCCCCCGGGATGAGCAACAGCAGCGCCAGGCCGGCGACGCCGAGCGCCGGCGCGACCACCAGCCAGGGCAGCAGCCGGCCGATCGCCTGGCCGAGCCAGACCGCCGCGATCAGCGACAGCGCGCCGACGGCGGTGACGACCAGGACGGTCAACGGGAAATAGCGGGCGGTCGCGATGATCCACAGGCCGCCGGCGATGCCCATCGCCAGGTAGCCGCCGACCACCGCGACGGCCATCGCGCCGAGCGTCGGGAGGGTCCGGTGCGCCCGCGGGCGTGGGGTGCTGGCGAACAGCTCGGTGACCTTCGACCGGTGCTCCCGGCTCGACTGCCAGGCGCCGGCCGCGAGGGCGATCGGCCACAGCAGCGCCAGGTAGAGCCGCTGGGACATGGCCAGCTGCATCCAGCCGGTGGCGAAGCCGATCCCCTCGGCGAAGTAGAGCGCCAGGGTGCCGATCACCAGCAGGATCAGGGCGGTGCCGAGCGCCGCCGAGCGGCGCAGCTCGACGCCGAGAACGCGGCTCATCGGGCCACCGCCGACCGGTGCCGGCGCAGCAGCGCCGAGTAGCCCCGCTCGGCCGGGCTGTCGCCGGCGTCGCCCTCGCCGCCCTGGGCGATCAGGGTGTCGACCGCGCCCTGGTGCACCAGCCCGCCCTCGTTCATCACGATGACGTCGGAGCAGGCGGCCACCACGTCCTCGACCAGGTGGGTGGAGACCAGCACGCAGCTGTCGACGCCGATGTCGCGCAGCAGCTCGCGGAAGTCGAGGCGCTGCTCGGGGTCGAGGCCGACGGTGGGCTCGTCGAGCAGCAGCACGGCCGGGTCGTTGACGATCGCCTGCGCGATGCCGGCCCGGCGCAGCATGCCGCCGGACAGCGTCTTCATCCGCGCTCCGGCCTTGGCCGCCAGCCCGACCCGGTCGATCGACCGCTGCACCGCGCCCGGGATCTCGGCCTTCGGCATCTCCTTGAGCCACGCCATGTATTCCACGAACTCGCGCACCGTGAACCGCGGGTAGAAGCCGAACTGCTGCGGCAGGTAGCCCAGCCCGCGCCGCAGACGACGCAGGTCGGCGCGGCCGTCGACCGTCTCACCCAGCATGGTCAGCCGCCCGCCGGCCGGCCGGATGACGGTGGCGAGCGCCCGCATCAGGGTCGTCTTGCCGGCTCCGTTCGGGCCGAGCAGGCCGTGCACCCCGGTGTCGAGGGCCAGGTCGAGGCCGTCGACGGCCAGGTGCCGGCCGGCTTTGACCCGGAGCTCCTGGGCGTGCACCGCCCACGGATAGGTGGTGGGGGCCGATTCGGCCGCGCTCACCGTACGCATGGTGAATCCCCTCAGTTGTGGCTGGAGAGCCGGCGGAAGTTGGTGGCCCGCGTCGCCGCGAGGCCGGCCAGGATCAGGGTGAGCAGCGCCCAGAAGCCGGACGTGCCGGATTGCAGGACGGCCGGTGGGTGCGCGGTGGCGATCGACGGCACCACCACGGCCAGGGTCCAGAGCGAGCCGAGCCAGACGGCGGCGCGGTGCACGCCGATGAACCCGCCGAGCCCGATGGTGGCGGCCGAGAAGGCCAGGCACGGCAGCAGCGCCAGGGCCAGCGAGACCCCGGTGCGGTTGCTGGCCAGGGCGAGTGCCGGGACGACCACGGCCAGCACCCCGGCCGTGCGCCGGAGCAGCAGCGTCAGCCCCGCCTTCGGGGTGCCGGCGATCAGCTCCCAGGCCGGATCGTGGCGCCGGCTCCAGGCGATCGCCACCCCCGGCAGCGGGGCGATCGGCGCCAGCAGCAGGACCAGCGGCACCCGCGGGTCGAGGGCCTGGAGCAGAACCGCGCAGCCGAGCACCGCCACCGTCATGGTCAGCCAGGGCACCAGGTGCCAGACCAGCCAGCGGTTGCGCACCGCCTGCGAGCGCCGCCGGCGGGCCGGGGCCGGGCCGGCCGCGATGCCCTGGTCGAGCCCGGCGGCGATCCGGTCGAGCAGGGCCTGGTTGTCGCCGGCCGGGACGTGCGACCGGCAGTCGGCGCAGCCCTCCAGGTGGGTCTCGACCGACCACATCGTGACCTCGTCGAGGACCGCTTCCCGGTCGGCGTAGCGGGCGAGCATCGCCCGGCTCGGATGAGTGCTCATGACAGCGCCTCCCGCAGCGCGATCCGAGCCCTGCGGGCCCGGGATTTCACCGTGTTTTCCGGGACGCCCAGCAGCAGCGACGTCTCCCGCACCGACAGGCCGTCGAGCACCATCGCCCGCAGCACCTGCCGGGCCTCCGGCGGCAGCTCGGTCAGGGCCTGCTCGAGCTCGTGCCCGACCTGCCCGGCGAGAACCTCGTCCTCGGCGGCGGGGGCGACCGTCTCGGCCAGCTGCACCACCGGCATGTCGTCGACCCGGGCGCGCCGGCGGAACGCGTCGACCAGGCGGTGCGCGGCGATGGTCCACAACCAGCCGACCGCGCTGCCCGACACCGCCGCCCCGGAGAAGCTGCCGGCCGCCCGCCAGACGGCCAGGTAGGTCTCCTGCATGACGTCGGCGACGAGGTCGTCGTCGGCGCAGCGCCGGCGCAGCCGGGCGAGCAGCCACGGCGACGTGCGCCGATAGAGCTCGTCGAAGGCACGCCGATCACCGGCAGCGGTGCGGCGCACCAGCTCGGCTTCGTCCAGGCTTCGTCTCACGTCCAGCAAGACGAGAGCATCATCGACGGCGGGTGCGACACCTGGAGTGACATGGGTCACATATCGATCGGAGCCGGCCGTCGGGTGCGGTCGAGGTGGGCTGCCGGTACACCCTTCAGCAGTGCCTCCTCCCCGCCCGTGAACGGCGGTTAGCTGTAGCTCCTACCGCATTGGCGTCGCGTTCAGGTGGTTCATCCGCGCCGTCCGCCGATCGCCAAGCGGTCGGCGATGCCACCAGTCCTACCTGACCAAGCAGGAGTCACACCGTGAAGAACGCACATCTCGGCAGCCTCGACGTGTCCCGTATCGGCCTGGGCGCGATGACCATGGCCGGCGTCTACACCAGCGAGGGCAAGCTCGACAACGCCGAGTCGATCCGCACGATCCACCGCGCGCTGGAGCTGGGCGTGACCCACATCGACACCGCGGAGATCTACGGCCCGTTCCTGAGCGAGGAGATCGTCGGCGAGGCAGTCAAGGGCCGCCGCGACCAGGTGCGGATCGCCACCAAGTTCGGTCTCGTCGCGCACGCCGGAGGCGGCCCCGGGGTGCCGGACAGCAGCGCGGCGAACGTGAAGGCTGCTGTCGAAGGCTCGCTCAGGCGGCTCGGCACCGACCGCATCGACCTGTACTACCAGCACCGCGTCGACCGGAGCACCCCGATCGAGGAGACCGCCGGTGCGGTCGCCGAGCTGATCAAGCAGGGCAAGGTGCTGCACTTCGGCCTGTCCGAGGCGTCGCCGGACACGATTCGCCGCGCCCACGCCGTACAGCCGGTGTCGGCCCTGCAAACCGAGTACTCGCTGTGGACCCGGGACGTGGAGGCGGAGATCTTGCCGCTGCTGCGCGAGCTCGGGATCGGCTTCGTGCCGTATTCGCCGCTCGGGCACGGCCTGCTGACCGGTCAGATCCGTAGCGTGGACGACTTCGCCGACGATGACTGGCGCACGACCAACCCGCGCTTCACCGGCGAGAACTTCCAGCGCAACCTGGCCATCGTCGACGAGGTCAAGGCCATCGGCGCAGAGATCGGTGCCACTCCCGCGCAGACCGCCCTGGCCTGGCTGCTGACCCGCGGCGACGACATCGCCCCGATCCCGGGCACCCGGCGGGTCGCCCGCGTCGAGGAGAACACCGCTGCCGACGCCGTCGAGCTCACCGACGATCAGCTCAAGCGCCTCGATGCGCTCGAGCCGGCCGCCGGCGACCGCCACGACGAGGCCAACATGGCCGCGATCGACCGCTGACCTTGAGGGTCTTATTGATCATCCAGCACTGAGCGGACCGAAGTCAGGGCGGCGGCCAGCCGGTCGTCCGGGGCGGTCAGGGCGAGCCGGACGAAGCCGTCGGTGGCGGTGTAGACCAGCCCGCTCGACACGACCACGCCGCGGTCGCGCAGCGCCGCGCACAGCTCGGCGCTGGTGCGCCCGGTCGGCCGGGCGTCCAGCCACACGTAGAAGCCGCCGGCCGAGTCGGCCGGCGCCCAGGGCCCGAGGATCGACCGGGCCATCTCGAAGCGGGCCCGGTAGATCGCCGACAGCGTGGCGCCGCGGTCCGGCAGCGAGCGCAGCGCCTCGGCCGCGACCAGCTGGGCGGTGATCGGCGCGCAGCCCGCGGTGGTGCCGTGGATCGCGGCGACCGCGGCCCGGAACGACGGCGGGGAGATCAGCGCACCGGCCCGCAGACCGGTCATCGAGTACGTCTTGGAGAAGGTCCGGGCGGCGAACGTGACGTCCGCGCCACCGACCGCGAACGGGGTGGGGGCGCGGCCGCCGGCGAAGACCACCGACTCGTACGCCTCGTCCGAGAGCACGTCGGCGCCGTGCGCCCGGACCAGGGCGAGCAGGGCGCGCAGCGCCGCCGCCGAGGCGACCGCCCCGGTCGGGTTGGACGGCGAGTTCACCACCACGAGCCGGGCGCCCGCGCGCAGGCCGGCCGCGATCGCGTCCAGGTCGAAGAAGTCGTCGCCGGACGCCCCCTGCCGGTAGGTGCGCACCTCGATGCCGAGCTGCCCGGCCAGGACCCGGTAGTTGGGCCAGGCCGGGTCGGGGATGACGATGGGGCCACCGGCCGCGGTCAGCGCGACCGCGACCGCCCCGGTGCCGCCGATCGTGATGATCACGTCGTCGGCGGGTGGCCGGTGGCCGTCGAGGTCGGCGGCGACGAGGGTGCGCAGCGCGGGCAGCCCCAGTTTCGGGGTGTAGCCGGTCTGCCCGGCCCGGAGGCTGCGGACCGCGGTCTCGACGAGGACGCCGGGCAGCGGCTGGTCCGGTTCGCCGATGCTCAGATCGACCTCGCCGGCCCGCACCGGGCCCGACATCATCCGAGCGACCGCGGCCGCCTCCGTTCCGCTCTGCACTGTCGGAATCCTTTCGTCAACATGTCGGCACGGCATTACCACCGCGCTCACGAAGCAACTCTAGGACCGGAAACCTGTCGTCAACATGTCGATTCACAGCGAGGGAAACGCCCGGCCCACGACCCCGTAATAAGACCGCAAAGAAACCCCCGTTCTCTGTTCGCCGGACGCCCTCCTGGCTTCGAGATGGAGTTCCTATGCGTGTACGTCTATTTATCGCCGCGGCCCTCGCGGTGGCCGCCACGGCTTCCTGCTCGTCCGGTGACGCCGCCGACGCGGACACCGCACTGACGCCGAAGGCGCTGGTCGCGGCGGCCGACCCGTCGCTGCTGCCGTACAACTTCCTGGACGCCGACGGCAAGACGTGGAAGGGCATCAACGTCGATCTGGCCGCCGCCCTCTCCGCGAAACTGGGCCGGCCGGTGACTTTCACGAGTGCCGGATTCGACACGATCATCCCCGGCCTCACCTCCGGGCGATTTGATATCGCGATGACCGGAATGTTCGACACCAAGGAACGGCAGAAGAGCGTCGATTTCGTCGACTACCTGGCCGCGAAGAACAATTTCCTGACCCGCACCGGATACGCCGACATCGCGACGATGGACGACCTGTGCGGGATCGCGGTCGGCATTCCGAGCGGCGCCCTGGAGGCCGATCTGCTCGCCGACGCGTCGAAGAAGTGCACGACGGCCGGCAAGAAGGCGATCGACGTCAAGGAGTTCGCCGACCTGGACGCGACCGTGCTCGCGCTGCTGTCCAGCCGGATCGACGTGACCCCGAACGACTCGGCCGCCAACGCCTACATCCTCAGCAAGAACGAGGGCAAGGTGAAGACGTCCGGCGGCTACCAGAACGAGGGCTACTTCGCCGCCGCGTTCCCGAAGAACAGCGAGCTCACCAAGCAGTTCGAGACCGCGTTCCAGGAGATCATCGCGGACGGCACCTACAAGAAGGCCCTGGAGACCTGGGGCATCACCGACCGCGGCCTGGACGCGCCGATCGTCAACGGCTCGCCCTTCTGATGGCTGTCGACATACAGGCTGTGCGGGAGGCCGACCACGCGATCGTGGTCGTCCCCCGCCGGCGCCCCTGGCGGTGGATCGGCTGGGCGATCACCGCGGTCGTGGTGGTGTCGATCGCGGTCTCGTTCCTCACCAACCCGAACTACCGGTGGGACGTGGTCGGCGGTTACCTGTTCGACCAGCGGATCCTGGACGGCCTGGTCACCACGCTGAAGCTGACCGTGGTGAGCATGGCGATCGCGGCCGCGCTCGGCCTGCTGCTGGCGACCATGCGGTTGTCGCGGAGCACGCTGCTGCGGGGCGTGGCCGGCGCGTACGTCTGGCTGTTCCGCGGCACGCCGATCCTGGTGCAGCTGATCCTCTGGTACAACCTGGCGATCCTGGTCCCGTCGATCAGCATCGGCATCCCGTTCGGGCCGACGCTGTGGTCGGCCGCGACGAACGACCTGATCACGCCGTGGACCGCGGCGATCCTCGGGCTGGCTCTCAACGAGGCCGCCTACCTCGGCGAGATCATCCGCTCCGGCATCATCGCGGTCGACAAGGGGCAGACCGAGGCGGCGAACGCGCTCGGCCTGAGCCGGTTCGACGCGTTCCGCCGGATCGTGCTCCCCCAGGCGCTGCGGGTGATCGTGCCGCCCGCGTCGAACGAGGCGATCGGCCTGCTCAAGTACTCGTCGGTGGTGTCCGTCATCGCGCTGCCCGAGCTGCTCTATTCCGGCCAGCTCATCTACGGCCGCACCTACGAGACCATCCCGGTCCTGCTCGTGGTCTGCATCTGGTATCTCGTCGTGGTCACCGTGCTGACCGTGCTGGAGTCGCGCCTGGAGCGCCGGCTCGGCGTCGGCTTCCGGGCGACCACCGATGGCGGAAAGAGGTGGTCACGGTGGCTGACGGGAAACCGCTAGTGCATCTGCGCGGCATCCGGAAGCGGTTCGGCTCCAACGAGGTACTCAAGGGCGTCGACCTCGACGTACACGCCGGAGAGGTTTTGTGTTTGATCGGTGCTTCCGGCAGTGGGAAGTCGACGCTGCTGCGCTGCATCAACCACCTGGAAACGCCGGACGCCGGGCGGGTCGTGGTGGACGGTGACCTCGTCGGCTACGCCGAGCGGGACGGCAAGCTGCACGAGCTGCCGGAGCGGCAGATCCGCGCGCAGCGGGCCCGGATCGGCATGGTGTTCCAGCATTTCCACCTGTTCCCGCACCTCACCGCGCTGGAGAACGTCCGCGAGGCGCCGATGCGGGTGCACAAGCACTCGAAGCAGACCGCCACCGCGACCGCGCGGGATCTGCTCGACCGGGTGGGCCTGGCCGAGAAGGCGGGCGCGTACCCGAAGCATCTCTCCGGCGGGCAGCAGCAGCGCGTCGCGATCGCCCGGGGCCTGGCCATGCGGCCGCAGCTGATGCTCTTCGACGAGCCCACCTCGGCGCTCGACCCGGAGCTGGTCGGCGAGGTCCTCGACGTGATGCGGGACCTGGCCGTGCAGGGCATGACGATGATCGTGGTGACGCACGAGATGGGCTTCGCCCGCGAGGTCGCGTCGCAGGTCGCCTTCATGGCCGACGGCCAGATCGTCGAACGCGGCGCCCCGGCCGACGTGCTCGCCAACCCGGCGCACGAACGCACCCGGTCGTTCCTGTCGAAGGTGCTCTGAATGCCCGACACCGTCCTCAAGCCGCGCGACCTGGCGGTGCTCAACCCGTCGGTGCTCTGCGCCGAGGCGGGCTCGGCGGCCGCCACCATCACCTGGCCGACCGTCGTCTGTCACCAGGTCACCAGCGCGGTGCATGCCGCCTCGGTCCGGGACACCCGGCTCGTGCTGGTCGGCGGCAACTCGTTCACCTGGGTGCACCAGGCGGTCCGCGAACTGCGGCTGTCCGGCTCGTTCCCGATCGCGCTGGTCGCCACCGACCTGACCACCGACGAGGGCCTCACCCTGCTCGATCGAGGTGCCAGCCTGGTGATCGAGCGGCAGGCCCCGGCGCGGGAGATGGCGTCCCGGCTGACCGCGCTGTGCCGCAGCGCGGGCGGCGACGACGCCGGCGGGGTGCGCTGGCTGCACAGCGGCCGGATGCGGGTCGATCTTCGCGCCCGGCGCTGCCTGCTCGACGACCAGCCGGTGGCGCTGAGCCAGAACGAGTTCGACCTGCTCGCGTACCTGATGAGCCACGCCCAGCAGGTGGTGCCGCTGCAGGACATCGTGCAGCGGGTCTGGGGCTGGCGGCACGGCGACGGCGCCAACACGCTGCGCATCCACATCGGCCGGCTGCGCCGCAAGCTCGGCGACACCCCGGCCGACGCGACCTGGATCGGTTCGGTGCGCGGCGCGGGCTACCAGTTCGTCCCGCCGGTCGCCGAGCTCGGCGACGACCGCAGTGACGACCGGCTGCGCGCCTCGGTGAGCCTGCTCAACGCGCACGCCGACGCGCTCGGCGCGCTGGTCGACACGCTGCAGGCGGCGCCGGACATGACCACCGCGGCGGAAACCGTCGTGCAGTGGGCGGTGGCCCGCGGTTTCAGCGACGCCGCCACCGTCTTCCGGCTCGACGCGGGCGCGGGCCTGTCCCGGCTGGTCGCGTCGGCCGGAATGTCGGTTCGCTGGAAGCAGTCGGTCGCGGCCGGCCACCCGGTGAGCGCCGACTTCATGGGCTCCCAGGTCTACCGCAGCGGCGAGCCCGTCCAGCTGCACGACATGAGCCGGCTCGCCCGCCGCTTCCCGGTCACCGCGAAGATGTCGTCGGCCGAGGACCTGCACGCCTGCCTGCTCTTCCCGATCACCGTCGGCGGCCGGGTCTGGGGCGACCTGGCCTTCGTGAGCCGCACCGCCCGGGCGTTCAACCCGGCCCGCTCCGCCTACCTGCGCACGGTCGCCGGCGTCGTCTCGCTCGCCCTGGCCGGACGGGTGGACGGCGATGCGTGAGCTGACCGATCACGACGTCGCCGCGCTGACCAGCGGCGATCTCGATCCCGATCTCGCTCTCCTCGACGAGGTCGCTCGCTGCCTGGCCGATCTCGGTCGCGGCGAGGCGACCCAGACCGCGAAACAGAAGCTTTCCTTGAACGGCGACGGCTTCCTGCTGTCGCTGTCCGCGATCGTGCCCCGGCTGGGACTGGCCGCCACCAAATGGGCGTCCTATGTTCCCGGCGGCCCGGCCCGGCCGGGGCGCTCCACCGCGACGGTGATCGCCAGCGACGCCACCTCCGGCGAGCCGTTGGCGCTGCTCACCGGCATGCTGGCGACCCAGCTGCGCACCGCGGCGGCGGCGGTCGCGGTGGCTCGCGCGGCGCGTCCGGGGCACGCCGAGCGGCGGGTCACCCTCGTCGGCTTCGGGCCGACCAACCAGGCGGTGCTCACGGTGGCGCGGTCCGCTTTCGCGCTTTCCCGGGTACGCGTACTGGTGCGTTCCGCCGCCTCGGCTCAGGCCCTGCGCGCCGCCGGCATCGACGCCACGACCGACCCCGCTCTCGCGCTCGCCGATGCGGACCTTGCGTTCTCGGCCACCGGCGCCCGCGAACCCGTCGCGTCGCTAGGTGCCCTGGCCGCCGGCGGCATCGCGGTGAGCCTCGACGGCGACGCGACCTGGCATCGCGCCCCGGGCACGCCCGTGCTGCGCGACCACGGCGCCCAGCCCGCGGTGCCGCGCCTGATGGCCGGCCTCACGCCGGTGCCGCAGTCGCGCGCCCTGTTCGACGTCAACGGCTGCGCGGTGACCGACGTGGCCCTGCTCGCCCTCCTGCTCCGGGAGCGGTCATGAGACACGGCAACGCCGTCGCGCTGACCGCCGCCTCGGCCTTCTCCAGCTTCCCGAGCCCCTTCTACCACCAGGTCAGCTCGTCGCCGTGGACCACGGCCGGCCTGTTCGTGGCGCACTCGGCCGCGTCGGTCGCCGCAATCGGCACGCTGACCCGGCCCCGGATCGCCGCGCTGGCCCAGGGCCGCTGGGCGCTGCCCGCCCTGCTGATCGCCGACGCCGCCGGTGGACTGCTGCTGGTCGCGGCGCCCGCCCCCGGCGGTTTCGGGCTGTTGCTGGCGGGCCGGATCGTCACCGGCGCCGCGCTCGGTTTCCTGACCGCTGTCGTCACGAGCCGGCTCGCCCCGGCCCACGCCACGGCGGCCATCTTCGGCGGCGTCGGCTGCGGTGCCGTCCTCGCCGGAACCCTGGCCGCGACCGGCCTGCCCCGCGCCCTCGTGTTCGGCCTCGGGGTCGTCGCCCTGGCCGTCGCCGCCGCCGCGGCCGCTTCTGCCGCGCGTCGCGAGCGGGTAAACGGCATTCGCGTGCCGACACCACCGCAGGGCTTCGCATCCGCACAGGTGAACGGCCGTTTCATGCCGGCACAAGTGAACGAGCCTCTCGCCCCCGCACCTCTCGCCCCCGCACAAGCGACCGCACCTCTCGCCCCTGCACAAGCGAGTTTGCCTCTCGCCCCTGCACAAGCGACCGTACCTCTCGCCCCCGCACCTCTCGCCCCCGCACAAGCGACCGCACCTCTCGCCCCTGCACAAGCGAGTTTGCCTCTCGCTCCTGCACACGCGACCGCGCGTCTCGCGCCGGCTCCGGCAAACGCCGGCGCCGCGGGCCCGGCGGCAAAGATCCGGGTCGCGACCGTTCCGGCGCTGCTCGCCTTCGGCGCCAACGGCGTCCTCGGCCTCTTCACCTCAACCCTGCCCGGCCTGGTCGCCGACCGGGCCGAGGGCTGGGCCGCCGACTGGGCCGGTGGCGCCGTGCTGCTGGCCGGCCTCACCGCCGGACTCGTCATGCTAGCCGCCGGCGCCGCCCGCCTGCTCCGGATCCGGCTGCCCATCGCCGTCCCGGCCGCCGCCGGGCTCGCGCTCTTCACCGCCGGCCTGTACCTCGGTTCGGCCACCGCCCTGCTCGGCGGGGGCGTGCTGCTCGGGACCGCGGCCGGCCTCGCCTACGACACCGCCCTGCGGCTCGTGCGCGACGCGGGCGGCGGCCTGACCGCGGTCGCCCGCGCCCAGTGGTGGGGCCAGGTCGGCCTGATCCTGCCGGTCGTCGCCTACGCCCTGCTGGTCCCGCCGTGACCCGCCGCCCCGCCCCCAACGCCGTACTCCACCGAGCACAGAGGAAATCCACGCAATGCGAGTGAGCTTCGACATCGGCGGCACCTTCACCGACCTGGTGCTGCTCGACGAGCGGACCGGCCGGGCCTGGCTGGGCAAGTGCCTGACCACCTACGACGACTTCAGCCGGGCCGTCGAGCAGGGCATCCGCGACGTGCTCGACCGGGCCGGCGCGACGCCCGCCGACATCGACCGCGCCGTCGCCGGCGCCACCACCCTGGTCACCAACGCGCTGATCGAGCGCCGCGGCGCGAAGACCGCGCTGATCACCACGCGCGGGTTCGGCGACACCGTCGACATCGGCCGGGAGTGGCGCTACGACCTGTACGACCAGCAGCTGCGCATGCCCGACCCGCTGGTCGGCGCGGACAGCCGTTTCGAGGTCACCGAGCGGCTCCTCGCCGACGGCACGGTGCTGACGCCGCTGGACACCGACGAGGTGGTGGCGATCGCCGAGCAGCTGCGGGCCCAGGACGTCGAATCGGTCGCGGTCTGCCTGCTGCACTCCTACGCCGACCCGATGCACGAGGAGATGGTCGCCAAGGTGCTCGCCGAGCACCTGCCCGGCGTCCCGGTCACCCTCTCCGGCCACCTGGTCCCGGTGATCCGCGAATACGAGCGGACCGTCACCACCCTCGCGAACGCCTACGTCCGGCCGGTCGCCGGTGAGCACTTCGCCCAGATCGAGCAGGCCATCGGCCGGGTCGGCATCGACCAGACGCTGATGCTGATGCAGTCCAACGGCGGCGTCATCAACACTCCGGGCGCCCGCGAATACCCGCTGCGCCTCCTCGAATCCGGCCCGGCCGCGGGTGCGATCGGCGCCGCCCACCTCGGCCGGCGGCTCGGCCTGGACCGGCTCATCGCGTTCGACATGGGCGGCACCACCGCCAAGATCTGCGTGATCGAGGGCGGCGAACCGGCCATCCACAACGGTTTCGAGGTCGGCCGGGTGCACCGGCTCAAGGCCGGCAGCGGCCTGCCGGTCATCATGCCGGTCGTCGACATGCTGGAGATCGGGGCGGGCGGCGGCTCGATCGCCGAGCTGGACGCGCTCGGCCTGCTCAAGGTCGGCCCGCACAGCGCCGGCTCGCGGCCCGGACCGGCCGGTTACGGCCTCGGCGGCGACCGGCCCACGGTGACCGACGCCGACATCGTGCTCGGCTACCTCGACCCCGACTACTTCCTCGGCGGCCAGATGGCCCTCGATGTGGGCGCTTCGCGAAAAGCGATGGAGGAGCACCTGGGGGCCGCGTTCGGCGACCCCCTCGAGGCCGCGGCCGGGATCGCCCGGGTCGTCGACGAGCACATGGCCCTGGCCATGCGGGTGCACGCCACCGAGCGGGGTCACGACCCGCGGACGTTCACGATGCTCGCCTTCGGGGGCGCCGCACCGGTGCACGCCGCCCGGGTCGCCCGGATCCTCGGCCTGAGCCGGGTGGTCGTGCCGAGCGCGGCCGGCGTGCTGTCGGCGACCGGCCTGCTGGTGGCGCCGCCGATGGTGGAGACGTCCCGCACGATGCTCGCCCGGCTCGCGCACTGGTCGTCGCCGGCCGCCACCTTCGACGCGCTGGTCGCGCAGGCCGCCGGCGAGCTGGCCGAGCCGATCGAGCGGGTGGAACGCTTCGTCGACATGCGCTTCGTGGGCCAGGGCTTCGAGATCGAGGTCCCGGTGGGTGCGGACGACGGGCCCGCCGAGTACTGGGACCGGTTCGCCGCCGAGTACGAGCGCATCTACGCCGTCCGCGCACAGCCGGACACCCCGGCCGAGGTGGTCACCTGGCGGGTCCGGGTCTACGGCCGGTTCACCCGGCCGGAGCTGATCCGGGCCGCCGCCGAGCCGGCCGCCGAGACCGGCCAGGCGCGCATCCGGCCGGTGTGGTTCCCGGAGACCGGCCTGACCGACGCGCCGGTGCTGCGGATGCGGTCGATGCGGCCGGGCGAGGCGGTCACCGGTCCGGCGATCCTTCAGCTTCCGGAGAGTACGGCGGTGGTCGGCCCCGGCGACCGTGCCGAACTCGACGAGGACGGCAACCTGCACATCCTGATCAACCTGGCCGGTGCGTAGTGACGCTCTCTCGCGCTCGCGACCTGTTGACAAAGGCCGGACTGCCTGGCCAGGACCCGGCCGAGCCGGCCACAAGTGAAGGCCGATTCGCCGACGGTGGCATGTACAAGTGGGAGGTCGCCGGCGCCCTCGACGGCCCCGCGGTGGCGGCCCTCGCCGGTAGGCTACGCCGCGACGGTGTGCGCCTGCACCAGGCCACCAACACCGTCGGCACCATGCGCTACCTGGACGGTCAGCTTACCGACCTGGTGCAGACCTGCCGCGAACTCGGCGTGCAGCTGCGGATGGCGGTCGGCCCGCGCGGGCTGTTCGACATCGGCGGGCAGAAGCTGGCGAGCGGCGTGGTCGCGGCGGCCAGCGCCTACCGGCTGCGCGGCACCGACCAGCTCGCGCAGGCCGTCGACGACGTGGCGCACGCGGTCGACCTGGGTGTTCGCGGGTTCCTGGTGTTCGACGAGGGCCTGTTGACGGTCCTGGCGGCGGTGTTCCCGGAGTTGCGGCTCAAGGCGTCGTCCAACATGGGCGCCGCGAACCCGGCGCACGTCCGGCTGCTGGCGCAGGCCGGCGCCGACTCGGTCAACGTGCAGCGCGACCTGGACGTACGGATGCTCGCCGCGATCCGGTCCGCCACCACCGTCGCGCTCGACGTGCACACCGACAACCCGCGCGGGACCGGTGGATTCGTGCGCGGCTACGACGTACCGGAGATTGTTCGGGTTGCTTCTCCGGTTTATCTGAAGTCGGGCAACGCCGCCCAGGACTTCTCCGACGAGGCGCCCACGCCCCGCCAGATCGAGGCGATCGCCCACCAGATCCTGCTGGACGACCAGTTGCTGCGCCGGCTCAACCCGGCCGCCGTCCCGTCCGACACCGCCGAGTTCTAGGAGCCTTTCGATGACCACATGGGATGCCGCCACGCTGCAGATCGCGTGGCAGCGGCTGATCTCGGTCGCCGACGAGATGGCCGCGGTGTTGCTGCGCACCGCGTTCAGCTCGGTCGTGCGCGAATCCAACGACCTGGCCTGCGCGGTGCTCACCGCCGACGGGAAGCTGCTGGTCGAGTACGGCCGGTCGGTGCCGGTCTTCACCGGGACCGTCGCCGACACCGCGACCGCCATGGTCGCCCAGATCGGGGTCGAGAACCTGCGGCCCGGCGACGTGCTCGCCACCAACGACCCGTGGTTCGGCAACACCCACCTGCCCGACCTCACCGCGGTCACGCCGGTCTTCCGCAACGGCGAGATCATCGCGTACGTCGCGAGCATCTGCCACCTCAGCGATATCGGCGGCGCCAGCGAGGGGGCGTTCGCCCAGGACCTGTACGAGGAGGGCTTCTGCCTCCCGCCGGTCAAGCTGGTCGAGCAGGGGGTGCCCAACGAACTGGTCCGGCGGATCCTGGCCCGCAACGTGCGGGTGCCGGTGCAGGTGCTCGGCGACGTGGACGCCCTGATCGCGGCGAACGCCCTCGGCGTACGGCGGATCGTCCAGATGCTCGACGACGACCCGGGACTCGACCTGGCCGAGGCGGCCGAGCACATCTGCGGCGCCACCGAACGGGCCGTGCGCACGTCGATCCGGGCCATCCCGGACGGCCGCTACTGCGCCGACATCGACCTGGACGGCTTCGAGGAACCCAAGACGATCATGGTGACGGTCGAGGTGACCGGCGACGAGATCGTGGTCGACTACACCGGCACCTCCCCGCAGAGCCGCTTCGGCATCAACTCGGCCTCGCCCACCCTCGGCTACACCCGGTACGGCCTGGCCTGCCTGCTCGCCCCGGACGTGCCGAACAACGAGGGCGCCCGCCGGGCGATCACCATCCGGGTGCCGGCCGGTTCGCTGCTCAACCCGACCAAGGGCGCGGCGGTCAGCGCGAACTTCCCGGCGCACGCGATCCCCGCCGTACTCTCCAGGGCTCTGCTCGGACCGCTCCCCGACCGGGTGGCCGCCGCGGCCGGAACCCCGTTCTGGGTCATCGGCCTTCGGGGCGAAGCCGCGAACGGGCCGTTCGCGTCACTGCTGTGCTTCAACGGCGGGCAGGGCGCCTCCCGCGGCCAGGGCGGACACCCCACGCTCAGCACCCCCAGCAACGTCTCCAACACTCCGGTCGAGGTGATCGAGAGCTCGGCCCCGGTGCTGGTGGAGAGCAAACGTATCGTCCGCGGCTCCGGTGGAAAGGGGCGCTGGGCAGGCGGGGAAGGCCAGGAAGTGATTCTGCGTTCGCTGCACGCCGACCCGCTCGACGTCATTTTCCTGACCGAACGCATCGACCACCCCGCGCCCGGCCTGGCCGGCGGCGGCGACGGCGCTCCCGGCCGTCTGCAGATCGACGAGGCCGACGTGGCCGAGCCGAAGGGCCGGACCGCGCTGCAGCCCGGCTCCCGCATCCTGCTCCGCACCCCCGGTGGCGGCGGTTATGGCTTTTCAGAGAAGGAGAACGCACGATGACCGACTGGTCTCTTCCCGGCACCACCGTCCTCGACCCGAAGGGCCGGCTGGCGCTCAAGCTGCGGGCCGGCCAGCGGCTCACCATCGTGGACATCAAGGGCCAGCAGGTCATGGACTTCATCGCGTCGATGACCGAGAACCCCGACGAGCGGCTCTCGGCGATGTTCACCCGGGTCAGCTCGGGCATGTGGAATCTGCAGCAGGGCTACACGATCTACAGCGACAGGTGTACGCCGATGATGAAGGTCGTCCACGACGACAACGGCATCCACAACATGACCGGCGGTTACTGCTCGAAATACTCCAATGCCATCCGTTACGGCGTCGAGGAAACGTGGGGTTGCCTCGACAACCTCGAGGGTGACTGGCAGGAGCTGGGCCTCGACCCGACGAAGATCAACCCCGACCAGTGCATCTCGCTGTTCATGAACATCCGCCACCACCCCGACGGCCGGATGGAGATCGTCGAGCCGACCACGAAACCGGGTGACCGGATCACCCTGGAGATGCTGGCGGATGTGTATGTCGGTTTGTCCAACTGCCCCGAGGAACACAACCCGTGCAACGCCTTCAACGTCACCGAGATGGCCGTGACCGTGGAGTGAGCTTCAGCCACGTGCGCACGGCTTCGGCGGTGGTCCGGGCGTGCACGTTGAGCATGCTGAAGTGGTCACCCGGCACCTCGACCCGGGTGTGCGGCACCGACCGGGTCGCCCGCCAGCTGCCCGGAAGGCCCGGCAGCGGGTCGGCCGCCGCGACCAGCAGGCTGGGCGTGGTGAGCGGCCCCGGATGCCAGTGGTGCAGCAGCCGCACGTAGGTCCCGGCCGCGAGCATCAGGGTCCGCTCGGCGTCCGGGTCGAGCCGCGCGCGCATCCGGGTCAGGCCGGTCGCCACCAGGTTCGCCCGCAGTTCGTCGTGGTTGTGGTCGTTCTCGTAGGTGTCGAGCAGCACGAGCCCGGCGGCCGGGTTGCCGTCCCGCTCCAGCCGCTCGGCGATCAGGTGCGCGAGGTGGCCACCGCTGGACCGGCCGACCAGCACGAACGGCCGTTCCCCGGCGGCCTCGGTGGCCCGGCCGGCAAGGACGGCGGTGACCTCCTCCAGCGAATCCGGCCGAGCTCCCAGAGAGGCAAATCCCGGCAGGGGTACGACGGTGACAGCCGTCCCCGCGGCCCGCGCAAACGCAAGAAACTCAAGATCCGGAAACGGCCCGTACGACGGAAGGCAGACAAGAACCGGCCCGTCGTCACCCTCGCCGCCCCCGCCGCCGGCCAGCGGGATCGGGTCGGGCGCCCGGACGGCCCGCTCGGCCAGGGGCGCGGCGGACGCGCTGATCAGCAGATTCATGGCCAGCTCGGGACGCCCGGCATCGAGGATGGCGTGGAACAGCGCCGGCACGCCCGCAGTGGCATCGACCGGCGGCGCGGCGGGTCCCTCCGCAGCCAACTGGGTCCGTGAACCCAGCATCGGCGCGGCCCGAGACCCTGCCGGCGACTCGGGCCGCAGACCGGACCCCGGCTGGGACCGCGGGTCGATCCCCAGATCGGACCGCGGGTCGATCCCCACGTTGGACCG
>NZ_BOML01000021.1 GCF_016862175.1 Paractinoplanes durhamensis | reverse complement strand
CCTCGGGTCGGTTGGTGCCAGGGAACGTTCGGTGGCGATCCAGCGGGCCAGGGCGGCCGGGGTCGGGTGGTCGAAGACCACGGTGGCCGGCATGGTGATGCCGGTTGCCGCCACCAGCCTGGTGCGCAGCTGGATCGAGCCGACGGAGTCCAGGCCCTGGTCGGTGAAGGCGGCGCCGGGGTCGACCATCGCCACGTCGGGATAGCCCAGTTCGCCGGCCACCTCCGCCCGGATCAGATCCTCGGCGGCGGCGATAAGTTCGTCGCCGGTGAGGCCGTTCAGCACGCCGGTCGAGCCGCCGAACCGGGGCGGGTCCTCGGCGGTGGCGGTCGCCGCGGCGGAATGTGCGGGCCGGGGTGTGATGGCCGCGCTGCCGGGTGGCAGCGGGGCGATGACCGGTTCACCGGTGCGCAGTGCGGCGTCGAAGGCGGCCGTCACCTCGGCCGGGGTCAGCGGGCGCAGCCGGGAGCGGGTCACCGGCATGCCGCCGTCGAGATCGAGCGGGCCCCAGGCCAGCGACAACGCCGGCTGACCGGCGACGTGCCGGCGCCGGGCCAGGTCGTCGAGGAAGGAGTTGCCGGCCGCATACGGTCCCTGGCCCGGGTTGCCGAGCAAGCCGGACGCCGACGAGAACAGCACGAACGCGGCCAGGTCGCCGGTCAACTCGTGCAGGTGCCAGGCGGCGTCGACCTTCGGCCTGAGGACGGCATCGGTGCGCTCCCGGGTAAGCCCTTCGATGGTGCCGTCGTCGATGACACCGGCCGCGTGCACGACCGCGGTGACCGGCGGGTCGGCCTTGGCGAGCAGCCCTTCCACGTCAGCCCGGACCGCGACGTCGGCGGCTTCGATGGTGACGGCGGCGGCCAGCTCCGCACGCAGCCGCGCTGCCTCCGGCGCCGCCGCACCCCGCCGGCTGACCAGCAGCAGATGCCGAACACCGTGCGCGGCAACGAGATGCCGGGCGATGACCCCGGCCAGAGCCCCGGTCCCGCCGGTGACAAGCACGGTCCCAGAACCGAACAGGCCCGCCTGCCGATCACCGACGGCAGCCCGCCCAACATCAGCCCGATCGACATCAACATGAACGCCGTCAACACGAACGCCGTCAACACGAACGCCGTCAACATGAACGCCGTCAACACGAACGCCGTCAACACGAACGCCGTCAACACGAACGCCGTCAACACGAACGCCGTCGGCTCGGATCAGTCGGGGCACTGCGGTTGCTCCGCGGTGGATGGCGACCTCGGGTGTGGTGGTTGCCAGTCTTGTTGCGCCGGGTAGGGCGTTCTTGGACTCGTCGGTGCCGTCGTGGACTACGAGGCCGACCATGCCCGGGTATTCGGCGGTGGCCACCCGCACCAATCCGGCGATGGCCGCCGAGCGGGTGGTGACGACGAGCCGGGCCGGCGCCGGCAGTCGCTCGCGCAAGGCCTGGACCGCGGCCCAGACCTGGTCGCGCACCTCGCCGGGGCCGGCCGGATCGCCGACCGATAGATCGAGCACGGCCGGCATCTCGCCGTCGGCGGGAACCGGCATCGGCGTGAAAGCAGGCCGGAACAGCGGGCGTGGCACGGCTCGCAGCGTCAAGGACTCGATCTCGAGCAGCGGCTGTCCGTCCTCGCCGGCCAGTTGCACCGCGATCCGGTCGCCACGCTGCGGGTCCCGGGTCAGGCGAACCCGGGCCCGGGAGACGTCCGCGCCCCAGCGGCGGACTCCGGTGAAGACGAACGGCAGCCGCGGCTCACCGCCGGGCTCGAACAACCGCGCCGGGTGCAGCGCGGCATCGGTCAGCGCGGCATGCAGGTCGGTCCCGGCGCTCGCGGCGGAAACCGGCAGGCGCACCTCGGCGTAGATCGCACCGTCGTGCCGCCACGCCGCCGTCACGCCGCGGAAGGCGGGACCGTAGTCATCCCCGGCGTAAAGGCCGCCGATATCGGCCGCTTCCGCACCCGCCGGCGGCCAGACCCGCGCCCACGACCACGGCTCCGGCTCGTCCTGCGGAAGCGAAGAACGGCAAGTGCCGGTTGCGTGGCGGGTCCAGGTGCCGTGCCGGCCGGCCTGGATCTCCAGGGTCCGGGCGCCGTCGGTGGCCGGTTCGCCGAGCAGCAGCCGCAGGTCGACCGGCTCGTCGTCGGGCAGTTCCAGGGGACGTTCGACGATCAGCTCCGCTACGACTGGCACGCCGGCCTCCTGAGCGGCGCTGACTGCCAGCTCGGCCAGGAGGGTGCCGGGCACCAAAGGAGTGCCGCCGAGGGCGTGGTCGCGCAGCCATGAGTGCGAACGGAGGGACAGGCGACCTGTGGTTGCGGTCAGGATTCGGGGAGCCCGGACGGTGTCGGCCAGCCAGAAGCGGCGGTGCTGAAACGCGTAGGTGGGTAGGGCGGCTGCCTGTTGCGGGTCGGTGCGGCCCAGCACCGTTGACCTGTCCAGGGGGACGCCGGCCGCCCAGAGCAGCGCGGGGGTGTCGTCGGACAACGGCACGGCCTGGCCCGGGACCAGGTGGGACAAGGTCGGGCGCGGGGCCAGCTCGACGACCACGCCGGTCAGGGTGGCGGCCGCGGCGGCGAATCGCACCGGCTCGCGGATCTGGCGCACCCAGTAGTCGGCGCTGCTCTGGTCGGCGGGGCGGCCGGTCAGGGTGGAGATGATCGGGATCGCCGGGGCCGCGTACGAAAGGGAAGTCGCCACCGATGTGAACTCGGCGAGCATCGGCTCCATGCGTACGGAATGGAAAGCGTGACTCACCCGCAGTGCTGTCGTTCGGTGGCCGCGGGCGCGCAGCGTCTCGGCGATGGTTGCTACGGCCGTTTCGTCGCCGGAGAGGGTGACCGAACTCGGGCCGTTGATCGCCGCCAGGCCGGCCCGCTCGCTCAGCAGCGGGCGCACCTCGTCCTCGGTGGCGTCGACCGCGATCATGGCGCCGCCGGGCGGCAGCGCGCCCATCAACCGGGCTCGCGCCGCGACCAGGCGGACCGCGTCGGGCAGCGTAAGGATGCCGGCTACGTGGGCGGCGGCCAGTTCGCCGATGGAGTGCCCGACCAGCACGTCCGGGCGCACGCCCCAGGAACGCAGGAGCCGGTAGGCGGCCACGCCGAAGGCGAACAGGACGGGCTGGGCGTATTCGGTGCGGTCGAGGTCGGCGTCGGCCGGGACCTCGAACTCGGCCAGGATCTCGTGGTAGGCCGCCCCGAACACCGGGGTCGACAGCATCTCCCCCATGCCGGGCCGTTGGGCGCCCTGGCCGGGAAAGACGAACGCGACCTTGCCGGGCGGGCGGCCGGTGCCGAGGACGACGCCGGGATGCCGGTCGCCGGCGGCCAGGGCGGCCAGCCCGTCCGCCCCGAGCACGGCGGCCCGGTGACGCTGGGCCGCGCGGTTGCCGAGCGCGGCCGCGTCGACCGGGTCGTGCGCGAGCAGCCTCGCGGCCTGGGCGCGCAGGGCCGGCTCGTCCGCCGCGGAAAGGAGCAACGGAAACCCGGCCTCCGGCGTGGCCGGCTCGACCGGGAGCAGAGCTGACTCAGCCAGCAGCGGAGCCGACCCAATCGGCAGCGAGACCGGCATTGGGGCCGTTGGCGGGGCCTGTTCGACGATGACGTGGGCGTTGGTGCCGGAGATGCCGAACGACGAGACGGCGGCGCGGCGGGGGCGGTCGTGGGCGGGCCATTCGCGGGCGGCGGTCAGGAGCTCTACGTCGCCGGCGGTCCAGTCGACCTGGGTGGTGGGGGTGTCGACGTGCAGGGTGCGGGGCATGCGGCCGTGGCGCATCGCCTCGATCATCTTGATGACGCCGGCCACGCCCGCTGCCGCCTGGGTGTGGCCGATGTTCGACTTCACGGTGCCCAGCCACAGTGGCCGGCCGGCCGGGCGGTCTCGGCCGTAGACCGCCAGCAGCGCCTGGGCCTCGATCGGGTCGCCCAGCGGCGTGCCGGTGCCGTGCGCCTCGGCCACGTCCACGTCGGCGGGGGTCAGGTGGGCGTCGGCCAGGGCGGCGCGCAGGACCCGCTGCTGGGCGGGGCCGTTCGGGGCGGCCAGCCCGTTGGAGGCGCCGTCCGAGCCGACCGCCGATCCGCGGAGCAGGCCCAGCACCGGATGTCCGTGGCGGCGGGCATCCGAGAGTCGTTCCAGGAGCAGCAGGCCCGCACCCTCGGCCCAGCTGGTGCCGTCGGCGCCGGCCGCGAACGCCTTCACCCGGCCGTCGGGGGCGAGCCCGCGCAGCCGGCTGAAACCCACGAACGGGCCGGGCGTCGACATCACCGTCGCGCCGCCCGCGATCGCCAGACCGCACTCGCCGGCCCGCAGCGCCCGGGCCGCCCAGTGCAGGGCGACCAGCGACGACGAGCAGGCCGTGTCGACGGTGACGGCCGGGCCGGTCAGCCCGAACGTGTAGGCGATCCGGCCGGACGCCACGCTGCCCGCCGAGCCCAGCCCGAGGTGCGCCTCCAGCTCGGCGGTGGGATTTCCGGCGGTGTTCGCGTAGTCGCGGTACATCAGGCCCACGTACGTGCCGGTGTCGCTGCCGCGCACGGTGGCCGGGTCGATGCCGGCGCGTTCCCACAGCTCCCAGGCGGTTTCCAGGAGCAGCCGCTGCTGCGGGTCCATGGCCAGGGCCTCGGCCGGGCCGATGCCGAACGGCGCCGGGTCGAAGCCGGTCGCGTCGTGCAGGAAGCCGCCGGTCCGGGTGTACGAGTGGCCGGCCCGGTCCGGGTCGGGGTCGTAGAGTCCGGGATCCCAGCCGCGGTCGTCGGGAAAGCCGGTGATCGCGTCGGTCTCGCGGTCGACGAGGTCCCACAGGTCCTCGGGCGACCGGACGCCACCGGGGTAACGGCAGGCCATGGCAACGATCGCGATCGGGTCGTCGTCCACCGACGAGGAAGAAACCTGTCGGATCACCTTTCCCGTGTCGGTGCGCGGGATCGCGGTCACCAGGCGGATCTCGTCCGGTGCGCGACCGGCCGACAGAAGGCTGCGGCAGGCGGCCAGCAGCGCCACCGGGTCCACGTCCGGGTCGGCCGGCACGACGTAGCCGATCGCGACCTGGCCGAGCCGGTGGTGCGGGCGGCCGGCCACCATGGCGTCGGCCACCCCGGGCAGTCCGAGCAGCACCTTCTCGATCTCGGCCGGGTGCACGTTGGCGCCGCCGCGGATGATCACGTCGCTCGCCCGGCCGGTCAGCACGAGCAGGTCGCCGTCGACGAGCCGGGCCAGGTCACCGGTGTGGTACCAGCCGTCGGTGAGCACCTCGGCGGTCGCCTCCGGCTTGTTGTGGTAGCCGCGCATCACGCCCGGCCCGCGCAGCCACAGCTCGCCCTCGGCGCCGGGCGGCAGGGTCTCGCCGGTCCGCGGCCGGACGATCCGCGCCTCGAAGCCGGTGATCCGGCCGACCGACCCCTCGACCGGGTCGGCGCCGGGCGTCTCGACGGCGATCGCGCCGCACGTCTCGGTGCTGCCGTAGCTGTTGATCAGCGGAACGCCGAGGGCGGCGCGCACGCCGAGGCGCATCGAGGCGGGGCACGGCGCGCCGCCGGTGACGCACAGCCGCAGCGTGGGCACGTCCAGCCGCCGCTCGCCGAGCACGGCCAGGAGCCGGTGGTAGATGGTCGGCACGCCGGTGAGGACGGTCGGCGCGGTTGTTTCCAGGGCCTCGAGAAGCGAGGCGTCCGACGGGTGGTCGAGGATCGTCGCGGTCGCGCCGGTGACCAGGACGCCGAGCACGCAGCGGGCGTGCCCGAGCGCATGATGCAGCGGGAGCGGCCACAGCAGCCGGTCGTCCCCGCCCACCCCGAGGTGGCCGAGCACCCGCTCGACCATCGGCAGCCAGCGCGCCTGGCTGGACACGACGCCCTTCGGGCTGCCGGTGCTGCCGGACGTGTAGTGGATCCAGCAATCCTCGTCGACCCCGAGATCGTCGCGGGCGGGCCCGGTCCCGGCGGCCAGCACGGTTTCGACGGCGTCGCGGGTGACGATCAGCGCCGGTCGGCAGTCCTCGACATAACCGGCGAGTTCGGCGGTCGACGACCGCGGGTTGACCGGCACCCCGATCGCGGCCGCCCGCACCACGCCGAGCACCGCGACGATCGCGTCGATGCCGGCCGGCAGGCACACCAGCACCGTCTCGCCGCGGCCCACTCCCCGGGCGGCCAGGCCGGCCGCGAACCGCCCGGTCCGCTCCTCCAGCTCGGCGAAGGTGATCTCCCGATCGCCGCTCGCGTAGGCGATCCGGCCGGGTCGCTCGGCGGCATGCAGACGGAGAAGGTCGACTATGGACTTGATCACCAGAACACCATGTCAGACCCGGGCAAGTTTGACATTTATGCTGCTCGATATATAGCTTCGTGAACGCCGAGCCGGCACCCACGCCGGCCTACTCCTGCGGTGCTCTGCCACCGTCCCCCAGGAGTCAAGGCATGGGTTCCACCCACTGGGTCACCGGCGTCGGCACGGCCGCCGCCGCGAGCCTGTTCGCCCTGCCGGCCGGCACCGCGGCGCCACCGCCGACGTGCACCGGCACCGCCCCGATCGTCTGTCAGTACGACGTCGCGCCGGGCAACTACGAGATCGCCGCGACGGTCGGAGCCGGCACCGGGCTCACCGTCGAAGCGCGGCGCCGCATCTTCGACCCCGGCGACGCCGGCACCCGGACCGCCACGATCAACGTCCGCGAACCCGAGGGCCAGCCCACCGGGCAGGGCGGCGTCGGCACCCCCGGGCTCACCCTCACGTTCGACGGAGCGACCCCCGTCGTCACCCGGGTGAAGCTCAAACCGGCGCACCGGCCGCTCGTCGTCTACCTCGCCGGTGACTCCACGGTCTGCGACCAGCCGGTCGCCCCCTACAACGGGTGGGGGCAGGCGCTCACCGCGTCGGTGCGCCGTGGTGCGGTGGTCGCCAACTACGGCGACTCCGGGGAGAGTGCGGGCAGCTTCCTCGCCGATCCCGCGCTGTTCCCGACCATGGAGCCGCTGATCAAGCCGCGTGACCTGGTGTTCATCCAGTTCGGGCACAACGACAAGGCCACTACCGCGGACGACTACCGGGCCAACCTCATTGCGCTGATCAACGGCGTACGCAATAAGGGTGGTCTTGCTGTTCTGGTTTCTCCGCCGGTGCGGCGGCTGTTCAACGGGGCGGCGCTGAACGCGACCGCGCTGCACGTCAACTCGCTCGGGGTGGATCTGCCGGCCGAGATGCATGCGGTGGCGGCCGCCGAGAACGTGCCGATGATCGACCTGACCGCCCGCAGCAAAGCCCTGGTCGAGGGCCTCGGGCCGGCCGGCTCCACCGTGCTCTACCTGACCGTCGCCACCGACGGGGTCAACGACAACACCCACTTCTCCGAGTACGGGGCGCAGCGGATGGCCGGGCTCGTCCTCGACGGCATCCGCGAGCTGAACCTGCCCCTCACCGCCTACCTGAGGTGATCATGAAAATCCGCTCCTTCCTCGCCCCCGCCCTGGTGACCCTCGTGGCCGGCGCCGCCGGCGTCGTCGCCCTCGGTACCGCCGCGTCCGCGGCCAGCACCTACTACGTCTCGGCGAGCGGCAGTGACAGCGCCGCCGGGTCCATCTCGGCGCCGTTCAAGTCGATCGCGAAAGCACAGAGCGTGGCCGCGTCCGGCGACACCGTCTACTTCCGGGCCGGCACCTACAGCTACACCGCCGCGACGACCAGCTGCTCGTCACAGACCGCCGTGGTGGACGCCATCACGCTGAGCAAGAGCGGCATCGTCTACGCCAACTACCCGGCCGAGAAGGTGCAGTTCAACTTCGCCGGGATGACCGGGGTCAACTGCCGGATCAAGGGCTTCGACGTGACCGGCAGCTCGATCACGCTGCGTGGCTTCGAGATCGTCGGGGTGCGCCAGAACAACAGCCTCAACCACGAGTCGTGGGGCGTCTGGATCTCCGGCAGCAGCAACACGTTCGACAAGCTCAACACGCACAACAACATGGGCCCGGGGCTGTTCATCGCGAACGGCAGCAACAACCTGGTGCTCAACTCGGACTCGCACGACAACTACGATCCGTACAGCTCGTCCGGGGCCGGCACCAACGCCGACGGGTTCGGCGCGCACGTGCCGGCCGGCAAGCCCGGCAACGTCTTCCGCGGCTGCCGCGCCTGGTGGAACACCGACGACGGGTTCGACCTGATCAACGCGTACTCGTCGGTGACCATCGAGAACTCGTGGGCCTGGCGCAACGGCTACCTGCCGCAGACCACCACCGCGGCGCAGGACGGCAACGGCTTCAAGGCCGGCGGGTACGGCGGCGTCTACGTCTCCGGCGGCGTCAAGCACACCGTGCGCAACTCGGTGGCGTTCCTCAACCGGTCGGCCGGCTTCTACGCCAACCACCACACGGTGGCCAGCGACTTCTTCAACAACACCAGCTACAGCAACGGCGTCGACTACAACATGCTGGGGATCAACTCCAGCGGGGCGGCGGTCGGCCTCGGCAACCTTCGGAACAACATTGCGTACGGCGGAACTCTCACCGCCAACATGAGCGGCACCAGCGCGTCGTACAACTCGTGGAACCTGAGCGTGACGATGTCGAACTCCCAGTTCCAGAGCGTGACCACGACCGGCTGGGAGGTGTCCCGGCAGTCGGACGGCAGCCTCCCGGCGCTGACGTCACTGCACCTGGCGTCCGGCAGCACCCTGATCAACAAGGGCACCAATGTGGGCCTGCCGTACAACGGCTCCGCCCCCGATCTGGGCGCCTTCGAAACGTCCTGAGCAGGCGTCCGATCAGGGCAGGTACTGCTCCTTGACCGACGTCACCGACCCACCGTCGAAGGTCAGGATGAACAGTCGGTGTTCCCGCTCGGCGCTCAACTTGTCGAGCGGGACCTCCAGCTGCGCCAACGCGTCGTTCGGCGACACCAGCGAGAGCTTCGCGGCGGCGCCGATCGGCGCGGTCCGCAGCAGCGGGTTGTTGTTGCGGATGTAGTAGTCGTTGCACTTCTCGGCGTCGGTGATCGCCTCACCGTCCTCCTTGCACGCCGCGGTCGCCGCCGCGCCGGTGAACCAGTCCACCTTGTCGAAGGTCAGCGTCCGGGCCGAGGCGTCGACCGCGGTGATGTAGCCGTACTGCGTGCCCACCAGGGACGGATCGGCGGCCTGCTCGGTGGCGGCGGTCTCGGTCGCCGGGCCGGTCGTCGTCCCCGCGGCAGTGGTCTGCGTGTCGGCGGGCGAGGCGGCCGTGTCCGGTTTGTCGTCCGAACACGCGGCGATCGCAGCCAGGGCCACGACGGCCAGGGCGAATGCCGGCGCGCGTCGCCGCAGATGGTCGAGCACGAGACACTCTCCAGGGTCGATGGCAAAGGTCAGACCGATCGTGGGCCGCGCATCCGTTCCCGCACCATCGCTCGTTCGAACCAGGTGCGTGCCCGTTCGACCGATCGTCCGATGTGGTCGCAGCCGCGAAAGATGATCACATGCCGGGCGCCAAGCGCAAACGCAAACCCTCCACCTGGGAACGGTTCGTCAAGAAGAACGGATTTCTGTACGCGGCGGCCGGCACCGCCGTCGTGACCGCAGCGGCGTCCCCGCTCATCGGCGGCGTGCCGAACGTCGTGCAGAGGCTCTTCCGCGACGACCGGCCGACGATCACCCTGACCGACGACAGCGCCACGCTCACCGACCTGTCGCTGGCCTACCCGGCCGCCGTCGCCCAGCCCACCGAGGCCCCCGCCGGCGGCACCAAGGCCGGCGTGACCAGGACCAAGATGGTCATCTACAACTCGACCGGCGCCACCATCCGGGTCCTCGACATCCAGGCGAAGGTCCGCAAGCGATCCGGCCCGCTGCACGGCACGCTCCTCGCCCAGACGTCGCAGGGCGGCACCAGCGAGGTGATCGGGCTCGCGCTGTGGCAGCAACCGGCCATCGCCCGGGTGCTGACCGGCCCCACCGCGCTGGGCGATCCGTATTTCTCGGTGCAGTCGATCGAGCTCCCGGCCGGGGCGAGCCAGGTGGTGGAGATAACCGCGATCCCCGATCGGCACTATTACGAGTACGCCCTGGCCGTGACGTACGACCGCGACGGCAAGCAGAAGACCGCCGAGGCGACCGACGCTTCACTCAAGGTCACCGGCTACGCCCCGGCGTACGACGCCGCGTCCGAGGGCACGCCCGGCAGTTACGCGGCCATCGACGCGGCCCGGGTCAGGGAGATCGCCACCAGCCCGGCCGGCGACTGAGCATGCAGACGCCCTGCGCCGGCCGGCGGCCCCGATCGTGTTCGAGGGTTTCGAGCCCTGATGAGCGTGCCCACCCTGGTTCGCGACGCGCTGCGCTCGTTCGACTCGGCGGCCGGGACGAACTTCGCCACCCCACCGGGCACGAAGCCGGCGGTCTGCACCGCCGAGGCCCTGACCGCGAGTTCGCTGGCCGGCGCCGGGGGTGCCCTGCCGGTGGTGCTCGGCGGCGTGCACGACGCGGCCTGCCGCAACGACCGGGCCTGGCTGAACCAGTACCTGACACCGGGCGCCCACCTGGACGGCCCGCCACTGCCCGCACTGGCCGAGGCGATCGAGGCCGGCCCGGGTTACACGGCCCGGGGCTGGACCTTTCAGTTCGCGACGCGGTTCACCGGCCTGCGGGCGTTACGCGGCGCGACCCGCGGCCAATGACGGCTGAGCGCCGACCCGCTGCACCTCGGCGAGGACGTCCCCCAGGATCTGCGGCGCCGGGGTGCCCTGGACGGTGGTGACCGTCTTGCGCAGGCCGTAACGGTAGGTGACCTCCAGCCGGTAGCCGAAGCGGTCACAGCAGGCGTTGACCGGCAGGTAGGAGCCACGCAGCCGCCGGAACTCCGGGGTGGCGACCAGCCACAGCGCCTTACGACCACCGACGGTGGCTTGGTCAACGGCAAAGGTCTCCGACCGCCCGGCGAAGCCACCGGAGCGCTCCAGCACGATCGAGACAGCCGGGGCGGGCCAGACGACCGCCGGCGCAGCGACCGCCGGCACGGCCGGCGCAACCAGGCAGATGGCCACCAAAGCGGCAATTCCCACGCGTCTCATGCCGCCGACAATACCTACATTTAACGCGAAACGGGCGCGACCCGCGCCGCTCACGAGCGGAGCTTCTCTTACCGACGGTCGACGACGGTCCGAGATTCATGCCATCGGCCGGCCGCGTCGATCAGGCGGACGCCGCCGGCCAGGAACGGCCGGCCTCCGTAGAGGAACACGATCGAGCCGAGGACCGGGCCGACCCCGGTGACGCCGGGAAAGTCCAGGTGGTAGCCGAACCAGTCCATCACCATCTCGCTGGTGAGCACGACCGGCACGGTCAGGACAAGGCTGAGCCAGAACTTCCGCCGGAACATCTCGGGATCGTGCCCGGCGTGCTTGTCATGGCTGGCATGCCCGTCGTGGTGACCGCGTGGCGAGTCGTGCTCGGCCGAAGACGCCGGCGCTCCGGTTGGTCCGTTCGCCTCAGCGCTGGGGTCTAGGTGGTGGTGATCATGGGGCGTGTCAGCCGGTGGGGTAGTTGCGGTGTCGGACATGGCGCCATCCCTTAGCTCCGGCCCAAATACCCCCGGGGGGTAATTAAGGTCGAGCGGTGCCGGCTACGACTTGCGTGTGACCGCTCACGGCGACTCGTCCGGCACAGCAGCTCACCCCGCCGCGGCCCAACTCACCCACCGCCCAGCCATCCGCTAGCGTGGACACAGTGAGCACGCAGGCAAGCATCCTGGGCGCCGCCCGATGGCTGTTGCTGCTGCTCACCGCGTTCGGGCTCACCACGATGCACACCGTTGGCCACGCCGGAATGCAGATGAGCGACCCGGTAGCTGCCGGCATGTCCGCCGCCGTCGCCGCTGCGGCACATGCCCCGGCATCGGCCGCCGTGTCAGCCGCACCCCAGCCATGCGCCGGTGATCATTGCCCGCACCACACCGGCATGGACGGGTGGAGTATCTGCCTCGCCATCCTCGGCGGCCTCGCGGTGATTGTGCTTCTCGCCATCAGGCTGGCAACACGACGCCACGCCCCGCCCACCACGGCAGCGGCGACAGGCAGGGGCGGGCGAGGATCCCGGGGGCCGCCACGGCCGCCCACCGGACTGCTCATCGCGTCGACAGCGGTACTGCGCATATAGGAGCCCTCGTCCGGGCGTGGCCACGCCGCGCCCCGGCAGCTTCCGTGCGCACACATCCGGCTGATCTCTTCGCGAAAGGCTCATTTCCGATCATGAACCGTACTTCCGTGCTGCCCTCCTCCGTCCTACGCCGCGGGCTGCTCGCCGGCGCCGCAGCGACCGCCACACTGGTGTTGTCCGCCTGCGGCGGCTCCGGCTCGACCAGTGGCGACCACGGCTCCATGATGACGGCGCCGAGCAGCGCCGCAGCAGGCACAGCGACTGTCAACGACGCCGACATCGCCTTCACCGAGCACATGATCGGCCACCACCAGCAAGCCATCCAGATGGCTGCCATGGCCGACAGCCGCGCCGCCCGCACCGACGTCAAGGATCTCGCCGCGAAGATCAAGGCCGCCCAGCAGCCCGAGATCGACACCATGAACGGCTGGCTCACCACGTGGGGCAAGCCGGGCGCGATGCCGGGCATGACCACCGGCTCCAGCATGCCCGGCATGGGCTCCGACCAGCCGAGCATGGGTTCCATGCCCGGTGCGATGAGCGACGCCGACATGAACGCGCTCATGTCGGCGAAAGGCACCGCGTTCGACAAGATGTTCCTGACCCTCATGATCAGCCACCACCAGGGCGCCGTCGAAATGGCCCAGCAGGAAGCCGGCCAAGGCGCCAACCCGGACGCGGTGGCCCTGGCCAGGAAGATCATCACCGACCAACAGGCCGAGATCGCCCAGATGAAGGGCATGCTGGCCACGCTGTAACCGGCCACCGGTGCGCATCCAGGAGCGCCTCGCTCCTGGATGCGCAGCCCGGCCCGTTGTCCTGGTCGGGACCGGTCAACGGCTCTCCGACGCCCCACCGGCCGCAGCCGTCGGCCTCAGCGGCGCACGGGTCAGCAACCTTGCGGACCGATGTCGTAGGCTGTCGCGGTGCCTGTACGTGCGCAGCTTCCGGCAGCCTCAAGGTTGCCGCGCTGGCTGCTGATCGTGCTCGTCCTGGCCGGCCTGCTCTGGTGGCACGGCGTCCACTGCACCGATGACACCCCGGCACACCTGACCACCGGCGCCTCCGCCGGGCACGCACACACCGTCGACGCTGGACTCGCTGCTGGTGTCGCAGCACACCACGAACCGGCGGCAGAGCACGGTCCGGATTCAGCCGGCGAGGAATGCCAGGTCGTCATCAAGACCACCGCCGGCTGTACCAGCGCTCCCGTGATCCTCACCGGACTGGTACGCACCTACCAGGTCGCGACGCCCGACATCCGGCCCGCCACAGTCGCGGCCCCGCCGGTCACGTCCGGGGTCACCCTCATCGCGCTGGGCATCAGCAGAACGTAGGACAACCGCGCCACCGCACCGGTGGCGCTCGCCTGGCTGCGCGCCACCACCACATGCGTTATCGCCCGCCCTGCTGGCGAGGCCCGCGCGCGGCCGTGCCTGTTCCTGCCCTCCGGAAGGCCCGCGCCAATGAAACCTGCCCCCGCCCCGCTCGCCTGCACCCCAGCCGGCGCCCGTCGTCCCGGCACGCCGTAGTCATGAGTGATCAGCCCTTGCCCCCGGTGCGCGTCACCCGCCAATGGCCGGACCGCCGCCGATGCTGGGAATACGACACGTGGGGATCGCACGGCCGGCCGGTCGTGTTCATCCCGGCGATCCTGTTCGGCCGCACCTCGTGGTGGGCGGTCGCCGCCGACCTGCGCCTGCACGCCACCGTGATCGCCGTCGACCTGCCCGGCCACGGCAACTCGGCCCGCCGGCAGACGTACGAGCCGCACCTGCTGGTCGACGAACTCGCCGCCCTGATCGCCGATCTGCGCATCCCGCAGGCACCCGTCATCGTCGCCCACGGCCCCTCCGCGACACTGGCCGAGCTGTTCGCCTCCCGGTACGCTGCCCACGCCGTGGTCACCGTGGACGCCGAACCGGACCCGCCCGTCGACCGCCCCGGCTACCTGCAGCACATGCAGCCGGCCTCCGTGCCGCGGCAGTACCGGTCGCTGGCCACCCCCACCGACGACGGCTGCCTGCTGCACGCCTACCGCGGTTGCCTGCAGCGGGACACGGCGTCCACGACGCGGGTAGCAGCAAATCATCAGCGTCTGGCGATCCACAGCAGCCCACCGGCCGCCCGGCTCCGCCCGGCGGCTCCTGACGGCAGGCTCATCGTGTACGACGTGCCCGGGCGCTTCCCGCAGCTGAGCGCCGTTGACCGTTTCACCGCCGACATCAGGTCCGTGCTGCGGCCTCGTAACCCGTCAGCGCCGGCCCGGCCCGAACCGGGCCACTGAGCTCTGCCGACTCGCTGCCCTGAAATGGTGCCGGCCCGGCGTTCCGGGCGCTCGCCGGCTTCCTTTGTCGAATCTTCGTCGTTCGCCCCAGACGATGTTCGCACCGGCACGGCAGGGTGAAGGGGTGGCCAGGCAAAGACTTGGCAGATGGACCGGAGCAAGTTGACCCGGCCCGAGCCGGAAGGAGCACGACGATGATGGGCGGGTACGGCGGAGGTATGGGCTGGGGTGCCTGGCTCGGGATGGGCCTGTTCTGGCTGCTGCTACTGCTGGTGATCATCTTGCTGGTGGTGCGGCTGCTGCCCAGCATCCGGCCCGACGTCCGCAGCGACAGCGACGCGCGACGGGAGTCACCGGAAGAAATCCTCGACCGGCGCTTCGCGCAAGGCGAGATCGACCAGGAGACCTACCAGCAACAGCGGCAAACGCTGGCACAGGCAAGGGGACACCGATGAACACCGGGCGGCAGCGCTGGCTGATCGCCGCGCTGGCGGTCGCGGTGCTGACCCTGATGGGCAGCGTCGCAGCGGTGGCGGCCGGCGTGGGCAGTCAGACTGTTACGAGCCGGCCGGCAGCCGGCTACGGGCCGCCGATGATGGGGGCGGGCGGCATGATGGGCGGCACGGGCGGCGCCATGATGGGCGGGTCCGGACCGGCCGGCAGCTGGCAGACCGGCGGCCGCTACGGGCTGCCCGGCGACGGGCACGCGGTCACCACGACCGGCGCGGCCACAACCCGCGCTCAGGCGTTCGCCGACGAGCTGGGTGCCGGGCTGCACGCCGGTGAAGTAATGCAATTCGCCAACGGCTACTACAGCGAACTGCTCACCGCCTCCGGCGCCGGCGCCACCGAGGTGCTGATCGACCCCGCGACCGGGGCGGTGAGTGTCGAGTACGGGCCGGCGATGATGTGGAACACCCGCTACGGAATGCACCCGACCGGCGACGTGCCCGCGCAGGTCACCCCCGGGCAGGCCGTCACCGACGCCCAGGCCTGGCTCGACGCGCAACACAGCGGGCTGACCGCCGACGACGCGACGACCTTCCCGGGTTACTACACCCTGCACACCGTCCATGGCGTGAAGATCGTGGGCATGATGTCGGTCAACGCCGTCACCGCGGCGATCTGGTACCACACCTGGCACGGCGCGTTCATCACCATGACGGGAGCTTAAGTATGACCGCCGGCGCCGGGAGACCGGCCAGTGTGCACGCGCTCGTCGTCGATGACGAGCCGGCCCTGGTCCGCGCCGTCGCCGGCTACCTGCAGCGGGACGGGTTCACCGTGACCACCGCGGCCGACGGCGAAACCGCACTGCGGGCCGCCCGGGCGCACGAGCCCGATGTGGTGGTGCTCGACCTGATGCTGCCCGGTATCGACGGCATCGAAGTGTGCCGCACACTAAGGACCTTCACCGACGCGTACGTCATCATGCTGACCGCCCGGGCTGATGAGGTCGACAAGCTGATCGGCCTGTCCGTGGGCGCCGACGACTACCTCACCAAACCGTTCAGCCCCCGGGAGCTGGTCGCCCGGATCCGCACCATGCTGCGGCGTCCCCGCACCGCCACGGGCGGTGCCCGCGACGAGAGCGTGCACCGCTTCGGGGCGCTGACGATCGACCCGGTCGGCCGCGAGGTCCGCCTCGGCGAGCGGGTCGTCGACCTGACCCGTACGGAGTTCGACCTGCTCGCCGAACTCGCCGCCCGCCCCCGGCAGGCGTTCACCCGCCGCCAGCTCATCGACGCGGTATGGGGCGGCGACTGGGTCGGCGACGAACACCTGGTCGACATCCACCTCGGCCACACCCGCCGCAAGCTGGGCGACGATCCCGCCGACCCCCGCTACATCCGCACCGTGCGTGGCGTCGGCTACCGGATGGGCGCCGGATGACCAGCCGGACGTCACTACGCCGCCGGTCGGCCCGCCTCGGGCTGGGCACCCGGCTGTTCACGGCGATGACGCTGGTCGTCTGCGCCGGCGCCAGCACCCTGCTGATCGTGGCGCTGCTGATCGCCCCACCGGTGTTCGGCGCCCACCTGCGCCGCTCGCAGATGCCCGACCTCACCCCAGCCGTGCAGAACCACGTCGACCAGGCCTTCACCGAGGCCCTCCTGATCTCCTTGACCGCCGGGCTCACCATCGCCGTGCTCGCCGCCGGCTTTGTCACCTGGCTGGTCGCCCGCCGGCTCGCCGCGCCCGTCGCCGAGCTCGCCGCCACCACCACCCGCATGGCCGACGGCAACTACGACACCGACCTCACCGACCCCCGGCTCGGCCCCGAATTCACCGCCCTGACCGCCGCGGTCAACCAGCTCGGCGGCAAACTGGCCCGCTCCGAGCAGACCCGCCGGCGGCTGCTCGCCGACCTCGGCCACGAACTACGCACCCCTATCGCGGCGCTGCAAGCCACCGTCGAGGCGATCATCGACGGCGTCCTGCCCGTCGACAACGAAACCCTGAACACCCTCAGCGAACAGGCATCCCGACTGCACCGGCTCGTCGTCGACCTGGAATCGGTGTCCCGCGCCGAGGAACGCCAACTCGCCCTACACGTACAACCCGTGCCGCTGGCCGCCCTCGCCCGGCGAGCCGCCGCCGCGTTGCGGTCCCGCTACGACGCCGCCGGGATCGGCCTGCTGGTCCGCACCCCCGATCCGGGCCCCACCGTCATGGTGGACCAGGACCGCCTCGTCGAGGCCTTGATGAACCTGCTCGACAACGCCCTGCACCACACCCCGCCCGGCGGCACCGTCACCGTCACCGTGGAACAGCACCCGGGAACAGCACGGGTCGTCGTCGCCGACACCGGCGCCGGTTTCCCGCCGGAGCAGGCGGCCCTGCTGTTCGATCGCTTCTACCGCACTGACCCCGCACGCAGCCCCACCGGTGCTGCTCCACCCGGGCGAACACCCGGCCGGCACGGATCCGGCATCGGCCTGACCATCACCCGAGCCATCGTCGACGCCCACCACGGCACGATCACCGCCCACTCCCCCGGGCCCGGACTCGGCGCCACCTTCACCATCGCCTTGCCGTCGACCTCACTGGAAGCCTGACCGGAAACTTTCGACGTCAGGGTGCCGGCGCGGGGCCTCTGGGTACAGATCCAGCCGCACCTGAGGGCATCCCGGGGGACGGGGAGCACCCGAGGGGATCGCCGGAGGCTCCGTTGCGTTGGCGCCGTCGGGAGTCTCCAGTTACGGCTGATCCTGCTTGTTAAGGTGGTCAGTAGTTGGCCAGGGTGAGCCGGCCGTGTCGCGTGGGTGGTTCCCAGGGACGGCGTAGATCGTCGGTCAGGTGCCGGGCGAGGCGTAACTGGGTGTACGCGGTGACCACGAGCCAGGTCCACCGGTCTGCCGCGGCCAGGTCGCGTAGCCGTGGGGCGGTCCAGCCGAGGGTCTGTTGATCATGCGGAACGTGTGTCCCAGGTCGAAGTGGCGCAAGAATGCCTGGCAGAGCTGGTCGACGTCCTCGGGTGCGGCATCCGTGCGTGACGACACAGCCAGACCGGTTTTGGGTCGCGGTCGCCGGGCAGATGATCGACCTGCAGGCGGATCAAGGTGCCAGGAGGTACGGGCAGGTCTCCGTCGTGGTCGATCCAGGCCGCGCGGCGGGTCAACCAGGGGTGGACGTGGTTCCAGGCGCTGGCGGTCGCGGTGCCGTACCGGCTGGTGGCGGTGCTCGTGGTGACCGCCGGAGCCGGCCAGGTCGCCGGGCGTCCGGTGTCCTGCGGTGATCAGGCGTTCGATGACGCCACGGACCTGGATCGCAGTCTGCTCGGCGACGTCGTCGGCCGGTCCGAGCCGCCGGGCGTCGAGGATCGCGATCCACGAGGCCGGTCGTAGCGGCGGCGCTGTTCGGCCGGGCCGAGCGAGAGGCCCATCGCCGCGGTGATCCGGGCACTCCAGACGGCCGGGTCGCGCGGGTTGCGGGCGGCCGCCCCGATCAGCACCTCCTCGGCCCGGGCGAGCCACTCGTAGAAGACCGTCCACTGCTCCCGCGACACGTCCTTGGCCAGCGACGTCGTGCGGGCCTTCCAGCCGATGCTGATCAGCCCCCGGCCGAGCATGGCCGCCGCCGCGCTGTCCGCCGGGTCACGCCGCAGCACGTCGCGCAGAAAGTCCTCGATGCCGTCCTCGTCGGAGCCGGCCCGGATCAGCCCGGTGCGGCTGTCCGGCGGCGCGGCGTCGAGCACCCGCCGGCAGGCCGCCCAGTCGCGCCGGCCGAGCGCGGCCCGCAGCACACCGATGTCGGGATAGGCGGTGGCGAGGTCGAAATCGATGTCGTCGGACGGCGGCATGGCGCAGGATCGTAGCTTAGATGATCATCGAAAAGCGCCGCCTGAACGGTCAGGCGCCGATGGCCTCGCGGATGACGGCCACCGCGGCGGGTGCGTCCGGCACGGTGATGGTCACCTTTCGGCCCGTGGTCAGCGTCAGCCGCAGGGTCGGGCCGGTGCGGACCGTGAAACTGGTGCGGAGCGGCGCCCACCAGAAGCCGTAGGCCACCGACCACGGGTGGATGGTGATGACCTCGGCGTGCCGGATCTGCTCGATGCGGTAGGTGCGCCGCGGCCACCCGAGGACGCCGAGCCGGACGGTCACCCCGTTCGGCCCCGCCGCCGTGCGGACGCTGGACCCGCACAGCACGTTGACCAGTGCCGCGGCCGTGGCCAGCAGCACCGGGAAGGTCAGCATCGAGGCCTTGCTCCCGATCAGCAGGGGCACCAGCAGAACGGCGCTCAAGGACACCAGGATCCAGTTGGTGACCCGGCCGGTGTAGATCGAATAGACGCTCGTCATGACGCCACTCCCCCTAGATGGTCAGTCGCTCGATGAGGCGGATCAGATCGGCCCGGCCGAGGCCGTGCCGGCGGGCCACGGCCACCAGCTCCTGGGCGGCCTCGGCCACCGGCGCGGGCTCGGTCACCGCCGACGCCACCCGGGCCCCGCGGCCCCGGCGGAACTCCAGCAGCCCCTCGTCCCGCAGCTGCCGGTAGGCGGTCAGCACGGTGTTGCGGTCGACCGAGAGGGCCTCGCCCAGCTCGGCCGCCGGCGGCAACTGCTCGCCGACCGTCAGCTCGCCCGTGGCCACGCCCTGCCGGACGCACCGGGCGATCTGGTGCTGGAGCAGCTCCGGCGACGAATGATCGATCGTCCATCTCATAGTGCTAGTATTATTAGCACCATCGCGGCGGAAGTCAACGGGCTTCGGACGGCCCTCAGTAGACGCGGAAGAGGACGTCCTGGCCGATGTCGACGCGGGTGAGGCCGGGCGCGCTCTGCACGCCCAGCGCCAGCTCGTAGGGCGTGCCGCCGACCTTGTCGTGCAGCACCACGACGCTGCGGATGCCCAGCTTGCGCAGCAGATCCAGGCTGGCCGCGCTGGGGAAGGACTGCATCACGTCCCGCACGGTCTGCCGGTCCGGGGTGTTGTAACTGGCCACCCCGTTGACCATCTCCGGGAAGCCGGCGGTCGACCAGAGCATCGCGGTGCTGTCGAAGCCGTCGTCGGACGGCAGCACGATCAGCGGCGGGGTCGCCAGCGCCATCGCCGCCGGCTCGGGCTTCATGTCCACGTGCGCCAGGTCGGGCATGCCCTCGGCCAGCACCAGGAGCAGCAGCGGCACGGTCACCACCCGGGCGCCGATCGCCGACCACTCGGGCAGGGTCGCGCGCCGGGCGACCTGGGCCAGCCCGCTGACGAACCCGGCCGCCAGGATCGCCAGCAGGATGGTCGGCCAGAGGATCAGCCGGCCCGGGGTGCGGCCGCCGTCGAAGCCGGGGACGTAGTCGTAGAGCAGGCGGTAGAGCGGGCCGTGGGTGCCGAGCGCGAACAGCACCCCGGCCACCGCCCCGCCGAGCAGGTAGAGCCGCTGCCGCACCGACCAGACCGACAGGAACATGCCGCCGAACGCGAGCAGGTAGAGAACGTAGCCGCAGAGCAGCGACTTCTCGTGGTCGGCGTTGCCGAGCGCGATCCGGCCGGCCTCGTTCAGCTTGCCCCAGGGCAGCGAGAACGCCGGCGCGACCAGCAGGCTCCGCGGCACCGGGGAGAACGCCGCGACGTAGTCCCAGGACCGCAGCACGTCCGGGTAGAGCTCGCGGACGTGCTGGTAGGCGTACGCGAAATAGCCGGTGACCGCGGCGAAGAACAGGCCGCCGGCGAGGTCGCCGACGACCAGCAGGCGCGGCAGCCGTGGCCGGCGGCGGATCAGCCAGCCGATCGCCGCGACCAGGCACACCCCGGCCAGCACGTAGACGAAGACCAGGCCGACGCCGAACCCGAGGCTGACCTGCCAGGCCGCGACCGCCCAGCCGGCCACCGCCCAGCCGGGCCGGACCCGCTCGGGCAGGTAGCCGCGGGTCATCGACCAGCCGTGGCCGCGGGCCAGCATCGCCAGCGCGAGGGTCATCCCGCCGGTGGACAGGATGTTCAGGTGGCCGACGTGGCCGTAGCGCCAGGGCGCGTAGGCGAGGGCGGCGCCGGCCACCGCGGCGGCCACCTTGGTGGCGCCGAGCTGGCGCAGCAGGGCGTAGCCGCCGAGGAAGGCCAGCGCGAAGGCCAGCACGAACAGGATGTTGTAGCGCACCAGCGCGGCCGTCACGCCGTCGCCGATCAGCGCGGCCGGGGCGTACCCGAAAAGGGTGTCGTTCAAGGCCAGGCCGTACTTGCCGGGGTAGAACGCGTTGGTCTCCCAGAAGCCGCGCAGGCCGTGGCCGAGGGAGTGCCCGACCCAACTGATCAGCCAGGCCTGGGCGGCGGTGTCGCCGCCGTCGCCGACGATCGTGTTCGCCGGGTTGGCGATCTCGGCCGGCTTGACCCCGGCCGCGACCAGGTCGGCGGCGTACGGCGGGATGAGCCAGATCATGCCCACGGCGAGAAGGACCGAGCCGATCGGGGCGAGCAGGAACTCGCGCCGGAAGCGGCGGCCGGTCGGCGGTTCGGTCACGTGTTCCCCCGCACGCTGAGATCGACAACCGGAGTGACGCTAACAGGCGTACGCACGGAGTGATAGTTCGAGCATCTTGGATGTCTCGTTTCCTCTGGTTACCGTCCGGTAACCGCGGGGCGCCCACCGGCCCGCGGTCAGAGCCCTCGGAGGCCGGACATGCCCATTCGCTTTCGTCCAGCAGTAGTAGTCATGCTCACCGCGGTCCTCGCCGGAGTGGTGGTCGGGCCGTCCCCGGCCATCGCCGACACGTCCCGCGGCATCGAGATCCCCAGTTTCTACACCCCGCCGGCCACCCTGCCGGCCGCCAACGGCGCCCTGATCCGCAGCGAACCGCTCCCCCTCGCGCTGTCGCTGCCGGGCATCGACGGCACCCTGCCCGGGACTGCCACCCGGATCATGTACCGGACCACCGACACCGGCGGCCAGGCCGTCGCGGTGACCGGCGCCTACCTCGAGCCCTCGGCCGCCTGGCGCGGGCCGGGACCGCGGCCGCTGGTGGTGCTCGCGCCCGGCACGATGGGGCAGGGCGATCAGTGCTCGACCTCGCTCGCCCTGCAGTACGGCCTGATCTTCGGCGTCGGTGACCAGACGACGGTGTCGATCGGCTACGAGGTGCTGGCCATCTACCAACTGCTCGCCAAGGGCCTCGCCGTCGTACAGACCGACTACCTGGGTCTCGGCACCACCGACCGGCTGCACACCTACGTCAACCGGGTGGACGAGGGCCACGCCGTGCTGGACGCCGCCCGGGCGGCTAAGGCGCTCCCGGGCACCTCGCTCACCGCCGCCTCCGGGGTGGGCCTCTACGGCTACAGCCAGGGTGGCGGCGCGGTCGCGTCGGCCGCCGAACTGCAGTCGTCCTACGCGCCCGATGTCCGGCTGACCGCCACCTACTCCGGGGCGCCGCCGGCCGACCTGGCCGCGGTCACCGCGGCGATCGACGGCACCGAGCTGGTCGGGGCGCTGGGCTGGTCGGTGAACGGGTTCCGGCAGACCGACCCGAGCCTCTCGACGCTGGTCGACAAGTACCTCAGCGACGCCGGCAAGGCCACCCTGACGGACCTGTCGACGATGTGTGTCGGCGACGCCATCTTCGGTTACGCGCTGCAGCGCACCACGTCGTGGACGAAGAACGGGAAGTCGCTGGCCGACATCATCAAGGCCGAGCCCCAGCTGAAGGCGTTCGTCGACGAGCAGACGATCGGGAACCGGAAGCCGGCCGGCGTGGTCCGGGTCGCGACCGGCCTCTTCGACAACCTGGTGCCGCACGCCCAGGCCCGCACGATGGCGGCCGACTGGTGCAAGCTCGGCGGTGACGTGGTCTACGCGCCGGTCACGGTGCCGTGGCTGGTCGACCCGCTGCTCAACCACTTCGGGCCGCTGCTGGCCGACCAGGCCACCGCGGTCGACTGGCTCTACCAGCGGCTGGCCGGCAAGCCGGCCGACTCGAACTGCGCGATCCTGCCGCTGCTGCCTTGAGAACGGCGACCCGCCGCCACCGTGGAGAACGGCGGCGGCGGGTCATCAGGGGTCAGGAGATGCGGATCTTGGCGGACGTGCCGTTCTCCGACAGGACCCGGATCTTCACGCCGACCGCGGGGAGCTTGACCCCGTGGTTCGGCAGTTCGTCGTAGAAGTATTTCTGGGTGTCGTCGAAGAGCGGCTGCGCGGCCTGGCCTCGTACATAAGAAGCATTGCCGTTGATGTGCAGCGTCATCGAATCGGCCTTACGCAGGCCGAACGGCGCGTCGTAGACCTGGATCCGGGAACTGAACGGCAGGCCGTCCAGCCGGTAGAACGGGCGCGGGTGGGCGTCGATGTAGAGATTGCGGCCCACCCCCGGATGCCAGTTGGTGTCGTTGTCGACCTGGGAACGGTCCCAGTAGGAGATCAACACCCCGGTTTGGTACGAGTAGTGCTCGACCCAGTCCGGCTTCGTGTTGAGGAAGCCGAAGTTGTACGGGCCGGTCTTGAGGTAGCGGTCGTAGGAGACGTAGGTGCGGTGGCCGGCGATGTAGTAGTTGTCGAACTGGCCGGTCGCGCTGGTGCCGACGGTGCTGAAGCCGCGCAGCGTCCACGGCGAGGTGGTCGCCTCGGCGTCGTCGCTGAACAGGACCGCGCTGCCGTCGACCACCTGGATGTTGTCGCTGAAGAAGCCGCCGGCCGAGAAACCACCGTCGGTGCGGTAGTAGAACTGCAAATACACATTCTTTCCGGCGTACGCGCTGAGCGGCACCGAGACGTCCACCCACTGATCATCGGTGCTGCCGTCGATCGCCGGTCGCGGCGGGTTGGCGCCGTCCCGGCCGAACGGCTGCCCGTTGATGGTGCCGTCCAACGCGGTCCACTTCTGGCCGTCGAGCGAGGCCCGCACGTACAGGTAGTCGAAGCCCTCCTCGACGTTGTACCGCGCCTTGAAGTTCAGGGCCGGCGCGGCCGCCCCGGTCAGATCGAACTGCCGGGTCATCGAGTTGCGCAGGTCGTCGGCATTACCGGAGAAGTATTGCTTCGAACCCGCGAACGGCGCGCCGAACTGGGTGGTCACCGTCTTCTTCGGGAGCACCACCACCGCCGCCTGGGCCTTGTTGCTGTTGTACTCCTGTGGCCCGAGGGTCAGCGTGCGCTTCTGCTTCGCCACCACCGTCTCGTAGTCCAGCCAGCCGAGCTGCAACTTGTTCCACGCGCCGAGGTCGCCGGGCCGGGTGCCGAGCGGCTCCCCCGCCGCGTTGAGCCGGCTCTGCGCCATCAGCGTCCAGTACTCGTTGTTGCCGTTGCCGCCGGCGATCACGTTGTAGTCGTCCGGCAGGCCCAGGTCGTGGCCGTACTCGTGGACGAACACGCTCAGCCCGCCGTTCTCCGGCTGCATCGTGTAGTCACCGATCCACAGGCCGGTGTCGGCGATCTCGGTGCCGCCCAGCAGGTTGCCGGCCGGGCCGCGGTCACCCTCGTCGTCGCCGTACGCGAACGCGCGGTGGCTCCAGATGGCGTCCTCACCCTGCGAGGGATCGCCGTCCGCCTCGTCGCCGCCGGCGTGCACGATCTGGAAGTGGTCGAGGTAGCCGTCCGGCTCGTTGAAGTTGCCGTCGGCGTCGAAGTCGTACCGGTCCCACTGGTCGAACGTCTTGAGCTCGGCGGTCACCTCGGCCCTGCTGCGGCCCTGCGCCAGCTGGTCGGCGACCCACTGGTTGGCGGCGTCGCGCACCAGGTCGTAGGTCGTGTTGCAGACGTTGCCGGAGCAGACGTTGGGGTCGTCGCCGTTGGCGTCGGCCGGATCGTCGCCGGACCGGCCGTACCGTGCCTCGTTGTATTTGACCTTGACCCAGTCGGTGACCGTGCCGTCCACGCTGTACCGGCCCGACGACTGCGTCTGGTAGTAGGTCTTGACCGACTCGGCGGTGCGGCCGGTCCCGAAGTACAGGTCCTGGAAGTGCTGGCGGTTGTAGTCCGCCTGCCAGACCGTGGTGTTGTCGACCGCCCGGTTCGGCGCCGGGATCTGGTTGTGCAGCGGCCCGTCGAAGCGGGCCGGCCCCGGCGTGGTCGGGTCGGTGTCCCGGTCCGGGAAACGCGGATCGCGCTCGTTGCCGAACTCGGCGAGGATCACGAAGATCCGGTCGGTCCGTTCCCGGGCGAGCTCGACGTACTGATCACGGTTGTCCCGGGCACCGCCCCGGCGCGACTTGCCGCCGAACGCCCCGCCGCCGGCCGACTGACCGACCTTGACGACCGTGCTGCCGTTGCGGGTCACCGGCGTGGCCCGGCCGGACACGACGTCGCTCACGGCCTTCTCCCGCAGCGCCCGCCGCTTCTGCTCGAGCGACCCGACCAGCTCGTCGCTCTCCGCGTTCTTCGCCGCGGCGGTCGCGCCGGCCGGCGGTGACACTGACGGCGCGGCCAGCGCGGCCGGACTGGATGAAATGCCTAAGCCGGACGCCAGGCTGACGCCCAGCAGTCCCACCAGGATCTTGCGCATCGACTACCCCCGAAGCGGTCATGCCGACACCCGCCGGTGGAACGGGCTCGGCCCGGATGCAATGTGGACCGTGGTGGCCCGCCCAGGAACGTAGGCATCGATGCGTCACCAGGGGAAGACTTAGACCGATACCGATCCAGAATTCGCGGCGACCGCGTCTACGGGTCTTTCCGCCGATCCCGTCCCACGAGTCGTTAGTTTTGGACCATGGACTTCACACGACTGGGCAGTTCGGGCCTCAAGATCAGCCGGGTCACGCTCGGCTGCATGAGCTTCGGGGCACCCGACCGCGGCAACAACCACCAGTGGACGCTGACCGACGAGACCGCCGAGCCGGTTTTCCGGCAGGCGGTCGAGTCGGGCGTCACCTTCTGGGACACCGCGAACGTCTACAGCGACGGCACGTCGGAGGAGATCGTCGGCCGGGCGATCCGCAAGTACACGGACCGCGACGCGATCGTGCTGGCCACCAAGGTCTACTTCAAGTTCCACGACGGGCCGGGCGGGTCCGGGCTGTCCCGCAAGGCCATCCTCGAGCAGATCGACGCGTCGCTGAGCCGGCTCGGCACCGACTACGTCGACCTCTACCAGATCCACCGGTTCGACCCGGCGGTCCCGGTCGAGGAGACGATGGAGGCGCTGCACGACGTGATCAAGGCGGGCAAGGTGCGCTACATCGGCGCGTCCTCGATGCACGCCTGGCAGTTCGCGAAGCTGCAGCACGCCGCCGACCTGGGCGGCTGGACGCGGTTCGTCTCCATGCAGAACCAGTACAGCCTCCTGCAGCGCGAGGAGGAGCGGGAGATGTTCGGCCTGCTCGCCGACCAGGGCGTCGGGTCGATCCCGTGGGCCCCGCTGGCGAAGGGCCGGCTGGCCCGCCCGTGGGACGAGCAGTCCACCGCCCGGGCCGGGGCCGACCATCTGCACCGGCGCTACGAGGGCGAGGAGAACCGGCCGATCGTCGATGCGGTCCGCCGGGTCGCCGAGGCCCGCGGCGTCCCGATGGCCCAGGTCGCGCTGGCCTGGGTGCTGCACAACCCGGTCGTCGACGCGCCGATCGTCGGGCCGACCAAGCCGCAGCACCTGACCGACGCGGTGGCCGCGCTCGACCTGGAGCTGACCGCCGAGGAGGTGGCCGCCCTGGAGGAGCACTACACGCCGCGCCTGCCGTCCGGCTACTGAGCCGGGCCGGATGGCCCTGCCCCGATGATCGCTGCCGCGAAAGGCTGATCCCTGAACGGCAGCGACATAGGGAGATCGCGATGAACGACCGCACCACCACCGCCACCCCGGCCGAGCACCTCGACGAGCGGTGCCCGACCTGCCACGGCCGCGGCGAGGGTTGCACGGCGACGGCCTGCCACGGCCTGGACTCCGACTGATCAGACCGCCACCAGAAGCAGACTGACGATCAGGCTTCCGATCACGTTGAATCCCCCGGAGATCGCTGCGTACAGCAGCGGCCGGGGGAAGTTGGGGTTGATCGCGATGTTCACCGTGTTGGCGGTGAGATAGCCCAGCCCCACGATCAGGCCGAACAGCAGCGCATCGCCGTAGGTGTCGATCTTCAGGGCGGCCATCAGGACCGCGCTGGTAAAGGTGATCACCAGGCAGGTGAGCGGCGGCCCGCTTCGACTACGCCGAAAACCCCGCCGCGCCGAGCCGCACCACGTGATCACCTGGGACGGCCGCTGGTATGTCGTCGCCTGGGACCTCGACCGCGCGGACTGGCGCACCTTCCGCGTCGACCGGATCGCCCTGCGCACGCCGAACGGCCCGAGATTCACGCCGCGCGACCTGCCCGAGCTCACCGCCGCCGTCGCCGACCTGGGCCGCCGTTTTCGCCGGGCCGCACGTTAATACATTGAGTCTTGCTGATGACATCGAGCATCGCTATGTTAATGAGAAATCACACACCGGTTACCGGTGAAACATCCTCTTCCCAGGCATCCCCGGCCCATCTGGAAGCAGGTAAGCGAATGCAAAATCTCAGCAGAAGGCGAGTCCTCACCCTCGGCGCCGCGCTGGGTCTGGTGGGCGTCGCGGATCCGTCGAAGGCGTGGGCGTGGTCCTCCGCCAACTCGATCGCCGCCACCGACACGGTCACCGACCCGTGGAGCGTGTGGGACGACGCCACCGACCCGCTCGTCGCGTCCCTCCTGGACAACGGCCAGATCCCGGCCGTCAACACCGCGTTCGACTCGTGGGTCAACAACGGCGACCCGCTCCCGGCCGCCCTGCCCGCCGCCCTCGTCACCTACCTCCAGCAGGTCAACACTCTGCCGTCGTGGGCCGACCAGACCAAGCTCGCCCGCGCCGCCCAGTTCAACAAGCGGATGAGCATGTACCTCTTCCTGCTGTACGGCCTGGGCAGCGGCATCATGAGCACGGTCATCCCGCGCGAGGCCCGCAACGTCTACTGGTCCGCGGGCGGCGCCGTCATGCAGTCCCGGGCGGCCAAGACCTTCACGTACGGGTACGACCTGAGCGCGCTCGACGCGTTCCAGCCGACCGGCCACTTCGTGGTGACCTCGAACAAGACCCGGCTGACCCACGCCGCCGTGCGGCACCTGCTCCCCCAGTCACCGGCGTGGCGGGCGGTCACCAACGACCAGGACTTCATCCCGATCAGCAACGGCGACATCCTGGTCACCTTCCACAGTCTCGGCACCTTCGTCTACGGCAAGCTGAAGGCCTGGGGCATCAAGATGTCGGCCGCCGAGGAAGACGCCTACCTGCACCAGTGGCAGGTCGCGCTGCACCTGCTCGGGGTGCGCGACGACTTCATCCCGGCGAGCTGGGCCGCGGCCCAGCAGCAGTCGGCCTACGTGCTGACGCCGATCATGGCGCCGACACCGGAGGGCATCAACCTGGCCGACGTCCTGCTCAACCTGACCTCGTCGGTCGACCTGGGGGTCACCAAGGGCTTCCAGCGCGAGTTCGCGCGATACGTCCTGAGCGACAAGATCGGCGACTGGCTGAAGCTGCCGCGCGACCTGGTCTCGCGCAGCGTGATCGAGCTCGGCTGGCCGGCCTACGTCGCGTTCCGCGAGGGCCTGTCGCCGATCATCCCGACCACGTTCTCCCTCTTCGACCAGTTCGTCCGCGGCCTGGCGATGCTGTTCCTCAACAACGGCACGTCGGCGACCTACACCCCGATCACCATCCCGACCGGAAACCGGCCCGCCTAGAGGGTCAAGGCGCCGGTGACCAGAGCGGTGACCGCATCCCGATGACCGGGCGTGTTCTGCCAGTGCAGGGCGCGCCCGGCCTCGATCACGACGCCGAAGCCCGCGTGCACCAGCAGCCGGGCCTGGCGCGGGTCGAGTTCCGGCCGGGCCAGCCGCAACTGCTGCTCCCAGACCGCGATGTGCTCCCGCTGGGCCAGGATCAGCGGCCGCTGCCGGTCGGCCGGCAACCCCCGGATCTCCGCCTCGGCCACGCTGGTGAGCGCGTTGTGCTCGAAGCTGTAGGCCACGTACGCGGCGGTCAGCGCGACCACCGCCTGGCGCGGGTCGGCCGCCTGGTGCAGGCTCCGGTCCACCGCCTGGGCCAGCAGCCCGGCCGCCTGCAGGCACGCGGCCACCAGGATGTCGACCTTGCCGGGATAGTGGCGGTAGATCGCCGACGGGGCGAGCCCGACCGCCTGCGCGATCTGCCCGTTGGTGACGTTGGCGAACCCGTCCCGGGCGAACAGCGGGACCGCCGCGGCCAGGATCTCGGCGCGCCGGGTGCGCGGCACCGGCGGGGCGGGCAACTCGACCAGGCGGGCGCTGCCGGCCGCGGTGGCCGGGTCGGTGGCGACCACCCGCAGCGCGGAGGTGAGCAGCAGGTCCTCGATCCGGCGCGGCGCGATCGAGGTGTGGTGCATGGTGATCGACCCGATCACGCCGAGCGCGGCCACCGCCCGCAGCCGCTCGTCCGGCAACGGGTAATCCGCCCGGACGAGGTCGGCCACCCGGTCGACGACCTGCCCGAACTTCGCCCGGAGCAGCCGGCGGTCGTCGCGTCCCAGGTAGCGGGCCTCCCACCGGTAGAGGCCACCCGACGCCCGGTGCGCGACGGTGACCCGGATGAGCGCGGCCAGCGTCTCGGGCAGGCCGAGCGCCGGAGCCAGGGTCGCGACCAGCCGGTCCACCATCACATCGGCACACTCGGCGAACAGCGCGTACTTGTTCGGGAAATGCCGGTAGAGCGCGGCCGCGCTGATCCCCACCCCGGCGGCGATCTCCTCCATCGAGGCGGCGTGGTAACCGCGATCGCTGAAGACCTGCCCGGCCGCCTCGACGATGAGCTGCTTGCGGTTACGCGGGCGGGTCGGCGCGGCGGGCGGGCGCAAGACCATGCGTGCCAGTCAATCACAGCCCGTCCGCCGCGCTTCGCCACCAGCTAGGCCACGGTGAAGGTGTAGCTGCCGGAGCCGAGCGAGTAGGAACCGACGCCCTGCGGGACGGCTTCGGGAGGTGCGGTAACCGACCCGGAGGAGAAGACCGGGAGGCGTACGGTCGCGGTCGCACCAGCCGGGATGACGACCTTGAGGGTCAGCGTCGAGCCGCTGCGGGTCCACGACGAGCTGGTCGGCCCGTAACCGGTGGTGAGCGCGGCCGCCGCGCTGGTGAGGGTGCCGCCCGGCAGCGGGGCGATGAGCACCTGGCGGTAGCCGGGTGCGGCCGGCGCGACGCCGCCGACGCTGCGGTAGAGCCAGTCGCCGACCGAGCCGAGCCCGTAGTGGTTGAACGAGTTCATCCCCGGGTCCTGCAGCGTGCCGTCGGTCCTGATCCCGTCCCAGCGCTCCCAGATCGTGGTGGCGCCGCGCGAGTTCATGTAGCCCCAGCCGGGATAGTCGGGCTGTTGCAGGATCCGGTAGGCGGTGTCCGCGTGCCCGTGGTCGGCGAGCACCGGGAGCAGGTTCTCCACCCCCATGAAGCCGACCGAGAGATGCCCGCCGCGGGCGTCGACCGCGGCCGCGAGCTTGTCGGCGACGGCCTGCTGCCGGGCCGGCGGCACCTGTTCGAAGGCGAGCGCCAGCACGTAACCGGTCTGGCTGTTGCTGCCGACCGTCCCGTCGGCCGCCACGAACCGGCTGGTGAAGGCGGCGGCGATCTGGTCGGCGAGGGTGCCGTAGGTGGTCGCCTCGGCGGTGCGCCCGGTGGCCGCGGCCATCCGCGACAACAACCGCGCGGACCAGCCGAAGTACGCCGTACTCGTCAGATCGTTGGCGGTGTTGTCGTTGACGTTGAGCCAGTCACCGAACGTCTCCTGATCGCGGATCAGGTCACTGCCCGATGTAGACCGCAGGTAGTCGACGTAGCGCTGCATCGCCGCGAAGTGCGCGTCGGCGACGGACAGATCGCCGTAGCGCTGCCAGATCGTGTACGGCACGATCACGCCCGCGTCGGCCCAGCCCGCCTTGCCCCCGCCGCTGATCACGGCCGGCGCCACGTCGGTGAACGCCCCGTCCGCGCGCTGTGCGTCGACCAGGTCGTCGACGAACTTGGCGAGCAGCCCGTGGGTGTCGAAGCCGAACGTGGAGGTGGCGGCGAACGCGGCGATGTCACCGGTCCAGCCGAGCCGTTCGTCGCGCTGCGGGCAGTCGGTCGGGATCGACAGCATGTTGGACCGGGCGCCCCACAGGATGTTGTGCGCCACCTGGTTGATGCTCGCGTCACTGGTGGTGAAGGTGCCGGTGGAAGCGCCGGCGGTCCAGGCCGCGAGACCGACGAGATCGAAGGACGAGATGCCGGTGACTTCGACATATCGATAGCCGTGCACCGTGAAATGCGGTTCGAAAACCTCCGGGGAGCCGGTTCCGGCCAGGGTGAACGTGTCGGTGGCCTGGGCGGCCCGCAGGTTTGTCGTGTAGAGCGTGCCGTCGGCGTTGAGGATCTCGCCGTGCCGCAGCGTGACCTTGGTGCCGGCCGGCCCGGTCACCCGCAGCCGGTTCCAGCCGGTGAAGTTCTGCCCGAGGTCGGCGATCCACACGCCCGGCTTGGGCTGGGTGATCGCGACCGGCGACAGCTCCTGCTGCACGGTCACCCCCGGGTCGACCTGGGCGACCAGATGCGGCTGAGCCCCGGCACGGACGGTCACCGCGGTGCCGGCACCGGGCGTGATCCGGGCGTCCTGATCCTCGCCCTGATAGAGATCGTCGGCGACGACCGTGCTGGCGCTCGCGGTCCAGGTGCCGTCGGTCAGCACGGTCGCCGCGCTGCCATCGGCGTACTCCATGGTGAGCCGCGCCGAATACCACGGCGACGTCCCGTAGATCGCGCTGCCCGCGAAGCCGACGTTGCCGGAATACCAGCCGTTGCCGACCAGCGCCCCCAGCGTGTTCCCACCCTGCTTGAGCAGCGCGGTGACGTCGTAGTCGCGATATTGCAGCCGCTTGCCGTAGTCGGTCCAGCCCGGCGCCAGCCGCTCGGCACTGACCCGCGCACCGTTGAGATAGGTCTCGTGCAGCCCGAGCGCCGTCGCGAACAGCCGCGCCCTCGCCACCGGCTTCCCCACATCAAAACCCTTGCTGAGGTACGGCGTGGGATGCGGCACGCTGACCTGGGCTCCCCACGGTCCGCCCCCGATCGCCGCGGTCACCTGGGCGGCGGGCCAGGCCGAGTCGTCGAAGGCCGGTTGCTGCCAGCCACCGGCGCCGGTCGTCGAGGCCTTCCACGAACCGTCGGTGACGAGCCCGGTGCTCAGCTTCGCGACCAGACCGGCCGGCCCTTCGCTGGTGTTGGTGCCGGCGATCGCGACGGTGTTGCCGCCGGCGTGCAGCTGGGCGGTCACGTCCACGGTGGTCGCCCGCTTCCACGAGTCGGTGACCCGGCGCGAGGCGCTGACCTGCGCGCCGTTGACCCAGACGTCGGCGGTGTCGTCACCGGTGACGACCAGCACCGACTTGCCGACGCTCGCGAGCGTGAACGTCTTCCGGAAGTAGCGGGTGGCGGCCGGCGCGCTGGTGGCGGGGTCGCCTTCCGGGTACCAGATCCAGTTAGCGCCGGTGAGGTTCTCGGTCACCGGGGCGCCGATGAACCCGGCCTGCCACTCGGTCGCCGGGTCGAAGAGCCCGGTGTCGAAGGTGGCCGCCGCACTCCACGGGCTCGGCCGCCCCTGGGCGTCCCACACCCGTACCCGCCAGAAATACCGCTTGTTGCTGGTCAGCGCGGGCCCGCCGTAGGCCACGTCGACGCTCTGCCCGGACGCGACCGGCCCGCTGTCCCACACGTCCGAGCCGCCGGCCGCGGTGCCGACGGCGACCTGGTAGCGGCCCTGCACCTGACCCGGCGCACCGGCCACGAGCTTCCACCCGAGGAGCGGCCGGGCCGCGTCGACGCCGAGCGGATTCGTCTGCCGCTGCGCGGTCAGGCCGGTCACGGTGACCGGCGAGGCCCGGCTCGGGTCCGGGGCGGCGACATTGCGGGCCCACGGCCCGCTGCCGTAGACGCCGAGCTCTTTGGCGGAGACCCAGGATTTGGGTACGGCGTTCGCGGCCTGCCACGCCCCGTCGGTGACCAGGTCGACGGTCCCGGCCGCGGCGGCCACCCGCAGATGGCCGAGCAATCCGGCCGGCCCGGTGCTGGTGTTGCGCACCGCGATCTCGAGGGTGTTGGCGCCGGCCCGCAGCGCGGCGGCCAGGTCGACGTAGCGGGCCTGCTTCCACGCGTCGGTGGTGCGCGGCGAGCCGGCCAGGTAGGTGCCGTTGAGCCAGACGTCGGTGGTGTCGTCGCCGGTCACCACGAGTTGCGCGTCGGTCCAGGGCCCGGCCGGGGCGGTGAACTCCCGGCGCAGGTAGCGGGTGGCGGCCGGCGCGGTGACCGCCGGGTCGCCCTCCGGGAACCAGATCCAGTGGGCGTTGTCGAGGCCGGCCGGCGCCGCGGTGGCGGCGGCCGCCGGGACCAGGACGGACGTGACGATCAGGAGGAGGACGAGTAGGAGTTTGCGTTTCATGCAGATCTCCCGGGGAGCGAAGAGCGATTTGAACGTTTCAAAACGTCCACTTCGGACCCTATGCTCGCCGCCTAGATCCACTCAATAAGACATCGATGAACGTGCACGTTTGTACAACGGCACGCCCATCGATGCCCAGCTTCGTCATTGGAAGAACAGGCCGATCCGGCCGACCTCCACCGGCTGCGATTCCGGCCCGGCGACGTCGCCGGCGTCCGGGAGGATCGGCACGAAGGTGACCGTCACCAGGCTGTCGTCCCACTGCCCGTCGTCCCGGAGCTGGTGGTACAGCGCGGTGACATCCAGCGCCTGGCTGATCGCGCCGGCGTGCTCGCCGCCGAACCGGGTGGTCTCCTCGATCCCGAAGAACGACACGTTGCCGACGTAGTGCGTGTCGTTGGCCGGGTCGTCGTCATCGTCCGGGACGTTCAGGTAGACCGCGTAGGAGTAGCCCGGATTCCGCCCGGCGCGCATGTCCTCGACGGTGAGCACGACCCGGGACGGGGTGCTGCCCGCGGTCGCGGCGAGCGGGCCGGCCGGCGGCGAGATCGGGAACCGGTTGGTGGACCGGCGGCCGGCCAGGGTGATCGGTTCGCTGGTCGCCCCGACCAGCTCGGCCGGGTGCTCGGGGGCCGGTCCGGACGACATCGGTTTCGCCTCCATCGGTCCGGCGGGCGGGGTCACCTCGGCGTACCGGTAGCCCAGGTCGGCGACCTCGTCGAGGACTTTCTCGGTGCGCTGCTTCAGGTCGGCGCCGGTCCGGTCGTGGAAGTGCGACTCCATGGTCAGCCAGGCGGCCTCGGTCGGGTTGGCCCGCGGCGGCTGGTCCTGGGCGAGCCAGACCGACCACAACCGGTCGATGTTCGCATGGTGCAGCCAGAAGATCGGGTCGAGCGCGGCGGTGTCGAAGGCGCTCATCAGGCCGTCGGCCCCGCCCACCTCGGTGTGCACCGAGCCGTGCGGGGTCGCCTCCAGCAGGCCCGAGGTCCGGATGCCGTTCTCGAACATGTGATGCCACCCGGTCCGCGGGCCACCGAAGCTGCCGAGACCCGCGAAGACCGTCGCCGGAAGGGCGAATCGTGCGGTCGTCACCGAAATCGGGCCCTGCCGTCCGTCCCGCATTCCGTCGCCGTTGTTGAGATCGCGGCCCGGTGCTTTGTTCCGTTCGTCGACGAATAGCGGATTGGGCCGGCCATCGCGAAGAAATTTCGCCCGGAACGGCGGCGGCAGCGTGTTGGTCACGCCGCGCCGATCATAATTCCAGTACGGCAACGCCCACGTCGATTTCGTTCCCCGGTCGATCTCCGCGGACGCCTCGATGATCGACCGGGCGATCTCCTCGAACCAGTAAAGGTACATCCGGTGCCATGGCAGGAAATTCCAGCTGGTGTGCTGACATTGATGCCGCCAGACGTCCGGCGGTTCGGTCGGCGGCAGGTTCATCGAGTGCACCGACGACTGGTAGAGCCAGCCGGTCGGATCGCCGGGGTCGGCCTCGGAGCGACGTTGCATCTCGCCGACCGCCAGGGCGTACGCGAACGTGATCGGATGCCACTCCTGCTGGCTTTCCAATTCCCAGATGTCCTCGCGGACGCGGACCTTATTCACGTTATCTCCTCTCGATCGGGCCGATCGATCATTTCGCACATGACAACCGAACCGTTTCTTTCTCCCCGCCCGATCGAATCCGGCGCAATCAGCCGTTCAGATAGCGCGAACCCGGCGGAAAGAGCAGACCGATTCACTGGTTCTATCGGTCAACATTTTCGGATGATCGCATCGTGTTCGGCGCCCACAAAACAGGAAAGGCTTCCCCTCGGAGGTGCCATGCGAATCGAGTACTACGCCGGCGGACGAAAACGGCGGATAACGCTGGCCGAGCCGACCGCCCGGCGGGCCGCGCCGATGAGCCCGCCCACCGCCGAGGCGGCCACCGTCATCCCCACCGCGACCATGTCGGTCGGCGGCGCCCGGACGGCCGAGCTGGCCTGGCTCCGCGCCGAGTTCGGCATCACCACGGTGACCGAGGGCAGCCACGGCAAGGTCCTGCTGGCCGCCCCGGCCGGCGCCACCGACCCGATCCGCCTGGTCGCCCGGGCGGCGACCGCGCTGGTCGAGCGGGGCCTCGTCGAGTCCGCCCAGCCCAACTTCAGCCGTCTGATGGCGCCGCCGCCCGCGCCCGGTGCGGCCGCGGCCACCCAGTGGGGGCTGAACAATCCCGGCGACCCCGGCGTGGTCGGCGCCGACGTCGCCGCCGAGGCGGCCTGGACGATCACCCGCGGCGATCCCGAGGTCCGGGTCGCGGTCCTCGACGACGGCGTGGACACGTCGCACCCGTTCCTCAAGCCGGCGCTGGTCGCCGAGCGCGACTTCCGGGACGGCGACGACCTCGCCGCACCCCAGCGGGACGAGTCGCACGGCACCGCCTGCGCCGGCATCATCCTCAGCCGGGACGACACGGTCCGCGGGCTGGCGCCGGGCGTCTCCCTGGTGGCCTGCCGGATCGGCGGCTACATCGGGGCCGGCTGGCTCGCCGACGACTTCTCGGTCGCCGACGCGATCGACTGGTGCTGGGACACCGCCGGCGCCGCGGTCCTCTCCAACTCCTGGGGCGGCGGCCCGCCGAGCGACCTGGTCATCCAGGCGATCACCCGGGCCCGCACCCGGGGCCGCGGCGGCAAGGGCACGCTGATCGTGGTGGCGGCCGGCAACCACGAGGACCCCGCGATGGTCTATCCCGGCGACGGTCCCGACATCCTCACCGTCGGCGCCTCCAACCAGTGGGACGAGCGCAAGACCCGCACCTCCCGGGACGGCGAGACCACCTGGGGCAGCAACTCCGGCCAGGGCCTCGACCTGATGGCGCCGGGCGTGCAGATCCGCACCACCGACCTGGCCGGGGCGGCCGGCAGCGACCCGGGGCCGACCACCGGCCGGTTCAACGGCACCTCGGCGGCGACCCCGTTCGCCGCCGCGGCCGCCGCCCTGGTCATGTCGGTCCGGCCCGACCTCACCGAGGCCGAGGTCCGCGCCCTGCTGACCGGGATGGCCGACAGCATGGGCCCGACCGGCTGGGACCCGCAGGTCGGCTTCGGCCGGCTCAACGCGTTCGCCGCCCTGCGCGCCGCCCGGCGGAGGTGACCCGTGGCCTACTACTGGGCGGGCAAGCAACGAATTCCGCTCGCCGCCACCCGGCTCGTCGCGGTCGACGTGCCCGCCGCCGAGCGGGCGAAGCTGTGGAGCGGGGACGTGACCGGGGAACCGGTGACCGGCGGCATCGTGCTGGTGCCGGCGGCCGCGCTGACCCCGCAGCTGATCGAGCGGCTGCGGAAGGCCGGTGCGGCCCACCCGGTCCTCGAACACGACGACACCCTGCTGGTGGTGCTGCCCGAGGTGCGGGTGGACACCGGCGGCGCCGGGACGGCCGCCACCGTCCGGGCGGCCGCCGCGGCCTACGAGGGGGACGTCGACGTCGAGCAGACCCGGCCCGGCCAGCTCGTCCTGCGACCCGCCAGCGGGCGCGGCGAGGACGCCCTCGACCTGGCCAACTACGTCTACGAACACGCCGGCCCGGCCGCCGCCCAGGCCCGCTTCCTGCGCATCACCCCCGGCGACGGCCGATGAACGCCACCGCGACCGGCGGCGGCCGATGAACGCCACCACGACCGGCGGTGGTCGATGAGCGCCACCGCGACCGAGGCGGTCGGCCGGCGTGCGGTCGCGCGGTTCCGGGCGTACACCTGGCGGCATCCGGAGTGGCCGGTCCTGGTCGTCGCCGCGGCCGCCGGGGTGTCGCTCGTCGCCGGGCACACCGGCCCGCACGCCGAGCACGCACCCGCGCCCGGCCCCGGGGCGGTCGTGACCGGCTGGCTCCTGATGTCGGCGGCGATGATGCTCCCGCCGGCCCTGCCCGCGGTGCGGCACGCCGCGCTGACCGGCAAGTGGCGGCGCCGGCCGCGCACCGTCGCGCTGTTCACGGCCGGCTACCTGCTGCTCTGGGCGGCGTACGGGCTGGTCGCCATCCCGGCCGCCCGGCTGCTGGGGTTGTCCGTGCCGGTGGCCCTGCTGATCGCGGCGGCCTGGGAGCTCACCCCGTGGAAGCGGGGCCGGCTGCGCAAGTGCCGGCGCCGCCCGCCGCTGCCGCCGGACGGGCGCCGGGCCGATCTCGCCTGCCTGCGGGCCGGCCTGCGGCACGGGCTGGCCGGGGCCGGTGCGTGCTGGGCGGTGATGCTGCCGATGGCCGCCGCCACCCACCCGCACCTGCTGCTGACGGCTGTCCTGACCCTCGTCGTCCTGGCCGAGGAGTTGCTGGTGAGCGGCGCGCGCTACACGACCGCGGCCGCCCTGATCCTGATCACCGCCGCGGCGGTGTCCTGAGCGACTGACGGGCACGCCGACCCGTACATCGGGCAGTGCAAGTCATTAAAGCTTGTTAAATGTCGGACCGCTCCAGACCATGAGTCTCCCCATATTTCCCCCGGAGGTCCTGCACATGCGCTCGAAAAAGGGTTGGAAGAGAGCGCTCTTCCTGGTTCCCGTCGTAGCGATCCCCCTGGTTGCCGCCGCCGTCGTGACGCTGAACGCCGAGGCCGCGGTGCCCCCGACGCCGTCCGGCTTCACGCTCACCTGGAGCGACGACTTCAACGGTGCCGCCGGCACCGGCATCGACCAGAGTCTGTGGAAGTACGACACCGGGCCGGGCAGCAGCTTCGGCACCGGCGAGATCGAGACCATGACCAACAGCACCTCGAACGTCTACTACGACGGTCAGGGCCACCTGGTCCTGCAGGCCAACCACGCCGGTTCCGACCCGCGGGCCGGGTGGACGTCCGGTCGGGTGGAGACCCAGGCGGCCACCTTCGGCGCGGCCGCGGGCGGCGTCGTACGCATGGAATCCGTTCTTCAGCAGCCCAACGTGACCACCGCGAACGGCGCGGGCTACTGGCCGGCGTTCTGGATGCTCGGCGCGCCGCTGCGGTCCGGGGTCACCTGGCCGAAGTCCGGCGAGATCGACATCATGGAGGACATCAACGGCCGCAGCTCGGTCTTCGGCGCCCTGCACTGCGGCGTCAACCCGGGCGGCCCGTGCAACGAGTCCACCGGCATCACGTCCGGCGAGCGGGCCTGCGGAGGCTGCCAGACCGGCTTCCACGACTACGCCGTCGAGATCGACCGGTCGACGTCGCCCGAGCAGATCCGGTTCTACCTGGACGGGAACAACTACTACACGATCAACGCGAACCAGGTGGACGCCACCACCTGGTCGGACGCGGTCGACCACCCGTTCTTCATCATCTACGACCTGGCGATCGGCGGTGGCTTCCCGGACGCGTTCGGCGGTGGCCCGAACGCGGCCACCGTCTCCGGCGGCAAGCTGATCATCGACTCGGTGGCGGTCTACAACAAGGCGACCGGCGGTTCCGGCGGCACGACGTCCGGCCAGGCCATCACCGGTCCCGGCGGCAAGTGCGTGGACGTGGCCGGCGACGACACCGGCAGCGACGGCACCGCGGTCCAGCTGTGGGACTGCCAGACGGCGGCCAAGGACCAGCACTGGACGTGGAGCGGGCAGGCCCTGCAGACCCTCGGCAAGTGCCTGGACATCGCCGGCGGCGCGAGCGCGGCCGGCACCAAGCTGCAGCTGGCCACCTGCAACAGCGGCGGCTACCAGGCGTGGGTGCGGCAGTCCGACGGCTCGTTGAAGAACCCGGCCAGCGGCCGCTGCATCGACTCGCCGAACGGTGCCACCGCCAACGGCACCCGGCTGCAGATCTGGGACTGCAACGGCGCCGCCGCCCAGAAGTTCGCCATCGGCACCCCGATCTACGGGCCGGGCGGCAAGTGCGTGGACGTGGCCGGTGACGACAACGGCAGCGACGGCACCGCCATCCAGCTCTGGGACTGCCAGCAGGCGACCTCGGCCGACCAGAAGTGGACCTGGACCGGCCAGACCCTGCGCACGCTGGGCAAGTGCCTGGACATCGCGGGCGGCGCCAGCGCGGCCGGCACCAAGCTCCAGCTCGCCACCTGCAACAGCAGCGGCTACCAGAATTGGGTGGCCAACGCCAACGGCTCGATCTCCAACCCGACCACCGGCCGGTGCATCGACTCGCCGAACGGTGCCACCGCCAACGGCACCCGCCTGCAGATCTGGGACTGCAACGGCGCCGCGGCGCAGAAGTTCGCCCTGGCGTAAATGACCGGGCCGCCGGTCTCGAACCGAGACCGGCGGCCCTACGCCGTGGCGGCGACGTCGAAGACGTGGCCCAGCCGGGCAAGGTGCAGGATCCGCTGCACCCGCGGGGTCGGCCCGCGCAGCACCAGCCGGCCACCACTGCTGATCATGTCGCGGTGGGCCCGCAGCAGAACCCCGATCGCGGCCGCGTCGATCAGCGGGCTGTCCCGCAGATCGATGACCAGCCGGCGGGGGCGCATCTCCACCGCACCGGCGATCAGGCGCTCCCACCGTTCGACGGCGAGGCCGTCGAACGATTCGGTGACGACCACCACCGCCTCGGGTATCTCGTGTTCCGCCATGCGCCAAGATTCATCGCCGGGTGTGGCAGCTTCTCCACAGCCCCATGACAGTTCCGTGACAGTCCCGCCGATCCGGCCGCCCGCGCTCGCCGCTCCCCTGCCCACCAGCCATGATGAGGTGGTGTCAGCAGTCTTGGTGATCGAGGACGACGACCGGATCCGGCTCTCCCTCGTGCTCGCGCTCGAGGACGAGGGCTACGCGGTGTCCGGCGTGCCGACCGCCGAGGAGGGCCTGGAGCTCCAGCGCCGGTCGCCCGCCGACACCGTGCTGGTCGACCTGATGCTGCCCGGGATCGACGGCTTCGAGTGCATCCGGCAGATGCGGCGCACCGACGACGTGCCGATCGTGGTGATCAGCGCCCGGGACGACACCCACGACATCGTCGCCGCGCTGGAGGCCGGCGCCGACGATTACCTGGTCAAGCCGGTCGCGGTCAAGGAGCTGACCGCGCGGCTGCGGGCGCTGCGCCGGCGGGCCCGGGCGGTCACCCCGGAGGCCGTGCCGGTGCTGCGCTTCGGCGAGCTGGAGATCCTGCCCGAGGCCGGCGAGGTGCGCCGGCGCGGCGAGCCGGTGGCGGTCACCCGCACCGAGTTCCAGCTGCTCTGCGAGCTGGCCGACCACCCGGGCCGGGTGCTCTCCCGCCAGCAGCTGCTGCAGCGCGTCTGGGAGTACGACGGCGGCGACGAACGCCTCGTCGACGTGCACGTCGGCCGGCTGCGGCAGAAGATCGAGGACGACTCGGCCGCGCCCCAGCACCTCGTCACCGTCCGCGGCCTCGGCTACAAGCTGCAACGATGATCCGGGCCGGGCTGCGCGCACGGGTCATCGCCGGCTTCGCCGCCGGGGCGCTCGCGCTGTCCGCCACGATGGCCTTCGCGTCGTACGAGATCGTCCGGCACTCGCTGCTCGGCGAGCGGGAGAGCACCGCCATCCGGGCCGCCTACTACGACGCCGCCGTGATCCGGGCCGGCATCGTCGCCACCGCCGACCCCGACCTGGTCGCCCTGCTGCGCGCGCTGGACACCGGCGAGAACCGGCGTGCGCTGCTGCACCGCGACGGCGAGTGGTTCGCCCGCAGCGCCGACCTCGGCACCACCAGCGCGGTCCCGGCCGCGCTGCAGGAGCAGGCCCGGTCCGGCCGGGCCTCGGTCCAGCGGGTCCGGGCCGACGGCGCCCCGACCCTGGTGGTGGCGGTGCCGATCGCCACCGACACGGTGTTCTACGAGGTCGACTCGCTCGCCGAGCTCGACCACACGCTGCGGGTGCTGACCATCGTGCTGACCGCGGTCGCGATCGCCACCGCCCTGGCCGGCGCCGGCCTCGGGCTCTACGCGAGCCGCTACGTGATGCGGCCGCTGGTGCGGGTGGCGCAGGCCGCCCAGGACATCGCCACCGGCGCGTCCGACGCCCGCCTCGACCCGGCCCAGGAGCCCGACCTCGGCCGCCTCACGTCCTCGTTCAACGCCATGGTCGACGAGCTGTCGGCCCGGCTGGAACGCGACCGCCGGTTCGCCGCCGACGTCAGCCACGAGCTGCGCTCCCCGTTGCAGACGCTCTCCGCCGCCGCCAGTGTCCTCACCCGCCGCCGCGCGCACCTCGACGAGCGCACCGCGACCGCGGCCGGTCTGGTCGCCGACGAGATCGCCCGCTTCCAGCAGCTGGTCAACGACCTGATCACGCTGGCCCGCAGCGACCGGGCGGCGCAGCGGGCGCCGGTCGACGTCGCCGGGCTGGCCCGCTCGGCCTGCCGGGAACGCGGGCTGCCGGAGAGCATCGTGCACGCCGAGGGCGAACCCAGCTGGACCGTCGACCGCCGCCGGATCGGCCAGGTGCTCGGCAACCTGCTCGACAACGCGACCGCCTACGGCGGCGGGGCGGTGGCGATCCGGCTGACCCTCGACGACGGGCTCGGCCGGATCGAGGTCGACGACGAGGGGCCCGGGGTCAGTCCCGAGGACAAGGCCGAGATCTTCGACCGTTTCGTCCGCGGCCGGGCCGCCGGGACCAGGGGCGGCACCGACGGCACCGGGCTCGGCCTGGCGATCGTCGCCCAGCACGCGCTCGCGCACGGCGGCACCGCGACCGTGCTGGACCGGCCGGGCGGCGGCGCCCGGTTCCGGGTCGACCTGCCCGGGAGCACGGCATGAGGGCCAGGTTGCTTCTGGCGGCCGTGCTGCTGCTCGGCGGCTGCGGCGTGCCGGTGGACAGCGAGCCACGCGATCTGACCGCCCCCGCCCTCCCGTTCGGGTCCAGCGGCCCGGCCCGCGACCAGCTCGGCACCGCCGTCGAGCGGCTCTACCTGGTCCGCGACGGCGAGTTGAGCCGGGTGATCCGGCAGGTGCCGGCCCCGCGGACGCCCGCGCAGATGGTGCAGGATCTCCTGGCCGGGCCGACCGCCAAGGAGCACGAGGACGGGCTGAGCAGTGCGCTGAGCACGATGCAGGTCGAGGGGATCACCGTCGTGCAGCGGCGGGCCGTCATCGCCATCGGCGAGACCGCCGGCCAGGGCGCCCGCAGCGACGAGATCCTCGCCTACGGCCAGATCGTCTGCACCCTCACCAGCCAGGGTGCCGAGGTCGGCACGGTCGCGTTCACCAGCGACGGCCGGCAGCTGGGGGTCCCGCGCGGCGACGGATCGCTCTCCGCCGACCCGCTCACCATCGCCGACTACGCGGGGCTGATCGGCTCCTGAGCGTCCTCGACGGCCTCGTCGGCCGACTCGTAGAGCGGGAACGCCGTGTGCAGGCGCATGGTGTGCAGCACGGTCTGCACGAACCGGGACGGCGCGGCGAGCACCAGCTCACCCTCCCGCTGCCGGGCCGCGCTGCGGGCCCGCACCAGGATGCCCAGCCCGGTCGCCTCGATCACGTGCACCCGGGCGAGATCGACCACCACCCGGGGCCGCGCCCGCACCGCCTCGTCGAGCGCGACGCGCAGCTCGGGGACCACCTCGGGGTCGATGTCGCGGTCCACCCGCACCACGGCCGTCGACGCGGTCAGGCTGAGCGTGACCACCTGCACGGTCGGCACGGCTGTCATATCCGCTCCCCTCGGCGGCGGGACGACCGGTTGTCCCGCGTACCGAAAGGATCGCCGAAGGATGTGGCGGAGCCTGGGCGGAAATATGACGGATCCGTGACGGTCTCAGATCTTCGGCCGCCCGGCGACCGTCACGGCGAACCGTCTTCCCGGGTTGGGGCCGGGGGTCGCGGTGATCCGAAGCGGACGGTCCGGCGCGGTCACGGTCAGCCGGCGCACCATCATCGCCACCGTCGCGACCGCGAGGACCTCGGTCATCCCGGCGCCGAGGCAGGTGTGGCTGCCGACCGAGAACGGCGCGTAGACCGAGGCCCGCCGCCCGGCCGCGAAGTCCCGGTCGATGTCGAAGAGCTCCGGCTCCGGGAAGTGCTCGGCGAGCTGATGCGGCACCGAGGTGGCGACCAGCACCCGCTTCCCGCGTTCGATCCGAAAACCTTCGAAATCAAAATCTTCCAGCACCGTACGGGCGGAGCCGGGCGCCGGTGGATAGACCCGAAGCGTCTCCAGCACCAGCCCGTGCAGCGCCGGGAGGCCGCGCAGCCGCTCGAAGTCGAGCCGGTCCCCGTCGTAGGCGGCGTCCACCTCGGCGAGCACCCGCGCCCGCACGTCCGGGTGCCGGGCCAGCGCGTACATCATGAAGCTGTAGAGATACGCGACCGTGTTGATGCCGGCGAAGTAGCCCTGGAGCGCCATCCCCGCCCGTACCTCAAGGGGATAGGGGTTGCCGTTCTCGTCCTTCGCCTCGTTGGCCCGGTCGAGCAGGTCGGCCGGACCGCCGGTCGGATGCGCCGCGCGCTCCGCCAGACAGGACCGGGCGAACGCGAGGATCTCGGCGCGGGCGCGACGGTAGGCCGGCAGCTTCAGCGCCGCCGCCGGCCACTTGCCGGCGATGGTGACGTCGAGGACCAGCTCGAACGCCGACCGCAGGGTCGCGAAGCGGGCCGCGGAATTCGCCCCGGTGAAGGCGACCGACAGCTGGGCGGCGGCCAGCCGCTGACACCGGTCGACCACCGGCAGCGCACGCTGCCCCCGCCATTGCGCCAGCTCCCGCTCGGTCGCCGCGGTCACGTCGTCCCAGCGGGCGGCGAGCAGGTCCCGGGACAGGCCGGTGGCCAGCACCTTACGAAGGTGCCGATGCGGCCGGCCGCGCAGCACGTGCACCCGCATCCCGAACTCGCTGTTCAGCCCGCCGAAGCTCACCTCGCTGGAGAACACCTCGTCGCCGCGCTCCAGCAGGAAGCGGTTGGCGCGCTCGCCGGCCATGATGACGAACGCCTGGTTGAGCGCCCGGACCCGATAGACCGGGCCCATCTGCCGGTAGGTGTCGACCAGGAACTGCTGGACGTCACCCATCATCCGCAGGGCGTTGCCCAGCACGGGCAGGCCGGGCGCCAGCGGCGGGCTCGGATTCATCGCTCCATCTTGGACCGTGGTGGTCAGCTCAGCCAGGACAGCGCGTCGAACTGTGCCCGAACATCCGCGGGCAGGCCCGGCGCGACCCGGTCGCGGGCGTCCGGCCGCTCGTCCGGGCCGCGGCCGATCACGTCCATCCCGGCCGGGGTGACCAGGGACCGCTCGAAGGTGAGCACGATGAGGTCCCGCTCGTCGCTGACGTGCGCCACCCGCCACCGGCTGGTCAGCACGCCGAGGACGCCGCTCCCCCGCCAGGTGAACACGCCGGTCCCGGCGTCGAACCGATCGATGCCGGTAATTGTTTTCGTCGCGCCTGACCGCGTTTGATAGCCGACCACGTCACGCAGCGTGAGCGGCGCATCCGACAGCAGCTCGTAGGTGAAGATCGGTCGCAGTCGCCGGCCGGACAGCCACATCGGGAACGTGGTGGCCAGCACCCGCCACCGGCCAGGCAGCAGGTCCGCCGTCACAGGCCGGCCGCCGGCGGCAGGGCGGCGGCGTCCCCGGCCGGCCAGTCCCGCGGGGCCGGGCCGAGGGCGGTCAGCGCGACCGCCTGCAGGCGGCACCACGGCGAGTAGGCCGGGTCGTCGGCCAGCACGCCGGACAGGAAACCATCCCAGGGAACCCACCGGACGGCGCCGACCTCGGCCGGGTTGAGCCGCGGCGGGACGGACGCGGTGGCGTAGAAGACCGGGCACATCTCGTTCTCCACCACCCCGTCCAGCTCGGCCCGGTAGCGGAAGCCGGGCAGCACCAGGCGGATCTCGTCGAGCGCCAGGCCCAGCTCGAACTCGGCCCGGCGGGCCACCGCGGCGCGCATCGACTCGCCCTCCTGCGGGTGCCCGCAGACGCTGTTGGTCCAGATGCCCGGCCAGGTCTGCTTGCCGGCGGCCCGCTGGGTCAGCAGGAAGCGGCCGGCCGAGTCGAAGACGTAGCAGGAAAAGGCGAGATGGAGCGGGGTGTCGGCGGTATGCACGGTGCGTTTGTCGTGGCGCCCCCGGGCACGGCCGGACTCGTCGAGCAGGACTACATGTTCCATGGTTGTCCGTTTCCGCAGCTTCGGGCACCACGAAACGTAATCCGCATCGGTCGCTCGATGCATTGTGATCCATCTCTCACTCGACTAAGAGTGATCGTCCACTCACGATAGGTGAGTCCCATGTGATCCACACCTGGCAGCGGTCCCCCCGCCGCGGAACAGGAAAACTTCATGCGCGACTTCTCGGTTCTGGAGCATCTGGCCGGGCAGCTGAATCCACTGTGCCGGGTCCTCGAGATGGACCCGGCCACTCCCTTGGACCTTCTGGCCGGAGTGCTCGGGCCGCACGGCGCCCGCTCGCTCGCCGACCCACCGGCCTGGCCTTCCGATATCGCCGACGACCACTCACCGATCGAGTTCTCGGTCGCCTTCAACGACCACGAGCCACCGGCCCTGCGCCTGCTCGCCGAGGTGCCGGGCGGCGCTCAGGCCGGGTACGACTTCCTGGCCGGCGCGGCCGGCCGGTACGGCCTCGCCATCGCACGCCTCGACGCGGTCCGCGACCTGTTCACCGCCGACGTGCCGCCGGGCAGCTTCGCGCTGTGGTGCTCGCTGGTGTTCCGGTCCGGCCGCCGACCCGAGTTCAAGGTCTACCTCAACCCCGAGGTGGCCGGCGTCGACCGGGCCCCGGAGCTGGTCGCCGAGGCGCTCGGCCGGCTCGGGCTGGGCGACTCCTACCGGACCATGCTGGCCCGCTCGATCCGCCCCGGCGAGCTCGGCCGGCGCGACCGGCTGTCGTTCTTCGCCCTCGACCTGCACGACGGCCCGCAGGCCCGGGTGAAGCTGTACCTCAGCCATCACGACGCGGACGCCGCCGACGCCGCCCGGGCCGCCGCCGTGGTGCCGGGCGTCGACCCGGCCGAGGTGACCGCGTTCTGCCTCGCCGCCGGCGGGCCCGGCCGGTTCGACGGACGGCCGCTGGTCGGCAGCTACACCCTGGCCGGCGGCGCCCGGCAGCCGGTCGGCTACAGCATCTACGTCCCGATCCGCGACTACGTCGACGACGACCGGGAGGCCCGCGACCGGGTCGCCGCGGTCCTCGCCCGGTACGGGTTCGGCACCGCGCTGCTGCACCGGTGCGTCGCCGCGGTGTCCCGCCGCCCGCTCGCCGCCGGGGTCGGGCTCATCGCGCACGTCTCACTGCGGCTCGGCCCGCCCCGGCCCGGGGTCACCGTCTATCTGTCCGCCGAGGCCTACCAGGTCACCCCACCCCGCTCGGTGTGGGTCCCCGCCGCCTGAACCGTCAGGAGTCACCGTGCCGCTGCCCCCGTACCGGATCAAGGTGGTCGAACCCATCGCGTTCCTCAGCGCCGAGGAACGCGCCGCCGCCCTCGGCGCCGCCGGCTACAACCCGTTCAACCTGCGGGCCGACCAGATCACCGTCGACCTGCTCTCCGACTCGGGCACCGGGGCCACCTCGGCCGCCCAGGAGGGCGCGGCCGCGGTCGGCGACGAGTCGTACGCCGGGGCCCGCTCCTGGTTCCGGTTCCTCGACGAGGTGGCCGCGCTGACCGGCTACCCGCACGTCCTGCCGGTGCACCAGGGCCGGGCCGGCGAGCGCATCCTCTTCGGCACGCTGCTGCGGCCGGGCCAGATCTGCGTGAGCAACACCCACTTCGACACCACCCACGCCAACGTGGAGTTGTCCGGCGCCGAGGCCCGCGACCTGCCCTGTGCCGAGGCCGCCGACCTGGACAGCCGGGAGCCGTTCAAGGGCAACATCGACGTGGCCGCCCTGGCCGCGCTGCTGGCCGGGCCGGACGGCGAACGGGTCGGCCTGGTGCTGATGACGATCACCAACAACGGCCTCGGCGCCCAGCCGGTCTCGATGGCCAACCTGCGGGCGGTGCGCGCGCTCTGCCGCGAGCACGGCGTGCCGTTCTTCCTGGACGCCGCCCGCTTCGCGGAGAACGCCTGGCTGGTCCGCGAGCGCGAACCCGGCTACGCCGGCCGGACGCCGCGGGAGATCGCCCGGGAGGCGTTCGACCTCGCCGACGGCTGCGTGATCAGCCTCAAGAAGGACGGCCTGGCCAGCATCGGCGGGTGCATCGGCCTGCGCGACGACGACCTGCACGCCCGCTGCGAGGCCAACCTGATCGCCACCGAGGGCTTCTCGACGTACGGCGGGCTGGCCGGGCACGATCTGGAGCGGCTCGCGGTCGGGGTGCGCGAGGTGGTCGACCCGGCATACCTCGGGGCCCGGGCGGCCGCGACCGCGAACCTGGCCCGGATGATCACCGACGCGGGCGTGGAGATCGTCCAGCCGGCCGGCATCCATGCGCTCTACCTCAACGCCGGGCGCCTGCTGCCGCACCTGTCCGCCGCCGAGTTCCCCGGGCACTCGCTCGGCTGCCAGCTCTACCTCGACGGCGGGATCCGCTGCGCCGAGCTGGGGTCGCTCTACCTGGGCACGATGGACGAGCAGCACCGGCTGGTCACGCCGGCCCCGTTCGAGCTGGTCCGGCTGGCCATCCCGCGCCGGGTCTACACCCAGGAGCACTTCGAGTACGTGGCGGAGACGCTCGCCGCGATCGCCAAGGACCCGGAGCGGATCACCGGCTACCGGATCGTGTCGACCCCGCCGATCCTGCGGCACTTCAAGGTCAGGCTGGCGCCGTTGCCGTGAGCTTGGCCATCGCGTGCCGGACCAGGGTGATCAGCGCGAGCTTGCTGGACGGCCGGTCGCGCGCGTCGCACCAGACCAGCGGCGTGCGCGGGTCCAGCTCCAGCGCACCGCGGATCTCCTCCTCGGTGTAGGCGCACTCGCCGAAGAACCGGTTGACCGCGGTGACGAACGGAATGCCCCGCCGCTCGAAGTAGTCGACGGCGGGGAAACTGGCATCCAGCCGGCGGGTGTCGACCAGCACGATCGCGCCGACCGCGCCCTGGGCCAGCTCGTCCCACATGAACCAGAACCGGTCCTGCCCGGGCGTGCCGAAGAGGTAGAGCACCACGTCCGGGCTGATCGTGATCCGCCCGAAGTCCAGCGCCACCGTGGTGGTCGACTTGCCCTCCACCCCGGTGAGGTCGTCCACCCCGACGCTGGCCTCGGTCAGGATCTCCTCGGTGGTCAGCGGCGGGATCTCGCTCACCGACGCCACCAGCGTCGTCTTGCCGGTGCCGAAACCGCCGGCCACGACGATCTTGACCGATGTCCGGTCCACGTTCCCTCCCAGGTCCTGTTTCGTAGTCCGGCCAAGCGCGAGGCGAGGTCCAGAGTGTGGCTGGCATCGGCGGCGGAATGTCCGCATACCGGTGTTGTATTCGGGCATTCCGCCGCCGCTGTCAGGCGCGCTCTGGGCCTCTCCGTAGCCCTGGCCGGGCTACGAAACAGGACCTGAGTCCTACAGCCGTTCCAGACCGGCGAGCACCGAATCGAGCAGGTGCAGGTCGAAGATCTTCTGCTGGGCCGGGATGCCGACCCTCAGGTAGCCCTGCTCGACCAGCACGTCGACCATCACCTTGGTGATGGCCAGCGGGAGGTGCAGGTAGGCGCCGATCTCGGCCACCGAGATCCAGCTCGCGCAGCGGTGCACGATCTCGACGTACTCCGGCTCGAGCCGGCGGGTGTCCACCGGCAGAGCGACCACCTGGGTGGCCAGGTCGAGGGTGGAGTCCCGCGGGGCAGTGCGGCCGTTGACCAGGACGTACAACGGGACGAACCGGCCCGCGGCCGATTCGTCGTCGCCGTCCCAGGTCTCCAACGTCACGAGCTGCCGCCCCGGGCGCCGGTGCCCAGATAGTCACCGATCCTGGTGACGAGCCGGCTCACCTCGTACGCCACCAGGCCCATGTCGACGTCGCCCTCGCACAGCACGGCCAGGCGCGCGTTCTGCCCGGCGGCCGCGATGAAGAGGGTGCGGCCGCTGTACTCGATGACGACCTGATGGACCGGGCCGCTCTCGAACCGGCGCCCGGTACCGGCTGCCACGCTGTACATCGAGGAGGCGCCGGCAGCGAGGATCTCGGCCAGGTCCTGCGACATGAACGTCGACTTCTGGATGATCAGCCCGTCGGTGGAGAGGACCACGACGGAGACGACATGCGGAACCTCGACCAGGTCGTCCAGCATCCAGGGCAGGTCGGTCGGGGTGGTCGGATTGGTCACGCGTTTCCGCCTTGCTCAGCGTTGTTGATGGTGTCGTCACGGTCCGCCGCCGCACCCTCGGCCCATCCCCGTTGGTAGCTGGCGAACCGATTACGGGCCTCGTCCGGCGACCGGACCGGGCCGGCCGGCGCCGGGGCTTCGGCCTTCCCGCTCTCCAGCTGCTCCAGCAGGCCGGGCGCGAGGTGCTGCTGCGGACGCCGGTGCGGCAGTGGCGGCCGGCCCGGCGGCGCGGCGGGCTTCTCCTCCGCCTCGGCCTCCAGCACGCCGACCGCGGACCTCCCGGCCTGCGGTGCCGCCGCGGCCGGGCCGGGCGGCGGCAGCTCGGTGGGCTGAGCGGCCGGGACGACCGGCATCGCGCGGGTGTCCGCCGCGCCGTCGTTGTCCCCGCCGACCAGGATCCGCTCCGGCAGCAGCACGATGGCCAGCAGCCCGCCGTACGCCGAGCGCCGCAGGCTGATCTGCACGCCCTCCCGCTTGGCCAGCTCGGCCACCACGTGCAGGCCGATCTGGGCGCCGTCCCGCAACTCGGTCACGTCCGGCGTCGGCGCGGTCGCGAGCAGCGTGTTGGCCGCGTCGACCGCCTCGGCCGACATGCCCACCCCGGCGTCCTCGATCTCCACCGCCACGCCGTGCTGGACCCGGCTCGAGGTGACCCAGACCGTGGTCTCCGGCGGCGAGAACGCCAGCGCGTTGTCCAGCAGCTCGGCCAGCAGGTGGATGACCTCGGCGACCGCGTGCCCGGCCAGGGCCACGTCGTTCGCGCTGCGCAGGGTGATCCGCTGGTAGTTGCGGGCCTCGGCGAACGCGGCCAGCAGCACCCGGCGCAGCGGCACCGGGTTCTGGAAGCGCCGGCCGATCTGCCCACCGGCCAGGATGACCAGGTTTTCCAGGAAGCGCCGGGTCTGGTTGAGCTGGTGGTGGATGTCGAACAGGTGGGTCAGCATCTTCTCGTCGCCGACCTGCACCTGCAGGTCCTCGACCACCTTGAGGCCGCGTTGCAGCGGGCGCTGCGGACGGCGGGCGACGCCCATCAGCATCGCCATGCCGGCCGCGCGGGCCTTGGCCTCGTCGACCGCGGCACCGGCGGCCGCCTGCAGCGACCGGTTGATGACCCGGGCCACCTGGCCGATCTCGTCGGCGCCGTAGTCGGGGGCGGCGAACTCCTCGGCCAGGTCGACCGGCTGGCGGCGGCGCAGCCGCTCCATGACGGCCGGCAGCCGCTGGTCGACCAGCGCGTCGGCGTCGGTGCCGAGCCGGGCCAGCCGGACCGACAGGGCCCGGTCGACCAGGACCCGGGACTGCCGGACCGCCCACAGGATCGCCGCCACCGCGATGGCCAGGGCCAGCACCGAGCCCAGCGATGCGGTGAGCAACTGGTTGTTGCCGGTGCGCAGGGCCTTGGCCGAGACCTGGTCGGCCTGCCGCACGGTCAGGTCGATCAGGTCGCCGGAGACCTCGCCGGTCAGCTGCGACCACCGGTCCACCCCGAGGTTCAGGGCCGGCGGCACCCGCTTGGCCCAGGGGCCGCCGGTGATGATGCCGCTCTCCGCCCGGGTCAGCTGCTTCCAGCCGTCGCTCGCCTCGATCTCGGCGTAGCGTTTCTGCACGTCCGGCTCGAGGTGGCCGACGGAGTTGGCGAGCCCGGCGTGGTAGGCGCCGACCAGCCGGACGAATTCGAGGTAGTTGGCCTGGCTGAGCGGCCCGGCCGCGAGCGCGCCGTCGATCAGCGAGCCGGCCCGGGACATCTGGTCGCTGACCCGGAACACCTCGGTGGCTAGGATGCCGCCCTGGGTCGCGGTCGCGTCCGGCACCACCCGTGCCTGGTTGTCGAACAGCTCGGTGGCGGTGTCCAGCAGTCCGTTGTAGAAGCCGTAGGCGTTCGCACCGCTCATCGACCGCGCGTCGATCGCGCTGCGGGTGGTGGCCACCCGGTCGAGATAGGCGGACAGGTTCGCCCACCGCTTCTTGATCGACTGCGGGGCGAGGCCGAGCGCTCCGTCCGCGGCCTTGCGCAGCGCGACCACCTGATCGTCGGTCTGCCGGCGGCGGTCGAGCAGCGAGTCGAGCCCGCTCGACGGGTGGGCCAGGTAGGCCACGCTCAGCCGGCGTTCCTGCTGCAGCGAGGAGAGTGCGGCCACCGCCGGGATGGAGACCTGGCGCACCGAGTTGGCCACCGCGCGGTTGTAGAAGCCCTGGAAGACCAGGTAGCCGGAGGCGGCGAACCAGATCAGCAGGGCCACCACACTGGGCACCAGGACGAGTCGCACCACCCGCCGGGATATGGACTGCTGCCGCTGATCTCGCTTGGTCGCCGGACCGGCCGATGTGGACGTCAACGTTCATCCAATCCGGATAGAGGTGGATTCGCACACGGCGCCCCGAAGCCGACGGAAAACTCCCGCGCCGGCCCGCCACCGAACGAGCGAGCCAAACCCTAGCGCCGCGCCGGTTCCGGCACCAGATGTGGACCGTCACATAGCGATCGACCGCCGCGTTTCCGCAGGTCAGCGGGTTTCCAAAGTAGATCACAATCCGGTTCGGGTACGCCCATGAATACTGAGCGTGACTCATACTTTCGGCTAGCATTTGCTGGACCGTTCGGTTATGGTCTTGACGCCGAACGGATAACCGGGCTGGCAGGAGCATCGGAGGCCCACCCATGACCACGACACCTGTCGCGACGACCACCCGGTCGACCACCACCGAGCGTGACACGCTGACCAGCGAGCGCGCCGCGGACGTCGCCGGCGACCTGATCAACGCGCTGGCCGCGATGCCGGTCGGTCATCCGTCCCGCCCGGCCCTGCGGGACCGCACCATCGAGGCCTGGCTGCCGATGGCCCGGCACCTCGCCAACCGGTACACCGGGCGCGGCGAGCCCACCGACGACCTGGTCCAGGTCGCCACGATGGGGCTGATCAAGGCGGTCGACCGGTTCGACGCGAGCCGTGGCGTCGACTTCGCCGGCTTCGCGATCCCGACCATCGTCGGCGAGGTCAAGCGGCACTTCCGCGACCGCACCTGGTCGATCCGGGTGCCCCGCCGCCTGCAGGAGCTGCGCCTGCAGATCTCCGAGGCGAACAGCACCCTCACCCACCAGCTGGGCCGGCCGCCGCTGGTCGCCGACATCGCGGTGCACCTCGGCATCACCGAGGAGGACGTGCTCGAAGGCCTGGAGGGCGCCCGCGCCTACAACACCACCTCGCTGAGCACCCCGATCGGCGCCGACGGCAACACCGAGCTCGGCGACACCATCAGCGACAAGGCCGACGACTACGACGCCGTCGACCTGCGGGCGAGCCTGGGCCCGGCGCTGGCCCTGCTCGACGAGCGCGAGCAGAAGATCGTCACGCTGCGCTTCTACGGCAACCTGACCCAGTCGCAGATCGCCGACCAGATCGGCATCTCCCAGATGCACGTCTCCCGGCTGCTCACCAAGGCCCTCACCAAGCTCCGCGGCAAGCTCGACGACAGCCTGATCTGACCCTCCCCGCGCCGGACAAATCCCGCATCGTCACCGCGGCCGCCGGCGTTCCGCACTAGGCCGCGGCCTGCTCCTCGCTGGTCAGCAGGGCGTCCACCTGGCCGTACCACTTGCCGCCCGGGACGGCCAGGACCGGCACGATCTGCGGGCGCGGGGCCTTCGCCTCGGCGCGGCGCTTGGCGGCGCGGCGGTGGAACTCGCTCAGGATCGTGCGCAGCACGCGGGTGCCGTCGCGGAACGTGTTGAGGTTGCTGGTGCCGTGGATGCGCAGGTGCTCGATGCTCGACACCTCCTTCACCCGCATGCCGCTGGACGCGACCCGGATGTTGATCAGGGTTTCGATCTCGAAGCCGTCGCCCCACAGCTTGCGGCCGTCGGCGGGCCGCGGCAGGTCGGTCGCGGGCAGCTCCATCACCGGCACCGCGCGCCGCCAGAACGCGTTGTAGCCGTAGCAGAGGTCGGTGAACCTGGTGCCGAACAGCGTGTTGACGAAGAGGTTGAGGCCCTTGTTGCCGGCCCGGCGCAGCGGGGTGATGTCGTGGCTGTGGCCGCCCTTGCCGAAGCGCGAGCCCTTGGCGAACTCGGCGCCGTCGATCAGCGCCTGGACGAAGCGGGTGATCTCGGCCGGGTCGGTGGAGCCGTCCGCGTCGATCATCACGATGGCGTCGCCGGTGCACGCGGCAAAACCCACGGCCAGAGCATTTCCCTTACCGGTACGGGTCTGCTGCACCACCACGACGTCGGGCCGCAGCTCGCGGGCGACCGCCACGGTGTTGTCGACCGAACCGCCGTCGACCAGGATCACCTCGTGCAGGCCGGCCGGCAGCGCGCCGAACACGTGCGGCAGGTTCATCTCCTCGTTCAGCGTCGGGATGACCACGCTGACCAGGGGTAGCCGGCGCGGCTGACCGGGGAGGGTGCTCCGGCGATCGGGCGTCGCACGAAGGGTCCTGCGGCGGTCCTGAGTCATGGGGGTTCCTCCATCGTCGGTCCCTCCCACGATAGGCAACCCGGACAATTCATGAAATGACCGAAAAGCGGAATTCGACTGGTACGCCCGGTCCGTCGGGAAGCGCAGCCGTCCCACCAGCGCACAACGACCGCAGGGGTCACCCCGCGGCCGCCGTGCGGCCGGTTACGAGACCGCCGGGAACGGCGCCCGATCCTGCGTGCAGTGGGTGCCGACCGGCGGCAGCGCGCCGTCGATCAGATACCTGCTGTACCAGCCGGTGATGCACGCGCTGTAGCGGGTGGTGTGGCCGTACCCGTCCAGCGTCAGCAGCCGGGCATTGCCCAGCTCCCCGGTCATCCGCTCGGCGAAGTCGTAGCGGGTGGCCGGGTCGAACGTCGGGTTGACCACCAGCACCGTCTTCGCCGTCCGGGCGTTCCACGGCCCGTGGTAGCGCTCGGTGATCCGCGGCCAGTTGGCGCAGGCCACCTCGCCGAACGCTTCAGCCCGCCCGAACGTCGGGCTGGCCCGCTCGAAGTCGGCGGCGATCCGCGGGTAGGCGCCCGGGTCCCGCGGCACCCGGGTGTCCGCGCAGTTCACCGCGAGGAACGAGTCGTTGCCGTTGAACGCGTAGTCGTCCGCCGACCACCCCGGGCCGGGCTGCGCCTTCGGGAACGGACGGGCGGCGAGGGCGGCCGGTGCGGTGCCGCCGCCGACGATCCCGTCGTACGCGACCTGCAGCGTGACCGCGGCGCTCGGCCAGGACGCGATGTTGTACATCGTGCCGGAGATGAAGTCGGTCAGGTCGTCGATGGTCACCGTGCCGCCGAGGTCGGGCACGTCGACCGGCCCTTGCCGGAGCCGGTCACGGAGGGCGTCGAACTTGGTGCGGGCGCCCCCGGCGAACGCGCAGCTCGCGACGCCGGCCTTGTCGCACTCGGCCAGGAAGCCGCCGAGCACGATCTCGAAGCCGCCGGCCCGCTCGAACTTGTTGTCCATCCGGTGGTTGGTGCGCTGGTCCGGGTCGACGTTGCCGTCGATGATCACGGCCCGGACGTTGCCCGGGAACAGGTTGGCGTAGGTGGCGCCGATCAGCGTGCCGTACGAGTAGCCGATGTAGTTGAGCTGGCGATCACCCACCGCCGCCCGCAGCTGGTCGAGATCCTTGGCGACGTTCAGCGTGCTCATGTGCTCCAACAGCGGCCCGGCGTTACGGGCGCAGCCATCGGCGTACGCAAGATTGGCCTGGATCGTGCTGTTGATCTCGGGTTTGGACAGCGGCACGATCTTCATCCGGGCGAAGAGCGCCGCGGCCTCCGCATCGGTCGGGAAGCATTGGACCGGATCGCTGGCGCCGATCCCCCGCGGATCGAAGCCGACGAGGTCGAAACGCGCGAGCACATCAGGGGCGACGATCCGAGGGGCCGCGGTGACCATGCCGCGACCGGCACCGCCCGGGCCGCCGGGGTTCAGGAAGATGGTGCCGATCTTGTGGGCGGGGTCGTCGGCCGGCCGGCGGGCCAGCGCGATCGTGGTGGTGGCGCCGCGCGGTTTGTCGTAGTCGAGCGGCACTTCACGGGTGGCACAGTCGAAACCGGCCAGCGCTGCCTCGGTGCAGGCGGCCCATTGCAGGCCGGCGGTCGCGGCAGCCGGGGCAACCGCCACACCCAGCGCCAGCAGGACACCGGCCGGAACGGCAAGAGCCCGGCGGAGCGGTCGGGCAAGGGTCATGTCACGTCCTTCCATTCAGGAGGGTCGAAGCCAGGAACCAGCCGCCATCGTGGCACGTATCGAAATTGATCGTGATCCCGCTGTTGATAGCGGTCGATGGCTTTGCCAGGCTGGCGCGGTGACGACCGACCTCAGACGTACGCTTCTCGCCGCCACCGCGGTCCTGGCCATCGGATTCGTTCCGGCCGTGACCGTCGCGGGCTCGGCGACGGCGGCACCCCACCCCACTCCCGCGCCGGGCAAGACCCCTGTCCCGGCCGACTACGACGCGCGGCACGACCCGGCGACCGCCGGGCTGCTCGACGCCACGGCGACCCTGCTCGCGGCCAAGCCGCCGGCCGCGGTCAGCAGCATGCGGGCCGCGCTCGGCCTGCAGGGCATCGTCGACATGGACGCGCTGACCGGCACCCCCCGGCAGGTGGCCAAGCTGGACGGCTTCCTCACCGGGCCGTCCCGGAAGCCGGCCGTGCGGATCGCCCGCGACTACCTCACGGCGCACGCCGACCTGTTCGGGGTCGACCCGGCCACGCTCAAGCTCGGCCGTGACTATGTGGACATCGAGGGCACCCACCACCTGAGCTTCCGGCAGCAGGTCGGCGACGTGCCGGTGTTCGGCAACGGCATCCGGGCCGACGTCGCCAGGAACGGCGCGCTGATCCAGGTGACCGGTTCGCCGGTGCGGCAGGTGCCGGCCGGGCTGGCCGGCGCGAAGCTGACCGGCAGCCAGGCCCTGGACACCGCCCGCCGGGACGCCCGGGAGACCCGGTCGACGCCGAGCGACACGGCGCACCTGGTGGCCTTCCCGACCAGCGGCGGGCTGCGGCTGGGCTATCAGACGCTCACCATGCAGTCGGGTTACCTGCACGTCGTCGACGCGGCGAGCGGCCGGATCCTCTACCGGCAGAGCCTCACCGACCACGACACCGGGCCGGACGCGCTGGTCTGGGACAACTACCCGGGCGCGCCGGCCGGCGGCAAGCAGCGGCGGGTCTCCCTGGGCAGCTGGATCTCGCCGTCGGCGACGACGCTGACCGGCAACTCGTCGCACGTGTTCTCGGACGTGAACGACAACGACGTCGCCGACGCCGGCGAAGAGGTCGGGCCGAGTTCGCCCGGTCACTTCACCTACCCGTTCAAGGAGTTCACCGGGCCGCTGTGCTCGGCGCAGTTCCGGTGCACGTGGGACCCGGCGGTGGCGTACTCGTGGCAGGCGAACCGGGCGATGGACGGTGCCCAGCTGCTCTACTTCACCTCGGTCTTCCACGACCACCTGCTGGCCGCGCCGATCGGGTTCACCCGGGCGGCCGGCAACTTCGAGACCCGCGACGGCGACCAGGTCGAGGTCAACGACCTGGACGGGGCGGACACCGACAACGGCTTCCCGGACGGCGCGCACGTCGACAACGCCAACATGGCGACCCCGCCGGACGGCACCCCGCCGACCATGCAGATGTACCTGCAGCCGGCCGCGAACACCACCCCGGACGAGGACCCGTACGTGCCGTCCGACACCGGCAACGAGGCGTCCTCGGTCTACCACGAGTACACCCACGGCCTGTCCAACCGGCTCGTCGTCGACGCGGCCGGCGTCTCCACCCTCAACGGGCCGCAGTCCGGCGCCATGGGTGAGGCCTGGAGCGACTGGTACGCCTACGACTACCTGCAGAAGGAAGGCCTGGAGAAGGACACCGCCAAGCCGGGCGAGCTGGTCGTCTTCGAGTACACGACGGCCGGGGCGAACACGATCCGCACCGAGCCGCTGGACTGCACGGTCGGCGCTCCGGCGACCGTCTGCCCGGGCACCGCGACCGCCGGGACCGGCGGATACACATACGGCGACTTCGGCAAGATCTCCCGGCGCGGCGCCGAGGTGCACGCGGACGGCGAGATCTGGGCGCAGACGCTGTGGGACCTGCGCACCGCGCTCGGCTACCGGCTGTCCGAGTCGCTGGTCACCCGGGCGATGGAGCTCTCCCCCGCCGACCCGTCGTACCTCGACATGCGCAACGCGATCCTGATCGCCGACCGCGTGGTGGCCGGCGGCAAGCACCAGGGCAGCATCTGGAAGGTCTTCGCCAAGCGCGGCATGGGCTTCTTCGCCGCCACGGTCGACGGCTCGGACACCGAGCCGATCGAGGACTTCGCGCTGCCGCCCGCGGCCGGCTCGCCCAAGAGCTCGATCGCCGGCGTGGTCACCGACCGGGACACCGGGCTTCCGGCGGCCGGGGTCGCGGTCACCTTCGGCGGGCACAGCTCCGGGTTCGCCGGTTCCTACGCCGCGGTCACCGACGCAGCCGGCAACTACCAGATCAAGAACGTCTTCCTGGGTACGTATCCCAAGGTGGCCGCCAGCGGCAACGGGTACGAACGACAGGTCCGGACGGTCACCGTGACCAAGCAGCCGGGCACGGTCGACTGGGCGGTCCGCCGGGACTGGGCCGCCTCCCAGGGCGGTGCGCAGCTGGTCGACTTCAGCGGTGACGACTACACCGCGTACGGCTGCGGCCCGGGCCAGGCGATCGACATGTCGCCGGGCAGCGGCTGGAGCACCGACGCGGTGCTGACCGAGGGCACGGCGATCGAGCCGCGGTTCATCACCGTCCAGCTGCCGGCCGCGATCGACCTGACCTCGGTCGAGATCAACCCGACCGGCAACTGCGGTGACGACGCGAGCGCGTCGACCGGCGACTACCGGGTGGAGACGTCGCCGGACGGCACCGCCTGGACGGTGGCCGCGAGCGGGCACTTCGGCCCGGCCGACCGGGACCGGGCCACCGCGGTGCCGCTGTCGGCCGGCACCACCGGCGTGCGGTTAGTGCGCTACACGATGCTCGGCACCCAGGTCGCCGACGAGGGCGGCAGCTGCCCGAGCGACCTGAGCGGCTGCTCGTACGTCGACACCGTCGAGGTCGGCGTCTACGGCGCCGGCGGATAGTGGAATCGGCCCCGCCGCGGCGGAGCGGCGGGGCCGGTCCGGCAAAACGTCCGACCATACGTCTGTTCAGGTCCGGACCGGCGCGGTCGAAAAAGACGCCGTGAACGAGCGGCAACAGACAGCGTATGCGCCACCGGTCCGCCTGCCCGAGGGCTTCGGTGACGACGTCGAGTTCGTTGCCGAGCTCGGGCGCGGCGCGGAGACCGCGGTGTACCGGATCCGGCGCGACGGCGTGGACTACACGCTGAAGGTGCTGCGCGACGCCGGCGCGGACACCGCGGCGGCCGGCTTCCAGCGCGAGGCCGCCCTGCTGGCCCGCCTCGATCACCCCGGAGTGCCGCGGGTGTTCGACGCCGGCTCCACCGACGGGACGCCCTACCTGGTGCTGGAGTTCGTCGACGGGCAGTCCCTCGCCCAGCGGCTGACCGCCGGGCCGCTGACCGACATCGAGCTGCGCCGGCTGGCCGCCGACGTGGCGGGCGCGCTGGCCGCCGCCCACCGGGCCGGCCTGGTGCACCGCGACATCAAGCCCGCCAACATCATCATCACCGGCTCGGGCCGGGCCCGGCTGATCGACTTCGGGCTGGCCGCCGCCCGCTCCAGCATCTCGCCGGACGAGGCCGTGATCGGCACCTTCAACTACTCCGCCCCCGAGCAGACCGGCATGCTGACCCGGGCCGTCGACGGCCGGGCCGACCTGTACTCGCTCGGCGTGGTGCTGTTCCAGAGCGCGACCGGCCGGCTGCCGTTCAGCGCCGACGACGTCGGGCAGCTGCTCGCCCTGCACGCCGGCACGCCCGCCCCCGACCCCCGCTCCTGGCGGCCGGACCTGCCCGCCGACCTCGCCGAGCTGATCGGCCGGCTGCTGGCCAAGGATCCGGACGATCGGGTGCAGACCGCCCAGGAGCTGACCGCCGAGCCGGCCGGTGACGGGCCCCGGCTGGTCGGCCGGGACCGGGAGCGGGCCGCCCTGGCCGAGCGCTGGCAGCGGGCCCGGGACGGCCGCGGCGGTGCGGTCCTGCTGCACGGCTCCGCGGGCAGCGGCAAGAGCGTGCTGGCCGCCCAGCTGGGCGACGCGGCCCGGGCGGCCGGCGCCCTGGTGCTGGCGGGCAAGTGCGACGACGACTCGGCGCTGCCGCTGGCGCCGCTGCGGGCCGCGATCGACGGCTACCTCCGCACCATCAACAACCTGCCGGCCGAGCAGCGCGGGGCCGCCGTCGAGGCGCTGCGCGAGGCGGCCGGCGTCGGGGCCGGCCTGCTGCGCCCGCTGTCGCCGACGCTGGCGCTGATGCTGGACGCACCCCGGCTGGCCGCCGACGAGCGGCACGACCAGTTCGCCGCGGCGGTCGCCTCGTTCCTGACCGCGCTGGCCACCCGGCGCGGCGGTCTGCTGCTGGTGATCGACGACGTGCAGTGGCTGGACGCGACCAGCAGCGCCGTGCTGCGCCGGCTCGCCGACGAGCTCGCGGACGCGCCGCTGCTGATCCTGGCGACCGCGCGGGACGACGACCCGGACCCGGTCGCGCCGTTCGACGCGGCCCTCGGCGACCTGATCGACCTGCGGGTGCGGGTCGGCCGGCTGCCCGACGCGAGCATCGCCGAGCTGGTGACCGGCTACCTGGCCGGGTCGGCGGTCAGCGCCGGGGTGATGGCCGAGCTGGCCGCCCGCGGCGGCGGCAACCCGTTCACCACCCTCGAATACCTGCACGCGCTCGTCGACGCCGGCGCCCTGCGCCCGTCCTGGGGCGGCTGGCAGCTCGACACCGGCCGGCTGCAGTCGATCGAGTTGCCCACCGACGTGTTCGAGCTGGTGCTGGCTCGCATCGGCGGGCTCGGCGAGCCGGTCGTGGAGATTCTCACCACGGCCGCCGCGATCGGCTCGGTGTTCGACGCCGGACTGCTCGCCGAGGTGGCCGGCCACGACCCGGGCCCGGCGCTGACCGGTGGCGCCCGGCGCGGGGTGCTGCACGCCGGCCCGGACGGCTACGCCTTCGTGCACGACCGGATCCGCGAGTCGCTGCTGTCCGCGGTCGACCCGGCCGGCCGGCGGCGGCTGCACCAGCGCATCGCCGAGGTCCTCGACGCCCGGGCCGGCACCGACCCGGCCGCCGTCTACGCGGTGGCCGGCCACTACGCCCAGGGCGAGCGGGACCGCACCCCGGACCGGGTGATCGCCACCGGCTGGGCCGCCGGGCAGCTCGCCTTGGCCGAGAACGCGCCGCGGGCCGCCCTCTCCTTCCTGCGCGCCGCGGTGGCGGTCGCCGAGGCCGGCGGCGGTGTGCCGGACAGCCGGTTCGACGAGGCGCTGGCCATCGCGTACCTCGCGGCGGGCCAGGCCGAGGCGGCCTGCGAGCGGCTGGAGCCGGCCCTGGCCCGGGAGACGGAACCGCTGCGCCGGGCCGCCCTGCTGCTGCAACTGGCCAACGCGGCCCGCCTCCGCTGGGAGCTCGAGCTCTCCATGACGTACGTCCATCGTGGCCTGTCCGAACTCGGCCGGCCGCTGCCCACCCACCCGGCCGCCTTCGGCCTGCTGACCGCCGGCCTGCTGGCGCGGTGGGTGTTCACCGGGGTGCCCCGGCCGCGCCGGCAGCCGGTCACCGGCGCCGCGGCCGAACGGTTGCTGCTGGAGATGGCGTTGTGCCAGACAGGCGTCACCGTGGCCTCGATGGGTCTGCAGCCGCAGTTCGCACCGGTCCTGACTCTGCGCCCGGCGCTCGCCGCGCATCGTCTCGGCGCGGGACCGGAGTATGCCCTCGCCTACACCGGCACCAGCCTGCTCGCCGGCTTCATGCAGTTGACGGGCCGGCGCGACCGGATCTTCCGGCGCGGCGCGGCGCTCGCCGCGACGATGCACGACCCGAAGCTGTCGGCGACGGTGGCCTGGATGCACGCGTTCGCGAAGGCCGCCGGCGAGGAGAAGACCTGGGCCGGGATGGGCCGGCTGATCGAGACCGAACGCCGCTGGATCGAGCTCGACTACTACTCCAACATGGCGCTGCTGCGCACCCACGAACTACTGGCCCAGGGGTACGCCCGGGAGGCGCTCGACTGGAACGCCCGCGGCCGGTCCCGGCTGTCCGGTTCCGCCGCGTTCATCGGGCACGACCTGGCCGCCGCGATGGCGCACAGCCTCCTCGGCCGCACGCCGGACGCCCCGCTCATCCCGGCCGGGGTGGCACCGCAGGGCGCCGACATCGGGTACTGGGTGCACTACCTGACCGCGGCGATGCAGATCGCCGTCGAGCAGGACGAGTTGGGCACGGTGCTGGACGACACGATGGCCGCCTTCGACCGGTTCGGCGTTCCGCTGGGCCCACTCTTCGGCACCCATCGGATGATCTTCGTGTACGAGTCGTTCGGCCGGATCACCCAGGCTCGCCGCCGGCCGGAGCTGCTCGGCGCGGCCACCGCGGCCGCCCGGCGGCTGGGTAAGGCGGCCAACGACCCGCTACTGCGCACCTACCACCAGATCGTCGAGGCGAACCTGGCCGAGCTGTCCGGCCGGCCGGACCGCGCGCTGGCCCGGCTGGCGCGGGCCGAACGGGTGCTGGCCGGCCTGGACGCGCCGCTCGCCCACTACGAGGCCGCCCGGGTCCGGGCCCGGGCACTGCGGGCGACCGGGCAGGAGAAGCTGAGCCGGCAGCAGGCGGACTTCGCGCTGCTGCTGGCCGAGCGGCAAGGCTGGGAGCGCCGGGCCCAGTGGATCCACCAGGAGTGGGGCAACCGGTCCGCCGGTGTGGTGCCGGATCGGCGCAACGACACCCAGCGGCAGCGCCTGTCAGCGGCCGGTGCCGACCGCTACCGGCGCCGGCTGGAGGCGCTGCAGCAGGTCAACGCGGCCGCGGCCCGGGTCCTCGACCCGCAGCGGCTGGCCCGGATCGCCCTCGACGAGACCCTGCACATGTTCGCCGCCGAGCGCGCGGTGCTGTTCCTGACCGGCGCGGACGGTGCGCTGCAGCTCAGCGTCGGCCGCACCGCCGACGGCGACCTGACCGAGCTGACCGGCTACTCGGCCAGCCTGGTCGAGCGGGTAAGCCTGGACCGGCAGCCGATCGTGGTCACCGGCGGCGACGAGGGCGCCGCGCTCGGCTCGGAGAGCGCCATCGTGCACGGCCTGCGCAGCATCATGATCGCCCCGCTGGAGCTGGACGGCCGTCTGCTCGGCGTGGTCTACCTGGACAGCCGGGTCGCCAAGGGGGTCTTCACCGATCAGGACGTCGACGTCCTCGCCGCGGTGACCAGCCAGGTCGCGGTGTCGCTGGAGACCGCCCGGACCGCCCAGCTCGAGGTGGCCGTGCACGCGGCCCGCCGGCAGCGGGACACCGCCGAGACGCTGCGGGTGGCGATGCTGGAACTGACCGCCACCCTCGACCCCGACCAGGTCCTGGATCTGCTGCGCGATCTCGTGCGGCGGACGATCGGCGCGGACAGCGTGCACATCGTCGACGCGCCCTCGGACCGCGCGGTCGCGGTTCCCCGCAACGGCACCGCCGCGGATGCCCCCGCCGACGTCACCGATCTGCTCGGCGGCGCGCCCGCTTGGCTGACCGTCCCGCTGAACACCCGCGGCGGCACCCACGGTGTGCTGGTGGCCGGCGGCGCCGAGTTCGACGCCGCGCAGCTGGACATCGCGGCCGCGCTCGCCGGGCAGGGTGCGACCGCCTACGACAACGCCCGGCTGTTCGCCCAGGTGCAGCAGCTGGCCATCACCGACGCCCTGACCGGCCTGTTCAACCGGCGGCACTTCACCGAGCGGGCCGGCAACCAGCTGGCCACGGCGCGGCGCAACAACCGCTCGCTCGCCGGGCTGATGGTGGACATCGACCACTTCAAAAACATCAATGACACGTACGGCCATGGGATCGGCGACGAGGTGATCCGGGCAGTGGCCGAAGCGCTCCGCGCGGTGGTACGTGAACCCGATGCTCTGTGCCGCTACGGTGGCGAAGAATTCGCGCTGGTGATGAGCGAGATGGAGGGCGACCCGATGGAAATCGCCGAGCGATTGCGCCGCACCGTCGCCGAACTCGACATCCGCGGGCCGGCCGGCCGGGTGGCCGTCACGATCAGCATCGGGGTCGCCGACCTCAAGCCGGACGACGACCTGGCGACCCTGCTCGGCCGCGCCGACGAGGGGCTCTATCGGGCCAAGCAGGACGGTCGTGACCTTGTTCGCGCCGGCTGACCGGCGGGTCCCGGCCGCCGCGGTGCCGGTCTTCGCCGCGCTCGCCGGGTCGGTGTCGGTCTTCGCGCCCGGCACCAACGCCGCGCACATCGCCTACCTCACCGGCTTCACGGTCGTGGTGGCCTGCGCGTGGCTGGGCCTGCGCCACATCTCCGGCCCGAGCCTCGGCGCCTACCGGCTGATCACCGCCGCGCTGACCGTCTGGCTGGTCGGCGACATCCTCTACGACCTGCTGGACCGGTTCGCCGGCCCGCTCGGCGACGTCACCCCGTCCGATCTGCTGTGGCTGTCCGGCTATCCGTTCCTGGTGGCCGGCATGGTCAAGCTGGTCCGGCTGCGGGCGCCCGGCCGGCTGCGCGAAGGTCTGCTCGACGCGGCCGCCATGACCACCGTGGTGGCCTGGTTGTTCTGGCAGTTCCTGATCCTGCCGGCGGTCGAGGAACAGACGCTGTCGCTGCCGGTGATCGTCGGGGCGCTCTACCCGTTCGGCGACGTGATGTTCTTCGCCGCCACCGCGATCCTGGTGTTCGCGCCCGGCTCCACCCGCGGCCCGGCCCGCTACCTGGTCACCGCGCTGGTCCTCACGCTGATCGGGGACATCAGCATCTCGCTGCTGCCGGTGGTGTTCCCGGACCTGTCCCGCTCGGGTCAGGCCGACCGCTTCGACGGGCTGCTGCTGCTCGCGAACAGCCTGCTCGCGGCGGCCGTGGTGCACCGGGACGCGGCCCGGGTCGCGGTGCCGGACAACAAGACCGATCAGCGGCTGCACCCGGCGCGGGTGGTGTTCCTCGGCATCGCGCTGGTGGTGCTGCCGACGGTGTCCGGTGTGCACGCGTTCAGCACGGTCGCCAGCCGGGTCTCGCTGTTCATCTCGATCGCCCTGCTGACCACGCTGATCCTGGTGCGCTTCGTCTCGGTGGTCCGCGAGCAGGAACGGATCCGGTCGGCGCTGGCCCACCAGGCCGAGCACGACCCGCTCACCGGCCTGTCCAACCGGGCGGCGCTGCGCGCCCAGGTGGAGCTGGAGCTGTTCCGGGCGACCGGGTTCGGTCCGGTGGTCTTCTATCTGGACCTCGACGGCTTCAAGCAGGTCAACGACGGGTACGGCCACGCCGCGGGCGACGAGATCCTGGTCGAGTTCGCCCGCCGGCTGGCCGCGACCATCCGCCCCGGCGACACCGCGGCCCGCCTCGGCGGCGACGAGTTCGTGGTGCTGGCCACCGAGGTCGTCGACGAGGCGGGCGCCCGGGCGTTCGCGGACCGGCTGCGGTCCCTGGCCGAGCAGCCGGTCCGATGGCACGACGAGACCCTGCACTTCGGGGTCAGCGTCGGGCTGGCGGCGTGCGGCCCGACCGACCGCCCGAGCGCGGACGCTCTGCTCGGGGCGGCCGACACGGAGATGTACGCCGAGAAGGTGGCCCACCGCCGGTCCCGGGCCCACGCGGGTTAGCTCAGCGTCACCTGGCCCGGGGCGGAGCGCTGGGTGGTGGTGCCGTCGCCGAGCTGGCCGTTCGCGTTGTTGCCCCAGCACCACAGCGTGCCGTCGGTGCGCAGCCCGCAGCTGTGGTAGTCGACGGCGAAGTCACCGGACCAGGTGGTGGCGGTGCCGACCCGGGTCGGGGCGTACCGGCTGGTGGTGGTGCCGTCGCCGAGCTGGGCGGCCATGTTGTTGCCCCAGCACCACAGGCTGCCGTCGGTGCGGGTGGCGCACACCGAGTTGTCGCCGGCGCCGACCTTGCTCCAGTTGGTGGCGGTGCCGGTCTGCAGCGGCAGGGTCTGGTAGGTGCTGGTGCCGCCGAGCTGCCCGTAACCGTTCTCCCCCCAGCACCACAGGGTGCCGTCGGAGCGGGTGGCGCAGGTGTAGGCGTACCCGGCGCTGACGCCGGTCCAGGTCGTGCCGGTGACCTGCGCGGGGGTGGCCTTGTAGTAGAGGATGCCGACGCCGAGCTGCCCGCTCGTGCTGTCCCCCCAGCACCACAGGGTGCCGTCGGTGCGGGTCGCGCAGGTGTGTGCGTAACCGGTGGTGACACTCGCCCAGGTGGTGGCGGTGTCGACCGGCACCGGGGCGGTCTCGTAGTAGATCGACGAGCCGGTGCCGAGCTGCCCGAGCCGGTTGAAGCCCCAGCACCAGAGGGTGCCGTCGGTGCGGACCGCGCAGGTGTGCGCGTCGCCGGCGCTGACCGTGGCCCAGTTGGTGGCGGTGCCCACCCGGGTCGGCGTGTTCTGGTTGGTGGTGGTGCCGTCGCCGAGCTGGCCCCGGCGGTTGCTGCCCCAGCACCAGAGCGAGCCGTCGGTGCGGGTCGCGCAGGTGTGCGTGGTGCCGGCGTCGACGGTCGCCCAGTTGGTGGCGGTGCCGATCCGCACCGGGGTGCTCCGGGCCGCGCTGGTGCCGTCCCCGAGCGAGCCGCTGTAGTTGCCACCCCAGCACCACAGTGTGCCGTCGGCCGGGATCACGCAGGTGTGCGCGTAGCCGACGGCCACGGTGGACCCGGCCGCGGGTGCGGCGGCCGAGGCCGGGCCGGTCAGGGCACCGAGGACCAGGGCGGCGATGCCGGTGGCGGTCAGCGCGGCGAGGACGAGTCGCCGCCAACCAGCCTGATGTTCGCTCATGCAGTCTCTCCAGACGGGGTCGAGGCCCGGACGTTTGGGAGCGCTCCCAGAAGCCTCCCCGTGATTCAAGCATCAGCCCTCGATATTGACCAGCGGCAATACATCAGAACTTGCACGAAGCGCCGGGTTGCCCAGCGGGAAGATCCGGCCGATGATGTTCATCAATGCCTTACGAGGGGTTGGGAGTCCGGGATGTCCCTGCTCACCGCACTCGACCGCAAGCACACCATCGCGCCCGAGGGTTACCGCCGCTGGCTGATTCCGCCGGCCGCGCTCGCCGTCCACCTGTGCATCGGCCAGGTCTACGCGACCAGCGTCTACAAGAATTCGTTCATCAAGCACTTCGACGCCAGCCAGACCTCGATCGGCATCATCTTCAGCATCGCGATCGTCATGCTGGGTCTCTCCGCGGCGTTCGGCGGCACCTGGGTCGAGGCGAACGGGCCCCGCAAGGCGATGTTCGTGTCGGCCAGTTTCTGGGCCACCGGCTTCCTGGTGGCCGCGCTCGGCATCGGCACGAAACAGCTGTGGCTGGTCTATCTCGGCTACGGCGTGATCGGCGGCATCGGGCTCGGCATCGGCTACATCTCGCCGGTGTCCACCCTGATCAAATGGTTCCCGGACCGGCCCGGCCTGGCCACCGGCCTGGCGATCATGGGCTTCGGCGGCGGGGCGCTGATCGCGAGCCCGGCCTCGAGACAGCTGCTTTCCGCGTACGACCCGAGCTACAACTCCGGCGTGGCCGCCTCGGTCGCCGACGGACGTGCGCTGGTGCTGCTGTTCCTGACCCTCGGCATCGCGTACTTCCTGATCATGATGTTCGGGGTCGCCAACATCCGGGTGCCCGCACCGGGTTGGCGGCCGGCCGGCTTCGAACCGGCCGCTGTCGCCGAGAAGCCCCTGGTCACGAACGCTCAGGTGTCGGCCGCGAAGGCCATCCGTACCCGCAGCTTCTGGTTCTTGTGGATCGTGCTCTTCTGCAACGTGACCGCGGGCATCGGCATCCTCGAGCAGGCCAGCCCGATGATCCAGGACTTCTTCCGCTCCGGCGGCGTCTCCAGCGTGAGCGTCGCGGCGGCCGGCGGTTTCGTGGGCGTGCTGTCGCTGTTCAACATGGCCGGCCGGTTCGTCTGGTCGTCCACCTCGGACCTGCTCGGCCGCCGCCCGATCTACATGCTCTACCTGGGCGCCGGCATGGCCATGTACCTGTTGCTGGCCACCGTGGGCGACGCCGCGACGGCGCTGTTCGTGGTGCTGGCCGGGGTGATCCTGTCGTTCTACGGCGGCGGCTTCGCGACGGTTCCGGCCTACCTGCGCGACCTGTTCGGCACCTACCAGGTCGGCGCCATCCACGGCCGCCTGCTCACGGCATGGTCGGCCGCGGGCATCGCCGGCCCGCTGATCATCAACGGCTTCCTGGACGCCCAGGGCAAGCCCGGCAGCCTGACGTCGTCGGCCTACCAGCCGGCCCTGTTCACCATGGTCGGCGTCCTGGCCATCGGCTTCGTCGCCAACCTGCTGATCCACCCGGTGCCGGCCCGCTACCACGAGCCGCCCAGCACCATTACTCCGCTGAAGAAGGAGGCCGCCGCATGAACACCCCGTCGATCCGCCTGCTGATCTCGTGGTTGCTGGTCGCCGTCCTGCTCGGCTACGGCATCGTCCAGACGGTGATCACCGCAGCCAAGCTCTTCGAATAAGCCCTGCTCAGGAGTGGGCGACCGCGACGGTGCAGGCGCTGTGCCGCAGGGCGTGCTGGCTCACCGAGCCGAGCAGCATGCCGCGCACCGCGCCGCGGCCGCGGGTGCCGACCACCAGCAGCTGAGCGGTGGTGCTCGCGGCGGCGAGCGCCGCCGCCGGGTGCTCGGTGACCGCCTCGGCCACGAACTCGACCTGCGGGTATTTCTCCGCCCAGCCGGCGAGGGGGTTGTCAGCAGCGTCGAAGGCGGCTTCGCCGGGGGTGAAGTCCCACGGGCTGGTCACCGGCGGCCGGGCGTGGATCACTCGGAGCGGCACGTTGCGGGCGGCCGCCAGTTCGGCGGCGAAGGCCAGTGCGGCCTGCGCCGACGGCGAGTCGTCGACACCGACCACGATCGGCGCGGCCGGCTGCTGGTCGCCGCGGACCACGATCACCGGGCAGGCGGCCTGGGCGCTGACCGCGACGCTGACCGAGCCGAGCAGGCCGGTGACGGCGCTGTGCCCGCGGCTGCCGAGCACGATCAGGCCGGCCTCGGCGGACCGCTCGATGAGCGTGCCGGCGGCGCTCGCCCGCTCGATGGAGATGCTGGTACTGACCTCGGGGTGGGTCAGCCGGGCGGTGGCGACGGCCTCGTTGAGCATGCCGTTGACGGCCCGGTCGGTCTCGCCGCCGGGCCACACCGGCGGGGCCGCGATGGTGGAGTTCGCCGGGGCCCAGGTCGGCCACTCATAGGCGAAGAAGAACTCGACCGGCGCGCCGGTCCGGCCGGCCTCGTCGAGGGCCCAGGCCGCCGCGGCCTTGGAGTCTGCGGAACGGTCGTAGCCGATGATGATTTTCTTGCCGCTCATGACGGGCGCTCCTTCTCGGGTGTCGCTTTCATCCTCAACGGCATCGACGCCGATGATCAGGGCGAACGGTCACAGCCGGACGGGCCGAAGGTCCCGACCCTCGTCAGGGGCCGAACGACCCTGCCCGGCAGATCGGACGGCTCCTAACGTCGAAGCTGACGAATGGAGGCCGTGATGAGGACCTGGAAAGTGGACGACGTGATGACCAAGGCGGTCGTGTCGGTGAAGGAGACCGCCTCCTACCGATCCGTGGTCGATCTGCTGACCATCAACCGCTTCAGCGCCGTGCCGGTCGTCGACGACTTCGCCCGGGTGCTCGGCGTCGTCTCCGAGGCAGACCTACTGCGCAAGATCGAGTACGCCGGAGACGAGAACCCGCGCATGTTCGAGAGCCGTCGCCGCCGCGGCGAGCGCACCAAAGCTCTGGCCGGCAATGCCCACGACTTGATGAGTACGCCGGCGGTGGTCGTCCTCTCCGGGACCACTCTCGCCGCCGCGGCCCGCCTGATGGACCGGGAGTCGGTCAAGCGCCTGCCCGTCATCGACGACCTGGGCCGGCTGATCGGCGTGGTGTCCCGCGGCGACCTGCTGAAGGTGCACCTGCGCCCGGACGACGACATCCAGCAGGACGTGACCGCGAGCGTGCCCCCGGCCGTCACGGTCGAGGTGACCGACGGCGTGGTGACGCTGACCGGCCGCCTGGACCGCTTCACCGCCGCCGACGAGGCGGCCCGCCGGGCTCGCCAGGTCGCCGGCGTCGCCGAGGTGGTCGACAAACTCGCCTGGGACGTGGACGACAGCAGCGGCATCGTCCCCGGCTCGATCTTCTACTGACCGATAGGGTCGGCCCGTGTCGACGAGTCGCGGATCGATCGGGCTGCTGACGTGTGTCGCCTTCGCGGTCGGCACGATGGTCGGGGCCGGCGTCTTCGTCCTGTCCGGCCTCGCCGTCGAGCGGGCCGGCCCGGCCGCGATCCTCTCCTTCGCGCTGGCCGGCCTGCTGGTGCTGCTGTCCGCCCTGTCGTTCGCGGTGGTGGCCGGCCTGGCCCCGCCCGGCGGCTCCGGATACGCCTACGTCGGCACCGCCCTCGGCCGGCAACTGGGCTTCCTGACATCGTGGGCGTTCTGGCTGGGCGGCGTGATCGGCGTCGCGTTCGTGCTGAACGCGTTCGGCAGCTACCTGCACGACTTCTTCGCCGCGGGTCTGCCCCCGCTCGCGGTGGCGCTGGTCGCCGCGGTGGTGATCGCCGCCCTCAACCTCGGCCCGGCGAGTCTGATCGGCCGGGCCGAGACCACCCTGGTCGGCGTCAAGGTCGCCATCCTCGCGCTGCTGATCGTCTTCGCCTTCGTGCATCTGGACCGGGCCCACTTCACCCCGTTCGCCCCGCACGGCACCGGCTCGGTGCTGACCACCAGCAGCCTGCTGTTCGTCGCCTACCTGGGCTTCAACGTGGTGACCAACATGGCCGGCGACGTCGACCGCCCGCAGCGGACCATCCCCCTCGCCATCCTGATCAGCATGGGCGTGGTCGCCCTGATCTACGCGGGCGTGGTGGTCGCGCTGCTGGCCGGCGGCATCACCGGCTACGACGAATCCAGCGTCGGCACCGCCGCGAAAAACCTGATCGGCGGCTGGGGCGGCATCCTCATCCCGATCGGCGCGCTCATCTCGACGCTGTCGGCGGCGAACGCGAACACGCTCGGCTGCTCCGAGGTGATGGTCCGGCTGGCCGCCGACCGGCAGGTGCCGACGGTGGCCGGCCGGCTCTGGCACGGCCATCCGGCGGTGAGCGTCCTGGCCGGCGCGGTCATCTCGGTCGCCCTGCTGCTGACCGGCGACATCCAGACCATCGTCGCGCTCGGCAACGTGGCCGCGATCGCCGCCATGGTGCTGGTCAACGCCGCGGCCGTAAAGGCCCAGCGCGACCCGGCGGCCGGCGGGATCCGGCTGCCCGGCGGCCCGCTGCTGCCGGCCCTGGGCCTGCTCACCGCGGCCGCCCAACTGGCCTTCATCACGTGGTGGCAGACCGTACTCGGATTACTGCTGGTGGTGGCCGGTCTCGGCCTGCACGCCCTGCGCGGCCGGCATCACCCGGCCCACCACGCGGAGATGATCGACCACCTGAGCCGCAACGCCGGTCCCGCGGGCCGCGCGCTGAGCAGGTAGCATGCGGACCGCCGTGACAGCACGCGAGGAGGTGAGACCCATGTCCGTGGTTATGCGATGGGTGCTCTCCGACTGCACGGTCGGGCGACTGACGTAGTTGTCGCCGGGAGCGCCGCACCGGCACTCCCGAAAGGCAACAACCATGCACAAGCTCCAGTTCACCGCGGAGACCTCGTCGGCCGGCATCCTCGAGCGCGACTTCGCGCTGGGTGCGATCACCGGCGTTCTCTGGTCCCCCGCCGCCGAGCACACCGCCCTGGTCCTGATGGGCCACGGCGGCGGCCTGCACAAGAAGGCACCAGGCCTGGTGGCCCGCGCCCGGGACACCGTCACCTCGTCCGGATTCACCGTGGTCGCCATCGACGCCCCCGGGCACGGCGAGCGCCCGCGCCGTGCGGTGGACGACCAGGCCCGTACCGATATCCGCGAAGCGGTGATGGCCGGCGACAACAAGCGGTTCGAAGAGGTCAGCATCCGCTACAGCACCGGGCTGGCCGAGCAGGCCGTACCGGAATGGCAGGAAGTTCTGGATGCTCTGCAGGAGCTGCCGGAGATCGGCCCGGCGGCGCCGATCGGCTACGGCGGCGGCATCTCGCTCGGCACCGCGATCGGGATCCCGCTGACCGCGGCCGACCCCCGGATCGCCGCCGCGGTCTTCGGCGGCGGGTTCTTCGCCCATCCGGCGCTGATCGAGACCGCCCGGCGGGTCACCGTCCCGGTCCAGTTCCTGCTCCCGTGGGACGACGAGCACGTCGACCGGCAGTCCGCGCTCGACCTGTTCGACGCGTTCGCCTCGACCGAGAAGACGCTGCACGCCAACCCGGGCGACCACCGCACCGTGCGCTGGCTCGGCCTCGACGAGAAGTTCCTGGCCCGGCACCTCGGCCGCGCCTGACCGGACAGGCTTCGGCGTCCGGTCCCCCACGGGGCCGGACGCCTCGCCTCAGCGGTTGTAGAGGCGCTTCGACCAGAGGTAACCGCCGAGGGCGATAGCCGCGCACCAGGCCAGGGCGATCCACGGCTTGTTGCCCACCGGCTCGGCCATCAGCAGGCCGCGCAGGGTCTCGATGATCGGCGTGAACGGCTGGTACTCGGCGAACCAGCGCAGGCCGGCCGGCATCGAGTCGGTCGGGACGAAGCCGCTGCCGAGGAAGGGCAGCAGTACCAGCGGCATCGGGGTGTTGCTCGCGGTCTCCACGGTCTTGGCCGCCAGGCCGAGCGCGACGCACAGCCAGACGAAGGCGAGCGCGACCGCCACCAGGAAACCGGCCGTGGCCAGCCAGCCGAGCAGATCGGCGTGCGGCCGGAAGCCGACCAGCAGCGCGACACCGGTGACGATCGCGACCGCGAACATCGCCTGGAGGATGCTGCCCAGGACGTGCCCGGTCAGCACCGAGACGCGGGCGATGTGCATGGTGCGGAACCGGGCGATGATGCCCTCGGTCATGTCCATCGCGATCGAGATCGCGGTGCCCTGGACCGTCGACATCACCGTCATCAGGATGATCGCGGGCGCCACGTAGTTGGCGTACTCGGCCCGGCCGCCGCCGAGCCCGGCGCCGAGCGTGCCGCCGAGCACGTAGACGAAGAGCAGCAGGAAGACGACCGGCATGAGGATCAGTGTCGCGGTCATCGACGGATAACGCTGCATGCGCTTGAGGTTGCGGCGCAGCATCGTCGCCGAGTCGCGCAGCGGGTGAACGGTCAGGGCGGGGGTGGTCATCGGGTCACCTTCTCGTCGGTGGGCCGGCCGGTGAGGGCGAGGAAGACGTCGTCGAGGTCGGGGGTGTGCAGGGACAGCTCGTCGACCGCGACCGACCGGTCGTCGAGCCGGTCGATCAGGGTCTTCAGCGCGCCCAGGCTGCCGTCGCTGGGCACCCGCAGGACGAGCGCGTCGTTGTCCCGCGAGGCCTCGCCGAGGATGCCGAGGGCGGCGTCCCGGTCCTGCTCGCCGGCGAACCGCAGCCGGACGTGCCCGCCGGGGATGCGGCGCTTGAGCTCCTCGGCCGTTCCCTCGGCGACCACCCGGCCGTGGTCGAGGACCGCGATCCGGTCGGCCAGCTCGTCCGCCTCGTCCAGGTACTGCGTGGTCAGGAAGATGGTGACGCCGCCGGCCACCAGGTCGCGGACGATCTGCCACATGTCCCGGCGGCCGCGCGGGTCGAGGCCGGTGGTCGGCTCGTCGAGGAAGATCACCTCGGGGCTGCCGACCAGGGTCATCGCCAGGTCGAGCCGGCGGGTCATGCCGCCGGAGTAGGACGACACCGGCTTGCCGGCCGCCTCGGCCAGGTCGAACTGGTCGAGCAGCTCGGCGACCCGCCGCCGGCCCGCGCTCTTGCCGAGGTGGTGCAGGTCGGCCATCAGCCGCAGGTTCTCCGCCCCGGTGAGCAACTTGTCGACCGCGGAGAATTGCCCGGTGACGCCGATCGCGGCGCGCACGGCGTCCGGCTCACGGGCGAGGTCGTGCCCGGCGACCCGGGCGTCACCGGCGTCGGCACCAAGCAATGTGGACAGAATCTTCACGGTCGTGGTCTTGCCGGCGCCGTTCGCGCCCAGCAGCGAGAAGACGGTTCCGGCGGGCACGCTCAGATCGATGCCGTCGAGCACGACCTGGTCGCCGAACGACTTGCGCAGTCCGGTCACGGCGATCGTCATGACTGTCCCTCCGAACGGGCGCGGCGGATGGTGATGTCGCCGTACGCGGTGCGGCCCCGCACCTCGACGGTCCGGTCGGCCTCGTCCGGCCCGAGCGCGTCGGTCAGCTCGTTGCGGACCTGCCCGAACCCGGTGGAGACCTCGAGCCAGGCGGCGGTGCCGGCGGCGATGCCGATGTCCAGGTCGCCGGCCGCGACGCCGAGCACGACCGAGCCGCGGACCACCTCGCCGAGCCGGATGCCGCCGTTGGACGTCTTCGCGTCGACACCGGCACCGGCGTGCTCGATGGCGATGTCGCCGTTGGCGTTGCGGACCCGCACGTCGCCGCCGACCGCGTCGATCCGGGTGTCGCCGTTGGAGTTCTTGACCTCGGCGCCGCCGGCGATCTCGCCGACCCGGATCTTCCCGGAGGCGGTGGAGATCTCGGCGTCGCCGGCGACACCGTCGACGGTGATGTGCCCGTGCCCGGTGTGCAGGTGCAGCGGGCCGGTCCGCTCCAGCACGACGTTGCCGGTCGACTTGATCCGGCACTCGCCGAGCCGGCCGACGCAGCGGAACTCGCCCCACTGCAGGTGCGCGGCGATCTGCGAGCCGGTGGGCAGCTCGATGGACACCTCGACCGCCCGGGTCTTGCGGGAGAAGTCGAAGACCCGCTTCGGGCCGATGAGCTGGAGGGTGCCGCCGGTGAAGTCGACCCGGATCTGCTCGGCCGCCTTCACGTCGGACTCCTCGGCCGGGTTGGCCGGGCGGACCTCGACGACGGTGTCGGTGCGGTCGCTCGCGACGATCCGCACGCTGCCGGCGGCGAACTCGAGATTGACGGAGATCGGTTCGGGCGTCTCGAATTTGGGCATGGTGGTCCCCACATCCTGAGTAGGTGAAGTGTTTTGGCTGGTGGGACGGGCTCTAGCGAACCCATCCGGTGAACCGCTGGGTGCTTCGCTTCTCGGCGGCGCGCGGCTCGGGGCGCTGCTGCGGATCGGACCGCTGCAGGGCGGCCGCGGCCGCCCGGGCCAGCCAGGCGTTGACCGACCGGCCCTCGCGGGCCGCGGCCTCCTCGATCGCGCCCTTGAGCTGCTCGGGCATGCGGACGTTGATCCGGGCGGCCGGGCCGTCCTCGGCGAAGGCCAGGTCGGCGTCCGGCTCGCGGTCGGTGGCATCGGATTCGACGGCCGCCGGGGCGGCCGGCTGGGTCACGACGAAGCCCGGCTCGCGGCCGCGCAGCCGCACCTCCACCGAGCCGGGCGCCATGTCCCGGGTGATCTCGTCGGCGGCGGCCGACAGCGCGTCCAGCAGGGTGATCCGGATCGCCGATTCGAGCGATCCGCTCAGGCGTTCGACCAGCGCACGCGATTCCGGGCCGCCGGCCTCAGCGAGCGTGGCGAACTCGCGGCCGAGGTTGCTCACATACGGGGTCAGGTCCATGTGTGCCATCGTGGCACAGCCGTGGCACACAAGCAAGCCAGAATGGCACCATACCGTGTGCCAAACGGAAAACCCCAGGTTACGCCGCGTCCCCGGTCGCCAGCGCGTCGATCAGGCCGGGGAAACGCGTCTCCAGCTCGGCGCGGCGCAGCTCGATGGTGTGGGTGCGGCCGGTCACCGTGGTGCGGGTCAGGCCGGCCTCGCGGAGCGTACGGAAATGGTGGGTCATCGTGCTTTTATGGACGCCGAAATTCCAGTGGGTGCCGCATTTCGCGTGCGGCCGGCCGTCCGCGAGGGTCTGCACGATCCGCAGCCGGATCGGGTCGGCGACCGCCCGCAGCACGTCGACCAGCGCGACCCCGGAGATGTCCGGGACCGGATCGTCGTCGCTCGCCATGCTCCACAGACTACCGTTGGACGTTCATCATACCTTCGCCTAGCCTGACGGTATGACGAACATCCAACAGTTCGGGTCGGTCCGCTGGGTCTGGGACGCCGACGGCGTGGTCACCGTGACCCTCGACGATCCCGGCCGCACCGCCAACATGCTCAACCGGCGGCACCTCGACGGCCTCGGCGCCTGCCTCGACGACCTGACCGCCCACCGGGACCGGCTGCGCGGCGTGGTGCTCACCTCGGCCAAGCGCTCGTTCATCGCCGGCCCGGAGTTCGTCCCGGCCGAGATCACCCCGGACGAGGCGGCCGCGACCTACGAGCTGCTGGTGCCGCTGCGCGACCAGGCGCGCCGGCTGGAGACGCTGGGCCGGCCGGTCGCCGCCGCGCTGAACGGCTCGGCGCTCGGCGGCGGCTTCGAGATCGCACTGGCCTGCCACTACCGGGTCGGGCCGGTGGATCCGTCGGTGATCTGGTCGCTCGCCGAGACCGGGATGGGCATCATGCCCGGTGGCGGCGGGGTGGTCCGGGTGACCCGGATGACCGGCATCGCCGCGACCGTGCTCGACATCGTCGGCCCCGGCACCGCCTTCCACCCCTCGTCGGCCCTGGCGGCGGGCCTGGTCGACGAGCTCGCCGACGACGTGGTGGCCGCCGCCCGGGCCTGGGTGCTCGCCCAGCCGGCGGGGTGGTTCACCCAGCGCTGGGAGCGTCCCGGCTACGAGATCCCGGGCGGCACCGCGCAGCCGGCCGGGCTGGCCGAGGAGGTGCGCCGCCGCTCGGCCGGTTCACCGGTCCGCGCCCTGGCCGCGGTGCTGGACGTGGCTTCCCGCAGCGCAACAGCCTCGGCCGAAGATGCTTTCACCATCGAGACAGCCGCATTTCGTACGCTCCTGAGCGCCCCGGAAATTCCGGCCCTGAGCTACCTCTTCTTCGCCATGCGCACGCTCGCCGACACCCCGGCCGCGGACGGATCGCACCCGGCCGACCTGAGCGAGTTCCCGCAGGTCGTCGCGAATCCGCTGGCCGCCGTGTTCTTCGCGCCGGACGCCCCGGTCGTCGAGATCCGCAGCGACTCCCCCGGCACCGCGGCCGCCGAGGTCCGCGCGAAAGGCGGCATCCCGGTCGTCATCCGGGCGGGCAGCGGCTCCCTCATCCGTACGCTCAAGGAAGCCGGACCCGACCCGGAAGCCATGACCACCGCCGCCCGCAGGGCAATCGACGCCGGTCTCGTCGTCGACCCGGCCGGCGCCGACGTCGCCTCCGTTCTTGCCGCCGGATACCCGGCGTGGACCGGCGGCGTCCTGCACCACCTGGCCGTCACATCCGGATGATGTGCCCGACCCGCGGCGGGGTGCGGCCGTCGAGGACCTCGAGCCAGACCCGGCTCAGCTCCTCCGGCCCCTCCCCGACGCTGATGTCGATCAACCCGCTCGCCACCCCGGCGAACCGCTGCCAGGCCTCGGCGAACCGCTGTTCGAGGCCGTCGCGACCCCAGTCCTGGCGACGCTTGCGCATCTGGACCGGGGCGAAGAAGACCTCGCCGGCGGCGGCCGCGTTCGGGACCTGGCTGGTGAGCCCGACCGCGACGTCCCGGACCAGCCGGTCGCCGAGGTGCGCCCGCAGCGCGGCGCGGGTGGCCGGCGCACCGGACAGGTCGAGGTAGCCGGTCGGCACGTTGGCCAGCGCGCCGATGTCGTCGTAGGAGACGACCTCGTCGTAGCAGCCGAGCGACCGGGTGAACGCGACGTTGCCCGGCGAGGTGAGCCCGATCAGGCGCGGGCCGCGGCCCTGCAGTTCCAGCGCCGCGGCGTACGCCGTCTTGCTCGACGCCGACGACAGGACGAGGGCCTCGGCGCCGTAGAAGTCGCTGTCGGCGACCTGGTCGGCGAGCATGAACGAGGTGTAGAACAGCGGCCGGAACAGGATCAGCAGGTCCTCCTGCTCGGGCCGGTAGACCGGATCGCCCTTGGTGGACCGGTAGACGTTGTAGGGCGACGGCAGATCGGCCCGATGGGCGCTGGCGTCACGGAAGCCGGTGTCGTCGATCCGGTCCGGCCGCACCACCAGGTGGCTCGCCGGCGGCAGGTAGCCGTAGACCCGCTCCCCGGTTTTGACCTCGGGCACCGCGGACGCGACCACCTCGGCGAACCCCCACAGCGGCGGCAGCCCCCAGTCGGCGGTCAGGCCGCGCGGCTCCGGTGGGAAGAACTCCCAGTAGCGCATCTGCTCGCCGAGCACCGCGTAGGTGATGTTGTTGGCGGTCAGCCCGACGCGGTCGATCTTCAGGACGACCTCGCCCTCCTCCGGCACTTCGCCCTCGACGAGCGTCGTCCGACCGAGATCTTTTCGCGCGACCGCGAAGGTCCATGACCGAGGCATGCCCTCGACGATAGTGCACTAGAAGTGCAGAATTCCAGCGCGGTATTCGTCACGCAGCGCTTCCGGGGTGGTGGCCCGGTCGAAGTGCCAGCCCTGGCCGAGGCCGACGCCCAGGCCGGTGAGGGTGGCGGCGTCCGCGCCGGTCTCGATCCCCTCCGCGACCACGGCCGCGCCGATGACGCCGGCCAACTCGGTCAGCGCCCGGACGACGGCGCTCAGCACCGGGTCGCCGGCCACCCCGGTGACGATGCTGCGGTCGAGCTTGAGGACGTCCGGGGCGGCGGCCACGATGTGCCGCAGCGACGAGAAGCCGGCGCCGACGTCGTCGATGGCGAGCCGCATCCCGCGGGCCCGGAACGGCGCGAGGATCAGCCGCAGGCCGTCGTAGTCCTCGATCGGGTCATGCTCGGAGAGCTCCAGCACGACCCGGTCGAGCGGCATCCGGCCCAGTACGGCCAGGCAGTCCGGGGTGGTCAGGGTCCGGGGCGACACGTTCATCGCGACGTAGCCGGAGACGTGCGGCAGGTGGGCCGCGGCCTGCTCCAGCGCCAGCACCTCCAGGCGCTCACGCTGCCCGATCAGCGCGGCCTCGGCGAAGACCAGGTCGGGTGGCAGGTTCCACTGCAACGGGAAGCGGCTCAGCGCCTCGGATCCGATCCGGCGCCCGGTGGCCAGGTCGACGATCGGCTGCAGCAGGACGACCGGCCCGCCGCCGTGGATCACCGGTTCGAGCCGGCTGCCGATCTCGGCGTTGCGCCGGTCGGTCCGCACGTCCGGCTCGATGATCATCGCGGCCGCGTGCGCCAGGACCTCCATCAGCGCCCGGTCGCGCTCGGCCAGGTCCCGGGAGGCGGCGAACCCGGCGGCGCAGAAGGTCCCGTAGACCGACCCGTCGCTGAGCACCACCGGCACCGAGATGAGGCTGCGGATCCCGTCCCGGACCGCCGGCAGCTCGGCCGCCGACGGGAACTCGGTGATGTCCCCGATGACCGCCGGAAGCCGCCCCTCCATGATCGCTTGACAGATCGAGGTCTCCTGCACCCGGGTGGACCCGTCGCACAGGTAAGCAGAGGTCGCCGGCTCGGCCACCTCGATGTGCTGGGTGACGCCGTCCATCCGGCTCAGGAACGCCAGGCTCAGCCCCAGCGACGACCGGGCGGCCCGAAGGAGATCAGCGAGCTGCTGCCCGGTCTCGCTGCGCTGCTGCACCATGAAGGTCTCCTCGGTAATGCACCGTCCGATCCACCACCATCGGGCGGCGCGGACGGAACCTGAGGAGACCGAGCATCGCGACCAGCACAACCACCGCGAGCACGGCCGGCCAGAGCCACCAGCGGTCGGCCGTCCCGCTCGGCTCGGTGGCGATGGTGGCGCCGATCCAGCCGCTGATGTTGTCGATCCGGGCGCTGGAGTCGCCACCCCGATGCGGGCAGGCCGGACCCGAGCTGACCAGGGCGACCAGTTCCTTGTTCTTGTTGAGCTCCCGGAAGTACGGGGCGCCGGAGTCGTGCCGGCACGGGCTGGTGTCCGCGTGCGGAGCCCGGCCGGAGGTCTCGATGAGGGCCGGCCCGACGCTGCCGACGGTGAACTGCCCCGTTTGCAGTCTCGTTGCCGGGTTGTCCTCGCTGTCGGTCATCAGCCCGAACCCGGCCAGCCGCACCACCTCCCCCACGACCGGCTCGGTGGTGCCGATCCGCAGCGGCGTGATGCCGGTGACCGCCGTCCTCAGCTCGGCGAGGGCGACGTCGGCGGTGTCCGACTGCCGCACCGCGACCACCTCGATCTCCTGACCACCCGGCCCGGCCACCCTGGTGCGGCCGAGCGTGGCCGTGGTCCGCCGGGCCACCGTTCGGCTGACCCGGCGGCCGCCGCGGTCCCGGAAGCAGTGCCCCGCGGTGATCACCCAGCGTGGCGCGACGAGCGCGCCGGAACAGGAGCTGTCCCGGGTCTCCCCGTTGTCGGCCGGCAGCCCGGTCATCGTGAGCCGGGCCGCGAACGGATACGCTCCGTCGCGCGCGTTCTGGCCGTTCGCGATCGCCTCCGCGGGCCGTGCGCCCCCGGCCGCGAAGCCCGCGGTCGCCAGCAGGACCACCAGACACGTGCGCAGGATCTTGAACAAGGGGCCCTCCGGTCGATCGGGTGGAGGGTGACCATCGTGGTGATCCGGCCGTCAGGTGCCCGTCAACGGCGTACTTATGAATCCTTTATCCCGGCTGTGCCAGGGTTTTGCTTTTAAGGGGGTCGTGGCGTGCGGGTGCTGGTGGCGGAGGACGAGAAGCTGATGGCCGATACGGTGGCGGAGGGTTTACGCCGGCTGTCGATGGCCGTCGACGTCGTCTACGACGGCGACAGCGCCCTGGAACGCCTGGGCGTCAACCGCTATGACGTGGTGGTGCTGGATCGGGACATGCCCGGCAAGACCGGCGACGAGGTGTGCCGGTGGATGGCCGCCTCCGGCCTGACCAGCCGGGTGCTGCTGCTGACCGCCGCCGCCGGCATCCGGGACCGGGTCGAGGGCCTGGGGTTGGGCGCCGACGACTACCTGACCAAGCCGTTCGCGTTCGCCGAGCTGGTGGCCAGGTTGCAGGCACTGTCCCGGCGGTCGGTCCCGGCCCTGCCACCGGTGCTGGAGCAGGACGGCATCGTCCTGGACGTCACCAGGCACACCGCCACCCGCGACGGCGGCGTGCTGACCCTCTCCCCGAAGGAGTTCGCCGTCCTGCACGTGCTGCTGCGGGCCGGCGGCCGGGTGGTCAGCGCCGAGGAGCTGCTGGAACAGGCGTGGGACGAGAACACCGACCCGTTCACCAACACGGTCCGGATGACGCTCATGACCCTGCGCCGCAAACTGGGCGACCCACCGGTGATCCACACCGTGCCCCGCACCGGATACCGGCTGGGCGCATGAGCATGCGATCCCCCGCCCGCCGCATCCTCCTGCTCTGCGCGATAGTGCTGCTGGCCGCCCAGTTCGCCCCGTCGGTGGCGGATTGGCTTTTCCAGACCGGCATGGCCTACCGGCCGTCCTGGTGCCGATGGAACACCACCTGCGGGGACGTGCTCTCCCAGTTCCGGAGCCTGGTCCCGGCGGTCACCCTGCTGGTGGTGCTGACAGCCTTGCTGGCCGCCAGCTGGTTCCTGGTGCGCTGGTGCCTGCGCCCGGTCCTCGACCTGGTCCCGGTGATCGCCAACGTGGGCCCGCAGAACCTCGGCCACCGCTTGCGCCCCGGCCCCGGCCGCAACGAGTTGGCCGTCCTGGGCCGGGCGATCGACGAGATGATGGACCGGATCGCGATCGGTTACGAGGCGCAGCGCCGCTTCGCCGCCGACGCATCCCACGAACTGCGCACCCCACTGGCGGTGCAGCGCACGCTGATCGAGGTGAGCATGGCCCGGGCCCTCACCGACGACCAGCTGACCCTGCTGACCGCCCAGCTGCTGGAGACCAACGAGCGCAACGAGCGCTTGATCGAGGGCCTACTGGTGCTGAGCGAGAGCGACCGGGGCTTGATCGCCCGGACTCCCCTGCGGCTGGACGAGATCGTGGCCGAGGTGGTCGAGAAGCACGAGATGGCGGCCGCCGAGGCCGGCATCACGATCACCACGACGCTGCAGCCGCGAATCGTCCTGGGCGAGCAGGTGCTGCTGGAGCGCTTGGTCACCAACCTGCTCCAGAACGCCTTGAAGTACAACCGCCCCGACGGCACGGTCGAGATCGAGGTAGCCGACGCCCCGGCCCTGGTGGTGACCAACACCGGCGACGACGTACCACCGAACGAGGTCTCCGCCCTGTTCGAGCCGTTCCGCCGCCGAGCCGCAGCCCGAATAGACCACAGCGGCGGTGCAGGCTTGGGCTTGGCAATAGCCCGCTCGATAACCCGAGCCCACGACGGCCTCATCGCCGCCACCTCAACCGGAAACGACGGCCTGCGAGTGACCGTGTCTTTCCCTGCCAGCCCAGGGCAGCTGCTATAGGCCCCTTCCTTGACACGGAAGATGTCGACGCAGTGGTCATCAACGTGACCACAGACCGGCTATGGGGACCGCGAGGATTCGTTCAGCCAGTCCGAAGACACGGGGGCCGCTGTGGACAAGAAGTCCCATGGCCAGCCTCGACCCAAGCCTCTCGCGCAGCCATTCGAGGTGGCGGCCATCCTCTCGGGACGGGGCGGCCGTCGCCTTGACCTCGATCGCGATGATCTGGCCGTCTCGCGCCTCGATAAGTAGGTCGATCTCACGGCGGCCGTTGGCATCTCGCAAGTGGTACATGTCCGCACCGACGACGCTGACGGCGCATTCGGCCCGGAACTGCGCCGCCACGAGCGTGTCCAGGATCCGGCCCAGCAGATCGCCGTCGCGCAGGGTGCGGCGGTGATCGACACGCAGGAGCGGGGCGATCAGCCCTGGGTCGATGAGGTACCGCTTGGGCAGACGCACCGCGCGGTCGATGAAATTGCCGGCCCAGGCGGGGACCCGCTGCGTGATCATGAGGCTGTCGAGCAGATTGTCGTAGCTGACGGCGGTGCGGCGGTCGATGCCGGCGGCGTCGTAGAGCAGTTTGTGGGTCGGAACTCCGCCGGTGTTGGCCGCCAGCATGTGGAGGTACTTCCGCATGCGGCCCGGATCGCGCGCGACACCGAGCGACGGCGCCTCCCGGGTGGCGAGATGGTCGACGTAACCCGTCAGCCACCGGTCGCGCGCGCGACCGGCGGGCACCCGCAGCGCCTCGGGCCAACCGCTGGAGAGCGCCTCGTCCACGTAATCCTGCAGGTCCCAACCAGACGCCGAATTTCCGAACGCGTCCGCGCCGTCGCTCAGGATCCGGTCGATCAGCGACGGTGAGGTGGGGTCGCCATGGCGTTCCCGGCTGACGAGTGGATACATCGTCAGGCGGACGATCCGACCCGTTGCGGGCCAGCCTGAAGTTGTGAGGTCAGCCTGCGATGATCCGGTCAGCACGAACCGCCCGGGCCGAGGATCGTCGTCCACAGCACGCTTGACGGCACCGAGCACCTCCGGCACCAACTGCCATTCATCGATCAGCACGGGCTCGGCAAGTCCGCGAAGCGCGGCATCGGGGTCGGCCCGGACGACGGCGGCCTGGGCGGGCACATCCAGACGGAGAACCGAGCCGGAGTGACGACGGGTCGTGGTCGTCTTGCCGCAGGCACGCGGACCAACGACGAGAGCTGCGGGATGAGCAGCAGCGACAGCGCCAAGCTCTGTGTCGAGGAGGCGAGGAACGTAGGCGCTCACGAAGGCTCCGATCCCGAAATAACACACGCGCCAATCACAAGATAGCACGCCCGGTAATCCCTATTTAGCACAAGGCGAGATCACGACTCAGCACAGCATCTCGAAACCCCGACCCTAGGCCAACGACTATAGTCGTGAGCACAGGCGTGCGGGTATCCGTGTCGCTCCCACCCAGCCCATACACCCGCCTTGGAGCGACTCCGGACCCCACCTCAAAGACCGCGAAGGGGACTGACGATGACGGGTTACCACACCAAGTGGACCGTTCCCGACGAACACAGGGAAGGTCCCGAGTACGTCGAAGCTGGCGCTCGAATCGCCGTCGGTCAGGCCGTCTATGACCGGCGGACGGTCCCGGGCATCAGCCAGGCCGCGCTTGCAAAACGGGCAGGCTCGACACAGACCCTGATCTCACGACTGGAGGGCGGCGCGGTCACCCCGACACTTCCTCTGCTGCACCGCCTGGCACGCGCCCTGGAAAGCGAGCTCGACCTCAAGATCACAGGCACCGGCCTGCGAGCCGAGTTCCCGATCGCCTCGTAGATTGTGAGTGGCAGTCGGCCCATCAGCGCCGCGCCACCCGGCGCTGCCGATGGGTCGGATCAGGGGTGGGAGCACGGATGAGGGTCGCGGTCTCCGGGACGCACGGGATCGGGAAGACCACGCTGGTCGAAGCGCTTTGTGCGCGTCTGCCGGGGCACGTCATGGTCGACGAGCCGTACTACCTCCTTGAGGAAGAGGGGTATGAGTTCGGGCTTCCGCCGTCGCCGGAGGATTACCGGGCGATGCTGGCCTGTTCGGTTCGAAGCCTTCGGGTGCCGGCGACGTCCGGGGTCGTCTTCGACCGCACGCCGCTCGACTATCTCGCTTACCTGGCCGCCGGCGGGGCGGATCCAGCGGAGCAGGCCGATGCCGCCGCGTTGCGGCTCGCGTTTGCGACGCTCGATCTGCTTGTCGTTGTGGTGATCACGCCGGAGACCGAGCGGCTCCTGCCTGCCCCGGAGTTGCCCGGCCTCCGCTCGCGGATGAACGACGCGCTCCTGGAGCTGGTCTACGACGACCCGCTCGACGCCTGGCCGGACACCCCTGTCCTGGAGTTGAGCGGACCGCTCGACGACCGGCCGGCGGCGATCCTCGCTGCCCTCAAACCCGAAGGAAGTCCTCCAGGATCTCGGTGAAGCGGGCCGGCTGTTCCTCGGCGGGGTAATGGCCGCAGTCGTCGAGGACGAAGCCGGTGACGTCGTCGGCGGCCAGGCGCATCGTCTGGGCGGCGTTCGGGCCGCTCCACAGTGCGCCGCCGACGCCGAGCACCGGCAGGGTCAGCCGAGTTTTGCTGCGCTGCTCGTTCTGCGCGATCGTCTCGTCCAGGGCCCGGTAATACGCGAAGCTCGCCCGCAGCGCGCGCGGATCCGCGGTGATCGCGTCGACGTAGACGTCCACGGCGTACGACGGGATCGCGGTCGGAGTGGCCGCCTTGGTGGCGAACTGCCAGCCGAAGAAGAGCCGCTCGCGGCCCCGGACCAGCTCCTCGTTGAGGTCGGTGAGGCGGTTGAAGCCGAACTGCCAGAGCCTCTGGTTGGCCGCGGCCGAGCCGAAGAACGGCGGCGACGGCGTGAGGCCGGGGATCACCGCCTCGACGATGGCGAGGCGGGTCACCCGCTCGGGGTGATCGGCGGCGAGGGCGTAGCTGGTCCACGTGCCGATGTCGTGGCCGACCACGTCGAACCGGTCGTGCCCGAGCGCGGCCATCAACGCGACCAGATCGGCGGCGAGCGTGCCGGCGTCGTACCCGTCATCGGGTTTGTCGGAAAGCCCGGCCCCGCGCGAGTCGACGGCGACGACGGTGTGGTGACGGGCGAGCGCCGGCATGATCTCCCGCCAGGCGTACCAGGTCTGCGGCCACCCGCCGACCAGCAGCAACGCCGGGCCGACGCCACCGGTGACGGCGTGCAGCCGCAGCCCGTTCACCTCCACGAGCCGGCTGGTGAAAACGTCGGTGAACCCATCGGGCAGCCGCAGCGAACTCAATTTGGTCATGCCGCCGACCATACCCATGTTTGAACGATCGGTACAAGATGGGTACGCTGACGACCATGGCGGGACGCAAACAATTCGACGTGGACGAGGCGCTACGGCGCGCGATGCTCGTCTTCTGGCGCTGGGGCTACTCGGAGGCCTCGATCGATCGCCTCACCGAGGGCACCGGCCTGGGCCGGGGCTCGCTCTACGGCACCTTCGGCGACAAGAGCAACCTCTTCCGAAAAAGCCTTTTGCGGTACGCCGAGACCTACCACCCGCTGTACGAACAGGCACTGTCCGGCCCGCACCCGAACCCGTCCGCCGTGATGGCCGCCTTCCTGCAGGTCTCCCTGAACCGCATCGCCGACCCGAAGGTCCCGGACGGCTGCCTGCTCACGATTTCGGCAACACAGTTCCCGGCACTCGACGCCGAGGGCCAGGCGATGGTCCGCGGCATGATCGACCTTTTGCTGGCAAGGCTGGCGCAGGCATTGCGGGCGGCGGGGGCCACCGAGCAGGAGGCGACCGAGCTGGCGTTGTGCACGCTGGCAACAAACAAGTCCCTGGCCGTGCTGAGCCGAGCCGGCTTCGCAGGCAAAGACCTGGCCACCGTCGCCGCAGCCGCCGCCCGCATCCCGACGACGCCGACCAGCGTCGATATTTAGGCTCGGTAGCCACCCTGCGGCGGCCCGCCGTACGGGCCGGTGCGCAGCACCGCGGTCGGAGCGTCGGCCATTCCCCCGCCGGCCGCCGCCCCGGCCGATGCGGTCCGCCGGCGCATCGCCACCAGCGCGAGCGCTCCCAAGCCCGCGGCGACCAGCAAGCCGCCCAGGATGAAGAACGGCAGCGAACTGCTGCTGTCGTCGCTGACGGCCTTGAGGGTGGGTGGCGTGGCCGCGGGGGTTTCGTCCGCGGCCGGCGGGCTTGCTGCCGCCGCGGCCGACGACGGCGGTGCCGTGGTGGGCGCGGCCACCGCGGCGAGGGTCAGCCGCACGGTCGCGACGTCGCCGGCGGTGCCCCGGACGGTCGTGCGGGCGGTGCGGTAGCCGTCCAAGGTCGCGCTGACCGTGATGGAGCCCTCATCGATCGGCTTGCCGGCGCTCGACGTGATCGAGAACTGGCCGCTGCGGTTGCTGGTCGTCCGGTATTCGTGCCCGGCGCTGTCCCGGATGGTCAGGGCCGCGCCGCCGATCGCCTTTCCGGCGGTGTCGCGGACCCGGCCGGAGACCCCGCTCACCCCGGTCGCCGGCTCGTCCTCGCCGGGCGACGACGCGCCCGCGCCGTGGACGTAGACCATCTTGTAGGCGAAGCTGTTCTGCCCGCCGAGCCGTACGCCGATCGAGATGTTGAGGCCGGTGATCTCACCCGGCCGGGCATCGGGGGCGACGACCGTCGCGTCGAACGTCTGGCCCTGGCCGGCTCCGAGGTTCGGCTCCACCCGGCATCCGGCGGTGCATCGCAGGCCGCCGCCGACCACCACGATGGCCGTTTCGGCCCCGCTCCCGTTGTTCGTGACGCGGAATCGCACGCGTACCTTCTCGCCGGGCTTCACGTTCTCCGCCGACACGCTCACGATGCTGACGGTCTCCGGGGCGGCCGCCGCGGGTGCCGCCGACACCGCGAGCGTCCCGCCGGTGAGTGCGATCAATGCGGCGACTCGGGCCCATCGGATACGTACGCGCGTCGTCACGTCCCACCAACTTCACCAAAGGCAAGCGACACCGGTCGATGGCGCGCGGGCCACTATGCCCTGTCCGGGAGGGTTCGCGCGACCCGCCACCAAATGTCTGACGATCAGGGCAGGCGCAGACGGACCTGGACCGGCAGGTGGTCGCTGGGGTACTGCGATCCGCGGCGGTAGGTGTTCATCAGCGCGGCCAGCGCGGTGACGCCCGGCGAGGTGAGGATCCAGTCGGCCTGCACGCCGTTCGGTACCAGCGTCTGGAAGTTGTGGATCGTCGCATACGCGGGGCCTTTCGACGGCGCGGTGATCCAGGTGTCGCGGAGGCCGGCCCCGTCGACGAGCAGGTGGTAGACGGCGCTGGTGGACGTCGCCGGGGAATTGAAGTCGCCGGTCAGCACGATCGGCGAACTGCCGAACGTGGCGATTCGTTGCGCCAGCAGCGCCGCGCCGTGCCGCCGGGCATTCTCGCTGTAGTTGTCGAGGTGGGTGTTGACCGCGTAGAAATGCCGCCCGGTCTCCCGGTCGGCGAACAGCACCCAGGTGACCATGCGAATGGACCTTGAGCCCCAGCTGATCGAGCCCGGGACCGACGGTGTGTCGGAGAGCCAGAAGTTGCCCGACTTCTGCGCGACCAGCCGCGTCCGGTCGAAGAAGATCGCCATGTGCTCGCCGCGGTCGCCGCCGTCGCGGCCCAGGCCGATGCGGTCGTAGTCCGGGCCGAGGTCGCTCTCGATGTCCCGCAACTGATCGGGAAGCCCCTCCTGGGTGCCGATCAGGTCCGGCCGCTCGGCGGCCAGCAGCGCGCGCGTGACCGGGCGGCGCTGGGCCCACGAGTGGGGCGCGACGGCGGCGGCGTAGCGCAGGTTGAAGGTCATGACCTCCAGGTCGGCCCGCGCGGCCGGCCCGGCGAGCGACTCCATCGCGCCGTGCGACGAGCCGGCTTCGACCGGCGGGCTCACGACGGCCGAAATGCTCGGGGACGCCGGTCCGGGCACGGGCCGGACGTCGCGCATCGGCAGCCGCGCCCGGGCCGCGCCGAGCCCCAGGACGGTGAGTGCCAAGACGATCGCCCCGGACAGAAGTCGACGACGGTCAATGAGCACCGTCCGACCGTAGCAAGATCATGTAGGAGGCCGATTCCACCCGATCGAGTGCGTCCATGAGCTTGGCGGCTTGGGTAGCGTTGACGGCTGCCGGAATCGGGTGGAGCGGAGATCAATGGGCAAGAACAGTCGCGAGCGGCACAAGGCCAAGCGGAAGGCGGCGGAAGCCGCGCAACGCCGGAGGTCCGCGGGTCCCGCCGACGCCGATCCGCTGGGCCTGTTCGGTGCACCGCGTGTTCCGGCGCAGACCGAGCTCGCGGAACAGATCATCGATCAAGCGATTCATGCTCGGTACGACGGCGACAGCGCCGAGCTCGACCAGTGCAGCGCCCTGTTGATCATGGGTCCGGGCGGTGCGACCGGGATCCAGGTCGTCAACCGTGTCCTGCTGGCCAGGCTGCTGCGCGATGTGGAGCAGGCGTGGCGGCGCGGCTGGCAGCCGGCCGAGTTGGTCCGGGTGGCGCGCCGCGAATCCACCGCCCGGCACGGCCGTCTGCTTGTCGATGCCATCGCGGCACAGATGCGCGACTATCCGAAGGCGACCGTCGACCAGCGGTGGCATGCACAGCTGGTCGCACTCGAAGCCGAGGTCTGGTGGGAACACGACGACCACTACGTGACGACCTGGGCCGACCGGCAGGGCGTGGACCGCGCCACCGTGGTCACCGCGTTCATCGACGTACTCACTCTGCTCGCGTCGTTGCCGGCGATCGAGGTGGTCGGCCCGGCGCCCGGGGATGCGCGCCCGGCCGCGGTGTCCGCGCCGGCGGACCTCGATCAACGGATGCTGGACCGGGTGCGGGCGTTGCTGGCCAAGGCGGAGTCCACCGACTTCCCGGAGGAGGCCGATGCGTTCACCGCCAAGGCCCAGGAGTTGATGGCGCGGCACCGGATCGACCACGCCCTGCTGGTGGCCACGACCGGCCAACGCGACCAGCCGGTCACCCGCCGGATCGCCGTCGACAATCCGTACGAGGCGCCGAAGTCACTGCTGCTTCAGGTCGTCGCGGAGGCGAACAGCTGCCGGGCGGTATGGGCGAAGCGGTTCGGATTCACCACCGTAGTCGGCTTCCCGCAGGATCTGGACTCCACCGAGTTGCTGTTCACATCACTGCTCGTGCAGGCAACCCGGGCAATGACAAAGGCCAAACCCAGCATTGACGCGTACGGACGTAACACCACCCGCTCGTTCCGGCAGTCTTTCCTGACGGCGTACGCGACGCGCATCGGTGAACGACTCAGCGCCACCACCGACGAGATCGGCGAGGAAGCGGCCGACTCGGCAGTCAGCAGCCAGCTGCTACCCGTGCTCGCGGCCCGCGACGAGGCCGTACGCAACGCGTTCGACAAACAGTTCCCCCACCTGACACAGCACACGACAACCATCAACAACCGGCAGGGCTGGGCATCAGGCCGGGCCGCCGCCGACCGCGCATCACTGCAAGGCCGGAAAGCGGTCGCCCACGAGTGAATCCCACCGCCGGCCCGGGCGAGGTCAGGGCGCGATCAGGCCGGCGAGCGCCTCTCGCAGGTCATCCAGTGCGGCTTCCGCGGTGTCACCCTCGCCATGTGCACCCAAGCCTGGGCGCAGCCGGGCGTGAGCGCACCACACCCCGTCCTCGTCCTGCTCAACGAGGACCGACACGGCAACGGTCCGAAGCTGCCCCGAGTACATTCACATGACTATAGTCGTACGACCATCATTGGCGCTCATCGCAGCTGCGGGAACTGCGTTCGCAGGGCGGCGTAGGCCTGGTGGTAGCCGTCGCGGCCGTGTACGAAGGCCAGGCAGACCACCACCTCCATCGCGGCCACCAGGGAGTCCTCCTCGGCCGAGTGGAACAGGGTGGTGATGGCCCAGTCCTGGGGTGACTGCTCGTAGTCGCCGTCGGGCGGCGACGGTCGGCTGGTGCGCGGTGGCTGCGCCTGTCGGAGCACGCTCCAGCAATGGCCGGAGTCGTCGAAGGGCGGCGGGGCCGGGTCGCCTCGGCGCAGCGCGGCTACGGCCGGGGCCAGCTGCGGCAGCCCGATCAGGCCGGCCTCCTCCAGGCACTGCACCGCCGCCCAGGCCGCCACCTGGCGGTGCGTCCGGTCGTCGGCGTCGGCCAGTGCGAACTCCAGGTCCATGTCGAGCCGGGAAAGGACCTCCAGGTAGAGGCCGACGCCGAACTCCAAGGTGCGGCGCAGCCGCTCGGACGGCACGCGGCCACCCCACCGCTCGCGCGCCCGCTGTTCGAGCTCGTCGACCGCGGCCTGCTCGTTCTCCTGCTGTTCCGGCTCGGTCAGCGTGCGCCGTGCCCGGTGCCAGTAGGCCGCTCGCTCGCCGGTCTGCTTGACGATCCGGCCCGGCGCCGGCGCGCCCGGCCAGAACTGCAGCAGGTACGAGTCCGGCGTCCCCTCGACCTCGTCGGCCTCCTCGAAGCCGCGAACGCAGTATCGGACCCGATAGTCGCCGCGTGGCACGGTGAACTCGTGCCGGTCGCCCATCAGCCCGGTCAGCGACGCCTCCTCGGAGAGCGCCGTGAACGAAACCTCCACGACCTCTTCCCACGCCGGGTCGAGCACCGGCTCGGCGTCGTGCAACTCGAGCCGGAAAGGCACCCACCCGGTGTGCGTGCCGACCTGGAACTGCAGGTAGCCCGGCACACCGGCGCCGCACAACCCGTTGCTCTCGTCGGCCCACGGCGCGTCGAGGTCGACGTCGTCGAGGTCGTCCCCGCACATCAGCGACGCGGACCCGTACGAAAGAAATACCCGCGGCTCGTCGAACAGCACAGTCACCATGAACTCGGCACCTCTCCACGCCCCCGCGGCGCCCCGATTCCATGATCTCGCACCCGCCCGCGCGGCGGGCTTCAAGTCTTGCGCCGGTGGCGTCCCGCGAAGTCGTCGTCCTGGGTGAGCTCCACGGCCAGGGTCTGGGTGAGCCGGTCGATGGTGCTCAGTCCGCCGATCAAGCGATGAGGAACGTTCCGGCCATGAAGACGGCCAGGAACACGGCCTGCAGGCCGGCGCCGATCAGCAGGACGGTCCGGTCCACGACCTGGTTGGCGCCCAGCCGGGCCAGCACGAGGAAGATCGCCACCGCCTCCATCGCGTAGCGGGCCGACGACTGCATCGAGCGGCCGCCCACCTCCGTCGACATCAGGAAGACCAGGGTCAGCGCGCCCTGCACCACCAGGTAGAGCTGGTCCCGGCGGAACTTGACCGGGCCGGCCACGCACAGGATCAGCAGCACCACGGCGACCAGGATGGTGCCGGCGTCGAGCAGCGCACCCAAGGTGGACTTCGACAGCAGGCCGTGGTCCATCTGGCGGAGTGCGATCAGCCACGCCTCGCCGGGGACCGTGTAGCGGCGGCCCCACTGGTCCTGGGCGGCGCTGAACGCCAGCGGATTGCCCAGCTCCACCCAGCAGTAGACGCTGTAGGCGAGCACGCCCACCGGCACCAGGCCCAGCGCCAGCACGTCCGGGCGGAGCCGGCGCGGCCGCCATCCGATCTGGCGCAGGTATTCGATCGCCAGCGGGACCATCAGCAGCAGGCCGAACAGCCGGGTGGCCGAGGACAGCGCGCCCAGCGCGCCGGCCAGCCACCAGTGCCCACGCCGGCCGGCGTACAGCGCACCCACCGCCAGCAGCAGGAACAGCGACTCGTTGTAGCCGATGAAGAGGAAGAAGCCGGTCGGGAACGCGGCCAGGTACCAGGTGGCCCGCTGGGCGACCCGCGGACCGAACTCGTACTCGGCCAAGCGGTGCAGCACCGCGAGGGCGCCGATCGCGGCCGCGTTCGCCACGACCAGGGCGCTGACCAGGGCACCGCCCGGCAGCACCGCGTCGCCGATCCGGATCAGCAGCGGGTAGAGCGGGAAGAACGCCGGGAAGCCGGGGCCCAGGTGGTAGCCGCTCTCGGCGATCCGGATGTAGTGGCCGGCGTCCCAGCGGTTCCAGCCCAGGAACATCGTGGCCAGGTCCGGGGTCTGGCCGTCGGCGCGGGGCAGCCAGGCCATCGCGCTGACCACCAGGTGCATGACGGTGACCGCGGCCCACACGGCCGGCGAGGCCAGGAACGCGGCCCGCCAGGGACGGCGGCCGGGCGCGACGAGCGGCGCGGTGACCGGGTCGGCGACCGGCGCGGGCGCGGTGAGCAGAGTGGTCACCGGACGCCCGCATAGTCACGGGTCTCTTGCACGGCCGAGTCGGCGGCGACCACGTAGTCGGGGCGGCCCTGCAGGGTGGTGAAGATGCGCGCCACGTACTCGCCGAGCAGGCCCAGGCAGAGCAGCTGCAGCGCGCCCAGGAACACGATCGCCACCAGGATCGACGTCCAGCCGGGCACCACCGTGCCCCACAGGTGGGCGGCCAGGCCGGCCGCCGCGAGCATCATGCACAGCACGATGCCGGCGCAGCCCAGCCAGGTCGCGACCCGCAGCGGGGCGGCCGAGAAGCCGGTGAAGCTGTCGAGGGCGAGCCGGATCATCTTGCCGAGCGGGTATTTCGAGCGGCCGGCCGCCCGGCGCTCCCGGGTGTAGGTCACCTCGCCGCTGGGCAGGCCCAGCCACGGCACCAGCAGGCGGTAGACCGGGCGGTGCTCGGGCAGGCCGGTCAGGGCGTCCACCGCCGTCCGGCTGAGCAGCCGGAAATCGCCGGCGTTGGGCGGCACCTCGGCCCCGACCACCCGGCGCACCAGCCGGTAGTAGAGCCCGGCCGTCCCGCGTTTGAACGCGCTGTCGCTGCTGCGGTCGGCCCGCACGCCGTGCACCACGTCGAGGCCGTCGGTCTCGGCCAGGCGCAGCATCTCGCCGATGACCTCCGGCGGGTCCTGCAGGTCGACGTCGATGCTGACCACGTACTGCCCGCGGGCCCGGTGCAGGCCGGCGGTCAGCGCATTCTGGTGGCCGCTGTTGCGGCGCAGCCTCACGACGCGCAGCTGCGGCCACCGCCGGCGCATCAGTTCCAGTACGGCCGGGGTGGCGTCCCGGCTGCCGTCGTCGACGGCCAGCACCTCGTACGGCACGGCGAGGTCATCGAGTACGGGACGGATCCGGTCCGCGAACAGCGGCAGCACGTCCTCCTCGTTGAACACGGGCACGACTACGGACAATCGCGGCACGCAGCTCATCGGTCCCTCCCCTTCGTGATCATTACGTGGGAAAGGCTGGCCAACGAGCGGCCGTTGCCGGACCGCTGGTCAACGACGTGGCACGTTCATGGGAGTTGCACAGGAGACGCACATCTCTTCTTGCTCGATGCTGCAACCTGCGGCCGTGCCGACTCGTCACGGGAGCCCCAGCGCATCGATCAGCTCGATGGTCCGGCGCGGGGTGCGGCACTTGCGGGCGAGGCTCGTCTCGTCGAGCCGGCCGGCCCGGGCCTGGAACAGCAGGGCCGCCGCCGGGTGCGCCCGCATCTGCTCGGCGGTGAGTTCGGCGGCGAGCCGGTTCGCCTCGGCCGCCATGGCCGGAAACCTCGCCCGCAGCCCGGCGGCCCAGTCCGCGCGGCCGTCCAGCCAGTCCTGCGTTTCCGGGCGGGCGTAGCGGCGGATCGCCTCGGCCAGCTCGTCCCAGGTGAGGTCGAGCCAGGGCCGGGCCTGCAGGACCGGCAACTGCCACGCGCGCTTGGCGATCGACCAGTAGTCCGTCCGGGCCGGGACCGCGTGGATGGTGAAATCGGGGATGCACAAGGCCGTCAGGTTCCCGCCGTGGCAGGCGCCGGTGTCCAGGCCGTAGATGCGGCCGTCGAGGACCATCGGCTCCGGGCCGGTGACGTGGTGGCCGAACGCGACCGGCTTGGCGTCGGTGTAGTGCTCCGGCCAGTAGGTGCCCGGGAACATCGCGGCCAGTTCCTGCTCACCGCTGGTCGAGCCGCACAGGATCGCCGCCCGCTGCTCGGCGAGCGGAATTCCGGAAAGGATCGCGGCGTGCACCACCCGGACGTCGTCGTTCTCGAAGAAGTAGGGCAGCGTCCGCATCCAGTCGACCGTCTCGGCATACCGGTCGCCCAGCTGCAGCCGGGTGATCTCCTGCGCATAGGAGAAGATCCCGCGGACATGCTTACGTTCGTGGTTACCCATGACCGCGATCGAGTTCGGGCGCTCCCGGAACAGCCCGGTCACCTCGCCCGGCGCGGGGCCGCGGTCGACCAGGTCACCCACGCTGACCAGCAGATCGTCCGGTTGGAGATCGACCCGATCGAGCAGCTCGACCAGCTCGTCGAAGCAGCCGTGGATGTCGCCGACGATGACCGTACGCCCCATCGCAGCGACCCTAGTAGGTATGCCTAGACGGCTCCGACCGGCCCGCGTAAGTACCCCTGACCAGCGAAGATAGGGCAACGCTCCCGATGTGGCCAGGCCCGCCTCAGCCAAGAATTGAGTCATCACCGGCGGACAGAGAAACAAGGGAGCCAAGCCATGTTGATCCACTCGGACCTGATGCTGACCCTCGCCAACGACCGGCACCGTGAGCTGATCGCCGAGGCCGACCGCCGCCGGCTGCTGGCAAGCGCGCGGGACGCCCGCAAGGCCCGGAAAGCCCCGGCGGTTCGGGGCCGGCCCGCCGGTAACCTTGCGTCGTGCGAAACCTCCGCGGTGGTGCCAGCCCGGTGATGATCGGGCGGGAGAGCGAGCTGCGCCGTCTGGCGCGGCTCGCTTCGGCGCGTGAGCCGGCCGTCGCGGTCGTCGCGGGCGAGCCCGGCATCGGCAAGACCCGCCTGGTCAGCGAATTGCTGGCGACCCTGCCGGCCGAGACCGTGGTGCTGGTCGGGCAGGCCGAGCCGGGTTCGCTGTCCCGGCCCTACGAGGTGCTGCTCGACGCCATCGACGGCCGGCCGGAGGTCGACGAGGAGCAGCTGGCCGCGCTCACCGACGCGGCGCACAGCCCGGTCGAGCGGCTGCACATCGGTCTCGCGATCCTGGCCGACCTGATCGGTGACTCCCCCGCCGTCGTCGTCTTCGAGGACCTGCACTGGGCCGACTCGGAGAGCGCGGCGCTGTTCGAGCGGATCGCCGACCAGCGCGGGCCGCGGCTGCTGATCGGCACCTACCGGCCGGACGAGGTGACCCGGCGGCAACCGGTGGCGGGCCTGCTGGCCCGGCTGGAACGCCGGCACGCGGTCACCCACGTCCGGCTGGATCGGCTCACCCCCGCGCAGACCGCGGCGCTGCTGGCGGCGGCCACCGGCGCTCCGGCGCCGCTGCGCGCCGCCACCGCTCTTCACCACCGCACCGGCGGCAACCCTTTCTTCCTGGAAGAGCTTTTAAGAGCCCTCCCGGGGTACGCGGTGGACGACCTCGTCGAGCAGCCGCTGCCGTGGAGCCTGGCTGACGTGCTGCGCCGCCAGGTCGACGACCTCGACCCGGTCAGTCACCGGATCGTCGAGGCGGCCGCGGTGCTCGGCCACCGCATCCCGTTCGACCTGCTCGCCGACGTGACCGGCACCGGCGAGGACGAGTTGATCACCGTCCTGCGCGACCTGGTGACCCGGGGTGTCCTGGTCGAGTCCGGTGAGGACGAGTTCGCCTTCCGGCACGCGCTGGTCCGCGAGGCGATCGCCGACCAGATGCTCGGCCGGCAGCGGCGCCGGCTGCACGAGGCCGCGCTCGACGTGCTGCTGGCCGGTGGCGCCTCCGATCCGGCGATGGTGGCCCACCACGCGCGCGGCGCCGGGCGCTATGACGACCTGATCGCCGCCGCCCGCCGCGGCACCGCGCTCTACCTGTCGATCGGTTCGGCCTATCAGGCCCTGCAACTTGCCGAGATGGGTCTCGACGAGCTGCCCGACGACCCCGGCCTGCTGGCCGGCGCGGCCCGCGCGGCGTGGCTGGCCGGCCTGCTCGACGACGCCCTGCGCTACGGCCGGCGGTGGCGCGATCTGGCCGGCGCCGCGATCGACCGCTCCGAGGCGCTCTACCTTCTGGTCCGGATCGCCTGGGAGTCCCGCGAGCCGGCCGAGATGCGCACCCTGACGCACGAGATCGAGACGCTGATCGCGGAGCTCCCGCCGGGCGAGGGGCAGGCGCGGGCGATGAACGCCATCGCGCAGTCGGCCTACCTGCGCGACGAGCTCGACGCCGCGCTGCTCTGGTGCGAGCGGGCCCTCGCCCTGGCCGAGGAGTTCGACCTTCCGACGATCCGGCTGACCGCGCTGCTGGAGAAGGGGTCGGCCCTCACCGAGCGCCCGCACACCGCCGCCGACGGCCGCAAGATCCTGGCCACGGTCGTCGACGAGGCGGAGAAGGCGGAGCAGTGGGTGCTCGCCGCCAGTGCGCTCAACATGCTGGTGCAGGGTGAGCCGCCCAGTTCGCCGATCGAGCACGCCGAGACCCTGGAGCGGATGCGGGTCGACGCCGAGCGGGCCGGCTTCGAGTCGATGGCGGTGGCCACCTACTTCCAGGGCCGGGCCCGGCTGGCGGTGCGGGCCGGCGACCTGGGGGCCGCGATCGCCGCGCTGGAGGAGGGCCGCGAGCAGGACAGCGGGCTGCGCCGCCGCGGCCGCTGGGCCGACTACCACGGGGTCTTCCTGGCCGGGCTCTATCTGGAGGCCGGCGAGCTGGACGGGGTCGAGCGGATCATCGCCGACCTGGCCGCGGTGCCCAACAACCCGCCGACCGTGATTCCCGGCCTGGCCTTCAACCTCGCCTGCCGCCGCGGTGACCTGCCGCGTGCCGAGGCGGCGCTGGACGAGTTCATCGCCGCGCTGGCCGGGCAGTCGTGGCGCAGCGGCGAGCAGGCGCAGGACCTGGTCGCCGCCGCGCTGGATGCCGGCCTGCCGGCGCACCGGCTCGACCAGATGGGCCGCGAGCTGCTCGACGCCGACGTGTGGGACGCCTACCGGACCCTGGTCGACGCGCAGCTCGCCGAGGTGCGCGGGCAGCACGCGGACGCCCTGGCCGGCTACGAGTCGATCATCGAGGCGCACATCCTGGCGCCGGCGACCCGCGGCACGGTCCGGGTCGGCGCCGCCCGCTGCCTGCTCGCCGCCGACCGGCGGGCGGAGGCCACCGCGCACGTGGCGGCGGCGACGTCGCTGCTGGGCCAGTGGCGCGGCTGGCGGGTGGCCCAGCTCGACCGGGTCCGCACCCAGCTGGGCCTGGCCCCGGCCGACGCGCCGGCCGCGGTCACCGGCCCGGCCGCGCTCACCCCGCGCGAGCGCGAGGTGGCGGTGCTGATCAGCGACGGCCTGACCAACACCGAGCTGGCCCGGCGCCTCTACATCTCACCGAAGACCGCCGCCGTACACGTCTCGAACATCCTGCGAAAGCTGGGCGTCTCGTCCCGCACCGAGGTGGGCGACGTCGTCGGCCGCAGCTGAAATCAGGGTCTGTCCCGTCGACCACGCGGGAGCAAGGCGCCGGCGCAGCGGTGGCCACGTTCGCCACGGTGGCCGGGTACCGGCGAGTTCCATGCGCCGACCAGGCGAGAGGCCAGACCGCCGCCGGGCGGCGTGATCCGCGGGCAAATTTCGTATTTTTGGTGAATTAAGCCGATAGGATGGTCGGCGGAGGATCGACGTGAACGTGCTTCGGCGCATGCGGGTGACCACACGCCTGGTGACGGGATCGCTCATCCTGGCGCTGTGCGTGGTGGCGATGTGGATGGCGGCCGTCTGGTCGGCGCACACCACCCGGGCCACGGCCCAGGCCCTGGCCCGGTCGGAGGCCCAGCTCGACGCGGCCCAGCAGCTGAAATACCGGGTCACCGACGTGAGCGGCTGGCAGGCCGGCTACGCCTTCAACATCGTCCGCGGGGCCGCCGACGCCACCAGCGACGCGGCGCCCGAGCGGGCCGCGTTCATGAAGTCGATGACCGCGTTCGTCACCGAGGTGGACGAGTTGGCGGCGCTGCCGCTGAACGCGTCCGAGCAGACCGACGTGGCGACGATCAGGGCGGCGTTCCAGAAGTTCGCCGACCTCGACGACGAGGTGATCGCCGCCTACCGGGCCGGCACCCGCGCCCAGATCGAGAAGGCCAACGAACTGGTGGCCGGCCCCGGCCTCGACCTGTACGCGGTGATCGCCGGCGGCGTCGACCGGCTCCTCGGCAGCGCCCGCGATCGCGAGACGATCGCGCACGAGCGCGCGGAGAGCACCGCGATCCAGGCCGGCCGGGTCGCCACCGGAGTCGGCGTGCTGACCGTGCTCACCTCGGTGGTGCTGGCGGTCATGATGGCGTGGTCGATCATCCGGCCGCTGAGCGCGCTGCAGGAGCGGCTGGCCGACATCGCCGAGGGCGAGGGCGACCTGACCCGGCGGCTGGAGACCACCGGCCACGACCAGTTCACCGACGTCAGCCGGTCGTTCAACCTGTTCGTCGACAAGATCGCCGGCACCGTGCGGCAGATCGCCGCCTCGGCCGAGACGGTCGCGCACTCCAGCGAGCGGCTCACCGCCACCGCGATCCAGATCATGGTGGACGCCAAGGCGACGTCGCGGCAGTCGATGGAGGTGGTGCTCGCGGCCGACGAGGTCGCCACCAACGTGCGTACGGTCGCGACCGGCACCTCCTCGATGGGCGGCTCGCTGACCCGGATCGCCGGCACCGCGACCGAGGCCGGCCGGGTCTGCGAGCAGAGCGTGCAGGCCGCCCGGGCCACCCAGGTCCTGATCCGCCGGCTGGCCGGGTCGAGTCAGGAGATCGGCGACATCGTCCAGGCCATCACCGCGATCGCTCAGCAGACCAACCTGCTCGCCCTGAACGCGACGATCGAGGCGGCCCGGGCGGGCGAGTCGGGCAAGGGCTTCGCGGTGGTGGCGGGCGAGGTGAAGGACCTGGCCCAGGAGGCCGAGAGCGCGGCCGAGAACATCGTCACCAAGGTGCAGATCATCCAGCAGGACACCACGACGGCCACCACGGCGATCGGCGAGATCGTGGAGATCGCCACCCGGCTGGGCTCGTTCCAGACGGCGATCGCGGCCGCCGTCGCCGAGGAGACCGCCACCACCGACGAGATCAGCCGCACGATCAGCGAGTCGACGACGAGCTCCGCGGACATCGCGGCGAACATCGCCACCATCTCGACCGGCGCGCAGCACACGACCAGCGGCGTGATCGAGATCCAGGCCGCAACCCAGGAGCTGTCCCAGCTGAGCAACGGCCTGCGAACGCTGGTCGCCCAGTTCCGGGTTTAGGGCCGGTCCCGCCGATCAGGCGGCCCGGCGAAGGCCCGGCGGCGGAAGAACGCCCAGACACAACAAACCTGCCGGCCAACGCAGGCCACCACCTGGACCTTGCCTCGCACCCACGTGATCGGCAGGGCCGGCCCTATGCCACGTCGACCAGGACCTTGCCGACCGTGCCGTCCTCGACCGCTTGGTGGGCGTCGGCGGAGCGGCTGAGTGGGAAGCGGACCAGCGGGAGGCCGTGCTCCTCGCCGACCGGCAGGGCGCCGGCCTCGACCGCGGCGGTCACGTCCTCGGCGGCCGCGGCGAGGGCCTGCTCCCCCACCGTGTAGAGCACCAGGAACTGGAAGCGGGTGTTCAGCATCATGTTCTGCCGCACGTCGAGCTCGACCGGCTTGGCGCCGTCGTTCGCGTACGTCGCGATCGTGCCCCGCGTTCGCAGGACGGCCAGGTCGAGGGCGAGGTTGGCGCCGAGCGCCACCTCGGCGACGATGTCGACGCCGTCCGGCGCGATCGCCCGGATCGCGGCAGCCGGGTCGCCCGCGCGGTAGTTGACCACGTGGTGGGCGCCGGCCGCGGTGGCCAGCGCGGCCTTGGCCGGGCCGCTGACCGTGCTGATCACGGTGGCGCCGGCCCAGCGGGCGAGCTGGATCGCCGCGTGCCCGACCGCCCCGGCCCCGCCCGCGGCCAGCACCACCTTGCCGTCGAGCGCGCCGGGGTGCAGCCGCGACGGCCCGCCCTCGGCGACGGTGAGGGCCCGGTGCGCGGTGAGTGCGGGCACGCCGAGCGACGCGCCGAGGTCGAAGCCGGCCGCCGCGGGCAGCGGTGCGGCCCGGCCGGCCGGGACCACGGTGAACTCGGCGGCGGTGCCGGTCGGGCGCCCGGCGGCGGCCATGAACACCCACACCCGCTCGCCGACCCGGCCCGGATCGACCCCGGCGCCGACCGCGTCGATCACGCCCGCGCCGTCGAGGTGCGGGGTGACCTCGGGGAACTGCTTGGGGTTGGTGGCGCCGGAACGCGTCTTCCAGTCGGTCGGGTTGACCCCGGACACGGCCACCCGCACCCGGACCTCGCCGGGGCCGGGGACCGGCACCTCCCGGTCGACGAGCTCGAGAACGCCGGGTGCACCGTTGTCGCGGTAGATGATCGCCTTCATGCCTCCGATCCTTCCACCGGCCCGGCCGAGGCTCTAGCGACAAGCGGCGTTGGTAATACGATTGGCCGGTGACCTCCCCGGATGATCTTCGCGATCTCGACGCCCTGGCCAGCCTCACCGACCCGGTGCGGCGCCGGGCGTACCAGGCGATCGCGGACGCGGCCGGACCGGCCGGGCGGGACGACGTGGCCGAGGCGCTCGGCATCGGCCGTACGCTTGCCGCGTTCCACCTGGACAAACTCGTGGCGGCGGGGCTGCTCGCGGTCTCGTACGCAAGAAGGTCGGGAAAAACCGGCCCCGGCGCCGGGCGTCCCGCCAAGCTGTACCAGGTCGCCGCGGCGGAGCACGCGGTGAGCGTGCCGCCGCGCGCCTACCGCGGTGCCGCCGAACTGCTGGCCGAGGCCCTCGAGGAGGCGGGCGCCGAGGAGACGCTGAACCGGGTGGCCCAGCGGCACGGCCGCCGGACGCCGGCCTGCGCCGACGCGACCGCCCTGCTCACCGGCCAGGGCTACGGGCCGGTGGCGGCCGGGCCCGACCGGATCGAGCTGCGCAACTGCCCGTTCCACCGGCTGGCCGAGCAGTTCCCGCCGGTGATCTGCGGAATGAACCTGGCGATGATCAGCGGCCTGCTGGACGGCGCCGGCCTGGACGGCGAGTGGACCGCCCGAATGGACGCGGCCCCCGGCCGCTGCTGCGTGACGCTCTCCAAAAACCTACGTGAATCTCCCCAAGAGGCCGTGTGACGCTCTCTAAAAAGTAATCCCATTGACAATAGAACGAAGGGCTGGTGAGCTGGGGACATGACCGACTTCCACCTGGCCCAGATGAACACCGCCCGTCTCCGCGCCCCGCTGGAAGACCCCTCGATGATCGAGTTTGCCGAGGGCCTCTCGCTGATGAACGATCTCGCCGACCGCTCGCCCGGCTTCGTCTGGCGTCTGGCCGGCGAAAATGGCGACGGCACGATCGTCGCCCCCACCGACCCGAGCCGGATCTACACGCTTTCGGTCTGGGAATCCCCCGAAGACCTCCGGGCGTACGTCTACCAGTCCGGCCACCTCGACTACCTGCGCCGCCGCCGGGACTGGTTCGTGCCGAACGGGCCGCGAGCCGCGCTCGTGCTGTGGTGGCTCCCGGCCGGGAAGGTCCCCACCCTGCGGCAGGGCATCTCCCGGCTCGGCCGGCTGGACGGCAATGGCCCCACCCCGGACGCCTTCACCTTCCGGCAGCTGTTCCCGGCGCCCGAGCTCAGCCAGCTGTAGGCAGACCCTCGACCACCTGGCCGGCGGTGATCTCCGCCGGGACCGTCTCGGGCTTGCCCTCGGCCAGCGGCCGGTCCGCGATGTCCGCCCAGACGGCCGCGAACGCCTCGAACAACGCCGGGGTCAGCCCCGCCTCGGCCTGCGACCGGGCAATCTCGCGCATCTCAGCGACGTAGCGACTCGCCTTGGTCGAGGCGAGCGCTACCTCGTACGGGGTGCCGAAACTCGCCCCGAGATCGGCCATGACGGGTTCCAGGACGCCGTGCGACGACGCGGATCGCATCGCCTGCGCCATCAGCCCCATCAGGCCCTTGTAGACCGACGCGGTGGACATCTTCACCGCGCTGGCCGCGCCGGCCCGCGGCCCGACCACCACCGGAACGGCGTGCGTCCAGTGCAGGCCGGCCACCTCCGAGGCGCGCGCACCGGAGAGGTAGACGGTCGCCCCGGGCCGCACAGTGGGCGGCGGACCCGAGATCGAGCCGTCCACGAAGTCGAGACCGGCAGCGCCGATCACCTCGGCGACCCGGCCGGCCGTCGCCGGCGCGATGGCATTCAGATCGACCACAAGCTTCCGCCCGGCCGGCGCCTGGAGACCGCCCGGCGCGGGAAGGCCAGCCTGCGCGGCAAGCCCAGCCTGCGCGGCAAGCCCAGCCTGCGCGGCAAGCCCAGCCTGCGCGGCAAGCCCAGCCTGCGCCGGGAGGGTGACCTGCGCCAGGGCGGCGATCTCGGTGGCGGCGTCGATCGCCGCCCCCGGAGGGGTGACGACGAGGATCACGTCCGCCTCCGCGATCGCGTCGGCCGGGCGGGCGACGACGCGCAACCCCGCCGCCCGCACCAGCCCGGCGGTGCGGGCGGATCGACCCGCCAGGGAGGTGACCACGTCGTGTCCGCCCGCGCGCAGTGCCCAGCCCAGCCCGGAACCCATGTGCCCGGCACCCACCAAACCAATGATCGTCATGGGCACCAGCCAACCGCATCGGGTCAGCCGTAGGCGACCTCGAACTCCGCGGTCACCGACTGGCCGTCGATCGTGCCGGTGGCCCGCACGCGAGCGGTGCCGGCCGGGATCGCCGCGGCCCGCGTGTTGAACGACTGGTAGGCCGATTTGCCGGGGGCGACGTCGGGGACGGTTTTTGAGCCGTACGACGTGATCAGCTCGATCGTCAGCGGGATCTGGTCGGTGTTGCGGGCGGTGACCGCCACGTAGATGGACGCGCCGATCCGCTGCGTCCGAGCCTCGGCCGCGACCTGCAACGGCTCCTCGGTGGCCAGGTCGGCGCGGGCCGCGACCGCCGCCGCGACCACCGCGTTCTTCTCGGCCGCGGTGAACACGCCCGCGGCGACGAAGCTCGTGGCCGTGTCGGTGACCGCCGTGACGAAACGGTCATGGGTGGCGAACGGCGCCTGATCCCAGACCAGGTCGAGGAAGGTCGGCCCGTCGGTGCCGGGCGAGATAACCCCGGTGACGGGTACGTCGTACTTCGGGAGCCCGTCGTTGCGTCTGCGGTTGGGCACCCCGGCGTCGATCGTGCCGAACACGATGGCCGGTTCGACGCGGCGGAAGTACGACGACGCGGCCTGGTTGTCGCCGAGGTAGTAGGGCCGCAGGGTGAGGCCGGCGGCGGTGAAAGTCGGATCGCCGGCCGCGGTGTCCGGCCCGGCGGTGATCGCCGCCCGGGAGTAGTCGCCGTCCCGCTTGAGATCGCGGTAGAGGGTCAGCTCCCGCCAGGTGCTCGCCGCGCCGAGGATCTGCAGCAGCACCGGCCCCCAGAAGATCGCCTGGCTGTCCGGCCGGTCGATGGCCCGCTCGATCCGGATGCTGAACGGCATCCGCACCTCCACCACGTCACCCGGGCTCCACTCGCGGCTGAGCGTCACATAGGACGACGGCTGCGCCGCCACGTTCTGCGAAGCACCGTTGACCGTGACGGTGAAACCCTTGGTGGCCCAGCCGGGCACCCGCAGCTTGAGGTCGAGCGGCCCGCTGCCGTCGACGGTCAGCGTCACCCGGTCCGATCGCGGGAACAGCGTCTCCTGGGTGACGGTGAAACCCTTCGCGGCCCAGGTCAGCGTGGACGGAACGTACAGGTTGACCCAGAGGGTGCCGCCGTCGGCCGCCTTGAGATAGATCGTCTCCTGGTATTTCGTGTGGTTCTCCAGACCGGTGCCGCCGCAACAGGTGCCGGTGTTGCCGTAGCTGCGGACCGTGCCCGAGCCGAGCGGCTGGAAGTAGGTCACCTGCGGGTCGCCCGTCGACGTGGTATCGGCCCGCGACCCGGCGATCATGTTGAGCATCCCGCGCTCGTAATAGTCCAGGTAGGCCGGGTCATGGTCGTGCAGGAACAAATTCCGGGCCAACTTCATCAGGTTGTACGTCGTACAGGTCTCGGCGCCGCTGGTCTGCACCGCGTTCGCGATGTTGTCGCGGTTCTGGAACAGCTCGAGGTTGTTGTTGGAGCCCGGGTAGTTGCCGCCGGTGCCGCCGTTGGCGAAGGCCCGGTGCGGCACCACCATGCCGTAGAAGTTCTTGGCGGCGGCGAAGTACTCGGGGGCGCCGTCGTGCTCGAAGACCCGCAGGTAGCCGATGAACTGCGGCACGTGGGTGTTGGCGTGCAGTCGCTCGGCGCGGCGCCGGCCGGGCCGGTTGGCCGCGGTGACGACGAGGATGTCGCGGTTCTCCACGGTCGCGCCGAAGAGCGACTCCCGGTTGTCGAACGCTTTGGCGGTTTCCAGGTGCTTGGCCTCGCCGGTGAGCTGGTAGATCTCCGGGAACACCTCGTTGGCGCCGCCGAACTCACCACCGATGTAGAGGTCCCACATGTAGTTGAGGTCGTCGCGGGTCAGCGGCCCCGGATAGTCGGGGTGGTTCTTGTCGCCGACGGTCAGTGCCAGGTGCGCCCAGTCGGCCATCTTGATGACGACGTCGAGGGCTTGGGCGTTGCCGGCGTGGTAGTACGCGTCGAGCAGCCCCCGCATGATCTTGTGCTGGGTGTACCAGGGCGCCCACGTGTTGGTGTCGGCGTTCCCGCCGTAGACCGCCCACCGCGGCGGCCCGAGCCGCAGCACCGCGTCCTCCGGAATGGCGCCGAGGTAGCCGGGGTGGGTCGGGACCCAGTCGGCGGCGCCGGCCGTGGAGGCGGCGACCACTCCGGCGTCGCGGCCGTTGGGCGAGGAGTCCTTGAGGGCGGTGCCCCCGGTCTCGTCGAACCGATACCAGGCGATGTTGCCGCCGTCGGCTGCCGTGTTCATCAGCGACGTCAGCTCGGCCTGGCTCAGCGCCCGGTCGAAGATGTGGAACTCGTCGATCGTCGCGTCCAGGAACGGGTCGCCGTACTGGGAGCGGCCGATCCACCGGTTGCCCGGGTTGCCGAGGTTGGCCGGGTTCAGCGTCATGGCGGTGTTGGTGCCGGCCGGCTGGCCGTTGACGTAGAGCGTGCCGGTCGAGCCGGACAGCGTCACCGCCACGTGCACCCAGGAGCCGACCGGCAGCGCCGCCGAGCCGTCGATCCGCTGCTCGGCACCGGAACCGCCGACGGTGATGGCGAAGCGCGGCACGTTGCCGGTCACCCCGGCCCGCGGGGTCAGGAACATGTTGACGGCGGTGGACTGGCCGAAGTCGAACAGCCGGGTCCAGCTCGCGGTCGAGCCCAGGTTGATCCAGGTGGCGATGGTGAAGCTGGTGAGCTGGTTGATCGCCTCCTGCGGCAGCGTGCAGTACTGCGCCTGGCTGGTCCCGTTCAGCTTCAGCGCGCTGCCAAATTTGCCCGGCACCCGGTCGATCACCGGCGCCGGCTCCTCGCCGCCGCTGCCGCCGCCGCCGCTCATCCGCACGGTGATCGCGGTCTGGCAGGCGGCGAGCTCGGTGACCATCCAGTCGAGCTTGGTCTTATAAACAGCTTCACCCTGATCTGCGTACGCCTGGGCAAGCGCGGTCATGTAGTGGCCGGCCCAGTGGCCGCTGAGCAGGCCGCCGTCCTCCCAGCCACCGGGCACGGCAACGCCCGACGGGTTGGTGCGGCCGGCCTGGTTGTTGAAGAGCACGAGAAAGCGGCGCTCGTCGTAGGCGCGCAGGAACGCCTTGGTGCGGTCGCGTTTGCTCTGCAGCAGGCCGTTGCCGAGCCGCACGTCGGCCAGGGGAAAAGGCCGGATCGGGGCGGTGGATCCGGGGCCGACGTCGCCGGCGGCCGCGAGACCTTCCGCGAGGCCGGGAGCCGCCGCCCAGGCAAGATCGGCGGGCAGGGCGGCGGCGAAGCCGGTGGAGGCGGCGCCGAGGGCGGAAAGCTGGAGGAGATGGCGTCGGCTGAGCGAAGTCACTAGGGGGTGTCCTTTCTCAGGGCTTGCCCTTCCCGCCGGGCGTCGTCGAGCAGTCGGGCCAGACGGCGCCGGGAGGCGCGGCGGTACGTGCGGAGGACGAACAGGAGGACGACGAGCAGAGCCACCGCGAGGAGTTGCGGCCATGGAACGATCCAGACCGTCATTTCGGTGGACGCCGGGAGGATCTGCGCTCCCCCACCGGCCTCGCCGAGCACGGCCGGGGTGAGCAGAACGGTGGTGCGGACCGGGCCGAGGCCCCACACGCCGCGGATGCGGCCGTCAGCCGCGCGGTTGCCGCCCGGCAGCAGCTCACCCGCGGCCGCGCCGCCGTCGCGGCGATGCGCGCCGAAGAGCTCGCTCACCGAGACACTGGCGCGGGCGTCGGCCCGCACGTTGCCGATGTTCGCGACGGTGTAGGTGACATGGATCGCGCCGGACCGCAGCGGATTCCAGGACCGCTCGTAACGGGCTTTGACCCCCTGGGCCGCGAGGGAGGCCTGGGCCGTGCCGCTGGCGCGGAGCATGACGCGGAAGCCGACGCGGCTCTCGATCTGCACGGTGCCGGAGCTGCTCAGCACCGACGCGGCGATGCCGGCCGGATGGTCGCCGGGGGTCGCGCCGGCCGGGACGGTGATGGTGAACGGGAGGATCCTGGTCTCGTTCGGCGCGACCGTGATGGTGTTCTGCACGTCGATCCAGGTGCCGCCGTCGGTGGATTTCTTGTCCGACGACAGCATGTTGAAGCGGCCGGTCGCGGTGAGGTAGCCGTCGGCCGCCGACAGCGCGAAGACCGCGCTGGTGGTGCCGAGGTTGCGGACCGCCAGGTGCTCGGTGACCTGCTGGCCAGGGTCGAGGATGCGTTCGATCCAGCGGCGCCCGTCCACGGCCGAGGCGTTGGCCGGCTGGACGGTCCAGGTGACCTTGCCGGCGTCGGCGATAGGTAGGGGCGTGGCGGCCAGCACGACGGCGGCAAAGACCTGGAAAAGCATGGGAATCCTTTCGACGGGCCGGCGGGCCGCAAAACGACCGGCGGGCCGCAAGGGGGCGGCCCGCCGGACCGGGTCTATTCGAAGAGGGAGAGCGTCAGCTTCGACCTGTAGGAACCGGCGGCCACGTCGGCCGGGGTGCGCAGGAACAGGTCGGCGTTCACCGAGTAGGCGTCGCCGGCCACCGAGGCCGAGTCGTATGTGGAGACCAGGAGCTCCTGGTCGGTGAGGCCGACGTTGTTGCCGGGCTGGGTCGGCTGGTCGAGCGAGGTGACCACCTCCTCGCCCTCACTGACCTGGCCCTCGCTGTTGCCCGCGTCGACCAGCCGCGGCTTCCAGCCGAGGTGGTCGGCGGTGATCGGGGCCTGCCCGGCACTGCCGGTGAAGTCGCTCGACGACCCGAGGACGGCCCAACTGGAGCCGGCCGGGATCTCGTCGGCGGTGCGGGTGTCGGTGACGGTCACCGTGGGCAGGGTGCCGGTGAACTGCCGGATCAGCGGCGTCGAGCCGTTCTCGGTCAGCGACACCGCGCTGCCGGCCACGGTCAGGGCGAGCACGCCCGGCACCTTGATCGGGGTGATGGTGACGGTGACGTCGACGTCGGCCGAGTCCCCGGGGTCGGCGACGGCAGCGGTCGGGAAGGCGGCCACGCCGGCGATGACGGCAACGGCGGCCAGCCGATGGCGGACGTTCATGGGTACTCCGATCAGTTGCAGGTAAGAGCGCTGTGGGGGGCGTTGATGGTGGTCCCGGAGGTGGTCACGGTGGCGGTGCCGGCCGGGATCGCGGCGCTGCGCACCGCAAAGGACTGATAGGCGTCGGCGGTCACCAGGGCGAAAACCTTGCTTCCGTACGCGGTTTCGATCGTGATGTCCACGGCGGAGGAGCCCGCGTTGTGGGCGTTGACCGCGAGGTATGCCTTGCCGGCGATGCACCGGGGCGCCGCCGTCGCGGTGACCGCGGGTGCGGCCTGCTCGTCGGCGAACGCCCGCCACTCGGTGACGGCCACCGCCGAGTAGGTGGTGCCGTTGGAGTTGGCGTTGATGGTGGCCCGCAGCCGGGAGGTGGTGACCGGCGTGAACGTGACCGTGTTGAACGCGGTCGAGCTGGTTCCGTAGCCCGAGGGGGAAAGAACGTCCTGCCAGGCGGCGCCGTCCCAGTACTGGAGTTTCCAGCCGTCCGGCTCGGCCACCCCGTCGCCGGTGCCCTTGGCCGAGTCGCGCCAGAACTTGAGCTCGGCCCCGGTGAAGCGGATCGGCCGGGCCCAGTCGTACTGGATCCACTGGGTGGCCGGCCGGGTCCCGGACCAGGTGCCCCAGATCTGGGCCTGCCCCGGGTTGGCCACGTCGGCGTTGTCGTTGAGCGCACCGACGCTGTTCCAGCCGGCCGTGTAGGACGCGGTCGGCACCGCGATCGGCCCGACGTTGCCGGACAGCGGCGCGGACAGGTCGGCCGGGATGGTCGCCGTCCTGGCGGTCTCCAGGTTGCCGGCGTTGTCGGTGGCCCGGAACGACACCGTGTGCTTGCTCGCGTCGGGCGCCGCGATCGGCCCGGCGTAAGCGGCCCAGGCGCCGGTGTCGATCGCATATTCGATCCGCGCGACACCGGAGGTGGCGTCGGTGGCCGTGACGGTCACGGCCCGATCGGCAACGGTCCCGGTGCTGACCGGCACGGCCGCGTCGATCTTCACCGGCAGACTGGCCGCGGCCGACCTGTTGCCGGCCCGGTCGGTCGCGGTCGCGGTGACGGTGTGCTGCCCGTCGCCGGTGACGGTGACGTCGGCGTAGCGAACCGAGTCGACCGCGACAGCAGCCCCGCCGTCGACGACGGTGGAGATGGTCATCCGGCCACCGCGATCGTCCACGCCGGCGGCCCGCACCTTGACCGACGACCGGTACCAGCCGTTGGTCCCGGCACTGCCGCTCGGCGTGAGCGTCAGCGTCGGCGCGGTCACGTCACCCTCGGTGTCACCGGGAGAGATGACCGTGACGGTCGCGGTGACCTTCCCGGCCGCGTAGCCGAGCACGTCCCCCGCCACCGGGAACGTCCCCGGCTCGGCGGTGGTGACCGGATCCCAGTAGACCGGCACCTGCAGGGTCTCGGTGCCGAACGTGACCGGCACCGTGCCGGGCAGCTCGGTCTCCCCCGTCTCCACCACCAGGGCGGGCGCGGCCACGGAAGCGGGCTGGGCGGCCAGGATCTTCCACTCCTCGACCGCGACGGCCGAGTAGGTGCTGCCGTTTGTCGACGCGTCGAAGGTCGCCCGCACCTGGGTGGTGGTGACCGCGTCGAAGGTGGTGTTCTGGAAGCCGGCGGTGCCGGTCGGATAGCCGCTCGGGTTGGGCACGTCGGCCCACTGCGCGGTGGCCGAATTCCAGTACTGGATCTTCCACTTGGCCGGGGCGGCCACCCCGACGCCGGTGCCCTGGGCCTGGTCGTTCCAGAAGTCGATCTGCGAACCGGCGATCCGCATCGGCTGGTCCCAGGTGTACTGCACCCACTGCTGCGGCGGGTTGCTGCCGGTCCAGGTGCCCCACATGTCCGGCGGCAGCGGGTTGCCCCGGACGATCTCGTCGTTGAGCGCCTTCACCCAGTACTGCGTCGGCACCGGATCGTTGGCGACGGTGACCTTGGCCTCTTGGGCGATGTTGGCGCGCGGCGTGCGATCGCGCTGCTTGACCGGCGTCTGGACGACAGGCTTCATCCGCGGCGGGGAGAGGGTGTCGTCCCACTCCACCTTGTCGATCGCGACCGACCGCCGGAAGTGCCCGCCACCAGCGGCATCGGCGGTGTGATACGCGATGTACCACTGTCCTTTGTACTGGATGATGCCCGGGTGCGACGTGGTCGACGAGACCGGCGTGAGCACGGTTCCGCGATAGGTCCACGGCCCTTCCGGCGACGACGCGGTCGCATAGGCGATGCAGGCGTGGTAGTTGGCGGGCGTACACGCGGAGGTCGGGCCGGCGTTGTTCCCGGCGTACGCAAGGTAATAGGTGTTGTTTCGTTCGAAGATCCACGGAGCCTCGAAGAAGCCGGTCAGCCCGGTGATCGACTTCTGGGTGCCGACCGGTGTCCTCATGTCCGGCTGGTATTCGAGCCAGCGCAGCTGACCGAAGGTTCCCCAGTAGACGAACACGCGGTTGCCGGAGACCAGGATGGTCGGGTCGATGTTCTGGATGTCGTTGGTGCTCGGCACGCGTTGCGAGATCAGCGGCCCGCCGAGGTAGTCGGTCCACGGTCCGGTCGGGCTGTCCGAGACGGCCAGGCCGATGGCGAACTTGTCGGCCGCGGTGGAGACCCGCTCGCTGACCGGCAGATACCAGAAGTAGCGGCCGTCCGGGCCCTGCACGACCTGCCCGGCGTAGGCGCGACCGGCGGTGGCCCAGCTGAACAGCGTCTCCGGCCGGGCGAGGGACGGATAGTGGGTCCAGGTGCCGGCGGCGACGTCCGAGGTGCGGAAGGCGCCCCACTCGTTCATCTGGAAGTCGTTGGTGGTCGGGCCGGCCTCGTCGTGGCCGGTGTAGATGTACAGCTGATCGCCGGCGACCAGCGGCGCCGGGTCGGCCGAGTAGTAGGTGCCGTCGGCGAGGATCGGGTTGCCGGCGTGGGTGAACGTGTACGGGTCGGCGGCCAGGGCGGCCGTGGCGGGAGCGATGAGCATCCCGGCCACGACCATCCCCGCGACCGCCGCGATACGCAGCAGTCTCACGGTGCGTCTCCTGTTTATCCGCAGCTGGCGGCGCCGTAGGGCGCCTGGATCTCGGTGGTGACCGCCCCGCCGGTGACCTTCACGGTCGCGGTACCGGCGGCCACGATCGCGGCCCGCGAGTTGAACTGCTGATAAGCGGTCTTGCCAGGGACAACCCCGACAACCTTCTTCGAGCCGTACGGCGTGACCAGCTCGATGTCCAGCGACACCGAGTCCGCATTGACCGCATTGACCGCGACGTAGACCTTGCCGCCGACACACTGGGTCTTGGCCTGAACCTGCACGTCAAACTGCGGGTCCGGAGTGCCCGGGACGTCGTAGACCTCCCACTCCTGCACACCGGGCGAGACCTCGCCGGAGGCAAGCAGTGCCCGCAGCTTGGTGGTGGTCACCTTGCCGAAGGTCACCGTGTTCCAGCCGGTGGCCGAGGTGCCGTAGGCGGACGGATTCTGAACGTCCTGGAAAGCCGCGCCGTCCCAGTACTGGATCTTCCAGGACGCCGGCGGGGCAACACCGGCCCCGGATTCGTCGACGTCGTGGGTGAACCAGATCCGGCTGTGGTCGACCGTGACCGGCGAACTCCAGTCGAGCTGGATCCACTGCTCGCCGACCTGCGGCCAGGTGTTCCAGACGTCGGTGTTCGGCCCGACCGGCCCGCTCGGCTGCACCCCGTCGGCGATGTTGTCGGCGGTGACCCAGCCCGGCGTGTACGACGCGGACGCCGTCCCGGTACGGGCCACGTTGACCGGCGCCGGCCCGGCCGCGACCTCGAGGGTCCCGACCGCGGACGTGTTGCTCGCCTTGTCGACCGCCCGGTAGTCGACGGTGGTGGCCGACGACCCGATCGGCACCGGGCCACTGGCCGTGGTCCAGTCCTGGGTGACGACCCCGCCGACGGTGAGCCGATATTGCACCGAGGAGATCCCGGATCCGGTGTCGGCGCCGGTGACGGTCACCGCGCGGGCGGCCGCGTCCAGCGCCGCCGTGGCGGTGGGCACGGTCTTGTCGATGCCGACGTCGACCGACGTGACCGGCGAGACGTTGCCGGCCTTGTCGGTGGCCCGCGCCTTCACGCTGGTCGAGCCCTCGGCGCTGACCGTGATCGGCGCCGTGTAGGCCGCGAAGGCCCCCGACCCCACCGCGACCTGGATGGACGGGTGGTCGTCCTGGTTGTCGGTCGCGGTGGCGGTCACCGTGACGTCGGTGTTCGCCCAGCCGGCCGGCAGCGCCGGGTTGGTGGTGAGCAGAGCGATCGGGGCGACCTCGTCCTTCGACCCGCCGTCCCCGACCACCACGGTCGCGGTGGCGGTCTTGTCGGTGCCGGCCACCTGGCCGGTCACGTCGAAGGTCCGCGCCGACGCGTACGACGCCGGGTCGATCGCGGCCCAGGTGACGCCGATGCCGCTCTGCCGCGAGCCGTCGTTGTAGCCGACCGTCACCCCGGCCGGCAGCGTTGGCGCGACGCCGACCTTCGTGGTCACGGTGACCGGGTCGACCGTGTTGATCTGCACCGGATCGCTGCCGCGCACCCACACATGGGCGGTGGCGTTGAGGGTGGTGCCGGCGACGAACCCGGAGACCGTGAAGTCGCCGACCGCGGCCAGCTTGGCCGGGTCGATCGAGCCCCAGGCCACCGCGACCGGCAGCCTGCTGCCGTCCGCGTAGGTGACGTCCACCGTGGCCGGCAGCGCCGGCGCGACGCCGACCGGGGTGCGCGCGTCCACGCCCTGGATCGAGCTGGCGGCGGCCGCGAGGACCCGCCATTCGGAGACCCCGACCGCGGAGTACGCCGTACCCGCCGCATTGGGCAAGGCGTTGAAGGTGGCCCGCAACCGGGTCGTGGTGACCGGGTCGAACGACACGTTGTTGGTGCTCCCACGCACCGCCGGGTCGAATCCGGTAGCCCCGGTCACGTCCTTGAACGCGGTCCCGTCCCAGTACTGCAATTTCCAGGACTTGGGTACGGCCACCCCGCTGCCGCCGGTGGTGGAGTCCGACCAGAAGTCGATCGACGCCTTGTTGACCCGCACCGACGACGGGAAGTCGTACTGCAGCCAGCGGGTGGCCGGCTCGCTGCCGGTCCAGGTGCCCCACAGGTCGGTCTGCGCGCCGCCGGTGAACAGGGCCGGTTTGCCGTCGTTGACCGCCGTGACCGAGTTCCAGCCGGCCGTGAAGCTCGCCGACGGGGTCGCGGTCGACGCGACGTTGATCTCGCCCTCGCTGAGCGCGGTCGCCTGCACGACGACGTCCTTGACGGCGGTGGCGGTGCCGTTGCTGACGGTCAGCCGCAGCGTGTAGCGGCCGGACCTGGTGAACCGGGCCACGGTGCTGGCCGCGGTGGCCGGGTCGAACGCGGCCGACCCGCCGTCCGGCGCGTCCACCACGGTCCACGCCGAGGTGAGCGCGGTGCCCGGGTCGCCGTCGTCCTGGGCGAGCCCGATGATCCGGGCCGAGCCGGCCTGGCTGTAGGAGGAGTCCAGCCACGCGTCGGCGAGCGGCGGGGCGTTGACCGCGGCCGGGGCGGCGACGCCGCTGTCGTAGGCCTGGACCTCCTTGATGCCGGTCTTCGAACCGGGCGCGTGCTGCACGGTGACGCGCAGCTTGCTCGCCTCGACCGACGGGAACCGGACCTGGTTGAGGTTGCCCTGCGGGTAGGCCGGTGACCGGGTCTGGCTCGGCACGGTCTTCCAGCCGTCGCCGTTGTCGTACTGGACGATGAACTGGGCCGGGGCCGAGTATCCGGCGACGGTCGCGGACGTCGACGACTTGTAGAAGTACACGCGGACGTCGTCGATCTTGCGAGAAGAGCCCAGGTCGATGTCGAGGGAGTCGGACGCGTTCGGCGATCCGGCCGTGCCCCAGAACGGCTCGTTGACGGTGGTGCCGTCGACCGCACCGGCCGGGCCGCGACCCGACGCGGAGAACGTCGCGGTGGCGGTCTTCCCGGCGGCCACGTTCGGCTTGCCGGTGCTGGCCGGGTTGATGTCGGCGCCGGCCTTGGCCATCACGTCGACGATCCGGGCGTCGGCCGGGAACCGCACGTCCTGCGGCGCCTGCAGGTCCCTCTGAGTGTGGGAAAGGATCGTGACGCCGGAAGCCGCGTCAACGGTGCCGGTGGCCGGGTCGTACACGATCTTGCCCAGCTTGTCGGCGGTGAAGGCCAGCCGGCCGTCGAGGTAGACCGAGTAGCCCTCGGGGACGTCGGCGCCGTAGTACTTCGTGCCGCCCGGCGCATCCCAGACGACCGAGAGGTCCTTGTCGCGGTAGCGGATGTTGTTGGCGGTGAAGTGGTCCCAGCCGATGTCGATCGGGTCGAGCTCCACCTTCGCGTCGTCGCGGGGGCGCAGACCCATCGCGTCCTCGATGACGGTGAAGTTGGTGGCACCGAGGATCGTGTGGTGGATCCACGACCGGTAGTTGATCGCGCCGCCGCCCGCGGTCGTGCCGTCCGCCCAGAACTCGTTCTGGTCCGGGTAGCGGTTGTCACCGTTCTGGTAGTGCGCAAAGGCATTCCAGTAGAGGAGCTTCTTGTACCACTCGGCATTGAGGTACGGCGAAGGATAATTACGCAGCACCGAGCTGAGCATCCGGAACGTCACGGTCGAGTTGATCACCGAGAAGTTGTTGCTGCCCGGGTCGCCGGCCGCCGCGGCCGCCGCCTTGTCGGCCTGGTTGGCGGTGGTGAACGGGAAGATCGGATACTGCGCGTCGTCGGCGAAAAGGCGCAGGGCTTCGACGTACGGCTGGGTGTAGTCGGCGTCGCCCGGCTTCGGCATCAGCCCGACGGCGTACGGGTAATAGTTGTTGATCTCCTTCCACGGCACCTTCTCGTTGCCGTTGACCAGGCTGTGCTTGAGCAGGTTGCCCTTGAGGCCCATCACGTCCGGCGTGGACTGGGCCGGCTCCCACAGGTATTGCAGGACGGCCGCCTTGATCCGCGCGGCGAACTGCTCCATCTTGTCGGCCTTGGCGGTGTTGCCGGTCAGACGATAGGCAGCGGCCGATGCCGTCGCGTTCGAGTACAGGTAGGCGTTCTCGGCGCGGTCCATGTTGCCGGACTTCCAGTCGAACGACACCGCGTCGGCGTCGTTGCCGGTCATCGCGCCCCAGTTGTACTCGATGAGCCCGTTGCCGTTGGTGTCGTACGCCTGTTGAAGGCCTTTGACATCGTTTTCGGCGTACTTCGCAAGGTTGCCGGCGATGGCCGAAGGCCCGCCGTGCAGTTGGTAGGAGCGCCAGGCCGCCTCGGAGATGTACTCGGTGTAGCTGTTCGACCAGTTGGCCGGATCGCCCGGGTTGTCGACGTACTTCGAGCTCTTGGCGACCTCACCGGCGGAGACCCACGGACCGTACGAGTAGACCGGGTCGCGGAAATACTTGAGGTCGTCGACGAACATGCCGACGGTCAGCACGATCGCGTTGTTGTAGCCGAGCACGCCCTCCATCGACGTCGGGAACTGGTAGTCGTTGCCCGGCAGATCGGCGTCGAGGAAGTTGTACCGCATCAGCCACCAGCGGTAGAACAGCGTCTTGTCGATGTTGTTGTCGGGCGTGTCCAGGTAGGGCACGTTGTCGGCCCACCATTTGTTGTAGGCCGTGACGTGGTCGGTGTAGGCCGCGGCCGGCGTCTTTCCTTTCACCGCCGCGTATTCGGCCGTCGAACCCGGCTGCTCCTTGGTGATGAAACCCAGCTGCAGCTTCGTCTTCACGGCACCGCTGGCCGGCACCGCGACGGTCTGTTTGAGGGTGCCGTCGACCGGCGCGAAGCCGTCGCCGGAGAACCGCGGGAAGATCGTGGTCAGCTTGTTGAACGCGATCGCCGACCCGGTCAGCTCGCCGCTGTCGTCGGCGATCGTCTTGGCGAAGGCCGAGGTCGCGGTCAGCACCACGTTCTTGGCGGAGCCGTTGGTGCTGGACACGTCGAGGTCGGTCACCGCGACGTTGGCGTCGGTGATGAACTTGGTCTCGACGATCCGCACGCCGGCCGCGGTGTTGTTGAAGACCCCGCGGAAGTAGCTGGGCGTCTGCTTACGCGACGCGGTGTCCTCGGTCAGCGTCACGTCGGCGCCGTTGACCGAGGCGGTCACGGTGTAGGCGCCCTGGCCACCGGCGATCGACTCGATGTAGGCGACCTCGCCGCCGAACCCGAGCACGCCCGGCGAGTGCGTCTTCATGAAGACGGCCCGGCCGCGGCTGAACAGGTACTGGTTGGCGTCGCCGTTCGACCCGCCCGGCAGGTTCCCGGTGCGGGCCAGCATCCGGTCGAACCAGAAGTCCTTGTCGGCGCTCGATCCGGCACCGGCCGCGACGTCGGCGTCGTAGATGGCCTGGAGCTGATTGCGGACGTGGTAGCTCGTACCTTCGGCGGGCACCGGGTCGGCGTCGCCCTTGAAGGTCGGGTACGGGGTGTCGGCGGTGGGGGCGGCCTGGGCCGCACTCGGCAGCAGGAACGTCGCCAGAAGTGCGGCGACGGCCCCGTAGGTGAGGGGTTTCACTACTTACTCGGTCCTTCCGTCGGCAAGGGGAAGCCAGACGCGCATGGTCGAGGGGCCGCGACGGGCCCAGCGGTGATAAGGACGTAGCGGGATGTCGAGGGTCCCGGCGGTTCTGTGGTCCGGGCCGATGCCGTAGGGCCAGCCGTGGGCCGGCGGCTGGACCGTGTGCCCGGTGACGGTGACGGCACCGTCGCGTTCCTCGGCGTGCGGGAGTACCCGCAGGGCGTTCAGGTCGACGCCCGCGGGCAGGTCGACGGACTCGGCGCAGAGCACGACGGGTCCGCGTTCGACGGCGACACAGCCGCGAATGGCATCGATGCGCGGGTCGGGCGCGGTGATGCGGGGTTGCAGGGGCAGTTCGAGCACGACCACGTCGCCGGTTTCGAAACGGCGGGTCAGATGGGCCCAGCCCGGCACGACGGGCCGGCCGTCGAGGGTGGCGCCGGCGGCCCACTGCGGCACCCGGAGGCTGAGAGTCCACGGGGTGTCCGGGCTCTCCAGGATCCGGACGGCGATACGCCCTTCGTCGGGGTAGTTGGTGTCGATCTCGACGGCGGTGTCCCGGAAGGAGATCGAGGCGGCGGCGTACTGGTGGATCTGGAGTCCGTCGTCGTCGACGGTGGCCAGGTAGGCGGCGAGGCTCGCGTAGGTGCGGGCCAGGTTGGTCGGGCAGCAGGAGACGGCGAACCACGGTGCGCGCAGGCTGGACGCCGCCCGCGGGACCAGCACGTCCGGCGCCGGCTCGGTGCCGGGCACCCGCTGGTGCAGCGTGTTGGTGTAGAAGAAGCCGCGGCCGTCGTCGGCCGGCGAGGTGGCGATGACGTTGAACAGGGTGCGTTCGATCAGGTCGGCGTAGGCCGGATCACCGTGTGCCAGCAGCAGGCGCCAGCTCAGCATCACCGACCCGATCGCCGCGCAGGTCTCCGCGTAGGCCCGGTCCGGCGGCAGCATGAAGTCCTCGCCGAGCGCCTCGTCCTGGTGCCGCGAGCCCATCCCGCCGGTCAGGTGGGTGCGCCGGGCCACCGTCCGGTGCCACTGCCGGGTCACCGCGTCGAGCAGCTCGGTGTCGCCGGTCTCGACGGCCACATCCACCGCCCCCGCGGCGAGGTAGGTGGCCCGGACGGCGTGCCCGCGCAGCACGTCGGCGTCCCGGATCGGCACGTCGTCCTGGTAGTAGGAGCGGCCGAACTCGATGTCGGCGAGCACCTGGTGCCCGCGCCGCTCCACGAACAGCCGGGCCTGGTCGAGGTAGCGGCGCTCGCCGGTGACCCGGTAGAGCTCGGCCAGCGCCGGCTCGATCTCCGGATGTCCGCACACCGAGGTGATCCCGTCCGGCCCGAACATGTCGCAGACGTGGTCGGCGGCCCGCACCGCGATCTGCACGAGGAGATCGGGGCCGGACACCCGGGCCCGGGCCACCGCGGCCTGGATGAGGTGACCGAACGAGTAGAGCTCGTGCCCCCACTCCAGGTCGCTGTAGCGCGGCTGCTGGCCGGGCCGGCCGAAGTTGGTGTTCAGGTAGCCGTCCGCCTCCTGGGCGGCGGCGACCCGGCGCACGATCGCCTGGTAGCGCTCCTCCAGCTCGGCGTCGCCGGTCCGGCCGTACTCCCAGGACATCGCCTCCAGGAGCTTGTAGATCTCGGTGTCGGAGAACTCCCGGCCCCGGCGGTCGCCGGGCAGCCGGCCCTGCGCGGCGGCGTCGAAGTTGCCGAGCCAGCCGGCCTTCTCCAGCCATTGCTCGATGTGCGCGATGGACGCGGTCCGGTTGGTGTCCTGGCGCTGCTGCCAGAAGCCCGGCCGCAGGGTGACCTCGCGCAGGCCGAGCGGACGCAGTCGGCCGGCGCTGGGGGCGGCGGGTGTGGCTGTTGTGATCACGTGTGTCAACCCTTGAGTGCGCCGGACATGAACCCGCGGACGTAGTGCCGCTGGAGGGCGAGGAAGAGCACGATGCAGGGCAGGGCCAGGACGACCACGCCGGCCTCGGTGGCGCCGTAGTCGACGATCCCCATCACCTGCTGGCGCATGTTGGCCACGGCCAGCGGCAGCGGTGCCTTCTCCGAGTCGCTGATCAGCACCAGCGGGGTGATGAAGTCGTTCCAGGCGGCCAGGAAGGCGAACATGCCGACGGTCACCAGCCCCGGCCGCACGGCCGGCAGCAGGATGCGCAGCAGCGCCCGGAAGTTGCCGCAGCCGTCGACCAGCGCCGACTCGCGGAGCTCCGCCGGCACCGACTCGAACGAGATGCGCATCATGAACACCGCGAACGGCAGCTGGAACATGGTGAGCACCAGCGACAGTCCGACCAGCGAGTTCTGCAGGCCGAGGTCGTTGAGCAGGACGTAGAGCGGGATGAGCAGCGTCGCGTACGGCACCATCAGGATCGCCAGGGTCACCAGGAACAGTGCGTTGCGCCCGGGGAACGTGAACATCGCGAACGCGTAGCCGCCGAGGCCCGAGACGATCAGCGTGAACGCGACCGTCATCAGCGACACCGCGGTCGAGTTCAGCAGGTATTGAGTGATGCCGGCCTGATAGTTGGCCAGGGTCTGGTAGTTGCCGAACCCCCAGGTGTGCACCTGGGCGGTGCCGGCCTGCGGGCTGACCGAGGCCACCGCGGCCCAGACGAGCGGAAAGAGGAACAGCAGAGCCAGCGCGCCGGTCAGGACGCGCGAGGGGGTGCGCAGCATCAGTTCTCCTTGCCGCGGAGGCCACGGAACTGAACGACATTGATGATCAGCAGGACGCCCAGCACCAGGACCGACAGCGCAGCCGCCCGGCCGAGGTCGTTACGACCCTGGAAGGCCGAGTTGTAGATCAGCTGGACGATGGTGATGGTGCTGTTGTCCGGCCCGCCCTTGGTCAGGATGTAGAACTGGTCGAACGCCAGCAGCGAGCCGGTGACGCACATGATCGTGCTGAGCGCCAGGGACGGCCGCAGCAGCGGCAGGGTGATCCGGCGGAACGTCTGCCAGCGGTTGGCGCCGTCCAGGGTGGCCGCCTCGTAGACGTCACCGGAGATGCTCTGCAACCCGACCAGCAGCAGGAGCATGTAGAAGCCGGCGTAGCGCCAGACGATCAGCGCCACCGTCGACCAGAGCGCGGACATCGGCGTACCCAGGAAGGAAATGGGTTTGTCGGTGAAACCCAGCAGGGGGCTGCTCTGCGGCGAGTAGAGGGCGTAGAACAGCAGCGAGGCCGAGGCCAGGCCGAGCGCGGACGGGATCAGGAAGGACGTCCGCAGGAAGCCGGTCCAGCGGTTCGACTCCTGCACCAGCAGCGCCAGCCCGAGCGCCAGCGCGAGCAGGATGACCGTGGTGACCACCGTGTATTTCACGGTGAACCAGACGGCCGGCCACAGCAGGTTGTCGTCCATCGCGGACTGGAAGTTCTTACCCGAGTTCCAGCCCTGGTCGCCGGTGAACAGCTTCCAGTCGGAGACCGACATCCGGGCCACGATGCCGATCGGGACGACGAAGAAGATCAGGACGAAGGCGGCGGTGGGAGTGGCGTACCCCCACCCCGCCAGCGACGACGACAAGCGCCGCCGTCGCCGGCCGGGAAGGCTGTGCACCCTTACGGCGGGCACGGTCACTGCTGGCCGAGGACCTGGGTCACGGCCTCGTTGTCCTTGTCCAGGGTGGAGCCGTCGCCGTACACCTGGTTGCGGAAAAGGGTGACCCACGGGCTGCCCGGCGCGTTGAACGCCTGCTGGAAGTTGATCGCCACCGGCGTCTTGCTCTGCGCACTACCGGCGACCTTGTTGATCAGGGCGACCCGCGGGTCCTTGGCCGAGAAGCTGTTGTCGGCGAGGTCGCTGCGCGCCACCGAGGTGTTGTTCGCGGCGAGCACGTCGACCTGGGCCTTCTCCGACATCAGCCAGGCGAGGAAGTTCCAGGCCTGCGACGACTTCTTCGAGTCCTTGGAGACGCCGATGCCGTCGCCGCCGACGAAGGTGGACTCGCCGCCGCTGACGCCGGGCAGCGGAGCGACGCCGACCTTGACCGTCTTGTCGGCGGTGGGCAGCAGGGTCGCCGGGTACGGCATCACGCCGATCTTGCCCTGCTGGAAGGCCGCGACCCAGGTGGCGCCGGTCTCGTCCTTGGAGCCGGCCGCGATCGCGCCGGCCGCCTGCAGGTCCCGCCAGGTCGCGTAGACCTCCTTGGCGGCGGTGCCGTTGAGCAGCGACTTGGTGCCCTCCGGGTTCATCACGTCCGCGCCGCTGGCCCAGACCATCGGGAACCAGGTGAAGACGTTGCAGCCGCCGCAGTTGCCGCCGAAGTAGGTGCCGTTGACGCCCGGCTTGTTGAGCTTCTGGACGGCGAGCGCCTGCTCCTTGAACTCCTTGAGGGTCGTCGGGCCCTTCTCCGGGTCGAGCCCGGCCTCCTTGTACAGATCCTTGTTCCAGAACATCACCGACAGATCGAGGACGAACGGGAGAACGTACTTCTTGTTCTCGTAGGTGCCCGCGGCCAGGTGCGCCTGGTTGATCTTGTCGGCGTACGGCAGCTTGGCGATGCTGTCGGTCAGGTCGGCGAACAGGCCGGCCTTCGCCCAGTTCGGCACGTAGACGATGTCGGCCGCGAACAGGTCGGGCAGCTGACCGCCGCCGGCCGCCGCGCCCACCTTGGCCACGTAGTCGTCATTGGGGACGATGGTGAGCTTCACCTGGTTCTTGTGACCGCTGTTGTACTTGTCGACCAGCGCCTTGGCCTGCAGCTCCAGCGGAGCACGGGTCCACAGGGCCAGCTCCGAGCCGTCGTCCACGCCGTCCACGCCGGCGGCGGCGGGTGCGGCGGTCGAGCCCTTGTCGCTGTCCCCGCCGCAGGCGGCGAGGCCGGTCATGGTCAGGGTTGCCACGGCGATCCCAGCGATCGCCTTCTTCGATATATCCAGCCGCACGATGTCCTCCGAGACCCACCAAAAAAGGTTTTCGTCCCGTTTCGGTCATGACGACATTGCAGGTACTCTCAGCTTCAGAGGGAGCAGCTGCTTGCGTTTCCGGGGGAGTTTGCGGAAGACCGAAAAGGTTTTCAGGAACGTAATACGGAGGAAAAACCGTTGTCAAGAGTCCCCACAGGACGGCAGTCCGATCCGGACGGTCCACTGCCGACCGGCCGGGCAACGCTGCGTGACGTCGCCAAGCTCGCCGGAGTCTCGATCGCCACCGCGTCGAAGGCGCTCAACGACCAGCCGCAGGTCCGCGCCGAGACCCGTGCCAAGGTCATCCGGGCCGCCGAGCAGCTCTCGTTCTCACCCAACACCCTGGCACAGGGTCTGATCACGCAACGTAGTGGCACGGTCGGCCTGCTCACGTCCGACCTCGAAGGACGTTTCTCCATTCCGATCTTGATGGGAGCCGAAGATGCCTTCGGTTCTGACCAAACGTCGGTCTTCCTCTGCGATGCGCGCGGCGATAACCTCCGCGAGCGCCATCACCTGCGCGCGCTGCTGTCCCGGCGGGTCGACGGGTTGATAGTGGTCGGTGCCCGGCCCGACGCGCGGCCGTCGCTCGGCGACCTGCCGGTCCCGGTGATCTACGCGTACGCCCCCTCGGCCGACCCGGCCGACCTGTCCCTGGTCACCGACAACGTCGGCGGCGGGCGAATGGCCGTCGACCACCTGATCCGGCACGGGCGGCGGCGGATCGCGCACATCACCGGGGATCCGTCCTACGGCGCCGCGCAGGATCGGGCCCGGGGTGCGCTCGACCGGCTGGCCGAGGAAGGGCTCCCGCTGGCCGGCGATCAGGTCTGGTTCGGTGCCTGGTCGGAGGCGTGGGGGCGGGGCGCGACCCGGATGCTGCTGCAGCGCGACCCGGACATCGACGCCATCTTCGCGGGCTCCGACGAGATCGCCCGCGGGGTTCTCGACGTGCTGCACCAGGAGAAGCTCGCCGTTCCGACCCAGGTGGCGGTGATCGGCTTCGACAACTGGAACATCCTCGCGGTCAACGCCCGGCCGCCGTTGACCACGATCGACATGAACCTCGAGGAGCTCGGGCGGCTCGCCGCGCAGCGTCTGTTCGCCGCGATCGACGGCACATTGGGCTCCGGCATCGAGACTGTCGGGCCGCGATTGATCACCCGCGAATCGACCGCGCCGCTCGATTGATCTTTCTCGCCGGCTTTCGCGGCTGATCTTTCTTCGCCCCGACATTGCGGTGCCCGTCCGGATATATGCGGACGGGCCGCATCGTTGCGGTCTTGACGCTCCATTGGAGAGCGTTAACATTCCCCCAGTTGCGACTGAAACACCCGGGAAACATGCGGCCACTCCCCCTGACCCCGTTTCCCTATGCGGTGCAGTCCATAAAACGGGGGGCTCCACAAACCATGCTCAGGCCAATTTCTGCCGTATTGACGGTCACGCTGATAGCGACGGCACTGACCGCCTGCGGGAACGATCCGGACGTAAAGCTTCAGCCCGCCCGAAAAGGGCAGATCACCATCGGCTTCTCCCAGATCGGCGAATCGAGCCGGTGGCGGGCCGCGAACTCCCGGTCCATCCAGGACGCGGCCCGCATCCAGAACGTCAAGCTGATCTTCTCGGTGGCCGGGCTCAGTCAGCAGAAACAGATCGCCGACATCGAAGCCTTCATCAGCCAGAAGGTCGACGTCATCGCGTTCTCGCCGGTGGTGGAGGCGGGCTGGGACGAGGTCCTGCAGCACGCCAAGAACGCCGAGATCCCGGTCATCCTGACCGACCGGATGATCGCGACGAGCGATCCGTCGCTCTACACGTCGTCGCTCGGTTCCGATTTCATCAGCGAGGGCATCAGCGCCGCGGTCTGGATGAAGAACGAGTTCCGCACGACACCCGGCCCGGTCAATGTGGTCGAGTTGAGCGGCACGCCCGGTTCGGCGCCCGCGGTGCAGCGCAAGAAGGGCTTCCAGGAGGGCCTGGGCGACGCCAACAAATTCAAGATCATTTCTTCCAGTACGGCGAACTTCTCCCGCGCCGACGGCAAGAAGGTGATGGCCGGACTACTCAAGACGCACGACGACATCGACGTCGTATTCGCCCAGAACGACGACATGGGCCTGGGCGCGATGGCCGCGATCGAGGCGGCCGGCAAGAAACCCGGGAAAGACATCAAGATCGCCAGCATCGACGCCATCCACGACGGCCTGGTAGCCCTGGAGAACGGAAAGATCAATTTCGTGGCCGAATGCAACCCACTGATCGGCCCGCAGTTGATGGACCTGATCCAGGACGTCTTCCTCGGCATCGAGGTGCCCAAGCGGGTGGACACCCGGGAGACGGTCTTCTTCCCGGAGAACGTCAAGCAGTACCTCAACGACCGCGAGTACTGATTGTCCGGTTTGCTGGGATTGCGCGCGGCGGCGGTGACCGGCGAACCGTGGGAATAACCACATCTGTCGGCGTTTGAACGGCGCAACATCGCGCAGTGTTCGCCCCTCGGCCAACCGGCGGTCACGCTCGGTCATGGACGGCCGGTTATCCGCCGACTTCGCCGAAGATCGAATTGATCGGTGCGGCTAGCCTGACCGCCGTGCCCTTTGCTATTCGCCGCCGTGAACGCCACCCGCTGACCAACGTGAGCTCCCTGCTGTTCTGCGGGCTGCTCGCCGGAGTGGTGGTCGCGGCCGCCGCGCTACCGGCCACCGCCCTCTCCGGGCTGGTCGCCAAGGCCGGCGCCGAGGAGTTCGCCAGCCTGCCCAGCGAGCTCACCCAGCAGACGTCGCCGCAGATGAGCCGGGTCTACGCCGCCGACGGCAAGACCCAGATCGCGGTCATGTACGACGAGTTCCGCAGCGACGTCCCGCTCAAGGACATCTCGGTCAACATGCAGCACGCCATCGTCGCGGCCGAGGACCACAAGTTCTACGAGCACCACGGCGTCGACTTCAAGGGCCTGGCCCGCGCGTTCGTCAACAACCAGAACGGCGGCGACCAGCAGGGCGCCTCTACGCTGACCATGCAGGTCGTCCGGATGTCGCTGGCCTACTCGGCGACCAGTGCGGCCGAGGTGGTGGCGGCCACCGCCAAGACGCCCGAGCGCAAGGTCGCCGAGATGAAGTACGCCCTGGAGCTGGAGAAGCAGCTCACCAAGGAGCAGATCCTCGAGCGCTACCTGAACGTGGCACCGTTCGGCAACCGCGCCTACGGCATCTACGCGGCCAGCCAGGTCTACTTCGGCAAGAAGCCCAAGGACCTCGACGTGGCCCAGTCGGCGCTGCTGGCCGGCATGGTCAAGGGCACCACCTACTACGACCCGACCACCACCGACGGCTACCCGCGGGCGAAGCAGCGCCGCGACTACGTGGTCAACGACATGCTGTCGCTCGGCTACGTCACCGCCGACCAGGCCACCAAGGCCAAGGCCGAGGCCATCCCGCACAACACCCGGTCGGTCGGCAACGGCTGCACCGCGGTGTCGCAGAACGAGTGGGGCTTCTTCTGCGACTACTTCCAGCGCTGGTGGCTGGGCCAGTCGGCGTTCGGCGACAACGAGTACGACCGGGAGCGCAAGCTCAAGACCGGCGGCTACAAGATCGTCACCACCCTCGACCTGAAGGCGCAGAAGTCGGCCCGCAAGCGGGTCCTGCAGGAGAGCGGCGACAACTCGGTGAACGCGCTGCTGGTCGCGGCGGTGCAGCCCGGCACCGGCAAGGTGATGGCGCTGGCCGCCAACCGCAAGTTCAAGCTGCCCACCTCGGCGAAGCCCAACCCGCTCTCCTCCGACCCGAAGAAGCGCGAGGCGGGCGTCCGCGCCACCTACCCCAACACCACCAACCCGATCATCACCGGCGGCGGCGACATCCACGGCTACCAGGCCGGCTCGGTGTTCAAGATGTTCACCATGGTCGCGGCACTGGAGGACGGCGTCGGCCTCGACTTCACCATCAACACCGTTCCGAGGTACGTGTCTCCGCTCTACCGGGACTCGGCCGCCCCCGCCGCCTGCAACGGCCACTACTGCCCGTCCAACTCCAGCGCCAAGGAGTTGGGCCCGTACAACATGTGGACCGGTTTTGGGGCCTCGGTCAACACGTACTTCGTGCCGTTGCAGGAGAAGATCGGCGCCGAGAAGGTGGTCGACGTGGCCAAGCGCTTCGGCGTCCAGTTCCGCGAGAAGAACGACAACGACCTGGCCACCCAGTCCGCCCACGACTGGGGCGCGTTCACCCTGGGCGTCTCGGCGTCGACCCCGCTGGACATCGCCAACGCGTACGCGACGCTGGCCGCCGACGGCAAATACTGCGCGCCCACCCCGATCCAGCAGATCACCACGCACGACGGCGAGAAGCTGAAGGTCGGCGCGCCCAGCTGCAAGCAGGCAACGACGGCGGATGTGGCCCGCTCGGCCCTGGACGCGGCCCGCTGCCCGGTCGGCGACTCGGCCCAGCTGGGCAGCTGCGGCGGCACCGGCACGGCGAAGGGCGCGCGCGGCGCGGTCGGCCACCCGATCTTCGGCAAGACCGGCACCACCGACTCGGAGAAGACGGCAGCGCTGGTGGTCGGCACCCAGGACATCGTGGTGGCGGGCTACCTGGTCAACCCCGACTGGCAGGCACACACCGACCACATGAAGCACGACGTGGTCAACCCCGCGGTCTGGAACACGGTCGCCGACTACATGAAGGACAAGCCGGACGAGCAGTTCAAACGCCCCGGCGAATAGTCACCGGCGCCGCCCACGGTCACTCATCCCGCTCGTAACCGTGGGCGGCCAGCACGGCCAGCAGGCGCTGATCCCAGGCGCTCTCGTCGAGTTCGCGCCATCGGTGGTGCTGCGGGCACTCCCAGTTCGGCGCCGGCTCCGGCATGATGCAGCCGCCGAGCGCGAGCTCCCCGCCCTCGGCCGCCGCGACCGCCTCCGGAACGGGCAGACCGAAAAGCAGCGGAACACCCGTGGCGCCGCATTCAGGACAGACTGAGATCACGTTTCGTACGCTACCCGGCCGTTGCTCTTCTCCGGGGTTGCCGACCTGTCGATGTGGACCTGTACCCTTCGCCGGACCCCAAACCCCGGAAGGTACGTTCGTCGTGCGCGCCCTCTTCGTGATCCTCGCTGCCGCGCTGGTCGGCTTCCTCATCAGTCCCCTGCTGAAGGCCGACGCCGCCTGCACCGCAACGCCCGCCGCGGCCGGCTCCGCACCGCCCCGCAACGACTGGAGCGACGAGCAGGTCGCCAACGCGCGCACCATCGTCACCATCGGCAATCAGCGGCGCGTGCCGAAGGAGGGCCAGGTGATCGCGGTAGCCACCGCCATGCAGGAATCCCGCCTGCGCAACCTGAAGGGCGGCGACCGCGACTCCATCGGCCTGTTCCAGCAGCGCCCCAGCAAGGGCTGGGGAACCCTGAAGCAGCTGACCGACCCGGCCTACCAGACCCAGAAGTTCTACGACAAGCTGCTGCGCATCCACAACTGGCAGGACATGCGCCCCACCGAGGCCGCCCAGGCGGTGCAGATCTCCGCCTTCCCCGAGGCGTACGCAAAGCACGTCCCCGCCGCCACCCGCCTGGTCGAATCCTTCAGCGCCAAGGCCGCGGCCACCTGCACGACCGCGACCTGATCCCCCGCTCAGTGCCAGCTGCTCGGCACGCCGGTCACGTTCAGCGGCCACCCGGTCGCGCCCCGGCTCAGCGCGGGTCGTAGCCAGACCTGCGGCGGCGTGCCGTCGCCCGATCGGCGAGCGAAGGCGAGCAGCCGCCCGTCCGGCGACCAGATCGGGCTCGACTCGGCGATGGCGGGCGTGTTCGTCAGGTTGGTCACGGCACCGGTCCGGACGTTCACCGCCCACAGGTCGCCGGCGTCCGCCACGGCCAGGGTCCGGCCGTCCGGGCTCCACGCCAGCGCCGACGGAAGCCAGGCCCCTTCGCGATCGGTCAGCCGGTAGGAGACCTCTCGCCCGTCGGACGGCGCGATCCAGATGTCGGCCGCGTAGATCGGATCCCACGGCTCGCCGCCGATCATCCAGGTCTTCACGCCGGCGATCAGGCGACCGTCAGGCGACCAGTCGAAGATCGAGGCCGACACGAGTCCGAGTATCTGCCGCAGCACCGGCCCGGCGAGCTCGACCACATGGACGGAGCCGCTGTTGAGGCCGATCTCGGTGCCGTTGGGCGCCCACCGCGGGATCTCCACACCCGACGGGCCATCGCCGATCCACCGCCGATCGTTGCCGTTCGCGTCGACCGTGTAGAGCTTCCCGGCCTCACCGAACGCCACCCGGCGGCCCAAGACCACCGCCGCTAGTCGCTGGGTCGGAGGCTTCAGGAGTACAAGCGGTTGAGGTCGACGAGGAGGATTCGGTCGTCGGTCGCGGCGGCGGCCGTCAGCTCGGCGGTGAAACCGGCGCCGCCGTAGAGCGCAAGCACTGTGGCTTCGGTGTCGTAGCCCTTCGGGCGCAGCAGATCGCGCGCTGTTGCCAAGCGCTGGAGATGATGATGGCCGATCACCTCACCCCACTTGACCTCGCCCAGAGACAGGATGCGTCGGGGGTTGTTCGACTCCTGCGCGGACAGTGCGACGACGTCGATCTCGATCTGGGTGCGGCTCGCCGGGTCGTTGACCGTGCCGGACCCGACCTCTGAGGGCTGCTCGGGGAAAAGGGCCTCGCCGGACTCCAGGGCGAATGCCCGGCACAACGCCTCGAAATGTGGACCGACCACCTGGGTGAGGAAAGTCTGCCGCGCCGAAGTCCAGACCTGCTCGGCGCGGTGGATCTCCAACTCGGCCCAGCGTTTGCGCATGATCGCCTCGTAGAACGTGATCAGCGGTTCGACGATCCGGTACTGCGCCCGGCCCGGACGTAACAGGTCCGGTTCGCGGGCGATCAGTGCGCAGTCCTCCAGGACGTTGAGCGGATGCGTGATCTGGTCGGACTTTCGCCCGATGAAGCTCGCGATCCCGCCGTTGGTCTTGTTGCCACCGGCGATCGCCGCCAGCACCGAGTGATAGAGGGCGGGGTCGCGGATGGCTGCTTCTTCGGCCAGCAGGTAGCGCGCCTCCCGGAACAGCGGCGTCTGCGGGTTCAACGCGGTCCGCATCACCCAGGCGTCGAAGTCGTCGATCGTGGCCGGCGCATCTCCCCCGGTGAACTCGTAACGGTAGGCCGGAGTACCGCCGACGACCGCATTGACCAGGACGGCGAGCCGGGGGTCGGTGATGCCCCAGAACTCGGCCGATTCCCGATGCCGGAAGGGCTGGACGACGAGTTCCAGGCTTGCCCGGCCGCGCAAGGGTGCCTGCCCGGCCAGGAGGCCACCCATGACCGACATCGCCGATCCGCACAGCACCAGGCGCGCCGAGCTCGGCCGGCCGCTGCCGCCGGGGCCGAGTTCGCGTTGAATGATCGACGGCAGTGCCGGCGACGCCTTGGACAGGAAGGGGAACTCGTCGATCACGACCATGCCCGGGCGGTCGCGGAAACTGTGGAACATGCGCGCTATCGCGTCGTTCCAGTCGGGGAACGGCGCCTCGATGAACTCGCGGGTATGCCGCGCGAGTGCCTCGGTGAAGAGCCGCAATGACTCCGTTTCGGTGGCCTCGGTAGCCGCGAAGTACATCCCTCCGGCGGCCTCGGCCATCGACTGCAGCAGGAAGCTCTTGCCCTGACGGCGACGGCCACTCACCACACCCAGCGACGCGGCGCCCGCCGTTGCTTCGGTAGATCTCGTCGCGAAGGCGGCGAGGCCCTCCCACTCACGGACTCGGCCGAAGATGCGGGATGGTTTGTCCATTAACGTAGCCTTCCCGAGCCGGACAGGTCACAGAAGTATAGTTCTCAGAACTATACTTCTGTAAGTCCGAAGCGCTGGGCCAGGGCGGACATCTCGTCCTGCTGTTCGGTGGGGTCGGTTGAGGTCACGTTGACCACCACTCGGGTCACGCCCTCGGCAGCCAAGGTCTCCGCTCGCTCCCGCGTCATCGCGATCGACGACCACCTCGTGTATTCCAGGGCGGCCGGGTCGCGGCCGGCCGCTGCCGCCTCGGAGCGGGCCAACTCCAGCTGCGCGACTCGCTCCTCCGGGGTCAGCATTCCGCCCGGGAAGTAGCCGTCGCCCCTCCGGCCCGCGCGGCGGGCGGCGGCCCGGCTCGAGCCGCCCACGTGGATCGGCAGGGTGGTCGCGTCGTGCGGCTTCGGGAAGATGCACAGGTCGTCGACGTCGAAGAACTCGCCGTGGAAACTGACGCCCTCGGCGCCGCCGGACCACAGCAGGCGCAGCACGTCGATCGCCTCGTCGGCGCGCCGGCCCCGGGTGCGGAAGTCGACCCCCACCGCCGTCGCCTCGCCGGGCAGACTGCCGAGCCCCACGGTCAGCAGCCGCATCCGCCCCCGGGACAGCACGTCGACCGTCGCCAGCCGCTTCGCCAGCACGACCGGATGCTGGTACGGCACCAGCAGCACCCCGGTGCCGAGCAGGATGCGGCTGGTCGCGGCGGCCACGAACCCCAGCGCGTCGAGCGGATCGACCACCGCCAGGTCGGTCGGCAACTCCATCGAGCCGAGCATCGCTCCCCGGTAGAGCGCGATGTGCTCGGGCATGTACAGCGCCTCGAACCCACACGCTTCCGCATGCTGCGCATAGACGACCATGCGGTCCGGGTCGAGGCCGAGCGAGGCGGTGCTGTAACTGATGGCAAACTTCATCGCCTGCAGGCTAAGGCTTGCCGTCGGCGTCAAGGCAAGGGTAACGAACAGTCAGGCGATCCGCACGCTGATGCTCTTGACGTGGGAGTAGTGGTTGAGGGCCTCGATGCCCTTCTCCCGGCCGTACCCGCTCGCCTTGTGGCCGCCGAACGGCATCTGGACCGACTGGGTGGACCATGAGTTCACGTACACCTGGCCGGCCTCGATCGCGTGGGCCACCCGGAACGCCCGGCCGATGTCGGCCGTGAAGACGCCGCCGACCAGGCCGTAGTCGCTGTCGTTGGCGATTTCTACCGCCTCGGCCTCGGTGTCGAACGGGATCACCACCAGGACCGGGCCGAAGATCTCCTCGCGGGCGATCGCCATGTCGTTGGTGACGCCGGTGTAGACCGTCGGTTCCACGTGCCGGCCGCCGGCGACGTGGCCGCCGACCACCGCCTTCGCGCCCTCGGCCGCGGCCACCTCGAAGTAGTGCCGCACGGTGGCGAACTGCTTGTCGGTGATCATCGGGCCGACCTCGGCCCGGGCCGCGGCGGCGGCGACCGCGGCGACGAACTCGTCGTGGATGGAGCGCTCGACCAGCAGCCGGGTGCCGGACGAGCAGACCTGGCCGGCGTTGGTGGTGAACGCGCGGACCGCCTCGGTCGCCGCGAACGCCAGGTCGGCGTCGGCGAAGACGATGTTGGCGGACTTGCCGCCGAGCTCCAGGGTCAGCGGGAGGATGCGCTCGGCGGCGATCCGGCCGATGGCCTGCCCGACCGGCACCGAGCCGGTGAACGCGACCTTGCGGACCAGCGGATGCTCGACGATCGCCGTGCCCACGGTCGCGCCGGGGCCGGCGACCACGGTGAGCACGCCCGCGGGCAGGCCTTCCTCGGCCGCCAGCCGGGCCAGCGCGACCGTGGTGCCGGACGTGCTCTCGGCCGGTTTGACCACGACGACGTTGCCGGCGGCAAGGGCGGGGGCGACGGCGCGAGCCGCCTGGTTGAGCGGCAGGTTCCAGGGGGTGATCACGCCGACCACGCCGAACGGCTCGCGCACCGTGTAGACGTGCAGGTCGGGACGGACGTCGAGGACGTCGCCGGCCGGCAGGTGCACGAGTGAGGCGTAGAACTCGAAGTATTCGGCGGCGCCGCGGATCTCGGCCTCGGCCAGGGCCGGTGGCTTGCCGGTCTCGGCGCATTCGATCCGGGCGAGCTCGTCGATCTCGGCGACGAGCCGGCGCGCGACGGCCATCAGCACCCGCCCCCGGTCGAACGACGCGACGTGCCGCCAGCCGGGCGCGGCCGCGGCGGCGGCCCGCACGGCGCGATCGACCTCGGCGGTCATCGCGGCCCGCCGAGCAGCTCGTACATCCGGGTGTGGTCGGTCTGCGGGGTGACCTCGGCGGCGATGCGCGTCCACTGCTCCTCGGCCCGGTCACCGAGCTCGGTCCGCTGTTCAAGGGCACGAGCAAGATCAATTGCTATGCGTACGTCCTTGGCCATCAACTGCAGTGCGAAGCCGGAGGCGAAGCTGCCGTCGAGCATGAACTGGGCCACCTTGTTCTCGCTCGTGTTGGAGCGGCCGGACGAGCTGTTGAGCACCGCGTTCATCGTCTCCGGCGCGATCCCGAACGCGGCGCCGACCCGCAGCGCCTCCACGGTCACCGCGAGGGTGGCCGCCGAGACCAGGTTGTTCAGCGCCTTGGCCGCGTGCCCGGAACCGACCGGCCCGACGTGCAGCACGGTCCGCCCGAGCACGTCGAGGACCGGCCGGATCGCGGCCAGGTCGGCCTCGGCGCCGCCGGTCATCACGGCCAGGGTGCCAGCGACCGCGCCGCGCACCCCACCGGAGACCGGCGCGTCGACGAAGCGCAGCCCGCGCTCGGCCAGCCGGACGGCCAGGGCGCGGGTACGCAGCGGTTCGGACGAGCTCATGTCGGCCACGAGCGTGCCCGCCCGCAGCGCCGGTACCAGGTCGTCGAGCACTTTTTCGACGACGGCCGAGTTGGGCAGCATGAGGATGAGCAGGTCGACATCCTCGAAGCCGTCGGCGGCGGTGAATCCTTCCGTAGCGCCCGGCGCCGAGTCCGCGACGACGAGGTCGTAGCCGGCCTCGACCAGCCGCTGGGCCATCGGGCGGCCCATCTTGCCGAGGCCCACGAAGCCGATCCTCATGCGTCGAACACCTCGGCGGCCAGCCGGAACGACTCCAGCGCGGCCGGCCCGCCGCAGTAGAACGCGGTCTGCATGAGGACCTCCTTGATCTCGTCCTTGGTCACGCCGTTGTTCAGGGCGCCGCGCACGTGCGCCTTGAACTCGTGACCGCGGTTGAGGGCGGTCAGCATCGCGAGGTTGAGCAGGCTGCGCTCGCGCAGGCTCAGGCCGGGCCGGTTCCAGATGTCACCCCAGCAGTACTGGGTGACGTACTGCTGCAGGTCCCGGGAGAAGTCGGTGACCGCGGCCAGGGAGGCGTCCACGTAGGCGTCGCCGAGCACCTCACGCCGCACCTTCAGGCCGGCTTCGAAGAGTTCGTCGTTCATGGGGGGTCCTTTCAGATGCGGGCGAGGGAAGCCCAGGAGTCGACGACGAAGACGCCGCCGGAGGAAGCGACGGTGCACGCCGAGTGGCCGCCGAAGTGGCCGGGGAAGACGACGAGCCGGCGGTCGGCGGCCTCGGCCAGCAGGCGGCGCCGGGCGGCCCGGGCCATCGCCGGGTCCTCGCACCAGCACGAGTTCACGTCGGGGGCAGCGATCTGCACCGGGTTGTGCAGGATGTCGCCGACGAACAGGGCGCCGGCGGCACCCGATTCGAGTCGCAGCACCGACGAGCCGGGGGTGTGCCCGGGGTGGGCTTCGAGCACGAGATCGGCGTCGATCCGGTGCTCGCCGCTCCACAGCTGGACGAGACCGGCCGCGTGGACGGGGGCGACGCTGTCCTCGTACACGTTCTGGTTGCCGTCACCCGGCGGGCGGGGATGCTTCAGCGGGTTCCAGTAGTCGAAGTCCGGGGCCGGCATCAGGTAGGTGGCGTTGGGGAAGGTCGGCACCCACGAGCGGCCGTCGAGGCGGGTGTTCCAGCCGACGTGGTCGACATGAAGATGCGTGTTGATCACGAGATCCACGTCGCCCGGGGCAACCCCGGCCGCGGCGAGGTTGGCCAGGTAAGCGTTGTCGAAGTGGCCGTAGACCGGCGCGTACGGCCGCTCCTTGCCGTTGCCCGCCCCGGTGTCGAGCAGGATGGTCCTCCCGCCGCTCCGGATCAGCCAGGTGTGCAGCACCGTCCGCAGGGTGCCGCTGGCGCTGTCGTAGAAGTCCGGATCGTCGAGAGTCGCCCAGAACGCAGGGTCGCTGTCCGGGAAGAGGAAACCAGGCCGGGAAAGGGAAGCTCCGGCGAACTCCTGCACCCGGGTGATCGAGACGTCGCCGATGACGACCGTGTTGTTCACCGGTTCGCCTCCGGCACGGGATAGAGCGCGATCTGCGCCGGGGTCGCGGCGTCGAGCACGAAGTTGGCCGTCTCCATCACCTCGGACGTGAACCCGTTGCCGCGGGCCAGCGTGCGGGTCTCGGCCATGTACGCGCTGCGGGCCTGGGCGGCGTCGGTCATCGCCCGCTCCTTCGCCTCCCACGCGGCGAGCGCTTCGTCGATGTCGTCGAACTGGCCGAGGGTGTGCGCGAGCTCGACGGCGTTGACGATGCCGACGCTGGCGCCCTGCCCGAGCGCCGGGCACATGGCGTGCGCGGCGTCGCCGACCACCACCGCCCGCCCGCTCGACCACGGCGTGACCCGGTTGGTCTGGTAGGCGTCGTGCCGCCCGCCGGTCGCCTCGGCGGCCAGGTCGACCACCGCCTTGAGGTGCGGGAACCGCTCGCCCCAGATCTCCGGGTCGATCGGGATCCGGGAGGCCCGCTCGTTGGCGGTCGACGCCATCATCCCCATGTAGACCGTGTCCGGCCCGGTGGTGATGAACAGGATCCGCATCGCGTCCGGTTCCAGGGTCCAGAAGTCGATCACCCGGTTCCACTCCGGCCCGGCGAACTCGGCCGGCCGCGGAACGAGCACCCGGCACACGCCGTCCTGGTATTTCTTGCGCTCCTGCGCCAGCGCCGGCAGCGAATTGCGGACCGCCGAACCGGCCCCGTCCGCCCCCACGACCAGGTCGGCCGCCAGCCGGGTGCCGTCGGCCAGCAGCAGCGCGCCCGCCGGGTCGGCCCCGACCGCCTCCGACCCGGTGACCACCTCGACGCCGGCGTCGCGAGCCGCCTGCGACAGCAGCTCGTGCAGCTTGGGCCGGGTGATCGCCCAGTACGGGTAGCCGCCCAGCTCGGGCGGGAACATCTCGCCGTTGAGGCTCGTCGCGTAGACGTCCGGGACGACCCCGTGCGCCCGGATCGCCGGCGCGACCCCGATCACCTCGAGCGCGAGCATCGCGTTGCGCCACAGCAGGATGCCGGCGCCGAAGTCGCGCAGCTCGTCGTTCTGCTCGTGCAGCCGGACGCTCCAGCCGGCCTTCGCCAGCGCGATCCCGGCGGTCAGGCCGGCGAACCCGCCCCCGGCCACCTCGGCGTGCCGTCTCGCTTCCATTCAGGCCTCCACCGCGTCTACCCAGGCGGTCACGTGACCGCGTGCCAGTGTGTGAAAGTGCAGGTTGAACCCGAGCACGGTCGGGGTCAGCGTGGGGTCGATCTCGAGTGCGGGTACGTCGACCGCGTGAACGACGAACACGTAGCGGTGCCGTCCCGAGCCGGGCGGCGGGTTGGGCCCGACGTACTGGGCGAGCCGCACGTCGTTCGGCAGGGTCAGCACGGTCCCGGGCAGTTCGGGGGCGCCGGCCGACAGCGCGGTGACCCCGGCCGGGATGTTGGCGACCGCCCAGTGCATGAAGCCGATCCCGGTCGGGGCGTCCGGGTCGTAGCAGGTGATGGCGAAGCTCCGCGTCCCGGCCGGGAAGCCGGACCAGGACAGCGACGGCGAGGTCTGCTTGCCGCCGATGTCCGGGTCGCGGAACTCGAGGGGCATCTCGGCGCCGTGCTCGAAGTCGGCGCTGCGCACCTCGAACGACGGGGCGGGCGTGACGGAGGCGTACGGATCATCAGTTGTCATTGATCTTCTCCAAGAGAGCCAGAGGTGAGGACGTCGAAGCGGCGCATCGGCGCGGTGACCTCGATGACGCCGGACCAGCCGCTGGGCAGGGCGAGCACATCGCCCGCGGCAAGCTGCCGGGAACCGACCGAGCCGGCCCCGGAGATGACGTACAGGAAGCGGGCACGACCGTCGTCCGGCACGACCTCCGGACCGGCCGGAACGTTGTGGAGCAGGCACTGACCGTCCGGTCCGTCGAAGATCAGGCCCGGCTCGGTGCCGAACACCGACGGCTGCACGCCCGCGCGGAACGGCGGCACCGGCGTGGTGTGCACGTAGACCTTGCGGATCGTCTTGCGGATGTCCCACTGCCCGGCCCACCCGTAGGGCAGGACGATCACGCTGTCCGCGGTGAGCAGGTGCTGCGTACCGTCCTGGTCGGTGATCGTGGCGTCGCCCTCGAGGATGTACATGAACGAGCCACGCCGGTCCTTGACCCGCGGGTAGACGCCGGCGTCGCAGGCCCAGACCGCGAAGAAGCCGTCGGCATCGTCGGAGACCACCGTCTCGTACGCGAACGGCGCGCCGGCCAGCCGAGGCTCCATCGAGATCTCGACCGGAAGCTCGCCGCCGCGCACGTGCGCGCCGTCGAGGAAGGGCAGGTCAGACACTGATGATCCTTTCCGATGAAGGGGCCGGGATCCCGAGCAGGTCGAACGACGGGCGGTGCAGCAGGTCGTGCAGCTCCTCGTCGGTGATCGGGGTGATCCCGAACTTCTGGGTGTGGGACACCACCCGCCGCAGGGTCTCGATGGCGTTGGTGGTGCCGACCATCGGCGAGTCGCTGCCGAAGAGCACCTTGTGCAGCACGCCGTACTCCTTGGCCGCGCACAGGGCGTTGGCCAGCACGGTCGGGCGGTTCGGGATGGCCGACGTGTCGGCGTAGACGTTGGGGTGCCGGCGCATCACCGTCACCGCCTCGAAGATCCACGGGTGACCCATGTGCGCGATGACGATCTTGAGGTCGGGGAACGCGGTCGCCACGTCGTCGAGCAGCAGCGGGTTCGCGTCGCTGAGCCGGCCGGCGTTGGTGAAGATCGCCCCCTGGTGGATCATCACCGGCAGCCCGAGCCGCTCGGCGGTGCGGAAGACCCGCAGGCAGAGCGGGTGCAGCGGGGAGGTGCCCTGGTAGATCGGGCCGAGCTTGATGCCGACCAGCCCGAGGTCGTGGTGCGCCCGTTCGATCTCGGCGACCGCGTCGTGCCGGGTCGGGTCGACCGACAGGAACCCGACGGTCCGGCCGCCGACGTCGCGGACGAACGCGGCGACCGCGTCGTTCGGCACCATGATCCCGGACGCCTGGGCCTGCAGGCCGAACACGATGGACTGCTCGGCCGGCGCCACCTGCCGCCGGTAGCCCTCCAGGGTGACCTCGTCGATCGACCCGTCGGCGTGCTTGCGGGCCACCCGGGTCAGGTCGTCGGTCCAGGGTGAGCCCTGGTGGTCCGGCACCCAGAAATGGGTGTGCACATCGGTGATCACTGTTCAGGCCTCGCTTCGGATGTACGGGACGGTGAGGGCCGACGGCGCACGGTGCCGTGACGCGCGACCGGCGGCCAGCGCGACCAGGGCCAGCACGTAGGGCATCGCCAGCCAGAGGGACGCCGGCAGGGTGAGCTGGGGACGGAGAACGGCGAGCGCGACCAGGCCGAGAAGGACGGCCGCGCCGATCAGCCGGGCCCGGGGGCGCCGGCTTCGGGCGACACCGACGGCGACCAGGAGCGCGGCCACGCCCCAGACCTCGCCCGGGACGGTGGGCAGGGACTGCAGACGCAGCTGGACCGCGTCGGTCACCGCGAAGATGGTCACCGCGGCCAGCAGCCCGCGCAGCCGCCACGAGCCGAACAGCACCGCGGCGATCGCGAGATAACCACGGCCCCCGGTCATGGCTTCACGGAAGACACCGACATCACCGATCGAGATGTACGCCCCGGCCGCCCCGGCGAACGCCCCGGCGATGAGGACCGCGGCCCAGCGCACGCCGCGCACGCTGATCCCGGCCGCGTCGGCGGCGATCGGGGTCTCGCCGGTCGCGGCCAGGTTGATGCCCCAGGTCGTGCGGTACATGGCCAGCCCGGCCAGCACCACCAGCGCGACCGTGACGTAGATGAACAGGTCCTGGTGGAACAGCACCTCACCGAGCACCGGCACGTCCGACAGCAGCGGCACGGACAGCCGGGGCAGCGGGGTGAACGTCCGCGGCTCGGGCACGAAATGCTGATCGAGGAACGAGGTCAGGCCGGTGCCGAGCACGCCGATCGCGATGCCGGCGACGATCTGGTCGACCTTCACCTCGATCGCCAGGACGCCCATCAGCGCGGCCAGCAGCAGCCCACCGGCGATCCCGCCGAGGAAACCAAGCGCTTGGTTGTCGATCCGGGTCATCGTCAGGTAGCCGGCGAACGCCCCGGCCAGCAGCACGCCCTCCAGGCCGACGTTCATCACCCCGGCCCGCTGGGCGATCAGCTCACCGGTCGCGGCCAGCAGGATCGGCGCGGCGATGGTCAGCGCGGAAACGAGAAACGCGATGTCGAGGACACCCATCACGCCACCAGCTCTTTCATCTTTATCGGCGCGGCCCGGCGGCGGCGGTGCGCCAGCACGGCGGCCACCAGGACCAGGACGATCACGGCGCCCTGCAGCACCGACGCCAGCGACGACGGCACGTCCAGCAGCGCCTGCAGCGAGGTGCCACCGACGTTGAGCGAGGAGAACACGATCGCGGTGAGGATTGCGCCGACCGGCGAGTTACGGGCCAGCAGCGCCACCGCGATGCCGTTGAACCCGATCCCGGCCTCGAAGCCCTCGCTCAGCCAGGGCGCCGAGCCGGCGAACAGCAGCGCCGCCCCGGCCAGCCCGGCCAGGCCACCGGAGATCACGATCGCGGTGACGCCCTGCCGGACCGGGTTGATGCCGGACCAGCGGGCCGCCTCCAGGTTGCCGCCGGAGGCGCGCAGCTCGAAGCCGAACGTGGTGCGGGCGAACACCCAGATCAGCCCGGCCGCGAGCAGCGGCAGCAGGATGACGTCGTAGGACAGGGTGCGGCCGGGCACCGACTCCACCGCCGGCCACAGGGCGGACGCCGGGAAGTTCGCCGACTGCGGCTGCCGGTCCAGCGAGCCCTGCAGCGGCCCGCGGACCAGCCACGCCAGCGTTTGCAGGGCGACCAGATTCAACAACAACGACGAGACGATTTCGAGTACGCCGCGGGACGCCCACAACCACGCCACGATGCCCGCCCACAGCGCGCCACCGGCGATCCCGGCCAGCGCGCACAGCACCACCGCGACGACGCCGGGCAGGCCGCCGCTGTGCAGGCCGACCGCCGCCGCGGCGCAGCCGCCGGTGACGACCTGGCCGGGGAAGCCGACGTGCATGCGCCCGGCCTTGTCGGCGACGATCCAGCCGAGCGCCACCAGGAACAGCGGAACCGCCTGGGTGAGCGTGGTGCCGGCGTTGGTCGGCGAGCCGAACGTGCCGCTCCAGAACGCCGACGCCGCGTCGACCGGCGACACCCCGATCACCAGGAGCAGCAGCGCCGCGACCACGAGCGCGGCGGCGGCAACCCCGAGCTGGGTGACCACGCGGCCCACCCAGGCCGGCATCCCGCGGTCGCGCCGGATCAACCCGGCCGCCGCGGTCATGCTGTGCCCTCCTTAGGCATGCCCTTCTGGCCCTCGCCTGCGGTCTGGGCGTGCAATTTACGGAAGTGCCGCTCGGTGCAGGCGGTCATGCCGTCACCTCGGACGAGGTCATCAGCGAGCCGATCCCGGCGCGGGTGGCGTCGGCCGCGTCGAGGACGCCGCGGACCCGGCCGTGCGCGAGGACGGCGATCCGGTCGGACAGGGCCAGCACCTCGTCCAGGTCCATCGAGATGAGCAGGACGGCGCCGCCGCGGTCGCGGTGCTCGGTCAGCCGCCGGTAGACGAACTCGGTGGCGCGCACGTCCAGGCCACGCACCGGCTGCACGGCGATGACCAGCGACGGATCGGTGGACAACTCCCGGGCCAGGACGGCTTTCTGCTGGTTACCGCCGGACAGACGGGCCATCGGCTGGTGCTCGCCGGTCGCGCGTACCTCGTACTCCTCAATAAGCCGCCGCGCCCGCACCCTGGCCGCACCGATGTCGATCCGGCCTCGCCGCGCCAGCGGCGCGTGGCGCAGGGCGCGCAGGTTGATGTTCTCGCCGAGACTCATGCCGCCGATGACGGCGACATGATGGCGGTCCTCCGGGATCAGTGCGCCGCCGGCGGCATAAAACCCTTCCGGGGTACGGCGTTCCAGCCGTCGCCCGCCGATCTCGATCGTGCCGCCGGCCACCGGGCGAATGCCCAGCACCGCCTCGACGAGCTCGCTCTGGCCGCTGCCGGCCACTCCGGCGATCCCGACGATCTCGCCGGCCCGGACCTCCAGGCCGACCTCGTCGAGGGCGGTCGCGCCGCTGTCCCGGGCGACCGTCAGGCCCTCGATGACCAGCGCCGGACCGCCCGGGGTGGCCGGCGTGCGCTCCCGGCGCGGCGCCAGGGACTCGCCGACCATCAGCGCGACCAGCTCGGCCGGTGTGGTGCCGGCGATGTCGCCGGTGCCGGCCACCGCGCCGCCGCGCAGCACGGTCCAGCGGTCGGCGACCGCGAAGACCTCGGACAGCTTGTGGGAGATCAGGACGACCGCGTGGCCCTCGCCGGCCAGTCGCCGCATGAGCTTGGCCAGCTCGTCCCACTCCCCCGGGCTGAGCGCGGCACTCGGCTCGTCGAAGATCAGCAGCCGGGCGCCGCGGGACAGCAGCTTGACGATCTCGAGTCGCTGCCGCTCGCCGACCGCCGCGTCGGCGACCAGGCGGTCCGGTTCGATCCGCAGGCCGGTGGCCCGCTCGACCTCGGCGGCCTTCCTCCGGGCGGCCGACCGGCCGTTCGCCCACGGGAGGAAGGCCGGGGCCATCGTGAGGTTCTCCAGCTCGGTCAGCGTGGGCACCAGGGTGAAGTGCTGGTGGACCATGCCGATCCCGGCCCGCAGGGCCTGCTCCGGCCGGCGGAACGTGACCGGCTCGCCGTCGAGGCGCATGGTGCCCTCGTCCGGCTGGTAGAGGCCGGTGACGATCCGCATCAGCGTGGTCTTGCCCGCGCCGTTCTCACCGAGCAGCGCGTGCACCTCGCCCCAGGCGATGCCGAGGTCGATCCGGTCGTTGGCGACGAAGGCGCCGAACCGCTTGGTGATGCCGGTCAACTGGAGTGCGGGGCCGGGATCGGTGGTCATGTCAGCGCTGCTCGTACGCGTAGCTCGGCTTGGGCAGCAGGACACCCTCGGCCGGGGTGATGCTGCCGTCCGAGATCTGCGAGGTGATCTTCTCGGCGAGGGCCTTCTGGGCGTCGGTGCCCTTGCCCGGGCAGAACTGGTAGGACAGCGCCCCCGACTTGAGGCCGAAGCTGATCGCGCCGGCCGGCAGCTTGCCCGCGGCCGCCTCGGTGACCGCCGTCTTGAGCACATCGGACCAGTTCACGATGCCCGAGCCGATGATGTTCGGGTTGTCGTCGCAGTGCAGCGCGAAGACGTTGTAGACGCCGGTGCCGGCCTTGCCGTCGGCCGCCTGGTAGATGCCGGTCGAGCCGGAGTCCAGGTCGGAGAGGATCTGGTCGACCCCGTTGGCGATCATCGCCTCGGCCGCCTGCTTGGCCTTGCCGACGTCGTTGTAGTCGTTGGTGTACGCCTGCGACACCTGGGTCTGGGCGTTCTCGGCGGCGGCGCCCTGCTTCATGCCGTAGTACCAGGCGGTCGAGGACGGCACCTCGGGCCCGGCGATCATGCCGATCTTCTTGCTCTTCGACTGGTTGGAGGCGACCGCGCCGGCCACGATCGCGTTGAGGCCGACCGCGACCGTCACCGAACTGACGTTGTTGGCGAGGCTCTCCAGGTCGGAGGCGATCAGCACGAAGTGGGTGTCCGGGTATTTCGGCGCGACCACCGCGACGGCCTTGTTGAGCACGGCGCCGTCCGCGACCACCACCTTGTTCTTGGCGGCGAGCGAGGTGAGGCCGTCGATCTGCTGCTGGGACTCGGCGGCGTTGTCGACGATCGAGGTGAGCTTGAGCGTGGGGTCGGCGTCGACCGCGGCCTGAACGCCGGCCAGGGCGTACTGCGTGAAGCCGCCGTCGTTGCGCGGCGCCGGGGCGAGGAAGCCGATGTTGGTGACGCCGTCGGTCTTCTCACCGGCGGAATTCCCGTCGCAACCGGCGAGGGCTACTGGTATGGCTGTCGCAAGGGAGATCAAGGCAATCCGAAGGCGCATGGGGTGACTCTCTTCTGGTATGGCAGTTTTACCTGCTGTTCCCTGAGGCGCGGTCACCAGTCTGGGAATCTGCCATACTAGAAGTCAATAGTCCTGGGGGCCGTTACCCAGTTTTCACAAACGAGACGTGCCGGAAACTGCCATACCAGCCGGCCTTTAGAGGTCGAACTTGCTCGCGACCTCGTCCTGCAGCTCGGCCCGCCCGGTGCGCACGTGCACCCGCATCGCGCTCTCGGCGGCATCGGCGTCATGCGCATGCAGCGCCTGAACCACGGCCCGGTGCTCCTCGAACGACCGCCGCATCCGGCCCGCACGCCGGGTCACGATCGACGACAGATAGCCCCGGTTGAGCTGCTGCACCAGCAGGTTGTAGTGCTCCAGAAGCCGCCCGTTGCCGGACCCGGCCGCGATCAGAGCATGCAGCCGGGCATCGATCGCGCTGTAGCCATCGGAGTCGGCCGCCTCCACCGCGAGGCTCATCTCGGCCATGATTTCATCGAGCTGGGTGAGAAACTCGTTGTTGCCGCGCCCCGCACAGAGCCGGGCGGCCATCCCCTCCACCGCCTCACGAACCTCGAACAGATCAAGGATCTCGTGCCGGCGAAGGCTCTTCACAAACGTGCCCCGCCGATGCTCAACGGTGAGAAACCCGGCCGATTCGAGCTCCTTGAGAGCCTCCCGAACCGGCATCCGGCTGACCCCGAACCGAGCGGCCAGCCGAGCCTCGGACAGCTTCTCCCCCGGCTTGATCACCCCAGCCGCGATGTCCCGCCGAAGCTGCTGAGCAATAGCGTGCTTCTTCGAGCCCTCAAGCTCTTCCTCCACCAGCCCACCGGGATTGGCCGGCCCCCGCTCAGACCTCGGCACCCGCACCCCTCCCCCACTAGACGGCTGACGTCACCCTATCGCCGCACCCGCACCGCCCCGACTTCCACACACCGACTCAGCGCTCTTCAGCCGGGCGCGCCGCGGCCCCGGCGGCTCTCATCCGCTCAGTGGTCGAGGGCGGCCATGTTGGCTTCGTCGTAGCGGTCGCCGGTGGCCGGCGTCAGGTTGTCCAGTCGGGCGATCTGGCGGTCGGTGAGGCTGATGCGGTCGGCGGCGGCGTTCTCCTCGATCCGGTCGATGCGCGTGGTGCCGGGGATGGGGGCGACGTCGTCGCCCTGGGCGAGCAGCCAGGCCAGGGCGATCTGCGCGGGCGTGGCCCCGGCCTCGGCGGCGACGGCGCGGACATCGTCGACGATGCGCATGTTGCGGTCGAGGTTGCCGCCGGCGAAGCGCGGGTTGGTACGGCGCCAGTCGTCGGCGTCGAGGTCGTCCAGCGTGCGGATGCCGCCGGTGAGGAACCCGCGGCCCAGCGGGTGGGGATCGTGGGGCTGAGCGCTTCGGGCGGATGGGCGGCCGGGGCCCACCTGCCCGCGTTGTCGGCAGTCGACGGCATGGAGCTCACCGCCCTGGCGACGAGTTCCCGCGCGTCGGCCGCCGTCGCCGGCGCCGCGTTCGGGGTGCCCGGCTACGCCTCGGTCGAACAGCTCGTGGCGGACGAGAACGTCGACCTCGTGGTCGTCGCGGTCAAGGTGCCGCGGCACCGCGAGCTGGTGTTGCCCGCGCTCCGGGCGGGAGTGCCGGTGCTCAGCGAATGGCCCTTCGCGGTCGACCTGGCCGAGGCCGTGGAGATGGAAGGCGCCGCCCGCGACACGCGTACCTTCATCGGGCTGCACGGGCGTTCCTCGCCCGCCATCCGCTGGCCGGCCGGCCTCGTCGCCGACGGGTACGTCGGGGACGTGCTGTCCGCGACGGTGCTGGCGTCATCGATCGAGTGGGGCAACCCGGTCTCCGAGCGGATGCGATACACCCTGGATCGCACGCTCGGCGCCACGATGCTCACCATTGCTTTCGGAAACGCCATCGACGTGGTGTCGATGGTCGTCGGTGAGCTGCAGGACGTGATCGCCTCGACGGCGACCCGGCGCCCGATCGTTCCGCTCGGCCGCACCGGACAGACGGTCCCGATGACCGCCGAGGACCAGATCGCCGTCTCCGGCACGCTGCCGGACGGCGCGATCCTCTCCGTCCATCACCGTGGAGCAACCATGTCCGGACCGGGGTTCTCCCTGCTCATCGACGGTACCGAGGGAACTCTCGAAATCACGTCCGCGAGCGGGTATCCACACCTCGGGCCCGTTACGGTGCGCGGCGCACGAGGTCGCGCCCCGCTGTCCCGGCTGACCCTGCCCGATGGCCACGACGACTACCCCCACCTGGCGGGAACACCGATGCACAACCTGGCGCACATGTATGCGGCCATTCGGAACGATCTCCTCGACGGCACCGCGACCGCCCCGGATTTCGCCCACGCCGTCAGACGGCACCGACTCCTGCACGCGATCATCCGATCGGCCGCCGACGGACGACGCGTGTCCATCTAGTGCGGTGTCCACGAACGTTCACCGGGTGTGGTCCGGTGTAGCTGTGGATCCTCGCCGTTAGGCGAGCGACTCCCCACCGCAGGTGGTGGGGCGGGCCTCCGCCGGCCAACGGACCCTTCCGTCGCCGTCCTTGGTGGTCGGCGGCGGGGGTCACGCCGTGCGCGGGCGACACCGGGGAGGTGTCGTCCGGCTCGACGGTGCGTGACCATTCCACCCGGTGTCGCGGGTGGGGTGGTGGTGGCGCCGTCCGGGGTTCGGCCGGCGATGGTGTACGCCGCGGCAAGGTCGCGATGCCCGGCGAACGCGCAGTGCGGGCAGGTCATGTTCCTGCCGCGGGGTTTGCTGATCCTGCGGTGGCAGGCGGGGCAGGTCGAGGAGGTGCCGCGTTCGTCGACCAGATGCACCCGGATCCCCGCCAGCGCGGCCTTGTCCTGCAAGATCTGCAGGGTGCGGCCGATCTGCCACTGCCGCAGGCGCAGGTTGTGCCGCCGCCCGGCCGGCAGGTCGAGGACCCCGCGGGGATCACCGACCGTGAACGTCCCGACCCGCTGGTGCACGGCCCAGCCGACCACTGTTTTCGCGGCTTCGTGCAGGGCTTGCCGGACGCGGCGCCGGTGTCGGCCCTCGATCAGGCGGGCCCGCCGCCGGGTCTTGCGCCACCGCCGCGAACCGCGCTCGCCTTTGCTGGGTGCGCGGGCGGCCGTCGCTCGGCGGCGGGTCTTCGTGTCGGCCAGATGCATGCGATGCTCGGCCCGGATCGCCCGCCCCGACACCAGCAGACTGTGTTCGCCGTCGGCGGTAGCGACGGCGAACGGGTGGATGATGCCGAGATCGACGCCGGCCACCCGCCGCGGGTCGGGTTCCTGCCCCGCCGGGTAGACGGTGACCGGCAACTCTGCCGTGACGTCGACGCACAGGCGGCCGTCGGCGAACAGCAACGTCACCGACCGGACCGTGTCTGCCGGATACGGGATCGGCCGGTCGAGGCGGACCGCCAGTGGCGGGCAGCCCCGGGCGGTCGGTATCCGCATGACCTGGCCAGTCACGGTGAAGGTGCCGTGATACCAGCGGACCGGCATCAGCCCGCGACGCCGCCGGGGGAAACGCACCTGCGAGTGCCCGGCTTTGCGGCGGGCGGCGGCGGAGAACCAGGCGTCGGAGTAGTTGCGTAGTACCGACCGGGCGCCGACGCTGTCCAGCTCACCGAACGTGCCCGGACCCGACTGCGCCAACAACCGGCACAACTCCTGGAAACCGGCTGCCGGCTTGTCCCGGCGGCGGCGCCGCCACGCGTTGACCTCCAGCACGCACGCCCACACGTCACCGGCCGAGCGCAGCAACCCGAAGCAGCGTTGCCGCTGGGCGCGGGTGATGCGTAACCCGATCCGGGCGGTGCGGTGCACCACCGGGCCTGTTCCCGCATCCCGGTGTCTAGGCATGTGGCAATTATTGCTGGACAGCTAGGCGTACGACAATACCTTTGGATGATGCGGAATCGACCAACCAGCCCGGACTCCGACCCGGCGAACGTTTGCGGACACCGCACTAGCTGTGGATCAATGCCGGCAAGGCGAAGAGCATCGCCGTCGACCAGGTCACGTGGGTCAGGATCGGGGCGAGGATGCCGCCGGACGTGCGCCGTTGCAAGCCCACCACCAGGCCGAGCAGGAACGCGGCGAAGACCAGCATGAGGTTGCCGGTCGCCACCGTCGCCGCCGCGTAGATCACGGTGGAGATCAGGACGGCGTGCCGGCGGCCGATCGCGGCGAACAGCGCACCGCGGAAGAAGACCTCCTCGGCCACGCCGTTGAGCAGGGTGACCGCCACGATCGGGACGAGCGCGCCGTACCGTGCGTGGGCCAGCACGCTGTTGACCAGATCACGCAGCGCGGGCAGCTCGCGGACGACGAGCGCGCCGGCCACGAAGACGGCGCCGAGCACGAGCCCGGTGACGATCGGGGTGACGATCGGGCGCCGGAGCCGCTCACGGAACACGATCCGGCCCAGATGCAGTGGCCCGGACAGCAGCGCCCCGCCGATCCAGGAGAGCGCGACCAGCCCGGTCAGCAGGTAGAAGACGTTGTCGCCCGGGCGCACCGACAGGCTGAACCCGAGCAGGACGGCCCCGGCCACCAGGGTGATCGCGACGACGATGCGGCGCCGGCGGAACGCCTGGTCGGTCTGGTGGTGGTCGCGTTCCACCGGGTCGATCAGCGACGGGCCGACGGCCCGCCGGACGCGTACCAGCCACGCCGCGGTCACCGGGCGGCCTGCTCCCGATCCTGCCGGGCGGCCCGCTCACGGTCGGCCAGCGCGAGCCGCACCGCGTCGTCGTAGCCGAGGAGCTTTCCCGGCAGGAGCCGGGTGATGGCGTCGTCCCGGACGACGACCTCGGTGGCCATCGAGTCGACCAGGTTGCGGGCGGTCGCCAGGTCGACGTCGGTGACGAACCGCAGCCACGCCGACGACAACCGCGGGGTCAGCAGCGGAACGGTGAGGTTCGGCAGCCGGCTGCCCCGGACCCGGGCCACCCGCTGCAGCATGTCGATGTACCGCAGCACCTCCGGGCCGCCGATCTCGTAGGTGGCGCCGCGGGCCTCGGCCGGCTCCAGCACCCCGGTGAGGTAGCGGACGGTGTCCGGCAGCGCGATGGGCTGGGTGCGGGTGCGGACCCAGCGCGGGGTGATCATCGCCGGCAGCCGTTTGGCGAGTTGCCGGGTCATCTCCCACGAGATGCCGCCGTGGCCGATGATCACGGCGGCGCGCAGCACGGTCACCGGGGTCGGAGCGGATCGGAGGATCCTCTCGACCTCCCGGCGGGAGCGCAGATGCGGGGACAGCCTGCCCTCGCCGGCGCCGAGACCGCCGAGGTAGATGATCCGTTCCACGTTCGCCGCGGCGGCGGCCGCGGCGAAGTTACGGGCGGCGTCGGCGTCGCGCCGCTCGAAGTCGTCGGACCCCAGCGAGTGGATGAGGTAGTAGGCCACGTCGACCCCGGCGAACGCCGCCGGCAGACTGCCCGGATCGGCGACGTCGGCGGCGATCGGCTCGCCCGCGCCGTGGTAGCCCCCGGGCCGGCGGGTCATCGCCCGGACCCGGTAACCGTCCTCGGCCAGCTTTGCTGCCACGTGGGAGCCGACGAAGCCGGACGCGCCGCTTACCAGAACCGTCTTGGTCACACGGTCCTACTACCCACGTTTGGGGATGTCAGCCGTCCTGCTCCAGCAGGCGGTGGGCGTCGGCGGCGGTCAGTTCCAGGTCGTAGACCTGCTTCAGCTGGGCGATCTTGTCGAGGGTCGGCTGCCCGAACGGCGCCGAACCATCGAAGGCGTGCAGCACAATCCCCTCGACGAGCTCACCCAGCGGCATGTCCAGGTACTCCGCCAGCCCTTTGAGGACCTTGAGCAGCCGGCCCTCGATCCGCAACCCGGTCTGCACTCGATTGACTGTTACCATGGTAACAAGATAACACCCCACGGCCCGGGAGGAACCATGCATCGCACCCTCGTCGACTCCTTCGAGCTGGACATCGCCCCGTCGGAGGCCTTCCCGCTCTTCACCGCGCGCGGCGAGGAGGCGTGGGCCCCCGGCTGGCAGGCGCAATTTCCGGCCGAGACCCCCGACGACAGCCTTCCCGGCACGGTGTTCCTGACCGACGGCCAGGCCGGCCGCTCGACGTGGATCGTCACCGACTCCCGCCCGGCCCACCACATCCGCTACGCACGGGTGGCGGCCACGCAGACCGCCGGCACGGTCGACGTGCGCCTGGCCGCAACCGACACCGGCACGCGGGTCACCGTCACCTACGACCTGACGAGCCTGGACCCGTCGGCCGACGACTACCTGGCGACCTTCGCCGCCGGCTATCACGACTACCTGGCGACCTGGCGGACCGCCATCGAGCACCACCTGCAGGCCCCGCCGCCTGGAGAATGAACGCAAAAGTCACGACCCTAGGATCGAGCGCGTGCCTGAGTTGCCGGAAGTCGAGTTCGCCCGGTCGGTCATCGAGCGCGCGGCGCTCGATCGGGAGATCGCCGACGTCGACGACACCGATGCGTACGTCTGCCGGCCGCACCGGGCCGGCGACATCCGCGCCGCCCTGGTCGGGCGCACCCTGACCGCTGCGCACCGGCGCGGCAAGTCGATGTGGTGCGACACCTCCGGCGGCGGGGCGGTGCTCGGCATCCACCTCGGTATGTCGGGGAAGATCGTGGTCGCCGCGAAAGATGGCGACGAGATCGACGGCGGGGACTACTGGGAGGGGCGGCGCGTTCCCGGTGACTACCGGTGGGCGCGGTTCACCGTGACGTTCACCGACGGCGGGCGGCTCATGCTCGTCGACCCGCGGCGGCTGGGCCGGGTCCGGCTCGATCCGCCGGTCGAGAAGCTCGGGCCGGACGCGAAGGGCATCACCGCGGCGGCGTTCGCGCACGCGGTCACCGGCGGGACCGCGCCGGTCAAGGGCCGCCTCATGGATCAGCACCTGATCGCGGGCATCGGCAACCTGCTCGCCGACGAGATCCTCTGGCAGGCGCGGATCCACCCCGCGCGGCCGGGCGACGAGATCACCGGGCCGGAGGTGGACCGCCTCCTCAAGAGCACCCGAAAGTCGGTCCGGGCCGCGCTGAAGGACGGCGGCGTCCACACCCTCGACATCATCGGCCACCGGCGAGCGGACGGCCGGTGCCCGCGCGACGGTGCCCCGATGGTGCGGGGCACCGTCGCCGGGCGGACGACCTGGTGGTGCTCTACGGAGCAGACCCGGTCAGCCCCGGTGGTGTGACTCGGCCAGGCGGTAGACCGGGGTCGGCAAACCCTCGTAGCGGGCCTTGAGCTGCAACGCCAGGTAGAGCGAGTAGTGCCGGGACTGGTGCAGGTTCCCGCCGTGGAACCACAGGTTCTCCTGCTGGGTGGGCTTCCACATGTTGCGCTGCTCGCCCTCCCACGGTCCGGGGTCCTTCGGGGTGTCCGAGCCCAGCCCCCACACCTTGCCGACCCGGTCCGCGGTCTCCTGGTCGACCAGGTCGGCGACCCAGCCGTTCATCGAGCCGTAGCCGGTGGCGTAGACGACCAGGTCGGCCGGCAGCTCGGTGCCGTCGTCGAGCACCACAGACGACGAAGTCAGATGCGCGACCTGACCCTGCGCCAGCTTCACCCGGCCGTCGGCGACCAGTTCGGCCGCGCCCACGTCGATGTAGTAGCCGGAGCCGCGTCGCAGGTACTTCATGAACAGGCCGGACCCATCCGCACCCCAGTCGTGCCGGAAGCCGGCCTTCTCCAGGCGCGCGTAGAAGTCGGCGTCCCGGGACGCCATCTCCTGATAAAGCGGGATCTGGAACTCGTGCATGATCCGGTACGGGAGGGACGCGAAGATCATGTCGGCTTTGTCGGTGGTGACGCCGGCCGCCACCGCCCGCTCCGAGTAGAGGTCGCCGAGCCCGATGTCCATCAGCGACGACGACTTGACGATGTGCGTGGACGAACGCTGCACCATGGTCACGTCGGCGTCGTGCTCCCAGAGCGCGCCACAGATGTCGAAGGCCGAGTTGTTCGACCCGACAACCACCACCTTCTTCCCGCGGTACGCCTCGGGGCCGGGGTGCTCGCTGGAGTGCTGCTGCTCGCCGCGGAAGATGTCCTGGCCGGGAAAGTCGGGTTTATTCGGCTTACCCGACATGCCGGTAGCGAACACGACGTGCGCGGGAGTCAATTCCACCACGCCGGAAGAACGGTCGACGATCACGCTCCAGCGACCATCGGTAAAGGTCGCCGACCGCACGGTCGAGGACGACCAATAGGGCACCTCCATCACCCGGGTATACATCTCCAGCCAGTCGCCGATCTTGTCCTTCGGCGAGAAGACCGGCCAGTTCGCCGGGAACGGCAGGTACGGCAGATGGTCGTACCAGACCGGGTCGTGCAGGCAGAGGCTCTTGTAGCGCTTGCGCCACTGATCCCCCGGCCGCTCCTGCTTGTCGATCACCAGGGCGGGTACGCCGAGCTGCCGCAACCGGGCCCCGAGCGCGATCCCGCCCTGCCCGCCCCCGATCACCACGACGTACGGCTGGTCGTCCGGCGAGACGCCGAGCGTGGCCTGCTCGTCCGCCCGCCGCTCCTTCCACGATTTCCGCCCCTTGTCGAGGGTGTGCTCGACACCCTGCGGCCGCCGCGCCCCCTGGCTCTCCTCGAAGCCCTTGAGCTCGCGCAGCGTGGTCAGCAGCGTCCACGCTCCTTCCGGCTTGAGCCGCAGATGGCCGGTCCCCCGGCCGGTCGCGGTCTCGAACCGGATCCACGCCTCGACCACGTCGCCGGCCGCGGTCGGTTCCTCGGTCACCTCGAAGCCGCGGGGGTCGGCCTGATCAAGGGTGGCGGTCAGCAGGTCCGCGACGCCGTCGCGGCCCTCGACGGTGGTGATGTTCCAGGTGAAGGCGACCAGGTCGCGCCAGAACGAGTCCGGCGCGAACAGGCCCGCCGCGGCCTCGACGTCGCGGTCCCGCAACGCGGACTCGAACGACGCCAGCCAGTCATCGACGCGCTGCTTGGGGGAAGTCTCCATGGCGTTCACGAAACCGGCACAACAACCCGGCGCAACAGGGTTGCAACACATTGCACATCCGCGCATGCTCACGAAGATGGGCGACTACAGCGCGGTGCGTCCGGGCACCGACCTGTCGAGTCATGCCCGTGACCTGCTCCGGGTGCACGACGCGGTGCTGGCCGGCGACCGGCCGCCGCACCGCCCCCGCCCGCTGGTCGAGCGCTCCTGGTCGCGGGTTCTCGGGCTCGGTCTCGACCCGGGCCACGCCAACACCCGCGATCCGCTGCCGGCCGGCGACGTCGAGCGCCTGCGCCGCGCGTCGGGGCTGGCGCCGGTCGCCGCCGACCTGCTGCGGATCGCCGAGGACGCCGCGTTCCTGATGGTGATCACCGGGCCGGACGGCACGATCCTGTGGCGGGCCGGGCCGGTCGCGCTGCGCCGCCGGGCCGACGTGCTCGGCTTCGGCGAGGGCGCCAGCTGGACCGAGGCGGCGGTCGGCACCAACGCGATCGGCACCGCCCTGGTCGAGGCGGCGCCGGTGCAGCTCTTCTCGGCCGAGCACTTCGAGCCGGCCCAGCACGCCTGGTATTGCTGCGCCCACCCGGTACACGACCCGCGCACCGGCGACCTGCTCGGCATCGTCGACGTCAGCGGGCCGGCGCTCACCCTGCACCCGGCGATCGGCGTGCTGGTGGAGACCGGGGTGCGGCTGGCCGAGGTGCAGCTCTGGCGGCATCACGCCGACCGGCTGGAGCGGCTGCGGCGGTCGGCGGCGCACGTGGCGGGCACGGCGCGGGGTCCGCTGCTGATCGTCGACGACCACGGCTGGGTGGCGCACGCGAGCGGGGTGGCGGTCCGCGACCGGATCGGCGCGCCCCGGGAGGGTGCGCCCCTCGGCGTACCCGGCCTGGGACTCTGTCTTGCCGAACGCCTGCCGGAAGGCTGGCTGGTGCGGCCCGCGGGGCCGCACGCCGCGATCACCGCGACGCTCGATCTCACCGGGGCGTCGCCGCTTCTCGAGGTACGCGGCGGGGGCGACCCGTGGCGCACCCCGCTGACCCGGCGGCACGCCGACATCCTGGCGTTGCTGCACGACAGTGGTCCGGCCGGGCGCACCGCCGCGCAATTGAGTCATGTCCTGTACGGCGACGGCGCGCACGTGGTCACCGTCCGCGCCGAGATCAGCCGCCTGCGCCGGGCGATCGGGGCCCTGGTGGCGACCAATCCCTACCGTCTCGCGGCGGGCGTGACGCTCGATGTCCTCGGCCACATGTGATAGACCGGTGTCATTGCCTGTTAACACGGTCGAAACATGGGAGGCCTCATGCTCAACCGTCGTTCCCTACTGGCCGCCGGGGCGGGGGCCGCGGTCGGGCTGACCCTGCCGGGCGCCGCCGAGGCATCCACCACGGTGAAGTTCACGCTCGACGCCCGGACACTCGACGGCGGTGAGCAGGTCGTCGCGGTCATTCTGGACACGAGCCGGCTGGGCCGGATCGACCCGGCGAGCCTGACGACCGGCACGTTCACCGTGCACGCCAAGGCGACCAGTCCGATCCCGCTCGCCCCCGGCGATCAGATCTTCAGCGAGTACGACCTGGACCGGCCGGTCACCCGCGCGCGGCTCGACCGGCACGGCGACATCGTGCTCGATCTCAGCTACGCCGAAGGTCAGCTCGGCGGCGGCACGCTCGGCTACATCGCGAGCAAAGGCCGCAACGTCCAACTCGACCTCGTCTACACCATCACCCAGAACAAGCCGATCGCCGTACGCCACGGGGCGTACACCATCAAGAAGTTTGTCCAGGGGCGGCTGTCCAATCCGGAGGTGGACGCGTTCGGCTACCGCACCTCCGGGTCCGGGATGAAATATCGGCTCTACTCCCCCGGCGGGCACGGGCGGCGGCCGCTCGTCGTCTGGCTGCACGGTGGCGGTGAGGGTGCCTCGCTGCCGGACAACTACTACGACAACGAGACCACGCTGCGGGCCAACCGCGGTGCGCTCGGCTTCGCCACTCCGGAGGCCCAGCGGATCTTCGGCGGTGCGTACGTCGTGGCGCCGCAGAGCACGTCGTTCTGGCTCCAGGACGGGGACCGGTTCGCGCCGCAGATCGCCGAGATCGTCCGTGATCTGGCCCGCCGCTACCCGATCGACCGCCGGCGTATCCATGTGGTCGGTTGCAGCAACGGCGGTTACATGAGCCTGAAGATGACCACCGTCTACCCGGATCTGTTCGCCGCGTCGGTGCCGATCTGCGGGGTGGTGACGTCTCTCACCCCGGGCGGTCCGCCGATGATCACCGACGCCGAGCTGCGGGCGATCGACACCCCGACCTGGCTCGTCGCCTCGCTCGACGACGATACGGTTCCGCCGCAGGCCAACACCGTGCACGCGGACGATCTGATCCCCGGTTCGCGGGTGTCGCTCTACGACCACGTGGTGTGGAACGGCCACCAGTTCCCCGGGCACTGGTCCTGGATCTACGTGGCCCGCAACGACCCACGCATCGACGGAACACACATATGGCAATGGATGTCACACAGACGAAGCTGAAACGTCTGGTAAACAACGTGGATGAGGTTCGTCGCGATCGACGGTGTCCGGCTCGGCTACCGGGAGTCCGGTGACCCGGCCGGCCCGCCGGTGGTGCTGCTGCACGGCACCGGCAGCAGCGCGGGCACCTGGGACCGGTTCGGCGCCCGGCTGACCGCGGCCGGCCACCGGGTGATCGCCGTCGACATGCGCGGGCACGGCACCAGCGCGCGGACCCGCCGCTACCCGCTGGCCGCTCTCGGCGACGACGTGCTCGGCCTGCTCGAAGCCCTCGATCTGCGCGACGCCGTCCTGGTCGGCCACTCGGTCGGCGCCTACTCCGCGCTGGCCACCGCGCTGCGGGCGCCGGAGCGGGTCGCCGCGCTGGCGCTGGAGGACCTGGCCGCGCCGCCGAAGGTGGCCGCGAGCGGCAAGGGCGTCCGCCCGGTGCAGGTGCTGTCGGCGGTGGCCGCCATCCTGACCACCCGCCGCGACTACCAGCTGCGCGCGGTCGGGTCGATCCTGCGCCAGCTGTCCCGGCCCGACCTTCAGTGGTGGGGGCGGCTCGCCGGGGTGCGGCAGCCGACGCTGATGCTCTCCGGCGGGCCGAGCAGCATCATCCCGCCGCAGCGGCTGGCCGAGGCGACCGCCGCCATCCCGGGCGCCCGGATGACCACCATCCCGGTCGGCCACCGCGTGCACAGCCTCGCCCCCGACCGGTTCGCCACCGAAGTGATGGAATTCCTGGCTAAGGCTGAGCTGCCGTCACTTCCGCGTCGGCGCTGAAGCCGCGGGAGACCGCGGCGGCGCGCGGCACGGTCAGCGTGAAGACGGCGCCGTTGGGCTGGTTCGGCTCGTAGTAGACGTCCAGGCCGCCGGCCCGCGCCAGCTGCCGCACCAGGTAGAGGCCGAGGCCGGTGCCCGCCTTGGTGGTCGCCACGCCCGAGCTGGCCCGGGCGAACCGGTCGAACAGCCGCGGCACGAACTCGGCCGGCACCCCCTCGCCCCGGTCGGCCACCCGGATCCACACCTGCTCACCCGCGTTGACCACGGTCACCTCGACCGGTGGCGCGCCGTACTTGGCCGCGTTGGTGAACAGATTGCCGAGGATCAGCTGCAGCTGGCCCGGGTCGGCGAGACCGGTCGTCTCGTCCGGGGCGATCACCGTGACCGGGGTCCCGGTGCTGATGTCGTGCGAGTTGACCGCCTCGCGGACGGCGTGCGACAGGTCGATCCGGGCCGGCCGGGCGAGCATCGCCCCCGCGTCGAACTGGGCCAGCATCAGGATGTCGGTCACCAGGTCGTTGGCCCGGTGGCCGGCCGCGGTCATCCGCTGCACGTAGTTGAGCTTGGTGTGCTCGGGAATGGCCCCCCACTCCTCGCGCAGCAGACCACCCAACCCGACGATCTTGGCAAGCGGCTGCCGTACGTCGTGGCTGAGCATCGCCATCACGTCGGCGAGGTGGGTGTTGGCGTCCTGCAACTCCTCGGCGTGCCGGGCGATCTCCTCCTGATGGCGTTCGCGCTCCCGGTCGAGGGCCCGGCGCTCGGTGGTGTCGATGATCTGGGTGGCGAAGTAGATCGGGCGGTCGGTCTCGTCGCGCAGCACCGCGGTGGTGACGGCCGCCTCGACGACCTGGCCGTCGGCGCGCATGAACCGCTTGTCCAGGTCGAAGCCGTCGATCCGCCCGGCCAGGCATTCCCGCACCTGCCCGGCCCCCAGCCCGAGGTCGTCCGGGTAGGTGAAGTCGGCGATCGGCCGGCCGGCCAGCTCCTCCTCGGAGCGCCCGAAGATCTGGCAGGCCGCCGGGTTGACCCGCAGGAAGCGGCCCTGGAGGTCGACCAGCAGCATGCCGACCCGGGAACCGTCGAACACCTTGCGGAACCGCCGCTCGCTGAGCAGCAGGTCACGCCGGCCGACCCGGGCCCGCCCGACGACCACCACCACGATCAGCCCGACCAGGGCGGCGCCGGCCAGCGCGGCCCGGCCGGCGATCTCGTTGTCGGCCAGCGACGCGAAGAGCACGTCCTCCCGGACGGTCGCGGACAGCCGCCACGGCGTGCCGGCGACGGCCACCGACGAGTACTTCCACCACTCTCCGCCGTCGCGGTAGCGCCCATCCGGCTCGCGGGTCAGGGCGGCCGCGAGCGCGCTGTTCGTCGCGGCGAGCGTGGGCCGGGTGATGTCGAAGACGTCGGTTGCCGCGGCGATGCTGCCGCTCGTGTCGACCAGCTGCACCGCGGCGCCTTCGAGCGAGAGGGCGATGGAGAAGTAGGCGGCCAGCGGGCTCGCCCGGATCGGGATGGCACCGGAGAAGACCCGCCGGCCCGACGTCGTGTCGAACGGCACCGCGAACGCGACCACCAGGATGCCCCGGGCGGCGTTCGGCACCACCTGCGACACCACCGGCGTGCCCGCCAGCGCGGTGCGCAGATGCTGGTAGCGGACGGCCAGGTCCTGCCCGATCAGCGAGGGCGTGGCCGGGTAGTTCTGGAGCGCCCGCCCCTGCGAGTCGAGGAGCAGGGCCGAGGCGACCCCCAGGCCACCGACCACCAGGTTGAAATCCCGGGCCTGCACGACCGGGTCGGTCAGCACCGCCTCGGCCTGCGCGCGCTCCCGGAGCAGCAGCTCGGCGACCGTGGCGGTCATGTAGGTGCCCAGCGCGTTCACACCGTCGTCGTAGCGCTGCGCCACCGCCTGCCGGCTGGACTCCTGCTGCCACAGCAGCACCCCGGTCCCCACCGTCACCACGATCAGCCACACCAGCAGCGGCACCATCGCCGCCCGCCACCATTCCTTCAGGCCGGCGGGAACGCTCATACCCAATGTTCGGCAAGTTACGGCAGGGTCTGAGCTTGCCCAGCGCGAGATTGAGTAGCCGTGCTCAGGGCCGGCGGCCACCGCGGACGACATGATTTCCGCACTGCTTCCGCCGATTCTCGTTACGGAGAGTGTCATGAACACCAAGCCCACCCCCGCCTTCGTCGGCGCCTCCTGGACCGTCCTGCTCCTCGGCATGGTCTCGTTCGCGGTCGGCCTGTGGAACGCGACGATGACCCGCAGCGAGAAGGGCTTCTACGCGACGGTGCTGATCCTCGGGGTGTTCGCGGCGGTCTCGCTGCAGAAATCGGTCCGGGACCGCGCCGAGAACCTGCCGGTCTCCGCCCTCTACCTGGGCCTGTCCTGGTCGGTGGTGGGGGCCTCGGTGATCATGCTGGGGCTCGGCCTGGTCAACAGCGGCATGGCGCTGAGCGAGAAGGGCTTCTACGGGCTCGCGTACGCGATGACCCTGTTCGCCGCGGTCGCGGTGCAGAAGAACGTGCGCGACCTGCTCCAGGCCCGGGTCACGCCGTCGGCCGGAAGCTACTGAAGATCAATTGCAGATCTGGGTACGCCTTCGTCCAGTCGGCGTCCGTCGTCTGCCAATAGATTCCGTACGCCTGATGGTTGTTCACCACGAGACCACGGTTGTTGACGTGCTGGCGGGTGCCGGAGCCGTCGAAGGTGAACTCCCAGTCGGCGGCCTTCTTGAAGTAGCTCACCGGCTTGATACGGATCTCGTCGTAGCCGGGGAAGTCGCCGCGCCCCACCCGATACTCCGCCTTCCCCTGCCAGTCGCCGACCGGGTTCATGTTCGGCTTGGTGGTCTGATCGATGCCGAGCACCCGGCCGTCATGCCGGAAATAGACCATCGACCCCTTCAAGGACTTCGTCCACCCTTGGGGTACGTACACCGAGAACCCGGTCCGGTCGTGGTAATCCTCCCAGCCGGCCGGCAGCGCCGGGAGCGATCCCGTGGTCGCCTTGGTCGCCTCCGTCACCGGCGCTTTTGTCGCCGGAGCCGACGTCGCCGGAGCCGTCGTCACCGGAGCCGTCGTCACCGGGGCCGTCGTCACCGGGGCCGTCGTGGGCAGGGCGGCTGGGCTCGCCGGCTTGTCGGAGCGCAGCGCGAACGCGGTCAGGCCGCCGGCCACGGCCAGCAGCACCACCGCCAGGGTGAGTAGCCACACCCGCGAACGCCGCCGGGGCCGGCTCCGGCCGGCCGCCTTGCGCAGCCGCCGTCCTGCCTCGTCCGCGTCGATGCGCTCGTCCGGGTCCTTGCGCAGCAGCCCCTCCAGCACCGGCCGCAGCGCGCCGGCCCGGTGCGGCGGCTCCGGGTCCTCGGAGGCGAGGGCCATCAGGGTGCCGACCGCGGACGGCCGCTGGTAGGGCGGGCGGCCCTCGACCGCGGCGTACAGCGTCGCGCCCAGCGACCACAGGTCCGACTCCGGCGGTGAGCCCCCGCGCAGCGCCCGCTCCGGCGCCATGAACTGCGGCGAGCCCAGCACCAGCCCGGAACCGGTGATGTTGCTGTCGCCCTCGATGGTCGCGATCCCGAAGTCGGTCAGCACCACCCGGCCGTTGTCGGCCAGCAGCACGTTCGACGGCTTCACGTCGCGGTGCCGCACCCCGGCCCGGTGCGCGGCCTGCAGCGCGGCCAGCACCTGCAACCCGATCTCGGCGACGCGTTTCGGGTCGAGCGGCCCCTCGGCGTCCATCACGTCCTGCAGCGTCCGGGACGGCACGTGCTCCATCACGATCCAGGGCCGGCCGTCATCCTCGAAGACGTCGAAGACCCGGGCCACGTTCGGATGCGCCAGCCGGGCCGCGGCCCGTGCCTCCTGCAGCGTCCGCCCCTGCATCGCGTCGCGTTCACTCTCGGTCAGGTCGTCGGGGAGCACGACCTCCTTGACCGCCACCTCGCGGTCGAGCACGACGTCGCGGGCCAGCCAGACCCGGCCCATCCCGCCCTCGCCGAGCGGCGCCTGCACCTGGTAACGACCGGCCACCAGCTGGGGGTCCGCGGTGGTCATGCCATCGACATACCCCGAATCGCGGCGGGCCACGCCCGCCGGTCTCAGCTCAGCAGCGGGATCAGGCCGAGTCCGAAGACGACGTAGAAGAGGCCGGCCGCGGCGAGCCGGGCCGGGGTCAGCCGGTGGGCCCGCATCAGGGCCAGCAGGTAGATGATCGAGGCCATCGTGATCAGGCCGGACCAGAGCAGGGCGCCGTCGAACTTCCAGGTGGTGAACAGCAGGCCGAGGCCGCTCGGCACGGTCGCCTGGATCATCATGGCGCCGGAGATGTTGGCCAGGGCCAGCTTGGTCTTGCCCTGGCGGACCCAGATGATCGCGTTCATCACCTCGGGCAGCTCGGTGGCGACCGGGGACAGCAGCAGGGCGGTCACGGCGGTGGACAGGCCCAGCATCGGGCCGATCGCGTCCAGCTGCTTCACGAAGAACTGCGACGCGACGAAGATGACGGCGAGGGTGAGCAGGGTCTGCGCGGCCACCGCCCAGGTCGCCGGGGCGGCAGCCTTCGGCTGGAACTTCAGCGGCTCCAGCTCGTCGTCGCCGCCGTCGTCGTCGTGGCCGCCGCGGATCTCCCGCCAGAAATAGACCGCGTAGGCGGCGAAGAACACCAGGCCGAGCACCGGTTTGACGGCGAAGGCCACCAGCCCGAGCGAAACTTTGACCACGAAGATCGGCAGGAACCACGTCTGGTCCTTGGCCAGCCGCCGCATGTCCTTCTCGGTGCCCAGGGCGGCGGGTGCCCTCCGGTGGTGGAGAAGCAGCATCAGGCCGGTCACGCCGTACGCAATGGTGGAAAGCGCGAGCGGACCGCCCATGGCCGCGCCGACGCCGATGTCCTTGGCGTTCTCCGTCGCGCCGGTCGTCACCGCGACCAGCGTCACCACCGACTCGGGCAGCGCGGTGCCGAACGCCGCCAGGATCGTCCCGACGGCCATCTTGCCGACGTTGAGGCGCTGCCCCAGCCACTCGACCGCGTTGACGAACCACTCGCAGGACAGGTAGATCGCGAGCGCGCAGAGGAGCAGCAGCACCACGTGGATCACGTGGTTCGACGCTACGCCGGGTCAGTCCAGGCCGTCGTATGTCCAGCGCAAGGTGTCGGTGCCGGCCTTGGTGCCGTCGTCGTAGACGGTGCGGGTGACCCGGATGCTGAAGCCGCCCTCGGCGCCGGTCGGGTTGCGTGCGCCGGTCACCGAGGCGACCTTGCGCTCGCCGGTGTGGCCGTAGAGGGCGACCGTCACCGACGTGCCGGTGGTCTTCACCCGGATCACCACCGGGGCGTCCGTGTCGTTGCGGATGACCTGGTCGATGTTGCCCCAGTCGAGGGTCGCCTCGCGGGCGGGCGGGTAGCGGGAGATGTACTTGGAGTGCGGCTGGTGCTTCAGGATCGGCAGGCCGGCGAACCAGGCGGCGTTGAACAGCGTGGTCGAGAACTGCGAGATGCCGCCGCCGAGCTGGTCCTCCAGCTCCCCGTCGACGATCGCGGGGGCGGCCACGAAACCCTTGGCCTCGGTGCGCTCGCCGACCTTCTCGTTCAGCGAGAACTTCGTGCCCGGCTTGATCACCGTGCCGTCGACGATCTTCGCGATCAGGTGGATGTTGGTCACCCGCGGTGCGCAGCACGGGTGGTAGGTGGTGAACGTGCCGATCAGCTGGTCGACCCCGGCCAGCTCGGCCGGCGTGGTGGTGGACGGCACCGCGGTGCTGGTCACCGACGTCTTGCTGCGGCCGGACCGGACCGCTGACTCGATCGCCGAGGCCGCCGCCTTCTCGTCGACGGTCCAGCCGGCCTTCCCGGCGGTCCGGTCGACGCCGGCGGTGGAGGCGGTGAACGACGTGTCGCCCTTGGCCTCCAGCCGCGGGGTCGGGGTGGCCAGCTTCACCACGGTGTCGGTGGCCGCCTGCTTCTGCGCGTCCAGGGCGGTCCGCAGCTTGGCCGCGTCCACGGTCACCGCCGCGGTGTCGGCGCCGTCGAGGGCCGCCTTGACCGTCGCGTCGACGTCGAGGGTGATGCCCGCGGTCACCGGGTCGAGGGTGAATGTCCGGTCGGTGTCGGTTACCTGCACGGTGACCGGCTGCCCGACTCGGGTGCGGACCTCCGACTCGACCGTGGCGCGCAGCCGGCGCTCGTCCAGGCCGCCGACCGCGACGCCGGCCACCGACCGGCCGGCCGGGAGCAGCGCGGGGGTGCGCCGGGTCATCACCACCGCGGCGACCGCGGCCGCCACCACCAGCACCACCAGGGCGGCGACGATCAGGACCCAGAAGCGGGCATACCACCGGCGTTCGTGGTGCTCGTAGACCGTGCCTGCCGGGGTCGCTTCCACTTCCGGGGTCTCCTGCCGTGGCCTTAGGTCATCCTTACGGGGGACATTCGATCATCGGACCCCGCTGAGCACCACGCCGAAGAGACGAAGAACTCGGTGCATAGACTCGGGCGATGGGTCAGCGGATCGCGATGGCCGCATCGGCCGGCGGCGATCGGATCGCGTACGCGGTGACCGGGTCGGGGCCGCCGCTGGTGTATGTGTCGGGCTGGCTCGGGCACCTCGAGCTGAGCTGGGCGCTGCCCGCCGAGCGCGCCTATTACGAAGCCCTCGCGGACGGGCGGACGCTGATCCGCTACGACAAGCCGGGCTGCGGGCTGTCCGAGGGGCACGACGGTCCGTACACCATGCAGCGCGAGCAGGACGCCCTGCGGGCCGTGGTCGCGGCGGCCGGGGTGGCGCGGTTCGACCTGATGGGGGCGTCGCTCGGGGCCGGGGTCGCGGCGGGCTGGGCGGCGGAACAGCCGGCCTCGGTGTCCCGGCTCGTGCTCTACGGCGGCTGGCCCCGCGGCGTCGACGTCGCCGCGCCGGAGATCCGCGAGCACGTGATCGGCCTGGTCCGGCAGCACTGGGGACTCGCGTCCGACCTGCTCACCGACATCTTCGCGCCGGACGCCGACGCCGCGACCCGGGTGGCGTTCACCCGCTACCAGCGGGATTCGGCCAGCGCCGAGACGGCGTGCGCGATGCTTGCGGCGGCGTACACCATCAATGTTGTTGATCTTCTGCCGTTGATCTCCGCACCGACTCTCGTGGTGCACCGGGAACGGGATCGGGCCGCGCCGATCGAGCAGGGGCGGCGGCTGGCGGACGGCATTCCGGGGGCGCGGTTCGAGGCTCTGCCGGGGCGGTCGCATCTGCCCTACATCGGTGAGGTGCGGCCGGTGACCAGCATGATCCGGCGGTTCCTCGGGCTGCCCGGGACGCATCGGGGTGCCGCGCCGACGCTCACCGCGCGGCAACGCGAAGTCGCCGCGCTCATCGCCGAAGGGTGCACGAACCGGGAGATCGGGGAACGCCTCGGCATCGCCGAACGGTCGGCCGAGGCGCACGTCGAACGGATCCGGTACCGGATGGACTTCCGGTCGCGGTCGCAGATCGCCGCCTGGTACGTGGCCACCGGCGGGCCGGACTGAGGTATTTCCCGGCCTGTGCCGGGGTGGGGCCGGCCCGCACGCTGAGGACATGCTGATTCTTGGGTACGCGGTGATCGCGTACACGGTGTTCCTGCTCAGTTCCGCCTGGGCCGTCTACTTCCTGGCCGGCGGGATCGACGGCCCCGCGGTCAGCTCGCCGTGGGTGGCGCTCGCGGTCGACGGGGCGTTGCTGCTCGCCTTCGCCGTCCAGCATTCGGTGATGGCCCGGGCCGGCGTCAAGCAGCGGCTGACCCGGCTGATCCCGGCGGCCGCCGAACGCAGCACCTACGTCCTGGTGGCGGGTCTGCTGCTGCTCGCCCAGTTCGTCTTCTGGCAGCCGGTGCCGGCGGCGCTCTGGCACGTCGGGGCGCCGTGGTCGGTGGCGATCTGGGTGGTCTACGCGGCCGGCTGGGTGCTGGTCGTGGTGTCCACCTACGCGGTCGATCACGCCGACTTCCTGGGGCTGAAGCAGGCCTACACGTACCTGCGCCGACTCCCCTACCAGTCGCCGTCGTTCACCCGGCGCGGCCTGTACGCGCTGTGCCGGCACCCGATGATGCTCGGCCTGGTCGTCACCTTCTGGGCCACCCCACGGATGAGCGTGGGCCACCTGTTCTTCGCGGTCGCCGCGACCGGCTACATCGCGGTCGGCATCCGCTTCGAGGAGCGGGACCTCCGCGCGCACCTCCCCGTCGTCTACGACGAATACGCGCGCGACGTCCCGGCCCTGGTCCCCGCGGTGCGCTCGAGGGGCGCGCACCGCGGGGTCCGGTCTTAACCGTCTCAGCCGGCGAGTGACCAGACAGCATTGGCGATGGCGTTCGACGCCAGGACCATGCTGTTCTGGTCGACGTCGGTGAGGTTGTCGCACGCCTTGTGGTAGCAGGCGCCCAGCTCGTTGAGGCTGCGCACCGAACTCACCCCGGTGACGTCGACGCCGGCGTTCTTGAACGCGGCATGGTCGGAACGGTCGTCGGTGTCCAGCGACGGGTTGACCGTGATGCCCTGCGCGGCGAAATACGACTGGAACGGCGCGTTCAGGCCGTTCGACTGGCCCTCGGCGTAGAGACTCCAGCCGACCGCCTTGCCGTTCTCGACCTTGTTGCCGACCATGTCGAAGTTCAGGTAGGCGTCGATCTTCGCGGCCTCCCCACCGGCCAGGTGCGACACGTAGTAGCTGGAGCCGACGTCGCCCTGCTCCTCGGCACCCCAGAAGCCGAACCGGATGCGCTTGGCCGGCCGCAGGTTCGACTGGGTGATGGCGGCGGCATTGGCCAGCAGCGCGGCCACCCCGGACCCGTCGTCGTTGATCCCCGGCCCGGCCGCAACCGAGTCGGAGTGCGCCCCCGCCATGACGACATGCCCGGCGTCGCCGTAGGGCCACTCGGCGACGACGTTGGCCGCTTTCTTCCCGCGAACGGTGAAGTTCTGCACGGTCGTGGTCCAGCCGAGCCCGGCCAGCTGCGCCTGGAGGTAACTCACCGTGGCGGTGAAGCCGGCACTGCCGATGACCCGGGTGTTGCTGGAGGCGGCGGCAAACTCCATCAGCTTGCTGAGATGCGCCATCGGCACGGTAGCGGTGATCACCGGCGGAGCGGCAACCGCCGGGGCCGGGGCCTGGGCCGCGTCGGCATGGGTCAGCCCGGTGACCGCGAGGGTGGCGGTCAGGGCAACGGTGACCCCGGCATAGGCGAACTTACGAAAGTCGAACATGAAGCGGACGCTACGCACCCACCCCGGGCCTGCAAAGATAGCAATTCATCAATATCTTTCGGGTTGTTCAGGCCCGGCAGGCCGACCCGGCGACTCCACAGGCGGGAGTCATGCTGAAGTTGGGGCCTCGGCCGAGCGACCAGCGGCCGAGATCCAGAAAAACGGGCTCTCGTCGCACACCCGAGGCCCCGACATCAAGAAAATCGAAATCCTGACCCGCGCACAGACCCCGCAATCAAGGAAAGCAGCGCGTATTGGTGCGTATTGGTGAGCAAAGCAAAGCGGTCGGAACATCTGGTTGGGCTGGGGCGATCGCGTGGACCATGGGCGGCGAGCGTCAGGGGCGGTCGTTGAGGGTGGTGGGCGGCGGTTGGTCGCGCGGGCGGTAATGGGCTGCCGGCTTGGTGTTGCGCTGGGCGCCTCGATCCGTGGGACAACAGCGTTTTGGCACTGGCGGGGGCGGTGGGCCAGGCCGTGCTCTGGTCGGCCGAGGGTGCCGGGGGGCTGCTAATTGCGTTGTCGGCGGGGGTGGGGTTTGGGATTCTGATCTCGGCCCCGGCGGCTTCAGAAGTACGCGCTTCCGCAGCGGATGCATTGGCGATCAAACCACGCTGATCCGACTGTCCTCCTGGCGACCGATCCTTCACATCGGATCCGCTCCGGGGCCACCCATTCCTTCGGTGAAGAGGTGAACCATGACCGACCGTCACGAGATTATCGTCCACAGTGGATTCCGCGGGCTTCGCTACGCCGACGGTCGGTTCGAGCAGGTGCTCGAGCCCGGCCGCTACGAGCTGCCCAAGCGGCGCCTCTTCGGTGCGCGGGTGCCGCGGGTCGCCGTCGTGCCGATCGACGTGCGTGAGCGGGAGCTCAACATCAAGGGTCAGGAGATCCTCACCGCCGACAAGGTCGCGGTGCGGGTCAACATCGTCACGCACTTCCGGGTGATCGACCCGCGGGCCGCCGTCGAGCAGGTCGCCGACTACAGCGACCGGATCTACAGCGACGTGCAGCTCGCCGCGCGCCGGTCGCTCGCGTCGATGACGCTCGAGGCCATCCTGACCAACCGCAACCAGCTCAGCGAGGACATCCTGCGTGACGTCGAGGGCGTCTCCGCGGGCTACGGCGTGCAGATCATCCGGGCCGACGTGAAGGACCTGGTCTTCCCGGGCAACCTGCAGGAGATCATGAACCGGGTGCTGACCGCGCAGCGGATGGCCGAGGCGCAGATGGTCGAGGCCCGCACCCGGGCCGACCGGGAGGCCCTGGAGGCGACCTCCAAGGCGGAGTCGACCCGGCTCGCCGCCGAGGCCGACGCCGAGGCGAAGCGGATCCGCACCGACGCCGAGGTGGACGCGCTGCAGCGGCTGGCCGCGGGCGCCGAGGCGTACGCGCAGCACCCGGCCCTGCTGCGGCTGCGCGAGCTGGAGACGCTGGGCGCGCTCGGCTCGAACGCGGCAGCCCGCCTCTACATCGGTTTCGAGAAGCACAGCGACCAGCTGGGCACGGACTAATTCGGCGAGCTGGTGGTCAGGTAGCCCCTGGCCACCAGCTCGATCGTCACCACGAGCGCGATCGCCTCCACCGCGAGCAGGGCGATCAGGACCAGCAGCTGGGTGGCGCCGGCCTGCAACGGGGAGCCGCCGCCGAGCAGCACCCCGACGAACGCACCCGGCAGCGTGACCAAGCCGACCGTCCGGGTCTGGTCGAGGGCCGGCACCAGGGCCTGGCCGGCGCTCGGGCGCACCACCTCCAGGGCCGCGTCCCGGTCGAGGAAGCCGAGTGCCAGCGCCGCCTCGTACTCGCCGTGCCGGTTCTTCAGCTCGTCGCGGGCCCGGCGGCCGGCCAGCGACGTCGCCGTCATCGCGCCGCCGATCAGGATGCCGGCGATCGGCAGCACCGCGACCTCCTGCAGCGGCACCGTGCCGGCGGCGACGATGACCGCACCGGCCGGCAGCGCGCCGGCCGCGATCGGCAGCACCACCCACCAGCCGCGGCGCAGTGTGGTGATCCGCCGGGCCGCGGTGGCCACCGCCACCAGCAGCATGACCAGGATGAACCCGGCCGTCGACCACCACGACTTCAGCACCGCCGCGATCACCAGCGACACCGCCGCGAGCTGCAGGACCGCTCGCACCGCCGCGGTCACCACCGCCCGGCTCACGGTGATCCGCCCGGCCAGGGTCGCCAGCACGGCCACCGCGGTCAGCGCGACCAGCACGACGGCGAACTGCGGGGTCAGCGGGGTCATGGCCGCATTCAAGCCGACGGTCCAGTAACCGTCCACTGGCTGTTCAGAACGTCTCCCTAACTTCGGCGCAAGCGACCGTCGAGCAGCCGAGGTGACCGTGACCAGGAACGAAGAAGCCGATGTGGTGGTGGTCGGGTCGGGCATGGGCGGCCTGGCGGCGGCCCGGATGCTCGCGCAGTTCGGCCATCGGAAGGTCCTCGTGCTGGAGCAGCACTACACGCTCGGCGGGATGACGCACGAGTTCGCCCGCGAGGGGCGGTTCAAGTTCGGCACCGGGTTGCACTACATGAGCGCCGACGCCGGGCCGTTCCTCGACTTCATGACCGACGGGCGGGCCCAGCTGTGGCCGCTGCCGGACGACTACGACGTGCTGCACTTCCCGGACTTCGACTTCGCGGTGCCGGCCGGCCGGGCGAACTTCCAGGCCCGCCTCACCGAGCAGTTCCCGGACGAGGCGAAGAACATCGACCGCTATTTCCGTACGGTCAAGAAAGCGATGATCGGACTCGCCGCGCGCAACGTCCTCTCGTCGTTCTCGGCGCCGCTGCGCCGGCTCGGATTTCCGCTCGTGGAATGGCTGTCGCCGGCCACCTACCGCACCACGCGGGAGCAACTGGAGCGCAGCTTCCGGGATCCGCGGCTGCGGGCGATCGTGGCGGCGCGCTGGGGGCTCTACGGCACGCCGCCGGGGTCGAACGCGTTCGGCTATCACGCCGCCGTGCCGACGACGTTCTTCATGGCGGGCACGGCCCATCCGGTCGGCGGCCCGCGCGCGCTCAACCGGATCGTCCTGGAGATCCTCGACCGCTACGGCGTCGAGCTGCGCACCCGCCAGCAGGTGCGGCGGATCGTCACCGACGGCAACCGGGTGTCCGGCGTCGACGTCGAGGACCGCGCCACCGGTGAGGAGTACCACGTGCGGACGCCGACCGCGGTCTCGGCGGCGGGAGTGCGCAACACGTACGCGATGCTGGGGCGGGAGCCGGTGGACCTGCCGGCCGAGCCGTCGGCGGTGATGCTGTTCCTGGGGCTGGACTCGTCGCCGGCCCGGTTCGGGGTGCACGGCGAGAACCACTGGTTCAATCCCGACCTCGACGGTCGCGACGGCTTCCACCGGGAGCCCGGCGACGGCACGCTCTACGTCTCGTTCGCGTCGCTGAACAATCCGGCCGCCCGGTTCCACACCGTCGAGGCCCTCGAACTGGTCGACCCGGCCGTTTTCGACCGGTGGCGGGGCACCGACGACCAGGACCGGCCGGACGACTACCGCGCGTTCAAGGACGATCTGACCCGGCGGCTGATCGACCGCCTCGACAAGCAGTGGCCGGGCCTGCGGGACACCATCGCGTTCGCCGAGCTCGCCACGCCGCTGACGTTCGAGAACTACCAGCACAGCGCGCTCGGCTCGTTCTACGGACTGGCGGCCACCCCGCAACGCCTGCGGTCGGGACTGGCCGGGACGCGTACACCGATAAAGGGTTTGGTCGTCGCCGGTCAGGATGCCTGGGGCTCGGGGGTGGTCGGGGCGCTCGCCGGTGGGCTGATGGCGGCGAACGCCGTGCTGAAGCCGCGGCAGCTCGGGGACATGTGGCGGGCCATTCGCGCCCGCCCGGTCCGCGACCCGGATGCCGCCTGGGAGGGCTATCTGCGGGTGGCCGGGATCGAGGAGCTGACCCCGGCGGTCCGGAAGATCCGCCTCGAACCGATGGGCGGCGGCGAACTGCCGTTCGCGTTCGCCGCCGGCCAATATCTCAAGATCGACCTGCCGGTGGCGGTGGAGTCGATCGAGCGCTCCTACTCGATCTCCAGTGGGCCGGGGGCGACCGGCCACGTCGAGATCGGGGTGAAACGGGACCCGGCCGGCCTCGGCTCCACCTTCCTGCACGACGAGCTCCAGGTCGGCGAGGCGCTGCGGGTCAGCGGCCCGCACGGCGAGTTCACCTGGGAGCCCGGGCCGGAAGCAGGGCCGCTTCTGCTCATCGCCGGCGGCATCGGGATCACTCCCCTGATCAGCGTGCTGGCCGCGGCAGCAGCTGGGGGACATACCGGATTAATCCGATTGTTGGTCGGCTGCCGCACCGAGGACGAGATCCCGTACCGGACGGAGTTGGCGCGCCTTCAGGGCCGCCTGCCCGGCCTGGAGGTGGTTGTCTTCCTCACCCGGCCGGCCGACGGCTGGACCGGCCGGCGCGGGCGGATCGACCTGGACGCACTCCGGCCGTTCGTCGGCGGTGTGACCAGGGTCCATCTCTGCGGCCCGGCCGCGATGATGCAGGACCTGCTCGGCGCCCTCGCCGACCTCGACGTGCCCCGCGAGGCCGTGCACACCGAGGCGTTCGTGTCCGGCGGAAGCCGGCAGACCCGCCGGGAACGCGCGCACGCCGTCGCCCTCGCCGCCGAGCAGGCCGGCATCACCGGCTACGCGATCGGCGTCCGCGACGAGGGCACCACGTTCGACTGCCCGCCCGGCCAGACCGTCCTCGACGCCGCCAACGCCGCCGGCGTCCCGTTCCCGCAGTCGTGCGGCGAGGGCGCCTGCGGCACCTGCCGGGTCCGGGTGGTGGCCGGCGAATACGAGACCGACACCCGCGGCATGTTCTCGGCCGCCGAGATCGACCAGGGCTGGCGCCTGGCCTGCCAGACGCTGCCCACCACCGACCTGCTGATCACCCGCAACTGACCGAAGGAGAACCGAGATGACGAGGCACGAGCGCAACGGACCCGCCGCCGGATGATTTGATCTTCGGTGATGAAGACTTCAGTAATAGCTGCCGTCGCGGCCCGGGCTCTGCGGATCGGCCGGTACGTGGACCCGGGCCATGCGGCGGTCGCCGCCGCGGGCTACGCCGAGAAGAACGCTCAGGTCAACGCGGTGAACCTGAACTACGTCGAGGGGCCGGACAACGGGCCGCCGCTGGTGCTGCTGCACGCCCAGCACATGGACTGGTTCAGCTATAACCGGGTGCTGCCCGAGCTGGCCCGATCCTTCCACGTCTTCGCCGTCGACTATCCGGGGCACGGGAAGACCACCGTTCCCGGCGACTACCCGATGACGGCCGGGCAGATCGGTGGCGATCTGGCCGACTTCATCAAGATCAAGATCAAGCTTCCGGTGTACGTCACCGGGAACTCGTCCGGCGGTCTGCTGGCCACCTGGCTCGCCGCCGATCGGCCCGATCTGGTGCGGTCGGTGCTGCTGGAGGACCCGCCGCTGTTCTCCGCCGAGCAGCCGCGGATCAGGGAGACCATCGCCTACCGGTCGTTCGTCACCAGCGACGCCGCCGTGCGCGACCGGGCCGGCGACTTCCTCCTCTACTGGATCGACAGCAACAAGAAGTTCTTCGACAACAACGTCCGCCGGGGCGCCGGTTTCGCCCTCGCGCAGGCCGTCATGGCGTACCGCCGGGCCAACCCCGGTAAGCCGGCCGAGATCGGGCTGTTGAAGAACGACACGGTCCGGCAGCTCGTTCGCGGGCTCGACCGGTACGACCCGCGCTTCGGCGCCGCCTTCTACGACGGCAGCTGGAACACCGGGTTCGACCACGCCGAGGCGCTCGCGAGGATCACCTGCCCGGTGCTGCTGCTGCACGCGAACTTCGAGACCATGCCGAACGGCGTCTTCCACGGCGCGATGAGCCAGGCCGAGGCCGACCGGGCGATGTCGTTGCTCACCAACGGCACCTACCGGCGGATCGACGCGACCCACGTCGTCCACCTCGCCCAGCCGGCCTCGTTCACCCGCGTACTCACCGACTTCTTCGCTAAAGAATGATGCGCCAGCGCTGGTTGGCCAGGCCCAGGTCGGGCCACTGGCCGACGTCGGCGCTGTTCGCGGTCGACTGGCCCTGCACCTCGAGGACCTTGCCGCTGTGCCGGGCCACGATCGCGAACACGCCCGCGCCCGCCCACGCGAGCCGCCACTGCTGGTTGGTCCCGCCGGCGTAGTCCCACTGCACGGCCTTGGCGCCGTCCGCGGTCGACTGCCCGGAGATGTCCACGCACTTGCCGTCCATGGTGCTGATGATGGTGAAGTAGCCGTCCCCGGCATCCTGGAATTTCCAGACGTGGTCGGCCGAGCCGACCGCCGGATACTGCTGCAACTGCGCGCCGTTCGCGGTCGACATGTTGTTGATCGCCAGCACCTGACCGGAGTGGGTGGCCTGCAGCTTGACGTTCCCGTCCGGGATCAGCCGCCAGTTGTGGTCGGCCGAGCCGTTGTCGGCGTACTGCACGACGTTCGCCGAGTCGGCCGTCGACATCCCGGCGACGGCCAGGACCCTGCCGGAGTTCCTGTTCTTGATCCGGGCGTAGCCGGTGCCGTTGTCCAGCACCTGCCACAGGTGGTCGGCCGTGCCGTTGTCCTCGAACTGCACCACCTGCGCCGAGTCGGCCGTGGACATCACGTCGACGCCGAGCAGCTTGCCCGAGTTGACGTTCTGGATCTTCACCCAGCCGTCGCCGTTGTCGACGAACCGCCACAGGTGGTCGGCCGTGCCGGTATCGCCGAACTGCACCACCCGGGCGCTGTTCGCGGTGGACATGCCGTCGACGCCGAGCACCTTGCCGCTGTTCTGGTTCTGGATCCGGAACGCGACGCCCGCGCTCTGCCAGGGCGTGCCCGCGCCGATCGTCGGGAACGACGTGATCCGCAGCCGGGCCGCGCCCATCGGCATCAGCGTGATCTGCTCGACCGGCTCGCTCGACGGCGTCGGACTGTCCTGCAGCGGCGTGACGATCGTGTCGGCGTCCGCCGTCCAGGCCGGGATCCGCCGGGCCGGCGTGGTGATCCGGATCGGCGCGTTCGCGCTGGTGAACGGATCGTTGACGTTGCCGAGCCCGGTCGTCACCGCGAACTGGGTCGCGCCGTCGAGGCCGTAGTTCCACGCGGAGCCCGGTCGCACCTCCCGGGTCGGCCAGGTCGCCGTGCCGCCGGTCTGGGTCCAGTTCTCGGTGATGGCGAGCGAGAACGTCAGCGCCCCGAAATCGACCGACACCGCCTTGTGGTTCGCCGTCCAGGTGCGAGTCTTCGCCTGCATCGGCAGCTTCAGCACGATCTTGTCGCCATTAACCCAAAGACGACTGATTTTTGCGTACGCCGGACCGGCGGCCACAGACGCAGCGGCACCGTTCACGGTCAGGGCGGGATCGGTGCACCAGCCCGGCACCCGCAGGTAGACCGGGAAGGACAGCGACTTCGGCGTGCTCACCGTGTAGGTGATGGTGTCGCCGAACGGATAGGCGGTGTCCGCCTTGATCGACACCGCGGTCCCGTCCCCGACCTTGGCCGTGACGGTGGCCGGCCCATGGAGGGTCGCGGCGAGCCCGCCGTCCGGCGTGGCCACCCACATCTCCTCGACGTAGTAGGGCCAGCCCATCCCGTAGTTGTGCGGGCAGCACCGGTAGTTGTCGATGCCGAGCATGTACGCCTGCATCGCGAAGGAGTTCTGGAACTGCCCGGCATGCCCCGGCACATCGAGCAGCGCGACGCTGTTCGCGCTGGTGATGTAGTGGATGCCGCGCTGCTGCGGGTCGAGCGACGCGGGCAGCGAGTTGAACGCCAGGTTCTCGGTCCGGTCCGCCCAGACCGGGTCGCCGGTGATCCGGGCCAGGATCTCGTGACTGGCCATGAACTCGACGATCCCGCACGTCTCGAACCCCTGCCGCGGGTCACCGAAGCCGGGCCGGGCGTTCTCGTCCCCCGCGAATCCCCCGCCGGCGAACTGCCCGTACGTACTCATGATCGTGTTGTAGTCGTGGTAGCTTGCCTGCCGGTGCGCCGCGTCGCCGCTGAGGACCGAGTAGACGGCCGGCTCGCGGAACCCCTGCGCCAGGTTGACGTTGTGCAGCGACGGCAGGTTGTCGAGGTAGTTCGCCGAGTTGGTGTGGATCTTCTTGGCCAGGTCGAGCAGGAACGCGTCGCCGGTCCGGTTGAAGGTCCAGAACACCACTTCGAGGGTGTCGGCCCAGCGCAGACTCCCCCAGCTCTGGTTGAAGGCACTCGGCCCCTGCGCGTTGACGAACTGGAAGAACCGGGTGAAGAACGGCACGATCCGGCCGTCGCCGGTGTACTCGGCGTAGGACCGCAGCGCGTGCAGCATCGGCATGTGCGGCCAGAAGTCCGGCCCGCCGCCGAGGCTGGTGCGCAGCCCGGCCGGCCCGAAATAGCCGTCGCTCGCCTGGGTGGCCAGGACGCCGTTGACCCACTTGGTGGTCTCGGTCCGCACCCGCGCGTCCCCGGTCACGTAGCCGAGGCTGGAGAAGCCCTTCAGCCAGTACGGCAGCTCCTCCCAGCCGGTCAGGTTCGGGTGGATCCAGCCGGTGCTGTCGTACTGCAGGAAGTGCGAGATCTCGGTCATCCGCCCGTTGATCCCGGTCAGCTGGTAGTTCAGCTGGGTGGCCAGCCAGCCGCCGGCCCTGGTCGCGCCGGGCGGCAGCCGCAGGAAGGCGTCGGGGTTGAGCGGTGCCCGGTTGGTGACGTATCCGGGCACCGCGGCCTGCGCCGCACCGGCCCCGGCGAACGGTGCGACGGCGGCGACGGCGGCCGCCGAGGTCAGGAGCGTACGACGATCCATGAGGGACTCCCCGCGTGCGCTTTTGCGCGATAATGTGCGAGCCTTTGCGTTACAGGATCGTAAAATCTGAATTCATACCTGTAAATGAAAGGGCCCGAACACACGCGCAACGCTGCCCCTTAGGACACCCGCACTTCCTCGATCCGAACGGGCCGGCGCTCGGCGGCCGATCGGGTGCAGGCCTCGGCGATCCAGTCCGCCTCCAGGCCGTCCGCGACCGTGCACGGCGACGGGCGCTTACCCGCCGCGACCTCCAGGAACGTCTCGAACTCGGCGCGGAAGGCGGGCTCGAAACGGTCCATGAAGAACCGGTGCGGCTCGCCGCCGGGATGGGTCGCGCCCGGCTCGGTGGAGCGGATCGGCCACCTGTCGTCGATGCCGGCCGCGACGCTGTCCCGCGATCCGTGCACCTCGAGGCGCACGTCGTAGCCGCGGCCGTTGTAGCGGGTGTTGGAGACGACGCCGAGCGCGCCACCGGCGAACGTCACGATCGCGGCCGAGGTGTCCACATCGCCGTACTCGCGGAAGAACGCGGCGCCGCCGTTGCTGCCGGTCGCGTACACCTCGACGGCTTCTTGGCCGGTGATCCACCGGACGATGTCGAAGTCGTGCACGCCGCAGTCGCGGAACATGCCGCCGGACCCGGCGATGTACTCCTCGCTCGGCGGCGCCGGGTCGAGCGTGGTGGACCGGACGGTGGTGATCCGCCCGAGTTCGCCGCTCTCGACCGCGGCCCGCGCGGCGGCGATCCCGGCGTCGTAGCGCCGCTGAAACCCGATCTGCACGGGTACGCCGGTGCCCGCGAGCCGCCGCAGCAGCGCCGCTCCGTCCGCGCCGCTCGGCGCGACCGGCTTCTCGCAGAGCACCGGCACGCCGGCCGCCACACAGGACAGGATGAGGTCGGGGTGGGCGCCGGTGCTCGCCGCGATGATGACGCCGTCGACCCCGGCGGCCAGCAGCGCGTCGACCGAGTCGACCCCCTCGGCCCCGCGCCGGTCGGCGACGTCCTTGATCCGGTCGGGCACGAGGTCGGTGACGACGAGCGAGTCGATGGCCGGCATGTCGCTCAGCGTGCCGGCGTGGAAGGCGCCGATCCGGCCGAGCCCGATGAGTCCGATACGCATGGCCTCACGCTACGAAGCCTTTGTGGTTACTCAGCGCTTCGAAACCATCAAAAACCCATCGAGAAGCTTTTCCAGTACGCCCGGGAAAGCCGGCTCGGACATCGCCGGAAGGTCGGCGCGCACCGCCGCCAGATGCGGATAGTCCTCGGCCGGCAGCGTCGCATACGCCCGGGAGAGGGCCTGCTCCTCGGCCCGCTCCTGCTCGGCCGTCATCTCGCTGGCGTCGATCGCGGCCAGCGCGTAGACCGCCTCGATCAGGTCCCGGTAGTGCCGGACCGCGTCGGGCCCGCTGAACCCGGCGCTCATCAGCAGCCCGATGCCGAGGTCGGCGGCGCGCAGCTCGTTGGGCCCGGCGGTGAACCGGACCGCGCGCAGCAGCGCCAGCCGCGGGTGCCGCAGCATCGACCGGTAGACGCCCTCGGCGAGCGCGCGCAGCGAGTCGGCCCAGTGCGCGGCCGGCACGAAACCGTCCAGGGTCTCGGCGAGCAGCCGGTCGGTGATCGCGATCAGCATCGCGTCGAGGTTGCGGAAGTAGCGGTAGATCGCGCTCGGGTCGGCGCCCAGCTCGACGCCGAGCCGGCGGACGGTCAGCGCGTTGCCGCCGGGCGCCTCGATGAGCCGCAGCGCCGCCGCGATGATCAGGTCGGCGTCGAGGACCACGCCGGCCCGGGTCGGCCGACGGCGTACGCGGATGGATGTCGATCTGGTGGCCAAGGCCGGAGCTCCTTATGTCAACGCATTGACTTAACCGTAGCGCACCCGCTTTGCTTGAGCCCTGACCAGGGAGGATCAGTCACATGCAGGCGGACACACCGGCCTACGATCTCGACATCCGGACCGACGAGAAGCGGATCCGCGCGGCCCTCGCCGGCGCGGCCCGCACCCCGTTCTGGCTCGAGGATCCGGGCCGGCCCGACGCCCAGCCGTGGTTCACCGGCACCACCGAGACCGATCTGCTGGTGATCGGCGGTGGCTACTGCGGTCTCTGGACGGCGCTGCAGGCCAAGGAGGCCGACCCGAGCCGGGACGTGGTGCTGGTGGAGAGCGCCGAGATCGGCTGGGCGGCCAGCGGCCGCAACGGCGGTTTCGTCGAGGCCAGCCTCACCCACGGCCCGGAGAACGGCCGCCGCTACTTCGGCGACGACCTGGCCGTGCTGGGCACCCTGGCCGAGGAGAATTTCCGCGGCTTCGCCGACGCGCTGGTGCGGCACGGCATCGACGCCGAGTACGAGCAGGGCGGCGGCCTGTCGGTGGCCACCGAGCGGCATCAGGCCGCGGCCATGCGCACCGCCGGCCACGACGGCGGCGTGTTCTACGACCGCGACGAACTGACCGAGCTGGTCCGTTCCCCGCTCTTCCGGGCCGGCGTCTTCCGCAAGGACGGCATCGCCCTGGTCCACCCGGCCAAGCTGGCCTGGGGCCTGAAGGCGGCGTGCCGGAAGCTGGGCGTCCGGATCTTCGAGCACACGCCGGTCAAGGGGATCACCGACGACGGCGCGGTGGTGCGCGCCCGCACCGACAACGGCGTGATCTCGGCCCGGACGGTCGCGCTCGCCACCAACGGCTTCCCGTCGCTGCTCAAGCGCAACCGCATGCTGACCCTGCCGGTGTACGACTACGTCCTGATGACCGAGCCGCTGACGGCCGGCCAGCTCGACGAGATCGGCTGGCAGCGCCCGTTCGGCATCTCGGACACCTCGCGGCAGTTCCATTACTACCGCAAGACCGCCGACAACCGGATCCTGTGGGGCGGCTACGACGCGGTCTACCACCGCGGCGGCGACATCCGCCCCGAGTACGACCAGCGGCCCGAGACGTTCGCCCGGCTCGCCGACCACTTCCTGCGGACGTTCCCGCAGCTCGGCGACATCAGGTTCACGCACACCTGGGGCGGCATGATCGACATGTCGACCCAGCTGGCCGCGTTCCAGGGCGTGGCGATGGGCGGCAAGGTGGCGTACAGCAGCGGTTTCACCGGCCTCGGCGTGGCCGCCACCCGGTTCGCCGGCACCGTGATGCTCGACCTGCTGGCCGGCGCCGACACCCCGCGCACCCGGCTGCGGATGGCGACCAGGCGCCCGCTGCCGATCCCGCCCGAGCCGCTGATCTACCCGGCGGTGCAGGTGGTCCGGCGCGCGATCGCCCGCTCCGACCGCAACGGCGGCCGCGACGGCCTGATCCTGAAGGCCGCGAACATGCTCGGCTACTCCTTCGATTCCTAGCAGCGCGATATACATAGAGCCATGCTGCAGACGTACGACGAGCGCAACGCCGCCCTCCGCTACTGGGTCAACGGTGAGCTGCTGCACCGGGACCAGCCGGGCCTCTCGCCCTTCGACTCGGTGGTGCAGGGCGGCGATGCCGTCTGGGAGGGGCTGCGGCTCTACCGTGGCGCGATCTTCGGCCTCGGCGAGCATCTCGCCCGGCTGCGCCGGTCGGCGACCGCGCTGAACTTCGCGGACATCCCCGGCGACGACGCGATCATCGAGGCGGTCACGGCCACGCTGCGGGCCAACGAGATGCACGACGGGGTGCACGTACGCCTGACCCTGACCCGCGGCGTGAAGGTGACCAGCGGGATGGACCCGCGGCTCAACCGCTCGGGTTCGACGCTGATCGTGCTGGCCGAGCACAAGGCACCGGTCTACGACACGAGCGGCCTGCGGCTGGCCACGTCGAGCATGCGCCGCCCGGCCCCGGACGTGCTCGACCCGAAGATCCACCACGCGAACCTGCTCAACTCGATCCTCGCCAAGATCGAGGCGAACGCGGCCGGCGCCGACGACGCGCTCATGCTCGACCAGCGCGGCTTCGTGGCCGAGACGAACGCCACCCACCTGTTCGCGGTGTTCGGCGGCGGCCTGGTCACGCCGACCACCGCCGCCTGCCCGGAGGGCATCACCCGGGAGACGATCCTCGCTCTGGCCCCGGCCGCGGGCATCCCGGCGGTGGTGCGCGACGTGGCGCTGACCGAGATGTACAACGCGGACGAGGTGTTCTGCACCGGCACGATGGGCGAGATCGCCGGCGTCACGGTGATCGACGGCCGGACCATCGGCGCCGGCGAGGTCGGCCCGGTGACCACCCGGCTGGCCAAGATCTACCAGGAGCACGCCGCCGCCAACGGCGTCCGCCTGGACTTAAAGCCGGTGGAGGGCTAACTCGTCGTAGTACGGACGGGCTGCCTCGACCAGCGGGCGCAGCCGGTCCGGCACCTCGGCCGGGGACGGGTCGTAGGGCGCGAAGCCGGTCGACTTCCAGACCGAGGCGTACCAGTGCGGTGCCCAGACGCCGTCGTCGTCGCGCGGGCCCGGCGGCCAGGCGAGCATCGCCGGGTCGAAGCCGATGCCGAGCGCGTCGCAGAGCCGGCCCAGCGTCCCGGCCGGGTCGCGCAGCACATCGGCCGCATCGACCACCGGCCCGCCGTACGCCCGGAAGATCTCCGCCTGCTGCGGATAGCCGAGGTCCTCGAGGGTGGGTTCGCCGCGCACCCGGGCGTAGGACGCGACCACGTGCCCGGGGTCGCGGATCAGGAACGCGTGGGTGAGCGCGCCAAGCCACTCCCGCCCGATCGCCGGCAGCAGATGATGGGTCATGTGCTTCTGGTAGTAGACGGCCGGGTCGCCGGGCAGCGGCCCGGTCAGCGCCCCGGCCACGTCCTCCCAGCGGCGCGGCTGGCTCGCCATGATCTCCGCGCGCCCGGGGTGGTCGATGCCGGTGACCGCCAGGTAGTGCGCGTAGAGCGGCTCGTCGACCACCACGGTGTCGGCCCGCGAGCCGAAGCTGCGCATCATCGCGGTCGAGATGTTCCGCGGCCCCGACCACATCGCAATCCGCGTCGTCATACCCACGATGATCGCCCACGCCCGGCCTAGGCTGTCGTGGTGATCATCGGGGTTGTCGATGCCGGGGTCGAGTCCCGATGACCGCGTTTATAGGGTCTTGACCATGGCGCCGCTCGACGACCTCGTTACCCGCTACCTCTCCCCCGCGGTGACGTCGCACTATGCGAACTCGTCGGTCGAGTTCGTCGTCGACGGCCGGCAGTGGATGCACCGGATGCGGGAGCTGCTGACGTCGCTCGGGCCGGGCGACGCGGCGTACATCTGTGGTCTGCAGTTGGAACCGGACATGGACCTGACCGGCAAGCTGCCGGGCGAACCGGGTTTTCAGCCGCTCGGCGAGCTCCTGGCCGGGCTGGCGACCGACGGGGTCGACGTCCGGGTGATCCTGGCCGGCGCGGTGGTGAGCAGCAGCATCGCCCGGCCCACGCTCGGGCCGTTCCACCAGAACGTGAGCGCGGCGCACCGGCTGCGGCGCTGGCGGCGCGACGGTGACCGGCCGATCGGCCCGCCGCCGCTCGCCGACCGGGTCCTGCTCGACTGGTCCGGCTCCGGCGTCGGCTCCAACCACCAGAAGGTCACCCTGGTGCGGCGCGGCACCGAGCTCACCGCGTGCGTGGGCGGCATCGACTACGCGGCCAGCCGGATCGACGAGGGCCCGCACCGGCGGCTCGCCGTCCGCGGCGGCCGCTGGGGCTGGCACGACGCCGGGGCGATCGTCCGCGGACCGGCCGCCGACGACGTGTGGCGGGTGATGCGGATGCGCTGGATCGGCGCGGTCAACCTGCCCCGGCGGCGCTACTTCTGGCCGATGGTCAAGGGCCTGCAGGTGCTCAACCCGGCGAGCATCCCGGCCGAGATCCCGGCGCCGCCGCCGCAGACCGCCCAGCCCGCGCCCGGGTCGGCCTGCCAGATCCTGCGGTCGGTCGGCCCGTGGTACATCGACTCGCTCCTGCCCTGGGAGCGGCGGCACTACAGCGACGTCGCGCCGGACGGCGTGCACGAGGTCTACCTGACCCTGGTGCAGGCGATCGGCGCCGCCCAGCGCTACATCTACATCGAGGATCAGTACTTCAAGGAGTACCCGGGCGGCGACAACCGCTTCGAGCTCTACCCCTACCTGCGGGCGGCCGCCGCCCGCGGGGTCAAGGTCATTCTGGTCGGCTCGGGCACCCGGGACCCGGCCGAGTCGGCCCCGATGATCAACGGCACGGTCAACGCCGACCTGCGCAAGAAGGTCCTCGAACCGCTGCCGCAGTCGCTGCGCCGCAACGTCGGACTGTGGCGGGTCGAGCACCTCACCGTGCACGCCAAGATCGTCATCGTGGACGACCGGTTCGCCGCGGTCGGTTCGGCCAACCTGTTCAGCCGCTCGATGGTCGGGGTGGACACCGAGCTGACGGCCGCGCTGGTCACCACCGGCGACACCGTCCGCGACCTGCGGGTCCGGCTCTGGGCCGAGCACCTGCGCACGCCACTGACCGACGAGTTGCGCCCGCACCTGGAAGACCTCGACCTGGCCCTCGGCATCTTCCGCCCGGAGTGGCTGCCGCCCGAGGCCCCGGCCGGTTCCTGGCGCAAGACCGGCATGCCCGCCGGCTTCGACCCCCTGGAGTCGGTGCTGAGCCTGGTCGGCCCGCCGTAGCGATCAACGCGCCAGGCAAGCGATGGCAAACAGGGCGGAAAGAACACCGCAGAGGTGTACGCCGTGCAGGCGCTCGCGCAGCAGCGAGCGGTTGAGCAGCAGCGTCACCGCCGGGTACAGCGACGCGATCACGGCCGCCGGGGCGAGCGCCGCCGCGGCGCCGGCGATGAACGCGGCGTCGGCCAGCACGTCGGACGCGCCGACCACGAGGATCGGCGGTGCCAGCAGCCGCAGATCGCACCGTTTCAGGGCGATCGCGAGCGCCAGCGCGATCACGCCCTCGGTGGTGCGGGCGACGGCCAGGCCCCACAGCTGATCGGCCGTGCCCGCCTCGTGCAGCAGCACGAAGAAGACGCCGAGCCCGAGAGCGGCCCCGAGGGCGCACAGGTTCGCCGACCGCCGGGTGGGCCGGCGTTCCTCGCCGACCGGCCAGCTCGCCATCGTGGCCCCGACCAGCCCGGCCGCCACCCCGAGCCCGGCGCCGAGCCCGAGGTGCTCGCCGTGCAGCAGCCCCCACCCGACCGGCACCAGCGCCGAGATCGCGGCGACCGGCGCCACCACGGCCGGCGAGCCGTCCCGCATCGCCCGGTAGAGCAGGCCCATCGACGGCAGCCCGACCAGCCCGGCCGCCACTCCCAGCCACAGCCGCCCGTCGGCCGGCGGCGGGGTGCCGCGCACCGCCACCGCCAGCAGGGCCAGCACCATGGCGGTGAGCTCGGAGCCGATCAGGATGGTCAGCACCGGAATGCGGCGGCCCAGCACCGCGGCCAGAAAGTCGGAGAACCCCCACGCCACCGCCGCTCCCAGGGCGGCGGTCATCACCCAAGCCATGCCCATCAAGAGGCTTTGCCCATTGCTGCGGATACGCCCGAACTCATGCGGCCGATGATGCCGAGCACAAAGCCGCAGGTCAGTCGCCCGCAGGCGGCCGTCCGACCGGGTTAATCCGATCGGCGGGACTTCGAGGGTGCTCTTCGCAGCCGCGGCGCGTACAGTTGCCCGCGTCGCCTCCGAAGCATCCCAATCCCAGCGACCGGAGGAGCAGAGTGCCGCTGACACCGGCTGATATCCACAACCGGGAATTCCGGAAAGCCTCACTCGGCCGTCGTGGTTACGACGAGGAGCAGGTCGATTCCCTGCTCGACGAGGTCACCCTCGAGATGATCAAACTCCTCGAGGAGAATGCCGCCCTGCAGAGCCAGGGTGGGGCCGCCACGGCTTCACCGGCCGAGACCCAGGTGATCACCAACGGCGTGATGGCCGAGCTGTCCGCCGCCACCGCCCAGCTGCAGGGCCTCAGTCGCGCATGCGACCAGGCCGAGCAGAAGGCGCGCGCGCTGCAGCGCCGCCTGGAGGAGGCGCGCCAGGCCCGCGCGGCCGCCCCGGCCCCCGTCGCGCAGCACAGCGACGACAACGGCGAGGGCATGCTGGCGATGGCCCAGCGGACCGCCGACAACTACATGACCCAGGCCCAGGAGGAGTCGCACTCGCTGCTCGGCGAGGCCCGGGACCAGTGCGACCAGCTGACCCGCGAGGCCCGCGACCGGGCCAACGACCTGGAGCAGAAGACCCGCCGCCGGCACCGGGAGGCGACCGCCCAGCTGGAGACGAAGCGGGCCGGCCTGATCGTCGAGATCGACGAGATGACCGACTTCATCGCCAATTACCGGACGGCCCTGGAGCAGCACATCCGCCGGCAGACCAACCACCTGGACGGGGTCACCGAGCCGGCCGCGTCGTTCGAGTCGAGGTCAGCGGCGATCTAGGGACCATCAGCCCTGATCTTGGCGGGGGTGCCCGCCCAAGACTGAAGTCATGGTTCTGATCAGCGCACGGCCCGGCACGACGGCGACCAGGGCTCCGGCCCACGGACTCCGGCCGGACCGCGAGGATCTGGGCCTGGCCGCCGGCGAGTTCGTCCTGACCACCGCGTTCATGTTCGCGGTCTTCTCCCTGGTGCGCTGGGGTCTGGGTACGGCGGCCGCCGGCGCCACGCCGGTCGAGATCTGGCTCCGGTGCGCCGTCGTGTCGATGCTGGTCGGCCTGGTCATCGTCGGTTTCGTGGTGTCCCGGCCGGGCCGCTGGACCGGCGCGCACATGAACCCGGCGATCACCGTGGCGCTGTTCATCTACGGCCGCACCCCCGGCCGCCGGGTCCTGCCCTACCTGGTCGCCCAGATCGCCGGCTCGATCGCCGCGGCCGCGGTGGCCGGCCTGGTCTGGGGTTCCGCGATGGCGGCGAGCCCGACCCGGTACGCGGTGGTCCAGCCCCGCACCGGCACGAGCGGCACCATGGTCGCGCTGGCCGAGGCGGCGGTCCTGGCGATCATCGTCGCGGCGATCTGCTGGGTGCCGGACCACCGGCCGTCCTGGCCGATGCCGTGGATCGTCGGCATGATGTTCGGCGTGCAGGGCGCCCTGCTCGGCACCCTCACCGGCGGGTCCGCCAACCCGGCCCGCCAGCTCGGCCCGGCGCTGTTCGCCGGGCAGACCCACGTGCTGGCCGCCTACCTGATCGCGCCGGTGGCCGGCGCCGCGCTGGCCGCCTGGGCGCTGCGCCGCCGGCTTACCGCGCCTTCCCGCACGGCAGGTGCACGGTGACCGTGGTGCCGGCCTGCGAGTTGGCGGTCAGCGCGATGACGCCGCCGTGCAGCTCGACGATGAGCCGGGCCCGGCTCAGCCCCAGGCCGCTGCCGGCGATGCCCTGGTGGCGGACGTTGCCGGCCCGGTAGAACCGCTCGAACAGCCGGTCCCGCTCGCCGTCCGGGATGCCGATCCCGGCGTCGGCGATGACCAGCGCCACCGCGTTCTCCCGCTCCTCCAGCGTGACCGACACCCGGCCACCGGCCCGGCTGAACTTGACCGCGTTGGAGAGCAGGTCGTCGACGACCTGCCGCAGCCGGAGCACGTCGCCGTCGATCTGCGCGCGGTGCGGCAGGTCGACCTCGAACTGCAGGTCCGGCACCACCGCGGCGTGCCGCACCGCCGCCACCGCCTCGCCGACCACGGCGGCGATGTCGACGACGCCCAGGTCCAGCGGCACCGTACCGCTCTCCAGACCGGCCAGGTCGAGCAGCGTCGTCACGATCGACTGCAGGGTGCCGGCGTTGCGCGCGATGGTGGTGATCATCTGGTGGCTCTCGCCGTCCAGGGCGTGGCTCTCCTCGGCGAGCATCGACGCGTGCGCCGCGATCGAGGCGAGCGGCGTCCGCATCTCGTGGCCGACCAGGGCGAGGAAGTCACCCTGCGAGCGGGCCAGCTGCCGGCTCAGCTCCTCGGCGTGCCGCAGCCCGAGGAACACCGCGATCTGCGCGGCGACCCCGTCCAGCAGCACGGTGAGCAGGTCCTCCTGCACCTCGGGCACGCTCGCGTAGCAGGTCAGCACGCCCAGCGACTTGCCGCCGTCGCAGATCGGGACGGCGAGCACGGTGTGGATGCCGTGCCCGACGCAGATGTCGAGGCGCGTCCTCTCGTACGGCGTGCACAGGTCGGCGGCCGTCTCCAGGTCGGCGATCCAGACCGGCTCCCCGGTCTGCCAGACCCGCCCGGTGACGCCGGTGCCCTTGATCGGAGTGTGCCCGAAGAAGCCGTCCGGCTCCGATCCGTCGGCGCTCCAGTGCCCGACCGCGCCCAGTTCGCCGGTGAGCTCGTCGACCAGGAACAGCTCGGTTGCCGACCAGCCGAGGGCGGTGCCGACCGCTTCCAGCACCCGGGGCGCCGCCTCGGTCACCGAGCCGGCCGCGATCAGGGCATGCTCGACCGCTCGGTGGCAGCCGCGGAACCGCTCCACCCGGCGGACGGCGGTGACCTCGGTGCTGACCGCCACCGCGCCCTGCGGGTGGCCGTCCGCGCCCAGGATCGGGCGGGCGGTCACCGAGTAGGTCCGGGCCTGCTGACCGGGCACCTTGGTGATCAGATCGGTGTCGACGGACTCGCCGCGGCTGGCGCGCATCAGCGGGGTCCGGTCCCAGGCCAGCGGCTGCCCATCGGCGTCGAACAGGACGCCGGAGACCAGCCCCGGATAGTCGGCCGGCACCCGGTCGGCCGGATGCCCCTGGACATCGCTCAGCGCCCGGTTGAACAGCACGACCCGGCCGGTGTGGTCGCAGGCGAGCACGCCGACGGTCAGGCTGTCCAGCAGCGCGGTCAGAAAGCGAGCGCTGTCCAGCGCCACCCCGTCCACTCCCACCATCGCACGCTCGTCTCATCGGCCCGCTGTCCCGGCCAGATGGTTTTACCGCTTGCCTCAAGATGAATGTTGCAGAACGTCAACCTTTACGTCCGCCGCGCCGCCCGCCTCACCAGATGCGGGTACGGGCCGCGCCCGAGGTCAGGCCGGCGATCGGGCCGGCCGCCGACTCGCCGTCGTGGTCCTTGCGGGTGCCGACCAGGTCGACGTCGATGATCGCGGGGGTGCCGTCGCGCTCCTCGAAGTCGGCGTCGGCGAACCGGACGCGCTCCAGGTCCCGGCCGGTCACCACGCCCGAGCGGACCGCGCCGAACTCGGCCGGCAGGTCGGTCACCAGGTAGACCTCGTCACCCTCGGTCACCACCGACGCGCTGCCGCCCGTCACCACCAGCGGGCCGGACTCGCCGGTGAACGGCTCGGCGCCGGCCGCGTAGACGTTGCCCCGGGCGTACACCGGCTGCTTGACGTTCAGGAACCGCTGGTGGTCGCCCTGGACGGCGTCGACGCGCGCCCGATACTCCGGGTAGGAGGCCGGGTAGCCCTCGTAGCCGGCGGTGCCGGCGAAGGCCAGGCCCTGACCCTCCTGCGGCGCCTTTCCGTACGCCGCGGCCACGTCACCGCCGACGAAGACGTTGGCCACCCAGCGGTCGTCACCCGCGAAGATCACCGCGTAGCCGGCCACCTGGGTGCTGTGCGGGCGGTGGTAGGGAGTCGCGCGGTCCGGGACCGGCACCACCCAGACCGTGCCGGCGATCAGGTTGTGCACGAACGCGCCGCCCTGACTGAAGATCTCGATCGCGGCCGGCGAGGCGAGGACGTTGTGCTCGACCAGGTACGGCCCGTGGCTGACCTCGACGAACAGGTCCCGGCTGTTGCGGTGGAACAGGTTGCGGGAGATCCGGGTGCCCTGGGTCTGCCAGTCCAGCCAGGTGCCGAGGGTGCAGTCGTGGATGTGGTTGTGCCGGATCTCCACGTCGATCGCCGCATGCAGCTTGATGCCGCCGATCTCGTACCCGTAAAACTCTCTTTTGGTGGCGATGCGGTAGATGTGGTTGTCCTCGATCGTGGAGAACACGCAGCCCAGATGGCCGACGATGCCGTTCTGCCCGCAGTCGAAGATGGTGTTGCGGCGGATGATGTGCGAGCCGATGTGCTCGGCGTCCCAGCCGATCTGCCGGGCGGTGAAGACCGACTCCAGCTGGTATTGGTAGCCGGGCTTGTCGCCGCGCTCGGTGGCGTAGTTGTGGCCGGTCGACGCCTCCTTGCCGATCGAGATCGCCGAGCACTTCGCGTCGTGGATGACGTTGTCCTCGATGATCCAGCCCTTGGCCCAGTTCGGGCCGATGAGTCCGGGCTGGTCGGCGGTCGGCGGCGTCCACGGGCAGGCCGCCTGGGCCAACTCGAACCCGCGCACGGTGATCCAGTCGAGGTGATTCGCCTCGGGGAAGAACACCGATCGGCGTACGTTGATCTCGACCAGCTCGGTGTTCGGGTCGGCGCCCTGGAAGTTCGCCCAGATCGTCGTCGTGTCCGCGCCGACCTCGGCGAACCAGACCAGCCGGGTCTGCTCGGGGTTCGGCACCGGCATCGCGACCCCGGTCCAGCCGTCGACCGCCTCGGTGCGCAGCGGCGGGTCGGTGACCTCGTCGCGGCTCGCCACCTCGTAGAAGCTCAGGCCGTTGAGGTAGACGTCGCCGAGATGGCGGTGCGGCGCGCCGTCGGCATAGACGATCCAATCACCGGCAACCTCTTCCGCGTACGGGTTGAAGTCCCCGAACACCGCGTTCGGCACCGATGCGGTCCACACCGTGCCGCCGTCCGATGCCCAGCCGGTGACCCGCTCCGAGCCCTTGATGACCACATGCTCGCCGGCCGCCGCCTGGTAGGTGATCCGCCGGGTGTCGCTGAGGCCGCCGCGCCGCGGGCGCACCCACTCGCGGTACTCCCCCGCGTGCACCTCGACAGTGTCGCCGGCGTGCGCCACGCCCGCGGCCCGGTTGATGGTGCGGAACGGGCGGTCGCTCGAGCCGTCGGCGCTGTCGTCGCCGGTGACGGCCACATGGAACACGGAGCTCATCCCCGAAACTTATCGCAACATCACGGCGCCGCCGCCCGTGACGCAGGTTACGGGCCGGGCCTCTTTTGCGGTGCCGGCGCAGCGCTACGGTCGGCTCATGGCATTTGGTCTTTCGCTGCTCGATCTGGCCTCGGTGCCGGCCGGGCGGCCGGTGCGGGAAAGCTTCACTACCTCGGTCGAGCTGGCCCGCGCGGCCGAACGCAGCGGTTACCGCCGGGTCTGGTACGCCGAGCACCACAACATGCCGACCATCGCGTCCTCGGCGACCAGCGTGCTGATCGGCCACATCGCCGACCACACCGAGACGATCCGGCTCGGCGCCGGCGGGATCATGCTGCCCAACCACTCGCCGCTGACCATCGCCGAGCAGTTCGGCACCCTGGCGACGCTGCACCCGGGCCGCATCGACCTGGGCCTCGGCCGCGCGCCCGGCAGCGACCAGAACACCATGCTCGCGCTGCGCCGGAACCCGTCGTCGGCCGACTCGTTCCCGGACGACGTGCTGGAGCTGCAGGGCTACCTGTCCGGCCACACCCGGATCCCCGGCGTGCAGGCCGTCCCCCGCGCCGACGAGATCGTGCCGCTCTACATCCTCGGATCGTCGCTGTTCGGCGCCCAGCTCGCCGCCCGGTTCGGCCTGCCGTACGCATTCGCCTCGCACTTCGCCCCCGACGCCCTGCACCAGGCGGTGACCGTCTACCGCGAGACGTTCCGGCCGTCCGCGCAGCTGACCGAGCCGTACGTGATCGCCGGGGTCAATGTTTTCGCCGCCGATGACCACGACCAGGCCGCGCACCAGATGAAGGTGGCATTCCGGGCCCGGACCAGGGCGTTCATCACCCGTGGCCCGGTGGCCCGCAACTTCACCGACGCCGAGATCGACGAGTTCCTGGCCTCCCCCGGCGGCGCCCAGCTGGCGTCGATGACCCGCTACAGCGTGGCCGGGACACCGGCCGAGGTCCGCGACTACCTGACCGCGTTCGCCGACAGCTGCCACGCCGACGAGGTCATCACCACCCACCAGGCCCAGAACACCGCCGACCGGATCCGCTCGGTCGAGCTGACCGGCGCCGCCCTGACCGCCGGGATCAGCTGACCGCCTGGGCGACGTAGAGCACCGCCAGCCCGCTCGCGAGCACCCCGAGCAGCAGCCGCAGGGCCGTCTCCGGCATCCGCGGTTGCAGGCGGGCGCCGAGGTGGCCGCCGATCAGCCCGCCGAGGCCGCACAGCAGCCCGAGGGCCCAGTGCGGGGCGATGTCACCGCTGGTGGTCAGCCCGAGCAGGGCATACGTGGCGATCCCGGCGACCGACGTCAGGAAGGTCGACGCGAGCGCGGCCGGGGCGACCTCGCTCATCGGGAGGCCCCGGCCGGCCAGGATCGGGCCGAGGATCGAGCCGCCGCCGATGCCGTAGATGCCGCCGACCGTCCCGACGATCGCGCTGAGCCCGACGATCGTCCGGCCGGGCAGCGGCGGCCGGTCGCGCCGGACCGGCCGCAGCGTCCGCAGGCAGAGCCAGAGCCCGAGCGGCAGCAGCACCGCGGCGACGATGAGCCGGAACACCTCCGGGCCGGGAACGGCGAAAACCCGGATCACCGCGCCGAGTACGACGCCGGGCAGCGTGCCGAGGATGAGCAGCCGGGTGAGCGGCCCGGCCAGGTGCCCGCGGCGGTGATAGCGCAGCAGGGCACCCGGTCCGGACACGATGTTGAACAGCAGGTTGGTGGGGGTGACCGCCGGGCTGGGCACGTGCAGGACGCTGAGCTGGACCGGAAGCAGGAACACCGCTCCGGACACCCCGACCGGCGACGTCACGATCGAGATGAGCAGCCCGGCGAGAAACCCGAGAAGCCCGGTCTCCCAGCTCAGCTCTGCTGCTTGGCCCACTCCGCTACTCGTCGTGCACTCTCTTCCTCGGACAGGTCCTCGACCCTGGTCAACACCGACCAGCGCACACCGTACGGGTCGCGGATGCTGGCGAAGCGGTCGCCGGACACGAATGTGGTCGGCGCCTCGCGGATGGTGGCACCGGCCTTCTCCGCCCGGGCGACCACGTCGTCGACATCCGGACAGTACAGCCCGATCGAGTAGCAGTCCTCGTCCCCGGCCGGCGGCGCGACCAGGCCGTACTCCGGCATCGGCTGTCCGAGCTGCAACAACCCGTTGCCGAAGTCGAGGACCGCGTGCGCCACCGTGCCGCCGAACTCGGTCACGTCAACCACCCGCGCCCCGAAGATGTCGCGGTAGAAGTCGATCGCCGCGCGGGCCTCCGGGATGGCCAGGAAGGGCGTCAGACTGGTGGCGCCGTGCGGGGTTCCGTTCGTGGTGTACTGGCCGTCAGCAGCAGCCTGGTTCGTCTCCGTCATAGGTCAGGATCGTAGGTATGGCCGGCCCCTCCGAGCTTGAAGATTCGCGACCGCGCGGGATCCTTTATCCGGCACGGCTGCCGACCTTCGACCGGCTCCCGGCACCCGACCCGGTGGCGCAGCTGGTGCGATGGTTCTGGATCCCCGAGTGGCAGATCCAGCCGGGCCGCACCTCCCGCCAGCACCTGATCTCCTTCCCGGCCAGCAACCTCGTGGTCGAGCCGGGCGCGGCCGGCCTGGCCGGGCCGACGACCCGCAGCTCGTACCGCGATCTCACCGGCACCGGCTGGGGCGTCGGCGCCCTGCTGCAGCCGGCCGCGGTCCCCCATCTCCTCGGGGACCCGACGGCCTGGCGGGACACGTACGCAACGGTTGATCTTCCCGTTCTTCATCGGCTCGTGTCCGATGCCATGACCGGCCCCGGTGACCGGCATGGCCGCGCGGTCGAGGCCTTCGCCGGATGGCTGGCCGGCGAGATCCCGCCGCCGGACCGGGAGGCGCTGCAGGCCAACGAGATGGCCGCGGTCATCGACTCCGATCCGACTGTCCGTACGGTCGAGGACGCGGCCGCCCGCCTGAATATCTCGGTCCGGTCGTTGCAGCGGCTGGCGCGCCGCTACGTCGGGCTGACGCCGCTGGCGATGATCCGGCGGCGGCGCCTGCAGGAGGCCGCCGAACGCCTGCGCAAGGACCCGGACACCAACCTGGCCGACGTCGCCGCCGACCTCGGCTACAGCGACCATGCCCACCTGGCCAACGAGTTCCGCGCGGTCCTCGGCCTCACCCTGAGCGGCTACCGGCGGGACACCACACCGGACTGACGTGCCGCGATATCGTGACCACCATGGATGGTCGGCGCCCCACTCTCGCTGACGTCGCACGCGTGGCCGTGGTCGGCTTCGACGGCAGCGCACTGGCGGAGGCCGCCGACCTGTCCTCGGTCTACATGCCGGTCGAGGACGAGGCGGCAGCCGCGATCCGCCACCTGCTCGACCCGGCACTGCCACCGGCACCCCGCATGCCGACGACGCTCCGGGTGCGAGGGTCCTCCGGCGCTTGATTACATGATTACACTGTTGCAGGTGTCTGAGATTCCGAGTCTTCATGCCTGGGCCGGCGGGGACGCCGCCTTCGAGCGACTGATCGACGCCTTCTACGACCGGGTCGAGCACGACGAACTGCTCGCCCCGCTGTTCCCGGGTGGCGTGTCCACCGAGCACCGCGAACACGTCACCGCCTGGTGGATCGAGGTCTTCGGCGGCCCGGCCACCTACACGGCCGGCCTCGGTGGCTATCACCGCATGGTCAACAAGCACGTCAACCTCGGCATCACGCCCGAGCAGCGGTTCCGCTTCGCCTCGCTGATGAGCCTGGCCGCCGACGACGCCGGGCTGCCGTCCGACCCGGAGTTCCGGGCCGCGTTCGTCGGCTACGTGGAGTGGGGCACCAGGATCGCGCTGGCCAACTCGGCGCCGGGCGCCGACGTCGTGCAGCAGGCACCGGTGCCGCACTGGGGGTGGGGCGTCGCCCCGCCGTTCACAGGCTGATCCAGCAATAGAGGGATTCGCCGTGCGCCCGGGCACGCGTGGCGAGGGCGGCGAACTCGGCGATCACGTCGCGCAGGAACTCCGGGTCGGCGAAGCCGCTGAACTCCTCGACGGCGGCCCACCGGTCGGCCAGCTCCGGGATCCGGTCGGCCGGGATGCCGGCGAGCACGTCCCGGGACGGATCGTCGAGCACGGACACCCACGGTCCTTCGTGCTCCATGTCCTGCTCGCCGCCCTCGGGCCAGATCAGCCGCTCGTCGACCAGGTCCACGCTCCACGCCCGGCCGGTCACGAAACCGACCAGCCGGGCCAGGATCACGGCCGGGTCGATGCTCTTCAGCTCGATCCCGTCGAAGGTGTCCGGCACCGGCGAGAACGCGTCGTGCTCGGCCATGTGCGCGAGCACCTCGGCCGTGCCCGGCGCCCGGAAGTAGTCGTACAGCACACCCATCGCCATCCCCCGATCACTGCAGCGCACAACGCCCGACAGACCAACGCGGGCCATCGTACGGCTGGGCCGATCTTCAGCCACTGTGGAAGTACGACACGCCCGGCACACCATATGGGGTTGGCATTGGCGGACCGCACCCATATATGGTGTCTCCCGCAGCTGGTTCGATCATCGCTCGCGGTGATCGAGACAACAGGGAACCCGGTGGAAATCCGGGACTGCCCCGCAGCGGTGAGTGGGAACGAAAGCCGTCAACAAGCACTGGGCCCCGGCCTGGGAAGCGACGGCCGGTAGGAAGTTGATCGACGCCTACGAGTCCGAAGACCTGCCAGCGCGCCGCATGCCGACCGGTGTGCGGCGGTTGAAGGCCGCGTGGGACGGCCGACGCCATCAGCCGGGCTTTCACGCGCCCGGTGGCGTCCCCCTGCGCGCCCTTCCGGGCTTGAGGGGGACGGGGCATGACGGTCACTACTACCGTGCCGGAGCAGCGCCGGCACGGGATGCAGGTGCGCAAGCGGAACGGCGACCAGGAGACGGTCGACGTCAACAAGATCGTCAAGGCGGTCGAGCGGTGGGTCGCCGATCTCGACGAGGTCGATCCGTTGCGGGTCGCGACCAAGACGATCAGCGGGCTCTACGACGGTGCCACCACGGCTGAGCTGGACAAACTGTCCATCCAGACGGCGGCTGAGCTGATCGGCGAGGAACCGCAATACTCGAAGCTGGCGGCGCGCCTGCTCGCCGCGTACGTCGACAAGGAAGTTCGCCTGCAAGGCGTTGCTTCGTTCAGTCAATCCATTCGGTACGCCCACCAGCAAGGGCTGATCGGGGACGCCACCGCGGCGTTCGTGAAGCGCAATGCCCGCAAGCTCGATGACGCGGTCCTGCCGGACAACGATCTGCGGTTCGAATACTTCGGGCTGCGCACCGTGGCCGACCGCTATCTGTTGCGTCATCCGCAGTCCCGGCTCGTCGTCGAAACCCCGCAGTACTGGCTGCTGCGGGTCGCCTGTGGCCTGTCGCAGAACCCGTCGGAGGCGATCGGCTTCTATCGGCTGATGTCCTCGCTGGCCTATCTGCCCAGCTCACCGACCCTGTTCAACTCGGGCACCCGGCACACCCAGATGTCCTCCTGCTTCCTTGTCGACTCGCCCAAGGACGAGCTCGACTCGATCTACGAGCGTTACCACCAGGTCGCGAAACTGTCGAAATTCTCCGGCGGGATCGGCATTTCCTGGTCGCGGATTCGCGGGCGGGGCGCGCTCATCCGCGGCACCAACGGCAAGTCGAACGGCATCGTGCCGTTCCTCAAGACCCTCGACGCGGGGGTGGCGGCGGTCAATCAGGGCGGCCGGCGCAAGGGTGCGGCCTGCGTCTATCTCGAGCCGTGGCATCCGGACATCGAGGAATTCCTCGAACTGCGGGACAACACCGGCGAGGACTCCCGGCGCACCCACAACCTCAATCTGGCCAACTGGATCCCGGACGAATTCATGCGACGGGTCGAGGCCGACGGGGACTGGTCGCTGATCGATCCGTCCGATGCCCCGGAACTGCCCGACCTCTTCGGCGAGGCATTCGACGAGGCCTACCGCCGGGCCGAGAAGAAAGCGGTCAAAACCGTTAAGGCCCGCGACCTGTACGGGCGGATGATGCGCACGCTCGCCCAGACCGGCAACGGGTGGATGACGTTCAAGGACCGCTCGAACGCCCTGTCGAATCAGACCGGCGCTCCGGGCAACACGATTCACCTGTCCAATCTGTGCACCGAGATCCTTGAGGTGAACAGTGACGACGAAACGGCCGTCTGCAACCTTGGGTCGATCAACCTCGGGGCCCATGTCTCTGCTTCGGGCGTCGATTGGGAGAAGCTGCGCGAGACGGTGCGCACGGCGGTTGTCTTCCTCGACCGGGTCATCGACATCAACTACTACCCGTCTTCGCAGGCGGCTGCGTCCAATCCGCGCTGGCGGCCGGTCGGGCTCGGGCTGATGGGGTTGCAGGACGCGTTCTTCACGCTGCGGCTGCCGTTCGACTCCGAGGCGGCCATCTCGCTGTCCACCCGCGTCCAGGAAGAGATTTTCCTTACCGCGCTGGAGACTTCGGCCTCTCTTGCGGAGGAGTTCGGTTCGCATCCGGCGTACGCGGAAACTCGGGCCGCCAAGGGTGATTTGCACCCGGAGCTGTGGGGCTCCGCTCTCGGACAACCCGAACGGTGGGCGGCTCTCAAATTGCGGATCGCTTCGCATGGCTTGCGGAACTCGCTGCTGATCGCGATTGCGCCGACCGCGACCATCGCGTCGATCGCCGGGTGCTACGAGTGCATCGAGCCGCAGGTGTCCAACCTGTTCAAGCGGGAGACGATGTCCGGCGAGTTCATGCAGATCAACACTTATCTGGTACGGGAATTGAAGGCGCGCGGGCTGTGGACCTCCGCGGTCCGGGAGCAGATCAAACGGGCTGAAGGGTCGGTGCAGCAGATTGCCGAGTTGCCGGCCGAGGTGCGCTCGCTCTTCCGCACGGCCTGGGAGTTGCCGCAACGTGCTCTGATCGATCTGGCCGCCGCCCGGGCGCCGTTCATCGACCAGTCGCAGTCGCTCAACCTGTTTCTGAGCGCGCCGACCATCGGGAAGCTCTCGTCGATGTACCTGTACGGCTGGAAGGCCGGGCTGAAGACGTCGTATTACCTGCGGTCGCGCCCTGCTACCCGCATTCAGCAGGCGACCGTCGCCATCCTTCCGGCCGCTTCCCACGAGGAAGCGCTCGCCTGCTCCCTGGAAAACCCCGAATCCTGCGAGGCCTGCCAGTGACCGCCGTTTCCACTCACCAGATGCTGCTCGACCCCGGCATGGATCTCACGCTGCGGCCGATGCGCTACCCGCATTTCTTCGACCGTTTCAAGGACGCCATCAAGAACACCTGGACCGTCGAGGAGGTCGACCTGCACTCCGACCTCGCCGACCTGGCTCGTTTGTCGCCCGCCGAGCAGCATCTGGTGTCGCGGCTGGTGGCGTTCTTCGCGACCGGCGACACGATCGTGGCCAACAACCTGGTGCTCAACCTCTATCAGCACGTCAACTCGCCCGAGGGCCGGCTCTATCTCTCCCGGCAGTTGTTCGAGGAGGCCGTGCACGTTCAGTTCTATCTGAACCTGCTCGACACCTACGTGCCCGATCTCGACGAGCGGACGGCCGCGTTCTCCGCCGTCGAGAACATTCCGTCGATCGCCCGCAAGGCCGAGTTCTGTTTCCAGTGGATCGACTCGATCTATGCGCTCCGGGAGCTCCGCAGCCGGGCGGATCGGCGGGCGTTCCTGCTCAACGTGATCTGTTTTGCCGCCTGCATCGAGGGCCTGTTCTTCTACGGCGCCTTCGCGTACGTCTATTTCCTTCGCTCTCGTGGTCTTCTGCACGGGCTGGCGTCCGGCACGAACTGGGTGTTCCGCGACGAGAGCATGCACATGGCATTCGCCTTCGACGTGGTCGACACGGTCCGGCAGGAGGAGCCGGATCTGTTCGACGCCGAGATGGAGCAGCAGGTCAGGGACATGCTGGCCGACGCGGTCGAGTGCGAGGTGCAGTTTGCCGAAGATCTACTTGTGCAAGGCGTGTCGGGAATGTCCTTGGCGGACATGCGGGAATACTTGCAGCACGTAGCCGACCGGAGACTGGCCGTGTTGGGGATCGCGCCGATGTACGGCAGCAAGAACCCGTTCGCTTTCATGGAGTTGCAGGACGTGCAGGAATTGTCGAACTTCTTCGAACGGCGGGTCTCGGCCTACCAGATGGGCGTATCCGGCACCGTCAGCTTCGACGACGAGTTCTGACGGCCCTGCCGATGCTCGCCGATCGTGTCGCCGCCCTGATGCGGTCCGGCGGCTGGCGGCACGTGACGGTGACCGCCTCGATGGGCAACCTCGGCACGGATGTGGTCGGGGTGGCCGCGGACGGCCGGCGCTGGGTGCTGCGGTGTCACCGCGACCCGGCCCGGCTCGACCCGGCCGACGTGCACCGCTTCGCCGACGCCGTCCGCCAGATGCGCCGCGCCGAGGTGACCATGCTGGTCATCGCCGGCACGGCGCCCGGCCCGGTGCTGCACGCGGCGGCAAAGGCCGGGGTCACCGTCGTCGACGCCGACAGCCTGTCGTGGTGGACGTCCTTGCAGAGTTGAGGCTTTCAGATCGGGAACTGGCCCTGGCGCCAGTGCCAGTGCCGGCCGGCCCGGAGGTGGTCGATGATCGCGCGCTGCAGCACGCTGTCCCGGGGCAGGCGGTCGAGCGGCGTGGTCAGCGTGCGGAACCCGAACCGCAGCACCTCGACATCGGCGTCCGGGCCGTCGTCCTTCTCGTACGGCTCCAGCTCGAACCGCTGCTGGAACCGGACGATGTTGGAGTCGGCCGGCAGGTATTCCCGCAACTGCGGGTCGAGCAGCCACGACCCGCAGGAGAACGACGTGTAGCGCTCGTCCGGGAAGTGCCGCGGGAAGAACGCCCGGGCCTCGGCCAGCGACGCGTCGATCGCCGCGGGCGTCATCGGCCCCGACTCCGGGATGTGCAGGCCGAGGCTGCCGTCGTCGCTGCGCTGATGCTGCAGGCGGCCGAGCTCGTAGAGGCCGCCCCGGGCGTGCAGGGTCAGCCAGGCCTGCATGACCGGCCAGCCCTCGCGGTTCATCCGCCGGTCGACCGCGAGGTTGCGCCCGAGGTCGGCCAGGGTGGTCCAGGTGACGGCGTCCGGGATGCCGTGGTCGCGGTGGTAGCCGGTCACGACGTCGAGCAGGGCGAGGTAGCCGTAGACGTAGAGATGCCGCCAGGCCGGCCCGCGGTCACGGGGCAACTCCGGCCCGGGCGCCAGCCAGGCGTGGCCCCCGAGATCGCCACGAACGAGCGCGATCGAGCGATCGAGCAGCCAGCTCAGCTCGGGCGTCCAGAGCGCCGACCCGGGATCCGGCCAGCCCGCCATGATCTCGGCAGCGTCATCCGCCCGCACCGCGAGCCGCTCAAGGATGGCGGGCGCATCCGCCTTGGCCGGCAGCGGAGCGGACGGCCGATCCCCGGCAAGCTGGTGCACACGCTCGACTTCCGCAACAGGCACGCCAAGCCGCGAGGCGATGTCATCGAGATCCACCCGCACGACCCTACTGACACGAACAACATTCGGGCACTGACAGGTCCCAGCCGAGGCAATCTCGGGGCACCACGGTGGGTGTCATGTGACTATAGTCATTAAGCATGAGCCAGCGCCTGATGGATCCACGGAAGAGCTCCGAGCAAGCCCCCGCATTCCCTTTCGGTTTTTTCGAATACGACTACGATAGGCGCATGACTAGTACGCTGCGCGAGCGAACCGTCCTACCACCTGAGGACCCCGCCGATCTCCGTCGTTTGGCGCAGGGCCTGATCGACGCCGAGGCGACCGGGCGCGCGAAGCTGGTCGGCCCGAACGGATCTCAGATCGACATCCCGGAGGAGCTCTACGGCGTACTCCGCGACGTCGTCAACGCCCTCTCCCAGGGCTTGGCCGTCTCGATCGCTCCGCACAACACCATGTTGACCACTCAGGAAGCCGCCGATCTGCTCAACGTCTCCAGACCGACGCTGGTCCGCCTGCTCGACTCCGGCGAAATCCCGCACACCATGCGCGGACGACACCGGCGCGTCCTGCTGCGCGACATCCTCGACTACTCCGAACGCAGTCGGAGCGAACGTCGCAACGCCCTCGCTCGAATGGTTGCCGACGCCGAGGAGGATGGGCTGTACGAAGCCACCATCGACTCTCGGCCCAGCAGGTGACAGGCGCAGGCGATGGCCTTTCCCGCATTCCTCGATACCTGCGTTCTGTACCCGTCATACCTGTGCGACACGCTGCTCCGGCTGGCTGAGGCCTCGGCCTATCGGCCGCTGTGGTCGGGCGAGATCCTCGCCGAACTGCGACGCAACCTCATCAAGCACGGATTCTCGGCCGAACGGGTCGACCGTCGACTGGCTGAGATGACCCGCTCGTTTGCCGACGCATTTGTCGTCGGCTACGAGTCGCTGACCGGCGGAATGACCAACGATCCCAAGGATCGGCACGTTCTCGCTGCAGCCGTCCGCGCCAACGCTGAAGTCATCGTCACCTTCAACCTCAACGACTTCCCTGAATCGGCCCTGAAGCCGTACGACGTCGAGGCGATCCACCCCGACGAATTCCTCCTTGATCAGCTCGATCTCTATCCCGGCGTGACCGTCGACGTGCTCCGCCATCAGGCGGCGGACTATCGGCGGGTGCCCAACACCGTGCTGGACATCCTCGTTCTCCTCGAACGCACCGGCGTACCGCGATTTGCCGCCGAGGTGCGACGGCACCTCGGACCGCCGGCCCGGTGACGGCCGCCGCTGAGGCGGCGGTCAGTCCGTGGGCAGGTCTCGGCGGATCACCTTGCCGGTGGCGTTTCGGGGCAGGGCGTCCAGGAAGACCACGTCTCGGGGGACCTTGTAGCGGGCCAGGTTCTTCTTGACGTGGTCCTTGATCTCCTGCGGGTCTTGGGCGGAGTCTTCGGTCGAGACGATGAAGGCTCGCAGGCGCTTGCCGAACTCCGGGTCGTCGACGCCGATCACCGCTACCTCGACCACGTCCTCGCGCTCGGCCAGCAGGTTCTCCACCTCCACCGGGTAGACGTTCTCGCCGCCGGAGATGACCATGTCGTCGTCGCGGCCGTCGATGAAGAGCAGGCCCTCGGCGTCGAAGTGGCCCTGGTCGCCGGTGGCCATATGGCCGTCGATGACCTGTTTGTGCTGGCCGTCGGTGTAGCCCTCGAACGGGATGCCGGTGCGCACGAACACCCGGCCGTGCACCCCGGGCTTGGTGATCCGGTTGTCGTTCGCGTCGTACAGGGCCACGTGCACCGTCACCGGTGGTTTGCCGACCGTCCCGGGGGCGCGGCGTGCCTCGGCCGGCTGGGCCACCGAGGCGACGGCGACCTCGGTCGAGCCGTACACGTTGTAGATCACGTCGCCGAACACGTCCTGGAAGCGGGTGGTCAGCTCGGGCGCCAGGGCCGAACCGGCGACGAAGACCGACTTCAGCGAGGACGTGTCGTACTTGCTGATGGTCTCCGGGCCGAGGGCGAGGATCCGGGTCAGCATGGTCGGCACTGCCACCAGCATCTCCGCACGGTGTTCGGCGATCGCCGCGATGATGGCTTCGGCGTCGAAGCGGCGCAGGAGTACGGCGTGGTTGCCCAGCGACAACCCGACCGTCCAGGCTCCGAAGCCGGTGCTGTGGAACAGCGGCGACGCGAACACCGCCGCACCCTGCCGCGGGAACGGGATCCGGTCGGCGATCAGGGCGCTGGCGAGCGGCGACACCTTCGTGCGCGGCGCGCCCTTGGGCAGGCCGGTGGTGCCGCTGGTCAGGATGATGAAACCGCCCGGCCGGTCGGGCAGCGGCAGCGGGGTGACCGGGTGCGCCGCGATCAGCTCGTCGATCGACCGGGCGCCGTCGATGGAACCCCAGGTGAGGAAGCGGGGGATGTCGTCCGGCAGGCCCTCGGTCAGGTCGGCGAACTCGCTGTCGTACAGCACCACCCGCACCTTCTCGCGTGCCACCACCTCGGCGAACTGCTGCTTCGCCAGGCCGGTGTTCATCAGCGCCAGGCGCAGCGTGGCCCGGGCGGTGCCGCTGATCGCCAGCAGCAGGCCGCGGTGGTCCCGCGCCAGGACGCCGATCACCGACCGGTCCGGCAGGCCGAGCTGCTTCAGGGCGTGGGCCAGGGCGTTCGACTGCTCGTCGAGCTCCCGGTAGGTCAGCGTGCCGCGCTCGTCGGTCACCGCCGGGGCGTCCGGGAACTCGGCGGCCGCCTTCATGATCAGGGCAGCCTGCGGGCCGAGCCGGGCGTTGTTGACCGCCGCGCGCAACAGCCGGCGCGGACGTAGCAGGTTGACGATGCCGATCTGGTGCATGCGCAGGACGGCGTGCAAATGCTCGATCATTGTCGGAGCCCTTGTTCGAGGGGCGGCGGTCGAGTGTGCAGCGAGCGGGCGGCCATCCCCGAAAGCTTGGCGTGACCGTAAATGAGTGAGCTGGGTCACGGCAAGGGGGGCGCATGTTCGGCGGCCACCCAGCGCGTCCCCGGCACCGTCCTCGACATGAAGACCAGCGACGACCACGGCGAGGCCTAAGGCGGGCCGACCGGCCCGATTTCCTTGATGGCGGGGTCTGTGCAACGCGGGTCAGGACTTCAAGTTCCTTGATCTCGGGCCGCGGGCGCGCGGCGAGACCCCGTTTTCCCGGATCTCGGCCTCTGGCTGCGAGGGCGAGGCCCCAACTTCCGCGAGGTTGGTAGCCCAGCCCCAGCCCCAGCCCCAGCCCCAGCCCCAGCCCCAGCCCCAGCCCCAGCCCCAGCCCCAGCCCCAGCCCTCGACGATGCCGGGCCCGCGCCTTCGCCAAGCGGAGGCAATGTCCATGAAGCTGTGGCAGGCCGGACCCCTGGCTCCCGCTCCTCAGCGATCATGAAGAGTTCCTGCTCAACGCTGGCCGAAACTCCACTAGATCTAGCGGGAGCGGAGAACCACCGACCGACATATACGGCATGTCATGCCCTTTGCCATGCGCGCGCCTTCGCCAAGCGGAGGCAGTATCCATGAGCCGGGACCTGCGAGAAATTCGGCCGGAACCAGCTGAACAGTTGCCGGCCCAGGCACCACGGCCCAGGCACCGCGGCCCAGGCACCACGGCCCAGGCACCGCGGCCCAGGCACCGCGGCCCAGGCACCGCGGCCCAGGCACCACGACCCAGGCACCACGACCCAGGCGCTGGGACCCAGGCACCACGACCCAGGCGCTGGGGCCCAGGCGCTGGGGCCCAGGCGCTGGGGCCCAGGCGCTGGGGCCCAGGCGCTTGGGTTACTCCTTGATGCCGATTTGCGTCACCGGGGGCACTCGCAGCAGGCGGGCTATTGGCAGGATCGTTGTTGCCAGGGCCAGCACTGTTGTGCCGCCGAGGACGGCTGCCCAGCCCAGCGGGGGCACGTATGGCACCGGGGTGCCCGTCAGCGCCCGGACCACGCTGCTCAAGGTCAGGGCGGCGATGGCGCCGCCCAGCACTACCGCGGTGCCGAGCAGGCCGATCTGTTCGGCGTTGACCATGCGGCGGACCTGGCGGCGGGTTGCGCCGGTCAGGCGCAGCAGGGCCAGCTCTCGGCGGCGGGCCAACGCCGCCATGACCATCGTGTTGGCGGCGGCCACTGCCGTGTAGCCGACCATGGCGGCGATCAGCATGCGGTTGAGCCAGGCGCTCAGGGCCAGGTCTCGGGCCAGGCCGCCGGTCAGGGTGGCGGTGTCGACCAAGCTGCTCCCGGGGTGGGCGGCGGCGACCTTGCGCAGGGCGGCGTCGGACGATGCGGGGGCGCTGATCAGGATTTCGTCGTCCAGGTTGGTGGCGGTGTGGCCGGCCACCGTCGTGCGGGGCAGGAGCACGTCGCCGAAGCCCAGGCCGCGCTGGTAGATCGCCACGATCCGGGGGCGCACGGGGGTGCCGTCGCCCAGTCGCATGTCGACCTCGTCGCCCAGGTCCCAGCTGAACATGGCCGCCTGGGTGCGGGACACCGCGGCCGTGCCGTCGCGCAGGTCGGCCAGGTTTCCCTCGGTCACGTCCAGGTCCAGGGTCGCGGTGAGGGTGGCCGGGTCCGCCGCCCGGGCGGTGATCGACTCGCCGTCGCCCATCAGGGCGGCCACGACCGTCGTGTGGCGGATCGGCGTTACCGCCTGGACGCCGGGGACCGCGCGCAGGTCGGCCACCGTGGTGTCGGACAGGCCGGTCGGGGCGACCAGTGCCCGCGTGGCCAGCAAGCTTGCTCGGCTCTGGGCTACCGCCTGGCGTTCCAGGTTGTTCTGCAGGAACCACACCGAACCGCCGAAGCCGACCGCCAGCACCAGCGACGTCAGGACCGTGGCGGTGCCGCGGGCGTTCGCCCGGAGGTTGGCGGCGGCCAGGTAGCCGCTGGTGCCGAAACCGGCCAGCAAGCGGGATGCGAACCGGTTGATCCAGGGGGCCAGCAGCGAGACGGCCAGGACGAACAGGTAGAGCATGCCGATCGCGGCGCCCATCGCGGTCTGGCCGGACATGCCGATCGCGGCGCCGGTCGCCGACGCCGCGGCGGCCAGCGTGATCAGGCCGCCGATCAGCCGGGCCCGGCCGCCGCCGGTGGGCTCGGCCGCGGCCTCGCCGAGCGCCTCGGCCGGTTTGATGCCGGTGACCCGGCGGGCGGCCAGCAGGCCGGCCAGGACCGCGGAGACCAGCACGATCGCGACGGCGGCGGGGGCGGCGATCGCGCCGGGGACCATCGGGAAGCTGGCCGGCACGAAGCCGCGGGTGGTGAGCTCGCCGGTCAGCCAGTGCGCGGCGGCCAGGCCGGCCGGCGCGCCGATCAGCCCGGCGACCGCGGCGAGCAGGGCGGACTCCGCCATGATCATGCGCCGGACCTGGCCGGGGGTGGCCGCCACGGCGCGCACCAGGGCGAGGTCGCGGCGGCGATGCCGGACGGAGAGGCCGACGGTGGCGGCGACCACGAAGATGATCAGCAGCGCCACGTAGCCGCCGAAGGACGCGCCGATCTGCACGAGCAGGCTCGCGGCGGCGCGGTCGGCGGAACGCTCGGCCTGGCCGCTGTCGGCGCGGGTCAGGACGCGGGCGTCACCGGCCAGGGCGGCGATCCGGGTGCGCAGCTCGCCGAGGTCGGTGCCGGGCTCGGCGATCACGCCGATCGCGCTCACCTGTCCGCGGTGCGGCGAAAGCGCCGCCGCCTGCGCGTCGGTGAAGAAGACCGAGGCCGGTCCGCTCCCCTGGGCCAGGCCGCTGACGGTGTAGGGGCGGAGCACGCCGCCCACCAGCAGACTCACCCGCGAACCGGTCTGTGCGCCGAGGGACGCGTCGAGCACCACCTCGCCGGCGTTGGCCGGCGCGGTGCCGGAGAGCAGCCGATAGGGAGTCAGCGCCGCACTCCCCCAGCCGCGCCCGGACGCCGGCCCACCGGCCGCGGTGACGACCGGGATGTTCTCGTCAGTGGCGACGGCGGAGAGGCCGGGGAGGCCGCGGATCTGCGCAACGAGGGTGGCCGGCACCGTCCCGCCCTCGGGGAGGGCGACCGTGCTCCTGGTGATCTCGCCGTCGAAGTCCTTACCGGTGAACGTGGTGTCGGGGCGGGCCACGACCAGATCGGCGGCGGCGTAGCGGACCGGGGCCGGGTGGTAGCTCAGGCCGGACTCCACCAGCACGCCCATCGCGGTCAGGATCAGCGCGCCCAGGGCGAGCGCGAGCAGGGTGGCGAACGACGCGCCGGGGCGGTGGCGCAGCATGCGGGCGGCGAGCGCGGTCATCGGGTGGCCCCCTCGGTCGCGACGCGGCGGTGGCCGAGGGCGGCCAGGTGCTCGGCGATGCGGGCGGCGCCCGGCTGTGGCATGTCGTGCACGATCCGGCCGTCGGCCAGGACGATCACCCGGTCGGCGTAGGACGCGGCGACCGGGTCGTGGGTGACCATCACGACGGTCTGGCCCTGCTCGTCGACGACCGCGCGCAGCAGCGCGAGGACCTCGGCCGCGGTGGTGGTGTCGAGGGCGCCGGTCGGCTCGTCGCAGAAGATGACCTCGGGGCGGGACGCCAGGGCCCGGGCGATCGCGACCCGCTGCTGCTGGCCGCCGGAGAGGGCGGACGGGCGGTGCCGCAGCCGATTGGTGAGGCCGACCCGCTCGATCACCTGGGCGAGCCACGCCGGGTCGGGGCGGGTGCCGGCCAGTCGCAGCGGCAGGCGGATGTTGTCCTCGACGGTGAGCGCGCCGATCAGGTTGAAGGCCTGGAAGACGAAGCCGATCCGGCCGCGGCGCAGTTCGGTCAGCTTGGTCTCGGAGAGGCGGGACAGCTCGGTGTCGCCGATCCAGACGTGGCCGGCGGTGGGGCGGTCGAGCCCGGCCGCGGTCTGCAGCAGGGTGCTCTTGCCGGAGCCGGACGGGCCCATGATCGCGGTGAAGGTGCCGCGCGGGAAGTCGGCGTCGACGCCGGCCAGCGCGTGGACCGGCTCGCCGTCGGCCTGGTAGGTGCGAGTTAGTCCTTGGATGCGAACCGCGGGCATTCGTCTGCCTCTCCGTGTGCCGGCTGGTCTCACGAAGAATTCTTTTAAAAAACACCCGGGCGGAAAATGCCGCAGGCGGGCCAAGAGGGGTAGTGCCAGCACTACCTTCCGAGGTCCAGGTACCGCAGCACCGCGGTCACCCGGCGGTCGGCCCGGTCGTCCGGCGGGAGGTCGAGCTTGGCGAAGATGCGGCGGATGTGCTTCTGCACGGCGCCCTCGGTGACGAAGAGCTTCTCGGCGATCGCGGTGTTGCCGAGGCCCTCGGCCATCAGGGCGAGCACGTCGATCTCGCGCGGGCTGAGCCGGTCGAGGGTGCTGTCCGGGCGGGTGCGGGCCAGCAGCTGACCGATCACCTCGGGGTCGATCGCGGTGCCGCCGCCGGCGACCCGGTGCAGCGCGGTGAGGAACTCCTCGACCCGGCCCACCCGCTCCTTGAGCAGGTAACCGAGGCGGGCGCTGCCGTGCGCCAGCAGCTCGGTCGCGAACGCCTGCTCGACGTACGCGGAGAGCACCAGGACGGCCAGGCCGGGCCGGCGCCGGCGGGCCTCGACGGCGGCCACGATTCCTTCGTCGGTGTGGGTGGGCGGCATGCGTACGTCAATGATCGCGATGTCGGGCTTGTGCTCTTCGACGGCGTCGAGGAAAGGGGCGGGCGCGTCGGTGGTGGCGACCACGTCGAGGCCCTCGGCCCGCAGCAGCAGGGCCAGGCCCTCGCGCAGCAGAGCGTCGTCCTCGGCGATCACGATCCGCACGGCAGCTCCACGTCCATCGTCGTCGGCCCACCGGGTGGGCTGGTCAGCGTGAAACGGCCATCGTAGGCCTCGATGCGCCGGCGGATGCCGGTGAGCCCGGAGCCGCCGCTGTCGAGGCCGGCGCCGCCGTGACCGTCGTCGGTGATCCGGAGCAGCAGGCGTTCGCCGTCCCGGCGCACGGTGACGGCGGCGGCCGACGCACCACTGTGTTTGGCCACGTTGGTCAGGGCTTCGGCCACCACGAAGTAGACGGTCGCCTCGACCGACACCGCGCACCGGCCGGGCAGTTGGACGTCGAGCCGGCACGGCACGGCGGAGGCGCCGGCGAGGCCGGCCAGGGCCGAGGCAAGGCCGCGGTCGTCGAGGACCGGCGGCAGGATCCCGCGGACGACCGCGCGCAGCTCGGCCAGGGCCTGTTCGGTGGCGTCCTGGGCGCGGTCGAGGAGTTCGGCGACGGCGGCCGGATTGCGGTCCTGGGCGCGCCGGGCCGCGCCGATCAGCACGTTCAGCGCGACCAGGCGGTTCTGCGTGCCGTCGTGCAGCGAGCGCTCGATGCGGCGCAGTTCGGTGGCGTGCGCGTCGAGGGCGGCGGCGCGCGTGGCGGTCAGCTCGGCGACGCGCAGCGACAGGTCGGCGCCGGGCGGCGGGGCGAGCTGGCGCCGGCCGGGGAAGGCCTGCAGCCGGGTGATGCCGGGGAGCAGGCCGATCGTGGCGGCCGCGAAGACCAGGCCGAGCACGCTGATCTCGAGCGCGCCGGTCAGGCCGTCGCCCGGGCCGCTGAGGAAGCCGGGGCCGCCCAGGGACGGGTCGAGTGCCCGGAACCAGAGCGGGAAGGTGGTGTACTCGATCGCGTAGATCGGCAGGGACAGCCCGGCCAGGCCGACCAGCAGGCCGATCGTGCCGTGCACGGCCAGCCAGGCCAGCTCGCGGCGGACGGACGGGTCGCGCAGGGCGTCGCGGGTGCCCGTAGGCAGTGGCGGCGGGCCGATCACCGGCGGGCCCCAGCGGGTCAGCCGGGCCCGCTCCCGGTCGGCGACCCGGCGGACGGCCCGCCGGCCGAGCGGCGTCAGCAGCAGGCCCAGGAACACCGCGATCAGAATCGGCAGGGCCAGTACGGACGTGCCGAGCCCGCCGAGGTTGTGCCGGAGGACGCCGACCGCGACGCGAAGCCTCGTCATGCGGCGACGATAGGTCATAACGCCCGGCGGATCTCCGAAGCCACCAGGCCGGGATCGTCGAGCATCACGTTGTGGCCGGCCCCGGCGGCGACGACGTGCCGGCCATGTGGGAGGGCGGCGGCGGACGCGGCATGGGCGGCATCAAAAGAGCCGGAAATGATCGTGACCGGCAGGCCACTGAGGTCGGGCGGGTCCGCGCGCAAAAAAGCCAGGCCGGGCAGGAAGTGCCGGATCTCGGCGTGCAGGGCCCGGGCGGCACGACGGCCGAAGTTCTCGGCTCGGAACTGGGCGTGGAGATCGGGCGGCAGGGCGCTGCCCATCCGCGCCGCGAACCGATAGATCCCGATCCCGGCCGCGGCGCGGGTCAGCGGTCCGGCGACCGCCATCCGCTTGGCGGTGGCCGGGGTGAAGAAGTCATCGTCGCGCTCGTCGGACGGATCGACGAGGATGAGCGCGGAAGCCAGCGGAGCGGCCAGCCGGACGATCGGGCCGCCCCAACTGTGCCCGACCAGTACGAACGGCCCGGGCAGCGTACCCAGCAAGGCTTTGAGGTCTTGCGCCAGCGCAGGCAGGGTGCGCGGCGACGGGCCGTCGTCGCTCGCGGCGATGCCCGCCCGGTCGTAGACAACCGTGCGGGCATCATCGGCCAGAAGCGGAGCCACCAGGCCCCAGCACACGCCCGACATGCCCAGGCCGGCCTCGAAGACGACGGTGGTGCCGCCCGCACCCGCGATGCGCAGGTGCAGGCGGCGGCCGCCGACGTCGACCAGCCGGGACTCGCCGAGCGGGTGCAAGATCAGCCGAGCTTCTTGGCGGTCTTCAGCTGACCGGCGAGCTCGCTGTAGATCTTCGAGTAGGCCTGGTACGAGTACGGCGCGGCCGCGTACCACGGGTAGACCTGGCCGGCCTTGACCGCGGGCAGGTTCGCCCAGGTCGGCACCTTGGCGAGGTCGGCCTTGGCGGCGTCGTAGGTGCGCGCGTCGACCAGGATCACGTCGGCGCCCTTGAAGTCGGTCGCCTTCTCCCAGCTGAACTGCGCGAAGACCTCCTTCTTCGGGTTCTCCGGGCTGATCATGTCGAGGCCCGCGTTCTTCAGCGAGTTGCCCTCGGGCAGCTGCACCGGGTCGGCGACGTAGAGGCTGTCGGCACCGGGCGACATGATGGCGACCTTCAGGCCGGAGGTCTTGGCGGCCTCGCCGACCGCGGTGAGGGCGGTCTCGTAGTCGGTCTTGGCGGTGGTCAGCGCGGCGCTCTTGGTGTCGGCGCCGAGCTTGCCGGCCAGGTCGACCATCGTGGTGATGGCTTCGTCGGTGGTCTTGTAGTTGCCGGGCACGGCCAGACCGGGGGCGAGGCTGAGGATCTTCTCGGACTGCGCGGCCGGGACGTACCAGAGCGCCTTGTTGTCGAACGTGTAGTCGACCAGAAGCTGCGGGTTCATCAGGGCGTACTTCTCGGTGTCGAACTCGCCGTAGGTGCTGCCGATGACCGTGACCTTGCTCAGGTCCAGCGATCCGGCCTGGTAGCTGAGCTTTCCGGCGGCGTCCGGCTTCAATTCGCCGTACGCACCCTTGACCTGGAAGCCCGCGTCCCACAGAGCCGCGGCGACGCTGCTCTGCGCAACCACCGTGGTCGGCGTCTTGTCGAGCTTGATGTCCTTGCCGAGGGCGTCCTTGTATTCGAACGGGCCGGAGGCCGTCGCGCCGGCGGCGGGCTCGGCGGAGTCGTCGCTGCCGCCGCAGGCGGTCAGGGCGAGCGACACGGTCAACGCCATGGCGGCGCCGGCCAGGCGGGTCAATCGGCTGTTCACGGTACGGGGTTCCTCTCAGGGTGGTGCCGCGGGATTACCAGGGGGGTGTTCGACTCGGGGTCGGTGATGATGCGGCAGGGCAGTCCGAAGACGTCCTCGATCAGTTCGGCGGTGATGATCACGCCGGGTTCGCCCTCGGCGACGATCGCGCCGTCCTTCATCGCCACCAGGTGGGTGGCGTAGCGGGCCGCCAGGTTGAGGTCGTGCAGCACGGCGACCAGGGTCGATCCGCGCTCGGCGCGCAGCCGCGCACACAGGTCGAGCACCTCGATCTGGTGCGCGATGTCCAGATAGGTGGTCGGCTCGTCGAGCAGCAGGATGTCGGTCTCCTGGGCGAGGGCCATCGCCAGCCAGACCCGCTGCCGCTGACCGCCGGACAGCTCGTCGAACGAGCGGGTGGCCAGGTCGTCGGTGCCGGTGAGCTTGAGCGCGGTGGTCACCGCCTCCTGATCGGCCGGCGACCACTGGCGCAGCAGCGACTGGTGCGGGTAGCGGCCGCGGGCCACCAGGTCGGTGACGCTGATCGCCTCGGGCGCGGTCTGCGACTGCGGAAGCAGCCCGAGCCGCCGGGCGACCTCCTTGGCCGGGTAGTCGTGGATCGCCTTGCCGTCGAGCAGGACGGTGCCGGCCGACGGCTTGAGCAGCCGGGCCAGGCCGCGCAGCAGCGTCGACTTGCCGCTGCCGTTGGCGCCGACGATGGCGGTGAACGAGCCGTCCGGGATCGCCAGGGTCAGGTCGTGCACGATCTTTCGGCTGTCGTATCCGAGCGCGATGTGCTCGGTCTCCAAACGCTGCGTCATGCGCGTCCTTTCCGCCATTCGCGACCCAGCAACCACGCCAGATAGGCGCCGCCGACGATGCCGGTGAGCACGCCGACCGGCAGTTGCCGGGGCTGGAACGCCTCCCGGGCGGCCAGGTCGGCGATCAGGAGCAGGACGGCGCCGGTCAGTCCGGAGGCGGTCAGGTTGGCGCCCTCGGAGCCGGTCAGCCGCCGGGCCACCTGCGGCGCGGTGAGCGCGATGAACTGGATCGGGCCGGCCACCGCGACCGCGCCCGAGGCGAGCAGGACGCCGATGGCCACCGCGATCAGCCGGGTCCGCCCGACCGCCAGGCCGAGGCTCGTCGACCGCTCGTCGGAGAACTCGCTCAGCGTCAGCGGCCGCCACAGCGCGATGCAGGCCACCAGGCCGACGATCAGGATGCCGCCGATCAGCCGCACGTCCGACCAGTCGCGGCCGACCACGTTGCCGACCAGCCACACCGAGGCGCTCTGCGCGTCGTACACCTGGGCCCGCACGATGAGCAGCGAGTTGAGCGCGTTGAGCATGGCGGCAGCGCCGATGCCGACCAGCACGAGCCGCAGCGGCGCCACCCCGTGCCGGGCGGAGAGCAGCAGGACCGCGGCGGCGGTGATCGCGCCGCCGGCCACCGCGCCGAACGAGGTGAGCGCGAGACCGCCGTGCAGCATGAGCAGCACGACCAGCGCGCCGGTCGAGGCGCCGGTGGTGAAGCCGACGACGTCGGGGCTGCCGAGCGGGTTGCGGGTCAGCGACTGGAAGATCGCGCCGGAGATGCCGAGCGCCATGCCGACCAGGGCGGCGGTGACCGCGCGGGGCAGCCGCAGCTCGGCGACGATGAGTTTCTCGGCCGGGCTGCCGTTGCCCAGGATCGCGTCGATCACCCGCGGGATCGGGAACGAGTTGGCGCCGGCCGCGAGCGACACGACGATCAGCGCGGCCACCGCGAGCAGCAGAAGAACGGTCACCAGCACCGCCCGATGCCGCAGCCGCACCGACCATGGGCCCGCCGTCACCACCGGCACGCTGATCATGCCGTGTCCCCCTTAGGCATGCCCTTCTGGCCCTCACCTGCGAGGCCGTCCGCATGTGCGGCTGAGTGCCGCTCGGTGCAGGCGGTCATGCCGCAACCAGCGTCCGGCGACGAACAAGGGCAATAAAGACAGGAGCTCCGAGTACGGCGGTGACGATGCCCACCTGCACCTCGGCGCCGCCCGAGACGACGCGTCCGAGGGTGTCGCTGAGCACCAGGAAGCCGGCCGCGAGCAGCATCGACATCGGGATCACCCGGCGCTGGTCGGCGCCGCACAATATGCGGGCGACGTGCGGCACGGTGAGGCCGACGAAGACGATCGGGCCGGCCACCGCGGTCGCGGCCCCGCACAGCAGGGTGATGGCGACCGCGATGGCGACCCGGGCCCGGCCGACGCTGAGCCCGAGCGCGTGGGCGCTCTCCTCGCCGAGCGCGAGCGCGTTCAGCGCCGGGGTCATCAGCAGCGCCAGGATGATCCCGATGACGATCAGCGGCAGGGCGATCAGCAGCCGGTCGTAGCCGCGGTTGACCACCGACCCGACCACCCAGAACCGCAGCTGGTCGAAGCTGGCCTGGTCGCGCATGGCGACCGCGTTGATGTAGGAGAACAGCACCGCGGTCAGGGCGGTGCCGGCCAGCGCCAGGCGGGCCGGGGTGGCGGCCGAGCGTGACCCGCTGCCGAGCAGGTAGACCACGACCGACGCGACCGCGGCCCCGGCGAGGCCGAGGCCGGTCTGGGCGAAGCCGTTGGAGATGCCGAAGAACGCGAACCCGGTGACGACCGCGGCGGCCGCGCCCGCGTTCACCCCGAGCAGGCCGGGGTCGGCGAGCGGGTTGCGGGTGAGGGCCTGCATGAGGGCGCCGGCGCCGCCGAGCGCGAGCCCGGCGACGAGCCCGATGACCGTACGTTCGAGCCGCAGCCCACGCACGATGTCGGCGTTGTCGCCGTGGGCGCTGGGGGCCAGCGCGCGGAGGACGTCGCCGGGCGAGATCGCCTGCCGCCCGATCATGAGGCTCAGGACGACGACCACACCCAGCACCGCCACCGCCACGACGAAGACGCCGAGTCTCCGGATGGTCTGGGGCTGCACGCAAGTAAGGTAAGGCTAACTTTGCTAAGTGTCCAATCGCCGGGCGGCGATCTGCCCCGGAAGACCCTGTGCTCTCCGCCACCTCATCGATCCTGATCAAGCGAGTAGCGTCGGGACGTGCACGGGGAGACCATTCGGCAGACCTACACGCTGGTCCATTTCGGGGACGACTCGATCGCGTACGCCGGACAGCACCTGCACGCCACCGAGATGGAGGCGCACACCCACAGCTTCGTCGAGATGGCGCTGGTGGTGGCCGGCTCCGGGGCGCACCGCACGCACGCGGGCCTGCGGCCGTTACAGGTCGGCGACGTGGTGCTGCTGCGGCCGGGCGTGTGGCACGGCTACGAGGAGTGCGCCGGCCTGGTCGTCCACAATTGCTGCTTCTCGGCCGAGCTGCTGCATCGTGAGCTCGCCTGGACCCGGGAGGACCCGCTGCTCGGGCACCTGCTGTGGACCGGGCCGTACGCCGGGCACGGCCGGGGCGTCCTCACCACCCATCTGACCGCGGACGAGATGGCCGGCTGCGTGGCCGAGCTCGACGCGATGAGCGAGCTCACCACCCGGTCGCTGCGGCTGCACCGCTCCGACATCATCGCCCGGCTGTCGCTGGCCCTCGGCTATGCCGCCCGGGCCGCCCTCGGTGAGGCGGCGCAGGTCTCCGAGCGCGTCCACCCGTCCGTCGTCGAGGCGATGCGCCGGATGGAGGCCCGCCCGGCCCACCCGTGGACCCTGACCGAGCTGGCCGGCGACCTGCATCTGGCGCCCGGCTACCTGGTGCGGCTGTTCAAACTGGCCACCGGGCTGCCGCCGATGGCCTTCCTGTCCCGGCTGCGCGTCGAGCTCGCCGCCGAGCAGCTGCTGCACAGCGACCGGCCGATCAACGCGATCGGCGAATCGGTGGGCTGGGCGGACCCGAACTACTTCGCCCGGCGCTTCCGCTCGCACTTCGGGCTCAGTGCGTCGGCGTACCGCTCGAAGTTCGCCCGGCCGTACCGCCTGGGGTGAACCGGCCGGCCAGCAGCGCGATCGCCGCGGGCACCACCACCAGGGCCAACAGGACCGCCGGGCCGCCCTGCCCGTGATCGCCGGCGAGCCAGCCGAACAGCGGGCCGGTCAGCAGCCGGTGGGCCGGTTGGGCGACCAGGCCGAGCGCGTCCACCGCCATGAACAGCAGGGCCGCCGACCCGAACACCCAGCCGGTCGGCGGGCGGTCCACGTGCGGGGTGAGGCGGCGGGTGACGGCGGCGACCGCGTACCCGATGGCGGCGCCCGGCAGGGTGAGCGCCACGCCGCGCAGCGCGATGCCCCACGCCTGCACCGCGAAGTCGGCGGCGTGATTGACGGCCGCCAGCACCGTCGCCGTCGTCGCGAGCAGGGCCGCGCCGCCGGCGACCGCCGCGGACAGCGCGACGGCCGGGCGGCGCAGCAGCGTGCCGGCGACGCCCGCCCAGACGAACGCCACCAGGGCGGCGGCGTTCAGGGTGCGGCGGGCGTCGCCGGTCGGATCGACGAACTCGCGGCTGCCGGCCGAGGAGATGAAGAGCCACAGCAGCGGTACGGCCGCGGCCGCTACGGCGAACCAGATGAGCGCGGTCCGGGCGCGATGCGGCATGTGCATGACAGACAGTCTCGGCCCCCGGCGCAAGTGATCACTCAGGAAGCTGGGCGGACACCTCGTCCAGGGCTCGGCGCTCGTCGGCGTCCAGCTCCAGGGTGGCCGACGCGACCAGGGCCGGCAGCTGCTCCACCGTGCGGGCACTGGCCAGCGGGGCGGCCACGTGCGGGCGGGTGCGCAGCCAGGCCAGGGCCACCGTCGCCGGGGCGACGCCGTGAGCGCCGGCAATCTCCTCCAGGGCCTTGATCACCTGCAGGCCGGCCTCCGACAGATACCCCTTGGCGCCCTGCCCTCGAACGGCGCCGGCCAGGTCCTCGGTGGTCTTGTATTTTCCGGTCAGGAAGCCGCTGGCCAGCGCGTAGTACGGCACGACGGCGAGGTTCTCGGCCGCCGCGACCGGGGCGATGTCACGCTCGTACGCAATCCGCTTCACCAGGTTGTAATGGGGTTGAACGGCCACCGGGAGGGTGAGGTCGTCGCGGCGGGCGATCTCGAACCACTCGCGGATCCGGTCGGCGCTGTAGTTGCTGACCGCGATCGCCCGGACCTTACCCGCCTTGACCAGGGCGTCGAAGGCGGCGGCCGTCTCCTCGAGCGGGGTGTTGGCGTCGTCGTAGTGCGCGTAATAGACGTCGATGTGGTCGGTCTGCAGCCGGGTCAGCGACGCGTCCGCGGCGGCGGCGATATTGGCGGCGGCCAGGCCCCGGAACTGCGGGTGCTGGCTGACCTTGGTGCCGATGACCACGCGGTCACGGTTGCCACGGGTGTTCAGCCAGTCGCCGATGATCGTCTCCGACTCGCCGCCGGCATTGCCGGGCACCCAGGCCGAGTAGGCGTCGGCGGTGTCGATGAAATTGCCGCCGGCCTCGACGAACGCGTCCAGGACCTGATGCGAGGTCGCTTCGTCGCTGGTCCAGCCGAACGTGTTGCCGCCGAGAGCGAGCGGGAAGACCTCGATGCCGCTGTTGCCGAGTGAACTCATCCACCCAACGTAGCCTCGTGCACGAGCAGGGCGAGCTGCACTCGGTTGTCCAGGTCGAGCTTGGTGAGCAGGCGGGACACGTGGGCCTTGACCGTCGGGACGCCCATACCGAGCTCGGCGCCGATCTGGGCGTTCGACAGGCCGCGGGCGACCGCCCCGGCCACCTCGCGCTCCCGGTCGGTGGCCCGGCCGAGCAGGGCGGTGGCGGCCGCGCGCCGGTCGTGGCCGACCGGGTCGGCGACCTGCTCGATCAGGCGGCGGGTCACCGCGGGGCTGAGGATCGGCTCGCCGGCGGCGACCCGGCGGACGGCGTCCAGGAGTTCCCGGGGCGGGGCGTCCTTCAGCAGGTAGCCGCAGGCGCCGGCGCGCAGCGCCCGCAGGACGTACGCGTCGGCGTGGAAGGTGGTCAGCATCACCACGTACGGGAAGCGGGGGCGCGCGCACAGCCGCTCGGCCGCGGCCAGGCCGTCGACCCGCGGCATCCGGACGTCGAGCAGGACGACGTCGGGGTGGTGGGCGTCGACCAGCTCGGGCACGTCGGCGCCGTCCGCGCCCTCGGCGACGATCTCCAGGTCCGCGGCGCCGGCGAACAACAACCGGATCGCGCTGCGGACCAGCGGATCGTCGTCGACGACCGCGACCCGGACCGGCCGGGCGGTCACGCGGGCCACCGCAGCCGGGCCGGGCGGGCGGTCACGCCGGCCACCGCAGCCGGGCCGGGAGGGCGGTCACGCCAGCCACGGCAGCCGGGCCTCCAGGCGGAAGCGGCCCGCGGCCGGGCCGTGCACCAGGCGGCCGCCGGCCAGCTCGACCCGCTCGGCCAGGCCGGCCAGCCCGACCCCGCTGCCCGGCACCGAACCGGGTGCGGCGCCCGGCGCCGGGTTGCTCACCTCGATCCGCAGGCCCTCCCCCGGGCCGCCGTCCAGCACCAGCCGCACCGGGTTGCCGGGGGCGTGCTTGCGGGCGTTGGTCAGCGCCTCCTGCACCACCCGGTAGGCGACCCGGCCGGTCACGCCGGGCGGCCGCAGCTCGGCGAGGTGGTCGTCGAGGCGGACGTCACTGCCGAAGCGCCGGGCGTCGGCCACCAGGTCCGGGACCTCGGCCAGGCCGGGCTGCGGCGGCTCCGGCTCCTCCCCGGCGTCGTGGCGCAGCACGCCGATGACCGACCGCAGCTCCTCCAGGGCCTCGTGCGCGCCCGACCGGATGACCCCGGCCGCCTGGTGCACGTCGGGGGCGAGGGCCGGGTGCAGCTCCAGGGCGCCGGCCTGCAGGCTGATCATCGACAGCCGGTGGGCGAGCACGTCGTGCATCTCGCGGGCGATCCGGTCGCGCTCGTCGCGGCGGGCCCCGGCGACCCGGGACGCCTGCTCGGCCTCGGCGCGGGTGGCCCGCTCGTCGAGGTTGTCGATCAGGGCCTGCCGCTCCCGGGCATACAGCCCCCAACCCAGTGCCGCGGTCACCAGCACGCCGCGGACGACGAGGTCGGTCCACAGTGCCATCCGCGGCTCGCGCTGCAGCAGCAGGTAGATCGGGATGGTGCCGAGGTAGCCCGCGGCGAACCAGGCCGCGACTGCAGGGCGGCGGCGCAGTGCCAGGCCGAACACCGCGCCCAGGACCGCGCCGGTGGCCATCACCGAGACCGCGCTCAGCGGCACGACCAGCGCGGCGAGGCCGAGCGGGCGGCGGCGCCGGAGCAGCAGCGCGAAGCAGGCCGGCACGCCGATCACGACATCCACCGGCCACGGCACCAGGCCGGGCACCGGGCCGGTCGGATCGCCGACGGTCACCAGGAGCGCGCCGATGGCCAGCGCGGCCACGACCGCGACGACATCCCGGACCCGATCCCCGATCACCCCGTCAGGCTAATGCGAATCGGGGCGCCGGCACCCCCTACCAAAGTCGCGCGGACCCCCGACCAAAGTAGGCGCCGGCCGCGACCGATTGCCGACGACAGCAGCCCGGCGCCGGACAAAGCTGGCCGCATGACAACGCTCCTGCTCGCCACCGCCACCCTTCTCGCCGGCGCCGTCGCCGCCTGGCTCGCCGCGGCCTCCGGCTCCGATCCCCCGGCCTTCCGCGACGTGCTGGAGATCGTGCAACTGGCGATGTCGGTGCTCGTGCCGTTCTTCGGCGTCCTCGCCGTGGCCGGCCTGACCCGATCCGAGCCCGCGGCCGACCGCCGGCTCGCGCCGCGGGTGCTCGCCGCCGTGCGGCTGGCGGCGAGCTTCGCCCTGGCCGGCGTGCTGCTGGCCGCGGCGGCGACCGCGCCGGCGGGCGGCGTCTGGCCGTCCGCCGCCCGGTTCGCCGCGCTCGTCGCCGCCTCGGTGCTGGCCCAGGCGATCGCGCAGCTGGTCGGAACGGCCTGCGGCCTGCTGTTTCGCCGCCGTGTCGTCGCGATGGCCGCGACCATCGTGGTGCCGATGGCGGTGACCGTCCTGCTCGGAGCGATCGACCCGGGCGGCGGCCTGGGCCGATGGCTGACCCCGTACGGAAACGCCCAGGCCATGTTCACCGGAACGCCGTCAGCCATCGGCTTCGCCGCGTCCACCGTGGTCGTGCTGCTGTGGTGCGTCGCGCCCAACGTGCTCGGCGCGCGGATCAGCCGGGCCCGGGCCGAGGATCCGGCCCGGGAAAGGCGTTCAGCCGGGCACGGTCTCGCCTGAGCTGAGCGGATCGGGGGCCGGCCAGGGCTGGGCTGCCTGCTCCCCCTGGCCGGGCCGGCCGTCGAGGCGGGCCGACATCAGGGCTGCGAACGGGGTCATCAGCAGGACGGCGCCCGGGACGAACGAGATGCCGTCGGCCGGGTAGCCGAGCCCCTCGACGGCGAACAGCAGATCGGGCACGATGCTGGTCAGGGCCACCCCGGTGAACAGGATCGCGAAGGTCGCGGGCAGGCCGGCCAGGGTCAGCAGGGTCCACAGCGCGGCCGTGCGGCCACGGCGCCGCGGCCGGTGCCGGCGGAGCAGCGCGAGCACCACGATGGCCACCGGCAGCCCGACCAGCGCGCCCAGCGCGCCGTAGCCGGTGTCCTCGGACTCGGTGGAGACCGGTGCGAACCCGGCGACGGTGACGGCCACGACCGGCACGCCGATGAGCAGGACGGCCGCCCACGCCGGGACCCGGTAGCGGCTGAGGGTCACCGCCGGGATGGCGGCGAGCAGCATCCCGAGGACCACCAGCCCGGTCGTGGTCAGCTGCAGGCCGGCCGGCAGGAACGGGTGGTTCACGCCGGGCGTGCCCTGGGTGAGCAGCAGTGGGGCACAGCCGGCCGCGATCACCGCGGCCGCGCCGGCCCGGCGGCGCACCACTGTGGTGACCCCGGCGCCCGGCAGCGGGCCACGGGCGACCAACCAGGCCGCGGCGACCAGGACCGCCCCGATCAGCAGCGTCAGCCGCAGGCCGCCGGCCCCGGCGGCGTGTACCCGGACGAGCACGCCGTCCGCTGCCACCAGCGCGCCGGCCAGCACCAGCGTCGCGGCCAGCGCGCGGCGCCGGTCGGCGGTGGCGATCAGCATGGCCAGCGCGGCCATCAGGATCGCGCTCCAGCGCAGCTCGGCCACCCACAGGTAGATCTCGCCGTCGCCGCCCGGCATCGGGGCGGTCGCGGAGACCGTCAGCATTCCCGGGCTGAGGATGGTCACGGTGTAGGCCCAGGCGATCACCGCCAGCGCCACGCCGGCGGCGCCGACGGCCACCACGATGGACGGCCTCGGGGCTGGTTCGTCCCCGGCGGGCGAGGCGGTCGGGGCGAGCTGGGGCAGCGGCCGCAGAGCGGCCGTACCGAAGGCCAGCGCGAGGACGCCGAACGTGGCCAGTGTGATCGCCCACGGCCCGAAGAAGTAGAAGCCGCGGCTGGACAGGGCGCCCTCCGGGATGACCATGTATTCGTCCGGCACCGTGCCGTTCAGCAGCGACGCCGCCGCCGCGCGCAGGCCGACGGACGGGCCGCCCGGGCCGGCCACGATCATCGGCAGGGTGGCGGCCATCGCGCCGAGCACGCCGAGCAGCGGGGTGCCGATCAGCATCGACGGGAGACCGCGCCGGCCGCGGGCGACGGCCGCGCCGAGCGCCGCCATCCCGGGGACCCAGACCAGCAGGCCGATCAGCAGGCCGGCGATGTAGAGCGGATCCGAGTCGGTGACGGCCGGGATGAGCAGGGCGGGAACGAACAGCAGCGGCGCGAACGCGGCCGACGCGGCCGGGCCGAGCCGGGCGGTCTCCTCCAGGGGCACGCGGCGGCCGAGCCAGCGGCCGGCCAGCAGGCACCACACCGCGACCAGGACACCGTTGGCGATGGCGGACGGCCAGGCCAGAACGTACGGGTCGAGGCCGGCCAGGTCGAACAGGAAACTGGTCAGCAGGTCGGCGCCCCGGGCCACGCCGAGGGTCAGCAACCCGGTCAGGATCAGCGCCCCGGCCGGGGCGAGGGCGCCGGTGGTTTCCGCCCAGCCCCTGGGTGCGCCGGTGCGGTCCTTGACCGGCGGGGACAGGAGCAGGCTCAACGCGTACGCAAATGATCGTCTCTTGCCGCCCGGCTCAGTTTCGATCGCGGCGAGTTCGGCGTGCCATTCCTGGGCCATCTCGTCGCGGATCTCGGCCGGCCAGCGGCGTGCGGCCGCGTCGAGGAAGCGGTGCGCGAGGCGGCTCATGCGGGCCTCGGCTTCGTGACGGTGCCGGTGGCCCGGTCGAGCTGCTGCCGCAGGGCGGCGATCTCGGTGCGGGCGGCGATCAGGCCGTCGGGGGTCAGCCGGTAGTAGCGGCGGGCGGGCCGGGCGGCGGCGACCGGATCGATCTCCTCCCACACCGCCTCGACCCAGCCGGCGTGCTGCAGGCGCAGCAGGATCGGATAGAGGGTGCCGCTGGGATGGCCGGTGGCACGCATCAGGTCGAGGCCGTAGCGGTCGGCCGCCGGATCCGCCAGGAACGCGGCCAGCACCTTCGACACGGCGGCGGTCACCCGCACGGGGGTCGTCATGCGGCCTACCGTAGCGGACCCTTGCTCGGTTTTCTACATAGGGTCTGAGCTGGCCAGCTTCTCCAGGTCAAGCTGCAGGGTGGCCAGCAGGCCGCCGTGCTTGTTGGTGTCGACCTCGTCGGGGAGCTGCCGGTCGACGAAGTCGGCGCGGTGATTCTGCCCGCGATTGCGCAGCTCGGCGAGGATGAGTGCCTTGGAAATGATCATTTGTCTCCATTTCGCGCGGTGATCCTGGCTGCGACGGACCGCTGAATCAGTCGAGCCGCCACAGCCAGGGGTCTATCAGACCGACGTACGGTTGATGATCTTGATGGCCAGCACGATCAGTGACTGGAGGTCCGGGACCAACGCAAACGCGGGTCCGGCCCGATCGCACGGGCGGGACGAGGTCCACCGAGGCCATTGAAATGGCACAGCACCGGAAAACTGCCGGTTACCCCGAGACTGTACGCGCATCGGCGCACCCCGGGGTCACCGCGGCCGCCCGGTAAGGAAGTCGATGCCTTCGGCGCCCACGCGGCACGCCTTCCCCGTGCCGATGATCGAAAATCGAGCTCAGGGCGACTCTTCCGCCGCCGGCAGGGTGAACCAGATCGACGAACCCTCGGTCGCGTCCAGGTCCAGCCAGATCCGGCCGCCGTGGTACTCGACGATCTTCTTCACGATGGCCAGGCCGATGCCGGTGCCCTCGTACGCCTCGCGCGGGTGCAGCCGCTGGAAGATGACGAAGACCTTGTCGGCGAACTCCTTCTCGATGCCGATGCCGTTGTCCCGCACGTTGATCGCCCACTGCTCGCCGTCACGCCGGGCGGTGACCCGGACGACCGGCGGCACATCGGGCCGGCGGAACTTCAGCGAGTTGCCGATCAGGTTGACGAAGAGCGTGGTGAGCAGCGGCTCCTCGCCCTCGACCGCGGGCAGCTCACCCCAGCCGATGTCCGCCTCCGCGGATCGGTGCTCCAGCTGCGAACCGACCTCGGTCAGCATCCGGCCGAGCTCGATCCGCTTGAACCCGGTGGTGATCCGCCCGATCCGGGAGAACGCCAGCAGGTCGTTGATCAGCCGCTGCATCCGGTCGGCGCCGTCGACCGCGAACCCGATGTACTGGTCGGCCCGCGCGTCCAGCTGCCCGGCGTAGCGGCGCTGCAGCAGCTGGCAGAAGCTGGCCACCTTGCGCAGCGGCTCCTGCAGGTCGTGCGACGCGACGTAGGCGAACTGCTCGAGATCGCGGTTGGAACGGGTCAGCTCCTCGGCCTTGGCCTCGAGGCGCTCGGTGGCCGACTCGGCCAGCGCCCGGGCCGCGCGGACCTCCTGCAACTCGTCGGCGATCCGCCGGCGCATGCCGTCCACGTCGGCGGCGAGGCTGCGCAGCTCGGGCGAACCGCCGCTGGTGATCTGCCGTTCGTAGTCGCCGGCCGCCACCCGGCGGACCTGCTCGGCGAGGTCGGTCACCGGCCGGGTGACCAGCCGGTCGAGCAGGAACATCATCAGCGCGCCGACCAGCAGCACCACCCCGGCGGCGCCGATCTCCAGCCCGACCAGGACCGACCCGGTGCGCCGGGCGGCGTCGACCGCCTCGTTGCGCAGCACCAGGATGTCGGCCTGGAGCTGGTCGACCGAGGCCCGGACCGCGTCGAACCGGGCGGTGCCCGCCGCCTCGTCGACCTGCGGGCCGGTGCCGGTGATGACCGGCTCGGCGACGTCGGTCCGCCACCGCTGCGCCACCTGCCGCACCCGGGTCAGGTCGGCCGCGATCGAGGGGAGCCCGTGCTTGGCGTTGAGCTTCTCGATGTCGCCGAGCAGCTTCTCCTCGGTGACGACGCCCTGCTGGTAGGGCTCGAGGTTCTTCGCCGAGCGGCTCAGCGCGTACCCGCGGATGCCGGTCTCCTGGTCGAGGAAGGCCGAGTAGAGCTCCTGCCCGGCGACCCGCATCGGACCGGTCTTGTTGAGGATGGTGTCGAGGTGCCGGTTGCTGTCGGCGGTGGTGATCGCGGCGGAGACGCCGATGCCGGCGATCGCCAGACCGGCGACGGCGAACAGTCCCGCCACCCGGCGGCGCAGGGTCCATCTGTGCAGCTCGAGCACCTTCACGGCGGAACATTCTCCACAGACCGTTGCCGTACAGCAATTTCGTCCCCCTCCGTGGCCGGACAACCTCCGATCGGCCGACATTTCCCACCCGATCGGATGGGTTTAGCCCCAGGTCCCCGCCGGGAACAGATGCTGCGCGGCAATTACCGCACTATCGTGGACATCTCTGCAGGGAGAAGCCTCATGACAGCCGTAGCAGTCAGCACCGATCGCGCCGGAGATTTGATCCTGGCCCTGGCCGCCATGCCGGCCGGTCACCCGTCGCGGGCGCGCGCCCGGGACGAGGCGATCGAGGCCTGGCTGCCGCTGGCCCGGCACCTGGCGAACCGCTACTCCGGCCGCGGCGAGCCGGTCGACGACCTCAACCAGGTCGCCGTGATGGGGCTGATCAAGGCGATCGACCGGTTCGACCCCGACCGCGGCATCGAGTTCGCCGGTTTCGCCATCCCGACCATCGTCGGCGAGCTGAAGCGGCACTTCCGCGACCGCACCTGGTCCATCCGGGTCCCGCGGCGCCTGCAGGAGCTCCGGCTGGCGATCACCGGCGCGAACAGCGCGCTCAGCCACACCCTCGGCCGCTCCCCCACCGTCGCCGACATCGCCGCCCACCTCGAGATCAGCGAGGAAGATGTCCTGGAAGGCCTGGAGGGCGCCCGCGCCTACAACTCCACCAGCCTCTCCACCCCGGCGAACGAGGACGGCAGCACCACCCTCGGCGACACCCTCGGCGGCGAGGACGACGGCTTCGAGCTGGCCGAGCTGCGCGTCGCGCTCGGCCCGGCGCTCGCCCGCCTGGACGAACGCGAGCAGAAGATCATCAGCCTGCGTTTCTACGGCAACCTGACCCAGAGCGAGATCGCCGATCAGGTCGGCATCTCCCAGATGCACGTCTCCCGCCTGCTCACCAAGGCCCTCGCCAAGCTGCGCAAGCAGATGGATGCTTCCTGAGGGGTCGCCGCCACGGCCAGACTTAGCCCGGTCCGGGGGCCGGCCGCCGGAGCGGGTGCGTATCGTACGAGCCTGCGGCGGCCGATCACAGGGGGAGCCCGGGTAATGAGTGAGGACGTGTTCGCCGCCGGCGACGACGTCGGACGCGACCTCGCGGCGGTGGACTGGGCGGCGACCCCGCTGGGCCCGCCCGAGCAGTGGCCGCAGAGTCTGCGGACGTCGGTCAGCATCCTGTTGTCGTCCCGGTTCCCGATGTGGATGGCGTGGGGCCCGCAGCTGACGTTCTTCTGCAATGCCGCCTACCGGCGCGACACCCTGGGCCAGAAATACCCGTGGGCGCTCGGCCGCCCGGCCAGCGACGTGTGGGCCGAGATCTGGGGCGACATCGGCCCGCGCATCGACACCGTGCTCGCCGCCGGCGAGGCCACCTGGGACGAGGCGCTGCTGCTCTTCCTGGAGCGGTCCGGCTACACCGAGGAGAGCTACCACACCTTCTCCTACAGCCCGCTGCGCGACGACGACGGCGCGCTGGTCGGCATGCTGTGCGTGGTCAGCGAGGAGACCGAGCGGGTCATCGGCGAGCGCCGGATGGCGACGCTGCGCGACCTCGGCTCCGACCCCAGCGCCGTGCGCACCGAGTCGCAGATGCTCGCGTTCGCCGGGGCGCAGCTCGGCCACAACCGGCGGGACCTGCCGTTCACCCTCACCTACCTGCTCGACGACGGCGCGGCCCGGCTCGCCGCCACCACCGGCATCGACGCCGGGCACCCGATCGCCGCGCACGCCTGGCCGGCCGCGCAGCTCGCCCGGGGCGAGTCGGTGCTGGTGCCGCTGACCGGCGACCTGCCGGCCGGCGACCTGCCGACCGGAGATTGGGCCGAGCCGCCGCGCGAGGCCCTGCTCCTGCCGCTGCTCCAGCAGGGCGGCGCGCCGTACGGGTTCCTGGTGGCCGCGATCAACCGCTTCCGCGAGCTGGACGAGGCGTACCGCGGCTTCCTCACGCTCGTCGCCGGGCACGTCGCGGCCGGCGTCGCCAGCGCCCGCAACTACGAGGCCCAGCAGCGCCGGGCCGAGGAGCTGACCGAGCTGGACCGGGCGAAGACCGCGTTCTTCTCCAACATCAGCCACGAGTTCCGCACCCCGCTCACCCTGATCATGGGGCCGGCCGAGGAACTGCACAGCCGGACCGACATCCGGGACGAGGGCGTCCGCGCCGACCTCGACGTGATCCACCGCAACGGGCTGCGCCTCGGCAAGCTCGTCAACACGCTGCTCGACTTCTCCCGCATCGAGGCCGGGCGCATGCAGGCCGGCTTCGAACCGGTCGACCTGAGCGCCACCACCACCGAGCTGGCCAGCGTCTTCCGCTCCGCGATCGAGCGGGCCGGCCTGGCCTTCGAGGTCGACTGCCCACCGCTCGCCCAGCCGGTCCACCTCGACCGGGAGATGTGGGAGAAGGTCGTCCTCAACCTGCTCAGCAACGCGCTGAAGTTCACCTTCACCGGCACCGTGCGGGTCGCCGTGCGCGCCGACGGCGACCGGGCGGTCGTCACCGTCACCGACACCGGCATCGGGGTGCCCGCCGACGAGATGCCGCGGCTGTTCGAGCGGTTCCACCGCATCGAGAACGCCCGCTCCCGCTCCAACGAGGGCAGCGGCATCGGCCTGGCCCTGGTCAAGGAGCTGGTCGAGCTGAACGGCGGCACCATCACCGCGGACAGCACGGTCGGCGCGGGCACCACCTTCGTCATCCGGCTGCCGTTCGGCGCCGGGCATCTGCCGGCCGGCGGCGGCACCACCGGGGTCTCGGCCACAGCCGACCCGTACGTGCAGGAAGCTCTTCGCTGGGTGCCGGGCGCGGCCGAGGAAGCGCCGGAGGTCGTGGCGCCGGCCACCGGGGCCCGGGTGCTGATCGCCGACGACAACGCCGACATGCGCGACTACCTCACCCGGCTGTTGCGCTCGGCCGGGCACCGGGTGGAGGCGGTCGGCGACGGGCAGGCCGCGCTGGAGTCGGCCCGCGCGCAGAACCCCGACCTGGTCGTCAGCGACGTGATGATGCCCCGCCTCGGCGGTCTCGAGTTGGTCGCCGCGCTGCGCGCCGACCCGCGGACGGCGGGCACGCCGGTGCTGCTGCTGTCCGCCCGCGCCGGGCAGGAGGCGGCCATCGAGGGCCTCGAAGCCGGTGCCGACGACTACCTGGTCAAGCCGTTCTCCGCGGCCGAGCTGCTGGCCCGGGTGCGGGCCAACGTGGAGCTGGCCCGGCTGCGCAATCACCACGCCCGCTGGCGGACCGCGCTGATCGACTCGCTGCAGGAGGCCTTCTTCGTCTGCGACGACGACGGCGCGATCATCGAGATGAACTCCACCTTCGCCGACATCCTCGGCTACGGGCCGGAGGGCCTGCCCTACGTGCCGGTGCACCCCTGGTGGCCGGACCCGGCCGCCGACCCGGAGGGCTACCAGCAGGTGACCGGCGCCTTCGGGATGCTGATCGAGCAGAGCCGGGGCACGTACACCATTCCGGTCATCCACCGCGACGGGCACCGGCTCTGGGTCGCCGCCGCGTTCAACAAGGTCGCCGATCCGGAGACCGGCCGGCACGTCATCGTCGGCACCTTCCGGGACGTGACCGCCGAGCACTACGCCGTACAGCGGGAAAGCGCGCTCGCCGTGCTCAGCGTGCGTCTCTCCCAGGCGGAAAGCCTGACCGGCGCGCTGCAGGGGGTGCTGGTCACGCTGCGCGAGCTGTGGCAGGCGACGCAGGTCTGCGCGGTGGTCTTCGGCGACGCCGACTCCCCGGCCGTCGTCACCACCGACCCGGAGCTGAGCTGGGACGACCTGAGCGCGGCGCGCCGCCAGGAGCTGGCCACGCTGCGCGAGAAGCCGCTGCTCACCTCGGTCGCCGAGCAGGCGGGCGGGGCCGGCATCGCGCTGGAGCACCCGGACGGGACGATGGTGCTCTTCGTCGAGCTGGCCGAGAACCGGCCCTTCACCGAGCAGGACCAGACCCTGCTGGCCCTGCTGGCCGGCCACCTCGGCCAGGGCCTGAACCGGATCCACCAGATCGACCAGCAGCGCGAGACCGCGCTGGCCCTGCAGCGGGCCATCCTCGGCCCGGCCGAGCTGCCGGCCGGCTTCGCGGTGCGCTACGCACCGGCGACCCGGCCGCTGAAGGTCGGCGGCGACTGGTACGACACGGTCACCCTGCCGGACGGCCGGATCGGCATCGTCGTCGGCGACTGCGTCGGGCACGGCCTGCAGGCCGCCACCGTGATGGGTCAGCTGCGCAGCGCCTGCCGGGCGCTGCTGCTGCAGACCGCCGACCCGGCGCAGACCCTGACCGCCCTCGACCGGTTCGCGGTGCGGCTGCCCGGCGCCACCTGCGCCACCGTCTTCTGCGGCGTCCTCGACCCGGCCACCGGCGACCTGGCGTACTCCAGCGCCGGCCATCCGCCGGCCGTGGTCACCCACGCCGACGGCACCGCCGTCCTGCTCGACCAGGGCCGGTCCCGGCCGCTCGGGGTCCGTTCCCGCACCGACCGGCCGGCGGCGCACTACGCCGTGCCGGCCCGGGCGACCCTGCTGCTCTACACCGACGGGCTGGTCGAGCGGCGCCGCCAGCCGCTGACCGCCGGCATCGACCGGGTCACCACCGCCGTCCAGCAGGGCCGCGACGACACCCTGGAGGAGCTGGCCGACGACGTGATGGACGGGATGGCCCCGGCCGGCGGCTACGACGACGACGTGGCGCTGCTGCTCTACCGGCACCCCGGCCCGCTCGAGCTCGACTTCCCGGCCGAGCCGACCCGGCTCGCCCCGGTGCGCTCGGCGTTGCGCGGCTGGCTCGCCCGCTGCGGCATCGACCCGTCGGTCGCCCAGAACATCCTGGTCGCCGCGGGCGAGGCCTGCGCCAACGCCATCGAGCACGGGCACCGCCATCGGCCGGCCGGCACGGTCCGGCTGCAGGCCGCCGCCACCGCCGACGACGTGCACCTGACCATCACGGACCGCGGCCTCTGGCGGACCCCGCAGCCGGCCGACAACCCGCACCGCGGCCGCGGTCTCAACCTGATGAGGGCGCTGATGACCGAGGTAACCGTGACCACCGGCACCGCCGGAACCATCGTCGGCCTGCAAGCGAGGATTCCCCGATGAGCACTGCCCTGACCTTTACGACGAGCCGCCGCCCGGACGGCGCCGTGGTGCTCACCGCCACCGGCGAGGTCGACATGAGCAACGCCGGCGCCTTCGCCACCGCGCTGGCCGGCGCCCGGCAGACCGCCGCCGACACCCCGTTCGTCGTCGACCTCACCGCGGTGGAATACCTGGACAGCGCCGGCCTGTCCGTCCTCTTCCCGCACGTCGAGCACCTGCACCTGATCGCAAACCCGCTGCTGGCCCCGGTGCTGACCATCGCCGGCCTCGACGACGTGACAACGATCAGCGAATAGCGCCGGCCGATTCCGTCGACGCGGCGGCCGAATCCCACGCACCGGCATCGACGCCCAGCGCGGTCCGCAGGAACGCGGTCGTGGTGCGGCGGATCAGGTCGACGCGGGCCGGGCTCTCGTCGGTGGTGTCGGTCGCCCGGTAGGCGTGGATGCCGCCGAGCGAGTGCTGCCCGCCGAACACCGTGACGAGGTGCTGCGCGCCCGGGCTGAGCCGGTGGACGTCGGTGAACCAGTCCGGGCCGCGGGTGGAGAGCGCCGACTGGTCGTCGTCGCCCGCGACCACCAGGGTCGGGGTCTTCAACTGGTCGAAGTCCGGGCTCATGAACGAGAAGTTCGTCCGCGCGAACTCGACCAGGTCGTCCCCGGCGAGCCCGGTGGTGGCCAGCAGCACGCCGGCCTTGACCCGGTGATCGGTGCGGTCCTCGCCGGGCCGGCCGTCCGGGCCGACGACCCGCGCGCCGAGCAGCATGCCGGCCGACTGCCCGCCCCAGGAGTGCCCGGCGACCGCGAGTCGCTCGCGGTCGACCCGCCCGGCCAGCCCGGGCACCGCGGCGAGCACGACGTCGAGATCGTCGATGACCCGCTCGAGGTCGTCGATCCGGGTCCGCCAGATGGTCGGGTAGCGCGGGTCGGCCGGGGTGATGCCGAGGGTCGCGGAGTCGAGGAAGGTCGGCTGGATCACGACGAAGCCGTTGGCCGCCCAGTGATCCACGAGCGGGTCGTAGGAGTCCATCGACTGGCCGAAGCCGTGCGCGAAGACGATCACCGGCAGGCCGGAGCCGGTCGCCGGGGCGGAGACGCGCACCTGGAGGTCGTCGCCGCGGCCGGGCACCGGCAGCACGACGGGCTTGAGAGACAGGATCGGCATTGGGGGGTCCTTAACGAGAGACAAAAGTGGAGCGGCGCTCCGTATTGACCATACGGAGCGCCGCTCCGTTTCGCAACAGTGGCACAATCAGCGAGTGACCCCGAAACGCCGCGCCGACGTCGAGCGCAACGAACGCGCCCTGCTCGACGCCGCAGCCAGGGTGTTCGCGACCTCCGGGGTCAACGCCACGGTCCGCGAGGTGGCCGCCGCGGCCGGGGTCGGCATGGGCACGCTCTACCGGCACTTCCCGACCCGGGCCGACCTGATGGTGGCGGTCTACCGGCATCAGATCGACGCCTGCGCCGAGGCCGGCCCGGCCCTGCTCGCCGCGGCCGAGTCACCGTTCGCCGCCCTGCTCGACTGGGTCCACCTCTTCGTCGACTTCCTCGCCACCAAGCACGGCGTGGCCACGGTGTGGAAGGGCGACGCGGCCGGCTACACGGCGCTGCACCAGCTGTTCCTCGACCGCCTCGTCCCGGTCCTGGCCGAGCTGCTCGACGCCGCGACGAAGTCCGGCGAGGTGGTGGCCGACATCCGGCCGTACGAGTTGATCAGGGCGGTCGGCGACCTGGTCGCCTGGACCGTGCAGGATCCCGGCTACGACGTGCGGCGCATCGTCACGCTGCTGGTCACCGGCCTCCGGCAACCCCAGCCCACGCGTGTGCAAAGCTCGGCCGATGAGCGCTGACAAGATCGAGTGGCCCCGCCTGCGCGTCGCGGACTGGACCGCCACCCGGGACACGCTGCACATGTGGACCCAGATCGTCGGGAAGATCCGGATGGCGCTGACCCCGCCGATCAATCACTGGTGGCACGTCACGCTCTATCCGACCGCCCGCGGGCTGAGCACGTCGGCGATGCCGTACGAGGGTGGCACGCTCGACATCGAGTTCGACTTCCTCGACCACGTGCTCCGGCTGCGAACCGGCGACGGCCGGGCGGCCGCGGTGGCACTGGAGCCGAAGCCGGTCGCCACGTTCTACGCCGAGACGATGGACGCGCTGGCCACCCTGGGGGTGCGGGTGCAGATCCACGCGGTGCCGAACGAGGTCGAGAACGCCATCCCGTTCGCCGAGGACACCACGCACGCGAGCTACGACGCCGACGCGGTCCGGCTGTTCTGGCAGCAGTTGCTGCGGGTGGAGCGGGCGTTGGCGGAGTTCCGCAACGCGTTCGTCGGCAAGGCCAGCCCGGTGCACTTCTTCTGGGGCGCGATGGACCTCGCGCACACCCGCTTCTCCGGCCGCCTCGCGCCGCCGCACCCGGGCGTCGCGCCCAACTGCCCGCCGTCGGTGATGCACGAGGGCTATTCGCACGAGCTGGCGAGCTTCGGCTTCTGGCCGGGCGGCGGCGACGAAGGAGCCTTTTACGCGTACGCCTACCCCGAGCCCCCGGGCTACGCGCAGGCCCCGGTGTGGCCCGCCGCCACCTACTACGACGAGGATCTCCGCGAGTTCCTCCTCCCGTACGAGGCGGTGGCGACCGCCCCCGACCCCGACCGGGCCCTGCACGACTTCCTGGAGTCGACCTACCTGGCGGCCGCCGACGTGGGGCACTGGGACCGCCAGGCACTTGAGCGGAGCCCGTCGGAGGGTTAGCGTCGATACGCATCGACGATTTCCTCCCGGGAGGTGCCGTGGCTTCCTTCACCAGCAAGGACGTCGCGCGCATGGCCGGTGTCTCGCAGAGCACGGTGTCGTACGTGATGACCGGCAAGCGCTCGATCTCGGAGAAGACCAGGCAGAAGGTCCTGGCCGCGATGGAGCAGCTCACCTACGAGCCGCACGCCGGCGCCCGGTCCCTGGCCGGCCGCCGGACCCAGGTGATCGGCCTGGTGGTGCCGTTCGACGCCGAGGGAAAGGCGGCGACCCTGCTGCCGTTCATCGAGACGATCGCCCACTGCGCCCGCGAGCGCGACTACGAGGTCCTGCTGGTCACCGCGGACCAGGGTTCGGCCGGCCTGCGCCGCCTGGCGGGCCGGGCCCTGTGCGACGCGATCGTGCTGATGGACATCCTGGAGCACGACGAGCGGGTCCCGGTGGCGGCCGAGCTGGGCGTCCCGGTGGTGCTGGTCGGCGTCCCCGCCGACCCGGCCGGCCTGCACTGCGTGGACCTCGACTTCGAGGAGGCGGCCCGGCTGGCCGTCGACGAGCTGGCCGGCACCCACCACGACGAGATCATCGTGGTGAACTGGCGAGCCGGGGTGTCCGAACGCCGGGCCAACTTCGCCGTCCGCTTCCTGCGTTCCGCCCACCGGCAGGCCGAGGCCCGCGGCATTCCGCTCACCGTCGTCGAACCGGCCGACGGCCGCTACGAACCGCCAGTCGACCGTATTCTGGCCGGACATGCCGGCGGGCGCCTCGGGCTGGTGGTGCCGAACGGGGCGATGGTGGTGCCGCTGATGCACGCCCTGCGCCGGCACGACGTCGTACCCGGGGTGCACATCTCGGTCATCGGGGTGAGTCCCGACCGCGAGGCCGGCGAATACACCAACGTCTCCGAAGAACCGCGCGACGTCTCACGGACAGCGATGGACACCCTGTTCCGGCTGCTCGATCCGGTCCCCGGGCCGGAGATTCCGGCGATCCAGCTGCTCGCACCCCGCCTGACCCGCCGCGGCACCGTAATGCGCTGAACGTAATTTTTGTCTGATCAGTCGATACGCATCGAAAGGACCGCCATGACACTGCGCGTGACCGTCTGGGGCGAGAACCGACACGAACAGATCGAGGAGGACGTGGCCCGGCGCTATCCGGACGGCATGCACGCCACGATCGCGGACGGCATCCGGGAGAACCTCGGCGAGACCTGCGTCGTGCGGACGGCGACGCTCGACCAGCCGGAGCACGGCCTGACCGAGGACGTCCTCGCCGCGACCGACGTGCTCACCTGGTGGGGGCACGCCGCCCACGGCGAGGTGGCCGACGAGGTCGTCGAGCGGGTGCACCGCCATGTGCTGTCCGGGATGGGCCTGGTCGTGCTGCACTCCGGGCACTGGTCGAAGATCTTCATGAAGCTGATGGGTACGAGCTGCACGCTGCGCTGGCGCGACGAGCACGACCGCGAGCTGATCTGGACGGTCGACCCCACGCACCCGATCGCCCAGGGCGTGCCGCACCCGATCGTCATCGACGAGGACGAGATGTACGGCGAGTTCTTCGACATCCCGGCCCCCGACGAGCTCGTCTTCGTCAGCTCGTTCAGCGGCGGCGAGGTCTTCCGCAGCGGCTGCACGTTCCGCCGCGGCCACGGGAAGATCTTCTACTTCCGCCCGGGCGACCAGGCCTATCCGACCTACCACCACAAGGACGTCCGCCGGGTGATCGCCAACGGCGTGGCCTGGGCGAAGACCGATCGGCCGGACCGCTCCGCGCCGGAGCTGCTGCGCTACGAGACCGGCGAGTTCTTCGACGGCCGCGGCTACCAGGGTGCGCTGAAGTGAGGGTCGTCCTGGTCGGGGCGGGCGGGTTCGGGCGCCGCTGGCTGACCGCCATCGCCGCCTCGGACGAGGTCGAGCTGGCCGGCGTCGCCGACCTGAACGAGGACGCGGCCCGGGCGGTGGCCGGCGGCCTGCCGGTCGGCACCGACGCCGTCGAGCTGGCCCGCCGCACCGGCGCGGAGGCGGTCATCAACGTGACCGTGCCCGCCGCGCACCACCCGGTGACCACCGCGGCGCTCTTCGCCGGCCTGCCGGTCCTCGGCGAGAAGCCCCTGGCCGAGAGCGTCAGCCGGGCGCTCTCGCTGGCCGCGGCGGCCGAGCTGACCGGTCAGCTCTTCATGGTCAGCCAGTCCCGGCGGCGCAACCCGCAGCTGGCCCGGCTGCGGGCGATGGCCGACGGGCTCGGCCGGATCGGGGCGGTGACCACGACGTTCGCCCGCAGCGAGCACTTCGGCGGGTTCCGCGACGTGATGGCCCAGCCGCTGCTGGTCGACATGGCCATCCACCCGTTCGACGCGGCCCGCTACCTGCTGCGGTCGGAGCCGGTCTCGGTCTACTGCCAATCCTGGAACCCGGCGTGGAGCTGGTTCGCGGGCGACGCCAACGCGATCGCGGTCTTCGAGATGGACAACGGCGCCCGCTACGTCTACCACGGCACGTGGTGCAGCCCCGGCGCGACCACGTCGTGGAACGGCGAGTGGCGGGTCAGCGGCGAGCACGGCACCGCCCTCTGGGACGGCGACAACGAGCCGGCCGGCGGTGACGCGCCGGCGGGCCCGGAGCTCGGCGACGTCGAGGCCTCCCTGCACGCGTTCGCCGAGGCGCTGCGCACCGGCGTGCCGCCGTCGGGCGAGGTTCATGAAAATCTGATGAGCCTGGCGATGGTCGAGGCCGCCGTGCTCTCCGCCGACGCGGGCACGCCGATCCGGCTCGACGAGGTGTTCGAACGGGCCCACGCCCAGGCCCTCGCCGAGGAGACCCGTGCCGACGTCCGCGCGCAGCTCGCCAGCTGGACGACGGATCGGCTCAGTCGAACCAGCTGAGGTCGACCGCGTCGGCGATCGCCTTCATGCCCGCGGTGTTGGGGTGCAGGTGGTCGCCGGAGTCGAAGGACGGCTTCAGCCGGGTCGGCGACGACGGGTCCTGGGTTGCGGCGTCCAGGTCGAGCACCGCGTCGCAGCCGCTCGTGCCGCCGCGGACGAACGCGTTGTAGGCGGCCCGCCCGGTCTCGGCCGCGGTGCTCCAGTAGGACGCGCCCGACGCCTGGGTCAGCGTCGAACAGATCACCTTGATCCCGGCGTCGTGGCCGCGCTCGACGAGTTCGGCCAGGCCGCCGGTGAGCGCGTCGGCCCGGGTGGAGCTGTCGTTGCCGAGGTCGTTGGCCGGCTCGTCGGAGATGATCACCCAGCGCACGCCGGGGCGGTCGAGCACGTCGCGGTCGAAGCGCCTGATCGCGCTCTCCCCGCCGGGGCCGTCGGACAGCAGCCGGTTGCTGCTCATCCCGGTGTTGAGCACGCCGATCGTCCGGCCGGACGCGCGCAGCCGGTCGCTGAGCAGGTCCGGCCAGCGCTGGTTGGTGCCGGACTTCGAGCCGAGCCCGTCGGTGACCGACGCCCCGAACGCGACCACCGCGCCGGACGCGGCGGTGTTGTGCACGTCGAGCCCGGACAGGAAGTAGTAGGCGCTGGTGGATTTCGAGTCGCGCAGCCCGGCGTCGGCGATCTGCGAACCGGTGGCGGCGTAGTTGGCCCGGTTGGCGAGCACATGTTCGGTGGGCGCCCCGGTGGCGGCCGGCAGATACATGCTGATCGTCAGGTCGGTGTCGGCCGCCACGGTGAGCGACAGCGCGTCGGAGACGGCCTCCTCGCCGGCCGGGACGGTGACCGAGTTGTTCCCGGAAAACGTCACCGCGCGGGCGGTGGACACGTCGATGCCGGCCCCGCCGGTGGGCTGGGCGAGGCCGATGCCCGTCACCGCGAGGGGCGCGGCCCCGAACTGGTTGGACAGCCGGACCCGGACCTGGTCGCCGCCGATGCTGGTGTGCACGACCTGGCGCAGGGTCTGCTGCTCGAAGCCAGTGCTGCCGGACTGCACGCCGACCGCCCAGGTGCCGACCCAGCCGGGTTCGGGCGAGTGGCTCGGCGTCGGCGAGACGGAGCGATCGGACGGCGCCGCAGCCGGCTGCTCCCCCGAGGCACACGCCGACAACGCCAGCACCATCACCAGGGCAACCCTGGTCGTACGCATCTGATCCCCCGCCGTTCGCCCTACCCCCTCCAAGATCCTCTCACGGCCCACAAAACCCGATACTTTCAGCTCGAAGGCGAAAACTTAGCGGTGCTCGCCCGCACCACCAGCTCGGTCGCGAGGATCAGCCGATTGCTCGCCGCCACCTCGCCGCCCGCCGCCGCGATCACCATCGACGCGGCCGCCGCCGCCATCTCGCCGAGCGGCTGCCGGACGGTGGTCAGGCCCGGAATCGCCCACTGGATCGACGGCAGGTCGTCGAAGCCGACGACGCTGAGATCGTCCGGGATGCGCAGCCCGGCGGCGGACGCCGCCTGGTAGACGCCGAGCGCCTGGGCGTCGTTGAAGGCGAAGATCGCGGTCGGCGGGTCAGCGAGCGCGAGCAGCGCCTTCGTGTGCACGAGCCCGTCGCCGACGTGGAAGTCACCCTCCCGGACGAGGGCCGGGTCGTTCTTCAGCCCGGCCGCGTCGAGCGCCGCCCGGTAGCCGTCGAGGCGGGCACGGCTGGACAGTATGCGGGCCGGGCCGGTGATCGCGGCGATCCGCCGGTGGCCGAGTTCGATCAGGTGCCGGGTGGCCGCCAGCCCGCCGCTCCAGTTGCTCGCGCCGACCGACGGCAGGTCGTGCACCGGCTCCCCGGTCGGGTCCATCAGCACCAGCGGGATCCCCCGGTGGTGCAGTTGGCGCTGCTGGGCGTCGTCCAGCCCCTCGAAAACACCGATGACGCCGACCGGCCGCCGGGCCAGGACCCCCTCGATCCAGCCGCGCCCGGGCGACTGCCGGCTCTGCGCCTGGGACAGCACGACAGCCAGGTCGTGCTGGGACGCCACCTGCTCGACGCCCTTGATGATCTCCATGGCGTACGCGCCCTCGAGCTCGTGGAAGACCAGCTCGATCAGCGACGTGGTCTGGGTCCGCTTCTTCTGCCGGCGGTAGCCGTGCTGCGAGATGACCCCCTCGACCAGCGCGCGGGTGTCCGGGGACACCTCGGACTTGCCGTTGACCACCTTCGAGACGGTCGCGATCGACACCCCGGCCTGCTGCGCGATCTCAGCGATGGTCAGCGGGCCGGCCGCCGGTTTCTCCCTCGTGGTCATGTCGCGCAGTGTAGCGCCCGATTTTTTCGGCGCCAGAGCCGAAACAATCCTTGACGCGATGAACGCCACACTCCTAACCTCCGCTGGTAACGATCGGAAACTTCTTCGAAATTTTCAGGAGGAGATATGAAGTCCCGGATAGCGATAGCGGCGGTTGCCGCACTGGCTCTCGCACTGGCCGGCTGCGGCGGCGGCAGCGACGGAAAAACGGAAGCGACCGGCGACGGCAAGTCGTTCGAGTTCTGGTCGTTCACCGGCATCAACCAGAAGGCGTCGGTCGACGAGTACAAGAAGACGCACGCCGACGTCGACATCAAGCTCACCGAGGTCGGCACGTCGGTCGAGACCGCCCAGGCGCTGACCACCGCGCTGGCCGGCGGCAAGGTGCCCGACCTGGTGCTGATCCAGGGTGACGACCTGCCCAAGTTCGTCCAGCAGTCGCAGAACTTCTACGACCTGTCCACGCTGGGCGCCGACAAGATCAAGGGCGACTACCTCGACTGGGTCATCGCGCAGAGCACCGCCAAGAGCGGCTCGATCGTCGGCATCCCCACCGACGTCGGCGGCATGGCCGTGGCGTACCGGACGGATCTGTTCAAGGCGGCCGGCCTGCCGACCGACCGGGCCGAGGTCGCCAAGCTCTGGCCGACCTGGGACGCGTTCATCACGACCGGCAAGGACTACGTCGCGAAGACCGGCAAGCCGTTCGTCGACAACGCCGCGACCAGCGTCTTCTACCAGGCCGTCAACCAGGGCCCGCAGAAGTACTACGACAACGACGGCAACGTCGTCTACTCGACCAGCGCGCAGGTGAAGCAGGGGTTCGACTACGCGATCCAGGCCGCGCAGGCCGGCATCACCGCGAAGCAGAGCTCCTTCTCCAACGGCTGGAGCGCCGCGATGGCCGACGGCGGCTTCGCCACCATCGCCGCGCCGTCCTGGATGTTGAACACGATTCGCTCGAACGCGCCGAAGACCTCCGGCAAGTGGGACATCGCCACCATCCCCGGCAGCTCCGGCAACTGGGGCGGCAGCTACCTCGCGATCCCGAAGGGCGCCAAGAACGCCAAGGCCGCGTGGGACTACATCACCGCGACCCAGTCGCCGGCGAGCCAGCTCACCCACTTCGTCGACTCCGGCGCGCTGCCGACCACCCCGAGCGTCTACACCGACGCGAAGCTGACCGGCCTCAAGGACGAGTTCTTCTCCGGCGCGCCGACCGGCGAGATCTACACGAAGTCGGTCCAGGGCCTGCAGCCGTTCGTGATCGGCCCGGACACCAGCGCGATCGGCCAGGAGTTCCAGAACGCGATCACCAACGTCGAGCAGGGCAAGGGCAACGCGGCCACCGCCTGGGACGACGCGCTCAAGAACATCAAGACGGCCATCGGTAAGTAACGGTGACCACGACGTTGAGCCCGGCGCCGCCGAAAGCAACGGCGCCGGGCACTTCCAAAGAGCCGATCAAAGAACGACTTGCGCCGTACGCGTACATCGCCCCGTTCTTCGTGATCTTCGGGGTTTTCGGCCTGGTGCCGTTGCTGTTCACCTTCTACGTCTCGCTGTTCGACTGGAATCCGATCGGCGACCACGTGTTCATCGGCCTGGACAACTTCCGCCGGCTGCTGGACGACCCGCGGTTCTACAACGCGGTGCGCAACACGTTCAGCATCTGGCTGCTGTCCACGATCCCCGAGCTGCTGATCGCGCTCGGGCTGGCGCACCTGCTCAACCACGTACGCCTCAAGTGGGCCGTGTTCTTCCGGATGTCGATGCTGGTCCCCTACATCACCTCGGTGGCGGCCACCGCGATCGTCTTCCTGCAGCTGTTCGACCGGGACTACGGCCTGCTCAACTGGCTGCTCGGCCAGGTCGGCATCGGGCCGATCGACTTCGTCCAGTCGACCTGGGGCAGCCACGTGCTGATCGCGGTGATGGTCGCCTGGCGGTGGACCGGCTACAACACGCTGCTCTACCTGGCCTCGCTGCAGGCGGTGCCGCGGGAGATCTACGAGGCGGCGGCGGTGGACGGCGCCGGCTCGTGGGCGCAGTTCCGCCGGATCACCATTCCGTCGCTGCGCCCGGTCATCGTCTTCACGATCGTCACCTCGACCATCGGCGGCCTGCAGATCTTCACCGAGCCACTGCTGCTCAGCCAGTCCGCGCCGCTGACCTGCGGACCGGTCCGGCAGTGCCAGACCCTGACGCTCTTCCTCTACGAGCAGGGCTTCGGGCAGTTCCAGTTCGGCTACGGCGCGGCGATCGGCGTGGCGCTGTTCGTCCTGGTGGTGGCGTTCGCCGGCCTCAACTTCTTCCTATCCACCCGCGGCCGGACGGACAAGTGAATGAAGGTTCGCACAATCGAGCGAGTGCGGTGGTGGACCTACGCTGGTCTCGGCCTTGCCGCGTTAATCAGTCTCTTCCCGCTCTACTGGATGTTCGTGGTCTCCACCTCGGACACCGCCGCGGCGCGCCAACAGCCCCCGGCGGTCGTCCCGGGCGGCAACTTCCTCCACCTCGCGACGACGGTGTTCGAGACCGTCCCATTCTTACGCGCCCTGCTGAACAGCCTGATCGTGGCCGTCTCGATCGGCGTCGGCCAGGCCCTGCTGTGCTCGCTGGCCGGGTTCGCGTTCGCGAAGCTGCGCTTCCGCGGCCGCAACACACTGTTCCTGCTCGTGGTCCTGACCATGACGGTGCCGACCCAGCTGTCGATCATCCCGCAGTACATGATCATCTCTAAGCTGAGCTGGGTCGACACGCTGCAGGCGCTGATCGTGCCGGGGCTGGCCAGCGCGTTCGGCATCTTCTGGATGCGTCAGCACCTGGCCACCACGATCAGCGACGAGCTGCTCCAGGCGGCCCGGATCGACGGCGCGACCACCTGGCAGGTCTTCTGGCGGATCGCGTTCCCCCTCGTCCGCCCGGCGGCCTTTGTTCTCGGTCTTCTGGGGTTCGTGACCGCGTGGAACGACTTCCTCTGGCCGTTCGTGGTGCTGAAATCGCCGGAGATGTACACCGCCCAGATCGCCATCAAGGCGTTGCAGAACAACTACGACGTCGATCTCGGGCTCGCCATGTCCGGCTCGTTCCTGGCCACCATCCCGATGCTGATTCTGTTCGTCTTCGTTGGACGGCGGATGGTGGCTGGGATCATGGATGGCGCATTCAAGGGATGACGACCGAAGGACTCCGATGCTGACCGACATGTCCCCCGAAGACCTGGCGAACTACCGCAGCAGCCAGGTCAACCCCGACGACTTCGACGCGTTCTGGACGCGGACCCTGGCCGAGGCGGCCGGGCACGACATCGACGTACGGCTGACCGAGGTCCCGGCCGGCCTGGCCACCGTCAAGATCTACGACGTCACCTTCAAGGGCTTCGCCGGCCAGGACGTACGCGGCTGGCTGCGCCTGCCGGCCGGGGTCGAGCAGCCGCTGCCGGCGGTCGTGCAGTACGTCGGCTACGGCGGCGGCCGCGGCCACCACCTGGAGAACCTGTTCTGGGCGTCGGCCGGCTTCGCCCACCTCCAGATGGACACCCGCGGCCAGGGTTCGAGTTGGAGCCTGGGCGCCACCCCGGACGAGGGACCCTCCTCGGCACAGGTGCCGGGCGTGATGACCCGCGGCATCCTCGACCCGGCCACCTACTACTACCGGCGCCTGTTCACCGACGCGGTCCGGGCGGTCGACGCCGTCCGCTCCCTCGACGTCGTCGACGCGGATCGCGTCTCGGTCGTCGGCGGCAGCCAGGGCGGCGGGATGGCCCTCGCCGTCTCCGGGCTGCGCTCCGACCTGGCGGCGTCGGCGGCGTTCGTGCCGTTCCTGTGCGACTTCCCGCGCGCGGTGCGGGCCACCGACTCCTACCCGTACCGCGAGATCCTCGACTATCTGAAGGTGCACCGCGGCGAGCAGGAGCAGGTGCACCGCACCCTGTCCTACTTCGACGGGGTCAACTTCGCCGCCCGCGCCACCGCGCCGATCTACCTGTCCGCCGCGCTGCGCGACGCGGTCTGCCCACCCTCCACCATCTTCGGCGCCTACCACGTCTACGGCGGGCCGCGGGAGATCAAGATCTGGGAGTACAACGGCCACGAGGGCGGCGGGATCCTGGACGAGGAAGGCGCGCTCCACCACTTCCGTACGCAATTGAAGGGCGTTTGATGCGCAACCCGATCCTGCCGGGCTTCCATCCGGATCCGAGCATCTGCCGGGCCGGCGAGGACTACTACCTGGTCTGCTCCAGCTTCGAGTATTTTCCCGGGCTGCCGGTGTTCCACAGCCGTGACCTGGAGAGCTGGCGGCAGATCGGCAATGCCCTCGACCGGCCGTCGCAGCTGCCGCTCCCGGCGGACACCCCGGCGTCGGGCGGCATCTTCGCCCCGACCATCCGGCACCACGACGGCCGCTTCTGGATCATCACGACCAACACCTCGGGCGGCGGCAACTTCATCGTCAGCGCCACCGATCCGGCCGGGCCGTGGAGCGAGCCGGCCTGGATCGACCTGCCCGGCATCGACCCCGACCTGGCCTGGGACGACGACGGCACCTGCTGGTGCACGGTCTCCGGCACCCAGGTGGCCCGGATCGACCCGGTCGCCGGGAAGATCATCGACGGCCCGTTCCCGGGCTGGCAGGGCACCGGCCTGCAGTATCCGGAGGCGCCGCATCTCTACCGGATCGGCGACTGGTGGTATTTGATGATCGCCGAGGGCGGCACCGAGCGCGGGCACACCGTGGCGATGGCGCGGGCCCGCAGCCCGCGCGGCCCGTTCGAGGCTGCGCCGGGCAACCCGATCCTGACCCACCGCAGCACCAACCGTCCGGTGCAGAGCACCGGCCACGCCGACCTGGTCAGCACGCCCGGCGGCGACTGGTGGATGGTGCTGCTCGCGACCCGGCCGAAGGGCAACACCCCGGGCTTCCACGTGCTGGGCCGCGAGACGTTCCTGGCCCCGGTGCGCTGGGTCGACGGCTGGCCCGAGGTGGACCCGATCGTCGAGGAGCCCGCGCCTTTCGTCGCGACCAGCGACCACTTCGACGGCCCGGCCCTCGCTCCGGCGTGGATCTCCCCGCGCGGCCGGCCCGGCGACGCCTGGTCGCTGACCGACCGGCCCGGCTGGCTGACCCTGCACGCCACTGGGCCGTCCCTGGACGAGCCTCGCGTCACCTTCATCGGCCGCCGCCAGGAGCACCACTCGGTGCGGGTGACCGCCCGGCTCGACCCGGGCACGGCCCGCGCCGGGCTGTCGATCCGGATCGACGAGGACCACCACTACGACCTCGAGGTCGGCGACGGCCAGGCCCGGGTGGTCGCCCGGATCGGGCCGCTGCGCCAGGTCTTCGGGGAGCAGCCGGTGCCGGCCGGCCCGGTCGACCTGGTCGTGGAGACCCGCCCCAACCAGGGCACCGGCCCCGACACCGTCGTGTTCCGGGTCGGGGCCGGGCCGATTCTGGCCGAGTTGGACGGCCGCTACCTCTCCACCGAGGTCGCGACCGGCTTCACCGGCCGGGTGATCGGCATGTACGTCACCCGGGGCTCAGCCGCGTTCGACTTCTACGACCAGACCGGCATCGAGCCCTCGGTGTAGCGGGCACCCGCGGCGCCCTCGGGCAGAATCTCCCGCACCCGGGCCAGATCCTCGGCGGTCAGCACGAGGTCGGCCGCGGCGACGTTCTGCTCGACCCGCCGCGGGCTCCGGGTGCCCGGGATGGCCACGATGTCCTCGCCCTGCGCCAGCAACCAGGCCAGGGCGAGCTGGGTCACGGCCACCCCTTTGCTTTCGGCGAGAGCGGTCAATTCGCGTACGGCGGAAAGGTTCTTCTCGAAGTTTCCGGGCTGCCACCGCGGGTCGAAACTACGCATGTCACCGGCCGGGTAGTCGGCCGCCGGGCGCACCTCGGAGGTGAGGAAGCCGCGCCCGAGCGGCGAGTAGGCCACGAAGCCGATGCCGAGCTCGCGCACCGCCGGCAGCACGTCGTCCTCGACCGCCCGCTCGAACACCGAGTACTCGGTCTGCAGGACCGACACCGGCTGCACGACGTGCGCCCGGCGGATGGTCTCCGGGCCGGCCTCGCTCAGCCCGAAGTACCGGACCTTGCCCTCGGCGATCAGGTCCCGGACCGTCCCGGCCACGTCCTCGATCGGCACGTCCGGGTCGACCCGGTGCTGATAGAAGACGTCGAGCCGGTCGGTGCTGAGGTGCCGCAGGCTGTTCTCGGCCACCTCACGGATGTGCGACGGGCGGCTGTCGAGCGGCCCGAGCTTGCCCGGATCGCTCAGGTCGAACCCGAACTTGGTGGCGATCACGATCTCGTCCCGGAAGCCCTTCACGGCCCGCCCGACGAGCTGCTCGTTACTGCCGGTGCCGAGGCCGTACAGCTCGGCGGTGTCGAACATGGTGACCCCGAGCTCGTACGCCCGGCGGATCGCCGCGATGCCGCCTTCCTCGTCCGGGGCACCGTACGCCATCGTCATGCCCATCGTGCCGAGGCCGATCCCCGCCACCGTGAGGCCCTGGCGGCCAAGCTTTCGCTGCGTGTTCGTCATGCCACCAACGCTACGAATCCGCGGCCTGGCCGGCATGGGCCCCAAGTCGCGTAAGATTGCCTGATCCTCTCACGGCTGGGGCACCCTGTGACCGACCAACTGGCCGCCGCGATCGAGCGGCACCGGGACGGCATCTCGACCGAGACGGCCGTCCCGCGCCTGACCCTGACCGCGGTCGACGAGCACTTCAGCCTGGCCGACATGCTCTACGAGCCGATGATCTGCTTCGTCGCGAGGGGCGCCAAGCGCACCGTCTCGGGCGACCGCTCGTGGCGGGCCGGCACCGGCGACATGTACCTGAACAGCCTGCACGTGCCGGTCACCGCCACGTTCGAGGAGCTCCCCTACCGGGCGGCGATCATGCGGCTGGACACCCAGGTCCTGACCGGCCTGCTGCTCGAGCTGGACGAGCCGGCCCCCGGTGACTCGTCGCCCGGCCAGGGCGCCGCGCCGATGCCGGCGGCCGTGGTCGACGCGGTCACCCGCTGGGTCACTCTGCTCGACTCCCCCGGCGACATCGCGCCGCTGGCCACCCGCACCGAAGCGGAGATCCTCTACCGCCTGCTCGGCAGCCCGCTCGGCCCGGTGCTGCGCCGCTGGTCGGTGGCCGGCACCGCGGCCACCCGCATCCGGCACGCCGCCGCGTGGCTGCTGGAGCACTACGCCACCCCGATCACGGTGGCCGGCCTGGCCGAGGTCGCGCACATGAGCCCGGCCACCCTGCACCGCCATTTCCGGTCGGCCACCGGGATGAGCCCGTTGCAGTTCCAGAAGCACCTGCGCATGCAGCAGGCCCGCCGCCTTCTGATGGCCGGCGACACCACCGCGGCCCAGGTGGCCGAGGCGGTCGGCTACGCGAGCGCGACCCAGTTCAACCGCGAGTACCGCCGCGTCTACGGCCTGCCGCCGGCCCAGGACGCGGCCCGGCTGCGCACCGCGATGACCTCGGCCTGAGCCTCGCCCGGTTGCAATGGGAGCGCTCCCATGTCACGATCGGCGTCGATGTTTCCGGGCGTTTCCGCCAAAACGCCGTCACCCACTGACAGCGGTGCGGCCGGCCATCCCCGCTCTCGCGGCCGGCTTCCCCGCTTGGAGGACTGCATGGCCCCCCTGTCCCGAAGAGGATTCGTGATCGCGGTCGGCGGCACGATCGCCGGCGTCGCCGCGGGCGCGAAATTCGCCGCCGCCGCCGAGGTTCCCGCACTCGCCGCGGACGAGTACTCGCAGAAGTTCCTCGACCAGTACGCCAAGATCAAGGCCGCCGCCAGCGGCTACTTCAGCCCGCAGGGCGTGCCCTACCACTCGGTCGAGACGCTGATGGTCGAGGCGCCCGACCACGGTCACGAGACCACGTCCGAGGCGTTCAGCTACTGGATGTGGCTGGAGGCGACCTACGGCAGGGTCACCGGTGACTGGGCCCCGTTCAACGCCAGCTGGGCGGCCGCCGAGCAGTTCATCATCCCGGCCGCGGTCGACCAGCCCACCAACGCGTCGTACAACCCGGCCGCCCCGGCCACCTACGCGCCCGAGCATCCGGCGGTCTCCGACTACCCGAGCGCGCTCGACAAGACCGTGCCGGTCGGTCAGGACCCGATCGCCACCGAGCTGAAGTCGGCCTACGGCACCGCCGACATGTACGCCATGCACTGGCTGATCGACGTGGACAATGTGTACGGCTACGGCACCACGGCCGGCACCGGCGGCGAGAACGGCCCGAGCGCGTCCGGCCCCTGCTACATCAACTCCTACCAGCGCGGCTCGCAGGAGTCGGTGTGGGAGACGGTGCCGCAGCCGAGCACCGACCTGTTCAAGTACGGCGGCCCGAACGGCTACCTCGACCTGTTCACCGGCGACAGCAGCTACGCCCAGCAGTGGAAATACACCAACGCGCCGGACGCCGACGCCCGCGCGGTGCAGGCGGCCTACTGGGCGCTCAAGTGGGCGACCGACCAGGGCAACGCGGGCGCGATCTCGGCCTCGGTGGCGAAGGCCGCCAAGATGGGCGACTACCTGCGGTACGCGTTCTTCGACAAATACTTCAAGCAGGTCGGCGACTGCACCAGCCCGACCGGTTGCGCGGCCGGCAGCGGCAAGAACTCGGCGCACTACCTGCTCGGGTGGTATTTCGCGTGGGGCGGCGCCGAGCCGGGCGGCGGCTGGGCGTGGCGGATCGGCGACGGCGCCGCGCACCAGGGTTACCAGAACCCGGTGGCCGCCTGGGCCCTGTCCACCCAGGCCGGCCTGGCCCCGCAGTCGGCCACCGGCAAGACCGACTGGTCGACCAGCCTCGGCCGGCAGATCGAGTTCCTCCAGTGGCTCCAGTCGGCCGACGGCGCGATCGCCGGCGGCGCCACCAACAGCTGGGACGGCGCCTACGCCACCCCGCCGGCCGGCACGCCGACCTTCTACGGCATGGCGTACGACTGGCAGCCGGTCTACCACGACCCGCCGAGCAACAACTGGTTCGGCATGCAGGCGTGGGCGATGGAGCGCTGGGCCGAGTACTACTACCTGTCCAAGGACACGAAGGTGAAGCCGGTCCTGGACAAGTGGGTGGCCTGGGTCTCCGCGCAGATCACCGCCGACCCGGCCACCGGCGACTTCAAGATCCCGTCCACGTTGGCCTGGACCGGCCAGCCCGACACCTGGAACCCGTCGAGCCCCGGCAGCAACGCGAGCCTGCGGGTGTCGGTCGCCGACTTCAGCCAGGACGTCGGGGTCACCGCCGCCCTGATCAAGACCCTGCTGTACTACGCGGCCGCCGCCGGCGACACCGCCACCCAGACCCTGGCGAAGAACCTGCTGGACGCGCTGGCGGTGCACACCACCGACAAGGGCATCTCGGTCGCCGAGACCCGCACCGACTACAGCCGCTTCGCCGACCCGGTCTACATCCCGGCCGGCTGGACCGGCACCATGCCCAACGGCGACCCGATCGACGCCGACGCGACGTTCCTGTCGATCCGGTCCTTCTACGAGGACGACCCGGACTTCCCGAAGATCCAGGCCTACCTGGACGGCGGCGCCGCGCCGTCCTTCACCTACCACCGCTTCTGGGCGCAGGCCGACATCGCGATGGCCTTCGCCGTCTACTCGGAGCTCTTCGGCACCACCGCATAGTCGCATCGGCCGCCGCGCCCGCCCACGCGGGCCGGCGGCCGATCTCACTGACCAGCCATCGCGGGCTCCGCCACCCGGTGTCGCCGGCCTGTGGACAGCGCGCGGGACAGCATCGGCAGGACCAGGGCCAGGGTTGCCGCGGCGCCCAGGCCGGAGATGACGAACAGCCAGCGAGGGCCGACCGCACCCAGCAGGGCGGCGCCGCCTACGTAGGCGAGGACTTCCGCGGCGTACGGGAAAAGGTAGATCGTTCCGAAGACCGTGCCCAGGCGGTCGGCCGGCACGTGGCGTTGCACCAAGGTGTCGGCGGCTACGTTGTGCCAACCGGCGCCTGCGCCCGCCAAGGCCTGGCCCAGGATGGCGAGCGCGACCGCGTAGCTCAGGCCGGTCAGCAGCGTGCCGGCGCCGATGACCAGCAGGGACGCGTAGAGGATCAGGTCGAAGCGGAAGCGGTCGGCGTTGCGGGCGATCACCAGCGGGCCGGCGACCATGCCGATGCCGTACGCCGAGGTCAGCAGGCCGACCGCGATCGGGCCGGCGCCCAGGGCGTCGCGGACCAGTGGCACCACCGCCACGTTGTCCAGCGCCGCGAACGTGACCAGCACCAGGAAACCGCAGGCCACCGCCCGGACCACCAGGTTGGTGCGGACCACGCCGAGGCCGCCGCGCAGCACCACCCGCAGTGGCTCGGTGGTCGCGGCGGCGCGCCGGGCCAGTGGGCGCAGGCCGGCCACCAGCACCGCCGACACCAGGAACGACACCACGTCGAGCAGCAGGGTCGGGGTCAGGCCGGCCACCGACAGCAGCACGCCGCCGAGTGCCGGGCCGGCCGCGAAGCCGATGTTGACGCCGACCGCCAGGCGCGCGTTGGCCGCACCCAGCCGCTCCGGGCCGACCAGCTCCGGCAGCAGGCTGCGGCCGGCCGGGGTGAACGTGGTCGCCGCCACCGACGCGGCCGCGACCAGCGCGAGCAGCACCGGCAGGGACGGGCTGAGCAGGGCGATCGCCGTGTAGAGCGCGGCCTGCGCCAGGTCGCAGACGACGATGATGCGCCGCTGGTCGAACCGGTCGGCGAGCGCGCCGAGCACCGGGCCGAACAGCCGCGGCACCGTCGCCGCGACCAGGAACCAGCCGAGGGCGGCCGCACCGTACCGGTCGAAGACGGCGACGAGCAGGGCAGTCCGGGCGATCTGGTCACCGGCGTACGAAACGAGTCGCGCCGTCCAATATCGATTAAATGCCGCATTCATCAATAGCCCCCGTTGCTTTTGCACTTTTATGCAATTCCATTGTCCCCTCCGGTTGCACCGAATCAGCTGTCGGGTTCGCGACCGGAGAATGGTATTTCCGCCTTGACCATCCGGGTATACCGTCGACCCCATCGCAATTCCAAATCGCTTGTCACTGGGGGATCAAATGATCAAGCAAGCGCACACCGACATGTCCACCTGGGCCGGACCGACCCGCGGCTGGGCGGGCCCGACCCGGGGCTGGGCCGGCCCCACCCGCAGCTGGGCGGGCCCGACCGCCTGGGCCGGACCGACCCGATAGCCCCATTTCCGCGCTTCGGCCGGTGACCCGGCCGCGTCCTTCAGCGGGCGCGGCCGGGGAGTCCACCCATGCCATTGCCGCAGCGGGAAATGACTGCCATGTCTGCGAGATTCGCGATTCTCATCGCCGCCCCGCCATTGGCCGGCGCGGCACTCGGATATCTTTCCGGCGGTCGGCTCGGCGCCCTGCGCACCATTAAAATCAGAGCGCTGTGGCTGATCTGGCTGGCCGCGGCCGCCCAACTGGCCCAATACCACGTGCCCGCCCTGCACGGCCCGGCGACGCTGGCCGTCGTGTTCGGCGCCGTTCTGGCGTGGCTGGCCCTCAACCTGCCGAGATGGCCGCGCGCCGTCCGCATCGCCGGTGTCGCGATCGTCCTGGGCGCGTCCCTCAACGGCCTGGCCATCGCCCTGAACGGCCGGATGCCGTACGACGCTCAGGCCGCCGCCGGCGCCGGTCTCCCCACCGGAGGCGAAACCCCGAAGAACGTCGCCGCGACCACCGAGACCCGGGCCGCGGTCCTGGGCGACACCATCCCGCTGACGCCGCTGCACGCCATGATCAGCCCCGGCGACATCCTGATCGCGGGCGGTGCCTGCGCATTCGTCCTGCTGGCGATGCGCCGCCAACCCCGGAGACACGATGACCAAGACTTGGCCCTGGACTCGCCTGACGCCGCTGCTCCACACGCTGGCCGCCCTGGCGATGCTGCTCTACACGATCGGCGCCCCGCACGAGCAGGGCGGCTGACCCCATGACCATCACATGGCACCGGGCCGTCCTGGCCCTGATGGCGCTCGCCCTGCTGCTCCACACGGTCGGCGCGCCCTACGAACAGGGAGGCTGACTCATGACCCTCGCCCGGCGCCGCCTCACCCTGGCGCTGTTCACCTTGGCCACGCTGGCCCTGCTCCTCTACACCGTCGGCGCACCGCACGAGCACGGAGGCTGACCCATGATCATCGCCCGGCGCCGCCTCACCCTGGCGCTCTTCACCCTGGCCACGCTGGCCCTGCTGCTCTACACCGTCGGCGCACCGTACGAGCACGGAGGCTGACCGATGACGCTCGCGAAGCACCGCATCACGCTGGCGCTCTTCACTCTGGCCACGCTGGCCCTACTGCTCTACACGATCGGCGCACCCTACGACCACGGAGGCTGACCCCATGACGATCACGACCAACCGCATCGCCCTGGCGCTCTTCACGCTCGCGACGCTGGCCCTACTGCTCTACACCGTCGGCGCGCCCTACAACCACGGAGGCTGACGCCATGGCCTTCGCGACGCGCCGCATGACCCTGGCGCTCTTCACCCTGGCCACGATCGCCCTGCTGCTCTACACCGCCGGCGCACCGTTCGAACAAGGAGGCTGAGCCATGACGCTCGCTCGACGCCAGGCCGTCCTGGCCCTGCTGACCCTGACCACGCTGGCCCTGCTGCTCTACACGATCGGCGCCCCGCATACCCACGGCGGCTGACGCCATGGCCGTCACGATGCGCCGCACGACACAGGCGCTGTCCACCCTGGCCACCTTGGCCCTATTGCTCTACACCGTCGGCGCGCCGCACCTAAGTATTGGCTGACCATGACCATCACGACCAACCGCATCGCTCTGGCCCTCTTCACACTCGCCACCCTGGCCCTGCTGCTCTACACCGTCGGCGCACCACACATCAGTACGGGCTGACCGTGACCGTCACGATGCGCCGCATGACACCGGTGCTGTTCGCCCTGGCCACGCTCGCCCTGTTGCTCTACACCGCCGGCGCACCACATCTCGATGGAGGCTGACCCCGATGACACTCGCGCGGCGCCGCATCACCCTGGCGCTCTTCACCCTGACCACCCTGGCCCTGCTGCTCTACACCGTCGGCGCACCGCACCTGAGCACAGGCTGACCATGACCGACTCGATGAATCGCATCGCCCTCGCGCTCTACACCATCGCCACCCTGGCGTTACTGCTCCACACCATCGGCGCACCACACATCGACGGAGGCTGACCATGACCATCACGACCAACCGCGTCGTTCTGGCGCTCTTCACCATCGTCACCCTGGCCCTGCTGCTCTACACCGTCGGGGCGCCGAGCGAATACAGCAGCTGACGCATCGCACGACACCTGGACGGAGGATGACGATGACCATCACCACGAACCGCGTCGTTCTGGCGCTCTTCACCATCGCCACGCTGGCCCTGCTGCTCTACACCGTCGGGGCGCCGAGCGAATTCAGCTGACGCATCGCAGGAGAAACGCGCGCGGTCCGAGCCATGACGGCTCGGACCGCGAAAAACTGCGCCGGGGAAGGTCAGGCGGCGTCCTGGCTGAGGCGGCGCTCGTTGATCTCCCACGTCATCACGTAGAGGCGGATCATCTGGGCCAGGCTCTCCTCGGAGTTGAAGGTGAGCACCACGTGCTGGCCCGGGTCGCCGTGCGGGGCGTCGCGAACCGTCAGGATCGTGCCGGTCATCTCGACCTCGCCGGCGTCGCCGAGGCTCACGGCCGCCCGCAGGTGGTCGCCGACCGTCAGCTTCACCGGCTCGTCGATCCAGCAGCGCAGCCCGCCCTCGCTGATGTCGAGCAGGGCGCCCTCCATCGCGCGGTCCTCGTTGGCGAGCCGGACGACGGCGCCGCCGCCACCGCGGACGAACTCACGCCGGTTGCTCTGCCGCGGCGCCTCCATCGGGGCCAGGGTCCAGCGGTACGGCGCCTGCTCGGAGATGGCGACGAGCCGGGTGGGAAGCACGATCCGGGTACGCGGCGGCGCCCAGAACACGTCGAACAGGTGACCCGGCACGATCTCGGCCGGGTCGGCGGTCTCGAGCGGCGCGGCGACCGTGAAGGTGTCGCCGTCGATCGACTCGAGGCGGGACCGGAAGTTCAAGCCTTCGCCGAGAACAAGGAACATCGGCGCGCCGATGGCGGGCAACTCGGTAGCGACAGAGGCCGAAGCAATCATGGTTGAAGCACCTCGCGGAAGGGGGAACCCGGTCGAGTGCTTCATTCGGCCGCCGCCGCCGAAAGGTAAGCGTTCTGGTAGCGAACAGGGAGCGAACCCCGTGATCTGCCTCTCCCCACGGGAACATAAAGCGGGGCCCCGCCAAAGGGACATGGCGAGGCCCCGCTCCCCCGAGCCCCGGGCATCACGGCAGATCGGCTGCCGGAACACGGCTTACACCCGGGATCCAGGAGTCAGTGGCGGGAGGCACCGAGGCGGACGGCCTCGACCTGCCCGTCGAGCCGGAGCGGCCCGGCCGCGTACGGAATGAGCAGCGTGTCCCCCCGCCGGACGGCGAGATCGTCGTTCGCCCCGGAGAGCCGGCCCTCGCCGCCGACGACGACCAGGATGCTGAATTCGTGCGGAAGCTGGTCGCCGCCGTGGAGCCGGTTGGCGGCGAAGAACTCGTCGGCGGCCGCGGGCAGCAACTGCGAGGCGGAGCCGCGGAGCCCGTCGAGGCGCGCGGGCGTCCAGGCCCCGCGGTCGACGCACTGCAGGGCCAGGTCGTACCCCAGGCCGAGGTGACCGTCCGCGAGGCCGAAGCCCTCGTACTCCAGGAGGACCGAGAAGTCCGTCGGTTCCTGGATCTCGACCAGCAGGATGCCGTCGCCGATCGCGTGCGGCAACCCGGCCGGGCAGAGGATCGCGTCGCCGGCCGCCACCGGGATCCGGTTGGTGGCGGCGAGCATCTCGTCGTTCTTCTGGCCCTCGACCCAGCCGCCCAATTCCGCGGAAGAAACATCACGGGCAAACCCCAGATGGACGTACGCGCCGGGCCGCGCCGAGACGATCACCCAGGCTTCGGTCTTCCCGTACGGCGTGGCCAGGTGCGCGGTGGCGAACCTCCGGTCGGGGTGCACGTGCAGCGGAAGTCGCTGGCCGGCGTCGAGCAGTTTGACCAGCACCCCGGTGTCGGCCCGGTCCGGCCCGAGCCACCAGCCCGGGTCGGCCGCGATCGCCTCGGCCAGCACCCGGCCGTCGGCCAGCGTGGACAGCCCGGCCGGTGCGAGCGCGAACCGGCTGGTCACCGACCCGACCCAGTCCTCGGGACGGTCGGCGAGCGCGGGCACGTTGCGGAACTCGGCGATCCGGCCGGCCCCGCGGTAGAACGTCTCGGGCTGGTTGGCGGGCAATGCTTCGACAGTCATCGTTCTTCCCTGAGTGCGAGCGCGGTGAGGAAGCCACCGACGAAGGTGTCGCCGAGCCCGACCGTGGTCGGGTTCGGGACGTCGAGCACGAAACCGGGCACGCAGCGGACCACGTCGCCCATCCGGGCGTGCAGCTCGGCCGCGAAGGCGACCGACTCGGGCCGGCGCGGTTGCGCCCGCAGCCGGGCGACGTCGGCGTCGGTGAAGTCGTCGCCGTGGCTGTAGCGGGTGGCCGCCATGACGGTGCCGGTGTCGAGGGCGTCGGTGTAGTCGCCCGCGCCCAGCGCCACAGCCCAGTACTTGGTGTGCAGCACCAGCGTCGGCACCGGGATGAGGGCGTGCACGGCGGTGAGCGCGTCGGCGACGTCGGCCGGGTCGAGCAGGTTGACCGGGCGGCGGAGATAGGACTGGAGTTCGTCCTCGTTCAACCCGTACACATCAATGGTTTCCAGCAGGGCCTCGCGGACCCGGCGGCTGAACGCCGGCTCGTGGTAGGCAGCGTCCTCGAAGTAGGTCACCGCGTCCGGCGGCAGTTGCCGCATGTGTTCGCGCAGGAGAGCGAGCCGCACGTTGAGCTCGGCCTCGTCGCGCATGGCGTTGAAGCCGGAGATCAGGAAGACCGACGCCTTGCCGAGCCGGTCGCCGAGTTCGCCGATCAGCATGTCGGCGTTGGCCGGGTCGTTGACGTAGATCAGGCGGTTCGGGAAGGGGGCGTGGATGTCGATGTCGTTCGCCCGGATCCACAGGCCCTGGTCGTACTGGACGATCAGGTGTGGATAGAAGGTGTCGTCGGTGCCGCTGTTGATGTATTCGCTGTCGGGCGGCAGCAGCCGGCGGAAGGTGTCGTTGACGCTGACCAGGTGCAGCGTCGACGGAACCCCCAGCCGGCTCATCAGGATCCCGGCGCGGACCGACGTGCCGCCCAGCGTCTCCCGGTGCGGGAAGCGATCGGCGAAGGTGGCCAGCGCCGGGGCGGAGGCGACGAAGTGCTCGCCGCCACCACCCCGGGCCACATAGGACAGGATCGACACCAGGAGGTCCCGCTCGCCGGTCACCGTATTCGGCGACGTCAGTTCCGCGGCGACGATGCCGTACTCGATGATCAGCTTTTCCAGGACCGCGGTGGTCAGCTTCAACTCGTAGTCGACGCACCCACCGAGGCCTAGAACTACGCGGGACGAGTCGCTCATCTCAGAACAGCGAGCCCTTGCCGTCGGCGCCGAAGAGCTCGATCTTCTGGGCGGCGACGATCTTCATGGCCTCGATGCAGGCGGGCTGGATGGCGTTGGGCTCGCGGACCTTCTCGTCGGTGCCGAGCACCTCGCGCATCTTGTTGTGGTAGGCCACCTTGATGTCGGTCGAGATGTTGATTTTGTTAATGCCGATTCGCGCGGCCTCGCGGATTTCGTCGTCCGGGTTGTTGGAGCCGCCGTGCAGCACCAGCGGGATCTGCACCCGGCTCTTGATCTCCTTGAGCAGGTCGAGCTTGAGCTCCGGCTTCAGGTTCTTCGGGAAGAAGCCGTGGTAGGTCCCGATCGCGACGGCGAGCGAGTCGACGCCCGTCTGCTCGACGAAGGTGACCGCGTCGTCCGGGTCGGTATAGATGATCGTCGCGGTGCCCTCGGACTCGGCGTAACTGTCGTTCGCGCCGATCGTGCCGAGCTCGGCCTCGACCGAGATGCCGAGCACGTGCGCCGAGTCGACGACGCGCTTGGAGATCGCCACGTTCTCGTCGAACGGCTTGGTCGAGGCGTCGAGCATGACCGAGGTGAACCCGTACTGGAACGCTTCGAGCATCTGCGCGTAGGTGGCGCCGTGGTCCCAGTGGATCGCGATCGGGATGCTCGACCGGTGCGCCCGCTCGATGATGCCCTTGATCATCTCGGGGCCGATGTGCTTGACCTCGTCCGGGTGGATCGCCACCATCAGCGGAGCGTTCGTCTCCTCGCTGATCTCCACGATTCCCTTGAACATCGCCCAGTCGCTGATGTTGAAGGCGGGCACGGCGAAGCTGTGCTCATTGGCGACATCCAGGATCGCCTTGCCGGTCGTCAGCATTTCGGTGTTTCTCCCTTTGGTTCGGTAATGCAGTGCGAGGGGGTCATGCCTTGACGGCGCCGGCGGTCAGTCCGCCGATGAATCGCCGCTGGAACAGCAGGAAGAGGACGAGAACGGGAATGGAGCCGAGAATGCTCATGGCCATCATCTGGTTCCACTCGTACGAGTGCTGGCCCATGAGCATCTGAATGCCGATCGGCACCGTGCGCATGTCATCGGTGCGGGTCAGCGTGAGAGCGAACAGGTATTCGTTCCACGAGATCATGAACGTGTAGACCCCGACCGCGATCAGGCCGGGCACCGAGATCGGCACGAGGATCCGCCACAGTGCGGTCCAGCCGGTGCCGCCGTCGACCTTGACGGACTCGTCCAGCTCCTTCGGGAGCGTGTTCAGATACGCGGTGATCATGATGATCGCGTACGGGAGCGTGAACACCATGTGCGTGAGGATCAGGCCGGCGTAGGTGTTGTAGAGGCCAAGACCGACGACCAGGCCGAAGTACGGGATGACGAGCGTGATCGGTGGCACCGCCTGCACGCTGACGATCACCGCGTTGATGGTCTTCTGGAACGGGAAGTTGAAGCGGCTGAACGCGAAGCCGGCCAGCAGCGCCACCAGCAGCGTCAGCAGGGTCACCGCGATCGCGACGATGTAGCTGTTCAGGAAGTAGCGCAGCTGGGTCCCGTTACCGAGGATTTCGGAGTACGCGTCGAACGAGAACGTCGAGGTGATCAGCTTCGGCGGGTTCTGGAAGACGTCCCCGTTGCCCTTGAACGACGTGGAGAGCATCCACAGCACCGGCAGGCCGGCGAACAGGCCACCGATGATCAGCCCGGCAAGGACGCCGGATTTGGCGAGCGTGCGCTTGGTCTTGACGGCCACGGCCACGGCGATCACCGCTCCCTTTGCTGACGCACGTAGAAGAAGGCCAGGATCATCGTCAGCAGCAGGACGATCACGGCCGCGGCGGACGCGGTCGAGAACTCGTACTCGCTGAATGCCTGCTTGTAGGTGTAGGTGCTGAGCATCTCGGTGGTGTTCAGCGGGCCGCCGCCGGTCGTCATCCAGATCAGCGCGAACTGCTGCGACGTCCAGATCAGGTCGAGCACCGCCATGCTGATGATCACTGGCCGGAGCTGGGGCAGTGTCACGTGGCGGAACCGCTGGAACCAGTTGGTGCCGTCGACCGCGGCCGCTTCGTACAGGTCCTTGGGAATGCCCTGCAGACCGGCCAGCAGGCTGATCATGAAGAACGGGTAGCCCGACCAGATGTTGATGAACGTGACCGCCCACAGCGCCTTGCCCGGATCACCGAGCCAGTTCACGCCCTCGTTGATCAGGCCGATCGAGTGCAGCACGTAGTTGATGACGCCGGCCGGGTCGAGCAGCAGCCGCCAGATGACCGCGATGACCGCGATCGTGAACAGCCACGGCAGGATGTAGACGATCCGGAAGATGGCCTTGGTGACCCCGCCGAGCAGCTCGGTGTTGAGCATCATCGCGAACGCCAGGCCGAGGACCAGGTGGGCCACCATGCTGACGGTGATGAAGATGGCGGTGTTCTTGATCGCGGCCAGGAAGTCCGGATCGGTGAGCACCTTGGTGTAGTTGGCGAACCCGGCGAACACCGAGTTGTCCTGGACGATCACGTTGTCCCGGAACGAATAGCTGATCACCATGACGATGGGGACCACCATCAGGACCACGATCAGGACGATCGTGGGGGACAGGTAGCCGTACGGGACCAGGCGCCGGGCCAGGGACTTTCGTTTGGGGGCCGCCGGTTCGACCGGCGCGGCGGTCTTCGTTGCGAGCATTGTCATGGCTTGTCTCCTAGGTCGGGCGCCGTACCGGCTTTATGTCAGGGGGCCGGCACGGCGCCCGGGCGGACTAACCGATCACCGAGGACCAGGACTCCTGCGCCTTGGCGAGGGCGTCATCGACGCTCGACTTGCCGGTCAGCACGAGCTGGAGCTGCTCGTCGAAGCTGCGCATGAGGTCCTCGGACTTGGGCAGGCCGACGAACTCGTTGGCCGGGGTGCCCTCCTTGTAGATGTCGAACGCCTGCTTGAACAGCGGGTCGCTGTTGCTGAAGTCGGGCTCGGCGTTCTTGTTGCCGGTGAAGCCGTTGGCGATCGTGGCGAGCTTCGCGTTGGTCTCCGCGCTCATCAGGTAGGAGACGAACTTGAACGCCTCGGCCTTGTGCTTGGTGGAGTTCGAGATGCCGATGCCCCAGGACGCGTACGGGATACCGCGCTTGCCGGTGTAGCTGTCCTCGGCCGGGATGGCCGCGATCTCGAACTTCAGGTCCGGCTTGTTCTTCTTGATCAGGCTGACGTGCGCGAGCGAGTCGATCATCATGCCGACCTGGCCCTGGGTGAACTTCTCGACCTTGTCCTGCTCCTTCATGGTGAGGGAACCGGGGGCGATGACGTTCGCGTCGTTGAGGCTCTTGACGTACTCGACGGTGCTCTTGACCGCGTCGGTCTGCAGCGCCGGCTTGCCGTCGGCCAGCATGCTGCCGCCGGAGGCCCAGAGCCAGGACATCACGTCGTTCTGGATGCCGTTGGGGACGGCGGTGTCGAGCGGGAGCGCCCAGCCCTTCACGTTGCCGCCGGTGGCGCTGATCTTCTTGGCCGCGTCGAGGAACTCGGTGCGCGTGCTCGGCGTCTTGGCGACGCCGGCCTTGGTCAGCAGGTCCTTGTTGACGAACAGCGGGTAGACGAAGTTGACCACCGGGATCATGTACGTCTTGCCCTCGAGCTGGATCTGGCTGGCCAGCTGGCTGGAGTCATAGTTCGCGTCGGTCATCAGCTTGGACATGTCGGCGATCGCGCCCTGCTTGGCGAAGTCGTTGACCCAGGCGCCGTCGAGGCCCACCACGTCCGGGAGGGTCTTCGAGGCCGCGCCGGTGATCAGCTGCTGCTTGGTCGAAGCGTACGGCGCCGAGATCAGCTTGATCTTGATATTCGGGTTTGCCGTCGTGAAGTCGTTAATGATCTTGTCGAAATCGCCGGCCGGAAGCTCCGCGCCCCACCACTGGGCGAACTCGAGCGTCACATCTCCGCCCGAAGCCGAGTCATCCGAGTCGCCGCCGCCACACGCCGCGACGAACGCGACCAGGCTGGCCGCCGTCACCGCCCCTATTACTCGCTTCAGCCGGGATGCAGAAACCGCCATGGCGGACTCCTTCTATATAGAGATCTTTCTGTTCTCTGCCGTGTTGGCGCCACGTTAGCAGCGTGTTACAGATGAAGACAAGAGAAGAACAGCAGAAAACTGCGGAGTACGGCATACTGTTGCGCCATGGAGCAGAATAAGGCAGCTCGGAGCCACCCGCCGAGCTGGGCATTGGCGCGTCAGCGTGGTCTTTTGGCTGGTCGTGCCCAACCTTGCGGCTCTCCGCAGCTCTACGCAGCGGTGTGCTCAATGGACACGCATTTGTGGCATACTGCCGCACTGACGAGGGGGGATCAGTGAGCGTCGACAGCAACGAGCGGCAGCGTCACCTGCCGGCCGGCCGCAAAGCCCAGCTGGCGGCGTATGTCGCCGAGACCGGTCAGGTCACGGTCGGCGAGCTGGCCGAACGCTTCGGCGTCTCGATCGACACCGTTCGACGCGATCTCGATCAGCTGGCCGCCGAGGGCAGCCTCGTCCGCACCTACGGCGGCGCCGTCAGCCTCTCCACCGTCTCCCGCACCGACCGCGCCGTCGACCAGCGGCTCACCGTGCAGGAGCAGGAGAAGGAGAAGATCGCGGCGCTGGCCGCGGCCCTGGTCCAGGACGGCTCGACCATCATGATCAACGGCGGGACGACGATCCTCGCCCTCGCCCGCAACCTCGGCCAGCACCGCGACCTCACGGTGGCGACCAACAACCTGCTGGTGCCGGGCGCGCTGCCGCCGACCTCGGTCCGCGACATCTACGTCTTCGGCGGCGCGGTGCGCGCCCTGACCCTGGCCACCGTCGGCCCGGTCAGCTTCCGCGGCAACACCGGCGCCGAGCTGGACATCAGCTGCGACCTGGCGCTGATCGGCGTGGGAGCGGTGTCCGCCGACGCGGGCTACACGACGAGCAACCTGGCCGAGGCCGCCATGATGCAGGAGATGATCTCCCGAGCCGCAAGGGTGGCCATCCTGGCCGACTCGTCGAAGTTCGGCCGCCGCCTGTTCGCCCAGGTCTCCGAGCTGGGCGCCGCCGACTACCTGATCACCGACGCCGCACCCCCGCCCGACCTGCGCGACGCCCTGGCATCAAACGGCGTAGAGCTCCTAACCCCAGGCCAGAGCTGACCGCTCCCGCCAATAGACCTCAGCCGGCATCGCCAGCTCTCCCCACCCGGCACCCCCGGCCTCCGCGTCTCCCGCCCGCGGTCCCTCAGCCTGCGGATCTTCGGCTCGCGGATCATCGGCTCGCGGATCTTCGGCTCGCGGATCTTCGGCTCGCGGATCATCGGCTCGCGGATCATCGGCTCGCGGGTCTTCGGCTCGCGGGTCTTCGGCTCGCATGTTCGAGGTCAGCTGGGCGGTGGTTGCCGCGCCGGAGAGCGCGATCGTCACCCACGGCTGGGCAAGCACCGCGGCGAGGGCGGCCACGTCGCCGGGCGCCCGCTCCCCCACCGCGAGCCGCCCGTTGGCCAGGGCCTCCTTGACGATGACCAGGCAGCCCGCATCATGGGCCTCGGCGAGGGCCGGCCCGGCGCTCGGTTCGAGCAGGTTCCAGGTGGCCTGCACGCTGCGGAACAGCGGTCGCCCACCAACCTCGACCCCCAGCGCGGCCCGGATCACCGCACCCTGCCCCGGACCGCTGGCCGACAGCCCGATGGTGACGCCCTGCGCGGCGAGATCGGCAAGCTGCGCATGGAGCTCGACGTCGTGCAGCGCCGGGCTGTCCGGCGTGACCGAGTGGACCTGATAGAGATCGAGCCGATCCCCGAGCAGCGCCCGCGTCTCCCCGAGCTGCCGCTCGAAGGTCGCCACACCGTGGTCCTTGACCTCGTGTTTCTCGGCATCGATCCGCCACCCGGCGGTATAGGTGTAACCCCACTTACTGCCAACGACGACGTCCGCAACATCCGGCCGGCCGCCCAGCCAACCGGCGAGGAACTCCTCGGCGCGACCATAGGAGCGCGCGACGTCGAAATACCGGACCCCCGACGCGTACGCCCGGTCGAGCAGCTCGTGCGCGCGGTCCCGCATCACCTCGACCGTGCGATCGGCAGGCAGATCCACGTCTCGCCCGAGATTGATGTACCCCGGCCGCCCGACAGCCGCCAGCCCCAGCCCGATCCGGGAAGTGCCGGCCAGCCGTTCCATGATCGTCATGGCCCCATCCAACACCAGGGCAAAGCCCTCCACCGGAGTGGCCGCCCCGGCTACCGACTTCGCGGAAGCCGGGGCCTCGCCCTCGCAGTCAGAGCCCGATTTCCTGGAAATCGGGCTCTCGTCGCACGCCCGAGGCCCCGACATCAAGGAAATCGTTCTGGTGCGACGAGCCAAGCGCGGGCTGACGGGCGCGGGCTGACAGGCACGGGCCGACAAGCACGCGCTGGCAGGGCGGTTCGCTCAGTGGGTGGCGCCGGCGGGCTGTCGGGCGGGCGGCGACGCCGGGATCAGGGCCGGGACTCGGCGCAGGCCGGTGGCCAGCAGGCCGCTGAGCACGACGAACGCGAAGGCCAGGGTGACCACGGCGGGCCAGGCGCCGAGGGACCACGCCGTACCGGAAAGGCTTCCGAAGATGGACGAACCCGCGTAGTAGAAGAACAGGTACAGCGAGGCCGCCTGGCCGGCCGGCAGGCCGGCGGCGTGCGCCCGGACCGGGACCCAGCCGCTGGCCACGCCGTGGGTCCAGAAGAAGCCGGCGGTCATCACCGCCAAGCCCAGCACCACCACCGGCAGTCGGTCGGGCAGGGTGAGCAGCAGGCCGGCCGCGGTCAGCAGGCAGCCGAACGGCATCACCGCGCGGCGGCCGTAGCGGTCGGCCAGCCGGCCGGACAGGGTCGAGCTCAGCGTGCCGACCGGGTAGACCAGGAAGACCGCGCCGGCCGCGCCCGCGCCGAGCAGGAACGGCGCCGCGGTCAGGCGGAAGCCGATCGCGTTGTAGACGGCCACGAATGCGCCCATCGCGCACGCGCCGATGCCGTAGAGGGAGAGCAGCGCCGGGTCGGTGACCGCGCGCAACGTCACCGTCCGCGAGCGCCGGGGGGCGAAGTTGCGCGACGCGGGCAGGACCCCAGCGACGACAAAAGCGCAGAACAGGCCGAGCAGGGCGACCGCGGCCAGGGCCCAGCGCCAGCCGGCCGCCTCGGCGACCCAGCCGGTGACCAGCCGGCCGGACATGCCGCCCAGGGCGGTGCCGCCGATGTAGAGGCCGGCCGCGCGGGCGTGCGTCCCGGCGTGCAGTTCCTCGCGCAGGTAGGCGGTGGCGACCGCGGGCAGGCCGGCCAGCGCGATGCCCTGCAGCAGCCGCAGGCCGAGCAGCGCCGGCCAGCTCGGCGCGATCGCGCAGGCCAGGCCGACGATGCCGGACAGGGTCAGGGACAGGTGGATCAGGCGGGTGCGGCCGATCTTCTCGGAGAGCGGGCCGGTGATCAGCAGCGCGACGCCGAGGCCGATCGTCGCCACCGACAGTGACCAGACGGCCTGGCCGGGGGTGATCCGGAAGGCGCCGGCCAGCTCGGGCAGCACCGCCTGGGTGCTGTAGAGCAGGGCGAACGTGGCGACGCCGGCGGCGAACAGGGCCAGGCAGACGCGGCGGTAGCCGACGGTGCCGGCCTGGTATCCGAGGTTGGTACGCACCCGGCCAACCTCCGCCACCAGCTTCCATGCGTCTAATACATGAAAAGCGTCAGTTGCATGCGTACGTCGTATGATGCCTGCCGTGCAGATCGAGGAGCTCCGCAGTTTGCTGGTTCTGGGTGAGCACCAACACGTCACCGAGGCCGCCGCCGCGCTGCAGACCAGCCAGCCGACCCTGTCCCGGCTGCTGGTGCGGATCGAGGCCGAACTGGGCGCCCGGCTCTTCGAACGGGACGCCAAGGGGGTGCACCCGAACCCGCTCGGCGAGCTCGCCCTGGCCGCCTCCCGGGACATCGTCGAGCGGTACGACCGGCTGCGCCGCGACCTGGCCAGCGCGCTCGACCCCGACTCGGGCACGGTCCGGCTCGCCTTCCTCGACTCGATGTCGACGTCGCTGGTGCCGCGGATGCTGCACGACGTCCGGCAGCGGGCGCCGCACCTACGGATCGAGCTGCGCCAGGAGCCGAGCCACGAGATCCTGCGCGACCTGACCACCGGCGCGGCCGAGCTGGCCCTGACCTCACCGCGCCCGGACGGGCCGTACGGCTGGCAGGTGATGCAGCGGCAGCGCCTGGCCCTGATCGTCCCGCCCGGACACCGCCTGGCCGGGCGGCGTTCGGCCCGCCCGGCCGACGTGGCCGGCGAGGATTTCGTCACCGTGCCGCCCGGCTTCGGGTTCCGCGCCCAGGTGGAGGAGCTGTTCGCGGCGGCCGGCGCGACGTTGCGGGTGGCGTTCGAGATCGGCGACCTGGGCACGGTCGAGGGCCTGGTCGGCGCGGGCCTGGGCGTGGCCGTGGTGCCGGAGCAGTTCGCCGGCGCGACCGGCACGATCGGCATCCCGCTGTGGGCCCCGGGCGCCGAGCGGGTGGTCGGCCTGACCTGGCGCACCGACCGCAAGCCGGCCCCACCGGCGGAACGCTTCCGGCGGTGGGTCGAGGAGGCCGGCCCCTACGACTAGGCGTGGATGGACCTCAGCGGATGTCCACCCGGTGAGCGGCCACCAGCTTGTCGATCAGCTGGTCGGTCGCGGGGTCGACGTGCTGCCGGGACGGGTCGGCGTCGTACCAGTCGATGATCTCCCGGGCGCCCTGCTCGAACGGCACGGTGGCGACGTAGCCGGGCACCACCTGCTTGATCTTGGCGTTGTCGAAGACCACCGAGTGGGCCTTGTCGCCGAGCAGGCCGGCACCCCACGCCGGGTCGGCGGCGGCGATCGCGTCCGACGGGACGTGCACGATGCGGGCCGTGGTGCCGGCCGCGGCGGCCAGGGTCTCGGCGATCTGGTTCCAGGTGAGCACGTCGTCGGAGGTGATGTGGTAGCTCTCGCCGATCGTGCGGGTGTGGCCGAGCAGCGGCACGAACGCCTTCGCGAAGTCGGTGTGGTGGGTGAGCGTCCACAGCGAGGTGCCGTCGCCGTGCACGACGATCTCCTGACCGCGGCGCATCCGGTCGATGACGGTCCAGCCGCCGTCGAGCGGGATGCTGGTCCGGTCGTAGGTGTGCGACGGCCGCACGACGGTGACCGGGAAGCCCTCCTCGCGGTAGGCCCGGATCAGCACTTCCTCGCAGGCGATCTTGTCCCGGGAGTACTGCCAGAACGGGTTGTGCAGGGGCGTCGACTCCAGGATCGGCACCCGGCCCGGCGGCTTCTGGTAGGCCGATGCCGAGCTGATGAACACGTACTGCCCGGTGCGGCCGCGGAACAGGTCGATGTCGGCCTGGACGTGCCCGGTGGTGAACGCGACCCAGTCGACCACCGCGTCGAACGTCCGGTCGCCGAGCGCGCCCGCCACCGAGGCCGGGTCGCGGATGTCCCCGATCAGCGTGGTGACCCCGGCCGGCAGCGGCCGGTCGGTGGTGCTGCCGCGGGTGAGGACGGCGAGGTCGATGCCGGAGTCGACGGCCAGCCGGGCACAGGCCGAGCTGATGTTCCCGGTGCCACCGATGAAGAGAACCTTGCGCGCGGTCATGGCGTACTCCCTGCTGCCGGGCCTTTCAGGCGGCGGCCCGCACGCCGGTCAGGTCGAAGTCGGGTTCAGCGACCGGGCGGCCAAAATGGTAGCCCTGCAGCAGCCGGTAGCCCAGGCGGTACAGCGCCTCGGCCTGTGCGGCGGTCTCCACGCCCTCGGCCACCGCGGTCAGGCCCAGCCCGTCGCTGATCTGGATCAGCGACCGGGCGATCACGGTCGGCCGGCCGGCCTCGGTGATGTGGTCGACGAACAACTTGTCGACCTTGAGGATGTCCACCGGCACGGTCTGCAGCAGGCGGAGCGACGAGTGCCCGGTGCCGAAGTCGTCGAGCGCGATCCGCACCCCCAGCGCCCGCAGCTCGTGCAGCGTGGTGATGGCCTGACCGCCCTCGAAGACCGCGGTCTCGGTCACCTCGATGGTCAGGCACCGGGCCGGCAGGCCGGCGTCGGCCAGCACCCGGGTGACCGTCGCGGCGAAGCCGGGCCGGGCGAGCTGCCGGGCCGACGCGTTGACGCTCACCTTGTCCGGCGCACGATCGCCCAGCTCGGCCCGCCACCGGGCCAGTTGCCGGCAGGCGGTGACCAGGATCCATTCGCCCAGCTCGACGATGAGCCCGTTCTGCTCGGCGACCGGGATGAAATGGGCGGGGCTGATCGGGCCCCGGTCCGGGTGGTCCCACCGCACCAGCGCCTCCACCGCCACCACCCGGCGCTCCGGCACCGCCACGATCGGCTGGTAGACCACCCGGAACTGGCCGTCGTCCAGCCCGGCCCGCATCTGCGCGCCCAGCCGGGCGTTCTGGCCGGCCCGCTCGTCCATGGCCGGGCTCCAGCTCCGGTACGGCTCGCCGGTCCGCTTCGCCGCATACATCGCCACCCCGGCCCGGCGCAGCACCTCGGCCGGGTCGGAGGTGCCGGTGCCGTCGCCGACCCCGGCCCCGGCGACGAGCAGGATCTCGTGGTCACCCACCCGGATCGGGTCGTGGACGGTGGCCACGATCCGGTCCATGTCGCCGGACTCCGTCAGCAGCACCGCGAACTCGTCCCCGCTGACCCGGGCGACCAGGGCTCCCTCCCCCACGGCCGCGCGCAGCCGGCCGGCGAACAGGACCAGCAGACGGTCGCCGATCACCTGGCCGACCTCGTCGTTGAGCGCCTTGAAGTTGCTCAGCCCGAGCAGGACGACCTCGGCCCGGCCGGCGGCCAGGGCGGCACCCAGCGTCTCGGCGAAGTGCCGGCGGTTGCTCAGGCCGGTCAGGTCGTCCTGCATCGCCAGCCGGCGGATCTTGCTGACGAAGCCGGCCATCCGGGCCAGGCCGAGCAGGAACAGGAGCACGGCCGCGGCGGCGACGACCGCCCGGTCCAGCCGGTCCGCGCCGATCCGGGGCAGGAACAGCAGGCTCGGCGCCAGCACCGAGCAGCCGCCCAGCACGGCGAGCCGCCGCGGGCTGACCCGGTTCGCGCTCTCCGGGCGTTCCGGGGCGGCCGCCGCCGACATCGACGGGTGCAGGGCGGCCGCCGCCCAGACGACGTAGGCCATCATCCAGCCGCCGTCCAGCAGGTGACCGTCGTATCCCCAGTACAGCGACGCCACCGAGAAGGCCACGTCGGAGACCAGCAGCAGCATCGCGGCCAGCCCCAGGAGGCGGGTGCTCGGGGTGCGCGACGCCGGATCGGCGAAGAGCCCGGCCAGCATCGTCAGCAGCAGGGCGTCCAGGGCCGGGTAGGCGGTGCTGATCACGCGTTCCAGGGTCGACGCCGACTCGCCGGCCGCCACCGGATGCAGCACGAACACCCACATGGCCAGGCCCAGCCCGGTCGCCACCATGGCCGCGTCGAGCAGGCTGCCGCCGTTCCCGCGCCCGCGCCGCACCAGCAGGAACAGCCCGGCGATCAGCGGCAGATAGGAGGCGACGTAGAAGACGTCCGCGAACGACGGGTACGGCTCCTCGTGCCGTACGTACTCGTAGTACTCCCAGGTGAAGTCGCCGGTGACCGACAGGATCTGGCCGGCCGCGAACAGATACCACATGGCCGGGCGGGCCGGGCGGTGCAGCCGCACCGCGACCAGGATCAGCAGGCCGGCCGCCAGCCCGGTGGCGTCGTAGACGAGATCGGACCGGAGACCGTCGCCGGGCAGCAGGTAGTGGATCACGGTCGCCAGCAACCCGACCGCGATCCATCCGCCCCACCAGCCCGCTTTCCGCACGGCTTCCTATCGGCAGGCGGCGACCGGCTTGAGCGAAGTCGGCGGCATGACGCAGGCCACGTCGGCGGAGCCGGCTAGCAGAAGCGGGGCAGGTGATGGGCCAGCTGGGCGCGCCACGACGGCCAGTCGTGCGGCACGTCCGGCCCCCACACGTCCAGCTCGTGCGGGATGCTCTTGTCCGCCAGCAGGGCCGCCATCTGCCGGGTCGAGTCGAGCGCGCCGGTGGTGTCCTCCCACTGCCCCTGCCCGCAGACCAGCAGCAGCGACAGCCGGGACCGCAGCCAGTCGAGGTGGTCGCCGTGCAGGTTGGCCACGTAGTCGACCGGGCTGTTGAAGTAGAACGCGTCGCCCCGCTCGCCCCAGCCGTTCCACACGCCCGGGCCGTAGTTGCCGGAGAAGCACAGGGCCTGCGGGAACAGATCGGCGCGGCGGAACGCCAGGTTGAGCGCGTGGAACGCCCCGAGCGAGCAACCCGCGGTGACGATGTCGGCGTCGCCGGTGCCGGCGCGGATGTGCGGCACGACCGCGTCGAGGAGCCACGACTCGTAGCCGGCATGCGACCGGGCCCGCTCCTCCAGTGACAGGTGCGCCGCCGACCAGGTGCCGGCGTCGAACGAGTCGACGCAGTACAGCTTGATCCGGCCGGCGTCGATCAGGTGCTCGACCGCGGCCACCATGCCCTGCTCGGCCCACTCCCCCGCCGACCCTTTCTCGGTGGGGAAAACCAGCAGGGGCCGGCCCCAGTGGCCATAGGCGGCCACCGTGCCGGCGGCGCCGTTCGGCGATTCGAGGTGTACGGCGTAATGGCGCACGCCCAACTCAAGCGCACCCGTCCGGCAATGCACAAGCACTCAGCCGGGGGGCGATTCCGGCGAATGTACTGCCATGACCAGGATCAGGCAGGACGTGCTCGCCGCGTGGTGCACCGTCGGCCTCGGCGTGGTCGCGGGCTACCAGTTCGTGCCGATCGGCACGCCGGCCGCGGCGTACGTCTACGACGCGCTCGCCCTGGCGGTCGTGATCGCCCTGGTGGTGCGGGCCGTGCAGGGCGGCGGGAGCCGGCTCGGCTGGTCGCTGATCGCCGCCGCCGCGGCGTCCCGGCTGCTCGGCGACGTGACCTACGAGATCTACCGGCAGGTGCTGCACCGCTCCCCGTGGCAGTCGCCGGCCGACGTGTTCTACCTGTTGGCCTACCCGCTGCTGGTCGCGGGCGCGCTCCGGCTGGCGCACCGCCGGTTACGCCTGGACCGGGCCGGTTACCTGGACGCCGCGGTGATCGCCGGCGGCCTCGGCCTGGTGTGGTGGCTGTTCGTCATCGAGCCGATGACCGACCCGACCCTCCTCGCCATCGCCTACCCCACCTTCGACATCGTGCTGATCGCCCTGGTCGCCCGCCTGCTGATCGGGGCCGGCGTGCGCCGGACCGCGGTGACCGCCGTGGTCGGCGGGGTGCTGTGCCTGGTCGGGTCGGACATCGTCACGTTCGTCCTGCCCGGCCTGGGCCTGCCGGAAGGGCTGGTCGCGATCGGCTGGATGCTGGCCAACGTGCTGTTCGGCGCGGCCGCGATCCTTCCGCGCGTCGACGTGCCCGGGGAGGACGACGTCACCGGATCGCCGCGGTACGGCCGGATCACGATCCTTGTCTCGTGCATGCTGCTGATCCCCACGATGATCTTCGTGCAGGACGCCCGGGTCGGCCACGCCGACGGCTGGGCCGAGATCGGCTGCGCCGCCGCCGTGCTGGTGCTGCTGGTGGCCGCCCGGATGACCGGTTTCGTGGTCCGGCTGCGGCGGCAGGCCGGCCAGATGGAGCAGCTCGCGCTGCGCGACGACCTGACCGGGCTGGCCAACCGCCGGCAGTTCGAGCAGCGCCTGGCCGAGGCGGTGGCCGACGGCGAGCCGCAGGTCGCCCTGCTCGACCTGACCGGGTTCAAGGCGGTCAACGACCGCTTCGGTCACGCCGTCGGCGACCAGCTGCTGGCCGCGGTGGCCGGGCGCTTCACCGCCGCGCTGCGCGGCACCGACCTGGTGGCCCGGATGGGTGGCGACGAATTCGCGGTGCTGATCCCGGACGCGTCGGCCGAGACCGGCGACTCGGTGGCGGCCCGCCTGGTGGCCGCGTTGCGCGCCCCGATCCCGGCCGGCGGCCAGGAACTGCTGATCAGCGGGTGCATCGGGATCGCGTCCGCGCCCGGCGCCACCGACCCGGGTGAGCTGCTGCGCCGCGCCGACGTGGCGATGTACGCCGCCAAGGCGGCCGGGCGCCCCTGGCTGCGCTTCACCGAGGACCTGGACGACCGGGCCGGGGAGAAGGCGCGACTGGGCGCCGACATCCGGCTGGCCATCGACAGCGAGCAGTTCCGGCTGGTCTACCAGCCGATCGTCACGCTGCCGGCCGGCGACATCGTCGGGGTCGAGACGCTGATCCGCTGGCAGCACCCGACCCGGGGCTTCGTCAGCCCGGTCGACTTCATCCCGGTCGCCGAGGAGAACGGGCTGATCGTCGAGCTGGGCGAGTGGATCCTGCGCCGGGCCTGCGAGCAGGCCGTGTGGTGGCGGGACACCCTCGCCGGCCGGGCACCGCTGCACGTGGCGGTCAACGTCTCCGCCCGCCAGCTCGCCGAGCCGGACTTCGCCCGTACGGTCGCCTCGGTTCTCGCCTCGACCGGCATGATCTCGTCGAATCTGACCGTGGAGATCACCGAGACCGCGGTCTTCGGTGGCGGCCAGGCGGTCGAGACGGTCAAGGCGCTGCGCGACCTCGGGGTGAAGATCTCGCTGGACGACTTCGGCACCGGGCACTCGTCGCTCGGTCTGCTGCGCACCCTGCCGGTCGACGCCCTCAAGGTCGACAAGCAGTTCGTCGACACGGTGACGATGGCCGGCGAGCACGCGGTGATCGCGACGGCGCTGATCCAGGTCGCCGACGGCCTGCACCTGGCCGCCGTGGCCGAGGGCGTGGAGACCGCCGAGCAGGCGGCCGAGCTGCACCGCCTCGGCTACCGCTTCGCGCAGGGCTACCACTTCGGCCGGCCGGTCGAGGACCCGTTCCGCGAGGTCGCACTCGCGGTGGCCTAGCAAATTAGCCCGATTCCGGGCGCCGGTTCGGAGAGTGACCGATGGTGAGAGGACCAAGCAGCGGAGGAGGCAACGTGGTGGCTGAGGTGGGCAGGTGGCTGCGGTCGCACGCGCTGCTGATCATCATCGGACTGGCCGCGGCCGCCACCGTCGGTGCGCGGATCGTGACCAACCCGCAGGGTGCGCTGGCCAACGCCGAGTTCTTCCGGTCGTACCTGATCACCTCGGTGGTCACCACCGCCCTGTGCTGGGTGGCCGCGTTCCGGGGGTCGCCCGCCGCACGCCGCCCGTGGCGCTGGTTCGCCGTCGCGTTCACCGTGATGCTGCTGCCCCAGCCGTACGCGGTCGTGATGGCCGCCATGCACGGCGGTGAGCTGCCGCTGTCCGGGATCATGGCGGCGCTGATCGGCCGGCTGGTGTGGGCGCCGCTGGTGCTCGCCGGCATCCTGGCCTTCCCGATGAAGACGCTGACCGGCCGGCAGCGGACCCGGTTCATCGCCGACCTCACCACCGTCATCGGCGGCGGTTTCGTCGTCTCCTGGTATTTCCAGCTCGGCCCGGCCCTGCAGGACGGCCACATCGGCCCGGACTCCATGGTCGTGATCGGCTTCCCGGTCACCGACCTCGCCCTCATCTTCGGGGTGTGCGCGCTGCTGCTGCGCAACGGCGTCACGTCCTGGCGCGGCCCGCTGCCGCTGTTCCTGGCCGGCCTGCTCACCTACCTCGCCGGCGACATCATCTACGCGTACCTCGTCGACCAGGGCCCGATGACCTGGCCCACGGCACTCTCGGTGGCCCTCAACGGCGCCGATCTGATCATGGCGATGGCCGCCGCCATGCAGATCACGCGACGCAGCGACGACACCGGCACGGAGCAGCGCGGACGCTCCGGCATCGCCTATTTGCCGTACGCCGCCCTGCTCGCCGGCTACGTGATGCTGCTGTTCGCGGCCGCCCGGGAACACGCGTTCTACCCGTGGGGCGGCCTGGCCGCCGGGGTGATCGTGATGACCGGCGCGGTCGTGCTGCGCCAGATCGTGGCGATGCGGGAGAACCACGGCCTGGTCGTCCGCGACCACCTGACCGGCCTGGCCAACCGGCTGTCGGTGGCCCCGGCGCTGGAGGCCGCGGTCCGGCGCCACCACGAGACCGGCGCCGCGTCCGCGGTCCTGGTGATCGACCTGGACGGCTTCAAGAAGATCAACGACACCCGCGGTCACGAGGCCGGCGACGCCATGCTGGTGGCGTTCGCCGAGGTGCTGCGGGCGACCGTACGCGGCAGCGACGTGGCCGCCCGGGTCGGCGGCGACGAGTTCGTCGTCCTGCTCGACCGGCCCGGCGATATCGAGCAGGCCCTCGCCGTGGCCCAGCGCATCCTCGACCGGGCCGCCGAGCCGCGCGACGTCGCCGGGCTGCCCACCCCGATCCGCTGCAGCATCGGCGTGGTGATGACCGACCCGGAGACCGACGTCGCCACCGTGCGGCACCGCGCCGACATGGCCATGTACGCCGCCAAGCGGGCCGGCACCGGCCGCCCCGAGCAGTGGCACCCGGGCCTGGAGTCGGCGACCGGCGCGGCCGAGACGTTCGACGCCGAGATGCTCGCCGCCGCCGCGGCCGGGCAGCTGCGGCTCGCCTTCCAGCCGATCGTCACGCTGGCCACCGGCGAGATCACCGGGGTGGAGGCCCTGGTCCGCTGGGAGCACCCGGAGCGCGGCACGCTCTTCCCGGACACCTTCATCGCCGCCGCCGAGCGGACCGGCGCGATCGACGGCCTCGGCCTGTGGGTGCTCGAGCAGGCCACCCGGCAGACCCGGCAGTGGCAGCAGGAGTTCGGCCGGCGGCTGTACGTCAGCGTGAACCTCTCGCCGTACCAGTTGAAGAGCCCCGGCCTGACCGACGCCGTGCTCGCCACCCTCGCCGACGCCGGCCTCGACCCGCACGACCTGGTGCTGGAGTTGACCGAGAGCGCCCTGGTGCACGAGAGCGAGGGGGCCGGCGTCCTGGAGGTGCTGCGCCGGCACGACATCCGGATCGCCGTCGACGACTTCGGCACCGGCTACTCGTCGCTGCGCTACCTGACCCGGCTGCCGATCGACATCCTCAAGCTGGACCGCTGCTTCGTCTCCGAGCTCAACGGCGAGCCGCAGGGTTCGGCCGTCGCCGAGGCGGTCATCCGGCTCGCCCAGGCCCTGAACCTGGACACCGTGGCCGAGGGCATCGAGGTGCCGGCCCAGGCGACCGAGCTGACCCTGCTCGGTTACCGCAGCGGTCAGGGCTTCCACTACGCCCGCCCGCTGACCGCGGCGGCGCTCGCCGATCTGCTGCGTGCCGAGACGATGAAGGCTGCGGAAACAGGCCCACTCTAAACTTGATTCATTCCAGACAAGGGCCTATGTTCGTCGGGTGACACCCGACTTCGAGGCCCAGCTCCGGTCGGCCTCGTTGCGCGTGACCAGGCCCCGGCTGGCGGTTCTCACCGCGCTGCGCGACCACAAGCACATCGACACCGACACGGTGATCGAGCTGGTCCGCGCGGAACACCCCACGGTCTCGCACCAGGCGGTGTATGACGTACTGCGTGCACTCACCGACGCCGGTCTCGTGCGCCGCATCCAGCCCGCGGGCGCGACCGCCCGCTACGAGTCACGGGTGGCGGACAACCACCACCACGTCGTGTGCCGGTCGTGCGGCGCGATCGCCGACATCGACTGCGCCGCCGGCCACTCCCCCTGTCTCACCGCTCCCGACGATCACGGCTACGTGATCGACGAGGCGGAGGTCGTCTACTGGGGCATCTGCCCCGCCTGCGCGACCAGCAGCAAGCCCAGTTCATCCGGCAGTCTGGAAGGAAACAGATGAGCGACACCCAGGACAACGCGGCAGCCGGCTGCCCGGTCGCGCACGACTCCGTGACCACGCACGGCAGCGAGAGCGAGAACCCGGCGATCGACGCGCCGACCCCGAAGACCGGCGGGCGTCCGCACACCAACCGTGACTGGTGGCCCAACCAGCTCGACCTGTCGGTGCTGCACGCCCACTCGTCCAAGGGCAACCCGCTGCCCGGCTTCGACTACGCGAAGGAGTTCGCGAAGCTCGACGTCGACGCCCTCAAGCGGGACATCGCCGAGGTGATCACCACCTCGCAGGACTGGTGGCCGGCCGACTTCGGTCACTACGGCGGCCTGATGATCCGGCTGAGCTGGCACGCCGCGGGCACCTACCGCATCCAGGACGGCCGTGGTGGCGCCGGCGACGGCGGCCAGCGGTTCGCCCCGCTCAACAGCTGGCCCGACAACGCCAACCTGGACAAGGCCCGCCGCCTGCTCTGGCCGGTCAAGCAGAAGTACGGCCAGAAGATCTCCTGGGCCGACCTGCTGGTGCTGGCCGGCAACGTGGCGCTGGAGTCGATGGGCTTCGAGACCTTCGGCTTCGGCTTCGGCCGGGTCGACGTGTGGGAGCCCGAGGAGATCTTCTGGGGTCCCGAGGACACCTGGCTGGCCGGCCGCTACGCCACCGAGAAGACCATGAACGAGGGCGTCGGCGCGACCGAGATGGGCCTCATCTACGTCAACCCGGAGGGCCCGGGCGGCAACGCCAACCCGGAGCAGGCCGCGCACTTCATCCGGGAGACCTTCGCCCGGATGGCGATGAACGACGAGGAGACCGTCGCGCTCATCGCCGGTGGTCACACCTTCGGCAAGACGCACGGCGCCGGTGTCGCCGACGGTCACGTCGGCCCGGAGCCCGAGGGCGCCGAGATCACCGCGCAGGGCCTGGGCTGGCTGAGCACGCACGGCAGCGGCAAGGGCGCCGACTCGATCACCAGCGGCCTCGAGGTCACCTGGACCGACAAGCCGACCCAGTGGAGCAACCGCTTCTTCGAGATCCTTTTCGGGTACGAGTGGGAGCTCACCACCAGCCCCGGTGGCGCGAAGCAGTGGACCGCCAAGACCACCGACGAGATCATCCCGGACGCGTACGACCCGGCCAAGAAGCACAAGCCGACGATGCTGACGACCGACCTGTCGCTGCGCGTCGACCCGGCCTACGAGGCGATCTCGCGTCGCTTCCTGGCCGACCCGCAGGCGTTCGCGCTGGCCTTCGCCAAGGCGTGGTACAAGTTGCTGCACCGTGACATGGGCCCGGTCGCCCGGTTCCTCGGCCCGTGGGTCCCCGAGGCCCAGCTCTGGCAGGACCCGGTCCCGGCCGCCGAGGGCACGCTGGTCAGCGACGCCGACGTGGCCGCCCTCAAGGCCAAGGTGCTCGACTCCGGCCTGACCACCGCGCAGCTGGTCGGCACCGCCTGGGCGTCGGCCGCCAGCTACCGGTCCACCGACAAGCGCGGTGGCGCCAACGGTGCCCGGCTGCGGCTCGAGCCGCAGCGCAGCTGGGCGGTCAACGCCGGGACCGCCGAGGTGCTGACCGCCCTCGAAGGCATCCAGCAGGAGTTCAACGCGGCCGGCGGGGCGCAGATCTCGCTCGCCGACCTGATCGTGCTGGCCGGCTCGGCCGCGGTCGAGAAGGCGGCCGGCGACGCCGGCCACAAGGTGACCGTGCCGTTCCGGGCCGGCCGCACCGACGCCACCCAGGAGCAGACCGACGTCGAGTCGTTCAGCGTCCTGGAGCCGCGCGCCGACGCGTTCCGCAACTACCTGCGGCCGGGCGAGAAGACCCAGCCGGAGGTGCTGCTCGTCGACCGGGCGTACATGCTCAACCTGACCGCGCCGGAGATGACCGTCCTGATCGGTGGCCTGCGGGCGCTCGGCAACAACGCCGGCGGCAGCGCGCACGGCGTGCTGACCGACCAGCCGGGCGTACTCACCGGCGACTTCTTCGCCAACCTGCTCTCGCCGGGCACCCGGTGGGTGGCGTCGGCGTCCGACGAGCACGTGTTCGAGATCCGCGACGTGACCACCGACGAGGTCAAGTGGACCGCCACCGCGGCCGACCTCATCTTCGGCTCCAACTCGCAGCTGCGGGCCCTGGCCGAGGTCTACGCCAGCGAGGACGCCCGCGACAAGTTCGTGGCCGACTTCGTCGCGGCCTGGACGAAGGTCATGGAGCTCGACCGGTTCGACCTGGTCTGATCTCTGCGACAGCACGGACGAGCCCGGCCGGTTTCTGCACCGGCCGGGCTCGTCCGCGCTGAATTTGTGTTGTCCGGGGGCCACCCGGCCGTCTCCCCTTCGTGGTCAATCACGTCGGGCAGCACCGGCGCCACGCGCTGCCGGTCGGGCGCGGGGCGGCCGTCGTGCTGTGCTGGATCGCGGTGGTGGCGGTCGCGCCCCGGCCGCACCCGTCGGCCGCGCTGCTCGCCCGGTCGGTCGCCGCGACCGCCCTCTCCCAGCTGGGCTGGTGGACGGCGGTCGTGCTGGGCTTCCTCAACAGCCGCTAGCGCTGCCAGCGGGCCAGTTCGCCGCCGGCCAGGCAGACGACCAGCAGGCCGTCCGGGCCGACGAACGCCCACGACTCGACCTCGGGGTCGGCCTCGACCAGCAGCTCCGAGCCGCTGTCGAAGGTGATCCGCAGATCGCCGGTGTCGCTGACCCGCGCGTCGCGGACCAGGTCGCCGAGCAGCGTCGCGACGATGTCCGACGTGGCCACTCCCGGTTCGACCAGGAACCGGCCGTGCGGGCCGGTGAGCTGCGCGCAGGTCTCGATCAGGACCTGGCCGCCGCCGGAAAGGCTCAGGACGATCGCGTCGTCGAGCCGTACGTAGTCGAGCTTGCGCTCGATCAGCAGGTCGAGTGGAAGCGCGGGCCGCGGGCGTGCATCGGTCATGACGGACCCCATTGGTACCTCGATCGGGTTGTCGGATCACTGACTGCCAGGACCGTAACCTCGGCTTTCATAACAGGGCCTTAAAAGCCGGAGATTCTCCGAAGCCAGCCGTATCGATCGATCCGAGTAGGTTCAGGGCGACTGAGTAGACCTCGGGGGCTGCCCGAAGGGGCGGCCCCCGAGGCTTTCCATTGACGTACGGCGATCTAACAGCTTTGTTAACTTTATGAAGCTCAGCGCCGGTGCCGCCGCCCTGGTTACGGCCGCGACCCTTTTCACGTCAGTCCAAGCCGCATCGGCCGCCGTCTGCAACCGCTACTGCGACGGCCGGGACGCCGGCCTCGCGACCGCCGACCGGACCCCGGTGACCGGCAGCATCTACGGCCGGGTCGTCAAGGTGCACGTCAACGACGTCGACGCGATGGCCTGGGCCTCGATCGAGAACGGGCAGGCCGGCGACGAGGTGTGGCTGGACCGGTCCTTCGACGGCGGCCGGAGCTGGGCGGACGGCTCGAAGCTCGGCGACACCACCGTTCCGAGCGGCTCCGGTGGCTGGCGGACCGGCCAGTTCAACGTCGACGACTGGGGCAGCAACGGGGTCGGCGCGCTGCGCGCCTGCGGCAAGGCCGGCGACCGGCCCGAGATCACCTGCACCGCCTGGACCCGGAGCAACTGGAACGCGTGGGACCGGCGCACCGCGGCCGCCACCGCGCTGATGATGCGGTTCGACCGCGGCACCGGCCTGTTCGACACCAACGGCTGGTGGACCGGCGCCAACGCGCTCACCGCCATCATCGACAACATCCGGCGCAGCGGCATGAACAGCTACCGGTACGCCGTGGCGAGCACCTACGACAAGCAGGTCACCGCGAGGTCGGGGCAGTTCCGCAACGAATACCTGGACGACACCGGCTGGTGGGGCCTGGCCTGGGTGGCCGCCTACGACCTGACCGGCGACAGCCGCTACCTGAACACCGCCCGCGCCGACGCCGACTGGATGTACAGCTACTGGGACACCACGTGTGGTGGCGGGGTCTGGTGGAACACCGCCCGGACGGCCAAGAACGCCATCCCGAACAGCCTGTTCATCCAGCTCAACGCCGCGCTCAGCCGGCGCATCGCGGGTGACACGGTCTATCGGCAGCGGGCCCTGGCCGACTGGTCCTGGTTCCAGGGCACCGGGATGCTCAACGGCTCGAATCTCGTCAACGACGGCGTCAACCTGAGCACCTGCAAGAACAACGGTGACGTGACATGGACGTACAACCAAGGGGTGTTGATCAATGCTTTGGTGGAGCTCAATCGGCTGACCGGGGACGGCGGGTTGATCACGACCGCCCGCCGGATCGGCGACGCGATGACCACCAGCGGCTACCTCTCCCCCGGCGGCATCCTGCGTGAGCCGAACGAGCCGGACGCGTGCAGTGGTGACGGGGTGTCGTTCAAGGGGGCGGCGATCCGCGGGCTGGGCGTGCTCAACTCGGCGACCGGCGGCGCCTACAGCGCCTACCTGCAGCGCAACGCCGACAGCGCGTACGCCAACGACCGGGACACCCTCGATGCGTACGGGTCGCACTGGGCCGGGGTGTTCCGCGGCACCAATCACAGCTGTCAGCACAGTGCTCTCGATTTGCTCAACGCCGCGCCGTAACCTACTCCGCGTGACGTTCCGAGGGTGGCCGAGCGAAGCACTGGAGTTCTACGACGGGCTCGTCGCCGACAACTCGAAGACCTACTGGACCGCGCACCAGCCCTTCTACGAGGAGCAGGTGCGCGGGCCGATGGCCGAGTTGCTCGCCGAGCTGGAGCCGGAATTCGGGCCGGGCAAGATCTTCCGGCCGTACCGGGACGTGCGGTTCAGCAGGGACAAGACGCCGTACAAAAATCATCTCGGGGGTTGGCTCTCGTTCGGCGGCTATGTCCAGCTGTCCGGCGACGGCCTGGCCGCGGGCTGCGGCATGTACCAGATGTCGCCCGAGCAGCTGGAGCGCTACCGCCGGGTGGTGGCCGACCCGCGGACCGGCCCCGATCTCGTCGCGCTGATCGCCGAGATCGAGCGGGCCGGCGTCACGGTCCACGGCCACGGCAGCCTGAAGACGGCACCCCGGGGCATCCCGAAGGATCATCCGCGGGTGGAACTGCTGCGGCACAAGGGGCTGACCACGTGGCAGGAGTGGCCGCCGGCCGCCTGGCTCGGCACCGCGGCCGCGAAGGACCGCATCGTCACCCTCTTCCGGACCAGCCGCCCGCTGCGGCAATGGTTCGACAAGCACGTCGGCTGACGTGATCGGCCGACCGCAGTCGCGTCAGTTCGCGGTCGCGCTGTCGGTTTCCTGCCTGCCGGACACGAGTTGACTACGTATCGTCACCGGCATTCGGAAACCAACGGGGGTGGACCATGCCGCGTCTCGGGCACGGACGATCAATCACGGAGAACGACCTCAGAAAGGCCGAGTCGGGTCTCGCCGCGGCCGGCGCCGAAGCAGCGGCCGGGTTCGCGCTGGCCCGCTCGGTGGACGGGCAGAGCTTCGACTTCCTCTTCCCCGATCTGCAGGACGACGAGGCCAACCTGCTGCCGGCCGCCGCCGGCACGCCGGAGCTGCTCAAGAACCTCGGCTCGACCATGGTGGACACCGACGCGGCCGGCGACGACAGCACGATCCCGGCGGCGTACACGTACTTCGGGCAGTTCGTCGATCACGACATCACCCTGGAGATCCAGCAGGGCTTCGGCTCGGCCACGATGGCCCAGCTGCTCGACCCGGCGATGACCCCGCTCACCCTGGCCGCCATCCGCAACGCCCTGCTCAACCACCGCACGCCCACGCTCGACCTGGACAGCGTCTACGGCCTGCCGGCCCCGCACGACCCGGCGAACGGCGACCGGATGCAGCTCGGCCGGGTCACCCTGCTGGGCAACCCGAACCCGCCGTTCGCCCGGCCGCCCGGCACCGGCGCCGACGACTTCCTCGACCTGCCGCGCGAGCCGCGCGACGAGGGCAACATCGAGCACGACCGGGCCGCGGTGATCGGCGACCCGCGCAACGACGAGAATCTGATCATCTCGCAGCTGCACGTGGCGTTCCTGCGGGCGCACAACGCGCTGGTCGAGCAGGGGCTGTCGTTCGCCGGGGCGCGCCGGGTGCTGCGCCAGCACTACCAGCACGTGGTGGTGCACGACTACCTCAAGCGGGTCGCCGACCCGGCGATCGTGGACGACGTGGTGGCCAACGGGAACCGCTGGTTCGACCCGCTGTCCGAGCCGTCCTTCATGCCGCTGGAGTTCTCGGTGGCGGGTTACCGGTTCGGCCACTCGATGGTGCGTACGGCGTACGACTTCAACAGCAACTTCAACACCGGCGGCGGCATCCCGGCGACGCTGGAGCTGCTGTTCACCTTCACCGCGCTCAGCGGCCAGCTCGGCAGCTTCGACACGCTCCCGGAAAACTGGATCATCCAGTGGGGCGACATCATCGGCGACGGCCCGGCGGTCATGAAGACCCGGCGGCTCGACCCGAGCCTGGCCACGTTCAAGGACAACGAGTTCCGGGCGCTGTTCGCGCTGAAGACGCTGACCGGCGACACCGAGACGCCCGACCTGGCGGCCCGGTTGGCGGTGCGCAACCTGCTGCGCGGCTACCGGCTGCGGCTGCCGACCGGGCAGGCGGTCGCCGAGCACCTCGGCGTGCCGGTGCTGACCAAGGACGACGTGCTGGCCGCCGCGACGAGCGCCGAGCAGCGCATCGCGATCGAGGCGGGCGGCTTCCAGTTCCGTACGCCACTGTGGTTCTACGTCCTCGCCGAGGCGAGGCATTTCCACCACGGCGCGCACCTCGGCCCGGTCGGCAGCACGCTGGTCGCCGAGGTCCTGGTCGGCCTGGTGCGGCGCAGCGCCGACTCGATCCTGGCGCAACCGGGCTGGACGCCGTCGCTGCCGGCCGCGAAGCCCGGCAGCTTCGAGCTCGCCGACATCCTGCGGCTGGCCGGCGTGCTGCCGACCACCCAGGCCCCGGTGACCTACACGGTGACCGCCGGCGACACGCTCAGCAGCATCGCCGCCACCCGGCTCGGCGCCGCCAACCGGTGGCCGCAGATCTACGCGCTCAACCAGGCCGTCATCCGCAACCCCGACCGCATCTTCCCCGGCCAGGTCTTCGTCCTGCCGCCGAAGCAGCCGGTCGGCAGCATCCCGCGGCTGTACACCGTCCAGCGCGGCGACACCCTCAGCGGCATCGCCGCCGCGCGACTCGGCGCGGCCGCCCGCTGGCCGGAGATCTTCGCGCTGAACCGGGCCATCCTCACCAACCCCGACCGGATCATCCCCGGCCAGGTCCTGATCCTGCCGGCCACCTAAAAAGATGAACCTTTGTCAACCTGGCAACGGGCCTGCGGTTCCGGCACGATGATCGGCGCCGGGCGCTGCCGCCCTCGCCACGTTGAAAAAAGTTCACTGCCGGGCCGGTGAGTTCCGCCGGTCCGGCGGGTCCAACCCACGTGAACGGAACGGATTTCGCGGCGGTCGCCGGGCCGCTGCGGCGCGAGGTGCTCGCGCACTGCTACCGGATGCTCGGGTCGGCGCCGGACGCCGAGGACGCCGTGCAGGAGGCATTCCTGCGCGCGTGGCGCGGCTTCGACCGCTTCGAGCATCGGTCGTCGGTGCGGACCTGGCTCTATCAGATCGCCACCAACGTGTGCCTGCGTTCCCTGGAACGGCGGGTCCTGCCGGCCGCGCTGGGCGGCGCCGAGCCGGACTGGCAGCGCCCGGCGCGCCCGGCTCCCGCCGAGATCCGCTGGCTGGGGCCGCTGCCGATCGACCCGGCCGACGAGGCCGGCACCCGGGCGCAGGTGCGGCTGGCGTTCGTGGCCGCGCTGCAGCATCTGCCGGCCCCGCAGCGGGCGGCGCTGCTCCTGCGGGACGTCGCGGGTTTCTCGGCCGGCGAGGTGGCCGCGGCGCTCGGCACCACGACGATCGCGGTGAACAGTGCGCTGCGCCGCGCCCGGGACCGGATCGCCCGGGAGGCGCCCGACCCGGACGAGATCAGCGAACCCGGCAACCCCGAAACCCAAACCCGATTGCGGCGATACGTGGACGCGTTCACCCGGGCCGATGTAGGTGCGCTCGCCGCGGTGCTGCGCGAGGACGTCACCCTGGAGATGCCGCCGCACGCCACCTGGTTCGCGGGCCGCGACCCGGTGCTCGGCTTCCTCGGCACGCACGTCCTGCGGGAGCCGGGCCGGTTCGCCATGCGGCCGGTGACCCCGCTCGCCAACGGCCAGCCGACCTATGCGCTGTACGCCGGCGGCGAGGCGCACGCCCTGCAGGTCCTCGAACCGGACCGCGGCGGCATCCGGCGGATCCACATCTTCCTGCAGCCGGAGCTGTTCGGAATCTTCGGGCAGCCGGTGAATCTCGCAGCCGGATCGGATCTCCATAGCTGAACCCGACGCTTTGGAGGAAACGATGACAGTAATAGCCGGGAAGTCGGTCGTGGTGGTCGGCGGCAGCCGGGGCCTCGGTCTCGGCGTCGCCGACGCGGCCCGCGCGGCCGGGGCGCAGGTGACCGTGGTGGCCCGGGCCACCACCGACGGCGTCCAGGGGGATGCCACCGACGAGGACCTCGCCGCCAAGGTCCTGGCCGACCGGCGGCCCGATCTCCTGGTGATCACGGCCGGGGCGGTCCCGGGCATGGGCCCGCTGGCCGGGCAGACCTGGCAGACGTTCTCGGTGAACTGGCACGCGGACGTGCGGATCGCCTTCGTCTGGCTGCGGGCGGCGCTGCGCGTACCGCTGGCACCCGGATCCCGGGTCGTCGTCTTCGGCAGTGCGGCCTCGCTGCGCGGATCACCGCTCAGCGGCGGTTACGCGGGCGCGAAGGCGACGGTCCGGCTGATCACCGCCTACGCGGCGGCCGAGGCGAGTGGCCTGGGCATCGCGATGACGACGATCCTGCCCGGCATCACCCCGGACACCACGATCGGCGAGGTCGCGATCGCGGCGTACGGCGCCGACCGGGCCGCGTTGAGCACGGTGCCGACGGCGGAGTCGGTGGGCGCCGCCGTCCTCGGTCTGGCCGCCGGGCCCGAGTTGGCGGGCGCCTATCTGGTGACCGCGGACGGGCTGCGGCCGCTGGCCGCTTAACCTAGTGATTCTATGGGATTTGCCGGTATAGTCGCGGCCATGATCGATGTCGATACATCGATGCCCGCGCGAACCGGTGCGGTATCGCTGGAGATCGCCGGCGTGGGCCGGGACTTCACCACCGGTGGGCGGCGTCGTGCGGTGCTGGGCGACGTGCGGCTGAGCGTCGCGGCCGGCGAGGTGGTCGCGCTGCTCGGCCCGTCCGGCTGCGGCAAGTCGACGCTGCTGCGCCTGGCCTGCGGGCTGGACACGCCGACCGCCGGCACCGTGCTGGTCGACGGCCGGCCGGTGCGCGGGATCGAGCCGCGCTGCGCGGTCGTCTTCCAGGAGCCGCGGCTGATGCCCTGGCGCACCCTCGAACGCAACGTCGCGTACGGCCTGCCCCGCGACGTGACCGGCCCGCGCGCCCGGCAGGAGGTCGCGCACTGGCTCGGCGTGGTCGGCCTCACCGAGTTCGCCCGGCACCGCCCGCGGCAGGTCTCCGGCGGCATGGCCCAGCGGACCGCGCTCGCCCGTGCGCTCGCCCGCCGGCCCGGCGTCCTGCTGCTCGACGAGCCGTTCGCCGCCCTCGACGCGCTCACCCGCCTGCGCATGCAGGACCTGCTGGCCGAGGTGCGGAGCGCCGCCGGGACCACGGTCCTGATGGTCACCCACGACGTCGACGAGGCGCTGCACCTCGCCGACCGGATCGTGCTGCTCGGCGCGCCCGGGTCCACCCCGGACGGCCCGGCCACGGTCCGGCTGATCCAGGCGGTGCCCGGGGCCCGCCCCCGCGATCGGGGCGACGCCGAGCTGGCCGCCCTGCGTGTCGCCCTGCTGGCCGAGCTGGGCGTCGGCGTTCCGGAACGATGAAGGGAAGACCTATGCGGATCACCCGCTTCGCCATCGCGGTGACGGCCGTCTCGGCGCTGCTGGCCGGCTGTGTGCAGGGCGAGGACACGCCGGCCAGCAAAAAGGCTGAGGTCGCGCTGCGGCTGGACTACGCCTACTACAACCCGGCCAGCCTGGTGCTGCACGAGCAGAAGTGGCTGGAGACCGACCTCGCCGCCAAGGGCGTGACGGTCAGCTGGCAGCTCTCGGCCGGCAGCAACAAGGCCAACGAGGGCCTGCGCGGCAACGCCCTCGACATCGGCTCGACCGCGGGCGCGGCCGCCCTGGTGGCCCGGGCGAACGGGTCGTCGATCCGGACCATCGACGTCTTCAGCCAGCCGGAGTGGGCGGCGATCGTGGTGCCGAAGAGCTCGGCGATCACCTCGGTGGCCGGGTTGCGGGGTAGGCGGATCGCCGCGACCAAGGGCACCGACCCCTACTTCTTCCTGCTCCAGGCGCTCGACCAGGCCGGGCTCAAGCCGGCCGACGTGACCGTGGTCAACCTCCAGCACGCCGACGGCCGGACCGCCCTCGAACGCGGGCAGGTCGACGCCTGGTCCGGGCTCGACCCGCTGATGGCGCAGAGCGAGCTCGAGGCCGGGTCGAAGCTGATCTACCGCAACGTCGCGTTCAACTCCTACGGCGTACTCAATGCCCGGGAAGAATTTGCCACCGCTCACCCGGACGTGGTGCAGGCGGTGGTGAACTCCTACGAGCGGGCCCGCAAGTGGATCTCGGACAATCCGGCCGACGCGGTGGCGCTGTACGCGCGGGAGGCGAAGATCTCCCCCGAGGTGGCGAAGCTGGTCCTCACCCAGCGCACCAAGCTGGACATCGACCCGGTGCCGGGCGCGGCCCAACGCGCGGTCTTCGAGAAGATCCTCCCGGTGCTGGTCGCCGACGCGAACGTGAAGTCCGAGCAGGACGCCCGCACCGCGATCGAGACGCTGTTCGAGCCGAAGTTCGCGACCGCGCGGGCCAATCCGTGAGGCTGACCCCGGGCCGGCGATCGCCGGTCTGGGCGGTGGGGTTGATCCTGCCGCTGCTGCTCGTGCTCGCCTGGCAGTGGGCGGCGTCGGCCGGGGTCTACTCGCGGGCGCAGCTGCCCCCGCCGGCCGACGTCCTGTCCGCGGTCGGCGAGCTGATCGGCCGGGGCGAGCTGTGGCATCACGTGGCGATCAGCACCCAGCGGGTGCTGATCGGCTTCGCCGCGGGCTCGGCGCTCGGCCTGGCGCTGGGCGGGCTGGTCGGGCTGTCCCGCCCGGCCCGCGCGCTGCTCTCGCCGACCGTGCAGGCGATCCGCGCGGTGCCGTCGCTGGCCTGGGTGCCGCTGCTGCTGCTCTGGCTCGGCATCGGCGAGACCCCGAAGATCGTGCTGGTGGCGATCGGCGCGTTCTTCCCGGTCTACACGACGGTGTCGAGCGCCGTCGCCCACATCGACCCGCACCTGGTCGAGGTGGGCCACGCCTACGGCCGGTCCGGCGTCCGGCTGCTCGGCACCGTGCTGTTCCCGGCGGCCACCCCGGCGATCGTCTCCGGCCTGCGGCTGGGCCTGGCCCAGGGCTGGCTGTTCCTGGTCGCGGCCGAGCTGATCGCGTCGTCGATGGGCCTGGGTTTCCTGCTGATCGACAGCCAGAACACCGGCCGCACCGACGTGATGCTGCTCGCGATCATCCTGCTGGCGGCGCTCGGCAAGCTGAGCGACACGGTGCTGGGAGTGGCCGAGCGGATGCTCCTCACCGGACACGTCCGTTAGCGTCGCTACAGCTTCCGGGCCAGGTGGTCGATCACGGCGCGGGCGTCGTCCTCGATGCCGTTGATGAAGGACGAGCGGCGGCGGCGCAGCATCGGCAGGCCCAGGGCGTAGAGGCCGGGGGCGTCGACCACGCCGCCGTCGTGGCGCAGCCGGCCCTTCGGGTCGACCACCGGCACGTCCAGCCAGCGGTAGTCGGGGCGGAAGCCGGTCGCCCAGATGACCGTGCTGAACTCGCCGCCGCGCAGGTCGAGCTTCAGGCGGGTCGCCCTGGCGACCGCGGTCGGCGCGAACTCCTCCGACGGGCCCACGTCGGCGCCCAGGGCCCACTCGTCGAACGTGGCCAGCAGGCGGTTCATCTTCAGGTCGGCCAGCGCGCACACGTTGCGCAGGCCGCCGGAGAACAGGGCGGTGCCGTCCCGGACCGCGGCGAACCGGCCGACCAGCTCGATACCCAGCGCGGTCAGCGCGTTGAGGTCGAGGGTGCCGCGCTCGGGGGTGCCGACCAGCTGCGGCGAGGGCAGCCGGCGAGCCCGGTCGAGGTCGTCGATCTCGTCCCAGCGCTGGTCCCACACGCCGGACTCGTGCATCCACCAGTGCACGTCGCGGCCGCGGTAGACGCGCGGCAGCCGCACGTGCTCGCCGACCGACAGGGTCACCGGCCGGCCCGACCGCCGCAGCTCGGCGGCCAGCTGCACGCCGGTCGCGGACGCCCCGACGACCAGCACGCCGCCGTCGGGCAGCTGGCCGGGACCGCGATAGCCGAGCGGGGTCAGCTGGTGCACCTCCGGCGGCACGCCGGCCGCCAGGGCGGGCACGGTGGCCAGGTTGCAGGCGCCGCTGGCCAGCACGAGCGCCCGGCAATGGAGATCACCCCGGTCGGTGGCGACGTGGTAACCGTCGTCGGCCGGCCGCACCGCGGTGACCTCGACGCCGGCGCGCACCGGCGCCGCGGCGACCCGGGCGAAGCGCTCGATGAACTCGACCACCTCGCCCGTCGTCATGAACCCGTCCGGGTCGGGACCGTCGTAGTCCAGACCCGGCAGGCGACTCAGCCAGTTGGGCGTGAGCAGGCGCAGCGAATCCCAGCGTTCGCGCCGCCACGAGTTGGCCACCTCGCCGCGCTCGAGCACGACATGGTCGACCCCATGCTCGGTGAGGAAGCGGCTGGCGGCCAGGCCGGCATGCCCGGCGCCGATGACTACCGTGGTGACGCGTTCGATGGTTCGGCCCGCCCTTGCTCGACAGCCCGCCTCAGGCTACTTCGACCGTGATGTCGGTCGGGTTGCTCAGGGCGTCGTAGACCGCCGAGCGCTTCTGCGACTGCGCGACCAGGGCCTCGATCTCCTCCTTCGACGCGTCGGCGTCGATGTTGAAGGTCACCTTGATGTCGTTGTAGCCGTTCCGGACGTCGCTGTCGGCGCCGAGAATGCCCCGGATGTCGTGGTTGCCCTCGACGGTGGACTCGATCGAGCGCAGCTGGATGCCGCGGTTCTGCGCGACCGAGGCCACCCCGGCGGTCAGGCAGCTGGCCAGGCCGACCAGAAGGTACTCGATCGGGGTGATGCCGTTGTCCTCGGCGGCGAAGACCGCCGGGTGGTCGGCCGAGAAGGTCGACGCGGTCTTGTGGGTCTGCTCCGCCCCGAGGCCGAAGAACTTCTCCACGGTCGCGGTGCTGTGCACACCGTTCTGCCATTTGGACGATGCCCGCCAGGTGAACTGGGCCGCCTCCGGCGCGCCCTTGAGGACCTCGCGCGCATCCAGCAGTGCCTGCACGTTCACGCCGTTGTCCACGGTCGTCATGATCGCTCCCTTTCGCCCATTTATCCCAGTAAACCCATAGGGGATATCGCCAAACATACTGGCCTGCGCAGACGCCGCCTAGCTATCATCCCCCGCATGGCGTCACCCTCGACACTTCCGGCCGACTCGGTCGGCAGCGTCGACACCCAGTTTCTCGACCTGCCGGCATCGCTGCCGCTCGACTGCGGGCGCGAGCTGCGCGCTGTCCGGGTGGCCTACGAAACCTACGGCACTCTTTCCCCCGAGCGTGACAACGCCATTCTGGTCTGCCACGCGCTCAGCGGCGACGCCCATGCGGCCGGTCTTTCGGGCACAGCTCCGGCCGCGAGCACCCGGGACGGGTTCGCCGCCGAGCGCCGCGACGGTGCCGCCGGCAAGGCCCTGGGCTGGTGGGACGGGATGATCGGGCCGGGCAAGGCGTTCGACACCGACCACTATTTCGTCATTTCCACCAACCTGCTGGGCGGCTGCCGCGGCACCACCGGCCCGTCCTCGATCAACCCGGACACCGGCCGGGCGTACGGGTCGGACTTCCCGGTCGTCACCGTCGCCGACATGGTCCGCTGCGAGCGCGCCTTCCTCGACGAACTCGGCATCGAGCGGCTGGCCGCCGTCGCCGGTGGTTCGCTGGGCGGGATGCAGGCGCTGCAGTGGGCGGTCATGTACCCCGAACAGGTGGACTCGATCGTGGTGATCGCCTCCACCCACGCCCTGCACACCCAGGGGGTGGCCTGGAACGCGATCGCCCGCGAGGCGATCACCCGCGACCCGGCCTGGCAGGGCGGCGACTACTACGGCACCGGCCGGGCCCCCGAGTCCGGCATGGGGGTGGCCCGGATGGTCGGGCACGTCACCTACCTGTCGGCGCCCGCGCTCGGCGAGCGGTTCGGCCGCCGGCTGCAGTCCGCCGACGACGTGCGGTACACGATCGGGGTGCCCGAGTTCGAGATCGAGAGCTACCTCGACCACCAGGCCGACTCGTTCGTGCGGCGCTTCGACGCCAACACCTATCTGCGGCTGTCCCGGGCGCTGACCTACTTCGACCTGGCCCGCCAGCACGGCGGCACGCTCGCCGAGGCGCTCGCCGGGGTCGAGGCGCGGACCCTGCTGATCGCGTTCAGCTCGGACTGGCTCTACCCGCCGGCCGCGTCGATCGAGATCGAGCAGGCCCTGCGGGAGACCGGCAAGCCGGTCGACTTCCACCTGATCGACGCGCCCTACGGCCACGACTGTTTCCTGTTGGAAGAAGCCCGGCAGACCCCCATCGTCCGCCAGTTCCTGGGAAGAGCATGAGCACCTATCGCAACGAGGAAGAGCACGACTTCGGGTTCGAGACCCGCCAGCTGCACGCCGGCCAGCGACCCGAACCGAACACCGGCGCCCGCGCCGTGCCGATCTTCCAGACCACCAGCTACGTGTTCGAGGATCCGGAGTCGGCGGCGGCCTACTTCAACCTCCAGGAGTACGGCAACACGTACTCGCGGATCATGAACCCGACCGTGGCGGTCTTCGAGGAGCGGGTGGCCAACCTGGAGGGCGGCTCCGGCGGGGTGGCCTTCGCGAGCGGCATCGCGGCCCAGGCGGCGGCGCTGTTCACGCTGCTCGAGCCGGGCGACCACGTGGTCGCGTCGTCGGCGCTCTACGGCGGCACGGTCAACCAGCTCAAGCACCTGCTGCGCAAGATGACCGTCGAGCTGACCTGGGTCGATCCGGACGACCCGGAGGAGTGGCGCAAGGCGGTCCGGCCGACCACGAAGGCGTTCTTCGGCGAGACGATCGGCAATCCCGGCGGCAACGTGCTGGACATCGAGACGATCGCCGGCATCGCGCACCAGCACGACCTGCCGCTGATCGTCGACAACACGTTCGCGACGCCGTACCTGTGCCGCCCGATCGAGTGGGGCGCCGACATCGTCATCCACTCGGCGACCAAGTTCATCGGCGGGCACGGCACGAGCATCGGCGGCGTGGTGGTCGAGGCCGGCACGTTCAACTGGTCGAACGGCCGCTTCCCGGTGATCGCCGACCCGTCGCCCGCCTATCACGGCCTGCAGTTCCACGAGACCTTCGGAACGTACGGGTACCTGATGAAGTTGCGCGCCGAGACGCTGCGCGACCTCGGTGGCACCCTGGCCCCGCTGAACGCGTTCCTGTTCCTGCAGGGCCTGGAGACGCTGTCGCTGCGGATGGAACGCCACGTCCAGAACGCCGGAAAGGTCGCGGCGTTCCTCGAGTCGCACCCGCTGGTGACCCGGGTGGGCTATCCGGGCCTGCCGTCCAGCGGCTACCGGCCGCTGGTGGAGAAATACCTGCCGCTCGGGGCGGGCGCGGTCTTCTCGTTCGACCTCGACGGCGGCCGCGACGCCGGGCAGGACCTGATCCGCAACGTCACGCTCTGGTCGCACCTGGCCAACATCGGCGACGCCAAGAGCCTGATCATCCACCCGGCCAGCACGACCCACCGCCAGCTCAGCGAGGAGGAGCTGCGGGCGGCCGGGGTCGGCCCGGGGACGGTCCGGTTGTCGGTCGGCACCGAATCGGTGGAGGATCTGATCTGGGACCTGGAGAAGGCCCTGGCGGGGGTGGCAGCGAAATGACGCGATACCAGGACGTGACCGACATCCAGCGGGTGCTGCACAACGCCCGGACCATCGCGATCGTCGGCCTGTCCAACAATCCGCTGCGGGCCAGCTACTTCGTCGGGTACTACCTGAAGCGGCACGGCTATCAGGTCGTCCCGGTCAACCCGCGGGAGCCGGAGATCCTCGGCGAGACCAGCTACCCGAGCCTGCGCGACGTGCCGGTGCCGGTCGACGTGGTCAACGTCTTCCGGGCGCCGAGCGCGCTGCCGGAGATCGCCCGGGAGGCGGTGGCGATCGGGGCCGGCACGCTGTGGACCCAGTTCGGCGTGATCAACGCCGAGGGCGCGCGGATCGCCGAGGAGGGCGGCCTGACCGTGGTCATGGACCGCTGCCTCAAGATCGAGCACGCCCGCTACGTGGGCCGGATGCACTGGCTGGGCTTCAACACCCACCGCATCACGTCGGTCCGGACGGGTTTGCAGTAGCGGTCAGCCTGGCCCGCACCAGCCAGCCGCCGTCCCCGGTCGGGCCGGCGGCCAGCTGACCACCCTGCTCCTGGATCCGTTCACGCAGCCCGGTCAGGCCGCGCCCGGTGCCCGGCAGGCCGGAACGGTCCGGTCCGGCGGGGTCGTTCTCCACGCGTACGGTAAGAACTCGCTCGGCACCGCTCACCGTGACCCGCACCGCCGAGCCCGGGGCGTGCCGCAGCGCGTTGGTCAGGCTTTCCTGCACGACGCGGAAGGCGAGGTGGGCGACCGGCGCGGCCACCCCGTCGCGGGAACCCTCGAAGCGGCAGGACACGTCGAGACCGCTGCGGGCGGCCCGGGTCACCACCTCGTCGATCAGGGCGAGATCCGGCCCGCCGACCTCGGTGCCGCCGAGCAGATCGACCAGGCGCTGCAGGTCGCCGCGTCCCTGCCGGGCCGACTCGGCGATCGCCTCGAACGCCTGCCGGGCCCGCTCCGGGTCGCGGTCGACGAGCCGCTGCCCGGCCGCCGCCTGGATGATCATCACGCTGATCGCGTGGCCGATGATGTCGTGCAGCTCGGCGGCGATCCGGGCCCGCTCGTGCCGCAGGGCGAGGTCGGTGAAGAGCTCGCGCTCCTCCTCCAGCTCCCGGTTGCGCTCGGCGAGCTGCTCGGCCGTCTCCCGCCGCAGCCGCAGCACGGTGCCGGCGAAGAAGCCGGGCACCCCGAAGATGATCAGCGGGACCGGGTTGCTCTCGCCGGTGACCAGGTGCAGCACGGTGAACAGGACGACGAGATAACCGGCCAGGCAGGCGCCGGTCCAGTAGCTGCGGAAGCCCAGCGCGGCCACCGTGGACAGCAGCGCCATCAGGACGAACGCGAGGTCGGGGAACCAGCCGTACCCGCCGAGTGCCGCGGCCGCCAGCCAGAACGTGCCGCCGGCGAGCGCCACCGTCCGCGGGTGCGTGCGCCACCACCACAGGCTCAGGCCCGCCGCGATCAGGCCGGCGGTCAGCAGGTTGCCGCCGGCGGTGTCCGGCCAGCCGTGCCACGCGGTCGGCGCGACCACCAGCAGAAACACCAGCAGGATCGGCACCCGGCTCACCCCAGCACGGGCAGCTGCGCCACCACCCGGGCCGAACCCCGGGCGAGCTTCACGTCCACCGAGCCGGCGTGCAGCTTGGCCCGCTCGCGCACCCGGGCGACGGCCGCCCGCACCTCCGACCCGCGGCCGACGGTGCCCTGCACCTGGATCTCCAGCGCCTCGTCGTCGAACCGGATCGACACCTGCACCGGGCGGTCGGCGAGCGCGGTCACCAGGTACTCCACGATCCGGTAGGCGGACAGCTCGACCGTCGCCGGCAGCGATCGCGGATCACCGCTGACGGTCAGCCGGGACTGCGGCGAATGATGCCGGGCCAGCAGCGCGTCGAGGTGCGCGACCGTCGGCGCCGGGGCCAGGGCCACCTCTCCCCCGCGCAGCAGCCCGACGATCTCCCGCATGTCGTCCATGGTCTGCCGGCTGCCCCGCTCGATCGCCTCGAACTCGGCCCGGGCCTGCTCCGGCGCGAGATCCAGAGCCGTCTCGGCCGCCCTGGTCAACTCGTCGAGGCGCTCCTGCAACAGCCCGTCCAGCTGCCGGGACAGCCGCGCCCGGTCGTCGGCCACGATCAGCGCCGCCCGATCGTCGCGCAACTGCCGCAACTCCTCGTCGCGCGCCGTGAGCTGCCGGTTCAGCAGCGAGCGGTGCCGGGCGGCCCGGCCCACGCCGAAGACGATCAGCACCACCGGCAGGGCCAGGACCAGGGCTTCCGTCCCGGCCGACGAGTCCACCACCAGCACGGCGACCGTTTCGGCAAGACACCACAAACCGCAGACCCAGGCTTTGGTACGCCCGTAGGACAGCGCCCCGAGAAACGCGAGTACGAACGTCAGCGGCAGCGCGGCACCGCATCGGGTGACCCAGCCGAAGAGCAGGTCGTGCAGCACCATGACGCCGAGCGAGACGCCGGTGACCGCCAGGACGCCGCGCCGCCACCACAGCACCGGCACGAACGCGGCGACGAAGACCGGCACCTGCCACCACGAATGTGAATCGGTGGAATGGGCCATCGTGCCCGCCGCGACCTCTTGCGCGGTGTCGGCGTCGGGCGCGACGACGTTCATCACCGCCAGCACGGCGCCGAGCGCGGTGAGGCCTCCCGCGAGCAGCCAGTCGCGGCCCCTGACCCCACGGAAGACCTCAACCATGATCGCGCCCCTTCAGACGGTCGCGCGCTCGGCGGCGGCCGGAGCCGGCTGCTTCGTCCTCTTGCTGACCCGATTCTGGACCAGCAACCCGGCCCCGTAGAAGAGGGCGACACCGGGAAGAGCGATCGGCAGGGCGCCGGCCAGGTCGGCGGACGAGTCGTGCCACAGCGTCACCACCAGCAGGACGACCAGGCCGGCCAGGCTGAGGAGATGGTCGCGGCGGGTGCGGGCGAAGCGGGCGGTGGCGTACGCGAGGGCGAACGACAGCGGCAGGACCGCGCCGCAGCGGGTGAGCCAGTCGAACGCCAGCACGTGCAGGGCGGTGGCGGCGACGGTGATCCCGACGACCGCGGCGATGTTCCACCGGCGCGCCAGGATCGGCACGGTGACCAGCAGGAACGCCGGCACGATCAGCCACGAGGTGGTGGACACCGGATGGATCAGCGAGGGGTCGTCGCCGGCGGTGATGTTCGCCCACATCAGCAGCACACCGAGGGCGGTCATCAGAGCCGCGAGCACGTAGTCGAGAGGCCGGATCGTCTTCATTGTCTTCCCCCTGAACGGAGTGGTTGATGCCCACGACGCTAGGGATCGGCGCTGGTAGCCATCGTCTGCCGCAAGGACGATGTTTGGCGCGGGCATCATCCGCACGGAGGACCCACCGACGACGCCGGGCCCGGGAGAATCCCCTGCATGCCACCGAAGATCCGGGTCCTGGTCGCCGACGACCAGACGCTCGTGCGCACCGGCTTCCGGGTCATCCTGGAGGCGGAGGGCGACATCGAGGTGGTGGCCGAGGCGGCCACCGGCACCGAGGCGATCCGGCAGGCCCGGCAGGCCAAGCCCGATGTGGTCCTGATGGACATCCGGATGCCCGAGCTCGACGGGCTGGCCGCCACCGAGGAGATCCTCCGGCAGCCCGACCCGCCCACGGTGGTCGTGCTGACCACCTTCGACCAGAACGAGTACGTCTATCGCGCGCTGCGCGCGGGCGCGGCCGGTTTCCTGCTCAAGGACGCCCCGTCCAGCCGGTTGATCGCCGCGGTGCGGGCCGCCGCCACCGGCGACTCACTGATCGAGCCGTCGATCACCCGGCGGCTGGTCGAGCGGTTCGCCGCGCCCGCCCCGGTCACCGGCACGCCGGCCGAGCTGGCCGCGCTGACCGAGCGCGAGCTGGACGTGCTGCGGCTGATCGCGCGCGGCCGGTCCAATGCGGAGATCGCCGCCGAGCTGGTGGTGGCCGAGACGACGGTCAAGACGCACGTCGCCCGGATCCTCACCAAGCTCGGCGTCCGCGACCGGGTGCAGGCGGTGGTCGTCGCCTACCGCACCGGCTTCGCCACCCGCGAGTGATTCAGTAGGCGGTGATGCTGGTGGCCTGGGCCGCCCCGGGCCGGATCACCAGCAGCGCCGTGGTCACCGCCAGGATCCAGGCCAGGGTCTTTCTGATCATCTCGGTCCGTTCTCCTCGGTGGTCCAGGGCTCCGGCCGCACCGCGCCGGCGGCACCGAGCGCCAGCGCGAGCTGGAAGCGGTTCTGCACACCCAGCCGGTCCATCAGGGCGCGCATCGTGTACGCGACGGTGCGCGGGCTCAGCCCGAGCTCTTCCGCCGCCGTCAGATCGGTGTGGCCCAGAGCGAGAAGACCGACCAACGCGCTCTCTCGCGGCGACAGGTCGATCGGAAACACCTCCTGACGGCGATAGGGATCGAGGCCCTCGTCCCAGAGCCGCTCGAACAACGTGCACAGGGCCGCCACGAATCCTCGGTCGGCGACCTCGACATAACCCCGCTCGAGGTCGAGCGGGTCGGCCGGGAACAGCGCCACCTGCCGGTCGAAAACCATCAGCTTCACCGGTGGTGCCGCGATGTGCCGGACCGGGCCGAGCGGCATCGTCCCGGCCGCGATCTCGCCCCGGGCGATGACCCGCAGCCGCACCCCCCGGGCGGCCAGCCGCCGGTCCAGCGGTTCGCCGGCCGACTTCGACTCGGCGCTCACCACCGGCTCGTTGTTGATCGTCAGGTGTTCGTGCCGCTCCCCGGTGGCCAGTTGCGCCACCCGTTTTCGGGTCGCCGCCCGGGTCGGCCACAGCCGCCCCGGCATCTCGGGCCGGCAGGCCGCGGCGATGCCGTCGATGGTGGCGAAGTGCTGCCGCCACCGCTCGGCCGCCGGTGGTGGTGGCGACGGCCGCCGCCGGAGGCGACGCACGACCTCGGCCGGAGGTCGTGCCCCCCACGTGCTTCCGGCGGCCACCGTCGCTCCGGCGGCCGCGAGTTCGTCCAGCGCGGCTTTCGTCCGGATCCGCGCCAGGCCGAGCTCACGTGCCAGCCGGCGCCCGTCGGCCGGGCCCAGCAGATTCAGTGCGCGATAGACCAGGTCGGCGTCGGCCGAAAAGCCCCATCGGGTAAGCGCCGGAATCGTCCCCCGATCCGTCGGCATTGCTCACCCCCACCGAACCCCGTTCCGGTCGCCCCCGTGTTGACCGGCGAGATCAGGACACCATCGATCGACGGTGAACGGAACCCTGGGCCCGCAGATTGCGCAATCCTGCAACCGCGGTGGTGGGTCTTCAGATCCGGAAGGTGGCGACCAGGCCGCTCAGCTCGGTGGACATCCGGGCCAGCTCGGTGGTCGCCTGCTGGGTCTCGGCCACGCCCTGGCTGGTCATCCGGGCGGCCTCGGCCACCCCGGTGATGTTGCGGGCGATCTCGCCGGCGCCGCCGGCCGCCTCGGCGACGCTGCGGTTCATCTCGGCGGTGGTGGCGGTCTGCTCCTCCACCGCCGAGGCAATCGTGGTCTGGAAGTCGCTGATCCGCTCGATCACCGTGGAGATCTCCTCGATGGCGGCGACCGCGCCGCTGGTGTCGGACTGGATCGCCTCGACCCGGCGGGAGATGTCCTCGGTGGCCCGGGCGGTCTCCTGGGCGAGGTCCTTGACCTCACTGGCGACCACGGCGAAGCCCTTGCCCATCTCGCCGGCCCGGGCCGCCTCGATGGTGGCGTTGAGGGCGAGCAGGTTGGTCTGTTCGGCGATCGAGGTGATCGTCTTGATGACGTTGCCGATCTCGGCCGAGGAGGCGCCGAGCTTGTTCATCGTGGCCGACGTGGCGGCGGTGACGGTGACCGCCTCGGACGCGACCCGGGCGGCCTCGGACGCGTTCTGGGAGATCTCCCGGATCGACGCGCCCATCTCCTCGCTGCCCGCGGAGACCGTGTCGACGCTGCGGGAGACCTGCTCGGCGGCGGCCGACACCGTCTGGGCCCGGGCCGAGGCCTGCTCGGCGGAGGTGGCGATCTGCGCCGCGGTGCTGGTCATCTGCTCGGAGGCGCCGGCCAGCGAGGCGGCCGACCCCTCGATGGTGGCGACGGTCTGCCGGAGCCGGCCCATCGCGGTGTCCAGCGAGCGGGCCATCCGGCCGGGCTCGTCCCGGGTGTCCAGGCCGGTGGTGCGGGTGAGGTCGCCGTCGGCGAGCCCGTCACACACGTACGTCACCTTGGTCAGCGACGCCACGATCCTGCGGGTGACCATGAAGCCCAGCGCCATGGCGACCACCAGGCCGACGGTCAGCACGATGATCGCCGTGGTGCGGCTGGACTCGTAGCCCGACTTGGCCGCCGCGGCGTTACGGGCCGCGTCCCCGGTCTCCGCCTCGTCCATGCTGGTCAGCGCGGGGTAGAGCTTGTTCAGCACCGGCAGCGCCTCGCTGGTCCGGATCGCGGCCCACCCCGCCAGGTCGTTGCGCTCACCGGCCGGGAGAAGCTTGGTTTTGATGATGTCGACGTAGGCCGCCCAGAGGGTCGCCACCTCGCCGATCAGCGCCGAGCTCGCGGCGGGAGTACTGGTCCGGTAGGCCGTCAGCGCCGCGTCGAAGCTCTCGATGTCGGTCGCGACCGCCTCGGCGAACTGCTGGGTCGTCGCCGCGGTCACCGACAGCGCCTGATTGGCGGTGTCCGAGCGGGTCTGCGTCGCCCAGTACCGAATCTGGCCGACCGACTTCACGCTCGCGACGTTGCTCTTGTAGATCAACTGCGCCGAGTCGCTGGCGTTGCCCAGCGAGACCAGCCCGGTGATCCCGACGACCAGCGCGACCAAGGCCGCGACGGCCACCGCGAAGAGCACCTTGACGTTGACGCTGAGATCAGCGAGTGACGGTCGGCGGCGCGGTGCCGATACGCCAGCGCCGGTAATGGTCATCGTGCTCACGACTGTCCCCTTCCGGGCGAATTTCGCCGCATCCGGCCCATGCCCTCACTATGCGGGGGCCTGGGCGGCAGGAGATCCCGTTCGGAGATTTCGCTCTTTGCCCGAAATGTCGGATCGTATGGTGCCGTCAGTGGTGCAGGGCACCAGCCGTGAGCCGGACGGTGAAGCCGTCGGCGTGCCGGTGCAGGGCGACGTGGCTGCACGACTGATGGACGATCCACAGGCCGAGCCCGCCGTCCGCACCGTCGCCCGAGGGCAGCAGGCCGACGAACGGATCGGCCGGACCCGCCCCGGCGTCGGTGACCGTCACGACGATCCGGCCGGCACCGGACCACAGCCGCAACCGGACCGGGCCGCGGCCGTGCCGCTGGGCGTTCGCCACCACCTCGCTGACCGCGACCACCAGATCGTCGAGGTCCTGATCCGCCAGGTGACCGCGGTCGGCCGCGCGCACCACCCGGCGGGCGTCGGACAGGGCCGGATCGACGAGATCGGCCAGCGGCTCGGCGCCCTGCAACGGGTCCGGCACCGGGTTCCGTGCCTCGCTGAGGAACCGGACCGGGTCGGTGTAGGTGGCGCTGGACACGTGCCGGCCGTCCGGCAGCGCCCGGCGCGGATGGGTGCGCAACACGTCGGCCAGCACCGGCGCCGCGGTGGTGCGGGTGTCGTAGACGCACATGCTCCAGAGCGGGAAATCGTCGTAGGCCCGGTTGATGGCCGATTCGTACCGGCCCCACCAGTCCCAGGTCGCGAAATCCGCCGGCACCGCGCCGACGATCCGGATCTGGGACGCGCCGCCGGCGACGTAGTCGGCGAGCCGTTTCCGGTACGACCGGATGGCCGTGGCCGGCCGCGCATAGACCGCACCGCCGGCGACGAAGTCGACCTCGGCGCCGGCCGGCAGCGCGGCCCGGATCAGCTCCGCGTCGCGCTCGCCGAGCGAGACCACCGCCGGTTCGCCGGCCGCGGCCCCGTCCACCAGGAACGGGACGGCCGCGGCGATCAGCTCGGCGTCCGAGGAGAAACAGAGGGCCTCGTGGAAGTAGCCGGTGTGACCGGCCGCGGCACCCGTTCTCATCAGGTGCCCTCCGGCCGCTTGCTCATCGCGCAACAGTAACCCCACCTGCCACGCCGACCCGTTTCGCGGGGCGGGCCGCCAAGGTCGACAACCTTTCGGTACGGGCCGGAGGTAAGCGCCTCGACGCCGCCGCCCCGGCCGCCAAGCGCGCCACGGCGGTCGCGGCCGCTCCGCCGCTCGCCGCCGCCAACCCGGTCGACCCCGGGGTGAAAGGCCCCTTCACCACCATCTCCGGCGAGTACGACCTGCCGGGCGTCAAGCTCCCCGAGTTCCCGGCCGACGTCGAGATGCGGGCCGTCGTGGTGGCACCGCGTAACGCGCCCGGCGCCCGGCCGCTCGCGCTCTTCCTGCACGGCCGGCACACGGTCTGCTACCGCGGCGCCGACGAGGACGTGCCGCAGGAGTGGCCGTGCCCGGCCGGCACCGACCCGATCCCCAGCTACCGCGGCTACCTGCAGGCGCAGGAGCTGCTGGCCTCGCAGGGCTACGTGACCGTGTCGATCTCGGCCAACGGCATCAACGGCCAGGACTACGCGCTCGACGACGGTGGCGCGCAGGCCCGTTCCTCGCTGGTCCGGCTGCACCTGGCCAAGTGGGCCGACTGGGCCGGATCGGGACGGGCGACCGCGCCGGCCATCGTCCGGGCCGCCCCGCGCGCCGACCTGTCGAAGGTGTTCCTGATGGGGCACTCGCGCGGCGGCGAGGGCGTCAGCCGGGCCGCCATGGACACGCTCACCCCGCCGCCCGCCGCCACGGTCGAGCTCACCCCGCGGACCGCGGCCGGCAGTGCGTGGCTGCTCGACGCGTGGGGCTGGAACCCCGGCACCCCCGACCCGCAGGAGACCGGCCTGCCGCGCATCGACATCGGCAGCATCCAGGCCGTCGAGGGGCGACTCGGGCTCCAAGACCTACCAGGTGCCGGTCGACGTCACCGGGCGTGGCGGCGGCGTGGTGCGGCTCTTCCAGGTCGACAGCACCACGAACGAGACGACGTCGTGGCTGGCCACCGTGCGGCCCGGCGACCGCGCCATCCCGGTGCCGGTCGAGGTCACCGGCGACATCCTGTACGGCGAGGGCGAGTCGCACCACGTGCTGGCCAAGGCCGAGAAGGGCCTGGTCATCGGCGACTACCTGGGTGGGGTGACCGTCCAGGACGACGATCCGGCCCCGGTCGTCTCGGTGCGGCCGATCGCCGACCGGGTCGCCGAGGGCGGCACGCTGGACTGGACTGACGAACCGTCCCGGGTAGGGAGGCCCCGCCTTCCTACCCGGGATGCCAGCCGTCGTGCAGGTAGGCGGTGTGGCCCCCGGCCAGGGCGTCGGCGCAGGCGCGCAGGCGGCGGGCCATGTGCGGGACGAGGAGCTCGTCCCACTCGTCCGGGGCGGCCAGCCGCCACTCGGTCAGCTCGTCGGAATCAAGCTGCATCTGCTGCCCGGCCTGCTCCTCGGTGATCAGCCCGCCGTCGAAGAGGAAGTTGACCAGCGCCGGCCGGCCGTCGGGCTGCGGCGGCACCCAGTCGACCACCAGCAGCCGCCCGGGCTTGCGGTCGAGACCGAGCTCCTCGTCCAGCTCGCGCCGGGCCGCGTCGAGCGGGAACTCGCCGTCCTCCAGCCCGCCGCCGGGGAACTCCCAGGTGTCGTCGCGGTACGACGGCCGTACGAGCAGGACCCGGCCCCGCTCGTCGTACAGGATCGCCCCGGCGCCACTGATGCTCTTCGGAAGGCTGGCGTAGTACTGCTCCGGGGGTAGCAGGGCTGCACTCATGACGGGCGACGCTAGCGAACCGGCGCCGGGCAACGCGCGCACCGCGCCCGACCGAACTCGAAAGGGTGACTACTGTGCAGCCGTGGACGAGAACCGGCGGCGGCTGAGCCGCGACGAGAGCATCGCGCTGCTGGCCCGGCCGGTCACCGGGGTGTTCTCCACGCTGCACGAAGCGGGCTGGATCCACTCCGTACCCGTGCATTTCCGCTATGCCGGCGGCGAGATCCTCGTTCTTGCCGAGGCGGCCGCGGTGAAGTCGCGCAACGCGGTCCGTAGCGGGCACGCGACGCTGTGCGTGGACGTCACCGACGGGCCGGTGCGCAGCTATGTCAGCGTGTCCGGGCCGGTCACCACCCGCCGCCCGCCGCCGATGGCCGATCTGGTGGCGCTGGACGAGAAGTACGGCCGGGACGACTTCGCCGGCGGCTGGGACGCGGACGACCTCGCGGCGGCCCTGCTGCTGGTGCTGCGGGCGGAGCGCTGGATCGCCTGGGCCGACTGGGACTGAGCCCTACGGCGCGACGCAGACGCGGTCGCGGCCGCTGTGCTTGGCCTGGTAGAGGGCCCGGTCGGCGCGGCTGAGCAGCTGCCGCAGGTCGGGTTCGGTGCCGTCGCCGTGGGCCAGGCCGACGCTGATCGTCACCGGCAACGGGCCCACCGCGGTCGGCACCTGCTCGCCGGAGACCAGGCTGTGCAGCCGCTCGGCCAGGTCGACGGCCGGCATCTGCACGGTGACCACGGCGAACTCCTCGCCGCCGTAGCGGCCCAGCACGTCGCCCTCGCCGAGCGCGTCGCGCAGCCGGGCGGCCACGATCCGGATCACCTCGTCGCCGACCGGGTGGCCGTACGTGTCGTTGATGCGTTTGAAGTGGTCGATGTCGACCATGATGGCGGCGACCGGCTGCCCGTACTGCCGGGCCAGGCTCACCTGGCGGCCCGCCTCGGCGAAGAAGTGGTTGCGGTTGTAGAGACCGGTGAGCCCGTCCATGGTGGCCATCTCGCGCACCTGGCTGAAGAGACGAGCATTTTCGTACGCCGTCATGCCCTGATCGGCGATCGCGGCGGCGATCTGGATCTGCGCCTCGGTCATCACGCCCTCGCCGTCCGCCCCGACCAGCAGGAAGCCGAACGGCTCGCCCCGCTGCGCCACCTGGATCGCCCACCAGCAGCGCGGGGCGCCGAGCAGCCCGCCGAACGGCGCCCGGTCGCCGGGGAAGACCGTCCGCGCCCGCGGGCCGGTCAGGTCGAGCAGGACGGCCGGTACCGACGGCAGCTGCGCACCGACCGGCGCGGTCGTCCCGTAGGCGGCGGCGACCTCCAGCCGGTCGTTGCCGGACCGGGTGACCAGGACCGCCGAGTCGGCGCCGAGGGTGCGGGTCAGGCTGGTCAGCAGCCGGTGCATCACCTCGTCCGGGTCGAGCGAGGAGCTCTGGTCGGCCATCGCCGCGCGCAGCGTCTCGGCCACGTCGCGCTGCCGCCGGGCGGCCTGCACCGCGACCTCCAGCTGGGCGGCGCGGGCGGTTTCCAGGGACACCCCGATGTGGTTGGTGATGGCTTTCAGGATGTCGACGTCGTCGGCGGTGAACACGCCCTTGGCGACCCGGCTGTCCAGGTAGACGATGCCGCGCAGCTGGCCGTCGACCTGCAGCGGGGCGATCAGGATGCTGCGCAGGCCGTGGGTCTGCATGCTGTGCGAGCCGAGCGCGGCGCCCTCCTCGCTGCCGGTCACCACGAGCGGCTCGCCGGAGTGCCGGACCCGGTCGACCAGGGTGGAGCTGTAGCCGGTCAGCTCCTGGATGTCGTTGCCCTGGCCGTCCCGGCCGACGTGCGGCACGAGCCGGCCGAGGTCGCGATCGAGCAGGAACAGGTAGGCGCGTTCGGCGCCGAGGATGCGCAGGGTCTCGTCGAGCGCCACCCGGGCCAGCGCGCTCGGGTCGAGGACCGTCGCCGACGCGAGGCTGACCTGCTGCAACGCTTCGAGGCGGCGCTGGTAGCGGTCGGCGCCGCCGGCCGGGCTCACCGGCTCGGGCCGGGGCAGGATCGGGTCGCTGGTGGTGAACGTGATCGAGCCGGGCTGGGTGGAGGCGTGCTGGGCGACCCGGAACTCGTCGGTGACCCACCGGATCCGCTGCGGCCACTGCTGCTCGACGGCGATCATCTGGGCGAGTTTGGCCTGGTGGCCGGCGGCGGCCGGCTGGTCCAGCGCCTCCAGGGCGCGGGCGTGCACCCGGGCCGACTCGTAGGCGATCAGCGGCGCGTCCAGCGGCACCAGCTCGGCGTCGACGCCGGCCAGGGTGCGGATCGCGTCCGCCGCCCGCCCCTGGAGCACCTCGAGGTCGGCCCGGGTCACCAGGTGGAACGCGCGCAGCGGCTTGGTGTCGGCCATCTTCCCCAGCGCGGTGATCGCGGCCTCGGCGGCGTCCAGGCCGCGGTGCGTGGCCCGGCACCGGGCGAGCCGGCCGAGCGCCTCGAAGACGTAGTAGATGCGCTGCTCGGGGACCATCGACGCGGCGTCCAGGCCGAGCGCCGCGAACTCGGTGGCGAGCCGCTCGAACGGCTCGCCGAACTCGCTCTGCTCGACCAGGGCGACCATCTGCGCGCCGTACAGGTTGATCAGCTGCATCGGGTTCTCCGGGTTGGCCCGCAGGAACCGGCGCAGCGCCTCGATCCGGGCGGTCGCCTCCTCGGTCCGGCCCCGCTGGGCGGCGATGACGACCCCGACCGCGCCGATCGCGGCCCCCTCCGCCTCGGCGCCCGGGCCGAGCCGGGCGCGGGCCCGCTGGTACCACGCCTCGGCCTCGGCGGTGCAGCCCCGCTTGAAGTACTGCATGCACACGGTGGACACGCCGGTCAGGTAGTCGCCGAGCTCCAGCCACCGCTCGTGCTCGATGAGGACCCGGCTCCACACCTGGCTCTCGTCGTCGCGGCCGCTGAGGTGGCTGCCCGCGCCGCGCTTCCACTCGACGTAGGCGACCAGCTGCGGGTCGCCGATGTCGCCGGCCACCGCGTAGGCCCGGTCGAAGAGATGGTTCGCGAGTTTCGCCCGGCCGGCCACGTCGGCGATCACCCCGAGACCAGCCATGTGCTGGGCGTATTCGCGGCCCGGCCCGAGCCGGTTGATCGGGTAGAGGGCGCGCAGGCTCATCGTCGCGCGCATCGCCCGGCGCATCCGCATCGACAGCGCGAACGTGGCTATGTCGCAGAGGACGGCCTGCAGGCGGTAGCGGTCCCGGGCGCGGCCGCGGGCGGTGCCGAAGCCCAGGTGGGTGCGGCCGACGATCAGGCCGGTCACCAGCGACACCAGCGTGCTCAGCACCATCCCGACCCGGCCGCGCGGCAGCGGCGCGCCCAGCTCGGCGAGGCCGAGGCGGACGGCGTCGAACGCCCGGTCCGGGTTCCACGCGCTGTTGTGGACCATCGCGGTCTGCGCCCGGATCTCGGCGCGGCGCAGCCGGTCCGGTTCGCCGCGCAGCGCGTCGTCCAGGTGGCGCAGGGCCTCGCCGAAACGGCCGGAGCGGGCGCAGCTGATGCCCCGGGTGAGGAAGAACGCGGCCGGCGGGTTGACCCCGGCCGACTGGGCCGCGCGCGCCGCCACCTCGAGGAACTCGCAGGCCTCGGCCGGGGCCTGATCGGCCAGGGCCAGCCGGCCGGCGGCGAACCCGCTGAGGTAGACGCGCTGCGGCCGGCGGTCGGTCTCGCCGCGGGCGTAGTGCCGGGCGATCGCGTAGACGAAGCGGGGGTCGTCGGGGGCGGCCGCCTCCATCACCTCGGCGATGCGCTGGTGCAGCCGGCGCATCGCGTCGGCGTCCAGGCCGACGAGCAGCGCCTCCCGGATCCGGTCGTGCAGGAAGCGGTAGCCGTCGGCGCCGGTGGCGGTCACCAGCCGGCGCGACTCGGCCTCGGCCAGCATGCCGCGGGCCCACCGCGGGTCGATGTCGCAGACCTTCGCGACCAGGTCGGTCGGGAAGGACCGGCCGCCCGCCGCCGCGGCGACCAGCAGCCGCCGGCTGTCCGCGCCGAGGCCGTCGATGCGCTGCAGCACCAGGTCGACCGCGTCGCCGGAGAGCTCGAGCCGGTCCAGCCCGGCCATGTCGAGCTGCCAGCCACCCCACGACGGGGTGACCAGGCCGGCGTCGAAGACCGCCCGGACGTACTCGCCGATGGTGAACGGGTTGCCGCCGGCCCGCAGGGCCAGCTCCTCGACCTGCCCGGCGGGCAGCTCGGCCGCGCCCAGGTGCTCGGTGACCAGCTCCTGGACCGCGTCCGGGTCGAGCGGCGGCAGCGGCAGCCGGGTGTCGAGGGTGGCGTCCATGTCGGCGCCGAAGCGGTTGAGGGCGGGCGCGCTGTCCGGGTCGTCGCGGCTGGTCGCGATCACCAGCAGCGGGGTGCCGGTGAGCCGGCTGGTGATCCGCTGCAGCACCCGGCGGGTCGGGTCGTCGAGCCACTGCACGTCGTCGATGTGCAGGACGGCACCCTGGAACTCGTCGGCGAGTCCGATGAGGAACGCGGCGACCGCGTTGACGAACTGCTCGTGCCGGTTCAGCTCGTCGATCTCGGGGGCCTGCACCAGGTCGGCCAGCAGCGGCGACAGGGTCCGCAGCAGCGGGCCGCCCCGGCCGGCGGCCCGGCGCAGCTGCTCGACCGCGCGGTCCCGATCGGGCGGCGGCAGGCGCTTCACGGTCCGCAGGTAGCGCTCGACCGCACCGCGCAGCGGGGCGAGCGGCACCGGATCGTCGGGCACGCACTTGCCGTAGAGGGTGAGGTCGCCGTCCGAGGCGACCGCGTTGGTCAGCTCCTTGACCAGCCGGGTCTTGCCGGCGCCGGCCGGGCCCTCGACCACGACCGCGCCGCCGGCCCCGTCCCGGGCCCGCAGCCAGCGGTGCGCCAGGGTGATCACTTCCTGGTCGCGGCCGACCAGCCGCTGCTGGCCGATCGGCTGCACGGCACCCTGGTCGGCCGTTATCACCAGGGTGGCGCCCGGGTCGGCGGCCAGCCGGCCCAGGTCGCTGAGCAGGCTCTCGCCGCTCTGGTAGCGGTCGTCCGGGTCCTTGGCCATCAGCGTCGCGATGATCCCGGCCATCGTCGGCGAGAGGCCCGGGCACCGTGTGCGGGCGTCCGGGATCGGCGCGGTGGCGTGCTGGCGGATCAGCTCGCCCGCGTCCTTCGCCTGGTAGGGCACCTGGCCGGTGACGCACTCGTAGAGCAGGACGCCCAGTGCGTACAGATCGGAGCGGCCGTCGACCGGTCGTTTCAGCATGCCGGTCTGCTCGGGGGCGCAGTAGAGCAGCGTGCCGGCGACCCGGTCGTCGTGGACCCCGCCGCGGGCGGCGAGCCCGAAGTCGATCAGCCGGCCGGTGCCGGCCGGCTCCACGATCACGTTGTCCGGCTTGACGTCGCGGTGCACGATGCCGGCCCGGTGCGCGGCGGCGAGGGGTCCGGTCAGGTCGATCGCGAGCCGGACCGCGGCGCTCTCGTCGAACGGGCCGCGGCGCAGCGTGTCGGAGAGCGGGAGCCCGTCGATGTATTCCAGGATCAGGTAGGGCCCGGCCGTGCTCGAACCGACCTCGAAGATCCGCGGCAGCAGCGGATGCCCGACATGTCCGAGCAGCGCGGCCTCCCGGCGCACCGCGGGCAGCGCCTTCTCCGCGTCGGGGGCGGTCAGCACCTTCAGCGTGTAGTCGCCGCCGTGCCGGCGAACCCGGTAGACCACGGTCTCCGCACCGCGCCCGAGTTGCGAGATCACCTCCAGATCGGAGAGTGACCCCGGCGCGTTTCCGAAGATCGCGGTCAACGTGTCCTTCCTCATTCGCAAGGGGCTAAACGGAAGCTACGCCGTGGCCTCCGGTAGATGCCAGGTGTGAATCCGGATGCGGTGAGATCGAATTAACTTTGCTGCCAGTCTGGCCCGATTTGCCGGGCGGCCGCCACTACAGTTCGGGGCGTGACGGACCTAAGACGGCACATTCTTGCCGAGCTCGGTGTGCAACCGTCGATCGAGCCGAAGGCGGAGATCCGCCGGCGCGTCGACTTCCTCAAGGACTATCTGCGGTCCACTGGAGCCCAGGGCTTCGTGCTCGGGATCAGCGGCGGTCAGGACAGCACCCTCACCGGGCGGTTGTGCCAGCTCGCGGCCGAGGAGCTGCGCACCGAGGGGCATCCGGCGACGTTCGTGGCGGCCCGTCTGCCGTACGGGGTGCAGGCCGACGAGGACGACGCGCAGATCGCCCTGGAGTTCCTGCGGCCGGACCGGTCGATCGCGGTCAACGTCAAGCCGAGCGCCGACGCGGTCGCCGCCGAGTCCGCCCTCGGCCTGGTCGAGCTGCTCGGCGAGGAGCCCCGGCTGCGCGATTTCGTCCGCGGCAACATCAAGGCCCGCGAGCGCATGGTGATCCAGTATTCGATCGCCGGCCAGCTGAACCTGCTGGTGGTCGGCACCGATCACGCCGCCGAGGCGGTGACCGGCTTCTTCACCAAGTACGGCGACGGCGGCGTCGACCTCACCCCGCTGACCGGCCTGACCAAGCGCCAGGGTGCCGCCCTGCTGCGCGAGCTGGGCGCGCCCGCCAGCACCTGGCAGAAGGTGCCGACCGCCGACCTCGAGGACGATCGCCCGGCGCTGCCCGACGAGGTGGCCCTCGGCCTCACCTACGCCGAGATCGACGACTATCTGGAGGGGGTCGGCGTCACGCCGGAGCTGGCCGCCCGGGTCGAGTCGGTCTACCTGGCCACCCGGCACAAGCGCACCGTCCCGGTCACCCCGCTCGACGACTGGTGGCGCGGCTGACGCATGGCGGGCGGCCCGAGCGGGTATTTGACGAAAATGATCCCGAATCTGATCCGACGCTTCGTCATCATGGCCGTCGCCGTCCCGCTCGCCGCGGCTGGCGCCCGCAAGCTCAGCGACACCCTGGAGAAGAGGCGCGGTGCCAACCGGGCGACCCGCCTGCTGCGCCAGGGCGCCGACACCCTGTCCGGCCTGCGCCCGAAGAAGAAGCGCCGCTTCGCCTTCAGCCGCTGACCGAAACCCGAAGGCGCTGAGCGGCAGGAGCACCGGCTGACCGGCAAGAATGCCGGTCAGGAATCCGGTATCCGGCGGGAAAGACGCTGCCAGAGCCAACCCGCCGGGACCGTACGGTCGTGCAGGACGTACTCGCTGGTCGCGCGGTTGAGCATGATGTCGATCAGGGCGCGCCGGGCCACCGGATGGCCGACGAACAGGAGCTGGTCGCCGGCCGCCAGGCGTACGTCGTCCTCCGGCCCGAGGATCGTCTCGCCGTCCCGGAGGAGCAGGAGCGGCACCGCCGCCACCTGCTCGTCCCGGTTGTGCGGGCTGCGCAGCAGATCGCCGAGGAGGGCGTCACCGCCGCGCAGCCACGGTCCGAGGGCGGGCGCCTCCGCGTCGGACAGGGTCATCTTCCAGACGCTGCCCAGCCGGCTGCCGCAGTGCGCCTGCAGCCGGTCGAGCAACCGGTCCGCCCACTCGTTGCCGCGGCCCGGCATGTCCTGCAGGAACCGCCACAGCAGCGGCGTGCTCAGCTGGGCGTAGATCTCCCGGGCCACCACCTCGGCCGCCACCAGCACCCAGTCGATCTCCAGCGCGGCGAACAGCGGCGCGCTGGCCCGGCGGTTCTGCCGGGCGGCGATGAACAGGCCGCGGTGGAGTCGGCGGGCCGCGGCGATCAGCGACAGGTTGGTGGCGTCGTTGTCGGTGCCGGCCACGAACCCGACCGCGTCGGCCAGCCGGGCCTGGCGCAGCACGGCCGGATCGGCGGCGTCGCCGACGATCACCCCCGGCTCGTCCTCCTGCTCGGCCGCGTCGATGATGGTGACCTCGAGGCCGTCGGCCCGCAGGTCCTCGACGAACTTGCGGCCGAACCGGCCGTAGCCGCACACCACCCAGCGCCCGGCCGCGGGTGGCCGGCCGGGCGCTGGCAGCTCCGCGCCCGGCCCACCGACCAGCCAGGACATCAACTGGTACGAGGCCGGCGCGTGCAGGGCCAGCCGGACGTGATCGCCGAAACGGTCGAACGGGTTGACCACGGTCGGCGAGCCGAACGACCGCATCCGGTGCTCGATCGCCGGCGACAGGGTGCGCACCACCACCGGGATGTCCGGCCGGATCAGCGCCGCGGTCATCGCCACCACCAGGTTGACCTCGTCGCTGTCGGTCAGCGCCAGCACGCCCTCGCAGCGCGGGTGCTCCAGGCCGGCCAGGTCGAGGGTGTGCGGGTCGGTGGCGTCGCCGACCAGGCCGGGCACGTCGGCGTGGTAGGAGTCGATGTCCAGGGCGTCCACCCGCTCGGCCGACAGGTCCAGCACCACCATCCGGCGGCCCAGCGAGTCGAGCGCCCGGCCGAGGATCTGCCCGGTCTGGCCGTAGCCGGCGAGCAGCAGGAACGGCTCGCGCAACCGGTTGACCGTACGGCTGAATCGGCGCAGGGCCAGCGCCTGCCGGAACGTCCGGTCCTGGATCAGGGCCAGCAGCGAGCCGATGGTGTAGGCCCAGCCCACGACGGTCAGATAGATCGTCGCCATCACCCAGAGGCGCTGGCCGCCGCTGAACGGCTCCGGCAGTTCGCCGTAGCCGATCGTGGTGGCCGTGTAGCTCATGAAGTAGAACGCGTCGAAGAAGCTCATGCCGGTGCCGCGCTGCCCGGGGATGAGGGTCAGGCCGAGCACGCTGACCGAGAAGATCACGATCAGGAAGATCAGCGGCACCCGCATCCGCCGCAGGATCAGGAAGATCGTCGGGGACTGCTCGGCGTAGCGCGCCGAGAAGTGGCGTCGCCGCGCCGTCATCGGCGGTGGAACGTCGTCGTCTCGATCACCAGGAGCACGACCGAGACCAGGTTGGCCAGCAGCGCGCCGCCGGAGAGCGACACGACGGCGGCCATCGTCCCGGGGGTCAGGCCGCCCTCGATCTGGGTGCCCCACGCCCACATCAGCGCGGCCGCGATCAGCTGCAGGTCGGCGACCAGGCTGGTGGCCAGGTGCACCGCGCCGATCTGGGTGCGGTCGCCGAACTTCAGCACGGTGGTGATCAGGCTGACCACCACCGCGGCGAACAGCTCGTAGACGTTGTGCAGGGCCGGGTCGGACAGGTCGCCGATGAAGAAGCCGAAGTTCAGCGTGGCCGCCAGCAGCACGAAGAAGCCGAAGACCACCTTTTCCAGACTCATGCACCACTCCCCTCACCGATCACGCTATCGGTGCACCCGGCCCCGCGCTCATCGAAGCGGCAACCTCAGTTCTGCGGCGGCACGTCGCCAGGGCCGCTGCCCCAGGTGCGGCTGGGTGCCGTCCCCAGGGCGTACGTCAGATGGCCGCCGGTCGAGACCGTGCGAGCCGGCAGCCAGGCCTTCGTCGTCCCCCGGCCGTTGATCTTCAGACCCTGGACGTAGGGACCGGTGCCGGAGACGTCGATGACGAGCGGGCGGCCGCTGCCGAGCCGGACCACCGCCCGCGGGAACAGCGGCGTGGTCAGGGCCAGCTCGGCCCGGGTCGGGACGGTCGGATAGAGGCCGAGCGCGGACAGTACGTACCAGGCGCTCATCGTGCCGGCGTCGTCGTTGCCGGGGATGCCGCCGGTGCCGTTGCTCCACTTCGTGCCGATGATCGCCGCCACCGTCTCCTGGGTCTTGTAGGCGGCGCCGAAATAGTTGTAGAGGTACGGCGTCTGGATGTCCGGCTCGTTGGTGGCGTCGAAGCGGGTCAGCTTCTTGGCGCTGAGGTCGAACGTGCCGTCCGGGTTGCGGAAGAACGCGTCGAGCCGCTCGACCGCGACGCCGGTGCCGCCCATCCGCTCGGCCAGGGTCAGCACGTCGGAGTAGACCATCCAGGTGTACTGGGCGCTGCTGCCCTCGACGAACCCGGTCTGCGAGGACGGGGTGAACCCCTCGGCCCAGGTGCCGTCGCGGTAGCGGTCGCGCATCCAGCCGACATACGGGCTGTCGATCGGCGCCGGCGTGGGCACCGCCGGGTCGGCCAGCTCGATCTCACCGAGCTGCACGATGTCCTCACCGCCGTTCTTAACGACATTCAGACGATAATTGGCGTACGGCTGGGGCTCGCTCACGGCGTACCCCAAGGTCTGCCCTCGTTTTTCGAAGGTCTGGTCCGTTCGGGAATCGATCGTGGTCCAGGTGACGCCGTCGGCCGAGCCCTGCAGCTCCCAGTCGACCGGGTCGCGCCCCGGCTCGTCGTTGCCGGAGGTGAGCGCGTAGTGGTCGACGGTCAGCGGCGCGTCCAGCCGGGCGGCGATCCAGCCGGTGGTGTCGAAGGTCAGCCACTTGGTGCCCTTGTCGCCGTCGAAGCCCTGCGCCTTCCCCTCACTGGGCGGGTTCTCGCCGCTCGCGGTGATCGCGGTGATGTGCTCGCGGATGTTGTGGTCGAGGCCCGGGTCGGCCTTGGCCTGCGGGTCGAAGACGTTGCGCCAGTTGAGGCTGCGGGCCAGGAACGTCCGGTAGGTGGCGCGGTCACCGAGCGCCGCGGCCAGCCGGGCGATGCCGTAGTCGGCGGCCGCGTCCTCCAGGGTCTCGGCGGCGCCGCCCCAGCAGTGGCAGTCGTCGGCCGGCACGTAGCCGAGGCTCAGGTACTCCTCCAGCGACGGCCGCTGGCCGACGCACTCGACGTTGCAGCCGTCGTCGCTCTCGTCGTTCGCGGTCGGCACGGTCGCCGCGTGCACCAGGGATGTCAGGGCGCCGCGGGCGTCGAAGTCGCGGGCCCCGAACGCGTAGATGGCGGCGATCGCGGCGGCGGCCGGGTCGCCGGACATCACCGCGGTCTTGCCGTGCTGCAGCAGCCAGCGATCCCACTCGCCGTCGCGCTGGGTGGCGTAGTTGAACAGCGACTGCGCATAGTCACTGGCCTGCCGCCGGTCCAGCAGGGCCAGCAGCTGGACCTGCGCGCGGTAGACGTCCCAGCCGGAGAACGTGCCGTACTGCGCCTTCTGCCGCCCGCCGACCTGGTGGATCCGGTCGTCGGCACCGTAGTAACGGCCGTCGGCGTCGCTGGTCAGGGTCGGTTCCAGGGCGGAGTGGTAGAGCGCCGTGTAGAAGATCGCGCGCTGGTCCGGCGTACCCCCACCGATTTTGATCTTGTTGAGCCGCTCGTTCCAGACGGCCCGGGCCTTCGCCCGGACATCATCAAAGCCAAGATCCTCCGGTGACTCGGCGGCGAGGTTCCGTTCCGCTCCGTCCAGATCTGTGTACGCGATGGCCACGCGCATCGTGACGGCGGTCGTCCCCGGCGCGAACGTCACGTAGCCGCCCGAGCCCTTCCCGGCGACCGGCCGCCCGGTGGCGCTGTAGCCGCTGCCGCCCCGCGCGTCGGTGCCGCCCGCGCTGAGCGTGCCGTCCGTCCAGGTCCCGGTGGTCTCGAACGGCTGGTCGAGGGTCGCGACGAAGTGCAGCGTGTAGTAGGCGTGCGAGTTGTCGGTGCTCTGCGGCCCGCAGAAGTTGCCGGCGCTGACCGAGCCGGTGATGGTGCGGGTGGCCGGGTCGATGTGGACGGTGGCGTCGGCGCTGCCGGTCTCCGACAGCGAGGTGCGGAAGAGCAGCCCGGCCGGCTTGTCGGCGGGGAAGCTGAACCGGCCCAGCCCGGTGCGGTCGGTGACGGTGAGTTCGGCGCCGGCCCCGCTGTCCAGGCCGACCCGGTAATAGCCGGGCTCGGCCGCCTCGTTGACGTGCGCGAACGTGCTCGCGTAGACCGCGTCGGTGGTGTCCGCGGTCGGCGAGCCGGTCACCGCCGTGGTGATCGGCATGATCGGGATGTCGCCGTTGCCGCCCGAGCAGCCGACGCCGCTGAGGTGGGTGAGGCTGAGCCCGCGGATCCGGGTGGCGGTGTATTGATAGCCGCCCGGGGCCGGGGTGGCGATCTGGTTGCCGCGCGAGGTCTGCGGGCTCCAGGCCAGCATGCCGAACGGCCGGACTGCGCCCGGGTAGGTGTTGCCGAGATTCGTGGTGCCGATGAACGGGTTCACGTAGGCGGCCGGGTCGGTGGGCCCGGTTGCCTGCGCCGAGGCGCCGATGGGGACGGTCACGGCAAGGCCGGCCAGGGCGGCGGCGATGCGAGTACGGAGCATGGCGGACTCCTCCTGACAACGATGTCATCCGACAACGATGTCCGCCACCTTTCATTGATGTACGGGAATATGTCAATACGTTGGTCTCCCGGTCGCGAATCAACGGGAAGGCCCCTTGACCGTGGCAGACTGAGGTCGTGTCCAGGCTCACTGACCTGCTAAGACAGCTTCGCGCCATCGAGCCGGGGCTGGCTCGCCGGCTCGAGACCGAGATCGCCGCGCTGGCCGATCGCCGGGCCTTCGGGCTGAACTTCGAGCGGCACTCGTCGGAGGCCGGCGAGCCGATCCATCCGGGCCTCGTCTCCACCGGGAAGATCGAGCTCGGTGGCGACAAGCCGTTCCACGCGGTGATCAACGCGGAGAACGAGCACGCCCTTCGGGCCCTGCTGTTCACCCATCGCGGCCGGGTCGACTGCATCTACCTCGACCCGCCCTACAACACCGGCGCCAAGGACTGGAAGTACAACAACCACTACGTCGCCGACGACGACCGCTACCGGCACTCGAAGTGGCTGTCGTTCATGGAGCGGCGCCTGCTGCTGGCCCGGGAGCTGCTCAACCCGGCCGACTCGGTGCTGATCGTGACGATCGACGAGAAGGAGTACCTGCGGTTGGGCCTGCTGCTGGAGCAGACCTTCCCGGACGGCCGGATGCAGATGGTGTCCTCGGTGATCAACCCGGCCGGGGCCGGCCGGGCCGCCGAGTTCGCCCGCACCGACGAATACATCTTCTTCGTCCGGATCGGCCGGTCGAGGGTGCTCGCCGATCAGCGCCAGGAGGAGCGGCGCCCGGTCACCTGGGACACCCTGCGGCGCAGCGACATCGCCTCGCGGCGCGGCACCGCCAAGGGCGGCCCGTCGCAGTTCTTCCCGATCTACGTCGACCGGCGGACCGGTTTCATCGCCGGGATCGGCGAGCCGCTGCCCGGCGACATGCCGCGCACCGGCGCGCCGGTGCGGCCCGGCTGTGTCGCGGTGTTCCCGGTCCGGCCGGACGGCACCGAGATGAACTGGGGGCTCACCCCGGACGCCGCCCGCAACCGCCTGCGGCAGGGCTACCTGCGGGCCGGGCGGCGGACGGCGGGCGCGCCGCAGGAGTACGCCATCGGCTACCTGACCGGCGGCATCGTCAGCGACATCGAGGCCGGCCACGTCGAGGTCACCGGCCGGGCGCCGGACGGTTCGGTGGTGGCCGGCTACGTCACCGGCCGGCTGGTCATGCCGACCACCGCCTGGAACCGGCCGTCGCACGACGCCCAGCGGTTCGGCACCGAGATCCTCAAGGACCTGCTGCCCGGCCGCCGCTTCCCGTTCCCCAAGTCGCTGTACGCGGTCGAGGACTGCCTGCGCCACTTCCTCGCCGACAAGCCGGCCGCCGTGGTGGTCGACTTCTTCGCCGGGTCCGGGACGACCACGCACGCCACGTTCCGGCTGAACCGGCAGGACGGCGGCCGGCGGACGTCGATCGCGATCACCAACAACGAGGTGGCCGAGGGCGAGCAGGCCGGCCTGCGGGCTCGCGGCCTGCACCCGGGCGACCCGCAGTGGGAGGCGCGCGGCATCTGCGAGCACATCACCAAGCCGCGGACGGCGGCCGCGGCCACCGGTCGTACCCCCGAAGGAATGCCGGTGAAAGGCGACTACCGGTTCACCGACGAGTTCCCGATGGCGGCCGGCTTCGAGGAGAACATCGAGTTCTTCACCCTGACCTACGACGCCGGCGAGTTCACCCGGATCGCCCCGCTGCTGTGGATGCGGGCCGGGGCCCGGGGCCGGCGCATCGAGGACGTCTCGGCCGGCTGGGCCGTCGCCGACAGCTACGGCATCCTCGCCGACCCCGGCCACACCGAGGACTTCATCAAAGCCCTGGACGACCGGGTCGAGGTCGCCTTCGTGGTCACCGAGGACGACCCGCTGTTCGAGAGCGTCGCACACGCGCTGCCCGCCCACGTCGAGCCGGTCCACCTGCGCAGCTTCGATCTTTAAATGGCAGCAATCTGTTGCCATTGGCCCTACCTGCGGCCTAGCGTCGAACCCATGGTCAACTGAGCACGCGAAGCGTGCGCGGACAAGGTGGGGTGCGCATGGACGAGGCGAGTTTCGACTTCGTGGTGGTCGGTTCCGGGACGGGGATGCTGGCGGCGCTGGCCGCGGCCGAATCGGGCCTGTCCGTCCTCATCATCGAGAAGTCCGAGTACTTCGGCGGCTCGACCGCCCTGTCCGGCGGCGGCTTCTGGATCCCGAACAACGCCCTGCTCCGGCAGGCCGGCGTGGTGGACAGCCCGGAGCGCGCCCGCGAGTACCTGAGCAACGTGACGGCCGGCGAGACGCCCGAGTCGCGCTGGGCCACCCACATCGAGCACGGCCCGGCCGCGGTCGATGTGCTGCGCCGCCGCACTCCCCTGAAGTTCCAGTGGATGGCCGGCTACGCCGACTACTTCCCGGAGCTGCCGGGCGGCTCGGCCACCGGCCGGGCGATGGAGCCCGCACCCTTCGACGCCCGCCGGCTCGGCGCCGACCGGGCCCTGCTGCGGCCGCCCGCCCTGACCGCGCCGTTCCCGATGCCGATCACCGGCCGCACCTACAAGTGGCTCAACCTGGTCGCCCGGCACCCGCGCGGCATCGTCACCGCCGCCCGGCTGCTCGGCCTCGGCGTGGGTGGCCTGGCCATCCGCCGCGAGTACATCGCCGGCGGCGGCGCGCTGGCCGCGGGCCTGTTCGCCGGGGTCCGCGCGTCGAAGATCCCGGTCTGGTTCGCCAGCCCACTCAAGGAGCTGGTGGTCGAGGACGGCCGGGTGACCGGCGTGGTGGTGACCCGGGACGGCACCGACGTGACCGTGCGGGCGAACCGTGGTGTGCTGCTGTCGGCGGGCGGGTTCGACCGCAACGCCGCGCTGCGCCACGAGTTCCAGTCCGAGCAGCTGGACACCGACTGGTCGCTGGGCAACCCGGCCAACACCGGCGACACCATCGAGATCGCCAAGGCGGCCGGCGCCGACCTGGCCTTCATGAACGAGTCGTGGTGGTTCCCGGCGCTGCCGATCCCCGGCCCGATGCCCGGTCCGCTGCTGGCCGAGCGGTCGCTGCCCGGTCAGATCATCGTCAACCAGCAGGGCCGGCGGTTCATGAACGAGGCGGTCAACTACATGACCGCCGGGCAGATCATGATCAAGGAGACGCTGCCGGTCTGGATGATCTTCGACCAGACCTACCGCAACCGCTACGTCTTCGGCGGCGGCGTGTTCCCCCGCCAGGCGCTGCCGAAGGCCTGGTACGACGCCGGGGTCGCGGTCAAGGCGGACAGCCTCGACGCGCTCGCCCAGCAGGTCGGGCTGCCCGAGCTGAAGGCGACCGTCGAGCGGTTCAACCTGCTCGCCGCGTCCGGCCGCGACGACGACTTCCACCGCGGCGACAGCGCCTACGACCGCTATTACGGCGACCCGGGCATCCGGCCCAACCCGTGCCTCGGGCCGATCGGCAAGGGGCCGTTCTACGCGGTCAAGGTGGTGCCGGGCGACCTCGGCACCTGCGGCGGCGTCCGCGCCGACGGCCTGGCCCGGGCGCTGCGCCCGGACGGCAGCGTGATCGAGGGGCTCTACGCGGCGGGCAACGCGGCCGGCAACGCGTTCGGCCGGGTCTATCCCGGCCCGGGCGCCACGATCGGCCAGGGCATGACGTACGGATACGTCGCGGCCCGGCACGCCGCCGGTCAGCTCTGAGGCAGCAGGACCCGGAGCATCCGGGCGCAGTCCTCGTCGGTCGGGGGCAGGTCGTGGATCTGCCCCCACATGATCACGCCGTAGAACGCCAGGAAGGCGATCATCGGGCGGTCGGCGTCGGCGGGGAGCTCGCCGCGCTCGGCCGCCCGGTCGAGCGCGCGGCGGAACGGCGCCAGTGATCGGTCGGTCAGCGTGTCGACCAGGTCGCGCAGCTCGGCCGAGCCGACCCGGACCGCCTCAGCGAGGGCCCGGCCCTCCGGCAGGTCGGCGTTGTCGCGCAGCAACAGCAGCAGGGCCAGCATGTCGGGGTGGAGCGACCCGGTGTCCGGCTCGGCGTCGAGTCGTTCCAGCATCGGCTCGACGACCGCCGCGAGCAGCTCGCCCTTCGACGGCCAGCGCCGGTAGATGGTGGTCCGGTTCACCCCGGCGGCCTTGGCGACGCCGTCGATGGTCAGCCCGGCATAGCCGGCCCGGTCCAGCTCGGCCAGCACCGCGGCCCGCACGCTCTGCACTACCTGCACGCTGCGCGGGCCGCGCTGCACTCCCCGGGTCTGCCTCATCAGGCTTCGACCATAGCGGAATCCCTGCTATGACCTGCGCAGCTACGACCGGACGAACACCGGCATCGTGTCCAGGGTCGTGGTGACCTGGGCGGTGCTGCCGCCGGCGTAGGTGCGGCCGGTGAAATAGTCCTTCCAGGTGTTGCCGGGCGGGAACCAGACCGTGGTGGTGGCGCTGGTGCCGGGGGTGGTGACCGGGGCGACCAGGTAGTCGGCGCCGAACAGGTATTCGGCACCGGCGGTGGCGTACGCCTCCTGCTCACCCGGGTAGGCCAGGTAGAGCGGCCGGACGATCGGCGTACCCGTCCGGGTTGCCACGCCGGCCGCGGCGTACGTGTAGGGCTGAAGCTGTTTGCGCAGTTGAAGGAACTTGGTGGCGGACGCCTTGGCGGCCGGGCCGTACTGCCAGGGCAGGCGGTCGCTGTGGTTGGAGTGCAGCCGGTCGATCGGCTGGAACGTGCCGAGCTGGACCCAGCGGGCGTAGAGGTCGTCCGGCAGTTTGGTGCTGCCCGCCTCGGTGCCCGGCTCCTGCAGTCCGCCGGTGTGCCCGCCGATGTCGTGGCTGATCGCGGCCAGCCCGGTCGCCGCCGACTCGCCCGGGGTGTAGCCGACCTCGAACTGCAGCGTCTCCCAGTCACTGATGGTGTCGCCGGTGAAGTGCAGGGTGGTCCGCTTGTCGGCCCACGGTCCGGTCGGCACCGCGGTCGGCCCGCTGTAGCCGCCGGCCTGCAACGATCCGTACGCCCGGGAGAACGCGAACCCGGTCTCGTCGGCGTACTGCTGGTTGATCCACGCGTCCGGGGTGACGCCGGCCTTGGTCGAGCGGGAGGCGTCGCAGCACCAGTCCAGCCACCAGAAGTCCAGGCCGGCCGGCGCCAGCTGGCGGTGCAGCTGCAGGTAGGCGGCGAGCTGGTCGGGGTCGCCCCAGTCGAAGGTGTAGCAGTCGGCGCCGCCGTTGCAGCCGGTCCGCTGCAGCTTGCCCTTGGCGGTGGCCTGCGCGGCCGCGAACTTCGGGTCGGAGCCGAGGATGCTCGGGTGAATGTTGAGGCCGGTCCGCACGCCCTGCGCGTGCAGCCAGTTGACGAAGCCCTGCGGGTCGGCGATCCGGGTCGGGTCGAACGACCAGCCGTTCCAGCGGTCCGGGGACTTGAAGTCGGTGTCGACGACCAGCACGTCCATCGGTACGCCCTCGGCCTTGGCCCGGGTGACGATCTGCTGGAAGCCGGCCGCCGTCCGGTCGTAGTACTCCGAGTACCAGACGCCGTACGCCCACTGCGGCAGCAGCTTGGTCGGCCCGGTCAGGATGGACAGTTCCTGCAGACCACGGGCGTAGTTCTGGCCGTACCCGAAGACGTAGGCGTCCTGGTGGTTCCCGGCCGCCGAGTCGTCCAGCAGTGACCAGCCGTCCTGGTAGAGCAGGCCGGGCACGGTGAGCGCGCCGGCGTCGACGCCGTCCAGGCCGCGCCGGTAGCCGCCGAGCGGCGCGTGCGGGGCGAGCAGCGGCGCGTCGGCCGCGGTGACGGCGAGGGTGTCCACGTTGACGTGGCAGGCGGCGTCGGTCGGGCAGCCGAGCGTCACGGTGCTGGTCCCGGCGGGCAGCGTGACCGGGACGGAGACGGTGCGCCAGTAGTCCCAGCCGCTGGTCGGTGCGAGCGTCGCGGTGACGCCGTTGACGGTGACGGTCCGCGACTGGATCGGCTGGGCGCCGGCCTTGCCGTTGGCATAGCGCAACTGCACTCGGTAGCTACCCGCGCTCGGCACCCCGGTCACCGTGTAGGAGGCGCCCGCTCCGGTGCGTTCCAGCCCGGCCAGGAAGCCGGAGCCTGCGTAGCCGTTGTGGTCGGCGGCCGACTTGCCGCCGCCGGTCAGGGTGCCGGTGTCGGCCTCGCACACCGCGCCGAACGCGCACGGCTGCGGGGCCGGCGGCGTCGGGGCCGGGTAGGCGTCGCCGGGCCGGGTGACGGCCACGCTGTCGACGTTGACATTGCCGGAGTCGGCGGCCCCGCGCACCACGCTGATCTCGTGCCGGCCGGCGGCGAGATCAAACCCGGCGTTTGCCACGGCCCAGGCGTCCCAGCTGCCGGTCGAGGGCAGGCTGAGGGTACGGGCGGTGCCGCCGTCCACCGTGACCGAAAGCGTACGGGTGACGTTCTGCCCGTCCCCGCCGAAGCTGTTGGCGTAACGCAGAGCGAGTTGGTAGGAGCCGGCCGTCGCCGCGTTGACCGAGAGCGCCATCGAGTCGCCGGTCGACTGGAATCCGGCCGCGAACCCGGCCCCGGTGTAGCCGGTGTGGTCGGCGGCCACCCCCGGCCCGCGCAGCGCCAGGGCTTCGGCCTCGCACAGCTTCCCGAGCGGACAGTCCGGGGTGGCGTGCCCGGTCCACGGCGCGGCCAGCACGGTCTGCGCGCCGGCCCGCACCTGCGTGGTCAGGTTGTCGGTGGCGAACGCGCCCGACCCGACCCGGTAGCGCAGGGTCATCGAGCCGGTGGTGATGGTCAGCCAGCCGTTGACGGTGGCGGTCGAGAACGTGGGGGCGGCGAAGGAGTCCCGGCCGACCACGTTGAAGGTGGCCGCGTCGGTGAACTTGCCGTCGGCGGCGTACTCGGTGCGGATCAGGGTGGGCGACAGCACCTCGAATCGGGCGTTGCCGGAGATCACCGCGTTGTCCCGGGCATTGCGGGGCCGGGCCTGTGACGGCGAGGACGGAACCACGATCAGTCCGGCGACCAGAAGGGCGACCGCGAGTCGCCCCCGTGAGTGTTTGAGCATGGCGGGTACTCCCTCGATCGCGACGACATCCGCGCGTTACCACGCTGACTTCGCGTCGTAATCGATGTCAATCGATCGCCCCCTGGTAAGGCACTTTCGGGCAGCCGAAGATCGTTACCCGGCCGTTGCCGGCCGGAAGGATTGAGCGGCCACCCGCGCGGGAATTGACCACCTCCCTAGTTGATCTAGGGCGCAGGGGGAGGTTCAGATGACCGCGCTGGCCCAGCGCCGGACGAAGGTCCGGCAGCAGGAATTGCTGCTCGCGCTCGAACAGTGGGCACCGGCCTACCGGAACGTGGCCGGCGACGCGCTGCGCTACGTGTTCGAGATCGCCGCCGCCACCGAGGAGGAGCAGGCCTGGCTGCGCGAACAGGCCGTCCCGGCGCCGGCCCGCGACGCCGAACAGCTGCGCACGGCGGGCCGCGCGGCCAACGCGGCGGCGAGCGCGGCCTTCCTGGCCGGCGAGTACGGCCGGGCCCGCGACCTGATCGACGAGGCCCGCGCGCACGGCGCCCTCTTCGACGGCGAGTGGGTAAAATTGCACCAGTTCATCGATGCGCAGGAGGCCGCGAAAGGCGCCGACCCAGCCTAGTGATCGGCCCCGTGATCGGCCCCGTGAAGCGAAATCCCTCGATGCCGAAGTAATCTTGCCTGAAAGGGAAATAAACTTTCCCATTCAGGGGGGCCCGGCTTGTCTGTCGCTGGCCGGTTCGCGCTGCTGTCGACGTCCGAGCCCGCCACGCATCCGAGCGCCCTCGCGGAGCCACGTTTCCTGATGCGCGCCCTGGCGATCGGCGCGCGCGCCTAAGCGGCCAGGGCCGGGTGCCGACTCTCCCAGGCGTCGCGGACGCGGTCCGGCAGGTGCAGGCTTCGCCATAGCCGGCGCAGGACGCTCGGGTTGAGCAGGCCGTTCACCTCGCAGCAGTCGGCCGCCTGGCACAGCACCGTCTGGTAGGCGCTGCGCTGTTCGGCCGGGTCGTTCAGGTCGAAACGGCGCCGGCTCCGGTGGCCGGTGATCATGTGGTGCGGCACCTCCAGCAGACCGACGCTATGGCCGTGCAGATCGGCCAGCTGGGCGGGAACGGCGGGGGCACGGTCGGCGGCCCGGCGGCGACGCCGGCCATCTCTGGCAGCTACGTACGACATGCAGCCAGGCTAAGCACGGCCGGGTGCGCCGAGCCCCCGGTCGCCGGTTCTGGTGGCCGCAGCGCCAACTGTGACGCAGCGGCAGACGGGTGCCGGACGGGCCAGGCGGGGTCTGGGGAGCGACACGCCTTGTCCCCTACCACCCACCGGGTGTTTTGCGAGCTTCGAACCAGAACCCTGGTTTCGACGGACCCCCCACCCACGACCAGCCCGACCCCCGCCGCGCAGCCGCCAGCCCGCCGCACGGCCGCCAGCCCGCCGCACAGCCGCCCTGTCCCGCCGCGCCGCCGCCCTGTCCCGCCGCGCCGCCGCCCTGTCCCGCCGACCGACGCGGCGCCCGCCCGGCCTCCCCTCAAGATCTTGAGGATCTCCTGCTCCGATCGCCACCAAAGTCCACAAGATCCAGCCGAACCGAGATGCCAACATCGGACATAAACCTTATGTCATGCTCTTCCGGACGGAAGCGATTCATGATGCGGAGGCACTGTCCACAAAGAAGGACGCTGGGCCTCGCCCCGCAGCCAGAGGCCGGGGGCCAGGAGCCAGGGCTGCCAACTTCGCGGAAGTTGGGGCCCCGCCCTCGCAACCAGAGGCCGGGGGCCAGGAGCCAGGGCTGCCAGCTTCGCGGAAGTTGGGGCCTCACCCTCGCAACCAGAGGCCGAGATCCAGGAAATCGGGGTCTCGTCGCACGCCCGAGGCCCCTACATCAAGAAAATCGTGACCATCCGGACCCGAGCTGTGCAGAGCCCGCTATCAAGGAAATCGGGCCAGCATCAACCGGCTGAACCCCTTACCGAGTCAAGGAGCGGTTGCCCACCATGCGAGCGGCAGCGGGAAGCCGGGAACGGCCGGCGGCGATCGGTGCCGCGCGGCGCGTTCCCGGCGCGTTGCGTCGGTGCGGTCAGGACGCGGCGATCAGTTCCAGGGTGTCGATCACCCGGTGGGAGAAGCCCCACTCGTTGTCGTACCAGGCGACGACCTTCACGTGCCTGCCGTCGACGCGGGTCAGGGCCGAGTCGAAGATCGACGACGCCGGGTTGCCGACGATGTCCGACGAGACCAGGGCGTCGTCGGAGTACTCCAGGACGCCGGCCAGCGGGCCGTCGGCGGCCACCCGGTAGGCGGTCAGGATCTCGTCGCGCGTCACCTCGCGGGTGACCGTGGTGTTCAGCTCGACGATCGAGCCGACCGGCACCGGGACCCGGATCGAGTCGCCGGACAGCTTGCCCTCCAGGCGCGGGAGCACCTTGCCGATCGCCTTCGCGGCGCCGGTCGTGGTCGGCACGATGTTGACCGCGGCGGCGCGGGCCCGGCGGGCGTCGCGGTGCGGGCCGTCCTGCAGGTTCTGCTCCTGCGTGTAGGCGTGCACCGTGGTCATGAAGCCGTGTTCGATGCCGGCCAGCTCGTCGAGGACGGCGGCCAGCGGGGCGAGCGCGTTCGTCGTACACGAAGCGTTGGAAATGATTTTGTGTACGGCCGGGTCGTACGCGTCGTTGTTGACGCCGTAGGCCAGGGTGACGTCGGCGCCGTCGGCGGGCGCGCCGACCAGGACCTTCTTCGCCCCGGCGGTGAGGTGGGCACCCGCCGCGCCGGCCTTGGTGAAGCGGCCGGTGACCTCGAGGACGATGTCGATGTCGAGGGCGGCCCACGGCAGCGCGGCCGGGTCCCGCTCGGCGAGCACCTTGATCCGGTGCCCGTCGACGACCAGGGTGTCGCCGTCGACGCTGACCGGGCGGCCGAGGCGGCCCGAGGTCGAGTCGAAGGCGAGCAGTCGGGCGAGCGCGGCCGGTTCGGTGAGGTCGTTGACGGCGACGACCTCGAGTTTGCTGTCCCGCTCCAGCAGCGCGCGCAGCACATTGCGGCCGATGCGGCCGAATCCGTTGATGGCGATGCGTGTCATGCTGCAAGCCTCACGAAAACCACCAGCACCAGACAGCGGCGCCCGCGCCATGGTTCGCAAGGATCTCGCCAGTCGCTTTTTACCCCTTTGCGAAGGTACGGCGATACTCGCTCGGTGTCGTGCCGAGCAGGCGGCGGAAGTGCAGCCGCAGGTTCGCGCCGGTGCCGAGCCCGACGTCGGCGGCGATCTGCTCGACCCCGCGTTCGGAGAGTTCGAGCAGCTCACGCGCCATGTCGATGCGGGCCCGCAGGATCCACTCCATCGGCGTGTGCCCGGTGTCGGCGGCGAACCGCCGGGAGAACGTGCGCGGCGACACCGCCGCGTGCCGGGCCAGAGCTTCCAGGGTGAGCGGCTTGCCGAGCCGGTGCAGCGCCCACTCCCGGGTGGCCGCGAACCGTTCGCCGAGCGGCTCGGGCACGCTGTGCGGAACGTACTGGGCCTGGCCGCCGCTGCGGTGCGGCGCCGCGACCAGCCGCCGGGCCGCGTGGTTGGCGCCGCCGACGCCGAGGTCGCCGCGCAGGATGTGCAGGCACAGGTCGATCCCGGAGGCGGCCCCGGCCGAGGTGAGCACGCTGCCCTCGTCGACGAACAGCACGTTCTCGTCGACCTGCACGGCCGGGTGCTTCGCGGCGAGCGCCCGGGTGTAGTGCCAGTGCGTGGTGGCCCGTTTGCCGTCGAGCAGACCGGTCGCGGCCAGCGCGAACGCACCGGTGGAGATGGCCGCCAGCCGGGCGCCGCGCTCGTGCGCGGCGATCAGCGCACCGACCACGGCCGGCGGCGGGTCCTCCCGGTCCGGGAAGCGGTACCCCGGGATGAACACGATGTCGGCCCAGGTGAGAGCGTCGAGACCGTCGGCGACGTGGTAGGACAGGCCGTCCCCGCCGGTGACCAGGCCGGGCGCCGGCCCGCAGACGCGCACCTCGTACGGCATGCTGGCCCGGGTGGTGAACACCTGCGCCGGGATGCCGACGTCGAGCGGTTTCGCCCCTTCGAGCACGAGAACGGCGACACGGTGCAGTCGTTCGGCGGCCACGATCCCAGCGTAGGTCCCCTACTTTCGGCGGAGTAAGCACGGCCCGCTCTCCCTCCGCGGGTCGATGGTGGGGCAGATCGGGACTCGATCGCGACGTGGGCGGTGGCGGCGTTCCTGCTGACCTGGTGGGGCCGCGGGCGAATGCCGGCCGCCGTGGCGGGCGCGATCGTCTGCCTGGTGATGGCGGTGCCGAGCTACTACCTGGCGGCCACGATCATCCAGAACGACAGCCTCTCCAACGTGTACGCCGTGACGTCGCTCCTCTGGATGGGCCTGGCGGTCGTCGCCGGCCTGGTCTTCGGCGCGGCCGGCGTGCTGGCCCGCACGCCCGGCCGCCCTCGGCTCAGCGCTGCTGCGGGTGACCGGGTTCCACTAACGGTCGAGCTCGGTGAGGATGCGGTAGAGGATGTCGGGGGTCTCGCTCAGCGGGGCGGCCTCGATGAAGAGGCGGCCGATCGCTGCCGTGTAGCGGTCGACGTCCTCGCGTTTGTCCAGGTAGAGGCCGCCGGTCAGGTGCTCTACGAAGACGATGTCGCTCAGCTCCTGGTACGGGAAGCGCAGCACGCTGAAGGCGCCGCCGGACGCCGCGTGGCCGCCCGAGGCGAACGGCATCACCTGCAGCTGGACCCGGGGTGACTGGGCGAAGTGGAGCAGCGCGGTGATCTGCTCGCGCAGCACCGCGTGGCCGCCGATCGGGCGGCGCAGCACCGCCTCGTCGAGCACCACCCACAGCTTCGGCCCGTTCGAGCGGGTCAGCAGTTGCTGGCGTTCCATCCGCAGCCGGGCGCGCCGGTCGATCTCGTCGGGGGCGGACCGTTCGTAGCCGAGGCTGATCACCGCGCGGGCGTACGCCTCGGTCTGCAACAGGCCCGGGACGAACTGCACCTCGTACGTCCGGATCAGCTCGGCGGCCTGCTCGAAGTCGAGGTAGCTCTGGAACCACGAGTCCAGCACATCGCCGTACGCGTGCCACCAGCTCGGCGTGTTCGCCTCCCGGGCGAACGTCATCAACCGCTGGCGTTCGGCCGGATCGTGGACGCCGTACAGCGTCAGGAGGTCGGCGATGTCGCGTTCCTTGAACCCGACCCGGCCGAGCTCCATCCGGCTGATCTTCGACTCGGAGGCCCGGATCGGATGGGCCGCATCCTCTCGGCTCAGCCCCGCGTCCCGGCGAAGGGCACGCAGGCGAGCACCGAGCTGCATGCGACGAACCGTAGAGCCGCCACCCTGCCCCTGGATCACATCGCCCGTCCTGCCGACATGGCAAATCCACAGTGGAGTTTCTTGATCGTCGGGCGCTAGCATACCGGCGAAATGACTTTCGTCCACGGATTCGCCACCGGGAGATGACCATGACCGACAGCGAGTCGGCAGCCAAGCTCGACACCAGCATCCCGCACTCGGCGCGAGTCTGGAACTACTGGCTGGGCGGCAAGGACAACTTCGAGGTCGACCGGGCGGTCGGGGACCAGTTCTCCGAGTTCTACCCGGACATCACGGTGGTTGCGCAGTCGTCGCGCGGGTTCCTCAAGCGCTCGATCACCTGGCTCGCGCAGGAGGCCGGCATCCGGCAGTTCCTCGACATCGGCACCGGCATGCCGACGGCGGAGAACACCCACCAGGTCGCCCAGGCCGCCGCGCCGGACGCCCGCATCGTCTACGTCGACAACGACCCGCTCGTGCTGGTGCACGCCCGGGCGCTGCTGACCGGCACCCCCGAGGGCGCGACCGAATACATCGACGCCGACCTCAACGACCCGGCCGCGGTCCTCGCGGCGGCCGGCCGCACCACGCTCGACCTGTCGAAGCCGACCGGCCTGATCCTGATGAACATTCTCGGACACGTGCCCAACCTCGACAACGCGGTCGCGATCGTCCGCCAGCTGATGGAGGCGCTGCCGTCCGGCAGCTACCTGGCCACCGCCGACGGCACCAACGTGCTCGACGGCCCGGCCTTCGAGGAGGCGATCGGCGTGTGGAACGCGAACGCGCCGCTCTCGTACCACCTGCGCCGCCCCGAGGAGCTGGCCCGCTTCCTGGAGGGCCTGGAGGTCATCGAGCCCGGCCTGGTGCCGTGCGCGTCGTGGCGCCCGGCGCCGGACGCCACCCCCGAGGAACTCCGCGAGGTCGACGAGTTCGGCGCGGTGGCCCGCAAGCCCTGATCAGGGCCTAGTTGCTGTAGATGCGGGCCGCATCCACGAGGACGACGGTGCGACGCTGTTCGGCCATCACCCGGTCGTACTCGTCCCAGTCCTCGTGGGTGCCGCCCGCGGCGGTGAACACCTCGCGCAGCATCAGCCGCAGCCGCTCGGCGTCGACGCCGTCGGCCGGGTCGTCCGGGCCGATCAGCCGGGCGGTGCCCTCGACCGCCGCCCAGTCCCAGCCGGAGCGGGCCGCCACCGTCACCTGTGGACGGGCCCGCAGATTGGCCAGCTTGACCGGCCCGTAGGTCACGAACGCGAGCACCGGGGCGCCCGCGAAGGGCAGCACGCCCGCGTTGACCAGTGACGCCTGGATCGTGCCGTCGGCGCGCCGCGTCGAGACGATCACCAGGCCCTGCTCCTTGGCCGCGAGCGCGGCGAACTTGTCCAGCGTCGCTGTTCCCACGAGCGCAGCCTACCCACCTCAGACCGACGCGGTCTGCGGCTCGGGCGCCGGAACCGGGGCGGCCCGGGTCCGGTCGGGCCGGCGGTGCCATTGCACCCGCCAGCCGGGGCGCAGGACGGCGACCAGGTAGGCGGCGCTGCAGCACCACAGGGACGCGGTCAGGCCGGCCGCGGACAGCAGGGCGGCGCCGGCCAGGCCGCCGAACGGGATGCCGGACCAGGCCCACGCGGTGATCAGGGTGTTGACCCGGCCCTGCAGCATGGCCGGGACCCGCTCGTAGGTGAGCGCACTGATGATCGGGTTGACCAGACCGGAGCCGAGACCGGCCACGGCGAAGACGCCCAGCACCACGCTCGCCGGTGCGCCGCAGGCCAGCACGACCAGCCGGGAGACCCCGCTGATGGTGAAGCCGATCAGGTAGGTGTGCTTGCGCGGCAACCGGTTGCCGATCCAGGCGGTGATCAGCGCGGTGCCGACCGACGCGGTGGCGAACGCGCTGATCGCCAGGCCGACCAGCTCGGCGCCCTGACCGTGGTCGCGGGCCCACACCGGCAGCAGCACGGTCAGGAACGCCTGATCGATGAAGTTGCTGGCGACGATCATCGCGACGATGGCCCGCAGCGACGTGTCGGCGTGCAGGAAGTCGGCGCCCTCGCGCAGCTGCTGGAAGTAGCCGCCCGGCCCGGCCTGCCGGCGGCGGTGCGCGGTGATCGCCAGGCCGGTGAGCGCGGCCAGGAAGAACAGGGTTGCGGCCAGGCGCAGGGCGGTCTGCACGCCCTGGGTGGCGATCAGCAGGCCGGCCAGGGCCGGGCCGGCCGCGGTGGCGGCCCGCTCGACCGCGGTGGTGATGCCGGTGCCGCGTTCGAGCGGTTGCCCGGCCGCGGCGGTGGCGACCGGCACCATCACCGCCTTGGCCGCGGTGGCCGGCCCGTCGGCGGCCCCGACGACGGCGGCGATGACGCCCAGCATCCATATCGGCGGGGTGCCGGAGAGGGCCAGGACGGCGATGGCGCACGCCGAGGCGAGGTCGCCGAGGGCGCTGACGTGCCGGGCGCTGACGCGGTCGAGGAGCGGGCCGCTGAGGGCCTGCACGACGACGAACGGTACGACCTGGCATGTGGCGATAAGACCGGTTTGGGCGGGACTGCCGGTCGAGGTGAGAACCAGCCATGGCAGCGTGACCAGCAGTATCCGATTGGCGGTGAGGGCGCTTCCTTGGGCCAGCAGCAGCCCGGTCAGCGGCCCGAACATCCGGGCAGGGGACATCGTGGTCACCGAACCTCCTCGGGGGTGCACGAGTGTCAGTCGAGGATTCGTGGTAACGCCGCGTCACTCAACCGTGGCTGGACAGGTTGGCCGAAATCACTCGATCGGGTGGTACCGCAAAGCCATTTGAGCTAGGTGAAGATTCCTCAGCGAAGTTGCCCGACCACTGTCCGTGATATTCGGGCTCTCGGCGACGGTTGCCGCCCGGGTGCCGGAAAGGTCCGGAAAAGTTGCACTCAGACGTTTCCGTCCGTTGGCCGATCCCTATGTCGTGGCCGGTGCGAACGGCCGAGGCGAACCAGAGGGGGAGACGTGGGAATGATCGAGACGCAGCACGCGGTGTCGTGGTGGGACGAGTTCGAGCAGAACTGCGAGCGGTTCGACGCCGCTTCGGTGGCCGAGGCGCTCAGCGACGTGATCGTTCCCGGCATCCCCTCGCTGCTGCTGCGCCGCGAGGCCGAGATCGCCGCGGACACCGTGCTGCGGCACCTGAACCGGCCGGGCAGCACCGAGCTGGCCGAGCGGGCCACGATGGCGACCGTGCGGCTCGCCACCACCGTCGCGCGGCTCGACGAGCGGGTGATCGGCGACGAGTCCGGCACCGCCGCGGCGCACGCCCTGGTGCACGTCCTGCAGGGCCGGTTCGCCGCGGCCGCCGCCGCGGTCGAGCCGACGATCGGCACCGGGCGGCTGCTGCGGGCGTTCGTGTCCGCCCTGCGCCTGGAGAGCCTCGGCACCACGCTGGCGCTGCGCCTGCTCAACGCCGGGCACTCCCCCGCCGTCGCGGTGCGGTCGAGCCACGCGCTCGGCCGGTACAGCTGGTGGCCGGCCTGGCTGCAGGAGATCGTCAGCGAGCGGGTGCTGGCCGGCACCCTGGACAACGACACCATCGCGGCACTGAAGGAGTGCGCGTTCGCCGGCCTCACCCCGACCCAGGCGCGGATGGCCAAGCGGCTGTTCAACGCCGAGCCGCAGCTGGTCGAGGCGACCGCGTCCCGCCTGGAGAACCTGGGCGAGCACCCGGCCGCGATCAAGCTCCGCCGCGGCGACGTCGCGACGGTCGCCTTCGCCGCCCGCCTCATCCCGGTCTAGCCGATCGGCGGCCGGCCCTCCGGGTTCCGGGGGCCGGCCAACGCCATCACCAGCGGCAGGAAGACGTCGTCGAGGATCTCGGCGAAGAACTTCTCCAGATCCACCTCGGCGAGCGTGGCCCAGTTCCGGGTGCCGCGCATGCCCTCGTAGCGGACCAGGTCGAGCGGCAGGTTGATCACCCGGTCGGGCAGGTCGGCATGGGTGATCTCGCCGCGGGCGGCCGCCCGGCGCAGGATCTCGGCGAGGAAGCCGGGCAGGGTCGAGAAGAAGTCGTGCAGGCCGGGCATCTCGCTCAGCAGGCCGTGCAGCAGCTCCGGGGTGTAGAACCGGGCCCGGCCGGCCATCAGCCGCAGCACGGTCAGGTAGTCCTCGCGCAGCGACCCGGCGTCCGGCACCGTCTCGACGAGTGGGCCGAGGACGTGCCGGATCGCGGCCACGGCCAGGTGCACCCGGTTGGGCCAGCGGCGGTAGAGCACCTGCTTGCCGGTCTGCACCCGGGCGGCCACGCCCTCGATCGTCAGCCGCTGGTAGCCGTGCTCCTGGATCTCGGCCCACGCCGCCTCCAGGATCGCGGCCTCCAGCTCCTCGCCCCGACGCCGGCTCGGCACATCCCACCTCCGTAGAGACGTTGCGTCTCTTACTTCGGGAGCCTAGCATTCCCCGTTAGAGACGCAGCGTCTCTTAGGGGAGGAAGTCATGACATCCAAGAGCCGGGAGCCCAGCCTCCTCGTCCTCGCGCTCGTAATCGTTATCGGTCTGATCGCCCCGTTGCTGGACACCACGATCGTCAACGTGGCGATCCCCTCGCTGCGGCAGGATCTGCACACCACGGTGGCCACGATCCAGTGGGTCAGCACCGCCTATCTGCTGGCGATGGCCATGTCGATCCCGGTGACCGGGTGGGCGACCCGGCGGTTCGGGGCCCGGCAGGTCTGGATCGCCGCCCTCTGGATCTTCCTGGCCGGTTCGGTGCTCTCCGGCCTGGCCTGGAACATCGGCTCGCTGATCGGCTTCCGCGCGCTGCAGGGTGTCGCGGCCGGCCTGCTCATCCCGATCATGCAGACCCTGCTGTTCGGCGCGGCCGGCGGCAAAAGCCCGGCCGGGAACACGATCGCGCTGGTCAGCCTGCCCGCCCTGCTCGGCCCGGTGTTCGGCCCGGTCCTCGGCGGCCTGCTCCTCAACCACCTCGACTGGCGCTGGATCTTCTACGTCAACCCGCCGATCTGCCTGGTCGCGATCCTGCTCGCCATCCGCTACCTGCCGCGGGACGCCGGCGTTCGCACGCACCGGCTCGACTGGACCGGGCTGCTCCTGCTCTCCCCCGGGCTGGCCGCGCTGATCTACGGCCTGAGCGAGGTCGGCGACCGCGGCGGCCTCGGCCACCCGACCGTGCTCGTTCCGATGATCGGCGGTGCGGTGCTGCTCGTCGCGTTCGCCGCCCAGGCGCTGCGCAGTGCCGAGCCGCTGGTCGACCTGCGGCTGTTCCGGAGCCGGTCGTTCACCGCGGCCGCGGCGCTGATGTTCCTGTCCGGGCTGGCGTCGTTCGGGGCGTTGCTGCTGCTGCCGCTCTACTACCAGCAGCTGCGCGGGGAGAGCGTGATCACGGCCGGCCTGCTGATGGCGCCGCAGGGGCTCGGCATCGCCCTGTCGCGCGTGGTCGGCGGTGCACTGGAGCGCTGGGGTACCCGTACGGTCGTCATCGTCTCGGTATTGCTGTTGATCTTCGGCACTGTGCCGTTCGCCTTCGCGGGGGTGCACACCAGCACCACCGTGCTGGCGATCGCGCTGGTCGTCCGGGGTGCGGGGCTCGGCATGATCATGATGGCGGTGCTCTTCGGCGCCTACGAGGGATTGGCCAAGTCGGACATCCCGCACGCCAGCACCGCCACCCGGATCGCCCAGCAGGTGGGCGGCTCGTTCGGCACGGCCATCCTCGCGGTGGTGCTGCAGCGCGGCCTGAGCACGCACGGCAGCGAACCGGCCGTCGCGTTCGACCACGCGTTCGCCTGGGCGGTCGCGCTGACCCTGCCCGCACTGGTGGCGGCGCTGTTCGTGCCGGGGCGACAGCCCGCTGAGCTCGCCGTTGTCGGGTCGCAATGACCGGCTTCCGGCGAGGACCAAGCGGTGGACACTTCCACCAGCCTTGTCGGCGTCACCTCCCGTCGCGAGCTGCGGTCGACGCCGATCTGACCGCCGCGACCAGGTCGATCAGGGACTGGGCGCGGGAGACCTCGGTCGGGGTGAACGCGGGCGCCGGGCGGGTCAGGAACTGCGGGCGGCCGTCCGCGCTGTGCAGGGCGGCCACGTGCGCCGCGTCCGGCGGCGGGGCGGCGGTCAGCTCGGCGTCGAGCAGCCGGCGGATCGCCTGGTCCGGGGTGGTGGTGCCGGCCACCGTCTGCCGGGCCACCGACAGCGCCCGGGTGGCCGGGTCGACCAGGTCGTGCGCGTCGGCGTGGCTGACCTCGGTGAGACCGCCGCCGCCGGCCTCAACCGCCTCGGTCAGGTCCGCCTCGGTCAGCTCGCGGGGCACCACGACCAGCAGCTCGTCGACCGCGCCGTGCTCGGCCGGGTGGATCTGGATGGCGAGGATGTTGATGCCGCGCTCGGCCAGCCGGGCGCTGAGCCGGGCCAGGGTGCCGGGGCGGTCCGGCAGGGTGGTGCGCAGCCGCATCAGCGTGCCCTCCCCGGCGCCGACGGCGAGCAGGTCGAGCGGGGTGGCATGGCGCGAGCGGGCCGGCCGGGACGGGCGGCGCCGGGTCCAGCGGCGGCGCAGCAGCGCGCCGGCGATGAGAATGGCCCCGCTGGCGGTGAGCATCGCCGCGCCGTGCGCGTGCTCCCCGAGCAGGGTGACGAACAGGTGCGCGGTGCCGACCGCGAAGAACACCGCAGCCACGTCGATCAGGTCGGTGGCCCAGTGGGCCGCCTTGGATCGGTCGATGGTCCTCATGGCGAGAATCCTGCGTGGCCCGGATGTCCCGGCCGATTACTCGCCGTGTCGGTGCGGTCAACGATCCGGCCCCTTGTGAAATCGCCATTAATCCGGCGAGTTTCCGGTCACACGATCGTCTCGGGGTGCGGATAATCCGCGGCTACCGGGCGATCAGCACCGGGCACTCGGCCCGCCGGAGCAGGCGGCTGCCCACCTCGCCGAGCAGAACGCCCTGGTAGCCGTGCCGGCGCGGGCCGACGACGGCGAGCAGCGCCTGGCGGCAGCTGTCCACCATCACCCGGTCCGGGCGGCCGTCGATGTACTCGCGCTGGGCCGACACCGACCGGTATCGCGCGCGCCACGGGTCGAGCCGGCTGTCCAGGTCGGCGCCGAGCACCTCGGCGCCCTTCCCGCGGGCGCCGGGGCCGGCGGTGACCGCCAGCACCTGCGCGCCGTGCAGGGCGGCCTCCTCGAACGCCCGGCCGATCACCGCGTCGGCGGCATCGTCGTCGACGCCGACCACGACCGGGCCGCTGTCGCAGTCGGGTCGCCCCCGGACCACGACGACCGAGCAGCGTGCCTGGGTGGCCACCTGCTTGCCGACCGAGTCGGCCGGGGCGCCGAACATGCCGCCGCGGCCCTGGTCACCGACCACCAGCAGGGCGGCTTCCTCGGCGGCGTGCAGGAGCACCGGCACCGCGTAGCCGGGCATCGCGACACCGCGTACCTCGATAGCAGGGGCGACCGCCCGCGCCGCCGCGACCGCCGCATGCACGATGCCGGCGTTCTCCTGCTGGCCTTCGGGCCGTTGATAGGCCACCACGATGCGCAGGTCGGTGTCGCGCAGTCGCGCCTCGGCGGCCGCCCATCGCACCGCCGCGATCGATCCACCAGAGCCGTTGGCGCCGACAACGATCCGCGTCCTGTCCATGGCCGCCTCCTCGCGGGACACCTCCACACTCGTCCCGGCCAGGACGATTTACAACCCCGGGATTGCCCGCAGGGCGATGTCGACGGTCGCGTGCAGACTCGCCCGGCCGACCCCCGCCGCGGCATGCACGGCGTTGCCCTCGCTGACCACCATCACGTAGCGGGCGAGGGCTCCCGGGTCGGTGCCGGGCGGCAGGTCACCCTCGTCGATCGCGCGGGCCAGGCGGCCGGCGAGGGCGGCCTCACCGGCCAGCCGGCTCTCGGCGAGGAACTGCGCGACTCGCCCGCCGTCGCTGCCGCCGGCGATGCCGCCCTGAATCGAAAGACATCCGGCCGGGCGGTCGGTCCGGGTGAGTGCGTCGGCGTTGGCCCGCAGAAACTTCTCTATTACGGCGTACGCCGTGGGCTCCGCAAAAGCTTCCTTGGCGTACGCCATGTCGACCTCCGCGTACCGGGCCACGGCCAGGCGGAACAGGTCGTCCTTGTTGCCGTACGCGGCGTACAGGCTCGGGCGGTTGATGCCCATCGCCTCGGTGAGGTCGCTGAGCGAGGCGCCCTCGTAGCCCTGCCGCCAGAACACCTCGATGGCACGGTCGAGCGCCGCCTCCGCGTCGAATCCGCGTGGCCGGCCGGTCCTCGTCGTCGGTGACACAGCTCATCCTAACCGATCGGTACAGAAATGCGGGAACGGGTGTAGCGTCCTGACTTGCATACCGAACAGTACAGAATTGGGGAGTACGTCATGGGACAGCTCGACGGCAAGACCGCCCTCGTCACCGGCGCCACCTCGGGCATCGGCCTCGCCGCCGCCCGCCGCCTGGCCGCCGAGGGCGCACACGTCTTCCTCACCGGCCGGCGGCAGCAGGCCCTGGACGAGGCGGTCGCCGCGATCGGCGGCAACGCCACCGGGGTCCGGGCCGACGTGGCCGACCTCGCCGACCTGGAGCGGGTGGCGGCCGCGATCCGGGAGCGCGGTGCCGGGCTGGACATCGTGTTCGCGAACGCCGGCGGCGGCGAGTTCGGCGCGCTCGGTCAGTTGACCTGGCAGCACTACGCCGACACGTTCAACACCAACGTCGGCGGCACGCTGTTCACCGTGCAGACCGTGCTGCCGCTGCTCAACCCGGCCGCGTCGATCGTGCTGACCAGCTCCAACATCGACGTCAAGGGGGCGGCGTCGTTCAGCGTCTACGCGGCCAGCAAGGCGGCGCTGCGCTCGTTCGCCCGCAGCTGGTCGGCCGAGCTGGTCGGCCGGGGCATCCGGGTCAACAGCATCGCGCCCGGGCCGGTCGAGACGCCCGGGCTCAGCGGGCTCGCGCCCGACCCGGAGGCGGCCCAGCAACTGCTCAAGGGGCTGGCCGAGGGCGTACCGATGAATCGGCTGGGCCGGCCCGAGGAGATCGCCGACGCGGTGCTGTTCCTCGCCTCGGACGCCAGCAGCTTCATGACCGGGGCCGAGATCTATGTGGACGGCGGCGCCAGCCAGATCTGAGCGATCGTCGTGATCGGATGGATGCCGAGCGTAGGCCGGGCCGGTGTGCGGCCCGGCCACGCTGGTCGATGTGCGCAATCCATCCGAGGGGCGGGCCCGCGGGCTCGCATGGATCATCGCGGCCGTTCTGGCCTGGACGGTCAACCCGGCCGTCCTGCTGTTCGTCCTGCTGCCGACCGGCATCAGGAAGGACTGCTCGAGAATTCCGGGCACCGACGACTATCCGCCGGACTGCCCGCGCGAGGGCCTGGTCTACCTGGCCGCCGCGGCGGTGATCTTCCTGTGGGTCTACTTCACCGGGTTCGCCGCGCTCGTCGCCGGCGCGCTCGAGGGCAGCCGGCGGCGCTTCGCCAAGGTGGTGCCGGCCGTCCTGGTCACGATCGCGATGCCGTGGGCGATGGTCGGCTTCGCGATCGGCAACGGCATCGCCCAGTGGGTCACCGCCGCCGCCGACCGGCGGGTGCGCACCGGCTGACCGGAGCGCTTCAGCGGTGCCAGGTGCGGGTCGTCGTGGTCGGGAACGCCATCGGCGGCGGCACCCGGAAGGGGTCCCGCCGCCGGCAAATGCGGGTCAGATCACCGGGTCGCCGGCCACCGCCGGCACGGTGACGCCGTTGACCGGCCGGCTGTGTGGCGGCCGGGGCTTGCCGGTCGCCGCCACCACCGGCTGGGTCGGCCGCTCATCCACCGCGGTGGTGGTGCCGCCGGCCAGCAGGCCCATCGCCTTGTGCCGCGCCTGCACGACCGTGGGGTTCTCGCTCACCTTGCGCGCGGTCGCGGCGATCCGCTCGTACCTCTCCCGCCCGGCCCGGGCGCCGAGCACGTATCCGACAGCGATACCGGCGGCCAGTTTCACGATCCTCATCAGCGGTCTCTCCCTCGGTGCGGAAACTCCTACGCAGGGAAGATTGCCCGCCGCACCGACGTCCAAACCGGAGCCGGTGCGCCCCGGCGTTTCGCGCGCCCGACTCCTCCGAAAACCTACATGATGTAGGATTTAGCCGACAATCCGACCATTTTGGAGTCACCATGCGTAAGACCCGGACGGCACTGCTGACCATGGTGGCCGTCATCGCGAGCACTCCCAGCGCGGCGGCGGCCGGCCCACCGCAGTACCCGAACCGGCTGGACCACTACGACCTCCTGCACACCCTGCAGACGACGTACGGGCTGCCGCTCACCGGTTTCGCCCAGCGCCGCAGCGGGATGCCGGATCTCTCAGTCGGGCAGGGGTAGCCGGATCCGCATCGCGGCGCCCTCGTCCAGGTCGTCGACGGTGAGCGTGCCGCCGTGCGCGGTCACGATGTCGCGGGCGATGGCCAGGCCGAGGCCGGTGCCGCCGCCCGCCCGGGAGCGGCTGTCGTCGAGCCGGACGAAGCGGTCGAAGATCCGCTCCCGGTCGTCGGCCGGGATCGGCGGGCCGTCGTTGCCGACCACGATCTCGGCCTGGCCGTCGCGGATGGCGGCGCTGATCGTGACGGCGTGCGCGGCGTGCCGGGCCGCGTTGTCGATCAGGTTGCGGACCACCCGTAACAGCGCGTCGGCGTCGCCGGACACCCGGGCGGGTTCGAAGCTCGCGCGTACCGCAAGCTGCGGATGCTCGACGCTCAGCCGTTCCCGTTCGGTGTAGAGCAGGTCGTCGAGATCGACGTCCTGCCGGCGCAGCCGCAGGCCGACGTCGTCCACCCGGGCCAGCAGCAGCAGATCCTCGACCAGGCGGGCCATCCGGGCGCTCTCGGTGCGGATCCGGCCGACCGAGCGCTCCGCGGTCTCCGGCAGGTCGGCGCCGTCGAGCAGGTCGGCGTTGGCCTGCACGGTGGCGAGCGGGCTGCGCAGCTCGTGGCTGGCGTCGCCGACGAAGCGGCGCTGGGCGGCCGAGGACGCCTCGATCCGGTCCAGCATGGTGTTCATCGTCGAGGCGAGCGCGGCGATCTCGTCGTCGGCGGCCGGCACCGGCAGCCGTTCGTGCAGGTTGCGGGAGGTGATCAGGGCGGCCTGCCGGCGCATCGCCTCGACCGGGCGCAGGGTGCGGCCGACGAACAGGAACGTCGCGCCGCCGACCACCACCGCCAGCACCGGAAGACCGACCAGCAGCGCGACCAGGACCGCGCTGGTGCCGTCGTCGACCAGGTCGAGCGACTCGCCGACCAGCACCGTCTTCGCGCCGGACGGGGTGGCGACGCCGAGCGCGACGATCCGGAACGGCTCGTCGGCGATGCCGGGGAGGTGCCGCTGCTCGCGGACGCGCTGCCCGGCCGACGGGCGCAGCGGCGACATGGCGGCCTGGCCGAGCAGGGCGTCGGAGGCCGCCTCGACCTGGCCGGCCGAGCCCACCACCTGGACCACCGAGCGGTCCCGGGCGGTCGGGCGCAGCAGGGTGGTCAGGTCGGAGCTGCCGCCGGCCAGCGACGCGGCGACCTGGGCGGCCCGGTCGTCGGCGGCGGTGTTGATGTTGTCGAGCAGGATGGACCGCGCGACCACCAGCAGCACCCCGCCGGCCAGCAGCGAGGCGATCGCCACCACGGTCGCCGCGGCGAGCGCGGACCGCAGGCGTACACCAACGCGGAGGGTGACCGGCATGGCCGCCACGGTATCCGCGACGGCGGCACGCCGGAGGCGGTCTTCAGCACTTTTTCAGGTGGGCAGGGGGCAGGCTGGAACCATGCGTGTGCTGGTGGTGGAGGACGAAGTCAGCCTGGCCGAGACGATCCGGGACGGGCTGGTCGAGGCGGGCTTCGCGGTGGACGTCGTGCACGACGGCGTCGACGGCCTGTGGCAGGCCACCGAGACACCCCACGGGGCGTACGACGTGGTGGTGCTCGACATCATGCTGCCCGGCCTGAGCGGCTACGAGGTATGCCGCCGGTTGCGCGCGAAGCAGGTGTGGACGCCGATCCTGATGCTCACCGCCAAGGACGGCGAGTACGACCAGGCGGACGCGCTCGACCTGGGCGCCGACGACTACCTGACCAAGCCGTTCTCGTTCGTGGTGCTGATCGCCCGGCTGCGGGCCCTGATCCGCCGCGGCGCCCCGGAACGGCCGGCGGTGCTGGCGGCGGGCGACCTGACCCTCGACCCGGGCGAGCGGCGGGTGGCCCGGGCGGGCGCGCCGATCGCGGTCACGCCGCGTGAGTTCGCGATGCTGGAGTTCCTGATGCGTCACCCGGGTCAGGCGATGACGAAGACGGCGATCCTGGAGAACGTCTGGGACGCGCACTTCAGCGGCGATCCGAACATCGTCGAGGTCTACATCGGCTACCTGCGCAAGAAGATCGACCACCCGTTCGGCAAGGCGGCGATCGAGACGGTGCGCGGCGCGGGCTACCGGATCGCCGTCGACGGCGGCTGACCCTTCAGGGTTTCCTCAGCTCGCCGTCCTCACTCTCTGCGGTCATGCAGAGCACACTCACCGCCACGGCGGTCACCTCCCCGAGCCGGGTCGTCGTCGTGTCGGCGAGCATCGGCGCCGGCCACGACGGTGCCGCCGCCGAGATCACCCGGCGTCTGCGCGCCACCGGCGCCGAGGTCGACCGCTTCGACTTCCTCGACCTGCTCCCGGCGGGCTGGGGACGGAGCATCAAGCAGACGTACGCCCGGCAGCTCGCGTATGCCCCGGCGAGCTGGGGCCGGCTGCTGGGGGCGATGGGCAGGCCAGGCCCGGCCCGGTCCGCGGCGTGGCTGTCCGACCGGGCCTGCCGGGACCGCCTGCTCGCCACGGTCACCCCCGGCACCACCGCGGTGATCTCCACGTATCCGCTGGCCAGTCAGGCTCTCGGCCGGTTGCGGCGGGCGGGCCTGCTCGCCGTGCCGGCGGTGGCGGTGCTCACCGACCCGTCGGTGCACCGGCTGTGCGTGGCGCCCGGCGTCGATCTGCACCTGGCGCCGAACGAGGACGCGGCCGAGCACGTCCGCACCCTGTTCGGCCTGCCGGTCGCCGCGGTCGGCCCGATCGTCGACCCGGCCTTCCGGCCGGCCCGCTCCCCCGCCGAGGTGGCCGCGGCCCGCCGCCGGCACGGGCTGCCGCCGGACGCCCGGCTCGCCCTGGTGGTGGCCGGTTCGTGGGGCGTCGGCGACATCGACACCACCGTCGCCGACCTGGCCGGCGCGACCGACGCGATGCCGGTGGTGGTCTGCGGGCGGAACACCGCGCTGCGCGACCGGATCGCCGCGACCGGCCGGGCGATCGCGCTCGGCTGGATCGACGACATGGCCGGCCTGCTGCGCGCGGTCGACCTGGTGGTGCACAACGCCGGCGGGCTGACCAGCATGGAGGCGCTCGCCGCCGGGGTGCCGGTGGTCAGCTACCGATGCCTGCCCGGGCACGGCACCGCCAACGCGGCCGTGCTCGAACGCATCGGGTTGTCGGCCTGGCCGCGCACCCCCGCCGAGCTGCGGGAGGTCCTCCGCGCCGGGTTCGACGGCCGGATCGGCGAGGCGCAGCAGACCCGCTACCGGGCGCTGACCACCGCCGCCGAGGCCACCGGCCTGGTCCGGGCGATCGCCCGGGAGACGGTGTCGCGATGAGCCTCGCCGGAACCGCGTTCGCCACGCTCACCCACCCGCTGCCGTCGATCGCGGCGATCGGGCCGCTGCGCCGCCGGCTGCTGCCCGGCCTGGCCGGTCTCGGCGACCCCCGCCATGTGGCGCTGACCTTCGACGACGGGCCGCACCCGGAGGCCACCCCGGAGCTGCTGCGGATCCTCGGCAACGCCGGCGTGCGGGCGACCTTCTTCCTGCTCGGCCGGATGGCCGAGGAGCTGCCGGAGGTCGCGCGGGCGATCGCCGACGCCGGGCACGAGATCGGCGTGCACGGGTACGACCACCGGCTGCTGGCCCGCCGCGGCCCGGCCGCCACCCGCTACGACCTGGATCGGGCCACCGCGGCGATCACCGCGGTCACCGGGGCGCGGCCACGCTGGTGGCGGCCGCCGTACGGGGTGGCGAACACCGCCGCGATGCTGGAGTCCCGGCGGCTCGGCCTGCGGCCGGTGCTGTGGACCACCTGGGGCCGGGACTGGACCGCGACCTGCACGCCCGACTCGGTCTACCGCAGCGTGCTGCGCAAACTCGACGGTGGCGGCACCATCCTGCTGCACGACAGCGACGTGTCCGCCGCCCCGAAGTGCTGGCTGGCCATGCTGGGCGCCCTCCCGCCGATCCTGACCACCTGCCGGGCCCGCGGCCTCGCCGTCGGTCCGCTCGCCGAGCACCGGCTCCTCCCCGGCCGGCTCTGATCGCTTCAGCGGCCGTTCAGGTCCCGGGTCGCATCGTGTCGGCATGAATCCTGAGCAACGGACGATCAGCGGGTGGGGCCGGGCGACGAGCAGCCGGGTGCGGGTCAGCCCGTACCGGCGGCCGGCCTGATGTTCAGCAAATTCTTACCGGTTGTTCCGCAGGGTGACCGCTGTGAACTACGAACTGTTTCAGGCGATCAACGGGCCGGCCGGGCGCTGGCCGGCCGTCGACCATGTCATGCAATTCGCCGCGACCTACCTCATCTTCGGTGTCTTCGCGGTCGCCGCGGTGGTCGCCGGCCGGGCCCTGCTCCAGCGCCGGATCCGGCCGGTCGCCGGCCTCGGCGTGACGCTCGGGCTCGCGTTCGGGCTGGCGCAGCTGCTCGCGCACGCCAGCCGGGAGATGCGCCCGTTCCAGGACCACGCGGTCCACCAGCTGATCCCGCACGCACCCGGGGTGTCGCTGCCGAGCGACCACGCCACCGCCGCCTTCACCCTGGCCTTCGGCGTGTGGCTGTTCCTCGACCGGCGGGCCGGAATGGCCCTGACCGCCGCCGCCGCGCTGATCGGCCTCGCCCGGGTCTGGTGCGGCGTGCACTACCCGGGCGACATCCTGGCCGCCGCGGTGATCGCCGGCCTGGCCGCGCTCATGGTCTACGTGACCGACCGCGGTGCCCGCGAGGCAGCCTCCTACGGGGCGTCGGAGTCGGTCGGGCAGGGCGTGCCGCGGTCGAGCGAGTAGTTCGCCTCGATCGTGAAGGAGCCGGCCGCCGGGGCGACCAGCTCGGTCCACGAACCGCTCTGGGCCAGGCAGGCGCGCGGGGTCAGGTCGTCGTCGGAGCCCTGGATCGCCAGCCACGGTGACCAGGCGATCCGCAGCAGGGCCGACCCGGCCTCGGGCAGCTCGACGGTGATCGACGCCGGTCCGGCGTAGGTGACGGTGGCCGGCTCGGAGGCGAGCCGGGCGGCACCCTCCACCCGGTAGACCCGCCAGTCGGCGTCCGACCACACCAGCGGCAGCCACACCTGGCCGGCCGTGATGATGGCCGCCTCGGCGACGCCGGCGCTGTCCGGCGGCTCGGTGGCGGGCAGCACGACGTAGCCCACGCTCCATTTGAGGAGCCAGGTGCGGTACGACGCCGCGGTCAGCGTGTTGTCGTAGAAGAGCGGGTTGCGCTGGACGTCGGCCTGCCGGTTCCAGCCCCGGGCCAGGTTGACGTGCGGCGCCAGGCCGGCCGCCTCCCAGTGGGTGCGCAGCGGCACCACCTCGACCCGGCCCTGCTCGGCGTTCAGCCGCTGCAGCTCGGTGATCAGCGGCTGGGCGTCGGCGACGGTGGCCGCCTCCGGGGTGGAGGCGTGCGCGAGGTCGCCGACCGGCTGCAGCAGCGTCCAGCCGGCCAGCACCGAGGCGGCCAGGTAGGTGGCGATCTGCCGGCGGCCGCCGTGCTCGCGCTGGGCGGCCGCGCAGATCAGCACGGCCGCGCCGGCCAGCAGGGCGAGCCGTTCGACGTTGCTGCCGATCGGGGTGGGCAGCACCCAGCACAGGGTGACGCCGACGGCGTAGACCCAGGCGCAGGCGCGCACGATCCGCCACTCGGGAAGGGCCAGGACGGCGACCGCGATGGCGGACGCGACCGTGAACAGGGCCGCGTACCAGGGGAACGGCTGCACGCCGGAGAACGGGAACAGCAGCGACGTCGCGCCGATCACCACCGGCGGGCCGGCCGCGAGCAGGTAGGCGTGCCGGCGCCGGCCGGTCAGGAACAGCGCGGCCGCCAGCACCTCGATGAACAGGCCGGCGACCGGGCTGCACAGGGTGGCCACCGCGCCGAGCAGGGCCGCCACCACCGGCCGCGGCCGGCCCACCATCAGGACGACCGCCAGCAGCAGGAACACGATGCCGAGCAGGTAGGTGACCCGGCCGGCGGCGAGGTTGCACCACAGCGCGACCGCCAGCCACAGGGCCGGCAGCATCGGGCGCCGGATGCCGACCCGGCCCAGCAGGATGCCGCCGAGGGCGGCGCTGGCGGTGCAGGCGAGGACGCCGGTGGTGCGAACGCCGAGCCAGGCCATCAGGTACGGCGAGATGACGCTGTACGACGCCGGGTGGATGCCGCCGTACCAGGACAGGTTGTAGGCCGACCCGGGGTGCTGGCGGACGAACGCGGTCCACGCATACTGGGCGGCCAGGTCACCGGCGTCGCGGGCCAGCCACATCGCCCAGGCGAGGCTGAGCACGGCGGCGAGCGCGGCGGCCACGGCCGGCGGCCGGGCCCACCATCGGGGGACGGCGACGAATCGGCCGTAGGAAAGCTCCAGAAGTGCCATGCGGTCGTCTGATCCGTTTCGTCCGGTCCCGAGAAGGAAGTGGCCGATCCGGGCACCAGACCATAGCGTTAAGTGCCGGCCAAATTCTTGACCGTGCGGCCCGTCACCCGCCCAGCGCCACCCCGGCGAGCACCGGAGTGGCGCGGGTCACACGGACCCGGACGTACGATGGCCGCGTGCCGGCGCAAGATCAGCGACCGAGTCGCCGCCGATCCGGCGAACTGGAGGCGGCCGTGCTCGGCGTGCTCACCGACGCCGCTCGGCCGCTGACGCCCGGCGACGTGCGGGCGCTTCTGCTCGCCTCGATTCCGCTTTCCTACAGCACCGTCGTGACGATCCTGACCCGGATGCATGGGAAAGGATTGACCGCCCGCTACCGGGACGGCCGCGCCTTCCGGTACTCGCCGCTGACCGACCGCGCCTCGATGGCCGCGCGGCGGATGGGTGCGCTGCTGAACGACGCCGACGACCACGCGTCGGTGCTGCGCCGCTTCGTCGACTCGCTCAACCCCGGTGACGAGGACTTGCTGCGCCGCCTGCTGAAGGACCACCCGCCAGGCTGATCGCCGATCGGATCCACTCTCGACAGAAAGAGAATACTGAGTATTCTACTCGGCATGATACCGAGTTTGGTGACGCCATGAGCATCCGGCATTCGTTGTTGGCGCTGCTCAGTGAGGGCCCGAAATACGGTCTTCAGCTGCGCGAGGAGTTCGAGGCCCGCACCGGTGAGGTCTGGCCGCTCAACGTCGGCCAGGTCTACACAACGCTGCAGCGGCTCGAGCGCGACGGCCTGGTCGAGTCCGACGACGATGCCGAGCCCGGCCCGCAGAAGACCTTCCGGATCACCCCGGGCGGCGCCGAGGAGCTGGCCGGCTGGCTGCGCACGCCGCCCGACCTGTCCGCGCCGCCCCGCGACGAGCTGGTCATCAAGGTGCTGGTCGCGACCCGGCTGCCCGGCATCGACGTGCACGAGGTGATCCAGACCCACCGGCGGCACCTGATCGAGCTGATGCAGCAGTGGACCAGGCTCAAGGACGAGGAGGGCGACCTCGATCTCGGTCTCGCCCTGGTGGTCGACGCCGAGCTCTACCGGCTCGACTCGGTCGTCCGGTGGCTCGACATGGCCGACGGCCGGCTCAAGCGGGCCGCCCTGGAGCCACCCGCACCGGCCAAGGCAGCCGCACCGATCCGGCGCCGGGCAGGGGCGCGGCGATGAGCGGCGTGCTGGAGATGAGCGGGGTGTCCAAGACCTATCGGGACGGCGCCGACGAGGTGCACGCCCTGCGCGACGTCGACCTGACCGTCGAGGCCGGGAAGATGATCGCGGTGATGGGCCCGAGCGGCTCCGGCAAGAGCACGCTGCTGACCATCGCCGGGGCGCTGGAGTCGGCGACCGAGGGCGAGGTCCGCATCGCGGGCCGGCCGCTGTCGGCCATGTCCCGCGACGATCGCAGCCGGTTGCGCCGGCGCGCCATCGGCTACGTGTTCCAGGATTTCAACCTGCTCCCGGGCCTGACCGCGGTGGAAAACGTCGCTCTGCCGCTGGAGCTGGACGGCATCTCGGCCGGCAAGGCCCGCGCGGAGGGGCTGCGCGCGCTCGACGGGCTCGAGCTCGCCGGCCGGGCGTCGCACTTCCCCGATCAGCTCTCCGGCGGCGAGCGGCAGCGGGTCGCGATCGCCCGGGCCATCGTCGGGGACCGCCGGCTGCTGCTCGCCGACGAGCCGACCGGCGCCCTCGACTCGGTCAACGGCGAGGCGGTGATGCGGCTTCTGCTGACCGCCTGCAAGCGGGGCATGGCCGCGGTGGTGGTGACCCACGACGCGCAGCTCGCCTCGTGGGCCGACCGGGTGGTGTTCATCCGCGACGGCAGCATCGTCGACCGCACGGCCGGCCGCCCCGGCCCGGACTCCCTGCTGACCGGCGAGCCGGCCCGATGAGCGTCGCGGTCGAGGAACGGCCGGTCGACCTCGGCCGGGGCCACGGCGGGATGCCCGCCCGGCGGGCCGTGCTGCGCTGGGCGTGGCGGCTGTTCCGCCGCGAATGGCGACAGCAGGCACTGGTGCTGGCCATGCTGCTGCTGGCCGTCGCCGGCACCACGGCCGGCCTGGCGATCGCGGCCAACGCGGTCGGCACCCAGGAGGCGACGTTCGGCACCGCCAACTTGGCCCTGACGCTGGGCAGCACCGGCGCGCAGGCCGAAGCCGACGCCGATCAGCTGCGTTCCTCGTTCGGCACGGTCGACGTGATCGAGCACCAGGCGGTTGCGGTCCCCGGCTCGGCCAACCCGGTCGACCTGCGCGCGCAGGACCCGAACGGGCCGTACGGCGCGCCCACCCTGCGCCTGCTCTCCGGCCGTTATCCACAGGGGGCGGACGAGGTCGCGATCACCGAGCAGGTCGCCGCGATCTTCCACCTGAGCGTCGGCGGCACCTGGGACCAGGCCGGCCGGCAGCGCCGGGTCGTCGGCCTGGTCGAGAACCCGCTCGACCTGCGCAGCCGGTTCGCCCTCGTGGCGCCCGGCCAGATCACCGCGCCCGACCAGGTGGACGTGCTGATCAAGGCGAGTGCGGCGGAGTTCGACGCGAAACCGCACCCCGACCGGCTGTCCCGCCAGATCCGCACCCCGGAGACTCTCGCGGCCGTCCCGGTGCTGGCGCTCGCCACGATCGGGCTGCTGTTCGTCGGGCTGCTCGCGGTGGCCGGGTTCACCGTCATGGCTCAGCGCCGGATGCGGGCGCTCGGCATGCTCGGCGCGATGGGCGCGAGCCGGCGGCACCTGCGGCTGGTCATGGTGGCCAACGGCGCGGTCGTCGGTACGGTCGGCGCGGTCGCCGGTGCGGTGACCGGCCTGGTCGTGTGGATGGCGTTCGCGCCCACCCTGGAACCCCTGCTGGGCCGCCGTATCGACCGCTTCGACCTGCCCTGGCTACCGGTGGCCGGCGCGGTGCTGCTGGCGATCGTGACCGCGATCGGCGCCGCCTGGTGGCCGGCCCGGGCCGCGGCGCGGGTACCGGTCGTCGCCGCCCTGTCCGCCCGCCCGATGCCGCCGCGGCCCGCGCACCGGTTCGCCGCCCTCGGCGTGGTGCTGCTCGCCGGTGGCCTGGGCGCGCTCGTCCTGGCCCGGCAGACCCGGCCGCTCTACATCGTCGGCGGCGTGCTGGCCACCGCCCTCGGCCTGCTCATGCTCGCCCCGCTCGGCATCGCCGCGCTGGGCCGGCTCGCCCGGTTCGCGCCGGTCGCGGCTCGGCTCGCCCTGCGTGACCTGGCCCGCTACCGGGCCCGCTCGGGCGCGGCGCTGGCCGCCATCGGGCTGGCCGTGGGCATCGCGGCGGTCATCGCGCTGGGCGCCGCCGTGTCGGTGGCCAAGGCGACCACGCCGACCGGCGGCAACCTGCCGGCCGACCAGCTCATCGTCTGGGTGTCCGAGCACGGGACCGCCGGCCCGGTCCCCGAGCTCACCACCGCACAGCTGGACACCGGCAAGCTCCAGGCCGACGCGATCGCCCGTGACCTCGGGAGCAGCTCGGTGTTGCCGCTGGTCGCCGTCCGGGACGCGAACGCGCCGCGGAGCAACGAGGGCCGGCCGGTGTCGCAGATCGGGCCGCCGGAGACCGACTCGTCCGGGGACACCAGCTTCAGCAGCGAGACCCTCGTGACGTTGTACCTGGCCACCCCGGAGCTGCTGAGCCGCTACCGGATCGACCCGGCCGGCATCGCCGCCGACACCGACATCCTGACCAGCCTGGCCGACATCAGCGACTTCGAGCTCGTCCCCGGCCGGCACGACGGCTGGGACCCGAAGGTGCAGCACGCGGATCTGCCCGTCTACACGTCGCTGCCCGTCGCGCTCGTCACCGAGCACGCCGTGCAGGCGCTGCACCTGACCCCGGCCACGGTCGGCTGGCTGGTGCAGACGCCGCAGCCGCTGACCCAGGAGCGGATCGACCGGGCCGAGGAGCAGACCCGCGCCGCCGGCCTCTCCCTGGAGACCCGGCCAACCGGCGCCGACGCGATCCGGCTGGCCCGTTACGCCACCGGCACCGGCATCGCGGTCACCCTCGGCGTGCTCGCCATGACGGTCGGCCTGATCCGCAGCGAGAGCGCCCGCGACCTGCGCACCCTGACCGCGGCCGGGGCGCCGCGCCGGGTCCGCCGGTCGCTGACCGCGGCGACCGCCGGTGCCCTCGCCCTGCTGGGCGGGGTGCTGGGCACGGCGGTCGCCTACCTGGCCATGCTGGCCTGGTACCACCAGGAGTTGCACTGGCTCGATCAGCCGCCGATCGCCGAGCTGCTCGCGATCGTGGTCGGCCTGCCGCTCCTCGGCTACGCCGGCGGCTGGTTGCTGGCCGGGACGGAGGCACCCGCCCTGGCCCGCGCAGCTCTCGACTGATCGGCCTCGGCGATCAGGTCGGCGAGCTGCTCCGGGAGGCCCGGGGCGGAGAGGACGTGGCCCATGCCGGGGACGATCTCCAGGCGGGCGTGCGGGATGGCGGCGGCCAGCGCCTCGGCATGGGCGACCGGGAAGCTATCGGCCTCGACCAGGCGCCAGCGCTTTCGCTCGGTGAGCTGCGGGCTCAGGCGGAGGGGGCGACGTCGCGCAGGCGGCGGCCCGCGCGCAGGCCGCGGAGCCAGTCGAGCGTCGCCGCGACCAGCAACTCCTCGTGCGCGTGCCGGGCGTGCCGGACCGAGATGAGCGAACCGCCGGCCTCGGCCCGGGCCCGGATCTGCTGGAGCTCGAGAACGGCCAGGCAGGAGCCGATCACGGTGTCGAAGGTGGCCCGGTCGGTGACCGCCACCGCGAGCAGCCCGCGGATCCGGATCTCCTCGGGCGACACGTCGTCGCGCACGTCCAGCAGCCAGGTGCGCTGCCGGCGCTCACCGGCCTCGGTCAGCAGGAATCGCCGGCGCGTGCCGGGCAGGCCGTCGGTGCGCGCATGCCCGAGGCGTTCGAGACGGTTGAGGGCCGGCCCGACCCGGGCGATGTCGACGCTGTCGCCGGCACCGAAGGTCTCGACATGGCGGCGGCGCAGTTCATAGGCGGTGGCCGGGCCGTCGCCCAGCAGCACCAGCAGCACATCCCCCAGCGCAACCGTCATCGCGGCGCACCACCCCAGTCGATCACTCAGCTCCTACAAGCCGTAGAAGCTAGCATGCGTCGGTTTCGGCGCTCTTGACAAACTCCTACAGCATGTAGGGGTTTGACGGAGATGGGCAAGGGCTCGGTGCGGTGCTCACCTACGTGGCGAAAGAGCTGCTTTCCGGCGTACGCCTGGAAGTGTTCGAAGCCGTGACGTCGCTGATCGCGGTGTGCATGGTCACCTGGATGATCTTCTGGATGCGGCGCAGCGCCCGCACCATCAAAAGCGAGCTGACCGGCAAGCGGGCGGCAATATCCGTACGTTCGGAGGGCTTCGAAGACGCCGCGGGCCGGGGCTGACCCGGCCGGGCGTGGTCACCACGGCGATCGGTGCCGCCCTAAACTGGGTGACCATGACGAAGGACAGCCGCCGCGCGCCCGGCACACTGGAGGCCGAGGTGATGGCGGTGCTCTGGCAGGGTTCGCCGGCGGCGCCGGTCACGCCGAGTGACGCGCAGGCCCAGCTCGGTGACCTGGCCTACAACACCGTGCAGACCATCCTGGTGCGGCTGCACGAGAAGGGCCTCGCCGAGCGGCGCAAGGTCGGCCGCAGCTATGCGTACTGGGCGGCCCAGGATGCCGCGACCACGGCCGCCGCGCAGATGAACGCGGTCCTCACCGGCCGCGCCGACCGGCAGGCCGTGCTGCAGCAGTTCGCCGCGACGCTCGACGAGCGGGACATGGCCATCCTCCGGGAGCACCTCCGGAACCAGGCGTGACGGTCGCCGTCTACCTGCCGCTGCTGCTGGCGCTGCCGCTGTTCTGGGCGGCGCCCCGGCTGACCCGCGGGGGCTCCCCCGCCCTCGCCGCCCGGGCGCTGACCGCGGTGGCCGCGGTCGCCGGGTTCGCCACCGTCTGGTCGCTCGGCCTGCTCGCGCTGACCCTGCTCGACGACGTGCCGCCGCTGCGCACGCTCGACAACCATCCCGTCCTCGAACCGCCCGAACCGGTGCCGGGGCCGATCGCGCTGGTCGCGGCCCTGCTGCTGCTCGGCGGCGCGGCCCGGCTCGCGGTCGACCTGCACCGGCGTCTCGGCACCGTGCGGCGGCTGCGCGCGGTCGGCCGGCCCCGGGCCGGCCTGGTCGTCGCCGACCTGCCCGCGCCGATGGCGGTCGCGGTTCCCGGCCGGCCCGGCCACCTGCTGGTCACCACCGGGATTCTCCGGCTGCTCGGCCCGCGCGAGCGGCGGGTGCTGTTCGCGCACGAGCGCGCCCATCTGCGGCACCGGCATTCCGCGCTGGTCATGGTGGCGGCCGCGGCGGCCGCGGTGAACCCGCTGCTGGCGCCGGCCCGGGAGGCGGTCGGCTACCTGGTCGAACGCTGGGCCGACGAGGACGCCGCGGCCGAGGTCGGCGACCGCGACCTCACCGCCCAGGCGGTGGCCCGGGCCGCGCTGGGCACCGTGCCGACGTGGCCGGCGCTGGGCATCGACGGCGGCGTGGCGGTCCGCCGGGTGCGGGCCCTCGCCGAGCCGGCCCCGTCACCGCGACGCGGACGGCTCGCCGGCCTCGTCGTCCTGGCCGTGGCCTTCACCGCGACCATGGCCGTCGCCACCATCGCGTTCGTCGGCCTGGCCCGCGCCTGGCTGTAGGCCACGGGCGGCCGCGACCACCGTTACCGCGAGGAGCCAGCCGCCCAGGACGTCGCTGGGCCAATGCACGACCAGGGCGACCCGGCTGATCCCGACCAGCGCGGCCCACGTCCCGATGCCGGCGGCCACCGCCCAGCGGTAACGGCGGCCGGCGAGCAGCGGCCACAGCAGGACGAGCGCGGTCAGGGCCGCGGTGGCCGAGCCGGTGGTGTGGCCGGACGGGAACGACCAGCCCGCCGCCGCGGCCAGGCGGCCGGCGGGGCGCGGGCGCGCCACCGTATTCAGGATCAGGAGCCGCACGAACGCCGAGCCGAGCAGGGTCACGGCCAGGAACGTGAGCTCCCGCCGCCGGCCGCGGACGATCAGGACGAGGCCGGCGAGCAGCCCGGCCACCCAGACCACGGCCGGCCCGCCGGTGCGGGTGACCGCGGCGAAGAACGCCCGCCAGGCCGGATGGGCCAGCGCCATGTCGTGGGCGGCGCCGCTGACCGCGGCGTCCGCCCGCATCAGCGGCCCGAAGCGGACGGCGACGAGCAGGGTGAGGATCGTGAAGAGGACGGCGGCAGCCGCGGCAACGATCAGGGGACGGCGCGACATCGAACCAACTTACACCTACAGAATGTAGGTGATACCTGTGACGAAATCGGCCTCGACGAGCAGTCATCTCCTACAGAACGTAGGTTCAGGCGCATGACATCAGCGCTGGGACCGTCGTTCCTCGATCCGGAGTGGCTGATCTCGACGTTCGGGCTGATCGGCATCCTGGCCATCGTGTTCGCCGAGTCGGGGCTGCTGATCGGCTTCGTCCTGCCCGGTGACTCACTGCTGTTCACCGCCGGGCTGCTCGTCGCCGACGGCACCTACCTGCACCAGCCGCTCTGGCTGATGTGCCTGCTGGTGTCGGTGGCCGCGGTCGCCGGCGACCAGTTCGGCTATCTCTTCGGGCGGCAGTTCGGGCCCGCGCTGTTCCGGCGGCCCGACTCGCGCCTGTTCAAGCAGGAGAACCTGACCCGCGCCAAGGACTTCTTCGCCAAGTACGGCGCCCGGTCGATCGTGCTCGCCCGCTTCGTGCCGATCGTCCGCACGTTCACGCCGATCGTGGCCGGGGCGAGCCACATGCACTACCGGACATTCCTGCTCTACAACGTGATCGGCGGAACGCTGTGGGGCTGCGGGGTGACGATCCTCGGCTACTTCCTCGGCCAGGTCGCCTTCGTGAAGTCGAACATCGAGCTGATCCTGATCGGCATCGTGGTCATCTCGGTGGTCCCGGTCGGCATCGAGCTGCTCCGCAGCCGCCGGCGCAGCGCGGCGCCCCCCTTGTAGAAAAAACGGCGGGCGGTGCGGATCACAGTTCGATTCGCCACGCGCGTGGGCAAATCGATCTTCATGGCACGCATCCTCATCACCGGGTCCAGCCAGGGGCTCGGCCTCATGGCCGGCCAGCTCCTCGTGCGAACCGGGCATAACGTCGTCCTGCACGCCCGCAACGAACGACGGGCGATGGACGCCCGCGCGGCCCTGCCCGGCGCCGAGGACGTGCTCGTCGGGGACCTGTCCTCGATCGACCAGATGGGGTGGGTGGCCGAGCAGGCCAACGCGAGCGGGCGCTTCGACGCGGTCATCCACAACGCGGGGGTCGGCTACGCCGAGCGGCGGGCGGTGACCGCCGACGGGCTCAACCGGCTGTTCGCGATCAACGTGCTCGCGCCGTACCTGCTGACCGCGCTGATCACCCCGCCGGACCGGCTGGTCTACCTGTCGTCCGGGATGCACCAGCGCGGTTCGGCCGACCTGGGCGATCCGCAGTGGAGGAACCGCTGGTGGTGGCGCAGCCGGCAGGCGTACTCGGACAGCAAGCTCTTCGATGTTCTGCTGGCCTTCGGCGTGGCCCGGCTGTGGCCGCGGGTGCGGTCGAATGCGCTGGAGCCGGGCTGGGTGCCGACCCGGATGGGCGGCGAGGGCGCGACCGACGACCTCGACCAGGGCCACATCACGCAGGCCTGGCTGGCCGTGTCGGACGATGCGGCGGCCGACGTGACCGGCGAATACTTCTTCCACCGGCGGCCGCTCGAACCGGCGCCGGTCACCCGGGACGTCGACGCCCAGGAGGCGCTGCTCGACTACTGCGCGGGGCTGACCAGGACTCCGCTGCCCGCGATGGTCTAGACCTCGTCGTTGGTGCGGCCGCTGAGCACCGACAGTGGGTGGTCCTCGGCGTCCCAGCCGGGCACCGCATGCTCGTCGCCCTTGTGCAGCAACAGCCAGTCGTCGCCACTGGTGCGCTTCAGGACGAATCGGCCGTGCAGTTTCACGCCGTACACATCGAAGTGAAGCTCGCCGGCCGCCAGCGCCGCCGCCGGATCGTCGCCCTCGCGCGGCTCCCAGGTGCCGTTGTCCCAGACGATCACGTCGCCGCGGCCGTATTTCCCGGCCGGGATCCGCCCCTCGAAACCGGCGTGGTCGAGCGCATGGTCCTCGACGTGGTAGGCACCCCGGCGCGCCTTCGGATCGAGCGTCGGGCCCTTCGGCACCGCCCAGCTCACCAGGACCCCGTCGAGCTCAAGCCGGAAGTCGTAGTGCAGCCGCCGCGCCCGGTGGCGCTGAACGACGAACCGGCGGGCCTCTGACATACGTTCGGAATACCACAAAAATCGCCGCGTACTCTTGTCCGATGATCCGGACCGGCCGCTCGCGTGTCTCCGCGCTCGTGGCCGCAGTCATGCTGGTGCTGGCGCTCGGCGCCACGGTGGTGGTCTCCGCGGGCAGCGCGCATCACGCTCCGGAGGCGGCGAGCCAGGTTTCGGTCGACGTGCACGAGCACGGCAACGATCGGGCGCCCAGGCTGAGCAAACGCCTGCGCCCGGCGACCGCCGTCACGCTGCTGAGCATCGTCGCGCCCGATCCCGATCCGGCGCCGGTCCCCGCTGATTTCGGCGAACCGGTCCTCTTCAGCATCAAGATCACTTCATCGAGCGTCCTGCGGGTATAGCAGCCGCCGCTTTCCGGCTGCCCCACCCGCGCCCGCGTTCCGCATCTCTGCGGCGACACCGGCGTGTGTCCGTGTCCGTCATGCAGAAAGCGGATCCGCATGCATCCACAGCCACCCCTTCGCACCCTCCACATCACCGGAAAACCAAGATCCAGGCTTGTGTACGACCGGTGGGGACGGTTCGGCCGTCCCGTGGTGCTGCTGCACGGCCTGCTCTTCGACCGCACCATGTGGTGGCCGGCCGCCGCCGACCTGGTCTCGCCCCGCTGCACCGTGGTGGCGCCCGACCTGCCCGGGCACGGCGACTCCCCGCGCCGCGACAGCTGCCGGGTGGACAGTGTCGCCGGGGAGCTCGCGAAGCTCGTCGACGACCTCGGCCTGCACCGGGCGCCGGTCGTCGTCGGGCACGCCACCGCGGCCCCGCTGGCCGAGGCCTTCGCCGCCGCCTACCGGGCCCACCATCTGCTCATCCTCGACGAGCCGCCGCCGGGCATCACGGCCGTCGACGACATCCTCGCGGCGGCCCGGCTCGATGCCGTCCCGGCGGTCTTCCGGCCCTATGCCCGGCCCCGGCACGATCCGGGGCTGCTCCAGGCGTACGCAAGCTGGCTGGATCAACCACCCACCCGGCGTGACCGGACCGCCCGGGCCGGACGTCCGCTGACCGACCCGCAGGGTTTCGCCGCGCAGCTACGCGACCTGCTGTGACCCGACCTGCTGTGATCTGGCCAGCTCGCGCGCCGGCGGCAGGCTTTCGGTGACCACCGCGCCGGGCCCGCGCGGGTCGCCGAAGAGGTGGGCCTCGTGCTCGACGACGAGTGCGCCGTCGAAGCCGTGCCGGCGCAGCACCGTCACCATGCCGGGGAAATCGACGTCGCCGGCGCCCTGGGCCAGGAACTTGAAGTCGGCCGGGTCGCCGGTGGCGTCCTTGATCGCGGCGATCGCCACGTAGGGGCCGAGCCGGTCGGCGGCGTCCGCGACGTCGTGCGTGGTCACCTGCAGGTGCGACGGGTCGAAGCTGACCCGCAGGCCGGGGACGAGCTCCAGGACCGCCAGCGTCTGGTCGGTGGTGGCGACCAGCTGGTTGACGATCGGCTCCAGCGCGAGGGTCAGCCCGCGCGCGCCGGCCGCCGCGACCAACTCGCGCAGGGAGGTGACGAAGGACGGCAGGTCACCCGGGTCGCTGACCGCGCCGAGGCCGGTGCCGACGTCGGGCTGGTCGCCGGGGATGACGTGCACCACCGGCGCGCCGACGTCGACGGCGAGGTCGAGCAGGGCGATCGTCCAGGCCACCGCCCCGGCGCGGGCGGCCGGGTTCGGCGACGCCAGGTCGGCGCGGTGCGCGGCGATCGAGGAGATGGCGCGGGTCCGCAGCTGGGCCCGCACCTCCGCGGTGGTGTCCGGGCCGACGTGCGCCCGGGCCCACGGCAGCTCCTCGGCGTTCAGCTCCACGGCGTCGTAGCCGGCCGCGAGGATCCGGTCAACCGCTTCGACGACCGGAAGCTCGTGCAGGGTGGCGGTGTGGAAAGAGGTGTACACGGCGCGGTCCTTCTCAGGAGTAGCTGGGGATGGGCTCGGCCGGGTCCTCGAGCGGCAGGGACACCCACCGGTGCTCGCGGACCGAGCGGTAGGCGGCGGTGACGATCTCCTGGGCGCGTACGCCGTCGCCGATGGTCGGAACGTCCGGGTCGACGGTGCCGCCGATCGCCGCCACGAACGCGGCCCATTCGGCGTCGTACGGGCTCAGCCGGGGCGGCGTGATGCTCACCCAGCTGCCCGGGGTGTAGTCGAGCCACCAGGCCGACGGCCAGTCCGCGTTGGCGAAGTCGGCCGGGAGCTGGTCGTGCGGGAGCAGGCTGGAGAACGCGAGCGGGACCGACTGGAACGGGTTGCGGGTCTCGCTGGAGACGTGGATGGTGCCGGTCGGTCCGTAGAGGTCGGTCGCGTTCGACACCTGCGGGGAGAAACGGTCGGCGCTGATCACGCCGGTGGCGCCGCTCGCGAAGCGCAGCAGCAGGAAGACGTTGTCGTCGGCCGGGTGCGGGATGGTGGCGTGGTCGATGGTCGCGCACACCTCGACGATGTCGCCGACCAGGTGGCGGGCCAGGTCGATGCGGTGGATGGCCAGGTCGAGGATGGAGGCGCCGCCGGACTGGGCGAGGTTGTAGCGGTAGCCGGTGGCGGCCGGGTAGACCGCATGCGACTCGGAGTAGACCGAGCGGAAGGCCAGCACGTCGCCGACCACACCGGCCGCGATGCCCTGCTTGGCGAGCCGGACCGGTTCGCGGAACCGCTGGTTGAAGCCGGTCTGGGTGACCACGCCGGCGGCGGTGCAGGCGCGCTCGATCGCGAGGGCGTCCTCGAGGGTGTGTGCGACCGGCTTCTCGGTGAACACGTGCAGGCCGGCCGCCGTGGCGTGTTCGACGATGTCACGGTGCAGGTGGTTGGGGGTGGCGACGAGGACGGCGTCGAGCCCGCCGGCGGCGATCATCTCGCGGTAGTCGGCGTGGGCGGTGGCGTCGTGCTCGTCGGCGAGCACCTTCACCCGGTCGGAGTCGGGGTCGGCGATCGCGACCGCCCGAACGCCGGGCACGCGGGCGATGGCGGGCAGGTGCGACAGGCGCACGATGGCTCCGGCGCCGATGATCCCGACGCGTACATCCTCAGACATGTTTTTGATCCTTGCTTTTAGGCTTTTATAAGCCGTTATTTGATGATGCCGATCTTGCCGCGTTCGAGGGAGACGAAGACCGCGGCGGCGAGCACGACACCCTTGACGATCTGCTGGGCGGCGTCGTCGACACCCATCAGGACCAGGCCGTTCGCCAGCATCGAGATGATGATCGCGCCGACCAGGCTGCCGCTGATCCGGCCGAGTCCGCCGGTCAGCGGGGTCCCGCCGATCACCACCGCGGCGATCACGTCGAGCTCGAAACCGGTGGCCGCGGTCGGTGAGCCGGTGCCCAGGCGGGAGGCGAGCACGATGCCGCCGATGCCGGCCATCAGGCCGGAGAAGGCGAAGATGTAGATCTTCATCCGGCGGGTCGGCACGCCGGCCAGGGTGGCGACGCGCTCGTTGCCGCCGACCGCCCGAACCCGCCGGCCGAACAGGGTGAACTGGAAGAGGATCGCCGCGATCACGGTGACCACCGCGCCGGCGACGAGGATCCAGGGCATCAGGCCGATGTTGCCGAGGAACCCGTCGAACGGCAGCGGCTTGGCGGCGCCGCCGCTGATCACCAGGGTGAGGCCGCGGGCCACCTGGAGCATGCCCAGCGTCACGATGAACGACGGGATCTTGCCGAACGCGAACACCGCGCCGTTGACCAGGCCGGCCAGCACGCCGACGGCCAGCGCGGCGAGGATCGCGAGCCACTGGTTGTGACTGGCGGTGAGGGTGGCGGTGATGACGCCGGTCAGCGCGACCACCGACCCGACCGACAGGTCGATCGAGCCGGACACGATCACGAAGGTCAGGCCGTAGGCCACGATCGCCAGCACCACGGTCTGCTGCAGGATCACGGTCAGGTTGGACGCGGCGTAGAAGGTCTCGCCGTTCCGGATCGAGAAGAAGACGAACAGGATGATCAGGGCGGCGAACGGGACCAGGAGCTGCGGCTTGAACCGGCGCGGTTGCGCAAGGGTCGCCAGGGCGTTCGTCACAACATCGCTCCAATGAGTTGCTGCTCGGTCGGGAGCGGCCGGTGTTCTTCGGTCGTGACCGCGCCGTGGCGCATGATCAGGACCCGGTCGGAGAGGCGCAGGAGCTCGGGCAGCTCGTCGGAGACGATCACGATCGCCTTGCCGGCCGCCCGGGCGTGTTCGAGGAGGCGGTAGATCTCGGTCTTGGCGCCGACGTCGACGCCGCGCGTCGGGTTGTTGAGCACCAGGACCGGCACGTCGCGGTGCAGCCACCGGCCGAGCAGGACCTTCTGCCGGTTGCCGCCGGAGAGCTGACTGACCAGGGTGCGATGGCTCCCGGCCTTGATCGAGAGGTCGCTGATCTGCTCCTCGGCGGCCGCCGAACCGGCGCTGAGCGCCATGAACCCGGCGCGGCTGTAGCGGTCGAGGCTGCCGAGCGCGATGTTGTCCCGGATGGACGCACCGAGCAGGAGCCCCTCGTCGTCCCGGTCCTTCGGGACGTAGGCGATGCCGGCCGCGATCCGGCCGGGCAACCCGAGGCCGGTGACGTCGGTTCCGCTCAGGACGATCCGCCCGGCCGCCGCGGGCAGGGCGCCGGCCAGCGTACGCGCGACCGCGTCGGCGCCGCAGCCGACCAGCCCGCCGATCCCGACGATCTCGCCGGCCCGCAGGTCGAGGCTGAACTCCGCGCACCCGGCCGGGCGCAGCGCCCGCACCGACAGCACGACCTCGCCCGGCTCGGAGCGGGCCGCCTCCAGATGGCTGATCTCGCCCTCCAGCTCCCGCCCGACCATCAGGTGCGCGATGTCGGACTCGCTCACCTCGCCGGTCGGGTGGGTGGCGACCACCTTGCCGTCCTTGAGGACGGTGACCTCGTCGCAGTAGGTGCTGATCTCGTCGAGCCGGTGGGTCACGAAGACGACCGCGCCACCGGCGGCGGCGAAGCTCGCGATCCGGTCGAACAGGATCTGGGCGCCGTCGCGGGACAGCACGTTGGACGTCTCGTCGACCAGCAGCACCCGCGGCCGGGCCGCCAGCGCCCGGGCCAGCTCGATCATCTTCTTGTGCTCGATGACCAGCGACCCGCACATGCCCCGCAGGTCGATGTCCAGCTCGACCAGGCCGAGCGCCTCGCGGGCCAGCCGGTCCCGCCGCCGGCCATTGATGACGCCGAACCGGGTGTACTCGGCCTCCCGGCCGAGCAGCACGTTCTCCGCGACGGTCAGGGTCGGCGACAGCAGGGTCTCCTGGGGGATCATCGCGACCCCCTTGGACAGCGCGTCGAACGGGCCGTGCGGCTCGTACGACGCGCCGTCCAGGCGCAGCTCACCCGCATCGAGGGCGACGGACCCGACGATCGCGCCGAGCAGCGTCGACTTGCCTGCCCCGTTCTCGCCGGCCAGCCCGAGGACCCGGCCGGGTGCGACCGTCACCGTGGTGGCGTCGTCCCAGGCGAGTGCCTTGACCACGTCGTACGACTTGCGCAGTCCGCGCATCTCGAAGAGGTGAGCCATGGTCAGTTGCCCAGCGTGATCTCGTACTTGGGCGTCTGACCGCCGTTCTCGGCGCGGCTGATCTGCTTGAAGTCGTACTTCGGCGGGTTGTCGATGAACTTCGCCTTGAACTCGGCCACATTGGTCTTGTCGACCTTGAGAAGGTTGAGCTTGACCAGCTTCTCGGCCGGGTCGGTGCCCTTGATCTTGTCGTAGAGGATGCCGAGGCCGAAGCCGCCCTGCAGCCAGTGGCCGCCGAAGCTGATCGTGTAGGAACCGTCCTCGATCGCGGTGATCGCGGCCGGGGTGAGGTCCATGCCGCCGAAGACGAACTCACCGGAGCGGCCGGCGTTCTTGACCGCCTTGATCGCGCCCATGCAGAGGTTGTCGTTGTAGCACCAGAACGCGTTCGCCTGGCCCTTCGGGTGCGCCTGCAGGAGGTTCTCGGCGGTGGACAGGCCGTTCTCCTCCGACTCGCCGCCGGCCGACTGGTACTGCACGACCGTCGCGCCGTCGGCCGCGATGCCCTTCTCCAGACCGGCCTTGCGGCCCTCGGCGACCGAGTTGCCGGGGACCCCGCCCAGGGCCAGGATCTTGGTGCCGCCCGCGGCCGCGAGGGCCTGCTCGATGCCCTGGCCGGCCTGCTCGTCGTTCGGGCCGATGAACGCGACGTAGTCGGCGGCCGTGTTGGTGCCCGGCTCGTAACCGGGGTAGCGGTCGGTGACCACGGTCGGGATCTTCGCCTGGGTGGTGGCGCGCAGGATGCTCGGCGCGATCGACGTCGACTGCGGGGTCACGATGATCCCGTCGACGCCCTGGCTGATCAGGTTCTGCACGTCGGAGAGCTGCTTCTGCTCATTGCCGTCGGCCGCCACCAGGTTGACCTTGATGCCGAGCTGGTTCGCGCCGTCCTGGACGAAGTCGGTGTACGCCTTCCAGAACGGGCTGTTCGCGGTCGGGTAGGAGACCCCGATGGTGAGGGTGCCGTCGGACTTCGAGCCGGAATCCGTGGAGGAGCCGCAGGCGGACATCAGCAGTACAGCGGTGAGCGACACGATCGCTTTTATTTTCATGGGGGGTCCTCGCCTTCTTTTGCGCAGGGCGGAGCGGCCGGCATGCGGGCATGCCGACGGAAGAGGTGTTGCTCGGGAGATTTCGGGCAGGTCAGCCCTGGGTCGGGCCGGCCTCGATCCAGGAGGCGGCCTCGGGGTGCCGGTCGACCGGGCCACCCATGTTCTGGGTGATCTCGCGGGCGGCCGAGAGGCAGGCGTCGGCGAGCTTGGTCATGTCGCCGAACGACACACGCTGCGTCGGGGTGGAGATCCCCACGCAACCGATGACCTCACCTTCGAGGCCGAAGATCGGCACCGCGACACAGCGGGCACCGGGGTTGAACTCCTCATCGTCGATGGCGAAGCCCCGGGTGCGGATCTCGGCGAGATCGCGCTCCAGCGAGGCCAGGTCACCGTGGGTGCGGTAGGTGAACTTCTCGAACGGCGCCGTCAGCCACTCCGACCGGCGCTGGTCGTCGATGTAGGCCAGGATCGACTTGCCGGTCGCGGTGGCGTGCAGTGGCGGACGCGCCCCCACCTCGGTGGCGATGCTGACCCGGAACGGCGGCCGCCGCTGCAGGACGTAGACCGGGCCGGTCGAGGTCACCACCGAGAGGTGGATCGACTCGCCGGTCCGTTCGAGCAGGCGGGCACAGACGCCCTCGGCCGCGTTGCGCAGGTCGAGCTTGCGCAGCAGGGCGCCGGCCAGACCGATGATGTGCGCGGTCGGGGTGTAGCGCCGGGTCTCCGGGTCCTGGATGACCCAGCCGCGGGCCTCCAGCACCTTGAGCAACCGGTGGAGGTTGCCCTTGTCCATGCCCAGGGCGGCGGACAGCTCGGTGACGCCGGCCGGCGTGGTGCGCTCGACCAGCGCCTCGATGATGTCGAGGCCCGACTCGAGCGTGCCGCCGCGTCCACGTGCTTCGTCTGTGCTCACGATCACAAGCTAACCGGCCTGTTGCCGTAGCGTCAATGCTGTTGCCAACAGATTTCCACGTTGCCGCTTCCAGCACCTTCTCCTTGGCTTTCCCACGCGCTCCGGGTTCTTGCCAGCGTCATCCGTAGTCATATCGGCAACGCTGTTGTACGGTTCCGGCATGACGGACGTCACCACAGACCGGGAAGCTCGCGCCCTCGCCATCGCCGGGCACGGCACCCTCGACGCCGCCCTCGCGGCCGGCGCCATCCCTCCCCGGGTCGACCTCACCCTCTCCGAGGCCGTGGTCCTCGGGCTGCTCCGCCAGGGCGTCACCCGGTACGTCGGGATCTTCGGCCACGGCTCGACCGACGTCGCCGAGGTGCTCCGCGTGTACCAGAAGCACGGCGTGCTGCGCACCTACCCGGTGCGCAACGAGGTCGAGGCGGCCCACGCGGCAACAGCGTTGCGATGGGTCACCGGCGAGCAGGCCGCGGTGATCACCTCGATCGGCCCCGGCGCCCTGCAGGCCCTGGCCGGCAGCCTGGCAGCGGCCAGCGACGGCATCGGCGTGTGGCACCTCTACGCCGACGAGACCACCCAGGCCGAGGGCCCGAACATGCAGGAGATCCCCGGCGACCGGCAGGAGCGGTTCCTGCGGCTGTGCTCGGAGATGGGCCCGGCCTACACGCTGCACACCCCGGAGGCGCTGCCCGAGGCGTTGCGGCGCGGCCTGAACGCGGTCGACCATCCGCACCGCGCCCGGCCGTTCTTCCTGCTGCTGCCGATCAACACCCAGCCCGGCCTGCTGACCCGGTTCGCGCTCGACTCGCTGCCGACCGGCCATCCGCCACCGCTGGGCGCCGCCCTCGACGCCGGGCGGTACGACGACGCCGCCCGGACGCTGCTGGCCGCCGACCGGGTCGTGGTCCGGGTCGGCGGCGGCGCCCGCGGCGCGGGACCACAGATCGCCGAGCTCCTCGACCTGGTCGACGGGTTCGCCGTCACGTCGCCGATCGCGCTCGGCACCCTCCCCTATGCGCATCCGCGCAACCAGGGCGTCGGCGGGTCCAAGGGCTCGATCAGCGGCAACCACGCGATGGAGAACGCCGACCTGCTGCTCGCCATCGGCTCCCGGGCGGTGTGCCAGTCCGACATGTCGCGCACCGGCTACCCGCAGGTCGACCGGGTCATCAACATCAACACCGACCCGGACGCGGCCATGCACTACGCCCGGACCCTCGCACTGGTCGGTGACGCCGCTCCGACCCTCGACGGCCTGATCGGTGCGCTGCGCCGGCTCGGCGCGCAACCCCACGGCCTGGACTCGGCCTGGGCCCGCGCCAACACCGACGCCAAGGTCGCGTGGGAGGCGTTCAAGGCCAAACGGTACGAGAACCCCCGGCTGCGCGACGACGTCTGGCAGCGCGAGGTACTCACCCAGCCGGCCGTCCTGCGGACCGTGGGCGACTGGGCCCGCGAACGCGACGCCGTCACCTTCTTCGACGCCGGCGACGTGCAGGCCAACGGCTTCCAGGCCAACGAGGACGACCGGCTCGGCCGCACCTTCACCGAGACCGGCGCCAGCTACATGGGCTTCGCGACCTCGGCGCTGCTGAGCTCCGCGCTCGCCGACCGCTCCTTCTACGCGGTCGCGATGACCGGCGACGGCTCGTTCACGATGAACCCGCAGGCCCTCATCGACGGCGTCCAGCACGGCGCCCGCGGGGTGGTCGTCCTGCTCGACAACCGCCGGCAGGGCGCCATCTCCTCGCTGCAGCGCGCCCAGTACGGCACCGACTACGGCACCAACGACCAGGTCGAGGTCGACTACGTCGCCTGGGCCGCCGCCGTCGGCGGGGTCCGCGCCCTGCACGGCGGCTACACCGAGGACGAGCTTCGCGCCGCCCTCGACCAGGCCTACGCCCACGACGGCGTCGCCCTCATCCACGTACCCGTCTACTTCGGCGAGGACCCGCTCGGCGGCTTCGGCTCGTTCGGCCGGTGGAACGTCGGCAGCTGGGTCGCCAGCACCCAGGAACTACGCAAGGGGATGACGATTTGAGCACCTTCGACCTCCCGGTCCCGCACCAGCTTCTGCTCGGCGGCACCTGGACCGACGCGGCCGGAAAGGCGACCTTCGTGGTCACCGACCCGGCCACCGAGACCCCGGTGGCCGAGGTCGCCGCCGCCACCGAGGCCGACGTCGCGGCCGCGGTCGAGTCGGCCACCCGCGGGTTCGGCATCTGGCGCGCCACCAACGCCTGGGAACGCAGCCGCGTGCTACGCCGTACGGCCGAACTCATCCGCGACCGGGTCGAGCAGATCGCCCTGGTGATGACCACCGAGCAGGGCAAACCCCTCGCCGAGTCCCGGGCCGAGACCCTCGCCACCGCCGACCAGTACGACTGGTACGCCGACGAGGCGCGCCGGATCTACGGCCGCATCGTCGACGGCCACGGCCCGGGCTCCCGGATCTTCGTCCGGCACGAACCCAAGGGGGTCGTGGCCGCGTTCAGCACCTGGAACTTCCCGGCCCTGCTGGCCTCCCGCAAGATCGCCCCGGCGCTCGCCGCGGGCTGCGCGGTCATCGTCGTCCCCGCCCAGGAAACCCCGCTGACCACCCTGATGATCGTGCAGGCGCTGCTCGACGCCGGCCTTCCCGGCGAGACGATCCAGACCCTGACCGGCAGCGCCACCATGATGAGCCCGCTGCTGATCGCCGCCCCCGCCGTCACCAAGGTCAGCCTGACCGGGTCGGTGCCGGTCGGGCAGGCCATCATGCGGGCGGCCGCCGAATCCCTGACCGAGGTGTCCCTCGAACTCGGCGGGCACGCTCCGGTCCTGGTCTTCGCCGACGCCGACATCGAGGCCGCGGCCCGGCTGTGCGTGGGCGCGAAATTCCGCAACGCCGGCCAGGTGTGCGCCTCGCCCAGCCGGTTCTTCGTCCAGGAACCGGCCGCCGACGAGTTCACCCGGCACTTCGTGGCGGCCACCCGCGACCTGCGGATCGGCGACGGGCGCGACCCGGCCACCAACGTCGGCCCGCTCACCAACGCCCGCCGGCTCAGCGCGGCCGAACACCTGGTCGCCGACGCCGAGGCGATCGGAGCCTCGGTCGCATACGGCGGCCGGCGCCCCGACGGGTTCCCGGCCGGGCACTACTACTCCCCCACCGTCCTGACCGGCGTGCCGGACACCGCCACCATCATGGTCGACGAGCCGTTCGCGCCGGTCGCGCCGATCGGCACGTTCAGCACCCTGGAGGACGCCCTGCGCAAGGCGAACTCGACCGAGTTCGGCCTGGCCGGCTACGTGTTCACCCGCGACCTGAACACCGCGTTCGCCGCCTCCGACGGCATCGAGGCCGGCATGGTGGCGGTCAACCACATGGCCATCGCCACCGCCGAGGCGCCGTTCGGCGGCGTCAAGAAATCCGGGTTCGGCCGCGAGGGCGGCACCGAGGGCATCCTCGACTACACCCACGTCAAATACGTGAGCGTGGCGCTGTGAGCACCGGTGGGTTCGACCGCAAACTGACCAGCTACGGCGACGCCGGCTTCTCCAAGTTCCTGCGCCGCGCCTTCCTGGCCTCGGCCGGCTTGGACGCCGTCGACCTGTCCAAGCCGGTGATCGGCATCGCCAACACCGCCTCCGACTACACGACCTGCCACCGGGACATGCCGGCCCTGCTCGACGCGGTCAAACGCGGTGTCCTGGAGGCGGGCGGGATCCCGTTCCAGTTCACCACCATGTCCATCCCGGAGATCCTGGTCAACCCGACCAGCATGCTCTTCCGCAACCTGATGGCGATGGAGGTCGAGGAGCAGATCACCGCCCAGCCGATGGACGCCGTCGTCCTGCTCGGCGGCTGCGACAAGACGGTGCCCGCCGAGCTGATGGCCGCGGCCTCGGCCGACATCCCGGCGATCTCGCTGGTCGTCGGCCCGATGATGACCGGCAACTGGCGCGGCGAACGGCTCGGGGCCTGCACCGACTGCCGCCGGCTCTGGACCGACTACCGCGGCGGCGTGCTCGACGAGGACGAGATCGCCGAGGTCAACACCGAGCTCTGCCCGACCGCCGGCACCTGCATGGTGATGGGCACCGCGTCGACCATGGGCTGCGTCCTCGAAGCGCTCGGGATGACCCTGCCCCGGGCCGGCACCGCACCGGCGGTGTCGTCCGAGCGGCTGCGCCTCGGGGTCGCGACCGGGCGGCGGGCGGTCGAGCTGGCCGTCGCCGACCTGCGCCCGTCCGAGATCCTGACCCGGGAGGCGTTCGAGAACGCGATGGTCGCGCTGGCCGCGATCTCCGGCTCGACCAACGCGATCATCCATCTGACCGCGATCGCCCGCCGGCTCGGCATCGAGCTGACCATCGACGACTTCCACGCCGCGTCCCAGCGGGTGCCGGTGCTCGTCGACGCCAAGCCGGCCGGTAGCCGCTACCTGCCCGACATGCACATCGCCGGCGGCATGCCCGCCCTGCTCAAGGAGCTCGAACCGCTGCTGCACCGCTCCCCGGTCACGGTCGGCGGGCCGACGATGGGCGAGCTGCTGGACGGCTGGGCACCGCCGGCCGGCCACCAGGACATGATCCGGCCGCTGGGCGAGCCGCTGAAGCCGGCCGGTGCCCTGGTCGCGCTGCACGGGTCGCTGTTCCCGGACGGCGCGATCATCAAGGCCGCGGCGGCCTCCCCGCACCTCATGTCGCACCGGGGGAAGGCCGTCGTCTTCGACTCGCTGGACGACCTGGCCGAGCGGATGGACGACCCGGCGGTCGGGATCGAACCGGACGACGTGCTCGTGCTGCGCAACATCGGGCCGGCCGCGATCGGCATGCCCGAGGCCGGCGCGATCCCGATCCCGCGCTACCTCGCCGAGCAGGGCGTCCGCGACATGGTGCGGATCTCCGACGGGCGGATGAGCGGCACCGCGTACGGGACGGTGATCCTGCACGGCTCGCCCGAGGCCGCCGTGGGCGGACCGCTGGCGCTGGTGCGCGACGGCGACATCATCGAGCTCGACGTGAAGGCCCAGCGCCTCGAGCTTCTGGTCGGCGAGGAGGAGCTCGAACGCCGGCGAGCCGAGTACGTGCCACCGGTCCGCCCACCGCAGCGTGGCTGGCGGCGGCTGTACGCCGAACGCGTCCAGCAGGCCCGCTTGGGGGCCGACCTCGACTTCCTATGAGGCCAGGACCGTCTCCAGCATCTTGATCAGATCCTGGCCGGCTCGCTCGATCCGCGCGAGCGCAGCCCGGTGCGCCGCCGCTCCGGGCTGCTCGGCGAGCATCTCCAGGTAGCCGAGCATGGCCGCCGTCGGCGTCCGCAGCTCGTGCGAGACGGTGGTGAGCATGTCGTCGGTTTTCTCGCCGCGCCGGTGGAGTTCGGCCGTCCGGGCGATGAGCAGCCGGCTGGTCCGCAACGCTTGCAGGTGGGCGGACGCCTGGGTGCTCACATTCGCGAGCAGCTCCATCCGGGCCGGGCCGACCAGTCGGGGCTCCCGGTCGAAGACCGCCACCGAGCCGAGAACGTGCCCGTCGGCGTCGATCAGCGGCACCCCGGCGTAGAACCGGATCGGCGGTGTCTGGGTCACGTGCGGCAGGAAGCGGGTCGACGGATCGTCGCGGGTGTCCGGGACGACCAGCGGTCGCGGGTCGCCGAGCAGCCGCGCGGAGAACGACACCGCCCGGCTCGTCCCCGGCTCGGCCAGGCCGATGCTCCCGGTGAACCACTGCTGTTCCTCGTGCACCAGGGTCACCGACGCCATCGGCACGTCGAACGCCGACGCGGCGATCCGGGCCAGACCGTCGAGCAACTCGGAGCGGTCGGCGCCGAACAGCCCGTAGCTGTCGACGGCCGCCAGCCGCGCGGTCTCCTCTTCCGTCTGCTGCACGCCCTCTTCAGCGGCCCGGACCTGGCGAAGTTAAGCCCTGTGCAGGTTGCCGTTGGGTTCCACGGCGGCGCGTAGGCGGATATCTCCCAGACCGCGTGCGATGAGCAGTTCGCCCGCCAAATCGAGGTCTGCCCAGCGGTGGGCGGATGTGTCCCAGCGCCGCCACAGGCGGGCATCGCACTCGACCGTGACGTCGGCGGTCGCGCCCGGCCCGACCTCGGCTCCGGCCCAGCCGACCAGGCGAACCGGCTGCCCGGCATCGGCGGGCTGGAAATAGACCTGAACAACCTCCCGGGACGTATGGGTGGCCAGGTTGCGGACGGCGACGGTCACCCGTGGTGCCGGCCCGGCCAGGTCGGCGCGGGCGTCCGCGTACTCCCATCGGCCGTACCCGAGGCCGTGCCCGAACCAGTAGCGGGGCGCCGGCGCCCGGCCGGCCGCGTGTCCGCGGTAGCCGACGAACGGCCCCTCCGCGTACTCGAGCACCCCGGCCTCGGGGGTCACCGACCAGGCGGGGCCGGCGCCGTCCGCGATCGGCCAGGAACTGACCAGGCGTCCGGCCGGCTCCAGGTCGCCGAGCAGCGCCGCGGCGACCGCGTGCCCGCCCTCCTGGCCGGGCAGCCCGACGGCGAGGATCGCGTCGACCCGATCGGCCCACGGCAGCAGCACCGGGGTCGCCGAGTTGACCACGACCACGGTCCGGGGCGCGACGGCGGCGACCGCTTCGACCAGGGCGTCCTGCGCGCCGGGCAGGGCCAGGGTGGTCTTGTCCCGGGACTCGGTCTCCTGCTCGTCGGTGAGCCCGACGACCACGACGGCGAGGTCGGCGCCCCGGGCCGCGCGGACCGCGTCGGCGATGGCCTCCTCGTCGGTCTTGGGCGCGGGCCGGGCGATGAGGCCGACCAGCGCGTGCTCGGTGCGGCCGAGGTCGAGTTCGGCCTCGACGACGACCGGGCCGTCCAGGTCCACGATCAGGGTGTGCGGGCGCGGCGCCAGGATGGCCTCGCCCGGGATGCCGGTGAGCGGCTCGACCACGAACTCCTCGTGGAGCGCGCCGGCGGTCAGCACCCACGAGCCCAGGCCCAGGACCCCGAGCTGGACCGGGCCCTTGTGGTCGAGGCGCGCGCTGAGCCGGACCCGGCCGACCGGGCCGGCCAGCCCGCTGTCGAAGCCGATGATCCGTTGCGCGTCGGCCATGTGGTCGTCGGTCAGTTCGTCGCCGTCGCCGGTCATCAGCCGCACCCGGATGCCCGGGCGGCCGTCGACCGGATCGGTCACGAAACCGGCGCGGGCCGGCGCCGGGGTGGTGCGCACCTCGACGCCACCGGCGAACCGGACCCGGTCGCCGAGGACCGCGGTCAGCCCGTCCGCGATCGACACCTGATGCGGGGCGGTGACCATCGAGGATCCGCCACCGAGCAGGACGGTGTCGGTGGCCGGCACGCCGATCAGGGCGATTCTGTTTTCACTTCCGAGCGGGAGAACCCCGTCATTGGTCAGGACCGTCATGCCGGCGGCTGCCATGTCCCGCAACTGCGCACGGCGCTGAGGATCGTCCGGCGCGGGCGGATCTTCTGGGTGCGCGCGCGGGCTGCCGAGCGCACCGACCCGATCGGCCAGCCGCAGCAGTCGCCGGACGTGGTCGTCGATGGCCTCCTCGGCGACCGCGCCCTCCGCAACCGCGTCGACGAGAGCCTGACCCCACGGCCCGTACGGCCCCGGCATCACCAGGTCGAGCCCGCCGGCCGCGGCGGCGACCGACCTGGTCGCGAACCAGTCCGACATGATCAGGCCGTGGTAGCCGAGCTCGCCCTTGACCACGCCGTTGAGCAGGGCGTCGTGCTCGGTGGCGGTGACCCCGTTGATCGCGTTGTAGGCGGCCATCAGGGTCCACGGGTCGGCGTCCTCGATCGCGATCTCGAACGGCAGCAGGTAGACCTCGCGCAGCGTCGCCTCGTCGACCCGGTTGTCCACCGTCTGCCGCTCGGTCTCGGCGTCATTCGCGACGAAGTGCTTCAGCGAGGTGCCCACGCCACGCTTCTGCACCCCCTTGATGTACGCCGCCGCCAGCTTCCCGGTCAGCAACGGGTCCTCGGAGAACGACTCGAACACCCGGCCGGCCAGCGGACTGCGATGCAGGTTGATGGTCGGCCCGAGCACGACGTGCACGCCCTGGCGCACCGCCTCGCCGGCCAGCAGCTCCCCCGCCGCGAGCAGCAGCTCCTCGCTCCAGGTGCCGGCCAGCGCGGTGGCGTTCGGCAGCAGGCAGGCCAGCGGCCCGCCGCTCATCGACTGCCCCTTCACGCCGGTCGGCCCGTCGGAGAAGGTCATCGGCGCCAACCCGATGGCCGGGTCACCGTGCAGCGCGGCGAACGACGCCCCGGTCAGCAGCCGCACCTTCGCCGGGAGGTCCAGCGCGCGGAGGAGCTCGTCGTAGTCGCCCACCAGACTCAACTCTCACTAGACGAAAGTTAGTTTCAATTCGCTGTCACCCTACCCCGGAGCCGGAGCGGCGCGGTAGATGCGGCGGGGTCGCCGGCGAAGGCGGCCGCCTCGACCACGACCTCGTCGGCGGCGGGCACGAAGCCGGCCGCGGTCCACCGCTGAAACGGCCTGGTCGAGCCGGTCACCGTCACCTCGGCCGTCTCCCCCGCCGCCAGCACGACCGGCGCGAAGCCGAGCAGCACCCGCCGCGGGAAGTCCACCGCCTCGACCACGCCATAGAGCTGAACCACGTGGCGGCCGGCCCGGTCACCGGTATTGGTGACGCCCACCGTGGCGGTGAAGCTCTCGCCCCCGACCGGCGCCAGCGCGAGGCCGCCGAGGCCGAACGTCGTGTAGGACAACCCGAACCCGAGCGGGAAGGCGGCCGCGTGCCCGTCCCGGTCGAGAAGCCGCTGGCCGAACCACCGGTCGTACTCGATCTTCGTGGCCGTGCGGTCGAAGAACGGCAGGTGCTCCTCGCTCACCGGGATCGAGTACGGCAGCCGGCCCGCCGCGTCGACCTTGCCGAGCAGCACGTCGGCGAGTGCGTGGCCGCCCTCGACCCCGCTGTACCAGCCGATCAGCACAGCCGGCACCTGGTCGCGCCACTCCTCGGTGATCACCGCGCCGGCCGTCACGATCACCACCACGGTGCGCGGGTTCGCCGCGGCGACCGAACGGATCATCGCCACGTCGGCCGGGAGCAACCGCAGGCTCGCCCGGTCGCCGCCGGCCGCGCCGCCCATCGTGGCCGCCGCCTGCGACAGGTCGAAGCCGGCGGCACCCTCCGGCACCGGCGGGAACAGGGCCTGCAACGCCGGGTCGGCCATGGTGTCCGCGCCGAGGTATTCACCCTCGTCGGCGGCGGTGTAGCCGACCACCACGATCGCGACGTCGGCGTCGCGTGCGGCCTCCGCGGCGGCCTGCGCATCGTCGTCGGTCACCTGCTTGATGCGTACGCCGTCGAGCGCGGCCGTGAGTCCCTCGACCGCCGTGACCACCGCCGGGGACCGCACGTCCGACGACCCGTGGTCCCCGGTGTTGGCCGTCGCCGCCAGACGCCCGATGACGGCGACGCTGCCGAGCGCGCTCGCGTCGAGCGGAAGTAAACCGTCATTCGTCAGCAGCACCATCGACCGGCGGGCGACCTCCCGGGCCAGTTCGCGGTGCTCGGCCCCGAACACGACCGCGGCGGACGGCTCCGGCTCCAGGTCACGGGCGTGGAAGGCCAGCTGGGTGCGCAGGATGCGGCGGGCCGCCCGATCGACGTACTCGTCCGCGGTGGTTAATTGCTCTGCCCGTTGCTGACGGAACGGTTCCTCGACGTCGAGGCCGGCCCGCAGCGAGGCGTGCGCGTCGCGCAGGCCGAAGATGAAGTCGGAGACGGTCACCCCCGCGAAGCCCCACCGGCCGCGCAGGATGCCCTCCATCAGCTCCTCGTTCTGGCCGGCCCATTCGCCGTTGACCGAGTTGTAGGCGGTCATGATGCCGTCGACGCCCTCCTCGACGACCCGGCGGAAGTGCGGCAGGAACACCTCGTGCAGGGTGGCCTCGTCGGCGGTCACGTCCACCGAGAAGCGGGCGTTCTCCATGCTGTTGAGCGCGTAGTGCTTGGCCACCGCCATCGCGTTGCGCTGCACCCCGCGGACCAGGGCGGCGCCGAACTCGCCGAGCAGCAGCGGGTCCTCGCCGTACGTCTCCTGGACGCGGCCCCAGGCCGGATGCCGCGGCAGGTTGATGCAGACGCCGCCGAAGAAGTTCGCCCCCTGGGCCCGCATCTCCCGGCCGATCGCGATGCCGACCCGCTCCTCCAGGCCGAGGTCCCAGGTGGCGCCGCGGGCCATCGAGACCGGGAACGCGGTCGAGGCGCCCATCACCACGCCGCGCGGGCCGTCGCTGAACCGCAGGCCGGGCAGGCCGAGCCGGTCGACGGCGCCCATCACGATCGGCCGCAGGTTGTAGCCGGCCGCCATCTCGGCCATGCCCGGCCAGAAGTCGTCGTCGCCGTCGAGCAGCCAGAGCTTCTCGGCCGCGGTGAGCTCGGCCAGCAGGGCGTCGGTCTCGGCGGCGAGGTCCGCCCCGGCCCGTACCCGCTGCACCGCGTTATCGAAGGTCGTCATCGCAAATCCCCTTACCGACACCAGTGTAGGTAAGATGGAGTTTACGATCCTTTCCATGACCGTCAAGCGGGTACGGCTGACCGCGGACGTGCGCCGCGCACAGCTCGTCGACGAGGCGACCGCACTGATCGCCCGGATCGGCTACCACCGCTTCTCGATCAAGGCGCTCGCCGAGGCCACCGGGCTGACCCGGGCCGGCGTCCTGCACCACGTCGGCTCCAAGGAGCAGCTGCTGCTGGACGTGCTGGCCCTGCGCGACGAGCGGGACAACGCGGTCATCCTCGACAATGCCGCCGGGCTCTCCCCGCGGGAGATCCTGGACAGCATCGTCCGGCGCAACCTCGGCCAGCCGGAGATCGTCCGGCTCTACACCGTGCTGGCCGCCGAGGCGCTCGACCCGGCGCACCCGGCCCACGCGTACTTCGCCGACCGGCTCCGCACGGGCACCACGATGATGGCCGAGTTGCTCGGCGACGATCGCGAATTGGCCGTCGAGATCTACTCGTTCATGGACGGCATCCAGCTCAACTGGCTGCGCGAACCCACGATCGACATGTGGCGGGAATGGACCCGATTCAGCGAACGGATCTTCACTTGATGCCCTGCCGGCACAGCCAGCCGAGAACGTAGTCGGCGACCGCACGCCACCCGGCGTCGGTGGTCAGCGAATGGCCGCGGTCGGCGAACTGCTTCAGGTCGGTGGTCGCGGCCGAGTCACCGTACAGCCGGTAGGTGGCCCGGGTGACCGCGTCCGGCACGTCCTGGTCCAGCTGTCCGGAGATGAGCAGGAGCGGACCGCGGGCAGTACTGGCGATGTCGACGATCGGCGCCTCTCCTGGCTCGGGCACGACGAACGGAGCCGGGCTGATGGCGACTCCGGCCCGGCCGAGGCCCGAGCAGAGCAGCTTCTGCGTCAACAGGCCGCCGAACGCATGACCGACGATGACCGGCGCGGCCGGCAGGTCCGCGATGATCCGCGCGTAGTACTCAGCGACATCGCCGAGACCAGCGGCCGGCTCACCGGGCGTGATCAGCGCACCCGACCCTCCGGGCTCGATCAGCTCACCGGCCGCGCCCGGCCCTCCGGGCGTGACCGGCCCTCCGGGCGTGACCGGCCCTCGGGGCGTGACCGGCCCTCCGGGCTCGATCGGGGCGAATCCGCGGGCCTCGAAGAGGTCGCGCCACGGCTGCCATGAGGTGTGCGGCCGGCGGCCGGGGATGAAGAGAACCGGGGTCGGCGTGGTCATACCGGCAAGGGTTGCCACCCGGTCGCGGCCGCCGAATCGGTCGGATGACCCTAATTGAGCACCTTTCCCAGCGCGGCCGCGACCGTACGCGCCTCGGTGGCCGTCATCCGCGAGGTGAAGTGCTGCCGGATCGCCTCGAGATAGACCGGGGCGGCGGCGCGCAGCCGATCCCGCCCCGCCTCGGTGATCGTCGCGTAGGCGGAGCGACGGTCGTCCGGATTGACCTCGCGAGCGACCAGACCCGCGTCGGCCAGCTGATCGACCACCCGGCTCGCGCGGGTGCGGCTGACCACCGCCACCTGGCCCAGCTCCCCCATGCTCAGCCGGCGGCCGGGCGCGGAGTTCAGCTCCAGAAGCACGTCGTACCAGGTGAGCGGCAGCCGGCAGGCGGCCTGCAACTCGCGGTCGATCAGCGGGACCAGCGCCGCGTGCACCCGCAGCAGCGCCGCCCAGGCGGCCGGATCGGTGTCGCTCATCACGAGAGCCTACCCAACTCTTGTGCGTGCGCACGCATCGATCTAATAATGTGCGTGCGCACGCATTCTTTAAGGAGTCGCCATGACCACCGTCCTGCACATCTCGGCCTCACCCCGCGGCGAGGCCTCCGAGTCACGGGCCATCGCCACCACCTTCCTCGACACGGTCCGCGCGGGGTCACCGGAGGTTCCGATCGAGGAGTACGACCTGTGGGACGGCACCCTCCCGGCGTTCGGCCCCGAGGCGGCCGCCGCCAAGATGGCCGTCTTCGCCGGCGCCGAACCCCACAGCCCCGCCTGGGACGCCGCGGTAGCCACGTTCCACCGTTTCGACGCCGCCGACCGATACGTGTTCAGCGTGCCGATGTGGAACGCCGGAATCCCGTACATCCTCAAGCAGTTCATCGACGTCATCAGCCAGCCCGGCCTGGTCTTCGGCTTCGACCCGGCCGACGGCTACCGCGGCTTGCTGCAGGGCAAACGCGCAGCGGTCATCTACACGAGCGCGGTATACCCCGCCTTCGGCACCGATTCCCAGGTGCCGTACCTCGAGGACTGGCTGCGCTGGGCCGGCATCGACGACATCCGCAGCGTCCACTTCCGCCCCAACCTGGTCACCGCCGACGCCGCCGAGGGCAGGCGTCTGGCCCACGCCGAGGCGCGCGATCTAGCGAAGGGATTCTTGCGATAGGTACGGGTACGCCTCCCCACCACCCGACACCGTCCCCGGCGCCTGCCGCTTGATGGGCCGCTATCCGTCGAGAAGTCCCGCCGCCCGGCGGGTCTCCTCGTACTCGCGCCGGCAGTCGATCTCCAGCTGCACCTCGTTGAGCGGTTTCAGCAGCTCCAGCGCCTTTTCGTGATGCCGCAGGGCCTCCGCGGGCGAGCCGGCCATCCGCAGCGCGACACCCAGCCCGTTGTGACACCAGGCTTGGTTGTGCCGAAGGTCGTGCTGCTCGGCCAAGCTCAGTGCCGCACCCAGAACACGCAGCGATTCGGCCCGGTCGTCCACCGCCAGCGCCACCCCGAGCGTCACCAGCCCGGTGATCCGAGCCGGCCCGTCGGCAAGCGCGATCGAGGCACGAGCCAACTCCACCGCCTCCGCCCGATCGCCGAGGCGCAGCGCCACCCAGCCCTCGAAGGCAAGCGCCTGCGACTCCCCGGCCCGATTCCCCAGCTCCGCAAACTGCGCCCGGGCCCGCCGAAAGTCAGCCCGAGCCGCCACAAGTTCACCGAGATCCCGCCGCACAAACCCGATCCGCAACGCCACCGCGGCCGCCAGACCGTCGCCAGGCTCGACCCGTTCGTAAGCACCGAGCGCTTCGGTCAGCCGACCCGCCGCCGCATAGGCAAAGCCAAGCTCCACGAGAAGCGAGGCAACTCGCCGCCCGCTGTCTTCACCCGAAGGCCCAGCGCCGCCCTCACCCGAACGCCAACCAGCACCGCCCTCGCCCGAACCCGCAGCACCGCCCTCATCCGGAGCTGCAGCAGCGCCGCCCTCCCCTGGAGCCGCAGTGATGCCGAGGCCTGTGTCCAGCCGTTCGGCGGCGGACACGGCGGCCTCGAGCATGTGCACCTGGTCGTCGGTGCCGCGGTGCCGGAAGAACCAGACCCGCATGGCCTGCGGGAGCTCGGCCACGACCTCGTCGGCGCCGAGCCGTATCGCCGCGTCGAAGGCGGCGACCAGGTTGACGTATTCGAGATCGAACCAGGCCATCGCCAGCGCCGGGTCGCCCGGGTCGGGCCGGGGCCGCTGCGGCGACGGCAGGATCCGGTCGTGGGTGACGGCCTGCGCCAGATAATGGCCGACCGCGCGACGCACCGCGTCGTCCGCCCGCGGCTCCTCCTCGGCGGCGAGGTCCGCGGCGTAGCGGCGGATCAGGTCGTGCATCCGGTAGCGCCCGGGCACGGTCTCCTGCACCAGGTGGGCGTCGATCAGCTCGTCGAGGATCGCCTCGACCTGGGCCGGCGGCAGATCGGCGAGCGCGGCCGCGACGCCGGCCTCGAAGTCGGCCCCCGGCAGCACGCCGAGCAGCCGAAACACACGGCGAGAACCGGCGTCGAGCTGCTGCAGCGACATCCCGAAGACGGCATCGAACCGACCGGCGTTGTCACGCAGCCGCTCGGCCAGCACGGCCACCGTCCAGCCGGGCCGGTGGCGAAGCCGGGCCCCCGCCATCCGCAGCGCCAGCGGCAACCCACCGCATTGCCGCAACACCAGACCGATCGCTTCCTCCTCGCCGTGCGCAAGCCCACCACCGCGACCAGGCTCACCGGCGGCCCGAGCGGCGCCGCCAGGGGCCGGGCCGGTGGCCGCACGACCGGAGTTCCCCGGGGTCAGCCCGGCGGGCGGAGCGGTACTGCCGAGCGCCGACCCGGCCGCACGACCGGAGTCCCCCGGGGTCAGCCCGGCGGGCGGAGCGGTACTGCCGAGCGCCGACCCGGCCGCACGACCGGAGTCCGCCGGGGCCAGCCCGGCTGCGCGGGCGAAGAGGGTGGCCGCATCGTCGTCCGTCAGCGGCGCCAGCGACACCGGCGGCACGCCGTCCAGGCTGACCAGGCGGTTGCGGCTGGTGATCAGGACGGCTGACTTCCCGGCGCCGGGGAGCAGCGGGCGGACCTGTTCGGCGTCGGCGGCGTTGTCCAGCACCACGAGCGCGCGGCGGCGGGACAGCTCCGATCGCCACAGCGCGGCCCGTTCGGCGGCGCCGGGTGGCAGGTGCGTGAGGTCGAGGCCGGCCAGCAGCCGGGCGAGGGCGGCCTGCGGTTCGAGCGGCTCCTGGCCCGGCGTGAAACCCTGCAGGTCGAGGTAGCGGCCGCCGTCCGGGTAGGCCGCGGCCAGCCGGTGCGCCACGTGCAGGGCCAGGCTGGTCTTGCCGACCCCCGCCATGCCGTCGACACAGGCCGCGCCGGTCGTCCGCAACAGCTCTTCGATCTGCCCGGCTTCCGCCTCGCGCCCGGTGAAGTCGAACAGGTCGGCGGGCAGATCGTTGCGCCGTGGAGCGGGTGCGGCGCCGGCCTTGGTGGCCTCGGCCCAGACCGCCCGCAGCGGCCGGGGGTCACGGCCGACCACTCGGCACAGCGCGACAACTGCCTCCCACGGCGGAACGAGCCGGCCGGTCAAGTAACGCGACAGCGAGGAGCTGCTCAGCCCCGATTCCCGGGCGAGCGAACGCAGGCTGAGGCCGCTCAACTCCCGGATGGCGGCGAGCTGGGCCACCAGGCGCTCCTGCGGGCTCGACACGTGCAACACCGTACTTGTCCCGTCCCGCCCAACCAGCCATGCGGCACATTTTCGCTGGTCAAGACGTCTCGGAGTGTCCCACGGTGTCCCACCGACGGCGCGCGGCGGCGCGGCCGGGTGGTCGGATGACACCTGTCCGCAGCTGGCAGAACCAAGCCGGCGGCCAAGGAAGCGATCGCGGCAGCCGACGAAGCAAAGCCGGCAGCGGACGAAGCGAATGGCCGCCGAGGAAACGAACGCGGCAACGGCCGAAGCGAAGGCGGCGGCCGAAGGAGCGAACACGGCAGCCGACAGAGCGAAGCCTGCAGCCGACAGGGTGTAGGCGGCAAGCGACAGCGTGCAGGCCACGGCCGATGGAGCTAAGGCAACGACCGAAGCCCCGAGGGGAAAGGAGGCGTGATGCGGACCGAGCGGATGGCGGATCCGGTGACCCTGGTCGCCGGGGCGGCAGCAGCCTTGGATGCCCTCGGCACAGCCGTTGCCGACGCCGGGCTGGACGGCCGGCTGCTGGCGCTGTGTCACCTTCGGGCCAGCCAGATCAACGGCTGCGCCCACGGCGTGGCCCAGGGCGTCGAGCGGGCCGCCCGCCACGGCGCCGCCGCGGACCAGCTGCACGCGGTCGCCGCGTGGCGGGACACGCCTTGGTTCAACGCCGAGGAGCGGGCCGCGCTGGCGCTGACCGAGGCGGTCACCCGGATGGAGCCGGACCCGGTGCCGGATCGGGTCTGGGACGTCGCCGCCACCCACTTCGACCAGAACGAGCTGGCCGCGCTGCTGCTGGCCATCGCGATCACCAACGCCGAGAACCGCATGGACACGTCGACCCGCCGCCAGGCGGGCAACTGAAGGGGAATCCAGTCATGGCTACGAAGAAGTTCACCGACGAGGAGCGCGCCGCCATGAAGGAGCGCGCCAAGGAGCTGAAGAAGGGCCCGGACACCGAGGCCGACGTCCTCGCGAAGATCGCCGAGATGACCGGCACCGACCGGGAGCTCGCCGAGCGGGTGCACGCCGTGATCAAAGACAATGCACCGGAGATCACCCCGAAGCTTTGGTACGGCATGCCGGCCTACGCCCGCAACGGCAAGGTGGTCTGCCACTTCCAGCCGGCCGCGAAGTTCAAGACCCGGTTCGCCACGCTGACCTTCAGCGACCAGTCCAACCTGGACGACGGCGCGATGTGGCCGGTGTCGTTCGCCCTGACCGAGCTGACCCCGGACGCCGAGTCCCGGATCGCGGCGCTGGTCAAGCAGGCGATGAGTTGACGCGCGACTCACCCGGGCGATGAGCTGGCGCACCGCACGCCCGGGCGATGAGCTGGCGCGACGTCAGCAACATGGCATCTGTCATACGCACCGCTACCGGTCAGCCGCGTTCGGCGGGCGGCGAGGCCGGCGGCAGGGCGGGCGGCAGGGCGGGCGGCAGGGCGGGCGGCGAGACTGGCGGCGAGACTGGCGGCGAAGCTGCGCGTGGGACGGTGCGTGGGACGAAGCGGTACAGGGTGGCGGCCGCGGCCAGGCCGACCAAGCCGGAGACGACGATGCCGGAGGCCAGGCCGGCCACGGCCGTGACCGCGGACAGCAGCACCGGGCCGAGCGCCGCGCCGCCGTCGGCGAGCTCCCGCCACACGCCGAGGAACGTGGGCCGGCCCAGCGCCGGGGCGGCGTCGGCGCCGAGAGTGTTCACGATGCCGGAGCCGATTCCGTTGCCCAGGCCGATCACCATCGCCACCGCGCCGAGCGCGACCGCACTGTGGGTCAGTGGCAGGGCCAGGAAGGACAGGCCCATGACCAGGGTGCACGGCACCGCCACGGCCCGCCGCCCCCACCGGTCCATGACCAGCCCGGCCGGGTAGAACACCAGCGCCTCGACCGCGCCGGAGACGCCGAACAGGATCGACGAGGTGCTCGCGTCCAGGTGCAGGTGGTGCGCCCAGAGCGGGATGACGACCTGCCGGGTCTGCCGGATCGCGGCCAGCAGCAGCACCCCGGCACCGAGGGTGACCAGGGTGCGCCAGTGCTCGCGGACGATCCCGGACGTCGAGACGCCCGCGGACGAGGAGTGTTCGTCGAGGTCGGGCACGGTGTAGGCGATGAGACCGGCGGCCACGATCGCGACCAGCGACATCGCGTAGGCGCCGTCCAGCCCGGCCAGCTTGATCACGCCGGCCCCGGCGAACGGGCCGACGAACGCGCCGATCCGCACCACCCCGCCGAGCGTGGACATCGCCCGCGCCCGCATCCCGATCGGCACCACCTCGGTCAGGTAGGACTGCCGGGCCAGCTGGAACACCGCCCCGGCGATGCCGAGCGCGAAGACCCCGGCGGCGAATATCCACAGGCCGAGGTCGAACAGGCACACCGCGATCCCGGCGGCACTCAGTGCCGCGGCCGCGAGCATCGACCGGCGTTCGCCGAACCGGGTCGTCATGACCCCGGCCGGAATGTTCGACAGGATCGACCCGATGCCGACCAGCGACACGATCAGCCCGGCCGCGGCCACACTGGCGCCCCGGTCGATCGCGCTGATCACGATGACCGGCGCGATGACCCCTTGGGAGAACCCGAAGAGCATCGATGGCCCGTACACCGGAAAGGCAACCGACCGCAGGCTGAACGCGTCGGTCGGCATGATCTTGATTCTGCCCGTCGCCCCCGGTCCGGGGGCGACGGGCAGATGTGATGTGCGATTCAGCAGGTGCCGTTGTCGGCCCAGACGTCCCACTGGCCGCTGTGGGTGGCGGGCGACTCGTTCTGCGTCCACCACTTCGCCGTGTACTTGTGGCCGTTCTGACTCGCCGTGTTGCCGGCCGTGTAGACCGCGGTGGCGCTCCAGGCCGGCACCGAGCAGGCGCCGCCGGTCGGCGATGTGGTCGGGGCGGTGGTCGGCGTCGTCGTCGGGGTCGAGGTGGGCGGGGTCGCCCCCGCGAAGCGCGCCGAATACTTCGTGAACTCCCAGGCCGTCTGCGGCACGCTGCTGCAGGTGCCCGAGGTGGTGCTCTGGTTCGGGTCGGCGCACTGCCGATCCCGGTTGACCGACCAGTTCGTGTAACGGGCCAGCTTGTGGCTGGTCGCGTAGTCGAGCGTGGTCTGGAAATCGGCCTGATAGAAGTACTCGCCGGCGTCACTGCGCCCGTTCATCTGCGAAATGCCTTCATGGGCGTACGCCGTGGAAGAGTCCCAGCCGAACGTGTTCATAAGGATCGTGTGGAACGCCTCGAGCGCCGACACCTGCGAGCCGCCGCCGTTGAACCCGCCGTCGAACGGCATGATCGAGAAATTGGCCGGGGTAAATCCCTGCGACTTCGCTTCGAGCAGCATCTGGGTGCCGAACCAGCCGGTGCCGGACGCGGTCCCGGCGGTGGTGATCGAGACGTACAGCCCCGGATTGTTCTGTTGCAGGATCCGGGCCGCCCCGACCTCGTTGTGCACGGCCGCGGTGTTCTCGTACTCCGGTTCTTCGAGGTCGAAGTCCATCGCCTTGAGTCCGTATTTGGTGACGACCTGCTGATAGGCGGCCGCGGTGGCTTCGGGCGTTCCGCAGGTCTGCCCGAGTTTGGTGCCGCCGTATCCGCCGATCGACACGCTCACGTCACCGCCGTTGTCCCGGATCCGGGAGATCATCGCGGCGGCTTCGGTATCGCCGGAAACGGCCCGGGTGCCGTCCCAGGTGGGCGTGCAGCCGCCACCGTTGGGCGCGAGGATGAAGGCGAGCTGGAACGCTTTCTGCCCGGTGGCGTTCATGACTTCGACCGGGTCGGGCGGGCTGTTGTCGAACGGCATCAGGTACGGCGCCGACGCGTACCAGTTGCTGCTGAGCGTGGCGGCATCGGCTTGGGCAGCCACCGCGATACCGCCCGCCGCGAGCGCGACGACGCCGGCCCCGGCAATGAGCAGCCTCTTCATGAGACCTCCTGGGGATGGGGGGAAGGAGGAAAGACCGCGATCAATCTTTAAGAAAGTTTATTAATCCCCACCCGGTAAAGCACCCATGACATTTGTCATGGATGTCATGCCTCGGCCGGCACCCGCCACAGCTCGACGCCGCCGACGGCCGAGGGCGGCCCGAGCACCGAGATCAGCACTCGTCGCACCGCGGCCCGGTGCGGGGCGGCGGGCAGCAGGACGACGATCGCGGCCCGCCAATAGCGCAGATCGGAGAGCACCGCCTGCCGCTCGCCGCCGATCAGCACCGGCACGCGGCCGGTCCGGCGAATGCCGTCGAGGAGCAGGACCGTGTAGCGCGCCGGCGGCGACCAGGATCCCGAATTGTCGCGCGGCGGATCCTTGGGGCCGAGGAAATAGCCGCGCGGCACCGGAAAATCCAGATGATTGAGGGCCGCGATGCGCATGCCGTCCCGGCCGGTGACCATGGCCGGTAGCGGCACGATGACCACGCTCCGGCCGTCCGGCACATAGGAGCGCCAATTCCCGTCGGCGAAAAAGGCCGGCGTCGGTGGCGCCGGCCGGGTGTGCAGCGGAAGCGGGAACAGCGGAACCATGGCCACCGCCATTCCGCCCCAGAACGCCCCGCGCCAAAGGCGCGAACACCGCCGAACCCGGTCGCCGGCCAGCGCGAACAGCACCCCGACAATCGTCGTGGTGGCCAGCGCATATCGGGACGTGCTCACCAGATCGAACACGGGAAGCCGGTCCAGCCAGCCGAGCGGAGCCGGTCCGATCGAGGTGGCCTTGGTGATCCGCAACCGGCTGCCGAATGACATGACCAGCAGGACAAGACCGGCGAGCGCCACCGACCGAGCCGCCACCGACCGCCACAACAACGCCATCGAAACCAAGAGCATGAGGCAGGCGCCGGGCCCCCACAACGTGGCGTCCTCGGTGAGACTTCCGCCGCCGACCCGTTTGGCAATCGCGTCATTGCCGGCCAGCACCCCACGCGGATAGGCGACGATCGACCCGAGCGGCGTCGCATAGAGATCCGGCCGGAACGGCAGCCCCGAGTAATGCCCCGGCCCGAAGAACTGCCAGTAGAGCGGATAGGCCAGCAACACTCCGGCCACGCCCGCCGCCACCAGCAGCCCGGCCAGGAAATCGCGCACCGGCGGCCGGCTGAAGGCAAAGAAGAAGGCGACGAACCCGAGCGTGATCGCCAGCAGCAACAGAAACTCTTCGCCGACAAAGGCTTGCACCGCGATGAGTACGCCGAGGAGCGCACCGCCGCGCCACCGCCGCCCCGGTTCCCGAAGCCGGATGACCTGCCAGACGATGAACGGCACCACGAACCCGCAGGCCAGATTGGGTTGCCCGTTGGTGTGCAGGACGAAGCCGGGCGCGAACCCGATCCAGAGCCCACCGGCAAAGGCCGCGACCCGGCTTTCCACCAGATGCCGGGACAACAGCCACCACCAGGCCCCCGCCGTCCCGGCGAGAGCCACGGTAAGCATCACCGCGAACGAGACAGCCGGCCCGAACTCATGGGTGACCGGAGCGAGCGGAAGGCTGATGGCCAGCACCGAGGTGTTGGCCATCAGATTCACACCATCGGGAAAGTTGAGCCGATCGGTGTAGAACGGCGAATCCCCGTAAAAGACCACCCGCTCGCCATGGGCAAGCATGGCCATGAAGAAACCTTGATCATCATGGTTGTAGAGCAGCCGACTGCTGGGCCCGCCCCAGAGCCCTCGCGCAACCCAGAGCGCCAACAGCAGATAGCAGAGAAGAACCACGGAGTCGGCCAAGCCGTCCCGGATCCTGGCGGAGATTCGAACGGGCTCAGCCGCCCCCGTGGCCACGAATCCATTGTGTCGGGCGCAGCGGCCCGCCCGCTGTCCCGAATCCGTCAGTCAGCCACCCACCCTCATTCCCGAAGAATTCTCAGATCACCCAGATGATCAGCGCAGGACAGTTTGGTGTCCGACGTGCCCACCCACCGCGAGACAGTTTGGTGTTGACTTTCCCACCCGGCCCGGGATGTGCGGGTTACCTGGTGTCCAAGTTTTCAGGGGTGCCCCGACGGTTTTGCCCAGAACCCGTGAACTGCCCGCAG
>NZ_BOML01000020.1 GCF_016862175.1 Paractinoplanes durhamensis | reverse complement strand
GCACCCGGTGAGCGCGCCGCCTGCCTCAGCCCCGCACCCCGCGAGTGACCCGCCCAGCTCAGCCCCGCGCCGCGAGCATCGCAACCAGGCGTTTCACTCCGGGACCGCCCCGAACAACGCCTCTTGGACCAGCCGCTGGGCCGCCATAGCGTCCTGCCGTTCCTGCGCCTCGGCCAGCGCGGCCGTGTCGAGCCGGTCGAGGGCCCGGTAGAGCCGCTTGAGGATCCCGATCGAGGTGCGGGCGGCGTCGACCGAGTCCTCCCGGAACGGGAACTGGTCGAGCTGCCAGACACCCTCCCAGTTGTTCTTCCGCAGCGTGTAGAAGTACTCGAAGATCTCGGTGAGGTGCACGGTGCCGACCACCAGGTCGTCGTCCCAGCCTCGCAGGTTGTCGTTGACGTCCATGCCGTAGAGCAGCCCGTGGTCGATCAGCAGCTGCGCCGCGTCGGCCGGCGATTCGCCGCCGTAGAGGCTGTGCCCGAAGTCGAGCAGCACCCCGACGTTGTCGAGGCCGATCTGCTGAATGCCGAGGATCGACCGGGCGGCCGAGTCCCAGGTCATCTTCACGCGGGGCTCGCGCGGCTTGTACTCGATCGCGAACTTCAGATCCGGATGCGCACCGGCCAGTTCGCGCATCCCGTCCACAGCGAGTTTCCACAGGGTGCGGTGGTCGACCTGGAACGGGTAGTCCCAGCCGTCCTGACCCGGCCAGATCTTCACGTAGTCGGCGCCGATCTCCCGGACGACGCCGGCCGCTTCATGCATGAGATCAAGAGCCTGCTTGCGTACGCCCGGGTCGGGGTTGGTGAATGCGCCCTTGGCGAACCTGCGCAGGTAGATCTCGGGGGTGATGCCGATGGCCGTCAGGCCCTGCGCAGCAAGGGCGTCCTTCACTTCGCTGAGCCCGACGCCGGGCGTGAACGGGTAGTTGAGGTCGACCACCGAGAGGTCCTCGACCTGGCCGGCCAGCTCGATCGCGTCGAGGGTGGTCCGGCTCGGGCCGTAGCCGTCGCTGGCGTAACGGTCGACGTAGGTGGCGAAGTGCCAGAGGCCGGCTCCGAAGCGGGGGTAATCGGTCATGTCAGCTCCTTGCTGAGGGCGTGCGGGCTGAGGGGGTGCGGGCCCGGTCGAGCGCCTCCCGCCACGCGTGGCGGACGGCCGGGTCGCTGGGGCGGGGTGCGAATTCGTGGTAGTCGAGGGGCCGCTCGATGCCGCCGGCCAGATAGGCGGCGCCGAGGGCGGAGAGGTTGGCGGTGCGGGCCCGGTGCACCGGCATGCCGGCCAGGTCGGCCTGGATCTGCATGAGGTGGTCGTTCTCGGCGGCGCCGCCGTCGGCGAGGATCCGTTCGGCTCCGCCCATCGCGTCGAGCACGTCGGTGACCTGGTGGGCGATCGATTCGACGGCGGCGCGGGCCAGCTGTTCCGGGCGGGTGCCGAGGGTGAGGCCGCTGATCAGGCCGACCGCGGTGTCGTCCCACCAGGGTGCGGCCAAACCCCCGAAAGCCGGAACGAGGTGTACGCCGTCGCTCGCCGCCGACAGCGCCATCTTCGCGATCTGTTCGGGCGTGGTGCCCAGGAACGCGGCCAGCCAGGCGACGGTGGCGCCGGAGGAGCGGATGTTGCCTTCGGCCGCGAGCTTGTCGTTCCAGGCCACGGTCAGGCAGACCGCGTCGCCGTCGACCTCGCCGAGGCGCATCACCGAGGAGCCGGTGCCGTAGGTCGCCTTGACGTCGCCGTCGCCCGCGCCGTGCGCGTAGAGGGCCGCGTGCGAATCGCCGAGCACCGCGGTGACCGGCAGGCCGGCGAGCGCTCCCCCACGCTGCCCGATCGTGCCGAGCTCCCCGGACGACGGGGTGATCTCCGGCAGCACCGAGGACGGGATCCCGAACAGGTCGAGCAGCTCGTCGCTCCACCGCCCGGCCCGCACGTCGAGCAGCTGCGTGCGCGAGGCGTTGCCGACCTCGATCTGATGGCTTCCGGTGAGCGCGAACAGCAGCCAGGAGTCGACCGTGCCGACCGCCAGCCGCCCGCGCCCCGGCAGATCACCGCGCCCCGAGGCCGCAGCGATCCACGCGTCGCCGCGCCCGCCGTCGCCGCGCCCGCCGCCGCCGTCGGGCCCGCTTGAGGGGTCGAGCAGCCAGCGCAGCTTGGCGGCGCTGAACATCGGGTCGAGCGGCAGCCCGCTGATCGCCCGCACGGCGGCGGCGTTGCCCTTCGCGCGCAGGTCCTCGCAGATGCCGACCGCCCGCTGGTCCTGCCAGCCCAGCACCGGCCCGGCCGGGAGCCCGGTGTGCCGGTCCCAGACCACCGCCGACTCGCGCTGGGTGCTGAACCCGACCGCCCGGACCGCACCTCGCGGCACCCCGTCCAGGCACTGCGCCGCCGCGGCCAGAACGCTGTCGAGGATCTCGCCGGCATCCTGTTCGACCCAGCCGGGCCGCGGATAGCGGATCGGCACCGGCGCGCTCGCCTCCCGCACGACCGCACCGGCCGCATCGACCAGCAGGCACTTCGTGGCACTCGTGCCCTGGTCGATCGCGAGAACGAGCTGCTCAGCCATGGACCGCCCCGGCCTCGGCAGCGGGCGCGAGGACCCGACGACACGCAAGGCCCGGCCCCGCAGCGGGCGCGAGGACCCGACGGTTACGCATGGGCCAGGCCGACCGCGGCGGTGCGGATGTCGGCGGCCGTCAGGCCGAAGTGTTCCAGCAGGTAGGCGGTGCTGCCGGTGGGGGCGAACTCGCGGTGGATGCCGAGCATGCGCATCGGCACCCGGGTCTCGGACGAGATCACCACGGCGGCCACCGCCGCGCCCAGGCCGCCGGTGGTGGTGGCCTCCTCGGCGGTGACGATGGCACGGGTCTCGCGAGCGGCCGCGAGGATCGCCTCCTCGTCCAGGGGAGCTATCGTCGACACGTTCAGGACCCGGATCGAGACGCCTTGATCGGCCGCCTCCTCGGCGGCTTCCAGGGCCCGCGAGACCATCGTGCCTGTTGCTACGACGGTAACGTCGGAGCCGTCGCGAAGTGCGGTTGCGCGGCCGAAAGTGAATGGCCGTTCGCCGGTGACGGCCGGAACTTTGAAGCGGCCCACCCGCAGGAAGACCGGGGTGGCGGCGGCCGCGGCCCAGCGCACCGCCGCGCGGGTCTCGGTGGGGTCGGCCGGGACGACGATGCCGAGGCCGGCGATCGCGCGCAGCCACGACAGGTCTTCGATCGAGTGGTGGGTGGGGCCGAGTTCGCCGTAGGCCATGCCGGGGCTCATCCCGCACAGCACGACCGGCGCCTGCGAGTAGGCGACGTCGGCCTTGATCTGCTCGAGGGCACGGCCGGTCAGGAACGGGGAGGCGCCGCAGACGAACGGGACGTACCCGCTGAGGGCGAGGCCGGCACCGACGCCGACCATGTCCTGCTCGGCGATGCCCACGTTGATCAGCCGGTCCGGGAACTCCTTCTGAAAGCCGACGAGGTTGCTGGAGCCGACCGAGTCGTTGCAGACCGCGACGATCCGCTCGTCGGCGCGGGCCAGCGCGATGAGTTCCTCGGCGAAGGCGACCCGGCAGTCGAAGGTCTCGGCACGGACGAGTGCGCTCATCGGGCCAGCTCCGCATCGGCCAGGGCGATCTGCTCGGCGGTCGGCACCTTGTGGTGCCATTCGACGCGGTCTTCCATGAAGGAGACGCCCCTTCCCTTGGTCGTGTTGGCGATGACGCAGGTCGGGCGCTCGCCCCGGGGTGCGGTGAACGCTTCCAGCAGAGCTAGATGATCATGCCCGTCGACCACCTGGACGTCCCAGCCGAATGCCCGGAACTTGTCGTCGAGCGGGTCGAGGGCACTGGTCTCCTCGGTGCGGGCGCCCTGCTGGAGGTGGTTGCGGTCGACGACCGCGGTGAGGTTGGCCAGGCGGCGGTGCCCGGCGGTCATCGCGGCCTCCCAGTTGCTGCCCTCCTGGAGTTCGCCGTCGCCGAGCACGACGTACACGTGCCGTTCGGAGGCGGCGAGCCGGCCGGCCACCGCCATGCCGACCGCGATCGGCAGGCCGTGCCCGAGCGGGCCGGTGTTGGTCTCCACGCCCGGCACCTTGACCCGGTTGGGGTGGCCGTTGAGCGCGGACAGCGGGCCGGCGAACGTCTCCAGCTCGGCCGCCGGGAAGAAGCCGGCCGCGGCCAGGGTCGAGTAGAGCGCGCCCGCGGTGTGGCCCTTGCTGAGCACGAACCGGTCCCGGTCGGCCCAGGCCGGCTGTTCCGGGTCGACCCGGAGCACCGCGAAGAACAGCGTGGTGAGGATGTCGAGGACGGACATGTCGCCGCCCACGTGGCCGAGGCCGGCCCGGCCGATCATGTGCAGGTCGGTGGCGCGGGACTGGTTGGCCCGTTCCCGCAGGAGCTCGCGTCGTCGCTCGGGACCGGCGTCGGCGATCTCCTGCCGGAGTCGGCGCCAGGCGGCGGCGGTACGGGGGTCGGCGACCAGCATGGGGGTCCTCTCTTGGTGGTGCGGGCGGGCCGTCGGCCCGCCCGCGGGAAATCAGGAAGCGACGGCGAAGTTGCTGACCGACTTGGCGTTGTCCGGGTTGACCAGGACGCAGTCGACCGACTGCTTCTCCGGCTGGTCGGTCTTGCCGCCCGCCTTGATGTAGGCGTCGGCCTGGTCGACGGCCATCTCGGAGATCTTGCTGGCCGGCTGGAGCACGGTGGCCTTGATGCCGTTCTTGAGGATCGAGGCGACCACGTCGGGGCTGCCGTCGAAGCCGGTGACGATGATGTCCTTCTTCGCGGCCTGCACCGCGGCCCACGCACCGAGCGCCATGGTGTCGTTGCCGGCGATGATGCCCTTGATGTTCGGGTGCGCCTGCAGGATCGTCTGGGTCTTCTGCAGTGCCTCGGCCTGGTCCCAGTTGGCGCTCTGCTGGGCGACCATCTTGAGGTCCGGGTATTGGTCGAGCACACCGTGGTAGCCCTGCGACCGGACCCCGGCGTTGGTGTCGGTGGGCTTGCCGGTCAGCTCGGCGTACTCGCCCTTGTTGCCCATCAGCTTGGCGAACTCGGTGCCGCCGAGGCCGGCGCCCTGGGCGTTGTTGGAGACGATCTGGGCGACCGCGACGCCGGTCTTGTTGATCTCGCGGTCGATCAGGAAGGTCGGGATGCTCGCGTCCTTGGCCCGCTGGATCGCGGTCACCGACGCGTCGGCGCCGGCGTTGTCCAGGATGATCGCGGCGGCCTTGCGGGAGATCGCGGTGTCGATCTCCTGGCTCTGCTTGGTCGGGTCGTCGTCGTGGCTGAGCACCAGGGTCTCGTAGCCGAGCTTCTTGGCCTGGGCGGCGGCCGCGTCCTGCTCGGCCTTGAAGAAGACGTTGTCCGGCGACGGCGTGATGATCACGATCAGCTTCGAGGCGGCCGGCGCGGAGCCGCTGCCGCTCGAGGTGCCGGAGGAGGAGTCGTCACCGCAGGCGGACAGGGCGAGGAGGGAGGTCGCGGCAGCGACGACCAGAATTTTCTTCAACATTAGGGGGATTTGTCCTTTCACGGTGAACCTTTTTCAACCTGGCATCGGGCCTGCGGTTCCGGTGCGATGACCGGCGCCGGGCACTGCCGCCCTGGCCACGTTGAAAAAGGTTCAATCGACAGAGCGGGTGAGAGGGGGACGCTTTTGCGAATCAGGCGGTGCGTTTGGTCAGGCCGGATTGCAGCCGCTGCTGCGCCTGCTCGGTGATGACCGCGAAGACGATGACGGCGCCCTTGACCACCGACTGCCAGAAGGTGGAGACCCCCACCAGGACCAGGCCGTCGCTGAGGAAACCGATGACGAAGGCGCCCATGACGGTGCCGATGATGGTGCCGCGGCCACCGGCGAGGGCGGTGCCGCCGAGGACCGCCGCGGCGATCGCGTTCAGCTCGTAGGTGGTGGCGGTGTCCGGGTAGGCGGCGCCCAGCTCCGAGGTGAGAAGCAGGCCGGCCAGGGCGGCGCAGGCCCCGGAGATGACGTACACCGCGATCTTGACCCGGTTGACCCGGATGCCGGAGAGGACCGCGGCCCGCTCGTTGCCGCCGACCGCGAAGATGCGCCGGCCGAACGGGGTCTTGGTGGTGACCACGATCGCGGCCACCGCGACCAGCACCATGATCCAGACGGCGACCGGGATGCCGAGCAGGCTGTCCACCCCGATGAAATGGAAACCCTCGTTCCCGCGCGCCGCCGAACCGGCCAGATCCGGGTAGGTGCCGCCGTTGCTGTGCAGTTGGGCGAGGCCACGGGCGACGTACAGCATGCCGAGCGTGGCGATGAACGGCGCCACCTTGAACCGGGTGATCAGTACGCCGTTGAGCGCACCGACCAGCGCACCCACCGCGATCCCGAGCACGATCACCACGGCCACCGAGAAGAAGACCGTGCCGCCCGGCATGTTCAGCCCTTTGAACAGCAGCCCGCCGGCGACCATGCTGGCCAGCCCGGCGATCGAACCCACCGACAGATCGATGCCGCCGGTGAGGATGACGAACGTGACCCCGATGGCGAGGATCGCGTTGATCGCCACGTGCTTGGTCATCAGGATCAGGTTGCTCTGCGTCAGGTACTCCGACGAGATAGCGCTGAAAATCAAGATCAAGATAACCAGCACCACTAACGTACGCCCACGAAGAAGCAGCAGCGCTGCCCGAGCAAGCGCTTGGTTGCGAGGTGCGTCCGGCTCCGGTGCTCCCGCCGTCTTCCGCGGCGCCGCGACATGCGTGTCGGTCATGAGCAGGCCTCCAGGGCACGGTCGGATGCGGAGGCGGTCATGAGCCTCCGGGATACGGCGATGCGCGCGGCGGTCATGGGGTGGCCTCCAGGACGCTGTCGGATGCGGAGGCGGTCACGAGGGCCTCCTCGGTGACGTTCTGCGCGGTGAACTCGGCGGTTATCCGGCCGCGGGCCATCACCAGGACCCGGTCGGCCATCGCGATCACCTCGGCCAGCTCGGACGAGATGAACAGCACCCCGAAGCCCCGCGCGGCCAGCTCGGCCATCAGGGCGGCGATCTGGGCCTTCGCGCCGACGTCGATGCCGCGGGTCGGCTCGTCCAGCAGCAGCACCACCGGCTCGGTGAGCAGCGCCCGGGCGAGCACCACCTTCTGCTGGTTGCCGCCGGACAGCGCGGTGACGGTGGCGGCCAGGCCGGGCATCCGGATGGCCAGTTCGCGAACCTTCGCCTCGGCGGTCCGCTGCTCGGCACCGCCGGAGAGAAGCCCGGCGCGGGTGAAGCGGGCCACGGTGGCGAGCAGAATGTTGTCGCGCACGGACATGGTCTGCACCAGGCCGTCGCGCTGACGATCCTCGGGCACCAGCGCCAAACCGGCCGCCATCCGGGCCTGAACCGTGCCGTACCCCTCAAGCCTGCCCTTGATCTTGACTTCGCCGGCGGCGGCTTTTCGCATGCCCATCAGGGTTTCCATGAGCTCGGTGCGGCCGGCGCCCATCAGGCCGTAGATGCCGACCACCTCGCCGGCCCGTACGGTCAACGAGACGTCGTCGACCCGCACCGTGCCGGGGACCCGCAAACCCCGTACGTCAAGAAGGATTTCGCCGACCGGGGAGCTGTTGCGGACGTAGAGCGAATCGGGGTCGCGGCCGACCATCTGCCGGACGATCCAGCCGGTGTCGGTCTTGTCCATCGACTCGTGCGCGACGAGGGCGCCGTCGCGGAAGACGGTGACCCAGTCGCCGATCCGGCGGAACTCGTCGAGCTTGTGCGAGATGTAGATGACGGTGACGTCCTGCGAACGCAGGTCGGCCATCACCTCGAACAGCACGTCGACCTCGTGGTTGGACAGGGCCGAGGTGGGCTCGTCCATGATCAGCACCCGGACGTCCTCGAGCAGCGCCCGGCCGATCTCGACCAGCTGCTGCTGCCCGATCGGCAGATCACCGACGAGCGTGTCCGGGTCGAGCCGGTCCTGGCCGAGACGACCGAGCACTTCACGGGTACGCCGTTTCTGCGCGGCCGCGTCGACGAATCGGCCGGCCCGCCGCAGCTCGCGCCCGGCGAACATGTTCTCGGCGATCGACAGGTTCGGGAAGAGCGAGAGCTCCTGGTGGATGATCCCGATACCGAGCGCCTGCGCGGCCCGCGGGCTGCCGAGCACGACGGGTTCGCCGTCGAGCACGATCTCGCCGCTGCTCGGCTGCTCCGACCCGGAGAGGATCTTCATGAGCGTCGACTTGCCGGCGCCGTTCTCGCCGACCAGCACGTTCACCTTGCCGCGGTACGCGGTGAACGTGACGTCCTTGAGCGCCCGTACCCCGCCGTAGTTCTTGCTGACCCCACGCGCCTCGAGAAAGCTCACGGCGTCACCGTCAGCTCGGTCGGGACCAGGAAGATCACGCCCGGCGACAGTGCCGAGTAGGCACCGTAGAAGTCGATCTTCTTGCCCTTGATCGTGGCCAGGTCGACCTTGCCGATCACGTCGGTCTTGACCCGGCTGTTGATCTGGTTGGCCACCTCGGCGTAGTCGATCTGGTTGGTGAAGTCGCCGAACGAGATGAAACCGACCGCGTCCCGGACCGCGGTGCCGGCGATCACCGGCCCGGTGGCGATGGTCAGCTTCAGCGCCCCGACCTGCACGGTCATCGGCCCGGTCGGCACCGACTTGTCGATCTCGGTGACCGTGCCCGACCCCTTGACCAGGTAGGCGAACGGGCTTCCGGTGCCGGACTGGTGGCCGTACTGCTTGCCGGCGGCGGCCGGATCCTTCTCGACCGCGGCGGCCACCGTGGTCACGTCGACCGCCTTGTCATGCACGGTCGGCACGATCTTCGAGGCCCAGTTGGCGGCCACGTAGGACTTCGGGTCCGTCGCGCCGTCCTGGGCGGCACTGGCCTGGCCGTCCTTCTCGTACACATAGACGCCCGGCACCTTGGAGCAGCCCGCCGTCAACCCGGCGGCGAGGAGAAGCGCCACGGTCCGGCGCACGATCACCTTCATGCTGAATATCCATTCATGGGCGACTGGCCATGCGCATACTGTGAACGCTGGATGTCGCGCTTGTCAACGGGGACGGCATCTTGACTCGCAGATGGCGACACGATTACGGTCCGCATGCGGTATAGATGCAGGCCCGAATTTATATTCGTCAGCTGAAGGGAGGGCGCCGCTCTGATCCAGGGGTGAATGGATATTCTTCATTGCTGCGCGTAATCGACGCCCGGGAGGACCGCAGACGTGGAGAGCTATTCGACCGAGATCGGCACGGATCAGATCCGGCTGCTCACCAAGGTCGCCCGGATGTACCACGAGCGCGGGATGCGGCAGCCGCAGATCGCCCAGCAGCTGCACATCTCGCAGCCGCGGGTGTCGCGCCTGCTCAAGCGGGCCGTCGACCTCGGCATCGTGCGGACCACGGTGATCGCCCCCCGCGGCGTCTACGCCGAGCTCGAGGAGCAGATCGAGCAGGCGTACGGGCTGACCGAGGTGATCGTCGCCGACACCGACGACAACGCCGACGAGTCGCACGTGATGCGCGCGCTCGGCGCCGCCGCCGCGGTCTACCTGGAGACCACCCTGATGGGCGGCGAACGGATCGGCGTCTCCTCGTGGAGCTCGACCATCCTGGCCACGGTCGAGGCGATGCACCCCCGGCCCACCCCGGTCGCCGACCAGGTGGTGCAGATGCTCGGCGGGGTCGGCAACGTGACCGCGCAGACCCAGGCGACCCGGATCGTCGGCCGGCTGGCCGCGCTGACCGGCGCCGAAGCTCTCTACCTGCCGGCGCCCGGCCTGCTCGCCTCCGGTGACATGCGGCAGATGTTCGTCACCGACCCCAACATCGAGCCGGTGCTACGCGCCTACGAGGGCCTGACCATGGCCCTGGTCGGGGTCGGCAGCATCGAGCCGTCGCCGCTGCTGCGGGAGAGCGGCAACGCGCTCGCCGAGACCGAGCTGCCCGCCCTGCGCCAGGCGGGCGCGGTCGGCGACGTCTGCATGCGCTTCTTCGACGAGACCGGCACGCACATCGAGTCGGCGTTCGACGAGCGGGTGCTGGGCATCGCCCCCGACACCCTGCGGGCGGTCCCCCGCCGGGTCGCCGTGGCCGGCGGAGCACGCAAGACCGGGGCGATCGCCGCGGCCGTCCGCGGCGGCTGGGTCAACGTGCTGATCACCGACCTGCAGGTGGCCCGCAGCCTCGCCTGAGCCACTACCACCCGCTTTACCACCCGTGGTTGGTACCCGCGAATCGCCGCCTGCCCGATTCTCATGGGCATGACCCCGATCAACGTGCTCCTCGGCCTGGCCCTCGTCGCCTACATCTGCTCGAAGCAGCTCCGCTGGCGCGCCGTCGACCCGGCCCAGATGTTCAAGCTGCCGATCATCCTCGGCGTCGCCGGCGTCCTGTCGATCGCCGGGCAGCACGTCACGATCCACCCGGTCGACGTGGTGATCCTGGGCCTGTCCGCCCTGATGGCGGTGGCGTCGGGCGCGCTGATGGGCCGGATCGCCCGGTTCCGGATGTCGCCGACCGTGCCCGGCACGGTGGAGAGCCGCACCGGCGGCGCCGGCATCGCCATCTGGATCGGTCTCATCCTCGTCCGGGTGGCGCTCGACGTCGCCGGCCACCGGATGGGCTCCGATCTGGCCGTCTCCACCGGCAGCATCCTGCTCGTCCTGGCGATCAACCGGGCCACCAGCGCCCTCGTCGTCTCGGCGCGCCAGCCGCACCGCGCCCTCGCGATGGCCGGAAGATAGACAGGTGCAGTTCATCCCGGCGCATCGCCCCTGGGCCACGTTCCTCAACCTGGTCGGGATGGTCCTGGTCGGGTTGGACCTGGCCCAGCGGTCGCTGCGCGACGCGCCGCCGGCCATCGCGGTGGCGGCTTGGGCGGCCTGGGCACTCTGGGTGGCGGTCATTGCGGTTCCGGAGCATGGCGTACGCGTCCGGGCCGCCCTCTACCTCGGCATGATCGCCGGCGGCTCGCTGGCCGCCCTGACCACCGACATCGTCGGCTTCGTCCCCGGCGCGGTCGGCCTGATCGTGCTGGCCGGCAGCCCCGCCTTCCCGCTGCGCCTGCTCGCCGTGGCGGTCCCCGGTTCACTGATCCTGATCGGCGCCGACGCCTGGATCTCCACCCCGCACCGGGGCGGCCTCACCGGCGTCCTGTCCCTGCTGGCGGTCTCCGCGGTCGGCGGCCTGAGCCGCCGGCAGCGCCGCACCACCGAGGCGCACTCGCTGGCCCTGCTGGAGCAGCAGGTCGCCGTCGAGCAGGAACGCGCCCAGGTGGCCGCCCTCACCGAGCGCTCCCGGATCGCCCGCGACCTGCACGACGTGCTCGCCCATTCGCTGGGCGGCCTGGTGATCCAGCTGGAGGCGGTCGACGCGCTGCTCGAGTCGGGCCGCGCCGAACAGGCCCGCGACCGCGTCCAGGCGGCCCGCAAACTGGCCGTCTCCGGTCTCGACGAGGCGAAACGCGCGGTCTCGGCGCTGCGCGAACCGGACGAGCCGCTCTCCGCGATCGTAGTCACCCTGGCCGCGACGCACCGCGAGGTCGGCGGCCAGGTCGCGGTGCGCGGCGACGCCGACCGGGGCACGCTCTCCGGCACGGCCCGGAACGCGGCCCGCCGCGCGGTGCAGGAGCTGCTCACCAACGCCCGCCGGCACGCCCCCGGCGCACCCACCACTCTCGACCTCGACTGGGACGACAACATGCTGACGATCACCGCGTCCACCGCCGGCGGCGCGAGCGCCGGCCGAGTCTCTCCGGGCGGCGGGCACGGCCTGGCGGGCATGCGCGAGCGCGTGATCGAGGCCGGCGGTTCCTTGGACGTACGCCCGGGGCCGCCCTTCGAGGTCACGGTGCACCTACCCGGCGCCGCCCGACCCACCGCGCCCACCGCGGCTTCCCCGCCGCCGGCCGGAGCCGTTCCGCCGGCCGCAGCCGATCGGCGGTCGTTCGACGATGGGGAGCGCTCGTCGTGATCCGGGTGCTGGTTGCCGACGACCAAGCGACCGTTCGGGACGGGCTGGTCACCCTGCTTGATCTGACCGACGGTGTCGAGGTGGTGGGGGCCGCCGCCGACGGGGTGGAAGCCGTGCGGCTGGCCGCCGAGCTGCGGCCGGACGTCGTGCTGATGGATCTGCGCATGCCCCACCTCGACGGTGCCGGGGCCACCGCGCGGATCGTGGCCGAGACGCCGGGCTCGGCGGTGCTGGTGCTGACCACCTACGCCGATGACGAGTCGCTCGCCGGCGCGTTGCGGGCCGGTGCGCGCGGCTATCTCACCAAGGACGCCGGGCGGGCCGAGCTCGCCGCCGCGGTCCGGTCGGTCGCGTCCGGGCAGGCGACCTTCGCCAAGGAGATCGCCGAGCGGCTGGTCCAGGGCTTCACCACCGCCGCGCCCCGGCCCGGGCTGCGCGAACGTTTTCCGGCGCTGACCGCCCGCGAAGCCGACGTCCTCGAAGCCATCACGCTGGGCCACAACAACGCGCAGATCGCCGGCGACCTGTTCCTCAGCGTCGCGACCGTGAAGAGCTACATCAACTCGATCTTCGCGAAGCTCGGCGCCCGCGACCGGGCCCACGCGGCCGCCATCGCGATGGGCCGCTCGGAGTAGATCTTCGCAGCGGCGGCCATGATCGGCCGAACGCTGTCAGGTCGCGGACAGTTCGCGTCGAGGGCGGGCCCGCACCCTGGGCAAACGCGCCATCATGATCACTCTCCGCAATCGTGGCATGTCGATCTTCGTCGGGCTGACGGTCACCGTGCGTACTGCCGCACGGTCGATCTCCTTGACGAAGGACAACGGATATGCGTGAGCGTGTTATCGGCGTACCCCTGCTTGTGCTCCTGCTTTTGTCTTTTGCCACCGCCTGCGGCAAGAGTGACAACGCCGAGTGGGCAAGCCCGCCCGGCTACGTTCCGGTGAACGGGACGGAGTCACCCAGCGTCGCCTCCCCTGGCGCTCCGGCGGCCCCCAAGGCCCCCGCGTCACCGGGTGCCGCCGCCAAGCCCGCCGCCCGGAAGACCACCCGGCCCACGACCGGCGCGCCGGTCGAGCGCACGGCGACCACCCCGGCCGTACGCAAAACCGCCAAGCCCAGGCCGCAGCTGCCGGCCGGCCGGGTTCCCGACTTCCTGATCGGCACCTGGACCGGCGGGCCCGGCGACGAGAAGGGCCGCTACCTGAAGATCAGTTCGGCCGGGAAGTACGAACGGGGCTTCAGCTCGGGCACCGTCGAGTCGTCCGGCACCGTGATCGCGGACGCCGGCACGGCCACGTTCTACGACCGGAACGGCGGCACCGAGCAGGCCTCCCTCCTCTACACCGACGCGGCCGGGATCGTCGTGCTGTCGGTCGAATACGCGGAGCAGGGCTACTACAGCTATGTCGCGATCTGACCGGCCCTGGCTCGCCTGGATCCTGGTCACCGTCGGCGGGGTGGCGGTCTCGCTGGCCACCCTCGAAGCGACGGCCGCCGCGTCGGAGGCCAACGGCAAATGGCAGGAGGCGGTGCGGGCCCAGACGCGCTACACGGCGCTGACCGTGTCCCATGTCCGCAAGGTCTATGTGGACGAGGCCCCGCTGGCGCTGGCCATCAACGCCGCGCTGATCCGGGCGGAGGAGTTGGAGAAGCGGTCGGCCGGCGAACCGGCGCTGCGCATCCAGGCCAAGGCCGAGCGGGCCGCGGCCGAGGAGTATCTGAAGCGGTTCCGGGCGGCCCAGGGCCCGATCAACGAATTGGTCGCTTCGCAGGAGTACGTCCCGGGTAGCTCGGCCGGTGCTCCACAGCTCGGGCGGCGCCTGGCCGCGTTGCAGGCCACCGAGGCCGGCGCGGCGGCCGAGGTGGGCACGTCACTGACCGCCGCCGCCCGGGCCGAACAGCGGGTCGGGCGTGCAGGTTGGGGCATCATCGCCGGGGCGGCGGTCGCCCTGCTCGGCTTCGTCCGGTGGTGGCGCCGCCGCCCCACCGCAGCGACACCCGCCACCGAGCCTCGCTCGACAACCGAGCCTCGCTCGACAACCGGGCCTCGCTCGGCAACCGGGCCTGGGCCGACGCCCGAGGCCGAATCGGCACCCAGAGCCGACTCCCCACTCCCCCAGCCGGCCGGTGGCCTCGCCGCCGCGGAGCCGTTCGAACAGTCGCCTGTGGACGGCTTGGTCGTCCCCTCGCTGTTGGCGATCGGCGGGGTGACGCTGATCGGCTTGCGCGCCAGGCGGCGCGGGCTCGTGGGCCTCGGTCTCGGCGTACTTATCGGCGCAACGCTGGAGCGGGTCGTGTCGGTGGTTTCGCGCCGGCCGGCCGATCGATCGGAAGACCGCATCGCCAGACCCAGCCCGGTGGCATCCGCCCTGCCCAGCCCGGTGGCATCCGCCCTGCCCAGCCCGGTGGCATCCGCCCTGCCTGGCCCGACGGCATCCGCCCTGCCTGGCCCGACGGCATCCGCCCTGCCTGGCCCGACGGCATCCGCCCCGACCGGCTCGACGGCCGGTCCGGCGGCGGCCGGAGTAGCGGCGGGCGGAGAGGCGGCGGGCGGAGAGGCGGCGGGCGGAGAGGCGGAGTTGCCCGAGGTTGCGTTTGCGGCGCCGGAGCTGCCGGCCGTGCCGTCCGATCAGCGGGGGTGGGCGCCGGTTCTGGCGGTTCTGCTGGGGCTCGTCGCCGCGGTGGTCACCGCTGGGCAGATTCAAGCGGGGGTCGCCGAAAGCCGGCTGCTCGCGGACGCGGCTCGCCGCGCCGATGTCGTCGGTGGGGCCGCCGACGGCGGGCTTGTCCGGCAGACGTTCGTCGACTACGGGAAGCAGTCGGGGCTGATGCTCGGGCAACGGGCCGATGATCTCGCCGAAGCCGGTGGAAGCTCCGCGCAAGCCGCCGCCAACAACGCCGCCGGGGTTCGGATTCAGCGGCTCGCGGCCGACATGGGGGTTCAGCCCGGAGCCGAGGACGGGCTCGACTCCTTCACCGTGACCCTGGTGTCGGGGCTCGAGATGGAACTCGCCTCGATGAGTACGGATCAGCAGCGTGCGGCGGACGCCGCCGATGCGGCCGGCAAGCGGTCGGATCGGCTCGTCATCGTGCTCTTCGCACTCACCCTCGCCGCGAGCCTGGCCGAGATCGGCCGTTCGCTGTCGAACGCGCGGGCCGGCGCGAACGTCCGCCGGATCGGCTACGCCGTCGCCGGCCTGGCCACCCTCTACGCCCTCACCATCACCCTTCTCGCCGGAATGGACACCCTGCCTTGAGACACCCCAACGGACACCGAGCCCTGGCCGTCGCCGCGGTCGCCGCCCTCATGCTGTCGGCGTGCGGCAGGTCGGAGCCGGAGACCCTGCCTGCGCCGCAGGTGCCCGCCGGCCAGCCCAGCGAATCGGCAGTGGCGAGCTCGGCAAGCAGCGGAACGAGCGCGGCACCGGGAACCAGCCCCACCGCGCGGACCGAGAGCACCGCCAAGCCGACGGTCAAGCCGACGGCCGGCAAGACCACGAAGCCGGCCGCCAAGAAGGCGGTGCTGCCGTCCGATCTGGTCGGTGCGTGGCGGACGGTCACCGCGAGCGGCAGTGCCTTCAGCTACGAGTTCACCGCCGACGGCAAGTACCTCTACAACGGGATCATGCAGGACGGCGACCTCCGCTACACGCTTCAGGAGGGCGGGCGAGCGTCCGTCGCCGGCGACTCGATCACCTTCAAGCCGCAGCAGACCGTGATGACGCGTACCGAAAATGGCGTCAGCACCACGTCGAAGCCGCAGCGTTCCGCCCGCGAAGCGGTCTTCGCGGTGGACGGCAACAGCCTGACGTTCACCGAGGCCGACGGTTCCGGATCGGTCTACGAACGCGGCTGAGCGAAGGGCGAGTACGGGCCACCACCGCCGGGCGACTGATCGGAGAACGGGGAACCTCCATCGGCGAACCGCATCGGGGGAAAGGCGGCCCGCCGAGAAATCGTAAGTTGCCTATGAACAACGTCCCGGCGTTCGGAGCCTTTCGGGCAATCACCCGCGCCGAAACCACCACCCGCGGTTCCACCCGTGGGTGGTGCTGCGTTTGCCGGCTTCGGCCGAGCATCGACGGCGACGTCGCGGACGGACCGCGACCGAAGTGAATGGGAGTTCGCCGTGGCCGCGATACTCGCTCGGATCGGAGCGTTCTGTGCTCGGCGCCGGTGGTGGGTGCTGGGTGCCTGGGTGGTGGTGCTGGTGCTCGCGGTCGGCCTGTCGATGCGCTTCGCCGAACCGCTCGACACCGAGCTGACCGTCTCCGGCCTGCAGTCGACCGAGACGCTCGACCAGGTGGACCGGGAGTTCGGCAGCGGCGGCGACACCGGCCGGGTGGTCTTCGCCGCGCCGCCCGGCCAGACCCTCGCCGCCTACCGGCCCGCGCTGACCGCGCTGGGCACCGCACTCGGCGCCGAGCCGACCCTCTCCCCCGCCGGCCGGATCGGCTACTTCACCGTGGCCGCCGCACCGGCCGCGGCACTCGACCAGGCCCGCACCGCCGGGCTCGAGGTGGAGGAGTCGTCCGAGCTGGCTCCGCCGCCGGACTCGGGCAGTTCCCCCGGGATCGGCCTGCTGATCGCGCTGGTCATCCTGCTGATCACGTTCGGTTCGCTCACCGCGGCCGGCTTGCCGCTGCTGACCGCGATCCTCGGCCTCGGCATCTCGCTGACGGCGCTGCACGCGGCAACCGCCCTCGTCCCGATGAACTCGGTCGCCCCCACCCTGGCCATCCTGCTCGGCCTGGCGGTCGGCATCGACTACGCCCTGTTCCTGATCGACCGCCACCGCCGTCAGCTCCGCGACGGCATCGACGGTCACGGCCGCCGGCTCCACGACGGCACCGACCCGCACCGCCACCGGCCCGGTGACGGCACCGACCTCCACGCCCGCCAGTTCCACGACGGCACCGACCCGCACCGCCACCGGCCCGGTGACGGCACCGACCTCCACGGCCACCAGTTCCACGACGGCACCGACCCGCACGGCCGCCGGGACGGTGATGACGCTGCGGACGTGCGGGCGTCGATCGCTCTTGCCACCGGGACGGCCGGGTCGGCGGTGTTCTTCGCGGCGCTCACCGTGATCATCGCGCTGGCCGGGCTGGCGGTGGCGCGGGTCGGCTTCCTCACCCAGATGGGGCTGGCCGCGGCCGGAGCCGTCCTGGTCGCGATGCTGATGGCGCTCACTCTCACGCCGGCGCTGCTGAGCTTCGCCGGGCGGCGGGTGGTGGGCCGGCGCCTCCTGCCCCGGTTCAGCTTCGCGCCGCGCTGGGCCGGTCTCGTCGTCCGCCACCGGGGTGTCGCCCTGGTTCTCTCGGTGCTGGTGCTCGGCGTTCTCGCGGTGCCGGTGCTGGGTATGCGGCTCGGCCTGCCGAACGACGGCAACGACCCGTCCGCGACCACCGACCGCCGGGCGTACGATCTGGTCGCCGAGGGTTTCGGGCCGGGCGCGAACGGGCCGTTGCTGGTGCTGGCCAACGGTTCGGCCGGGCAGGCCGGGGCGATCGCCGACCGGCTCGCCGCGACGCCAGGCGTGGCCCGGGTGCTGCCCGCGCAGACTCGCGGAAGTGATGTGCTCTTCACCGTCGTACCCGCAAGTGGGCCGTCGGATGCGGCGACCGCGACCCTGGTCGCAAAGCTGCGGGAGCACTCCGCCGTTAATGCTGATTCGCTTCTGGTGACCGGGCAGACAGCGGTCGCCATCGACATCTCCGACCATCTGCTGGATGCGCTGCCGCTCTATCTCGCGCTGGTGGCCGGGTTCGCGTTCCTGCTGCTGATGGTGGTGTTCCGGTCGGTGCTGATCCCGCTCAAGGCGGTGCTCAGTTTCCTGCTCAGCCTCGGTGCGGCGCTCGGCTGCACGGTCGCGGTGTTCCAGTGGGGATGGCTGGGCGGTCTGTTCGGGGTCGATCCGGCCGGGCCGCTGCTGAGCTTCCTGCCGACGATCGTGATCGGTGTCCTCTTCGGGCTGTCGATGGACTACGAGATGTTCCTGGTCTCCGGCATGCACGAGGAGCACCGGCGGGGTGCGCCGGACGCGGTGACCGGCGGATTCGCCCGCGGCGCCAAGGTGGTCACGGCGGCCGCGCTGATCATGATCGGGGTGTTCGGCGGCGGTGTGGCCGGTGGGGACCCGGTGACCCGGCCGATCGCGTTCGCACTGGCGGCCGGGGTGCTGGTGGACGCGTTCGTGGTGCGGCTGGTGCTGGTGCCGGCGGCGATCTCGCTGTTCGGCCGGGCCGCCTGGTGGCTGCCGCGCCGGCTGGACCGGGTCGTACCGGCGCTGGACGTCGAGGGTGCCGACCTGCGCCGTCCGGCGGAGTTGATCGTTAGTTAGGCATGATTCCCCAGCTCGCAGCGATCGTCACCGCCGGCTTTACGCTCGCCTCACCGCCGGTGACCTATGACCCCGAGGCGAAGACCGGCTTCGTCGGCGAGAGCAACATCCGGGTGGCGTTCGGCTGGAGCCCGGCGACGCTGGCCGCGCGGGCGGCCGGCATCGAGTTCAGCCACGAGTTCTGGACCGACGACACCTACACGGTGAGCTGCGGCAAGGCCGAGTTCCCGGTGGTCCACCACCGGGAGTTCGGCCGTTTCGGGCTGCTCGACACGGTGGCTCGGACCCGCAGCGGCTATCGCAGCCGGGTGATCGGCTTCAAGCTCCTCGGCGCCCACTTCGGCATCTCCGGCACCTCGGTGGCGCCGGGCCCGGGCCAGCCGTGCCCGGCGGACGCCCAGGGCACCACGATCAAGCGGGCCAAGCTGGTGTCGACGGCCACCGGTTGGTCGCTGTCCGCCACCTCCGGCGACAAGACCGAGGTGCTGATCCCGGGCCGGGGCCGCGGCGGAGCCCACGCCGGCGTTGCACAAGCCGGCGGCACCCATGCCGGCGGTGGGAAGGCGTAGTCGCGGCGGTGTCCAAGGCCAGCTCCAACCCGTCTGCCGACCCGGGCTGAGCTGGCCTTCTGCTCACGGCAGAGCGGCTTCTGCCGACGGCAGATCGGCTTGGAGCACGGGCTTTCCGGGGCCGATGGTGGATCCATGCCAACTGTCAACGGAACCGGATGGACCGCAGGGTCCATCGACGATCAGGTAGCCGCCCGGCTGCTCCACCAGCGCATCATCGTTCTCGGGACCGAGGTCGACGACCAGATCGCGAACCGGCTGTGCGGCCAGTTGCTGCTGCTGTCGGCGGAGGACCCGCGCGGTGTGATCAGCCTCTACATCAACTCGCCGGGCGGCTCGGTCAGCGCCGGCCTGGCCATCTACGACACCATGCGGCTGATCCCCAACGACGTGAGCACGCTCGCGCTGGGGCTGGCCGGGAGCATGGGCCAGTTCCTGCTCACCGCGGGCACGCCGGGAAAACGCTTCAGCCTGCCGCACGCGCAGATCCTGATGCACCAGGGCTCGGCCGGTTTCGGCGGGACGGCGGCCGACGTCGAGATCTACGCCGACCAGCTGGAGCGGGTCGGCACGACGCTGCTGCGGCTGACCGCCGAGCACACCGGCCAGCCGATCGAGACGGTGGAGCGGGACAGCCGCCGCGACCGCTGGTTCTCGGCGACCGAGGCCCTGGAGTACGGCCTCATCGACCACGTCCTGGACAGCGTCGACGACGTCCGCCCGACGATGACCCGCCAGCCGATGGGGTTGACCGTATGAGCGCCGACGGCTTCGCCCGCGTCGGCCGGAAGCGCATGCGAAAGGAAGGCACGGCATGAGCACCTACACGATTCCGACCGTTGTCGAGAAGACGCCCAACGGGGAACGGGCCTTCGACATCTACTCGCGGCTGCTCTCCGACCGGATCATCTTTCTCGGGACCGAGATCGACGACGGGGTCGCCAATGTCGTCATCGCCCAGCTCATCCACCTGGAGTCGGCCGGCGAGCAGGAGGTCGGCCTCTACATCAACTCCCCCGGTGGCTCGTTCAGCGCGCTCACCGCGATCTACGACACGATGAATTTCGTACGCTGTGACATCGCAACCATCTGCGTCGGGCAGGCCTCGTCGGCGGCCGCGGCCCTGCTCGCCGCCGGCACGCCGGGCAAGCGGTCGGTGCTGCGGCACGCCAAGGTCACCCTGCACCAGCCGTCCAGCCAGGCCCGGGGCACGCTGCCCGATCTGGCGGTGGAGGCCAAGGAGGTGGCGAAGGTGCGGGCCGAGATGGACCAGATCCTCGCCGAGCACACCGGCCACCCGGTCGCCAAGATCCGGGCGGACACCGACCGCAGCATGGCCCTGTCCGCGCCGGACGCGGTCGCCTACGGCCTGGCCGACCGGGTGATCACCCGGCGGGAGCAGGTCCGCTCCTACCGGCTGGACAGCGCGGCCTGAACCAGCGCGGCGCGAACCAGCAGCGCAGCCGACTCAGGCGGCCAGCAGCATTACCTGACCGCCGCCGGACTGCTGGGCCGGCGGGGTGGCGGCGGAGCGGCCCAGGAAGGCCGAGCCGAGCCGCAGAACGGGGGCCAGGGTGGCGGCACGGTCGAGTTCGAGGTCGTGCCGCACCTCGGCCAGCAGGTCGGACAGGTCGATCCGCAGCGCGTCGCAGACCGCGGCCAGGATCTCCGAGCTGGGCTCCTTGCGGCCGCGCTCGACCTCGGACAGGTACTGCACGGAGACGCTGGCCTCCCGGGACACCTCGGCGAGCGTGCGGCGCTGCTCCTGCCGATTGCGGCGCAGCACTTCACCGACCAGGGTGCGAAGCAGGGGCCGGGGGTGCCGCGCGATGTCCGCCATGGGGTCACGGTAACCAGGAGGGCAGCCTCGCCGATACCCGGCGGGCGGAGGTTCAGCCAGCAGCGTAGAGCGGTCAGCCGACCGGCGAAGGGTCAAGCCGGCGGCGCGAAGCGGCCAGCCGGCAGGCGGAGGTCAAGCCGGCGGCGCGAAGCGGTCAGGCGGCGGGCCGGGTCACCGACCGCCACACCGTGGCGGCCAGCGAGCCCAGCCGATACAGCGTGTAGAAGATCCAGATCAGGCCCATGACCGCGCCGATGATGACCAGGGCGGGCCCGACGATCGGCGAGTCGTCGACCAGGGAGCCGCCGGCCGCCAGGATCGAGCACACGACGACGAACCACGCCACCGCCCGGCCGGTCGCGGTCAGGGCGACCCACAGGCCGGCCGCCGCCGCATGGCCGGTGCCGGGCGGTTCGGCCGACCGGGCCTGCTCGGCGAGCTGGTCGAGCTGCACGGCGGCGGCTTGATCGTGCTCGGCCGGCGACGAGCGCGCCCCGTCGGCCAGGGCGCGCAGGAAGTCGTAGTCGCGCAGCCGGCCGGTGCGCGGGTCGCCGAGCAGCAGGACCGGATGCGGGTTCGCGAGCAGCCACGCCTTGCCGTAGCCGCGCTTCGTCCCCGGCGCCAGCACGGTCACGTTGCCGGAGCGCAGGTCCTCCCGATTCGTCGGCACGTTGATCACCAACTCGGCGCCGTCGACCGCGGTCCGGTGCTCGACGAGGTAGCGGCACGGCGCGAAGACCGCGACGAGCTGGGCGTAGCCCCAGATCCCGGCGGCCAGCCCGGACGCCAGCACCGCCACGCCGAGCAGCTCGTGCGCCCGGGCGGCGACGACCGTGAGCACCAGCGCGGGGAGAATGCCGACCAGGTACCAGACGGCCAGCAGCGCGAACCGCCGCCGGTTGAGCCACCGCAGCGTCCGCACGCTGTCCACCCCCTCCGGGAAGGGGCGCAGGGCGTAGTCCACCACCACGGGGTCCGGCACCGCGTTCAGCCGGGCACGGGCGGCCGGGCTCAGCATCGGCACGGCCAGGCTATGGATGCGGACGTCGAGTCGGTCGTCGGTCAGGTCGGACAGCTCGCGAATCAGCTGGTCCTTGTCGTAGTGAAGCTCCTCCAGGTCGAACAGGTCCACGGCCGGGCGGCCGTCCACACTGGCCCGCATCCGCTCCGGAACATCCCAGCCGGCCCCGGCCACCGGCACCAGGAACAGCTTCGCGACCAGGTGCCGGCCGGGCTGCCGGTTCTCGATCACCACCGCGGCGATCTCGTCCCAGGGCAGCCGGCGCTCGAACCTGCCGATCCGCACCGACCAGCCGTCGTGATCGATGTCGACCTGGAACCGCCGCGCCACCGACGGCACGATCGCGGCGGCGAGGCACAGAATGACGACCGGCCAGATCCGGCCGCCGACGGTCACCAGGTAGATCGCGGACCCGGCCATCAGCACCACGAACGCCGCCGGGATCGCGCGCGAGGAGGCGGAGCGGCGCAGTTGCACGCATCCATCATCATCTACCGCGACCGTTTCATCGGGCCCGAGCACGGGTAGCTGTCGATGGAGCCGCGAAGGAGACCCCGATGCAGATGATCCGACTGACCCAGTCCGCGCATCGCGCCGCTCCCCCGGCCCGCCTGCTCGGCTGCCCGGTCACCGACCGCGACGGCAACGTCCTCGGCACCGTGGAGGACCTGCTGGTGGACGCGGGCAACCGCCGGTTCCGGCTGATCAGCGTGGAGCACGGCGGCGTGGCCGGCTTCGGCGCGACCCCGTCGCTCATCCCGGTCGAGGCGGTGCACGGCGTGGCCGACGGCCACATCCGGATCGGGCGCAGCAGCGCGCAGGTCGCCGACGCCCCGCACGTCGACCAGACCCGGATGGGCGAGTTCTGCGAGAGCCTCTACGGCTACTACGGCATCGCCGCCTGAACCTTCGCCGCCACGGTGAGCAAAGGGTCAGGACTGGGCGTACTGACGGTCGTACTCGGTGAGGATCGCCGCCAGCAGGGCGGCCGCGGCCGTCAGGTCCGGGGTGAACGGCGCCAGCTGGCGGACCACCGGGAGAACGTCCTCGTCGCCGGCGCGGGCCGCATCCAGGGCCGTCGCGAGCAGCCCGCGGTACTCCTCGTGCTGGTCGGCGCGGGCCCGGGTCACGCCGAGCATCTCGCGGACGCCGTCCTCGGTCGAGTTGTCGCCGAAGTAGCCGACCAGGACCTGCCGCAGACCGGACCGTTCGGTGTCGTTCAAGGCTCGCTCACCTTCAGGGTAGGGCGGGGTAGGTGGACTGGATGACGTACGCCCGGTCGGGCGGGGTGGCGCCGGTCGCCTTGAGGATCACCTGGACCTCGGTCAGCGGCATTCCGGCCGGGATCGGCTCGACGAGGCCCGTCGCCGGGTTCTTGTAGTAGCCCTCGCCGAGGTTACCGAGGCCCGGTTCGTATCTCGCCAGGACCAGGTTCTTGCCGGCCGGCGGGTTGCTCGCCAGGAACGCGTCGATCTCCGGCTGGGCGGCCGCGATCGCCTCCGCCGTCACCGTCTCCATGACCGTCCCGTCCAGGAACCGCGCGGCCACGCCGGACGGGTTGGTCTCGGCCAGGTTCTCCAGCCACTTCAACGGCGCGGTCGGGCCGTGCTTCTTCAGGCCGTGGGTCGGATCGCTCAGCGTGCCGTCGGCCTGGAGGATCTGCATGCCTTCGGTGGCCGCGAGCCCGCCCTCCTGGGTCAGCTTGACCGGTCGCGGCTCCGGGGCCGGCGGCCGGGGCGGCATCTCGCCCTCCAGGGCCGCCAGTTCGGCCAGCTCCTGGGCGGCCAGCGCCTGGATCTCCTCCGGGCTGGACGCGATCCCCTCCAGCTGCTCGAACGTCTCGCGCAGGTTCTCGGCCCGCTTCGCCCAGTCGCCGCGGCGCAGTTCGCCCGCCCGGGCCTCGGCCTCGAACGCCCGCCGCTTCAGCTCGGCGACCGTCTCCCGGCCCGGGGCGGCGGCCACCGCCGTCGTCGCCTCGGCGTCGATGTGCGGCGAGCCGCCGCCGGTGCCGGGCTGGTTCTCATACCACTCGCCGTACGCCTCCATCGACCGGAAACGCTGGGTGACCGGGGCGCCGTCCGGGCCCGGATAGGTCAGCGAGTACGGCTGCGGGTCGGCCGGGTCGTACCCGTAGGTGACCGTCTCGTTGCCACGCTCGGTGACGATGCCGATGGTCTGCTCGACCGGCTTGCCGCTCTGTTCCGCCTGCCAGCGGGCGACCTCGAAGTCGCCGCCCTGGCCGCTCGGGTAGCGGTGCGGTTCGAGCGTGACGCCGGTGGCCGGGTCGACCGGGTGCGAATGCTCGACCAGGTCCCAGCGGCCCGGCTCGCCCGGGCGGCCCTCGATGAACTCGCGCATCGCCGAGTTGGTGGACGCCCGCGCGTCGACGTACTCGTTGTTGCCCTGCACCACGATGCACTCGCCGGTCTCGCTGTTGCGGTAGACCGCGACCTCGTTGTGCGGGCTGTCCCGGCGGGCGTTCTGGTACATCCCCCGGGCTTCGGCCTCGGCCAGCGGCGTGTCGCCGTACATGACCGTGCCCTCCGGCATGTCCATCACCGGTTCCTCGGCCACCGGCGTCGCGGCGCCCTCCTGCGCCCCCACGATCGGCGGCTCGACCTCCGAGCCCACCCGGGTCTGCATGCGGGCCGACGACGCGGCCGTCTCCGCCGCCGTCACGTTGAACGCGGCACCACTGTCGACCATCGCCCCGCGCGCGTTCTGGGTGACGCCCTCGATGAAGCGGCCACCCGGCCCGTACGACAACGCCATCGACAGCCCGATGTTGGTCAGCAGCCCTTCGTGCCAGGGCCGCCCGGCGGCGATGTTGTTGACGATGCCGAGCGTCGCGCCGGTCGCCACGTTGACCGCCTTGCCGGCCGCGATCGCGGTCGCCTCGGTGATCAGCTGCCGTTCGACGGCTCCGCCGAGAGCTCCGGCGACCCCGCCGCCGATCGCACCCCCGACCGCACCGAACGCCGCCCCGACCAGCATCTGCTTGCCCAGGTCGGACCAGTTGGTGTCGCGCCCGTGCACGGCGTTGTCGGTGAGCGTGGTGGCCGCCGCCGACAGCGCCCCCGACAGCGCACCGGCCACGATCAGCGCGCCGATCCCGGTGCCGAGCAGCGCGACCACCGCGATCGTGACGACCAGCCCGACGATGACGCCGGCGATCGTCCCCCACGGGATGGAGTCCCACGCCTTCTCCAGCCAGCTGCGGTGGGTGGCCTCCTCGGCCTCCCGCATCGCCGTGGTCATCCGGGCGTCGAGCGTGCCGACCGGCTCCCGGGCCTGCCCGGTCGTCTCGCCGGCCCGCTGGGTCAGCGACTGCCGGAACTCGGTCAGCACCTGCCCGAACCGGGTGTCCAGGTCGGCGACGATCTGGTCCAGGGTGGCCAGGTTGCCGCTGACCATCCGGTCGCCCGAGCCGGTGGCCGCCGCCGCGACCGCGCTCAGCTGCGCGGCCAGCGCGCCGGCCTGCCCCGCCGCGGCCTCCTCACCCTGCCCCGCCACGCCCGCCGCCTGCTGCCGCCCCTGCTCCGCCGAATCCTGCAGCACGTCGAGGGCCTGGCTCGCGGTGTCGCTGAACGCCTGCGCGATCTCGGCCAGCATCACCCGGGCCTGCTGCTCGGCGTCGCCGAACCCCTGCCGCACGTGCGCACTCAACTCGCCGGACAGCTTGGCCGCGGCCGCCCGCCGGATCTTCCGGTTCGCGACGCCGGCCAGCACCCCGTCGAGCAGCGCGGCCCCCGCTTGGGCGGCCTGGGCGTGCTGGGCCTGCCCCGCTTCGACCGTCTGCCGTCCCGCTTCGTAGACCGACTCCTTGGCCGTGTCGGCCTGCTGCCGGATCGCCCTCATGACGGTGGCCTGCAGCCCGGTGAGCTGCGTGGACAGCTCGCTGCCGTAGGCGGCCAGCGACGAGCTGCCGGCCGCGACCGCCTGGCTCAGCTGGGCACCCGCCCCCACCGTGGTCTCGCCGAGCACCGCGGCCACGGTCGGCAGCCGCAGATGGATCTGCATGGCGATCTGGTTGGCCTGCCCGACCAGCTGAGCCTGGGTCTCCGGCCCGAGCCCGCGCAACTCGGCGACGGTGTTGCCGAGCTTCCCGGAGATCTGGGTGGCGGTGTCCCCCGCCACCTCCCGGGCGGCGACGGCCCGAGCCTCCGCACCGTCGGCGTCCTCCCCGCCGGGCGAGGCCGCCCGGGCCGCACCCTGCGCCCGGGCCTGCGCCGCAAGCCCGCCGACCTCAGAGCCGGTGCCGGCCGCGATGGTCTCCGCCGCCGAAACGACCCCACCGCCCGCGGACACCCCGCTGGACTGGATCTCCCCCGCCCGCGTCGCGTATCCGGTCGCCAACTGCTGCTGCGTCTCCGCCGACCAGCCGGCCAGACGCTGCTGTTCCCCTTGGTGCGCATCGATGAGCTGCTGCTGGGCACCGGCGATGGCCGCCAGCAGCCGCCCCCGGGCGTCGCCGAAGGCCGAGTCAACCGCGGCAAGCTGCGCGGCAACCCCATCTTCGATCCCGGCTTGCTGCGCCTCAACGGTGGCGGCAACCGTCGCCAGTTGCTCCGCAACGGCAGCCGCAAGCGCCGCCTGACCTTCGGTCCCAGCAGCCGCAATAGCGGCCACAACCTCTTGAGCGCCGTCCCCCACCGCAGTCGGCACCGAAACGGCAGCCGGCCCCGAAGGCTGAAGGCTTATTGCCCGTACGGGCACCGCGCTAGCCCCTACGCCGGCCCCCCGCCCACCGGAAGCAGGCGCGCTCGCCGAAGCAGCCACCGAAACCGGCGCCGCGACCGCAGGCGCAGAGGTCGCGGGCGCAGGGGTCGCGGGCGCAGAGCCAGCCGAACTTGCCGCAGCGACCGCAGGAGCGGCAGTCGCAGCCGCAGAAGCGGTAGGAGTAGAGGTGGCGAGCCCGAGACCGGCGGGCGCCGCCCCGGAAGCGGAAGGCGAGGGCGCAGCCAACCCAGGCCCGGACACAGCAGGCGCGACCAGCCCAGGCGCGGCCAGCCCAGGCGCGGCCAGCCCAGGCGCGGCCAGCCCAGGCGCGGCCAGCCCAGGCGCGGCCAGCTCAGGCGCGGTTCCGTCGGCAGACGCAGCCGGAACCGGCGCGGAGCCTGCGGCAGAGAGCATCGGCGCCAGGAGGCCGGCGGAATCCGTCGCGGCGGCCGGCATCGTGGCCGACGGGCCCTGCGGAGTCTCCGGCGCGAGCGGCGGCGTGGACGCGCCGGTCGCGCCGCCGCCGGACAGCAGCCGCGCGACGGCGGCGTTGCCCCCGGACAGTTGCAGTGCCGCGACCGCGTCGGCGCCGAGCGACGGCGAATCCGGCGGCCGGGCGGCGGACGCATCCCGCGAACTCCCGGCGACCGAGCTGAGCAGGGCGGCCATGGCGCCGTTGCCGGCATCGGCCAGCGCGCCGAGCGGCGACGCGACCGCACTGTCGACCGGCACCGGCCCCCGGACGGCCGCTTTCTCGGCCACCTCCGAGCTAGGCGCGTCGCGGGCCGGATTCATCCGTTTCCTCCCCGCTGCAGCGCGCGCGTCAACGCGACCCGATCCGGCCGATCCCCGGCAAACCGACGCTGGCCACTCTAAATGGCCTACCGTCCACAGTGGTGTCAGATCATCAACAGCTGTCGTTGCACAATTCCCGACGCAAAGAGTCCACCGCACACCGTTTTCCCGGATGTCGGGGTCTCGGCCCGCGCCCGAGACCCCGATATCAGGCAACCCGGCAACACCGACTTCGCGGCGCACAAACACGCCCTGCTCTGCGCACCGATACGCGCCGATTCGGCACATCGGTGAGCAGAGCAGAGGGCGCGGAAAGCGAGGCGGGACGGCCCTGCGGGCGGGACGGCCCTGCGGGCGGGACGGCCCTGCGGGCGGGACGGCCTCGCTGAGCACTGGCAAACGCCGAAGGCGCGTATCGGTGAGCAGAGCGTGGGGTGAGACACGCGGCGCGGCGCCCGCCCGCGCGTTTTCAGGCGAGCAGGTCCAGGCAGTCGAAGGAGACGCCTGGGCTCAAGTAACCCGTGCCGGTGGAGCCGCTGACTATGTTGAGTTTCAGGATGTTCCACTGGGTCGGGTCCGTCTGCCAGGCGGTGGCGGGGACGGCGTACGTCAATGTGGTGTTGAATTCTCGGTAGGTTCCTACCGTCAGGTTTCTGGTCTTTGACGTTGGCGGAGCGGCCGGGATCGCTGATGTCCAGCTGTTTACCGACACCTGTGGACGGCCGCTTATGTAACTCGCCGTGATGCCTATGCGCAGGGTGTGGGCCGTCGCGGCCTGGGCTGCGGTCAGCTTGAAGTAGATCAGCAGGCCGTTGTTCACGTCGGACCACTGGTAGCACGGGAAGCCGCTGTCGGTGGACGTGCCGACGATGAAGTTCCCGGTCCATGCGGCGGCGCGCACGTCGCTGGGGTGGGCGTACGTCATCAAGCTTGCGTTCTTGAAACCGGACGGGGTGCCGTTCCAGGTGCCGATCCGCCAGATGGCGGCGGCGGTGTTCGGGTCGGCGGTGATGGTGACGGTGTTCAGGACGGTGGTGCCGCCGGCCGTCACCGTGGCCGTGCCGGTCCAGACCGGGAGCTCGCCCTTGTGGATCGTCATCGTGTAGCTGCCGGGGAGCATGTTCGTGCTGCTGAAGTAGCCGGTGGAGCTGTCCGCGGTGGCCCAGTACTGGGCGGTGGTGTTGGCGAAGCCGACCGTGTAGGTGGACGTGGTGTCGCGGCCGGCTATGCCTACGCCGGTCACCCGGCCCCGGCCGGACGTGCCGACCCAGCCCTGCAGGCCCAGTGAATCGGCCCAGCTCGTGTTGAAGGTGCGGGCGTAGAGCGCACTCGCGGGGGCGCCGCCGTCGGTGAAGGACAGGACGTACGGGCCGTTCAGGCCCCACCGCGGGTCCTCGGTCTGCGCCTCGGCGTAGCGCGGGATCTCGTAGAGGTCCGGCGAACCGGTGCTGCCGGAGCGCAGCAGCGAGCGGTAGAACGGGCCGCCCGAACTCAGCTCGTGGTTGCTGCGCACCAGCCAGATGCCGACCGTCTTGGCGCTGTTGGTGGCGCCGACGTAGTCGTAGTCGATGGTGCGCAGGTTGGAGTAGTGCTTCGCGTGGGTGGTGCCGTCGGTGGCCTTGAAGATGTCGGCGGCCTCGACCGTGGTGACGGTGGCGGAATCCCAGGCGTCGCCGCCGCTGAAGGTGAGCGCGCCGGGCTTGAGCCGGACGATGTAGCGCTGCATGGTGACCGAGTTCGCGTCCCGGTAGGTCCACATGTAGACGTTGTTCTCGCCGGCCCGGGCCACGTAGTAGTGCACCAGCGTGCCGTGCACCACCTTGATCGTCACCGTCGCCGAGGTCGACGCGATGGTCACGGTGGACGCGCCGAGACCGACCTCCACCTGGGAGTTCTTGCCGTTGTAGCCCTGGTATTCGACGCCGCGGTAGACGAACGAGACGAGGTCGCCGTTGCTGTGGTTGACCTTGAAGACCAGGTTGGCGCCGGTGTTGACGACGTAGTTGGTGCCGTCGTTCGTGTAGCTGATCGTGGCGGCGCTCGCCTCGGCGGCGAAGGAGCCGGCCAGGGCGCCGGCGCCGAGGACCGCGCCGCCCGCCTTGAGCAGGCCGCGCCGGTTGATCCGGTGGGACATGGGGATACTCCGATGACTGGGGGGATCCTGGACACTACATCGGCTTTTGTCGATTCATCCCGAGTCGCTCGATGTCCTTCAGAACACGACGAACTTGGGTGAAAGTTGTTGTCGAGTCGCCCGGCAGTGTCGGCGTTTCGCTTACGTTCGCGGAATGAAATTTCGTGTCTTGTCCGGTTTTTTGGTGGCGCTACTGTGCGCAGGTGCGGCACATGCCGCGCCGCCGGCTCCGGCCCTCGACTGGGCCGCCTGCGGTGACTACCAGTGCACGTCGGCGCAGGTGCCGCTCGACTACCGGGATCCGGACGGCACCCGGATCACGCTGCAGCTGCGACGTCACCCGGCCGCCGACCCGGCCGCCCGGATCGGCACGCTGTTCATCTACGCCGGCGGGCCGGGCAGCTCCGGGTGGGACTGGGTCGACTCGTTCACCACCTCGGTGATCCCGGAGATCCGCGACCGGTTCGACATCGTCGGCCACGACCCGCGCGGCGTCCACCGCAGTCAGCCGGTGAGCTGCCTGGACCGGCCGGAATACGCGGCCCAGTGGGGTCGGGCGCCGGCCTTCGCGAACGCGGTCCGGCTGGCCCGCGAGTGGGACGCCGCCTGCGCGAAGCACTCCGGCGACCTGCTGCCGTTCATCGGCACCGCCAACCAGGCCCGCGACCTCGACCTGCTGCGGCAGGCGGTCGGCGACGCGAAGCTGACGTTCTTCGGCGGGTCGTACGCCACCTACGTCGGCACCGTCTACGCGAGCATGTTCCCGCAGCGCACCCGGGCCTTGATGCTGGACTCCGGCTACGACCCGGAGAAATACGCCGATGATCCGTACGCCTACGACTACGGCCAGTACCGGGCGACCGAGAAGGCGCTGCGCCGCTTCCTGAGCTGGTGCTCGGCGCACGCTGAGCAGTGCGCGTTCGCGCCGGGCGACCTCACCGGGAAACTGCGGAAGATCCTGGACGACCTCGACGAGCACCCGCTGGGCGACGTCAACGGCGCGACGATGCTGTCCGAGCTGACGTCCCGGCTCAACAGCGGGACGCGTCGATGGTCCGCGCTGGGTACCGACCTGCACCTCGCCGAGTCCCGCACCGGCCCGCTGATGTATGCGATCAGCCAGTCCGACACCACGTTCAACGCGGTCAACGTGTCGGTGGAGTGCGCCGACCGGGTCTTTCCGGCCGGTCTGCCGCAGCTGCGCGCCCGGCTCGCGAAGGTCGCGGCCGACTTCCCGCTCACCGCACCGCGGATGGCGTACGGGCCGCCCGCCTACGACCAGACCCACGCGCCGGCCTGTCTGCAGTGGCCGGCCGCCCGCCTCAGCCGCTACACCGGGTCGTACCGGGCGACCGGCTCGGCGCCGATCCTGGTCTCCGGCAACACCGGCGACCCCGACACCCCGTACCCGGATGCGGTGGCTCTTTCCCAAACCCTGGCGAACGGCCACCTGATCACATGGCAGGGCGAGGGACACACGGCCAGGCGCAAGAGCGCCTGCATCGAGGCTTACATGTACGCCTACCTGCTCCACCTGACCATCCCACCGGCCGGCACGGTCTGCCGGGACGCCCCGATCCCCGGCTGACGAGCACTGACCGGCGGCGGCGCGATCACGGCCAGGGCCGACAGCGTGCTGGCCTATCCGGCCGCGCTGATGGTGCCGGCGCTTCTCGTCTTCGTGCCTGTGCGGCTGCGGGTGGAGCGCCGAGGAGGACGCTTCGGGCGCTTTGCGGGCTAAGTCCGATTATCCTGGGGTGGTCGCCGGCGGTAGGAGCAGCCCATGCAGGACGTGGAGAGCCGGCACCGGCTGCGGGAGCACAACCGGGAGCTGGCCGAGCTCGTGGCGACCAAGACCGAGCTGGTCTCGGCGCTGCTGCATGAGCTTCGTACGCCGCTTGCCGCCGCCCTTGCCATGATCGATCTGCTGCCGGAGAGCACGGGTGAGCCGTTTCTTGACGAAGCGCTGCCGATGATCGCCCGGAAGGTGCACCGGATCGACGAGGTCGTCGCCGAGATCGCCACGATCAGTGGCATCGAGAACGGCACGTTTCCGCTCGCCCGGACGACCTTCGACCTGCCGGAGCTGCTCGCCGAGAGCGGGGCCGCGGTGACCGCCGAGCCTGCCGAAGGGCTCGTCACCGGTGACCGGGAGCGGCTCGGGCAGGTGTTCCGGCGGCTGGCCACCGCGGTGCGGGCGATCGGCGGGGACGGCACGATGACCGCCGAGCTGGTCGGCGATCAGTGGCGGGTTGCCCTGCCGCTGCCCGCCCGGCAGGCCACCGACCGGCTCTTCACCAGCGCCGACGGGGAAGGGAACGCCACCGCGCTGATGCTGGCGCGGGCCGTCGCGGGGCGGCACGGCGGGCGGGTCCGCGTGGAAAGTGCGGAGGGTACGCCGTACCTCATGGTGTGGTTGTCGGTCGTTCAGTGAACCGTGCCGGTGAGCGCGTCCACCCGGGTCAGGAGGTCCTGCGCGGTGAACGGCTTGACCAGGTAGTCGTCGGCGCCCGCGTCGAAGCCCGAGGCCACGTCCAGCCACTGGCCACGGCCGGTCAGCAGGATGATCGGGATGTCGGCGGTCTCGGCGTCGTCGCGCAGCGCGCGGCACACCTCCAGGCCGCTCATGTCCGGCATGGTGACGTCGAGGACCGCGCAGTCCCAGGTCCGCTCGTGGGCGGCCCGCAGGCCCTCGCGGCCGGTGCTGGTGCTGGACACCTCGAGGCCGCCGGAGCGCAGGACCGTCTCGACGATCTCCAGCATGGTCGGATCGTCGTCGACCACCAGGACAGAAGTCACCGCGCCTCCCTCGTCAACTACATAGAGTAATCCCCGTGGCGGATGACGGTGACCGGATCGCGGATCGCGCCTGGTGGACCGTGGGCCGGATGCTGGCGGTCGGGTTCCTGCTCGCCCTGCTGTCGCTGGCCTTCGTCGGCGCCAGCGCCTACCTGCGGATCGGCGCGCTCATGCAGAGCCGGGCGCCGCTGCAGCACTCGCACCAGATGCTCGGCGAGATCGGCCGGCTCAACGACGTCGTCAACGGGCTCGACCGGGTCGCCCGCAACTACCAGCACACCGGCAGCCCGACCTGGGCGCAGGCGCTGGGCAGCGCGGGCGACACCGTCCGGGACCAGCTGGGCCGGGTCCGGGCGGCGGCCGGCGACGACCGGGCCCTGCAGCGGCTGCTCGACCGGGCGGATCCGCTGGCCGAGAGCCGGCTCGCGCAGTACGACCGGGCGGTCGCCGAGCACCGGCCCGACCAGGTCAACGCCGACCTGGCCGACGTCCAGCAACTGGTCAGCGCCATGCACACCGAGGAGGAGCGGCGGCTGGCGCAGCTTCTCCGGGCCGGCGACGAGAGCGCCCAGGGCACCCGCAAGCTGATCGTCTGGGTGTCGGTCGGCACCGCGGCCCTGGTGGCGCTGTGCGGGCGGTGGATCACCTGGCGGATCACCACGCCGGCCAAGCGGGTGACCGCGGCGGCGCAGCGGGTCGCGGCCGGTGACCTCAGCCGCCGGGCCGAGGTGACCGGGCCGCAGGAGCTGACCCAGATGGCCCGGGCGGTGAACGCCTCGATGACCGCGATGGTCGCCGCCCGGGACGAGGCGCTGGCCGCCACCGCCGCCAAGTCGGCGTTCCTGGCCACCATGAGCCACGAGATCCGGACGCCGATGAACGCGGTGATCGGGATGACCGGGCTGCTGCTCGACACCGACCTGGACGCCCGGCAGCGGGAGCTGGTCGACACCGTGCACGCCAGCGGCGAGACGCTGCTGGTGATCATCAACGACGTACTCGACTTCTCCAAGATCGAGGCCGGCGAGCTGACCCTGGACGACCGGCCGTTCTCGCCGCGCGCCTGCGTGCAGCAGGCGATCAACCTGGTCGCGCTGACCGCCGACGCGAAGGGCCTGCGGCTGGCCGGCGATGTCGCCGCCGGCTGCCCGCCGGTGGTCGTCGGCGACGAGAGCCGGATCCGGCAGATCCTGGTCAACCTGATCGGCAACGCGGTCAAGTTCACCGAGCACGGGGCGATCACGGTGACCGTCACGGCCGCCGGCACCGAGCTCCGGCTCGCCGTCCGGGACACCGGCATCGGCATCCCGGCCGACCGGCTGGCCCGGCTGTTCCTGCCGTTCAGCCAGGTCGACGCGTCGATCGCGCGCAGCTACGGCGGCAGCGGGCTGGGCCTGGTGATCTCCCAGCGGCTGGCCGAGGCGATGGGCGGCGGGATCACCGTCGACAGCACCCCGGGCGCGGGCTCCACCTTCACCGTGACGCTGCGCCTGGGCCGGGCCGCGCCCGGCACCCCGGAACCCGAGCCGGTGCCGCCGGTCGTGGTGGCCGGCCGGCCGCTGCACGTGCTGGTCGCCGAGGACAACCCGGTCAACCAGCGGGTGGCGCAGCTGCTGCTGGAACGGCGCGGCCACCGGGTGGAGCTGGTCGGCGACGGCGCCGAGGCGGTCGCGGCGGTGCGGCGTACGCCGTTCGACCTGGTGCTCATGGACGTGCAGATGCCGGTGCTGGACGGGCTGGCCGCCACCGAGCAGATCCGGGCCGACCCACCGGCGCACGGCGCCCCGCGCATCGTCGCGCTGACCGCCAACGCGATGGTCGACGACCGGACCGCGAGCAAGCGGGCCGGCATGGACGGCTTCCTGGCCAAGCCGATCCGGGAGGCCGACCTCGACGCCGTCCTGGCCGCCTCGGCCGCGCACGCCGACGTGCGGGCCGAGATGCCGGCCGAGATGCGGGCCGCCACCGAGGCGGACAGCATCCGGGCCTGGGTCGACGGGATCGCCGCCTCGATGACCGGCGAGCACCATCGCATCGCCGAGATCCTGCACAACTTCGCCGAGCGGCTGCCGGACACGCTCAGCCGGATGGAGCAGGCCGCGGCCGACGGCGACGCCCGGACCCTGGCCCGGCTCGCGCACAGCCTGAAGGGCTCGTCGGCCACCCTCGGCGCCAACCGTTTCGCCGCCCTCTGCGCCGACCTCGAGGACCGCGCCCAGGAACCGCACCTCGACCTGGGCGAGCTGCACGCGCACGCGTCCGAGGTGAGCGACGCGATGCAGCGACTCTCCACCGAGTTGGTGCAGGCCGCGGGATGACCTCGCGGGCGCGTACTGTGGGTCACGCGACCCGGTATTCGCCGGTGCCGCGCCTTCACCGACCTTGGTGGACCTCGTCTCAGCCCGCGCCGTCGGGCCAAGGCCCGCGCCTGCGTTGGTCCTTGTCGACAGGGTGTCTCCGATGACCTCGGTGTCTACGCACGCCACGATCTCCCGACGAATCGAGCAGGCTCGGTTCCGCTGGGGACCGATCCGCTTCCACAACGTGACGCTCGACGGCTGCTGGTGGCCGGCCTCCCGGGATCCCGGCGCCGCGCTCCCCGGCTTGGTCCGGGCGATGGACGAAGCCCGCGGCCCGGTGGTCCGACTGCTGCTGAGCGCCGCCGGCTGGGCGGTCCGGCCGCACGAGATCGAGGTGGCCGGCCGCACGGTCAGCCTCGGCTACTTCTCCGGTCAGTCCCCGGCCACGCTCACCGCCATCTACGCCGACGGCGGCGTGACCACTGTGCTGGTGACGCCGGTGGCCGCGCTCGCCGGCTCCGATCCGGATCAGAACGCCTGGGAGAGCGAGGGCGGCCGGCTCGCCGCGGCGCCGGCCTGAGAATGGCCGTCCCTACGCTGTCCGACGTGTTCATCGAGCTGGCCGACACGCTCGTGGACGACTTCGACCTGCTCGACTTCCTGCACGTCCTGACCGAACGCTGCGTCCAGCTGCTCGGGGTCGACGCGGCCGGGCTCCTGCTCATCGACGAAGCCGGCGTTCCGCAGCTGGTGGCCGCCTCGTCCGAGTTTCTCCAGCTGGAGAGCGTGCTGCACACCCTGCCGATGCGGCTGCGCACCGACGTCATCGGCGCGCTGAACCTCTTCGGCACGGCGCCCGGGCCGCTCGGCCCGGAGCAACTGCGGATGGGACAGGCGCTGGCCGACATCGCCACCGTCGGGCTGATCCAGCAGCGGGCCATCCACCGCGGCGAGGTCCTCGGTGAGCAGCTGCAGGCCGCGCTGAACAACCAGATGGTGATCGAACAGGCGACCGGGCTGCTGGCGGAACGGCTGCAGGTCGGGGTCGCCGAGGCCTTCGAGACCCTGCTGGCCGCCGCCCGCCACCGCGACCGGCACCTGTCCGACCTGGCCCGCGCCCTCGTCGAGGGCACCGAAGACTTGA
>NZ_BOML01000019.1 GCF_016862175.1 Paractinoplanes durhamensis | reverse complement strand
ACCTGACCCGGTTCGCGTCCGCGCGTAGCGTCGTCAAACACGCCGGGCTCAACCCGGCCGAGAACACCTCGGCCACCTTCCGCGGCCAGACCCGGCTGTCCCGGCGTGGGCGGCCCGGGCTGCGGCTGGCCGCCTGGCGCGCCGTCTGGGGCGCCCTGCCCCACAACCCGGTACTACACGCCAAGTTCACCCACCTGACCCGCCGCGACACCGACCGCCTGCCCCCGCACAGGCCCGCGCCGCGTGCGCCGCGACCCTGCTGCGCTGGCTGCACGCCATCGTCACCCGCCGGCAGCCGTTCAACCCCGACATCGCCGCCGGCCAGCACCGTACCGGCCGGCCCATCCCCGCGGTGGCCGCCTGATGACCTCACCAGCGGCGGCAGCGATGCGACCGCCGACAACTCCATAAACCTTCCCCCACCCGGCGGGGCGAGCCCGACTTTTCGTAGAGCCACCAAGCTCGTGACTGACCAAGGGCCACCCGCCGCGCTCCGCACAAGCTCGGTTGCACGCTGTCGGGACCCCGCCACCACCCGTGGGACCAGCCCGTTTGATGATCTACGTAGAGACGCGGAACCCGCGGCGGAGCCCCCACCACACCGGCACCAGGGAACATCACCAACCAGCCAGGCCGGCAACTGAAACAAGCTGAAACAACCGGCCCGGCCCCCACCCATGCCACCGAGCCGACCGGTGATCACCGACCGGCCCAGCACCACGACACCACCCACATCACCAGGGAAAACAACCTGATCAACCAACATCAATCACCCGCCTTGACAACGGGCTCTTACGTTGGTCAGTCGCCGGAGTATCCCCAGAAGTACAGCTCGGCGGGGGTGCCGTCGGGGTCGTGCAGCACCACACATCGGCCGATTCCCCGATACTGCGCCAGCTCGGTGATCTTCTCGACGTGGTCGTGGGTCAGCTTTGCCGAACCCGTCACGGCTATCGCCTCGGCCTCGGTCAGCGGGGCGATGATGCCGTAGTCGGGGTTGCCGTGCTCGTTCACCAGGGCCATGTACTCCTCGAACGTCTCGTACGCGAAAGGCAGCCAGCCGTAGTTGGGCTTCTCGTCGTCGTTGAGCACTCGGTACATGTCCAGGATCGAGTGGGTGCCGGCCAGGCGCACCGATTCCTCGGACCACAGCTCGTCCTCGGTCTGCGGGCGGTTCGGGTAGTCGCGAGCCATTTTGCCGGGCTCGCCGGGCACGGCCCACCAGAACTCGCCGCTCTCGAAGACCCGCTGCCGCAGGCCGACGAAGGCGGCATACCGGTCGGGCTGGTAGGGAACGTAATAGTCCCACCCGGAAGCGCCCAACGAATCCTCCCCTGTTGCCACCCGTCACCCGAAAACGGGACGCAGGCGATCACTTTGCCTGCGGCACTGTACCGGGAGGGTGGGACACCTTGATCCCACTCCCCCGGCACAGTTATCCGATTTTTAACAGCGACCCAGATCCTGCCACTGTTCGGTCCAGCCGGGCTCGGATCCCTGTGTCCAGTATCGGGCCTTCCAGAGGTGCTTTCCCTGGCCGGACGGCGGGCCGCTCGGGTCGCCGTAGCGGCTCTTCTCGTGCTTCACGAGGTTGCCGCCGGTGTAGACCGACGCGAACTGCCACTCGGGCGCGTTCGAGCAGTCCGTAGCGGGAGGAGTTGTCGGATTTGTCGAGGGAGGCGTAGTGGTAGGAGGCGTCGTCGTGCAGCCCCCGGCCGAGGAGACCGTGTCGGTGAAGGCCACGCGAGAGGACCGGTAGGAAGCGGCTGCGGCGGTCGCCGCCGATGGCGCGAGCACCTGGTTCTTCGCGAACAACACCCAATCAACCTGCTGGATGTACGTCGAGAGGCCGCCGGTGTGCGCCGCCGTGTCGATGAACCACAGGTTCCAGTTGATCGTCATCGTCTGGCGGGGGTAGAACTTGCCGGAGTGGTCGCCGACCTGCACCCCGTCGATGAAGTAGATCATGTGCCCGTTCGCCACCTGGACCACCAGGTCGTGCCAGCCGTCGAAGCCCTGCCGCTCCTCGGAGTGCACGTTGTCGGCGTACCAGGGGTCGGCGCGGTAGGTGTACCAGCTGGTCTGGTAGTTGATCGGCCCGGTCTCGCCCCACCCGCCGTTCGGCAGGTACTCGGAAATGTCCAGCTCCGAGTAGGTCGGGTCGAGGTCGCCGTTGAGCGGGCTGATGGTGAAGAAGGTTTCGTTGATGTGGTCGCCGTCGGCGCCGCTGACCGGCGCGTCGGTGAACCGGATGCGGCTGGCGTAGGTGCCGTCCAGGAACCGCTTCTGGGTGGAGTAGGGCTCGGCCTGGTTGGTGCCGGCGCCGGTGCCGTCCGTGGCGGCGGTGAGCTGCATGACCTGGTCGCCGGCCGAGGTCGGGAACGTGATGCTGTTGGCCGACCAGGTCGCGCCGGGCACGCCCGGCCCGCCGGAGTAGGTGCGCGGCGTCCAGCCGTGCCCGGTCAGCGATGAATCGGCCGACGACGTGTAGTGGAAGTCGTCGAAAAGATAGCCGCAGTCGGCGGCCGAGGCAGGTCCGGCGGACAGGGCAACAGCGCCCGAGGCCACCAGAACGGGAATCGCCCAAAGAGCCAATCGGCGTTTCATGGGCACGGTCCTCCCAGGGGATGTGGGAAATGGGGGGGGGTTACTTGACCGCGCCGGCGGTCATTCCGGCGCGGATGTGGCGCTGGAACGCGACGTAGGCGACGAGCACCGGCAGCATGGCGATGGTCAGGCCGGCGAACAGTCCGCCCCAGTCGCTGCGATACCCCTGGCTGACCGACAGGGCGGCCAGACCCTGCGCCAGGACGTACCGGTCCGGGTCGGGATTGAGAACCAGCGGAAGCAAATACTGGTTCCAGAGCCCGAGGAAATTGAAGATGCCCACCGCGACCAGTCCGGGGCGGGCGAGCGGCAGCATGACGCGGAAGAACACCGCGGCATGCGAGCAGCCGTCGAGAAAGGCGGCCTCGGCGATCTCGCCGGGCAGGGTGCGGAAGAACGAATGCAGGAAGAAGACCGTGAAGGGTACGGCGTAAGCGGCGTAGACGAGGATCAGGCCGGGATAGGTGCCGAGGAGTCCGAGCTGCTGGACGACGAAGAACAGCGGGACCAGCGCGAGGAACACCGGGAAGAACATGGCCGCGACGAAGACGTAGTAGAGCAGCCGGTTCCCGCGAAATTCATACCGAGCCAGCGCGTACGCGACGAGCGCACCCAGGAGCATGGTGAGCCGCTCTCACCCGTCACGTCGATCGTCCTTTTCATCGATTGCCGTTGGCGATGGATCCGTGATCGGCCGCGGGCTCGGCGGGCCGGGGAATCCGCTGTCCGGTGGGGTGGCCGCGGCCGCGTCCATCGGGGATGCGGTCCTGCAAGCGCTGTCCGGATGTGATCCATCGCGGGTGGCCGGCGGGGTGGCCGGGCTGGCCGGCACCAGCGTCGCGGCGGATCCGGTTATCGCCGCCGCCTTTGCTGCCCGGTGCGCGTGGTCGGCGACGTGGTCACCGCGTTCGCGGCCGGAACATTTATGTTGGCAGGGAGCGCACTCATTGCGGGCACCGGCGCGGTCGCGGCCCGAATCGTCGCTCATGAGGTCGTCGCCGTCGCGGACGGGTTCGGCTGGCTTCTCGGCGACGAAGGGTCGGGGCGCTGGATGGGCTTGCAAGCCTTGCGGTTTGCTGTCCGGGATTGGCCATCCACATTGGCCTCTCGGGTTGCCGCGCATGCCGGAGCCGCGTCGGTTGACGCGCTCATCCGGTGGGCGCAAGGGCTTCCGCTCGCCGCGATCGACGCCCTCGCACCGGTGGTGTGTGCCGCCGCCCGCGACGGTGATGCGGCGGCTTTGTTCATCGCGGCCGACGCCTCCCGGCGGTTGCTCGCCACTCTCGACCAGGTTGCCGCGGACGGGCCGGTCGTCCTCGCCGGTGGGCTCCTGGCTGCGGATACTCCCGTGCGTCTTCGCGTGCTGTCGGCTCTGCAGGCGCGCGGCGCGACGGTCGGGACCAGCCGTGATCCGGCTGCGGCGGCGGCCTGGCCGGCGGCCCGGCCGCTGAGTGCGCTCGGCGGGCCGGCGCTGCACGCCGCCCTCCTGGGCTGACCTGAGCTGCCGCGTTACCGCATCGATATCTTTCTAAGCATGCGCTTGCAACATTGACGAAAACTCTTCCAATCGATGCAAGTGATTGCTAGCGTGCCATCCAATATGAACGCGGGATTACGCCCGTGTCACCGGCTCCGACGTGTGGTGGCACGGGCCTCGCGCTCTTCGGCCAACGTCATCCTTCGATCGAGAAACGCCCCCTGAGGTCGTTGGAGGAGAACCCGTGTCCAAAAAACGCCCCTGGTGGATCGCCGCGGTCATGGCGGTCGTCACCGCCGTTCCGCTGCTGGTCGCCCCGGCCTTCGCGGCCGCGACCAACACCGTGACCGTCTTCTTCAAGCCGTCGTCGGCCTGGAGCACCGTCAACATCCACTACGCACCGACCGGTGGATCGTGGACGACCGTGCCCGGCGTGGCCATGAGCGCTGCATCCTGCAGCGGCTGGTACACCAAGGCGATCGACCTGGGCACCGCCACCGGCATGCAGGCCACGTTCAACAACGGGTCCGGCACCTGGGACAACAACTCGGGACGTAACTACACCGTCGGCACCGGGATCGTCACCATCACCGGTGGCGTGGTCACCGCGGCCGATCCGTGCTCCGGCACCGTCGTCGACCCGCCGGCCGGGGACAACACGGCCACGATCTTCTATCAGCCGGCGTCCACGTGGGCCACCACCTACCTGCACTACGCGCCGACCGGGGAAGCCTGGACGACCGTGCCGGGTGTGGCCATGAACGAGACCGCCTGCACCGGCTGGGTGAAGAAGACCGTCGAGCTCGGCGCGGCGACCACGCTCGCCGCCACGTTCAACAACGGCAACGGCACCTGGGACAACAACTCGGGGCGCAACTACGCCCTCACCGCGGGCACCTCGAAGGTCAGCGGCGGGGTCATCACCGCCGACGCGACCGATCCGTGCACCGCGGTGCCGGCCGACACCACCGCGCCGACCGCGCCCGGTGCGCTGACCGCCAGCGTCGACCACGTCACCGTGACGCTCGGGTGGACGGCCTCGACCGACGACCGTGGGGTCACCGGCTACCAGTTGACCCGCACCGGCGGGACTGCCGGGACCGTGGTGTTGACCAGTGGCTATGCCACCTACATCGACGGCTCGCTGGCCGCTACCACGGCGTACACCTATGTCGTTCGTGCTGTTGATGCGGCCGGCAACATTTCCGCGCCCAGCGCGACCGTGTCCGTCACCACCGGTTCAGCGCCGCCGGCCGCCGCGGGCGGTGAAATGCTCGGCGGGGACCCGCGCAAGGAGAGCATCTACTTCGTGATGACCGCCCGGTTCTACGACGGGGACACCTCGAATGACCGCGGTGGCAGCCAGAACATCTCCTCCGGGAACGCGGCCAATCAGGACCCGATGTTCCGCGGTGACTTCAAGGGGCTCATCGACAAGCTCGACTACATCAAGGGCGTCGGTTTCTCCGCCGTCTGGATCACGCCGGTCGTGCTGAATCGCTCCGACTACGACTTCCACGGTTACCACGGCTGGGACTTCTATCGCGTCGACACCCGGCTCGAATCGCCGGGCGCGACCTACCAGGATCTGATCGACAAGGCGCACGCCAAGGGCCTCAAGATCTACCAGGATGTGGTCTACAACCACAGTTCCCGCTGGGGTGCCAACGGGCTTTACGTGCCGAAGGTGTGGGGCGCCAAGGACGGCTCGTGGGACTGGATGTATTCCACCAAGGTCGACGGGCAGACCTACGACCCGATGGTGGAATTCTCCGGCACCGACCCGACGCTTACCGCCGCGCAGAATCAGCTCGCCCAGGGCCGGCCCTACAACGGCGACCTCTGGACCACGGCCGAGCCGGCCGGGAACACCTGCCGGAATTGGGGTACGACAAACGGCACCTACAGCCCGCAGGGGTACGCCAATCACAACTGCCAGTGGCCGTCGCCGACCTCCGGGATGTTCCCGGCCTCGCTCTACCACCAGTGCTGGATCGGCAACTGGGAAGGTGAGGACGCGCGGTCCTGCTGGCTCGCCGACGACCTCGCCGACTTCAACACCGAGAACCCGGTCGTCCAGAAATACCTGATCGACGCGTACAACAAATACATCGACATGGGCGTCGACGGGTTCCGGATCGACACCGCCGTGCACATCCCCCGCGTCACCTGGAACCGGCGTTTCCTGCCGGCCATGCAGCAGCATCTGGTGCAGAAGTACGGCGCGACCAAGGCCCAGGACTTCTACGTCTTCGGTGAGGTGGCCGCGTTCGTCAACGACAAGTGGAACCGCGGCTCGGTCAACCACTCGGCCCAGTTCTTCACCTGGAAAGAACGCAAGACGTACACCGACGACGACGTGCAGGCGGCGCTCGACCAGTTCAACTACGAAAACAATGTGGGTACGGGTGGGCAGCCGACCAGCACCAACGCGTTCCTCAACGGCAACGTCTATCACGCGCCCGACCACAGTCAGTTCTCCGGCATGAACATCATCGACATGCGGATGCACATGAACTTCTCGGACGCGTCCAACGCCTTCTACAACGGCAAGGACTCGGACGACTCGGTCAACGACGCGACCTACAACGTCGTGTACGTGGATTCGCACGACTACGGGCCGAACAAGTCGCAGTTCCGCTACACCGGCGGCACCGACGCCTGGGCCGAGAACATGGCTCTGATGTGGACGTTCCGCGGCATCCCCACCCTCTACTACGGGTCGGAGATCGAGTTCCAGGCCGGTAAGCAGATCGACTGCGGGCCGACCTGCCCGCTGGCCACCACCGGGCGCGCCTACTACGGCGACAAGGTGGCCGGGACGGTGACCGCGTCCGGCTACGGGGTGGTTTCCAGCTCCAGCGGGGCGGTCGCGACGACCCTGGCTCAACCACTGGTCAAGCATCTGCAGCGGCTCAACCAGATCCGCCGGGCCATCCCCGCGCTGCAGATGGGGCAGTACTCCACCGAGGGTGTCAGCGGGAACATCGCCTACAAGCGCCGCTACACGTCCGGGTCGGTGGACAGTTTCGCCCTGGTCGCGGTGTCCAGCAGTGCCACCTTCACCGGGATTCCGAACGGTACGTACACCGACGCCGTATCCGGTGACGTAAAGACTGTTACCAATGGTTCGCTGACCGCGTCGGTCAGCAGCAAGGGCGACATGGCGGTGTACGTGCTGGCGCTTGCGGGCAACCCGGCTCCTGGAAAGGTGGGGACCGATGGGCCGTACCTTCGCTGAACTCCCATCCGTACGGCCGGCTCCTCGTCCTTCGTCCTTGACCTTTGCTCTTCCGGCGTCCGCCGGGTTCCGTCCCTTCGCCCCGGCCCGTTCGTTGCCGGCCTGTTCGGCGGCTGTTCCCCAGCCGCGGCCCTTCGCCAACCCCGTCCCCCTCTTGTTCCCCCTTCCGGAGGTGCCCGATGACTCGTTCGACCAGGCGCTGGGCGATACCTGGTGTGATGCTGCTGATGTTCGCGGCGGCTTTGGTAGCGATCGGGCGGCCGCATAACGCCGACGCCAAGGCCGACGCCAATCCGGGTGCGCGGGACGTCATCGTGCATCTCTTCGAATGGCCGTGGGCGTCGATCGCGTCCGAGTGCACCAACGTGCTCGGGCCGAAGGGGTTCGGCGGGGTGCAGGTATCGCCGCCGCAGGAACACGTGGTGTTGCCGTCCTCCGGTTACCCGTGGTGGCAGGACTACCAGCCGGTCAGTTACCAGCTGACCACGCGGCGCGGTGACCGGGCGGCGTTCGCGTCGATGGTTTCCGCCTGTCACGCCGCCGGGGTCAAGATCTACGTCGACGCCGTCATCAACCACATGGCCGGCGGCGGGTCCACCGGCAACGGCAGCGCCGGCTCCACCTACAGTCACTACTCGTACCCGGCGGTCGCGTACGGCAACAACGACTTCCATCACTGCGGGAAGAACGGCAACGACGACATCGTCAGCTGGACCGACCGGTGGGAGGTCCAGAACTGCGAGCTCGTCGACCTGTCCGACCTGGCCACCGAGTCGTCCTACGTCCGCGGCAAGATCGCCGGCTACCTCAACGACCTGATCTCGCTGGGCGTCGACGGGTTCCGGGTGGACGCGGCCAAGCACATGCCGGTCGCCGATCTGCAGGCCATTTACGGCGCGTTGAGCGGTACGCCGTACATCTTCCAGGAGACCATCGAAGGTGGTAGCGGGGAGATCAGCCCGACCGAGTACACCGGCATCGGTGACGTCACCGAGTTCCGCTACGGCGACGTGGTCGGCAACGCGTTCAAGGACGGCAATCTCTCCGGGCTGTCGTCGCTGCCGAACCAGATGCTGCTGGCCAGTGGGGATGCGGTCGCGTTCATCGACAACCACGACACCCAGCGCAACGGGCGGGCAAAACTGACCTACAAGGACGGGACGACTTACGCCCTGTCCGAGGCGTTCATGCTGGCCTACCCGTACGGGACGCCGTCGGTGATGTCGTCGTTCACGTTCTCCAACGCGGACGCCGGGCCGCCTGCCGCCGCCAACGGCACCACCAGCGCGGTGAACTGCTCGTCCGGCTGGGCATGCGAGCACCGGTGGCGCACCACGGCCAACATGGTCGCCTTCCACAACGCCGCCACCGGCACCTCGGTGACCAACTGGTGGTCGAACGGCGGGGCGCAGGCGGCCTTCGGGCGCGGCTCGGCGGCCTATGCGGTCTTCAACCGGGACGGGTCGTCGCTCAACCGGACCTTCCAGACGTCGCTGCCGGCCGGCACCTACTGCGACGTCGCCAACGGCGACTACAACAACGGCACCTGCTCCGGTACGTCCTACACGGTCAGTTCGTCGGGCACCTTCACCGCCACCGTGGCGGCGAACAGCATGCTGGCGCTGCACGTCAACGCCCGCGGATCCGGCTCCGTCCCCACGTCCGGCGCGACCACCTCCCCCGGGGCGTGCACGACGGTCGCGACGGCCTTCGGCGTCAACGCGACCACGGTCTGGGGCGAGAACGTCTACGTGCTGGGCAGCGTCGCCGCGCTGGGCAGCTGGAACACGGCCGGCGGGGTGGCGCTGTCGTCGGCTTCGTACCCGGTCTGGACCGGCACGGTGAACCTGCCACCGAACACGACGGTCGAGTACAAGTACGTCAAGAAGAACGGCTCCACGGTGACCTGGGAATCCGGCGCCAACCGAACCCTGACCACCGGCTCCTCCTGCACCACGTCAGTGAGCGACACCTGGCGCTGAGCCAGCAGCGCCTGGCGTAGCGACGCCTGATGCAGCGACGCGGTGGGCGTTCGTGTTGATGGAGTTGAGTTGACTCGTCAACATTGACGTCCACCCGTTCCGTCTACATGTTGATTTCGTATTGACGGTCAACACGTCAGGTCGTTTCGGCATGGCTCCTCGAGTTGGTGCCGATCATCGCGACGGCCGGCGAGGCAACGTGATAGACATCGTGTCCGGCTGGGCGCGACTGGACGGCCGGCGGGTCGTCGTCCGGCCCAGCACACGACGGGGGTCATCGCAGTGCGTCGAACGGTGTTGTCGGAGCAGGTGCGGGACGCCTATTCGGCGATGTCCGGGCCGTACATCGAGTTGATCGACGACGGGCGGCGGATGGAGGCGTACGACCTCGACTTCATCGGCGGGTACCTGGGCGGCCGCACCGGTCCGGTGCTGGACCTGGGTTGCGGGCCGGGACACCTCACCGCCTACCTCCGGTCGCTCGGCCTCGACGCGACCGGGATCGACATGGTGCCCGAGTTCATCGCCCACGCCGAGGCGACACATCCCGGCGTTCCGTTCCGGCTCGGGTCGATGGACGCCCTCGACGTCGCCGATGGCTCCGTCGCCGGGGTCCTGGCCTGGTACTCGCTGATCCACCGTCCGCCCGCGGACCTCGACGTCGTTCTCGCCGAACTCCGCCGGGTCGTGGCGCCGGGCGGGATGGTCGTCGCCGGGTTCTTCGACGGCGAGCGGGCCGAACCCTTCGACCACAGGGTGATCACGGCCTACCGCTGGCCGGTCGACGAGTTCGCCGGGCGGATGGCCCGGGCGGGCTTCACCGAAGTGCAGCGTTTGCAGCGTACGACCGACCGGCCCGACCGCCTGCACGCCGCGCTCGCGGCCGCCGGGTGATCCGGACAGATCTCGCCTGATCAGGCTGCCAGCAGCTGGCTGTTCACCAGCCGAAACCCGGAGCCGGCCAGGTCCGAGCTGGTCACCAGGCGAGAGCCGAAGTCAGCCGGGGTGGAGCCGGCCGCCGGACCGGGATTGGCTGGGTCGAAGCCTGCCGGGGCGGAGCCTGTTGCTGGACCGGCCGGGTCGAAGTCAGCCGGGTCGAAGTCAGCGGGATCGAAGTCGGCCGGGGCGGAACCCTTTGCCGAGGCGGGGGTGGCCGGGGCGGAACCCGCTTGCGGGGCGGGGGTGGCTGTGGCAGGAGCTGTGGCTGCTGCGACTTCGTGGCCGGTGAACCAGCGCCGCGGGCGGCGGTGGCGGCCACAGTAGGTGGGGCTCGCGGGCGGGCGGTCCAGTTCCGCTGTCGAATTCATGGGCATCAACCTATGAACGTGGCCGTGGGTGTCGCGTGAGTTGCCGTACTCAATCGGTCCGAGTAGCGGGGCGCGGTCCGATTCCGGTGGTCGGGAGGACGTTCAGCCTGCGGCCGGGCGGAGGTCCTGCTTGATCAGGCTGTAGACGGCCAGGTCGGTGCGGGTGCCGCTGCGGGTCGGGGCGAAGTTGCGCAACGTGCCTTCGAACTGGAAACCGGCACTGTCGGCCACGTGCCGGGACGCCGAGTTGGCCGTGGCGGCGTGGAGGCTGATCCGCTCGTACGCGATGTCACGCAATGCCCAGGTGGCCACCGCGTTCGCCGCTTCAGCCGCGTAGCCGTTGCCTCGGGCCCACGCCGCCGTCCAGTAGTGGATCTCGGCGTTGCGGCTGGTCCAGTCCGCGTCGAACAGGGCGACGTGCCCGATCAGCCGGCCGCCCTCGCGCGGTTCGACCGCGAACGACACGCCCTTGCCGTCCAGCCGATGCTTCTCGGTCCCCAGCGTGCACCACTCGAACGCGGTCTTGAGCCCGGCGTTGGCGTAGGGATAGCCCACCGGGGCGGTGCTGACGAACCGCTCCTCGTGCCAGGCCGCGTGCACCTCCGGAACATCGGACGCCTCGAACGGCCGGAGCCGCAGCCGGTCACTGGTGATGACCGTGCGGGGGAACACCTCATCGGACATACCGCGAACCTACGTGATCACGACCGGTCCGGGGGCCGCGCTCCCCTGCTCGTCGCCGGGTAGTACATCGGCAAACTAACAGAATGGAACCGGCGGCGTTCGCCTTGAACTTGGCATGATCGAATACTGACGAAGGCGGTAGGTCGTGCGGAAGAATTTCGGCATGCGACAGCTACAGTTCTTCACCACAGTCGAATTGGCCAAAATGCGCGATCGGACGGCGCGGCGCAACTATTCCGAGGTCGCCGAGGAGTTCCGGCGCACGCATCGGCGCGATCGCGCTCGAGGGCTCCCTCGCCGGCACCCCCAACGCCTCTACCATGCGTGGCAGCACGGCACCGACCCGCCGGCGGGGGGGCACGGCCGAGGCTGGTCACTCGTCCGCGGCCCCCCGGAGGAACTGCGGCCGTGACCCGCGCAAACGTCGGCAGCAATGTAACCGCGCCCGCCGGAATGGAACATTCTGGAGACGACTCTGCAATTCCCGAGCCCACAAGGAGGTGGCCTGTAAAATAGCTCCCGATTTCGGGCTGCCATTTCAGTCGGTAGTCGCACGAATGGGCGGCAATCGGGTTGAGCCCGCATACGAGCATGGGCCGATGTCGAGCTGGTTCTGCGTCCGGCCGCTGTCGGTCGTTGCCGTCGGTCTTGTCCTAGCTTCCTGCTCCGCCGGCGGGAAGCAACCGGGCATCCAGCGGAGCGGCCAGCCGATCGCAGAGCGGAGCGGTGGCCCGGCAGCCGGTGCCGGCGACGGTGCCGGCGACGGCGACGGCGACGGCGACGGTGCCGGGCTCAACTACGGGCAGGCCTGGGGCTACTCGCCGGCGCGGGCGGTCACGTTTCATGCCTGCGCGGACTTCGACACTGCCTTCATCGGGGGTTTTCACGTCGCCGGGCGGCGTTGCGTACCGCTGGTCGTGACCGAGCAGGGGCGGACGCCGGTGCGGGTTGCGGTCTCGTTCTTCGCGGGGAGGTGCTGACTTCGGCCGAACAGGAGCGGAGGGCGTCTGCGTATCGACTCGCTTCAGAGCCATTGGTATGAATGCCGGATGGACTTGCGAGTTGTCGCGGTGCCGGGGTTCGGCGCGGAGGATGTCGTCGTCGCCACCGGTGGGCCGTTCGAAGGGCGCGTCTTCACCGGGACCGAGGACGGCAACATCTTCTGGGTTGCGCCGGATGGGCAGGTTGGCTCGGTGGGGAGCACCGGTGGGCGGCCGCTCGGGCTCGAGTTTCTGCCGGATGGGCGGCTGCTTGTCTGTGATGCCCGGCTTGGGCTGCTTGCCGTTGATCTCGCCGGTGGTGGGGCTACCGACGGGACGGTCGGCGGCAGCACCCGGCGGAACGTGGAGACGCTGCTGGACACCGTTGCTGGGCTGCCCATGCGCTTCTGCAACAACGCGGCCGTTGCCGGGGACGGGACGATCTACTTCTCCGACTCCTCCACCGTGCACCCGATCGACGAGTGGCGGGCCGAAGTCGTCGAGGTGACCCGCACGGGACGGCTGCTGCGCCGGACGCCGGACGGGCAGGTCGACGTGCTTGTCGACGGGCTCGCCTTTGCCAACGGGGTCGCCCTGGCCGGCGACGAGTCGTTCGTCGTCGTGGCCGAGACGGCCGCGCGCACGCTGGTTCGCTACTGGCTCACGGGAGCGGCCGCGGGGACCAAGGACTTCCTCGTTGCCGATCTGCCCGGCTATCCGGACAACATCTCGCGTGGCAGCGACGGGCTCATCTGGGTCGCCGTTGCCAGCCCGAAGGACCCCGTTGTCGAACGGCTTCAGCGTGGGCCGCTCTGGCTTCGGCGGCAGGTCACCCGGATTCCGGAGAAGCTCCAGCCGGCGCCGAAACGTACGGTGCGCGTTCAGGCGTACGGCAATCATGGGGAACTCAAGCGTGACCTGCGGGCTCCGGGTGACCGCTTCCACATGGTGACCGGCGTGCGTGAGCACGCCGGTCAGGTCTGGCTCGGCAGCCTGCACGAGCCGGCGATCGCGGTCCTCACCAGCGGCGAGAGCGACAGCGACAGCGCGGGCTGAAACCTCACGAACAGTGGTGGGTGACCGGGGACAGCCATTCCTTCAGGGTCGGGCCGAGGACCTTGTTGACGTCATCCGTCGTCTTGATGCCGGCGAAGAACGTCGCGTCCTTCGCCTTGGCCTGCAGGCTGTCGGCGGTCTGCTTGCCGTCCGCCTTGATCTGCGCGTCCGCGCTGGTCTCGGTCGCGGTGCGGACGGCGGTCGCCAGCGCGGTCAGCTTCTGCTGCGCGGCATCCTGGGTCGTCTTCGCGGGGCCCGCCACCATCTTGCTGAGCGCCTCGGCGAACGGACCGACGTTCTTGGTGTACGCCTGGCCCAGTGCCTCGCACGACTCCTTCGTCTGGACCAGCGCCGACGGCAGCGCGCCGCCGCCGGGGCCGGACGCGGCGGTGCTCGGGGTCTGGCCGGTGGCGGTGCCGCACGCGGCCAACGCGCTCAGCGCACCGCCGAAGATCAATGCGAGCACGGCACGGCGCATGACAAACCTCCAGCACGAAACGGGTTGAGAGCCGTACGATACGACGCTCCTGACAGCGACGTCCATAGATCTAAGGGAGAATTTGGGAGCGCTCCCAAGATTGCGGGTGCCGCGGATCTCACCATCCGTGCCGGGGCCGGACGCAAACTTTAACGATCACGTGCTTGGGTGTACGCCGTGAGCGACATGAACGGCAGCACCACCTGGACCCGGCGGGTCGCGCCGATCCGCGTCTTCCTGCGCACCGAGGCGGGCAGTGCCGGCGTCCTGGTCGCCGCGATCGTCGTGGCGATGATCTGGGCGAACGTGGCCGACGGGTCGTACGAGAGCTTCTGGCACACCGATCTCTCGATCCACCTCGGCGACATGAGTGTCGAGCTCACCGTGCGGGAATGGGTCAACAGCGGCCTGATGACGCTGTTCTTCCTGGTCGTCGGCCTGGAAGCGCGCCGCGAGTTCGACCTCGGCGACCTGCGCGACCGGCGCCGCTTCATCCTCCCGGCCGCCGCCGGCATCGCCGGGATGATTCTGCCGGTGTCGATCTTCCTGGCGATCAACCACGGCGGCCCGGGGACGGCCGGGTGGGGCGTGGCGATGTCCACCGACACCGCGCTCGCCCTGGGGCTGCTGGCCCTGGTCGGCAAGCGGGTCCCGGACCAGGCGCGACTGTTCCTGGTGACCGTCTCGGTGGTGGACGACCTGGTCGCCCTGATCGTCATCGCGGTCGCCTACACCGACGAGATCAGCCCGATGCCGCTGCTGGTCGCGGTGATCCTGTTCGGGATCACCATCGTGATGGGCCGGCTCAAGGTGCGCAGCGGCTACGCGTACGTGCCGTTCGGCATCGCCATCTGGGGCGCCATGCTGGCCAGCGGCATCGACCCGGTCGTCGCCGGTCTCGCGCTCGGCCTGACCGCCGCCGCCTACACCCCGGACCGCGGCGCGCTGGAGCAGGCCAGCGATCAGTTCCGGTCGTTCCGCGAGCAGCCCACCCCCGAGCTGGCCCGGTTCGCCCGGGTGACCCTGGTCCAGACGCTCTCCCCCAACGACCGGCTGCAACGCACCTACCAGGGCTGGAGCAGCTATCTGATCGTGCCGCTGTTCGGCCTGGCCAACGCGGGCATCTCGATCGACGCGCACTTCCTGCGCACGGCGGTCACCTCACCGGTGACGATCGGCGTCTTCCTGGCGTACGTCCTCGGCAAGCCGATCGCCGTGACCGGCGTGTCCGCCCTGATCGCCGTGGTGACCAAGGGCCGGATCCGGCCCGGCGTCGGCTGGGCGTCGGTGCTGGGCAGCGGCACCATCGCCGGCATCGGTTTCACCGTGTCGTTCCTGATCGCCGCGCTCGCCTTCGAGGGCCCGATGCTGGCCGAGGCGAAGCTGGGGGTCCTGGCCGCCGCGGTGGCCGCGTCCGTGCTGACCTGGGCCGAGTTCCGGATCACCTTCATGCTGCCGAAGGCGAAGCGGGCGGTGGCCCTGCTCGGCGACGCCGACCAGCTGATCGACCTGATCCCCGAGGTCGACGAGGAACGCGACCACGTGCGCGGCCCGAGCGACGCGTCGGTGACGCTCGTCGAGTACGGCGATTTCCAGTGCCCCTACTGCGGCCGGGCCGAGCCGATCGTCCGCGAGGTGCTCAACGACATCGACCTGCGCTTCGTGTGGCGGAACCTGCCGCTGACCGACGTGCACCCGCAGGCCCAGACGGCGGCGCAGGCGGCGGAGGCAGCCGGCCTGCAGGGAAAGTACTGGGAGATGCACGACCTGCTCCTCGCCAACCAGGACAAGCTGCGCATCATGGACCTGCTCGGCTACGCGCGGCAGCTCGACCTGGACACCGAGCGCTTCCACGCCGACATGATGCAGCCCACCTGCACCGACCGCATCGCCGGCGACGTCGAGTCGGCCGATCTCAGCGGCGTCTCCGGCACCCCGACGTTCTTCATCAACGGCCGCCGCCACTACGGCGCCTACGACGTGCACACCCTCAAGGAGGCGATCCGCCTGGCGCGCGTCCGCGCCAAGATCGCCGAGAAGCGCCGCTAAATCTTTGCGCGCCGGCGGCGGCGGCGATTCCAGATGTACGCGAGGAGCAGCACGACAGCCGCAGCGATGGCCACCACCAGGTAACGGCTGATCGTGGTGGTGATCTCCTCCAGGTGGTTGCCGGCGAAGTAGCCGACCGTCGACCAGCAGCCCACCCACAGGGCCGCACCCAGCACGTTCCAGAGCAAAAAGCGCGGGAACGGCATCCGGGTCGTGCCGGCGACCACGCCGTTGAACTGGCGCAGGCCCTCGACGAAGCGGGCCACGACCACCATCTTCGGGCCGTGCCGGGTCATGAACGCCTCGAACTTCTCCAGCCGCGGGGGCGTCAGACGAACGTACCGGCCAAATCGCGTGAGTAACGGCCGGCCGCCGCGGCGCCCGATCCAGTAGCCGACGCTGTCGCCGACGGCGGCGGCGAGGAAGGCCGTGACCGCCACCGCGAAGATGTTGAAGTGCCCGCGGCCGGCGTAGGCGGCGGCCGCGATGATCGCCGTCTCCCCCGGCGCCGGGATGCCGAAGCTCTCGACGAAGACGATGGTGGCGACGCCCGCGTAACCGAACCGGTCGACGGCACCCAGCATCTCCATCACCGCTCCACCGTAGGACCCCGGCCCCCGGGTAACCCGATTCAGCGATGGACGTCACTCAGTGTTTGCTCAGCGAAGGCGATGCCGTGCCCTCGGCCAGCATCGCGCAGCCGAGCACTTTGGGGTGGCGCAGCGGGAACGGCAGGTCGACAAGGTCGCCGAGCGGGGTGAGCTTGCCCGGGATCGCGGCCTGCGACGGGTAGTACGCCGGGTCGGCGAACGGGTCGACGAACACGAAGCGGCCGCCGGGGCGCAGGACGCGCAGCGCCTCGCGTACGGCACCCTCGTCCTTGATCTCGTGGAAGGTCATGCAGCTGACCACGATGTCGAAGGTGCCGTCGGGGAAGTCGAGGGCGGTGCCGCTCTGATCCCGGAAGACGACCCGGTCGGCGACGCCCTCGGCGCGGGCGTTGGCCTCGCACATCCGCTGCGAGTAGTGCCAGCCCGGGCCCCACGAGTCGACGCCGGTCACCGTCGCCGCGGGCCACGCCTGGGCGATCCGGACGGCCAGGCTGCCGCTGCCGCAGCCGATGTCGAGCACCCGCGGGCCGCCGCCGGACCGGGCGGCGATCAGCTCGTGGATCCGGCGCTGGCCGCCGCCGGGGCCGAGACGATAGGCACTGAGCAGCAGGATCGCGGCAATGTAACCGAAGGCGGCCAGCGGCACGAGAAACAGCAGGAACCACGGCGAGACCACGGTGAGGGCGCACCCGGCCAGGCTCAGCGCGGCCAGCCCGGCGATCGGGTAGAGCCGGCCGGGCCGGAGCCAGGTGCGGTAGCTCGCCTTCGGCATCCGCCGATCGTAGGTCAGCCGAGCACGGCCGCGGACTCCTGGGGGAACAGGCTGTCGAAAACGGCACCGCGGTCGAATTCCATCGCTTTCGCCCGGGCCCGCCGCTCCAGGTCGGCCCGTTCCTGCGGGGTCATCTCCAGGATGACCCGGTCGAGGGCCTCGGCGAGACCGTTGATGTCGCCGGCCTCGACGATCACCGCCGCGTCGCCGACCGCCTCGCCGGTGCCGCCGGTCAGGGTGGTCACGATCGGGCCGCCGCCGGCCAGCATCTTCTCGGCCAGGGCGATGCCGAACGTCTCGACGAAGTCCGGTTCCGGCTTGGTGGGCAGCGCGTACGCGGCGCACCCGCGCATGAGCAGGGTCTTCTCGTCGTCGTCGACGTCGTTCAGGAAGATGATCCGGTCGTCCTCCTTGGTCATCGCCCGCACGTGTTCGAGGGCGGGCCCGTTGCCGGCGACGACCAGCTTCACCTTGTCCCGGCAGCGCATCTGCCCGTACGCGATGACCAGGTCGTAGATGCCCTTGGCCCGGGCCACCCGGGACAGGAAGAGGATGTAGCCGTCGCGTTCCAGGCCGCGGCGGGACAGCGCCGCGTCGACCTCGGACGGGTCCGGGTCGAGGAAGGCGGACGCGTCGATCGGCGGATAGCTGACCGTGACCCGGTTGCGGCACTGCTCGGCGAACGTGGTGCCGCTGTGCGTGTCGACCTCCTCGGCGGTCGCGATGATCTCGTCGCGGGTGTATTCGGAGACCGCGACCAGCTCGTCGTTGGCCAGGAACGTCGTGAACAGCACGGTGGCCGCGCCCCAGCGGCCCTCCCGCAGGCAGTTGCGGATCACGTTGGTGACGTCCGAGCCGACCGCCTTGGCGATCGTGCGGACCTGCGGCGTGAACCCGGCGGCGCGGGCGGCGTTGACCGCGTCGACGACCACGGTGGTGTGCGGCACCAGGTACATCGACAGGCAGACGGTCGGCACCGGCTCGGCAAGCAGCTCGACCAGCCGGCCGGTGAGCCCGGCCAGGTGGCGGCCGTCCGGCACCCGGTAGTCGCCGACCGCCTCCGGCCGTTCGACCGTGATGCCCTCGCTGTAGGGCAGCAGCCGGTCGAGCGGCTTGAGCGGCAGGCCGGCCGCTTCGAGCGTCGGGATGGGCCAGGTCAGCAGGCGGACGTCGTCGAAGCCGCGGGTGAGCGCGACCTCGGCGAGGTTACGGGCCTCACCGGAGTGGCCGCAGATCACCGGGTCGGCCCGGACGACGATGACAAGGCGGCGGCTGGGGTGGTTCATGGGGGTCCTTGTGGGGTCTCAACCGACGGGTGTCAGGTCAGGGACGGCGGCCGCAGCTCTTGTCCCCATTTGCTGGGCTCGGGGCCCAGCTTCAAATGCAGCCGGCCGCCTCGATGCACCTCGGCGGCGGACAGGTGGGTGGTGTGCAGGGCCTCGCCGTTGAGGGTGGCCGACTGCACGTACTGGGCGGGCGGGTCACGGTCGAGGCCGTCCACGCCGATCGGGGTCTCCCGATGCCCGGATGTCTCGATGACGAACTCGCCGTCGCCGGCCTGCAGCACCGCCCGGCCGAACGCGGGCGCGTTGATCAGGAAGAGGTTCTGCCCGGCGACCGGGAACAGGCCGAGTGACGCCCACACATACCAGCTGCTCAGGCCGCCGGAGTCGTCGTTGCCGGGCAGACCGCCCGGGCCGGTGCCGAACTGCCAGGTCAGGGCGGCGTGCACCACCTCGGCGGTGCGGTCGGGCCGGCCCGCCCAGTGGTACGACCAGGGGGCTTCCATGTCCGGCTCGTTGTTGAGGCCCTCGAAGCGGTGCAGGGCGTACCCGGCCGCCATCTCGGCCGGCTGCGGGCAGCGGCCGGGCTGCTTGACCGGGTCGGCGCCGTAGCCGAAGAACCGGTCGAGCATGCCGATGAACGCCGCGTCGCCGCCGGCCAGGCCGATCCGGGCGGCCATGTCCTGCACCAGGCGGAACGAGTAGTTCCACTTGCCGCCCTCGTAGAACTCCGAGTCGCGCAGCAGGCCGGTGGCCGGGTCGAACGCGTTGACCCACTGCCGGCCGCGGCGTTCCAGGTCGTCGGCGAGGCGGCGGTCGTTCAGCGAGCGGGCGACCCGGGCGGTGCAGTGGTGGGCGTACGCAAGGTCGAGGGTGTGTGTGATCGGGTGCACCACGCCGTGCTCGAAGAAGTCCTCGCCGTACATCCGGCGCAGGTCGTCGACCATGTGCACGAGCGCCCAGGACCAGTCGATGCCGGGCCGGGCCAGCGCGTGCGCGTCCGCGAGGGCGGTGTGCGCGAGCGAGCTGGCCTGCCGGAAGAACCGGTCGGCGCCGCGGGCCATCCGGTAGCCGATCGGGAAGTTGCCCTCCTCCTCGCAGACCCGGATCAGCGATTCGAGGATGTCGGTGTGCCGGTCCGGGGCGATCGCGGCCAGCAGCGGCAGCTGGGTCTTGTAGATGTCCCACATGGTGCAGACGTCGAACGCGTACGGGCCCGAGGTGGGCCAGAACGGGCTCTCGTCGTCGGCCACGCACGGCTTGATCAGCGAGTGGTAGAGCGCGGTGCCGAACACCGTGCGGCGGGCCTGGGTGCCGCCCTCGACCTGGACCCGGCCGACGTGCTCGCGCCAGCGGGCCCGGGTGCGCGACCGCACGACGTTGAAGGCGGGCTCGCCGTCCCGGCCGCACTCCCGTTCCAGGTTTTGTTTCGCCTGCTCGTGGCCGCGCAGCGAGAAGCCCATCCGGATCTCGACGACCTGGCCGGCCCGGGCCGAGCCCATGAAGAGCATGCCGAACGGCCGCAGCGTGGTGTGCCGGATGCTGTCGAAGTCGAGCCGGGTGCCGCCGTCGATGAGGCGCCGGTCGTACCAGAGCATCTGCCGCCAGCCGGGCGTCTCGGCCTGGACGTAGACCGACAGCGGCACGCCCTCCATCACCACGGTGCCGTGCGCCTGGCCGTACCCGAGGCTCTCCACCTGGGCCCGCAGCGGAACGGTGCGGCCGAGGTCGATGGCGAGGCCGCCGCAGGACAGGTCGACGACGACCCGGGCCGAGCGGTGCTCCGGGAAGGTGTAGCGGTGCACGGCGGTCTTCGGGCCGACGGTGATCTCGCAGCGCACGCCGGTGTCGAGGGTGGCCGCGTAGTAGCCGGCCTCGGCGACCTCGTCGTGCAGCTCCCAGGACTCCCCCAGCGCGTCCAGCGGCTGGACCATCGGGGTGACCCGGACGTAGTTGTAATACTTGCGGATCGCGCCGGTCCCGGACTGCTGGAAGTGGGTGAACCCGGACGCCTGGTGCCGGTCGAACATCTCCTCCGGCACACCCTCGGTGTTCTTCGCATACCGCCCGTAACCGGTCGGATAGGCACCGGAGTACGCACACGCGGACACCATGCCCAGCGGCGACGTGGCACCCGGGTGCGTGTTGCCCACCTGCGGTTTCGGCCACCACCAACTGGCGGCCAGACCATGCGCGCGGGGCAGGTCGGTCGCTGCGGTGCCGATGAAGGGATCGATGTCGTCGAGGATCCCGGAACCATACCTACTGCGACCCCTCCCGCGGTTTCGAACAGGTGAACTCACTGTTGATCAAGGTGAATCCGCTCATGGGGACGGGCCGGCAACCGAAAAGGGAGGCCTGCCCGACCGACGGAGTTGACGATGTCCCGCATGTGGAAGACTCGGCTGGCCGCCCTTGCGGTCCTCACCACGACAGCCGGGGTCGGCCTGGCCGCGCCCGCGTACGCCGCGCCGCTGACCAACGTCTCCTGGTCGCTGTCGCAGCCGCAGCCGGGCACCGCGAACGTGCGCTACACGTGGAGCTTCACCACCCCGAGCGGCGGGATCATCCAGTCGGTCACCTTCACGGTGCCGGCCGCGACCGCCGGCAGCTCGCTGACCGTCCCGGACGTCTACGGCCTGACCGGCGGCACCGCCGCCCTCAGCGGCACCACCGTCACCTACACGGTCACCGCGCCGGCCGCGGTCGCCGCCGGCACCTCGATCCTGGTGTCGATCGACGGCTTCACCAACACGACCAGCACCGGCCCGTTCACCAGCACGGTGACCACCGTGGTCGGCGGCACCAACACCGACACCGCGGTCAGCGGGCCGGTCACGATCAGCCCGAGCAGCACCGCGGTCACCGTGGTGGTGGCCCGGTCGACCGCGTTCAGCAGCGACACCACCAGCTTCAACATGCTGATGGACCCGTCGGTCAGCGCACTCACCGACCAGACCCGCGCGGTCAACCTGACCGTCGCCACCAATGCGGCCAGCGGCTACGTGCTGAACGTGAAGACCAGCCAGCCGCTCACCGGCACACTGCACAACACCAGCCAGTTCACCCCGGTGACCGGCGGCATGGCCACCGGCGTGGCGACCGGCGCGTTCAGCACCGGCCGGTTCGGCTACTCGCTGACCGCGAGCGGCGTGGGTGCGGCGACGTCGGCCCCGCTGACCTCGGGCAACTACGTCGGCTACACCACCGGCTCGGGCGAGGACGTGGTGTCGGCGACCGGGCCGACCAACGGCGACACCGTGGTCATCACCAACCGCGCCAAGATCGACTACAGCCAGCGGGCCGACAACTACACCGCCACGGTCACCTACACCGTGGTCCCCAACTACTGACGTGCGTACCCTCCTCGCGTTCGCCGCCGTCGCCGCGCTGCTGGCCGGCACCGCGGCACCGGCCGGCGCCGCCCCGACGACCAGCGGGTCGGCCGACTTCTCGGTCAGCACGTCGGCCGAGCCGGTGACGCCGGACGCCGACGGCGTGGTGCACACCCAGCTGACCGTCGCCAACAACGGCGTGCACGACCTCACCGTCAAGCTGCGCTCGGTCGGCGTGAAGCCGCTCGACGACGGCCGTACCGACCTGACCGACGACTCCGACCCGGTCTGGTCGGCGAGCGTCACCGTCGCGCCCGCCCTCGAACTCGCGGCGCACACCTACCGCCGGGTCCCGGTCACCATCCGGGTCCCGGCCGCCCTGCTGCCCGACATCTACCTGCTCGGCTTCGTCGCCGAGGCGCAGCCGGTCGAGCCGGGCGCGGCGGTGCGCATCTACCACCGGATCGGCGCGCTGGTCAGCCTGCAGCTCGCCGGTGCCCGGCAGCGGCGGCTCGAGACGACGTTCGAGCCGAACGGGTTCATCACCATCGGCTCGTCCTTCGACGGATCGTTCGACGTGCACAACGTCGGCGACGCGGCCGCGATGGCCCGCACCCAGGTGCAGCTCGGCTCGGAGGCCACCCTGCAGACCGGCGACGGGATGCAGCTGATCCCGTCGCAGACCTACCGGCACGTCACATTCAGCTATCGCGTACGGGGTTTCTTCCTGTTCGCCCGTCCGCAGGCGCAGGTGCTCTACGGCAACGGCACGCCCGCGCTGCAGACGGTCACCGCGGACGGGCTGCCGCTGCTGGTCATCCCGTGGTTCACGCTGATCCTGCTCGGACTGGTGGCGGTCGCGCTCACCGCGTACCTCGTCTGGCTGCGCCGGCGCCGCGCCGCCGCTCGCACCGAACGGGACGCGGCCCGGCACCGGCCCGGGCGGCACAGCGCGAAGCCGGCATGGGCGCGCTGAGGCCGCGCCGGCTGGCCCTGTTGCTACCGGTGGTCCTCGCGGCGATCGCCGTGCCGGCACCGGCCGAAGCCGCACCGGGTGACCTCGCCACCGTGGCCGGCACGGTCGCCACCGGCACCGCCACCTCGATCGCGATGGCTCCGCGCGGGGTCGCCGTCAACAGCGCCGGCACCGTGCTCTACATCGCCGACCAGGACAACAACGCGATCCGCCGGGTCGACCTGACCACCGGCGCCGCCACCGTGGTGGCCGGCATCGGTGCGCCCAACAACTCCGGCGACAACGGCCAGGCGACCGCGGCCGGCCTGAACAACCCGTACGACGTGGACCTCGACAGCGCCGGCAACCTGATCATCGCGTCCACCTCGAACCACCGGATCCGCAAGGTCACCGTCTCCACCGGCGTGATCACCCTGGTCGCCGGTACGTCGGCCGGTTACTCCGGCGACAACGGCGCGGCCACCGCGGCCCAGCTGCAGAACCCGTCCGGGGTGGCGGTCGCACCGAACGGCGACATCTACATCGCCGACACCGACAACTTCAAGGTCCGCAAGGTGTCCGCGGCGACCGGCGTGATCAGCGCGTTCGCCACGTTCCCGATCGCCCCGGCAACGTCGCCGGCGTCGGTGCGCGGGCCGGAGGACATCGCGTTCGACAGCGCCGGCAACGTCTACGTGACCGACTGCTACAGCAACACCATCAACCGCTACCCGCCGACCGGCGGCACCGCCACCGTGGTGGCCGGCATCCCGGGTGCGGTCAACTCGTTCAGCGGCGACCTCGGCCTGGCCACCGCGGCCAACCTGGCCTGCCCGACCGGCATCTACATCGACGCCACCGACACCATCTACTTCGCCGACTCGGTCAACGACCGGCTGCGCCGGTTCACCGTCGGCGGGCTCATCACCACGTTCGCCGGCACCGGCACGACCGGCCTGTCCGGCGACGGCGGCCTGGCCACCGCGGCCGCCCTGGACCGGCCCACCGACCTGGCCCGTGACGGCCTCGGCAACTTCTACTTCGCGCAGGGCGCGCTGATGAGCGGGTCGTCGGTGGCCACCACCGCGGTGGTCCGGAAGATCACCGCGCTCGGGGTGATCTCGACGGTGGCCGGCAACACGTGGAAGAGCTGGTCCGGCGACGGCGGCCAGGCCACCGCCGCCCAGCTCGGCCACCCGGCCGGGGCCGCGGTCGACGCGACCGGCACCGTGTTCGTGGCCGACTCGGCCAACAACCGAATCCGGAAGATCACCACGGCCGGGGTGATCAGCACGGTGGCCGGCACCGGCCTCCCGTGCGTCGCGCCCTGCGGCAACAGCGACATCGCCGACGGCGGCACCGCCACCGCCGGCAACCTCTACAACCCGCAGGCGGTCGCGGTGACCACGGCCGGTGATCTCTACATCGCCGACACCGGGCACAACCGGATCCGCAAGGTCACCGCGGCCGGGGTGATCAGCACGGTGGCCGGCACCGGCTCGTCCGGGAACACCGACGGCGCGGTCGCCACCGCGAAACTCAGCAAGCCGTACGGCCTGGCGGTCACCGCGGCCGGCGCGGTCTACTTCGCCGACCAGGGCTCCCACAAGATCCGGATGGTCAGCGGCGGCGTGGTCAGCACGGTCGCGGGCAGCGGGACCGGCACCTTCGGCGGCGACGGCGGCGCGCCCACGTCGGCCGATCTGAAAAGCCCCACCGACGTACGCTTCGACCGCGCCGGCGACATATACATCGCGGACACCGGCAACCATGTGATCCGCCGGGTGCACGCCGGGGTGATCAGCACGGTGGCCGGCACCGGCGGCACCGCGGGCAGCACCGGCGACGGCGGCCTGGCCACCGCGGCCACCCTCAGCAGCCCCGGCGGCCTGGAGTTCGACGGCGCCGGGAACATCTACATCGCCGACACCGGCAACCACGCGGTCCGCCGGGTCGACCGGCACGGCATCATCCACAACGTCGCCGGCAAGCTCGGCAGCGGCTCGTGGGGCGGCGACGGCGCGGCCGGTGCGGCCAGCGGCGGCTACCTGTTCAGCCCGGCCCGGCTCGCCCTGGACAGCGCCGGCGACCTCTACATCCCGTCCTCGGGCGAGCTGCGCGTCCGGATGCTGACCACACAGGGCACCGCCGCCACGTTCTGGGTGTCCGACGCGACCGCCGGGCACACCGGCACCACCTACGGCTGGGAATTCGTCGGCCAGACCGCCACCGCCCTCGGGAAGATCACCTTCACCGTGCCGAGCGGCACCACCAACGCCGTCCCCTACCTGGTCAGCACCGTCGACCTGCCGACCACCGGGACCATGACGCTCAGCGGCACCACGCTGACCTACACGTTCGCGTCGCCGATCACGGTGCCCGCCGGCCGGCACGTCTACCTGTCCGCCGGCGGCTTCACCAACACCGCCACCACCGGCCCGCAATACAGCACGGTGACCACGCTGACCAGCGGCGGCACCACCGTCGACACGGCCCGCTCCGGCGCGATCTCGTTCACCACGCCGAGCGCCACCGTGCTGCCGGTGCCCAACCCGACCCAGACGGTCACCGTGGCCGGCACCACCACCATCCAGGTCGACCCGCTGATCGGCGCCGACGTCAGCACCAGCATGCCGATCACGGTGCGGACCAACGCCACGCACGGCTACACGGTGAGCGTCCACGGCACCGCGGTCAGCGGTGCTGGCGGCACGATCACCGCGGTCTCGGCCGGGCAGGCGAGCGCGGTCAGCGCCGCCGCCTTCGGCGCCGACCGGATCGGCTACACGGTCGCCGGGGTCGGCGGCAGCGCGGCGGGAAGTGCGGCAGCAGCGTTGAGCGGCGCGTACGCCGGTTACACGAGCGGCGGCGAGACGGCGGTGACCGCGACCGCCCCCACCTCGGTGACCGGCGACGTGATCGCCCTGGTAACCCGGATCCGGGCCGACCGCATGCTGAAGCCGGGCACCTACACCGGCACGATCAGTTACACGGTCACCCCGTCGTACTAGGTCCTGGCTGCTCACCCTCGCATGATCGGCCATTCCGATATGGACGATCATCTACGTCTGTACGGAGGGTGACGGCCGTACTCATGCCCGGTCGGCCGCCGTGGCCGCCCTGGGAGGAGCGGGATGACGACCGACGAGCAACCGAATCCGGTGGACACGGGCAGCCCGGGCCGGAAGTGGTCGCGCCTCCTCAAGGTGCTGACCGCGGCCGGGGTGGCCACCGCGATCGGGGTCGTCGCGGACGTCTCCCAGGTCTCCGGCTTCAACCTGAAGGACGCCTGGCAGCACCTGCACGGGTCCGGCCCGGCCTCCGCCACACCGGCGCCGTCGGCCGGGTCGTCGCCGTCGGCGGCCCCTCCCTCGGTTACGCCGACCTCGGCGCCGACGTCACCGGCGACCTCCCCTCCGCCGGGCAGCGGCGGCCCCTCGCACACCACGACGACGACGCCGGTCACGGACGCCGGCCCGACGGTCACGGTTACGGTTACGGTCAGCAAGAAGTCGACGGCGGTGGCCGCGCGCGCGACGATCACCGCGCCGGCCGACGGTCTCACCACGACGGACACCTCGGTGCGGCTGTCGATCTCGGCCGCGCCGGTCAGCGTTGCCGGCTGGGTCTGGTACGTCGTGGTCAAGCCGGCCCACCACACCACCTCCGACTACCTCTACCGGATGCGGGCCGAGACCGGGACGCTGACGGTCGGGATCGGGCCGGCCACCGGCGGGTCGGGGGCGACCGACGACTACGTGATCCAGGCAGCGCTGATCGAAGCCGGCGCGGCCGACACGATCGGTGGCTACCGGGATGACATGTTCGCGCCGGCCGGCACCCGCTACTTCGGACGGATCACCGTCCACCGCGAGTCGCAGTAGGTCAGGGTGTCACGCCGGCCAGTTTGGCCAGCATCTCGACGTAGATGCCCAGCTCGGCCTGGACCCGCTGCAGGTCCTTGTCGAACTCGGCCCGCCTCGGCCAGCCGGACTCGCCGGACGGCACCGAGGCCTCGAAGGCGGTCAGCTCGGTGTGCCAGCGGACCATGAACGGGCGCAGGCCCTCGTTGAGGATGCGGATGGCCAGCGGGCCGAGCGCCTCCGGGCCGTCGGCGATCTCCGGGCCGGCCTGGCGCAGCACCTGCCGGGTCGTGCCGAACAGGGTGTACAGCGAATTCAGCGCCTCGCGGGCGAAACCCTGGCCCTCCTCGAGAGGGCGCACCGCGACCCTGGTCGCCAGCTCGACGTAGAGGTTCCACGCCGCGCGGGCCTCGGCCTCCGACACGTCGACCTGAACACCGCCGAGCCCGAAAGGAAGATTGATCGAAACGGTACGCAGCCGCAGCGCCATGGGGTCAGCTTAAGGGGCCGGGGCGGCCTCCCCTGATTGTCCACAATCGGACACGGAGGGTGGTGGCGCCGGTGCGGCCGGTGGGTATCGTCGCCGTACAGCCGACCGGATCGAGGTTTCGCGATCACCAGCCCGCTCACCGTCCACGTGCTCTTTCACCCCGGCTCGGGGAAAGCGGCCGGCCTGGCCCGGTCGCTGTTCGAGCGTCTCTACGGGCCGAGCACGGACCTGGCGCCCCGGATCCCGGTCCGGTTCGGATCGTTCACCGCGGACGAGTTGCCCGAGGCGCCGCGGCTCGACAGCGCCCGATCGCTCATCGTGGTGCTGATCGACGGCCGGATGGCCCGCGACGACGACGGCGGCCGGGGCGCCGGGGCGTGGGCCGACCTGGTGGTCGAGCTGCTGGAGCAGTATCCGTCCGGCACCTCGGCCGAGTGCTCGGTGCTGCCGGTGGCCGTCGACGCCGGCGCCTTCCAGCTCTCCGGTCGTCTCGACGGGGTCAGTTTCGTGCTGCTCGACGACAGCAAACCGCAGCACCTCGAGCAGCACGTGGCGCTCGGCTGCCTCCGGCTGTTGGCCGACCAACCGGCGTCGGCGGACGCGCACGACGTCGACCGGTTGCCGCCCACCGACGTCGAGGTGTTCATCAGCCACGCCAAGCTCGACAAGGTCGGCAGCCGGTCCGGGCCGGTCAACGGGCTGCTCATCGCCGGCCGGGAACTTCCGCTCAAGGCGTGGTACGACTCCAGCGACATCCCGCCCGGGGCCCGGTTCGCCGCGGAGATCGACGCGGCGATCCGGCGGTGCAAGGTGGTCATCGTGGTCCTCACCGACGCCTACTCCAGCCGGGAATGGTGCCGGCGGGAACTCCTGGCCGCCAAGGCGAGGGGCCGGCCGATAGTCGTGGTCGACGCGATCACCACCCGGGTCGTGCGCATGTTCCCGTACGTCGGAAACGCTCCGACCGTGCGATGGCGGGCGGCGCTCGCGACGACCGAGCCGTCGGCCGCCGTCCGGGCGGAGTGGGAGGACGAGGACGCCCGGGAGGTGGTGGTCGAGGCGCTGTTCGAGGCGCTGCGCTACCGGCACGAGGTGGCCCGGTTGACCGCCGTCGACTCCGGCGGTGACGCCGTCGTGCTGGGCACGCACCCGGAGTCGGTGACCGTGGCCGCGCTGCCCGCGGACGCGGTGCGGGTGCTCTATCCGGATCCGCCGCTCGGCCGCGACGAGCTGGAGTACGTGCAGCAGGCCCGGCCGAGCGTCGAGCTGACCACCCGGCTGCAGCGGCTGGCGCTGATCAAGGCCCCGGCCGAACCCTCCTCGATCGCCCTGTCCATCTCCGGCGCGCATGACATCGGCCGGTACGGCGGCAGCGACCTCCATCTGGCCGCGGTCGCCCACGACCTCGCGCTCTACCTGCTGTTCCGCGGCCACAAGCTGGTCTACGGCGGAAGCCTCGAGCACGGCGCGCCGGGCGACGGCACCGCACCGGGCGACACCGTGAACTACACCAAGAGCCTGCGGGAGCTGGTGTTGAGCTACTCACCGCTGGCCCGGGAGCTCGGCCTGCCGATGAGCCCGATCCGCAACTGGATCGCCTGGCCGGTCGCCACCCAGCTGACCGACGACGAGCGGGACCAGTCCGCGGGCTTCACCAGGCTCGTCGTGGACGACGAAAGCATGGAACCGGCGGACCTGAACGTCAGCCCCGCGGAGTACGAGCGGGCGGCGGCGGGCAAGTTCGCCCGGGTCACCGCCCTCGACCGTTACCTGCACGCCCGGGGTCTGACCCGGATGCGGACGAGGTCGACGGCCGAGGCGGCCGCGCGGGTGGCGCTGGGCGGCAAGCTGCTCGGCTACTACGGGCTGATGCCGGGCGTGGTCGAGGAGATCCTGCTGACGGTGCGGGCCGGCAAGCCGGTCTTCCTGCTCGGCGCGTTCGGGGGCGCCACCCGGGCGGTCGTCGACGTCCTCGACGGCGCGGCGCGGGAGGAGTTCACCACGGCCTGGTGCGCGGCGAACGTGGCCGGCTGGCAGGATCTGCGGGCCGAGTTCGACCGGCGCGACCCGTCGGCCCCGAGCCCGGAGGCGATGGCCGCGGAACTCGCGGCGTTCGGCACCAGCGGGCTGGCCGGGGCGTTCCACAACGGCCTGACCGAGGACGAGAACCGCGAGCTCGTCACCACCACCGACCCGTGGCGGGCGGTCGAACTGATCCTTCGCGGTCTGAGCGCCGTCGAGTGAACCCGGCGATCGACACCCGTCTCGTCCGCCGGCTGGTCGACGGGCAGTTCCCGCACTGGGCCGATCTTCGGCTGCGGCCGGTCGAGCGGAGCGGCTCCGACCACGTGATCCACCGGCTCGGCGACGACCTGGCGGTCCGGCTCCCCCGCCACGACGGGGCGATCGGGCAGTCCGAGAAGGAGTACGAGTGGCTGCCCCGGCTCGCACCCGGGCTACCGCTCGCCGTTCCGGTGCCGGTCGCGGTCGGGCGGCCGGGCGAGGGTTACCCGTGGCCGTGGGCGGTCGCCCGGTGGCTGCCCGGCGAGGTGGCGACCGTCGCGGCCTTCGGCGAGTCCGCCGCGGCCGCGGCCGCCCTGGCCGGTTTCCTGCGCGCGTTGCAGGCGCTGCCGGTCGACGGCGCGCCGGCGGGGAGAGCGCCCCTGGAAGCACGGAACGACGTCACCCGGGCCCGGATCGCCGAGGTGGCCGGGGTGTTCGACGCGGCCGCGCTCACCCGGGTGTGGGACGAAGCCCTCTCCGCGCCGGGCTGGGACCGGCCACCGGTGTGGTTCCACGGGGACTTCCACACCGGCAACCTGCTGTCGGCGGGCGGCCGGATCAGCGCGGTCATCGACTTCGGCGGGCTCGGGGCCGGTGACCCGGCCCGGGACATGACGATGGCGTTCACCCTGCTGGGAGCCGGGCCGCGGCGGGTGTTCCGGGCGGCCCTCGGAGTGGACGACGCCACCTGGGCGCGCGGGCGCGGATGGGCTTTGGCCACCGGGCTCAACGCGTACACCTCGTACGCAGCAATTGATGATCGCGTCGCCGCTCAGACCTCGCGCCAGATCACGCAGGCCGTTCTTTAACCGGCGAGAGCTCGCTCGAGCTCGGCCTTCGACATCGACGAGCGGCCGGCGATGTTGCGCTTCCTCGCCTCGTTGTAGAGCTGCTCCTTGGTGCGGCCCTGCGCGCCGGTGTGCGACCGTTTGCCGCCGCGGTGCCCGGACGAGACGTCCTTGAGCGACGAACGGCTGGCCGTCCTCGACTCGCCGGCCCGGGCCCGCTCCTTGTTGACCGTGCGGGCGGCGATCTCGGTGGCCAGCTTGTCGGAGCCGCCGCGGTCCTTGACGCTGTCCTTGATGTGCTCGTACTGCCGTTCCCTCTTCGGGCTGGAACCCGCGGGCATGGTCGTCTCCTCTCGCCGAACGCCTACGAGCAGGAAATTCCCTGGCCACGACGGCTGAAACGTCAGGCCTTGGCGCGGATCCAGGCGACGCAGGCCTTGTCGACCGTGGCGAACGGCTGGTGGAAGGCGCGGCGGGCGGCGTCGTCGTACTCGAAGCCGTTCTGCATGCGGTAGCGGACGAAGTCGAACAGCGCACGCTCGCCGTACTTACCGGCCAGGCAGCTCATCGCGAAGTGGGACAGGCCGTAGAAGGCGTCCATCTTCTGATCCGAGGCGTCCTTCGCCGGCGGCGGCAGCGCGATCGAGGTCGGCCGGCGGCTGCTGTGCACGGTCGCGTGCACCGAGGGGCGCCGCCAGCTTCCGGTAGCCGTGACCGGCGACCACCCGATGTACTCGGCGATCCCCTCGGTCAGCCACATGTCGCCGCGGCCGCGGCCGTTGACGCCGCTGTGCGTGACCACGTGGCCCATCTCGTGCTTGACCGTGGTGACCAGCAACTTCCGGTCGCCGAGCAGGGCCGGCATGTTGAGCACCACGTCGGCGCCGTCGGCGTTCAGGTTGATCGAGTAGCCGACCACCCACTTGTCGGTCTCGCCCGCGTACCAGGTGCGCCAGGCCTTGGCGTCGGCCAGGTAGATGCGGTAACGCTTCTGCGGGTTCTGCATGTAGCCGGCGATCCGGTCGTTGAGCTTCGCGGCCGACTCGGCGACGGCGAGCACGTCGTCCAGGTGCGTGGCCTCGCTCGCGGTGGCGGCCACGGTCACCCGGTCGCCCTGCCGGAAGGTCAGCGCGGTGTTCTCCCACGGGGTCGGCTCCAGGCTGCTGGTCTCCTTCGAGTCGGCGAGGGCGGTGATGGCGAGCTTGCCGCCGACGGACTTCAGCGTCAGCGTCTGGCGCACGCTCGGCGCGTCGGTGTTGAGGCTGCCGTACAAGGGGCAAAGACCCATGCTGAAGCAGTACGAGACCTGGGCGTCGATCTTCAGGACCGGTTCGGTCGGGTCGTTCAGCAGGTGCGGCGTGTAGACGAACTGGCTGACGTCGAGCGCGTGCAGCGTCGCGAACATGGTGCGGTAGCGGGCCTGCAGCGCCGGCTGGCCCGGGTCGACGGCGGCCAGCCAGCCCGCCTCGTCATCGGCCAGCATCGCGGCGGCCTGTTTGCGGAGCAGGTTGAACGCGGCCTCGACCGGGCTGACCGGGATGTCCTCGACGACCGGTGCCGACTCCGACTCCGTCGCTTGGGGAGCCGGGGCGTTTGCCGTGCAGGCGGCGATCGAGCCGGCGAGGAGAAGCGCGGTGAGGATGCGGAGTTTCACGATCGCGAATCCAACCATGATCGATCTCATCCTGCCGCCCCGTGTCCTCTAGCGAAACGATGTTTCCCTTCGCTAAGGTCTCCGCCATGACCACGCAGACCCGGCAGGTGACCGCCTATCCCGGCCGCCCACCGGTCGCCGTCCGGCGCGGGGCCGGGGCGCCCTTCGGCTGGTGGCCGGCGATCTGCGTGGCGCTGGTCGCCGCCATCGACCGGGTGGAATACAACCTGCTGGCCGGCGCGCTGCCGACGATCCAGGAGGAGTTCGGCTTCAGCGACAGCGCGGGCGGCGCGATCGCCACCGCCGGTGCGATCGCCGCGATCGTGCTGCTGCTGCCGGCCGGCAGGCTCGCCGACACCGGCAAGCGCACCTGGACCGTCTCGGCGGTCGTCGCGGTCTGGGCGCTGCTCACCGTCGGCACCGGCCTGGCCGGCACCTACGCGACGCTGTTCACGGTGCGGGTGCTGCTCGGCGCGGCCGGCCAGCTCTACAACCCGCCGTCATCCAGCCTGCTCGGCGACCTCTATCCCGGCCCCGGCCGGGCCAGGGCGTACGGCTACGAGCGGATGGCCTACTTCGCCGGCCTGCCGATCGGGGTCATCGCCGGCGGCGCACTGGCCCAGACCGTCGGCTGGCGCACCGGCTTCTTCCTGGTCGCCGTCCCCGGCCTGATCATCGCCGTGCTGGTGCTGACCGTCCGCGAGCCGGTCCGCGGCATCGGCGACGAGCTGGCCAGGTGGTACAAGGACAGCGATGCCGCGCCGCGGTCGGCACCCGCGCCGGCCGCTCCCATGCGCGAGCAGTTGGCCACCCTGCTGCGCATCCGCACGCTGCGCTCGGTGATCACCGGCCTGAGCATCCTGTTCTTCGGCCTCGGCGGCCTGTTCTTCTGGATGCCGTCGTTCTACGCCCGCGAGTTCGGCCTCCCCGAGGCTTCCGCGGCCGCGGTCGGCGGCGGCGCGGGCCTGGTCGGCATCATCACCGGCATCCTGGCCGGCAGCTGGCTGGGCGACCGCCGCCACCAGCAGCGGGTGGCAATCGGCGGTTGGTCCCTGCTGTTCGGCACGGTCTTCCTGGCCGGCGCGGTGAGCGTCCCGATCCTGGCCCCGCAGGCGGTCTGCTTCACCTTGGCCAACGTCGGTTTCGCCGCCGCGATCGCCAACCTGACGGCCGCGAACGCCGACGTGGTCGCGGCGCATCGGCGAGGCTTGGGCTTCGCGGTGCTGCAGCTGCTGGTAACGCTGGGCGGCGCCCTGGGCCCGTGGTTGATCGGCCTGGCTTCGGACGCAACGGGTTCCCTGCGCTGGGCCTATACGGTGGTCCTGCTCCCGTTGGTGATCGGCAGCCTGATCGTCTTCCGGGGCCAGCGCACGTATCGGGAGGACGCGGCCGCCGCCCTCGGCACCAGCTCCGAAGACCAGACCCTGCCCGCCTGAGAACCGGCCGCGGTGCCAGGCAGGGCGCCCGGCACCGCGGCGACGGCTCAGACCTTGGTTCGGGAGGCTGGGCGCAGGTAGACGGCCCAAGTGACCAGGACGCACAGGGCGTAGAACGCGATGAAGCTGATGTAGGCCGCGTCTGCGCTCTTTGTCTCCAGGAACGACTGGCGGAACGCCAGGTTGACCAGCACGCCGCCGAAGGCTCCGATCGCGCCGGCTATGCCGATCACCGCGCCGGACAGGCGGCGAGCCGTCAGCTCGTCCGATGGGTGCTTTGCCTTGAAGATGGCCGGGATCATCTTGTAGGTCGAGCCGTTTCCTACGCCGCTGAAGATGAACAGGGCGATGAAACCGACGATGTAGAGCGGCAGCGAGCGCTGCTGGGCGGCCAACAGGACCGTTGCCGCGCCCACGCCCATCGCGATGAAGTTGGCGAACGTCACCCTCGCGCCGCCCAGGCGGTCGGCCAAGGCGCCGCCTACCGGGCGGACCAGCGAACCCAGCAGTGGGCCGAGGAAGGTCAGGTAGGCCGCTTTCACCGGCGTACTGAATTCGGTGTGGAACTGGACCTGCAGGACCTGGCCGAAGGCGAAGCCGAAGCCGATGAAGGAACCGAAGGTGCCGATGTAGAGCAGCGACATGATCCACGTGTGGGGTTCGCGGGTGGCGTCGCGCATGGCCCGTTTCTCGTTGCGGGCCTGGGACAGGTTGTCCATGTAGAGGGCCGAGCACAGCGCCGCCAGCACGATCAGCGGGATGTAGATGCCGGCCACGATGCCGGGGTGGCCGGCGCCGAACACCGCCAGCACGAACAGGCCGACCAGCTGCACCGCCGCTACGCCGAGGTTGCCGCCGCCGGCGTTGATGCCCAGCGCCCAGCCTTTCAGGCGGTTCGGGTAATACGCATTGATGTTGGTCATCGACGAGGCGAAGTTGCCGCCGCCGACGCCGGCCACCGCGGCCAGGACGATCAGCGTCGAGTAGGAGACGCCGGGCTTGATCAGGAAAGCGGCCAGGACCGCGGGGACCAGCAGGAGGGTGGCGCTGAAAATGGTCCAGTTGCGGCCGCCGAAACGGGCCACGGCGAAGCTGTAGGGAATGCGCAGGCCGGCGCCGATCAGCGTCGGGACCGCGGTGAGCAGGAACTTTCCGGCCGGGTCGATGCCGTAGGCGGGGCCGAGGAACAGCACCATGACCGACCAGAGTGACCACACCGAGAAGCCGATGTGCTCGGACAGGATCGAGAAGATGAGGTTGCGGCGGGCGATCGGAGCGCCGGTGGTGGCCCAGAAATCGGGGTCCTCGGGGCGCCAGTCGTCGATCCAGTGACCTTTTATGGTGGCAGCGGGGCGGGCGATAGGCAGCGTTGCTGTCATGTCACAGCTCCAGGAAGAGAAGGTCGTCGTCGATACGTACCGGGTAGGAGGCGACCGGCTTCTGGCCGCTCAGCGAGCAACCGGTGGCCAGGTCCCAGGCGTTCAGGTGCAGGGGGCAGACGACCTGCTTGAGGTCGATCTGGCCGTCGGCGAGCGGGCCGCCCTTGTGCGGGCAGACCGCGTCGAGCGCGCGGATCGAGCCGTCGCGCAGGCGGAAGACGGCGATCATCCGGCCGTCCACGGAAAAGGTGCGGCCCTCGCCGAAGGGAATGTCGTGGACCGATCCGATCGGCTTCATGCGCGCACCGGAACCTGGGGCAGCACGATCAGCGGCAGCGAGGTGCGGAACTGGCCGGGCGTCGCCGGTTCGGTCCGTTCCTTCCACGGGTCGCGATAGGCGCCGACCGATGCGGTCATGCGTTCGTCGAGGCCGGCCGCGAGGCCTTCGGCGTCGTCGACGAGCACCTTTTTCAGATGCTCGATGCCGACCCGGGGCACCCACGCGTACGTCCGCTCGAGCCAGTTCCCGTTCTCCCGGTAGTACTGCAGGAATCGGCCGGTCAGCACCATCACCTCGTCGGCCGAGCCGACGGTGGCGAGCAGATCACCCTTGCGGACGTGGGCGCCGGCCGCGCCGCCGACATAGATCTCCCATTTACCACCGTCGATAGCAACAACACCGAGATCCTTGACGTACGCCTCGGCGCAGTTCCGCGGGCAGCCGGTAACCGCGAGCTTCATCTTGCCGGGCCCCTCGATGCCCTGATAGCGCTCCTCGAGGGCGATCCCGAGGGCGGTCGAATCACCGACCCCGAAACGGCAGTAGTCGGAGCCGACGCACGTCTTGACCGTGCGGAAGCTCTTGGCGTACGCATATCCGCTCGGCATGTCGAGGTCGGCCCAGATCTCCGGGAGTTTTTCCTTCGGAATGCCGAGCAGGTCGATGCGCTGCCCGCCGGTCAGTTTGACCATCGGGACGCCGTGCCGCTCGGCCACCTCGGCGATCCGTTTGAGCTGAGCCGGGGTGGTGACGCCGCCCTTCATCTGCGGCACCACCGAGAACGTGCCGTCGCGCTGGATGTTGGCGTGCACCCGGTCGTTGATGAAGCGGGCGTCGCGTTCGTCGACGTACTCCTCGCCCCACATCATCTTCAGCAGCGACGCGAGGCCCATCTTGCTCTTGGCGTCCTCGTCGCCGCCGAGGGTGGCGAACACCGACGAGACACTTTTCAGCTGGTGGAGCCGGATCGCGTGCATGAGTTCCGGCTTCGGCATCGGCACGCCGGGCACGTAGTAGGAGGCGGCCGGGTCCTCCTCGATCGTGCCGCCGGCCGCCCATTCGACGATCCGCTGCACGAGCGGTTTGCAGGTACCGCAGCCCTTGCCGGCCCGGGTCGCGTCCATGACCCCGCCGACGGTCTTGCAGCCGCCGGCCACCGCCGCGCAGATGCCGCCCTTGGAGACGCCGTTGCAGTTGCAGACCTGCTCCTCGTCGGGCATGTCGGCGACGCTCTCCTCGGCGACCGGGCCGCCGAGATCGAACAGCAGCGCGGCCCGGTTCTCCGGCAGCTCCGACCCCTTCTCGAACGCCTTGATCAGCACGGCCGCCTTGCCGGCGTCGCCGACCAGGGTGGCGCCGACCAGCCGGCCGTCGCGGACCACGACGTTCTTGTAGATGCCCTTGGCCGGCTCGGCGAACTCGATCAGTTCGTCGTCGGCGTGCTCGGCGCCCTGCTGCCCCATCGAGGCCACGTCGACCCCGGCGACCTTGAGCTTGGTGGCCACCTGCGAGCCGTGGTAGGCGGCCGACCGGTCAACGCCGGTGACGTGGTCGGCGAGCACCTTGGCCTGCTCCCACAGCGGCGCGACCAGCCCGTACACCTGGTCGCGGTGCTGGGCGCACTCCCCCACCACGTAGATGTCCGGCTCGTCGACGGCGCGCATCTGGTCGTCGACGACGATGCCGCGCTCGACGACCAGGCCGCTGTCGGCGGCGACCGCCGAGTTGGGCCGGATGCCGGCCGCCACCACCACGACGTCGCAGTCGATGACCCGGCCGCCGGCGAGCTTCACCCCGGTCACCGCGTTCTTGCCGAGGATCTCGGTGGTCATCCCGTCGACCACCACCTCGATGCCGAGCTTCTGCTCGATCGTGGTCTGCAGGGTCTTGCCGGCCTTCGCGTTGAGCTGGGTGTTCATCAGGTGGCCGGCGGCGTGCACGAGGGTCACGTGGCCGAGGTGGTTCTGCAGGCCGCGGGCCGCCTCCAGGCCGAGCAGGCCGCCGCCGATCACCACCGCCCGCTCGTGCTCCTTCGCGTAGCGGATCATGGCGCGGGTGTCGTCGAGCGTGCGGAACACGAAGACGCCCTGGTGGTAGCCGCGGCCGGGGACGTGCGCGCCCTTGATCGGGGGCACGAACGCGGAGCTGCCGGTGGCGATGACGAGCTTGTCGTAGCCGGTGGCGGTGCCGTCCGACGCGTACACCATTTTCGCGTACCGGTCGATGCGGTCGATGCGTACGCCGGCGTGCAGGCGGATGCCGTTCTCGGCGTACCAGGAAAGGTCGTTGAGAAAGATCCCGGATTCGTCCTCGATGCCGGCGAGCACGTTGGACAGCATGATCCGGTTGTAATTGCCGTAGGGCTCGTCGCCGAACATGGTGATGTCGAATTCGCCGCCCCGGGCCAGAATTTCCTCGACCGTCCGGGCACCCGCCATGCCGTTGCCGATGACCACCAGGCGCTGTCGCATCAGACCTCCACGAGTCCCAGGTCGACGATCACGGTTCCGCTCGTGCCGGCCGGTGCGGCCAGCCACAGTTCGACGACGGTGCCGGCCGGCAGGTCCTCGACGACCCGCAGCGAGACGTGCACGTCGCCCTTGGCGCCGATCGGGAAATAGCGCATCGGGCGGCCGTCGCGCACCAGCACCGCGCAGATGAGTTCGGCGGCCGCGTTGCCGCCCCGGAAATAGACGGCCTGAGCGGACGAGCCGTCGGGTACCACGTAGGACAGCTCCGGGCCGAGTGAGGCCGGCCGGTCCAGGCCCTTACCCTCGAAGGGGAAGACGCCTTGCAGGAATCGCGGTGTCGAATGCACCTGTCGAATGATTCCGGCGCATTGTTTTGCGACGTGACCGTCGCGATTGCGCGAACGTTCGGAAAACCCTACAAGGACGCCGGGGCGGTTGTGAGGAGTGCGGATTCGTAGCGCTGCACGATCAGCGGGACGATCGCCGGGTCGAGGGCGAGCGGCGGGGTTATCGCGTCGGCGCCGGCCCGGTGCAGGGTGCGGTAGAAGAGGCCCTCGGCGAGCAGGTAGGCGGCGATCGCGATCCGGCGCGCGCCCTGTTCGCGCAGCCCGGCCACGACCGCAGCGACCGTCGGCTCGCTGCCGGAGACGTACCCGACGTGCGCGCCGAGCTCACCGGCCAGCGCCTGGACCGACGCCCGCCAGGCCGGATCGGAGGATCCGGCGGCGGCGAGAACCACCGCGTCGGCGTCCGGCAGGTGCCGGGTGAGGCTGTCCAGGAGTACGTCGTCCGGGCCGAGCGGCGCGGTGACCGGGAACCGGGTGCCGGCGACGGCGTCCGCGATGTCGACCCGTACGTGATAGCCGGCCGACAGCAGCAGCGGCACGACCACCGCGTCCCGGACGGTCGGCACGACCGCGCCGATCCGGGGCTGCTGCACGTCCGCGTAGGAGAGCCGGATGTCCAACTCGGGACGGCGCCGGGCGACCGCGGCGACCAGGTCCCGGATCTGCTTCTGGCCGGTGGCCGAACGGGTGCCGTGGGCGACCGCGAGCAGGGTGGGCCTCATGGATACCTCCGCAGGGGTCAGACGGCTTCGTCGAGGCGCAGCCGGTAGCCGCGCTTGATGACGGTCTCGATGTGCCGGCCGGAGCCGAGCGCGGTGCGCAGCCGGGCCACCGCCACGTCGACGGCGTGCCCGTCGTTGCCGCGGGGCAGCGACGCGATCAGTTGGTCCTTCGACACGACCGCGCCGGGCCGGGCGGCGAGCGAAGACAGGATCGCCATCGCGGCCGGGGCGAGCGCGCGCGGCTCGCCGTCGATGAGGACGGCGTGCCCGCGGACCTCCAGGGTGCCGCCCGCCACCGGCAGCTTCAGCGACCGCCGGGGCAACTCGTCGGCGACGGTCTTGATCAGCGCGCCGAGCCGGAACCGTTCCGGCATCACCACCGGCACGTCCCGGTCGGTGAGCGGGGCGGCGGTGACCGGCCCGACGCAGGCGGCGAGGGTGCCGGTCCGGAACCGGTCGAGCATGCCGGGTGCGTCCGCGCCGGCCAGCTGCAGGAACGACTTGACCGCGGGCGCGCTGGTGAAGGTGACCGCGTCGATCTGCCCGGCGCCGATCTGGTCGATCAGCCGCCGCACCGGTGCGGTGTCCGGCGGCGGCACCCAGCGGTAGACCGGCACCTCGACCACGGCGGCGCCGTTGGCGCGCAGCGCGGCCACGAACTCGGTCTGCGGCTCGCCGTGCTCCTGCACCACGATCCGCAGGCCGGCGATGCCCTCGGCGAGCAGCCGTTCGAGGACCTCCTCGGAGCCTTCGGTCTTGGCCGCCCACTCCTCGGTGAGCCCGGCCGCCCGGATCGCGCCGCACGGCTTCGGGCCGCGGGCGATGAGCCGGGCCCGGCCGAGCACCTCGCGCAGGATCTCGCCCTGGCCCCAGCCCTCGGCCGCTTCGAGCCAGCCGCGGAAGCCGAAACCGGTGGTGGCGATGACCAGGTCGGGGGCGAGCCCGATGCAGGCGGCGGTGGCGGCGTGCAGAGCGTCGTCGTCGGCGAGCGGGACGATGGTGATCGCGGACGCGGTGACCACCCGGGCTCCGCGCCGCTGCAGCAGCGCGGCCATCTCGTCCCGGCGCCGCTCCGCGGTCACCGCGACCGTGAAGCCGGTCAGCACGCCGCTGTCGGTCATCCGCTCCCCAACGTCCGCTGTGTCATCCCGCCAGAGTCAACAGTCCCGGTTTCCGCAATGTCGTTCTGGCGTTTCCAGCGAGTCAACGCGATGGCACAACCGCGCGAAACGGGGTTGTGAGCAAGATCAGTCGTCCTCGACGATCTTGCGGACGGAGGCGAGCATGCGGAAGACCTCGAGCCGGCCGTCGAGGAAGCCGATCCGGTAGTCACGGCCGAACTCGGTATGACCGGCCCGGTCGCCGTCGCGGTGGGCGGCCAGGCCGTCGGTGCGACCGGCCGCGTACTCCTCAAACTCCCGGTCCATCGCCGGCCTTCTCGTCCATCGCCTTGCGGATGGCGGCGACGAGCGCGTCCTCGAACGCGGCGATCTGCCCGTCGACGATCCCGACCAGGTAGTCGGCGCCGGTCTGCGGGTCGCCGGCCCGGTCACCGTCGTGGTTTCCGGCCATTCCGTCGGCGTGCCCGGTGCCGTAGGCCGCCAGTGCGTCGTCCATAGCCGTCCTCCCGCAAAGCGTGTGCATCGCGGGCAAATCTGTCACGCGCGCCGAGGGTCGCCCACCGGCCGATCGGGCGGACCGAAATCCTCAAGTACGAGGTCAAGCCCCCGATCAGCCGGATCCGTGTGAGTGGCGACTCAGGCCGCGAGCAACCCGGAGCGCCGCCACAACGGCCGGCCAGGACCGGCAACCAGATCAAGATCATTGAGGTACGACACCACGCGCTCGCCGGACCACCGCAGGGTCTCCCGGAAGTGCGGATTCGCCATGGCGGCCTTGTGCCCGACGGCGGGATCGATGCCGACGGAGCGGTAGACGCCGGGGTGGATCAGGCGGGTGCCGCACAGGTACGCGGCCCGGCCGATCACCAGTTTGTCGAAGGCGAGCCGTCCCTTACCGGCCGCGCGCACCTGCCGGGCCAGCTCCTCGCGGGCGTAGCGGACGTGCCGGGCCTCCTCGACCACGTGGATCCGCGACACCATCCGCACCAGCGGCTGGACCTGCTCGTGGGCCATCGCCTCGCGCTGCAGGGTGTCCAGAATTTCCTCGCAGATCAGGATCGCGGCGAACATCCGCGGGCCGGACCCGGTGGCCGCGATCCACTTGCCGAGGAAGGCGTTGACGCCGGTCGGCCGGTAGACCGGGGTCCCCAGCTTGTCGATCATCCGGCCGAACATGACCGAGTGCCGGCACTCGTCGGCGACCTCGGTGAGCGCGTACTGCGCGTGCGCGGCGGTCGGGTCCTGCTTGTAGTAGCCGCGGATGAGCAGCTGCATCAGGATCGTCTCGAACCAGACGCCGAGGCCGGCGATGCTGGCCACCTCGTGCCGGGTGAGGGTGATCCGCTGCTGTTCGGACAGGCCGTCCCACAGCTCGGTGCCGTAGAGGCTGCACCGCTCGGGCGGGACGAACCAGAGGCCCTCGACGAGCGGGGCCGCCCAGTCGATCTCGACGTCCGGGTCGTAGGAGTGCTCGGCGGAGGAACGCAGCAGGCGGGCGGCGGTGCGATCGCGGTCGGGCGGGCTCACTGTCGTCATCGGGAGAGACCTCCGGGTGTGATGTACTTGACGTTACCCGAGGTAACAGTTACTCCTAATAACATGCCCCGTGAACAAGAGCCGGTCAATACCGATGGACGCAAAGGTCGCTGGGCCGGCCATCGTGAGCAGCGCCGGGCCGAGCTGACCGCGGCCGCCATCGAGGCGATCCGCGAGCTCGGCCCCGAGGTCGGGATGGATGCGATCGCCGCCCGGGCCGGGGTCAGCAAGCCGGTGCTCTACCGCTACTTCGCGGACAAGTCCGAGCTGTGGCTGGCGGTCGGGCAGGAGGCGGCGGGCATGGTGCTCGACGCGATCGTGCCGGCGGTGGCCGCGGTCCGCGAGGAACGGGACGTGATCGCCGCGGCCATCGACGCCTACCTCGCGCACATCGCCGCCGACACCAACCTCTACCAGTTCGTGGTGCACCAGCCGGACATCTCCCGCGGCCGGGACGTGGTCGCCGACGTGGTCGACACCGTCGCGAGCGGGCTGGCCCGGATCTTCGGCGACCGGTTGCGGGCCCGCGGGCTCGACTCCGGGGCGGCGCTGCCCTGGGCGTACGGGGTGGTCGGCTACGTGCAGTCGGTCGGCGACTGGTGGCTGCGGCAGCAGCAGCCGATCAGCCGGGAAGCCCTCGGCGACTACCTGACCACGTTTCTGTGGACGGGGGTGGCCGGCATCCGCCAGGCCGCCGACATTCCGGGCGGTCTGGCCGCCTACCAGGAGGAGGGTCTCGTATGACCGCCTGCACCGAGCGGCACCCGGCCGCACCTGACGACGGCCTCGCAGGCGAGGGCCAGAAGGGCATACCTAAGGAGGATCAGCGTGACCGCTGAGGAGGAGTACCGCGGGCCGGCCACACTACGGATCGGCGACGAGGAGGACGTCGCCGTCGAGATCCGGGTGTCGGCGCACTTCGAGCCGATCGAGGGCCGCTTCCGGTGGGCCGGGCGCACCGGCCCGTCCGAGTCGCTGCGCGAGCGGGTGTCCGGCGGCCTGCGCAAAGGGCTGCTGACGATTCCCGGCTCGGCGCAGCAGGAGGTGCGGCTCAGCGAGCCCGACCCGTGGGGCGGGGTGCGGCTGTCCGGCGCCGGGACCCCGCCGTGGTTTCAGTGACCGGCCTGCCGGCGCAACTCGCGCGGCGACGTGCCGAACCACCGGCGCACCGCCCGGCTCAGCGCCGACTGCTCGGTCAGCCCCACCATCGCGGTGACCTGGGTGAACGGGAGATCCGTGGTGGTGATGAGGCGGTGCGCGGTGTCCCGGCGTACGTCATCAAGAATTTTGTCGAAGGTCGTGGCCGCCGCCGCCAGACGGCGCTGAAGGGTCCGCGGGTGGGTCTGCAGCCGGCGGCTGACCGCGGCGATGTCGGCCGGCGCCGAGCCGAGCGCCTGGGTGATCAGCTGCCGCACCCGCTCCTCGAGGGTCTGCTCGGGGGCCGGGAAGTGAGTGCGCATGTAGTCGAGGGCGACCTCGCGCAGCACCCGGTTGCCGCCGGCCACGGTGGCGTGGGTGAGGGCGGCCGGCACCCGCAGCACCGCCGACTCCTGCGCGAAGCGCACGTCCGCCCCGAAGAACTCGGTGTAACGGGCGACCGGCGCGAGCGGACGGTGCGTGAGGTGCACCGATCGCAGGCCGTAACGGCCGCCGCCGAGCAGCACGATGATCCGGTGCAGCAGGCCGAGGCCGTTGTCGGCGATCTGCGGGGGCAGCGGGTCGAGTTCGGTGCTGGCGTAGCGCAGGCCGACCACGCCGGGCCGGCCGGACGGGTCGGGCACCTGGGTGACGGTCAGCGCCGGCGAGTGCACGAACAGGAAGCGGGTCGCGCAGTCGAGGGCCTCACCCAGGGTCGCCGAGTTCTCGATGGCGATGGCGAGCGGGCCGAGGACGGCGATGCCCTGCCGGGCGGCCAGGCGCAGGCCCAGGTCAGGGCAGTCGAGCTCGGCCGCCGCGGTCTCCAGGGCCCGGCCGGCGGCGAGCGTGCGGATCACCGCGTCGTCGGTGTCCAGGGCGGCCGGGTCGATGCCCTGCCGCCTCAGCAGCTCCGCACCGTTGCCGCCGAGCTCGTCGATCAGCGCGGTGAGTCCGCGCAGCCCGGCCGCTCTGACCATCGATCCCATGTCGCGAAAGGATAAATGAGTGTCGCGCTCAGGCAAGTCCCTCGCGGGTCCGGATGACGAAACTGGCGAGATGGCCGAACATTTCGACGTTCTCATCATCGGCGCCGGCCTGTCCGGGATCGGCGCGGCGTGGCGGCTGCAGGAGCAGCTGCCCGGCAAGACGTACGCGATCCTCGAGGCCCGCGACGCGATCGGCGGAACGTGGGACCTGTTCCGCTACCCCGGGGTCCGGTCGGACTCGGACATGTTCACCCTCAGCTATCCGTTCCGGCCGTGGCGGGAGCCGGAGTCGATCGCGCCCGGCGACAAGATCCGGCGCTACATCGAGGAGACCGCGGTCGCGGGCGGCATCCTGCCGCACATCCGGTTCGGCACCCGGGTGGCGGCGGCCGACTGGTCCTCGGCCGACGCCCGCTGGACCCTGCAGCTGGCCGGCGGATCCACGCTGACCTGCAGTTTCCTGTACGGCTGCGCCGGCTACTACTCGTACGACACCGGCTACCAGCCGGACTTCCCGGGGCTGTCGTCGTTCGCCGGGCAGCTGGTGCACCCGCAGTTCTGGCCGGCGGATCTCGACTACACCGGGAAGAAGGTCGTGGTCATCGGCAGCGGCGCGACCGCGGTCACGCTGGTCCCGGCCATGGCCGCCGACGCGGCGCACGTGACGATGCTGCAGCGCTCCCCCACCTACCTGACCGTGCTCCCGGAGCGGGACGTGGTGGCCGACGCGGCCCGCCGGGTGCTGCCGGCCAAGGTCGCCAACCGGGTGGCCCGGGCCAAGAACCTGCTGATCACCCAGGGCTTCTACCAGCTCGCCCGGCACCGGCCGAAGCGGGTGCGGCAGATCCTGCGGGCCTTCGCGGTGCACGCGCTGAAGGACCCGGCCTACGTCGACGAGCACTTCAAGCCCACCTACGAGCCGTGGGACCAGCGGCTCTGCGTCATCCCGTCCGGCGACTTCTACCAGGCGATCCGCGCGGGGACGGCGTCGGTGGTGACCGACCACATCGCCGAGTTCGAACCGGCCGGGATCCGGCTCGAGTCCGGGAAGCTGCTCGAGGCCGACATCGTCGTCTCGGCGACCGGGCTCTCGCTGCTGCCGATGGGCGGCATCCGGGCGAGCGTCGACGGCGAGCCGGTCGACATCGGTGAGCACGCCGCCTACCGCGGCCTGATGCTCAGCGGCGTGCCCAACCTGGCCTACTGCATCGGCTACGTCAACGCGTCCTGGACGCTGCGCGCCGACCTCGTCCACCGCTACGTGATGCGCCTGCTGACGCACATGGACCGCAACGGCTTCGCCGTCGCCACCCCGGAAAACCCCGGTGGTCAGGGCCGTCCGCTCCTCGATCTCTCTTCCGGGTACGTGCAACGAGCGCTCGACAAGTTCCCGCGCCAGGGTGACCGCGACCCGTGGCTGGTGCGGCAGAACTACCTGCGCGACGTGGTGACCTTCCCGCGCGCCGACATCACCCGCGACATGGTTTTCGCCCGTCTTTCCGCCCCCGTCCCCTCGGAGGATCTCGCCTGATGACCCCCTACGTGTTCCCCGGCCGCACCGCCGTCGTCACCGGAGCCGCCAGCGGCATCGGCGAGCAGCTCGCCTACGGCCTGGCCGGCCGGGGCAGCGACCTCGTCCTGGTCGACGTGGACGCCGCCCGCCTGACGGAGGTCGTCGAGCGCCTGCACCGGGTCCACCCCGGACGCACCGTCGAGACGATCGTCGCCGACCTGGCCGACCGGGCCGCGGTGGACGCACTGGCCGCCCAGGTGCTGGCCGCGCACCCGACGGTCGGCCTGCTGATCAACAACGCCGGGATCGCGCTCGGCGGCCGGTTCGACCAGGTCACCACGGACGAGTTCGAGACCGTGATGAACGTGAACTTCCGGGCGCCGATGCTGCTCACCCACGCCCTGCTGCCCGCGCTGAAGGCCGCCCCCGGCAGTCACCTGGTCAACGTGTCGAGCCTGTTCGGGCTGATCGCGCCGGCCGGGCAGTCCGCCTACAGCGCCAGCAAGTTCGCGCTGCGCGGGCTCAGCCAGGCACTGCACAGCGAGCTCGCCGACGACGGCATCGGGGTCACCACCGTGCACCCGGGCGGCATCCGGACCAGGATCGCGGAGAGCGCGCTGGTCGGCAGCGGCGTACCGGCCGACGAGGTCGAACCCAACCGCAAGGTGTTCGCCAAGCTGCTGAGTTTCCCGGCCGACAAGGCCGCCATCCAGATCCTGGACGCGGTCGGCCGGCGTAAGGCCCGCCTGCTGATCGCCACCAGCGCGAAGGTCCCCGACCTGCTGGCCCGGCTGCTGCCGGTCGCGCACGAGCGGATCGTGCGGGCCGCCACGTCGGCGTCGGTGTCCCGGGCCCGCACCCCCCAGGAGGTTTCCCGATGAGCTACGTGGACGTGCGGTCGGCCCGGATCCGCTACCACGAGTCGGGCGACCCGGCCGCGACGCCGGTGGTGCTGCTGCACGGCATCGGCCGCAGCCTCGAGGACTGGGACGCCCAGCACCCGCTGCTCGACAACGACCACCGGGTGATCAGCATCGACATGCCCGGCTTCGGGCTCAGCCAGCGGATGCCCGCCCCGACCACCCTCACCACCCTGTCCGACGGGGTGTGGGCCACGCTGGACGCGCTCGGCGAGACCCGGCCGGTGCACCTGATGGGCAACAGCCTCGGCGGCGCCGTCTCGATGCAGATGCTGGTCGACGATCCGGGCCGGGTGCGCACGCTGACCCTGGCCAACAGCGCCGGCTTCGGCAAGGAGGTCACCATCGCGCTGCGCATGCTGGCCGTCCCCGGCCTGGGCCGGCAGATGCTGCGCCGGATCGACAGGGTGTCGGCGCCGCGGCTGGAACGCACCGTCTTCGCCGACCGCGCGATGGTCACCCCGGAGCGCGTCGCGATGGCGATCAAGGTGTCCCGCCAGCCCGACTTCGCGGCCGTCTACCTGGAGGTCGCCCGCGCGCTCGGCGGTTTCCGCGGGATCGGCGCGCGCTGGCGCGCCGAGCTGCTCCCCCGGGTGGCCAGGCACGCGAAACCGACGCTGCTGTTGTGGGGCGACCGCGACCGGATCCTGCCGTCCCTGCACCTGACCGCCGCCCGCGAGGCTTTCCCGCACGCGTCCTGGCACCTGTTCCCCGGCACCGGCCACATGCCCCAGATCGAACGCCCGGCCGCCTTCAACGAGGTCGTCCGCCCACTGCTGACAAAGGTGCCGGCCTGAGACGACGCCCTACTCCGGCTGGGCGGGGTAACCGATGGCCTCTAGGTCGGCGGTCAGCTTCTCCAGGGCGAGGTCCGGGTTCAGGCGGTGGACCAGGGCCTCGGTCAGTGGGGTCAGGGCGAAGACGTCGTTGACGGCCGCCGGATCGACCGGTACCTCGTAGTAGTCCTCGGCGAACGCCCGGTAGGCGGCCGGGGTCTCGTCGAGCAGGATCGTGAAGAGGCGGTCGGCGCCGTCCGGGTCGTGGCCCGGTGGATAGGAGACGTCGCCGGTGTGCCAGCGGTCGTCGCCGGCCAGGCGCCAGACGCACACGGTCGCGTAGAACTGGGCGCCCCATCCGAAGGCCGGCTCGTCCATCTGCCCGGCGAAGGCGGCCGGGACGGTGTCGACGAGGCCCGGCCACAGCTCCTCGTCGTTGCGGGCCGGGCTCATCACCGACTCGTGGTCGAAGCCGCGCACGAAGACCCCGGCCGGCCCGAAGACGATGTGGAACTCGTCGCCCGAGCCGTTGCGCATCTCGGCGATCTCCTCGCCCGGACCCCACGCCGTGTTGTAGCCGTAGTAGCGCGCCTCCTCGTCCGGGCTGAGGATCGCGTCGAGCATCGCGAGGGCGCGGCACCGCCGGCGCAGCGTCGCGACGTCCGGCAGCGCGCCGATGAGATCTTGTGCAGTCACGGCGAACATCAAACCTGATCACCCACGGTGTTGTCAGACCCGTCCGGCCCGCTATGCCGCGTTCACGGCGGATTGACCGTCAAGCGGCGTCCACCGGCAGCGTGATGGTGAACGTCGTGCCGCCGCCCTCGGCCGGGCCGGCGGTGATCGTGCCCGCGTGGGCGTCCACGATCGCCTTGGTGACGGCCAGTCCCAGGCCGGTGCCCTTGATGCCCGCCCGGGTGGCGTTGCTGGCCCGGAAGAAGCGGCTGAACAGGTGCGCGTACTGCTCGGCGGGGATGCCGATGCCGTTGTCGGTGATCTCGATGGCGACCTGGTCGTCGCGGTACTCGGTGAGCACCGTGATGGTGCCGCCGTCGGGGGTGTACTTGATGGCGTTGGAGAGCAGGTTGTCCAGCGCCTGGCGCAGCCGCTGACCGTCGGCGTGCACGGTGACCTCGGTCTGCAGCCGGTCGATGATGGTCAGGTTCTTGGCCACCGCGCTGGGCTGGTGGTTCTCGATCACGTCGCGCACCAGGCGGGCGCCGAGCAGCGGACGCGGGTCGATGCTGATGTGGCCGGCGCTGAGCCGGGCCAGGTCGAGCAGGTCGTCGACGAGGCCCTGCAGGTGCAGGGTGGTGCGCTCGATGATGTCGGCGTGCCGGCGCTGCGGGTCGCCCTCGGCCATGCTGTCGACGAGGATCTCGCTGTGGCCGCGGATCACCCCGACCGGGTTGCGCAGTTCGTGGATGACCAGCGCGGCCAGCTCGTCCTTCATCCGGTCCAGGGTGCGCAGCTGCTCGACCTGCAGCCGCTCCTGTTCGAGCAGCTCCTCGCGCTTGTCGGCCAGCTCGCGCCGGTCGGTGACGTTGGTGCTGAGACCGTCGACGAAGAAGCTGTCGTCCTCGGCCCGGAACATGGCCCGGGTCCAGATCCACCGGACCTCGCCGTCGAGGCCGACGATGCGGCATTCCAGCTCGGCCGGCCCGCCGTCCAGCAGCCTCTCCTGGAACGCCGCCATGAGCTCGGCGTCGTCGGGGTGCAGCCGCTCGGTCAGGCTGGGGGTGGGCATGCCCTCCGGTACCGCGCCGAACACGCCGGTGGCGTTGGGGCTGCCGTAGACCAGCCGCGGCGGGCCGTCGACGACGATCTCGACCGTCCAGACGTAGTCGTTGACCTGCTCGACGACCCGGTTGAAGCTGCGCCGCGCGTTGGCCAGGGCGAGTGACATGTCCTCGGCCCAGCGGCGCTCCAGGAACTGCCCGAGGTGGGCGGCGACGGCGTCGAACATGCCGGCCGTGTCGGAGTCGTAGGGCAGGTCGGCGTCGGTGTAGAAGGCGAGCACGCCCAGGGTGCGGCGGCCGGAGCGGACCGGCACGCCGACGGCGACCCGGATGCCGACCTCGACCAGGGCCCGGCGACCGAAGGACACCATGTCCTCGGGCATGACGCCGGTGTTCCACCACACCTCGTTGTTGCGCGCCCAGACCAGCCCGGCAAGGCCTTCGCCACGGACGAAGGTGAGCGGCTCGTCGCCGGTGAAGGCGGACAGGTCGCGGTCGCCGGTGGTGTGCGAGCTGAGCCGCACGATCTGCTCCCGGTCGTCGCTGACCTGCCAGTACTCGCCGCAGACCCAGCCGAGCGAGTCGGTGATGGCCGCGACCGCCTGGATGCTGGCGTCGCGGGCGTTGGTGGCGTCGGAGAGGACCTGGGCCACCGCGTGCCGGGCCCGGCGCAGTTCCTCGGCCCGGTACGCCTCGGTGATGTCCGAGGTCACCGAGACCGCGCCGAGGCGGCGGCCGTCGGCGGTCTCGATCGGCCGGGCGTGGGTGAGCAGCCGGCGCCATTCCTCGTCGCGCCAGATCAGCAGCTGCTCGCCGCGGACGATCTCACCGGCCTGGGCGCGGGCCAGCGGAACCGGGTCCATCACCTGACGGCCGTCCGGGCCGTAGATCCCGTAGCGGTCGGCCCAGTCGTCCATCCCCAGGTCGGGGTCGGCGTCGTGGCCGAGCATCTCGCGCAGGCTGCGGTTGAAGAAGGTCAGCCGGCCCTCGCTGTCGCAGGCGGCGACGCCGGTCTCCAGGCTGTCCAGCAGGGCCTGCAGGAACGCGGTGTCCGGGGCGAACGAGTAGTAGAGAACGCCGTCGACGGCCTGCAGCAGCATCTCGGCCGGGATCTCCTGGCCGGAGCTGCCGGCCACGGTCACCCGCTCCTGCCGGTCGAGCACGGCGGGCAGCGGCCGGAACCGCTCCGGGATGATCAGGTCGGTGATCGGCCGGCCGACCGCGTCGCCGACGACGTAGCCGAACATCCGCTCGGCGGCCGCGTTCCAGGTCAGCACGGTGCCGGCCGGGTCGGTGGAGACGAACGCGTCGTGCGTGCCCTGCAGGATCGCTTCGAGGCGCCGCCGGGCGGTCGTCTCCCGGGCGCAGGCCAGCCGCAGCGCGACCTCGACCGCCGCCGACTCGGCGAGGTCGCCGACGGTGGCGAGCTCATGGGGGGTCCAGTCGCGTTCCTTGGAGTCGATCACGCAGAACGAGCCGAGCACGTAGCCCTCGGGCGAGCGCAGCGGGAAGCCGGCGTAGGCGATGGCGCCGGGGTCGGCGATGTCCCGCAGCCGGGCGTCGAGGCGGGCGTCCGCCACGATCAGCGGCGCGTCGTCCTGCACCACGAAGCGGCAGTACGAGTTGGCGAGCGGCGCGTCCCGCATGAGCTGGGCGCCGGCGACGCTCGCGAGGTGCTGCCGATCGGTGTCGATCAGCGACACCATCGCCGCGCGCACCCCGAGCAGGCGCACGGACAGGGCGGTCAGCCGGTCGAGAGACGGCGCGATGTCGGCCTCGAGCAGGCCGGTGTCACGCAACGTCTGCAAACGCTGGTCCTCACTCGGTGACTTCACGCTCTGCGACATGGTCCTCGCTATCGGTGACCATGGGGGTGAGTTGAGAAGAACTCCCCGGTCGCAACAGCGCAGGGTGCAGCAGGGTTGCCGAGCCACGCCGGAACAGCTGCGCCGGCCGCCCCCGATCACGGATGACCGTCTCGCCGGTCGGCTCGACGAAGCCGGCGGCACCCGTCACCTTACGGTGGAAATTGCGCGGATCGAGCCGGGTCCGCCACACCGTCTCGTAGACCTCGCGCAGCTCGGCGATGGTGAACTCGGGCGGGCAGAACGCGGTGGCCAGCGGCGAGTACTCCAGCTTCGAGCGGGCCCGCTCCAGGCCGTCGGCCAGGATCGCGTCGTGGTCGAAGGCCAGCCCGGCGATCGGCAGCGGCTGCCAGGAGGCGGCCGCGGCATCGCTGCCGGCCACCGGCACCGGCAGGTCCGGCAGCAGCGCCAGGTAGGCGACGGCGAACACCCGGCCGCGCGGGTCGCGGCCCGGGTCGCCGTAGGTGGCCAGCTGCTCCAGATGCCCCGGCAGCAGCCCGGTCTCCTCGTGCAGCTCGCGCGCGGCCGCCGCGTCCAGGCCCTCGCCGTCGAGGACGAAGCCGCCCGGCAGGGCCCACTGCCCGGTGAACGGCGGGATCCCGCGCCGGATCAGCAGGACGTGCAGTGCCCCCTGCCGGATGGTCAGCAGCACGAGATCCACGGCAACCTTTGACGTCATGTTGACGATAATAGCGGACGTGCTTTATCGTCATGATGACGACAACGACGGAAGGACGGCCATCATGGCTGACGTGACCCGACGGCTGAACATGCGGCACCTGCGCGGCGCCCCCACCAGCTGGGTCAGTCACACCACCGGCGGCAAGCTGCGCCGGCAGGGCACCGGGCTCTCTTTCTGGTACCGGCCGCTGACCGCGGTCCTGTCCGAGGTGCCAGTCGACGACCGGGAGCTGCCGCTGCTGTTCCACGCCCGCACCGAGGATTTCGCCGACGTGACCGTGCAGGCCACGGTCACCTACCGGTTCAGCGAGCCGGCCGCGGCGGCGACCCGCCTCGACTTCTCCATCGACCCCTACCAAGGGCGCTGGCAGGGGCAGCCGCTCGACCAGGTCGCGTCGCTGCTGGCCGAGCTGGCCCAGCAGCCGGCCCTCGACCTGCTCGCCCGGCTGCCGCTGGCCGAGGCGCTGACCACCGGGATCGCCGCGATCCGGGCCAGCGTGATCGACGCGCTCGCCACCGACCCGCGGCTCACCGAGACCGGGGTGACCGTGGTCAGTGCCCGGGTGGTCGCGCTGCGGCCGGAGCCCGACCTGGAGCGGGCGCTGCAGACGCCGACCCGCGAGCAGGTGCAGCGCGAGGCCGACCGGGCCACCTACGCCCGCCGGGCCGACGCCGTCCAGCAGGAGCGGACGATCGCCGAGAACGAGTTGCAGAGCAAGATCGAGCTGGCCCGGCGCGAGCAGCAGCTGGTCGAGCAGCGCGGCGCGAACACCCGGCGCGGCGCCGAGCTGGATGCGGAGTCGCAGCTGGTGGCGGTGACCGGGCAGGCCGAGCGGGCGCGGATGACGGCGGCGGCCGACGCCGACGCGACCCGGGCGCGCGACGAGGCCCGGGCGGCCGGTGCGCGGGTGGTCGGCCTGGCCGAGGCGGAGGCGGAGACCGCGCGACTGGCGGCGTACCGGGATCTGCCGCCCGCGGTCCTGCAGGCCCTCGCGCTCAAGGAGCTGGCCGGCAATCTGCCGCAGATCGGCGAGGTCACGGTCACTCCCGACCTGGTCAGCAAGCTGGTGGGGCGGCTCGGATGAGCACGCTCACCCCCCGGGTGGTCGTGGTGACGCGGCGCAGCGAGCTGGCGGAGTTGCTCGCTCGCCACGGCACCCGCGGCGCCGCCGCGTATTTCCTGCGGCAACGGGAGCGCGACCTCGACGAGGTCACCGCGCGGCACGAGGCGCTGCAGGCGGCGCTCACCCAGGTGAGCGCCGCCATCCCGGCCGATTGGCGGCGCGGTCACGTCGAGCGCGCCGACCTGCCGCGATTCCTGTTCGCGCCGGAGGACGTGGTGATCGCGATCGGCCAGGACGGCCTGGTGGCCAATGTCGCGAAATATCTGGACGGGCAGCCGGTGATCGGGGTGGATCCGGAGCCCGGCCGCAACGCCGGGGTTCTGGTCCGGCATCAGGCCTGCGACGTGCCGAAACTGCTGCACGACACGGCCGGGGCGCAGAGCCGGACGATGGTCATGGCCCGGCTCGACGACGGCCAGGAGCTCTACGGGCTCAACGAGATCTATGTCGGGCACGCGAGTCACCAATCGGCGCGCTATCAGATCACCACTCCGGACGGCCGCCGCGAACGCCAATCCTCCTCCGGCGTCATTGCCGGCACCGGCACCGGAGCGACCGGCTGGTGCGCTTCCATCGCCCGCGAACGCGCCGTCGCACCCGCATTTCCGGCCCCCGGCGAACCGATTCTCTGCTGGTTCGTCCGGGAGGCCTGGCCCTCCCCCGCGACCGGCGTGAATTGCGACGCGGGCCTGGTCAAAATGGGTGAGGAATTGGAAATCACCAGCGAATCGGAACGCTTGGTGATTTTCGCCGACGGCGTCGAGAACGACGCCATCGAGCTTTCCTGGGGCCAGCGTCTGCGAATCTCGGTGGCCCGGCGTCAGCTCCGTCTCATCTAAATCAAAATATGAGTACGGGCCTGCCCGGTCCCGTGTTTTTCGAGGCAAGCCAGGCGATGGGGAGCGGCCGTTGCGCCCCTTTCGCGCGGGGCGCGGGGTTGCGGTTGAAGCTTGCCCACCGCCGCACGCGAGAGTGGCCCTGCGGCCGTGACCCGACGCCTGGGTCGCTCCGAGAAACACGGGACTCGGCAGGCCCGTACTCATATCTTGGGGTGGGGTGGCACGAAGCAGGGAGCAATGTCGCCGAGGCCTTTCGTAGGCTTCTCGGCAGGACGGCCCACATCGGTGGCCGCCATTTTTCTCGCGGGGATCATCCAATGTCTCGTCGTATTGTCGCCTTCACGACTCTTCCGTTGGCCGCTGCTCTTTTCGCCGCCGGCTGTTCGCATTCCGCTTCCACCGCGACCCCGGCGCCGTCGGCTCCCGCGCCCACCGTGACCGCTTCGGCTTCACCGTCCGCATCGGCTTCGTCCAGCCAGTCACCGTCCGCTTCCGCCTCCAACACCGCGGCCGGGCGTGGCGGATCAGCGACGAAGGCCGACCCGCGGCTCGCCGACACCGACCACATGCCGTATTGGCTGGATGTCGTGCGGGACTGCAAGTACGACGAGCAGAAGCCGGAGATCCAGAACGTCGTGTCGGGGGACGTCAACGGCGACGGGGCGCAGGACATCCTGGTCGTGCGGACCTGCACCGCGATCACGTCCTACTGGCCGTCCACGGTGGAGATCTACGACGGCACCTCGCGGGTGTCGAAGCCGAAGCGGATCGGGACGCTGCTCACCGACCACACCGAGGGCCCGTACGTGCACAGCGTCAAGGTCAACCGGGGCGTCGTGGAGATCACCGCCTACGGCGTGGACGCGCACACCGACAATTCCTGCCCGAACGCCGTCTTCCACTACCGCTTCCGGCTGGCCGGCAACACCTGGGGGCTGCTTGGTCAGACCACTGGTAAGCGGCTCGCCGAGTGCCCGCGCATCGGGTCATGACCTCATGACCTCATGATCTCGCGGCGAGCCAGTCGGTGGCGCGGCGTTTCGAGGCGCGCGACAGCCACGCGTCCTGGATGACCTCGGCCAGCTCGCCGCGGGTCAGCTCGCCGACCCGGCTCGCCCGCAGCAGCACCGACCGGTGGCCGTCGAAGTGCGCCGTGGTGAAGAACGGGGTCGACTCGTCCTGCACGAGGGACTGCTTGTCGGCCTCGGACTCCACCCAGAACACGATCACATCGGTCCAGCGCTCGCCGGTCACCGGGTCGACCGCATCGGGGCGTGGGTTCCGGAAGAACACGAACGACTTGCCTCCGACCTGGTAGACCGGATTCTCGCCGTCATCGACGGTGACGTGCGGCATCGCCTGCGCGATCGCGTGCACATCGCCGACCCGCGCGGGCCTGCTGTCGTCGGACACCAGCCGAGCTTAGAGCGGCGGGGCCGTTTGCGCGGGGGTCAAGGTCCCGATCGTGGTCGCGGTGACCGCGCCGGCCGCTCCGGTCCAGGTCAGCGCGACCTCGAACATCGGCTGCAGCAGGGCGTGGTCGGTCGCGCGGATCTCCAGCTCGCCCTTGACGCTCGCCAACCGCGCGCCTTCCAGGGCGGTGATCATGCCGTCGGGGTCGCCGGGTGCGTACTGCAGCGCCCGGACGACCATCTGGGCGGCGGCGAAGCCCTCCTGGTGGCCGGTGTCGGTGCGCAGGCCCGGCACCCGGATCCGCAGGGCGTGGTAGGCGCCGCCGCGAAACGCCCCGTCCGCCCAGCTGGTGGCCAGCCGCACCGCTCCGGCCCGGCTCGGCGGATAGGACGCCCAGGTGCTCCGCTCCCCCAGCACGCCGACCGCCGGCATCCCGGGTGGGAGGGCGGCCGGCGAGCCGGCGAACTGCCCGATCGTCTCGGCCGCGGCGCGATCCAGGCCCTGGACGGCGACCCGGGCTCCGGCCGGGACCAGGGTCCGCACCGCGGCCAGGTCCTGATATGCCTGGTGGCCGCAGCGGAACGTGTAGCGGTTTAGGCCGGTCAGCCGGTCGTCCGGGGCGCTCGTGATCAACAGTGCCCGGTCCCGCTCGGCGGCCGCGGCCAGGCGCAGCGCCGCATCCCCGGTCACCGCGCTGACCAGCAGCCGGATCCCCCTACTCTCCGCGGTGTCCAGGCGGGTCAGGGCGATCCTCCGGCGGCCGATCTTGCCGGTGTAGTTGGTGGCGTACTGCAGGCCGGCACGCAGCCCCTGGTCGAACCGGACGCCCTCGGGCGTGGTCGAACGGATCACGCCGACGGCCAGTGGGCCGGAGCCGCCGCCGGTCGCCGGGTCCTCGACCGGGCCGCAACCGGCCACGGCCGCCGCGAGGGCGGCCCCGAGCACGCTACGGCGGGTAAGTGTCATCGCCGCCCGAAATTACCGCACACCTATGTGGGGCGGGCACATGTGCGTTCGCCGCCCGGGGCTCGTAAATTCACTGTCATGACGACGGCGCATGTGGTCGACCTGGACCTGTCCGGCAAGACCGCCCTGGTCACCGGCGGCGGCAGCGGGATCGGGAAGGCCTGCGCCGAGCGGCTCGCGGCGGCCGGGGCGGCGGTCACCGTGGTCGACCTTCACCCGGGCGAGAACACGATCGTCGCCGATCTGAGTGACCTGTCGACGATCGCCGGACTGCCCGCGACGGTCGACGTGCTGGTCAACAACGCCGGCCTGCAGGTCGTGTCGCCGCTGACCGAGTTCCCCGACGACCGGTTCGCACTGATCCAGAAGGTCATGGTCGAGGCGCCGTACCGGCTGGTCAAGCACGTGCTGCCGCACATGTACGACCGGGGCTGGGGCCGGATCGTCAACATCTCGTCGGTGCACGGGCTGCTGGCTTCACCGTATAAATCTGCTTATGTCACGGCAAAGCATGGGCTGGAGGGGCTGTCGAAGGTGACCGCCCTCGAAGGCGCCCCGCACGGGGTCACCTCCAACTGCATCTGCCCGGCGTTCGTGCGCACCCCGCTCGTCGACAAGCAGATCGCCGACCAGGCCGAACTCAACGGCATCCCGGAATCCGAAGTCGTCGAGAAGATCATGCTGAAGCGGGCGGCGATCAAACGGCTCATCGAACCGGACGAGGTCGCCGAACTCCTCGCCTACCTCTGCACCCCACCCGCCGCACTGATCACCGGATCCTCGATCACGATCGACGGCGGCTGGACGGCCAACTAAGTTTGACGATCATGCTGAACCCGCTCGAATACCTCGACCTGCTGGCCCGGGAGGCCGCGCCGGTCGAGTTCGAGCGCCCGATCCTCGCCGCCCGGCAGGCCGGTGCCGCCGCCGACGATCTCGCCGAGCTCGAGGAGATCAAAGTCGCGGCGCTGCGGGTCCGGGCCCTGCTGGAGCGGCGCCGGCGCCGCGAGGAAGAGCTTTCCGCGCTGTACGACACGGCGAGCGACCTCGCCGGGCTCCGCGATCTCGACGCGGTGCTGCGGGCGATCGTGCACCGGGCCCGCACCCTGCTCGGCGCGGACGTCTCCTACCTGACCCTCGACGACCCGCAGCGCGGCGACACCTACATGCGGATCACCGACGGCTCGGTGGCGGCCAGCTTCCAGACCCTGCGGCTGCCGGCCGGGGCCGGGCTGGGCGGGCTGGTCGCGGTCTCCGGCACCCCGTATGCGACGGCCGACTACGGCCAGGACCCCCGCTACCGGCACACGGCGGAGATCGACACCGGCGTACGCGATGAGGGGCTCGTCGCCATCCTCGGCGTACCCCTGCGGTTGGGCAGCAGCGTGATCGGTGTGCTGTTCGCCGCCGACCGCACCGAGCGGGCGTTCGCCCGCGAGGAGGTCGCCCTGCTCGCGTCGCTGGCCGCGCACGCCGCGATCGCCATCGACACCGCCCGGCTGCTCACCGAGACCCAGGCCGCGCTGGCCGAGCTGTCCGCCGCGAACACGGTGATCCAGGCGCACAGCGCGTCGGTGGAGCGCGCGGCCGGCGCCCACGACCGGATGACCGCCCTGGTGCTGCGGGGCGGCGGGGTCGAGGAGGTGGCCGCCGACCTGGTCGACGTGCTCGGCGGCGCCCTGCTGGTGCTGGACGCGACCGGCCGCGAACTGGCGGTGGCGAAGTCGCCGGCCTGGCCGGGCGGGCTGCCCGGGCTGGACGCCGCCGACATGGCCGAGGCGGTCGCCGCGTCCCGCGGGGCCGGGCGCAGCGTGCAGCGCGGCGACGCGTACGTGGCCGCGGTGGTGGCCGGCGCCGACAACCTGGGTGCCCTGGTCTTCCACCCCAGCCACCCCCTCGCGGGCGCCGACCAGCGGATCCTCGAACGGGCCGCGCAGATCACCGCGCTGCTGCTGCTGTTCCGCCGCACCGTCGCCGAGGCCGAGGGCCAGGTCCGCGGCGAGCTGCTCGACGACCTGATCGGCCGGCCGGTCCGCGACGAGCAGGCGCTGCGCACCCGGGCCCGGCGCCTCGGCGTCGACCTGGACGCCGCGCACGTGGTGGTGGTCGCGGCCGGCCGGGCCGAGGGTGGCCTGCGCCAGCGGGCGGTGTCCTGGGCGCGCACGTTCGCCGCCGGCCGCGGCGGCCTGGCCGTGGCCAAGGACGGCCGGCTGGCCCTGATCCTGCCCGGCACCGACCCGGCCGCCGCCGCCCGCACCGTGGCCAAGGAGCTGTCCCGGGCGGTCGGCGACCCGGTCACCGCGGGCGCCGCCGGGCCCGCGTCCGCGCCGGCCGCGATCGGCGTGCACTACCGCGAGGCCGACTCGTGCGCGACCGCCCTGATCGCCCTCGGCCGCGCCGGGGAGGGCGCGAGCAACACCGAACTCGGCTACGTGGGGCTGCTGCTCGGCGACCGCCGGGACGTGCCCGCCTTCGTGGGCGCGGCGATCGGCCCGGTCCTCGACTACGACACCCGCCGCGGAACGGCCCTGCTCAAGACCCTGGAGGCCTACTTCGGGGCGGGCGGCAGCCTGTCCCGGGCGGCCGAGACCCTGCACGTCCACGTGAACACCGTGACCCAGCGCCTGGACCGCATCGGCAGCCTCCTCGGCGCCGACTGGCAGACCCCGGCCCGCGCCCTCGACCTGCAGCTCGCCCTGCGCCTGCACCGGTTGAGCGGCCCGCTCTCCACCTAGGCTGTCGGGGTGGAGGAATTCGATGTAGCGGTTGACGGTGGGCAGCTCCGGGTCGTGGCCTGGCCCGGGGACGGGCCGGTGGTGATCGCGGCGCACGGGATCACCGCCAACGCGGTCTCGTGGGCGGCGGTGGCCCGGGAGCTGGGCGGCAGCGTACGGCTGGTGGCTCCGGACCTTCGCGGGCGGGCGCGGAGCTCGGGGATCACCGGGCCGTTCGGGATGGCGGCGCACGCGGCCGACCTGATCGCGATCGCCGATCACCTCGGGCTGGAGCGGGTCGCGCTGACCGGGCATTCGATGGGCGGGTTCGTGGTCACCGAGACCGCCCGGCTCCATCCGTCGCGGGTGTCGTCGGTGCTGCTCGTCGACGGCGGGCTGCCGTTGCCGCTGCCGCCCGGGGTCGACGTCGACACCGCGCTGCACGCCACCATCGGACCGGCCATGCGGCGGCTGTCGATGACGTTCGAGTCGGCCGACGCCTACCTCGACTTCTTCCGGATGAATCCGGCGCTGGGGAAATACTGGTCGCCCGACGTCACCGACTACGTGCTCCGCGACTTCAACGGCACCGGCTCCTCATGCCTCCTGGACGCCGTGCGGGCCGACGCCAAGGACATGCTGACCTCGCCGGCGCCGGCGCCGTTCCCGCTGCTCGGGGCACCGCGCGGCATGCAGGACGAGGAGACCGGCATGTATCCGGCGGCGGTCCTGGCGGCCGCGTCGGCGCAGATCGTGCCGGACGTCAACCACTACACGATCCTGCTCGGCAAGGGCGCGGTCGTGGTCGCCGAACGGATCCGCGCCCTGGTGTGACCATTTCGGGGCTCCATCCGGTCCTAACAGCAGAGGACGGACCGGACGAAGGAGAACGGACCAGTGGACGCGAACCTGCGGGAACACTTCGATCAGGCGGTCAGTGATGACCCCGGCTTCGACCCCGGCGAGATGGCGCACGCCGCCATCGCCCGGGGCGGCCGGGTACGCCGCCGGCGGAGGCAGATGGCCGCCGTGGGTGCGGCGGCCGGCGTGGTGCTGGTACTGGGGGTGGCGGGCGGCGTCAACCTGCGGTCCCAGCCGGCCCAGCCGTCCGACCAACCGACCACCGTCGCCGCGGCGATGATGCCGCTCGCCTCGCCGGGCTGCTCGCTGAAGGCGGCCGGTGCCACCGATGTGGCCATCTTCCTGACGTCCGAGGTGACCCAGGCGCAGCGCGCGGCGATCCTGGCGGCGCTGCAGGGCGACTCCCGGGTGGAGCAGCTGGTCTTCGAGGACCGCCAGTCGGCGTACGAGAAGTTCCGGGAGCTGTGGAAGGACTCCCCCGACTTCGTCGCGGCGGTCAGCCCGAAGGATCTGCCCGAGTCGTTCCGGGTCCGGCTGGCGGACGCGTCGACGTCACCGGCCTTCGTCGCGAAATACCAGGAGCAGACCGGCGTCCAGGACGTCGTCGGCCGGCGCTGCCCGCAGAACGCCGCGGTCGGTGGGGTCCAGTGACGGAAACCGTGACGTCGCCCCGGGTCGCCGACGACACCACCCGGACCGGAGGGCCGGCCGGCTGGGGTGCGGGCCGCCGCCGGGCGAGGGCGGCCCGGGACGCCGAGTTCACCGCGTTCGTCGAGTCCGCCGCCACCAGGCTGCGCCGCAGTGCCTACCTGATGACCCGGGACTGGCATCTCGCCCAGGACCTGACCCAGCACACATTCACCAAGATGTACACGGCCTGGGACCGGATCCGCACCGGCCCCAACCTCGAGGGCTACAGCCGCCGCGTCCTCATGAACCTGGTCTTCGACCAGCAGAAACGGCGCAGCGGCTCGGAGATCGTGCTGGCCGAGATGCCGGACCAGCCGGACGGCACCGCCGCGGCCGGGTCGCCGGAGCTGCGCCTCGCCCTGGTGGACGCGCTGGCCCGGCTGAGCGTGGAGGACCGGGCGGTGCTGGTGCTGCGGCACGCCGAGGACCACAGCGTCGACACGGTGTCCACCATCCTCGGCGTGTCGGTGTCGGTGGTGAAGATGCGCAACGCGCGGGCGCTGGCTCGCTTGCGGACCCTGCTCGGCGAGGACTTCCGCCTTACCGAGTAGTGGCCCACGTTGAGTATCCGCACTCATTCGCGGCGGTCAGTGTCCCGGCAAGGATGACCGCCATGGACATCAATCCGCAGCCGAAGGTCACCACGGCCTTCTACGCACAGGCGGCCGCATCCTTCGCGATCGCCCTGCTCGCCCTGGCGGTGGGCATCTACTACCTGCCGGTGGGCGGCTGGATCCGCGGCTTCCTCGCCATCGGCCTGCTCTACGTGGTGACGTCGTCGTTCACCCTGGCCAAGTGTGTCCGCGACGCCCAGGAGGTCGGCACGGTGACCCGCCGTGTCGACCAGGCCCGCATCGACAAGCTGATCGCCGAACACAACCCGTTCAAGGACCCGGCCGGCGTGTAGCCACCGCCCGGTCCCGCGGTACGCCGGGCCCTCGTAGTCCACCTCGTCCAGTCATCGGCCGAGGCCGGCGACGAGGGCCCGCACCGCACTGACGCCCAGCCCGATCGCCACGGCGCCCTCGGCGGAACTCCTCAGCCGCACTTCCGCCCGGCCCGATCGCCACGGCGCCCTCGGCGGAACTCCTCAGCCGCACTTCCGCCCGGCCCGATCGCCGCGCCGCCCTCGGCGGCACTCCTCAGCTGTACTTCTTCACCGCGGCGTCCCAGCCGGGCACCTCGGTGGCGGCGCGCTCGGGTGGGCCCACGTAGTCGGCCGACGGGCGGATGATCTTGCCGAGGCGCTTCTGTTCGAGGATGTGGGCGCTCCAACCGGCCGTCCGGGCGCAGGTGAACATGGACGCGAACATGTCCGACGGGACCTGGGCGAAGTCGAGGACCACGGCGGCCCAGTATTCAACGTTGGTCTCCAGGACCCGGTCGGGTTTGCGTTCGCGCAGTTCGGCCAGGGCGGCCTTCTCCAGCTGCAGCGCCACGTCATAACGCGGGGCGCCCAGCTCGCGGGCCGTCTCGCGCAGGATCGCGGCGCGTGGATCCTCGGCGCGGTAGATGGCGTGCCCGAAACCCATCAGGCGCTTGCCGCTGTCGAGGACGCCCTTCACGTAGCCGCGCGGGTCGGCGCCCCGCTCCACCTCCTCGATCATGCTGAGCGCCCGGGCCGGCGCGCCGCCGTGCAGCGGGCCGGACAGCGCCGCCACCGCGGCCGACAGGCACGCCGGCACGTCGGCGCCGGTGCTGGCCACCACCCGGGCGGTGAACGTGGAGGCGTTCATGCCGTGTTCGGCGGCGCAGACCCAGTAGCGGTCGATCGCGGCCACGTGTCGCGGGTCCGGGTCGCCCTGCCAGCGGAGCATGAAGCGTTCGGTGGCGTTGCGGCCGCCGTCGACCAGGCGCTGCGGCACGGCCGCCAGCCGGGAGCCGCGGGCCGACTGGGCCACGTACGACAGCATCATCACCGACACCCGGGCCAGGTCCTCGCGGGCCCGGGCCTGGCCGATGTCGATCAGCGGCTGCATGCCCCAGTAGGGGGCGAGCATCGACACCGCCGCCTGCACGTCCACCCGGATGTCGCCGGAGTGCACGGGGATCGGGAACGGCTCGGCGGGCGGCAGCGCCTGGGTCAGGTCGCCGTCGGCCAGCAGGCCCCACACCTCGGCGAACGTGACCCGGCCGGCCAGCTCGCGAACGTCGACGCCGCGGTATCGCAGCGATCCGCCGGCCCGGTCGGGTTCGGCGATCTCGGTGTCGAACGCGACGACACCGGCCAGTCCTGGGTTGACAGTCAACATGACATCAACATGTGCTCATCTTGTATTGATGTCAACATTGATCCAGTCAACATGAGAGTATCTGCACATGCCCCTCGACCCCCACTTCCTGACCACCGAGCAGGTCGCCGACCGGCTCGGCGTCAAGCCCGCCACCGTCTACGCCTACGTCAGCCGCGGCATGCTCCCCAGCCGCCGCAACGCCGAAGGCAAGGGCAGTCTCTTCGAAAAGCCGGATGTCGACGCCTTCGTGGCGAGCCGCCGGCGCCCGACCACCCCCGGCATCCAGACCGGCATCACGCTGATCAAGGACGGGAGTCTCTTCTACCGCGGCCGGGACGCCTGCGTGCTGGCACGCACGGCGAGTTACGAGGCGGTCGCGACTCTACTCTGGACCGGTGATCTCGAGCATGCGGACCTCGTCCCCAACCCTGACCTGCAAAATCTCGCCGCGCAGGTGATCCAGCCGCTGCCCGCCGTCGCCCGCACCACCGACCGGCTGCGGGTGATCGTCGCGGCCGCGGCCGCCGCGGACCCGCTCCGCTTCGACACCACCCCGGCCGCCGTGGTGGCGACCGGCCGCACCATGCTCGCCACCATGGTCGCGGTGCTCCGCCGCGCCCGCACCCTTGAAGAGGTGCACGGCACCCCGTTCGTCCGGCTCCGCGACGACCAGGCGGCCCGCCCGGAGAAAGGCCTCGCCGGGATGCTGTGGCACCGGCTCAGCCCCGACGACGCCGACTACGATCTGCTCAACGCCGCGCTGATCCTGCTGGCCGACCACGACCTGGCCGCCTCGACGCTGGCGGCGCGGGTGGCCGCGTCGACCCGGGCGCACCCCTACGCGGTGGTCAGCGCCGGCCTGGCCGCCCTCGACGGCCCGCTGCACGGCGCCGCGAGCGGCCTGGCCTACGCGATGCTCGCCGACGCGATCAACACCGACGACCCGGTCGGCACGATCACCTCCCGCCAGCGGTCGGGCGGCGCGGTCCCCGGCTTCGGGCATCCGCTCTACCCGGACGGCGACCCGCGCGCCACCACGCTGATGGAGATGATCGGCGAGGGCCCGGTGAAGGAGACGGCCGAGCGCATGATCGACGCGATGCGCACCCGGGCCGGCGTCCACCCCAACATCGACTTCACCCTCGCCGTGCTGGCCCTCACCCACGGCATGCCGGCCGACGCCGGCGAGACGATCTTCGCGGTGGGCCGCACGGCGGGCTGGCTGGCACACGCGTTGGAGGAGTACGAGGACCGCCCGAGCCGCTTCCGCCCGTCCGGCGTGTATTCGGGTCGCAGCCCGTCGATCTGACCACGGCGGGCCGGCCGACGGCGCAGCGTAGGCGGGGCTACAGCGGGTGGGGGCCGGTCCCGACCACCCGGTACGGGACGGTCTGCTCCAGGACCCGTGGTTCCTGGGTCTCGGGGCCGCACAGCAGGACCACCGGCTGGTGGGGCAGGCCGGAGTCCCGGTTCGGCATCCAGCCGAGCACCAGGAAGGTCTGCGCATGACTCGGGTCATGGATGTACAGCGGGTAGTACTGCGGGATCACATCGCCGACGCTATCGCGGCGCCGGCCGGCGCCGATGTCATTTGCCGTTCTGGCAACTAAAGTCGGCGGCGCGGGAACGGGACCGCATCCTGGGTGCATGAGTGACGAACAAGCGTGGGATGCCCGCTACTCGGAGGAGAACCGCATCTGGAGCGGCAACCCGAACGTCGAGCTGGTGACCGAGGTCGCCGACCTGCCGCCGGGCCGGGCGCTGGACCTGGGCTGCGGGGAGGGCGCCGACGCGGTCTGGCTGGCGCGGCGCGGCTGGCAGGTGACCGCGGTCGATCTGTCCGGCGTGGCCCTGCAGCGGGCCGCGACCCACGCCGCCGAGGCCGGCGTGGAGATCGACTTCCAGCAGCACAACCTGGAGAAGACGTTCCCGGACGGCGAGTTCGACCTGGTGTCGGCGCAGTTCCTGCACTTCTGGGCCGAGTTCGACCGGGAGAAGATCCTGCGCCGGGCGGCGGAATCGGTGCGCCCGGGCGGCACCCTGCTGATCGAGGGGCACATGGATCACGGGCCGTTCAAGCACGACGGCCACGCCGAGATCCACTTCCCGGCGCCGGCCGAGGTGATCGCGGCGCTCGACCTCGGCGACGACTGGGAGGTGCTGACGGCGGCGATCCACCCCCGTCAGCAGAAGGGCCCGGACGGCGACCAGATCGAGCGCACCGACAGCACCGTCAAGCTGCGCCGAAAGACTGGCTAGCCGGCGCGGCGGCGGGCCCGGCGGGCCGCGAGCTCGTCGCCCGCCGCCGGCTCGTCCGAGGCCACGCCGACCGGGGTCGGGCCGGTGGCCGGTTCGGCCGGCAGGTGCGACAGCGAGCCCTGGATCTCCTTGAAGGCGCCGCCGATGGCGATGCCGAACACGCCCTGGCCGCCCTGCAGCAGATCGACGACCTCCTCCGGCGAGCGGCACTCGTAGACCGTGGTGCCGTCGGAGATGAGGGTGATGCCGGCCAGGTCTTCGACGCCGCGCGAGCGCAGCGTCTCGATGGCGCGGCGGATGTTCTGCAACGACACGCCGGCGTCGAGCAGGCGCTTGACGACCTTGAGAACGACCAGGTCACGGAACGAGTAGAGGCGCTGGGTGCCGGAGCCGGACGCGTCCCGCACGCTCGGGATGACCAGCGTGGTGCGCGCCCAGTAGTCGAGCTGGCGGTAGCTGATCCCGACCGCCTGGCAGGCCGTTACTCCGCGATAGCCGACCGTTCCGTCCTCGCCGACGAGTGGGCCCTCTAACGGCTGCTCGTGCACGCGACTACCTCCCCGCTGCGCGGTGCCGCTTCACCTGGACTTCACGAGCGTATATCTCAGCGGTCGCCGAAACAGTCAGGTAATGCGGCGACACGCCGCGTACGGAGGAAGTCGATCACACGGGAGAACGCAGAAGGACCGGAAAGGGTCAGCCGGCGAAATCTTCGGGACGAACCTGGTCGAGGAACTCGCGGAACTTCTCGACCTCGTCCTCCTGCTCGTCCGGGATCACGATGCCGGCCTCGGTCAGCACCTGATCGGCACAACGGATCGGCGCACCGACCCGTAACGCGAGGGCGATCGAATCGCTCGGCCGGGCGGACACCCGCAGGTCCTCGCCGATCAGCAGGTCGGCGTAGAAGACGTTGTCCTTGAGCTCGGTGATCTCCACCGCCCGCAGGGGCGCCTGCAGCGCCGCCAGGATGTCGCGCAGAAGATCGTGGGTCAGCGGCCGGGCCGGCTTCACACCCTGCTGCTCGTACGCGATGGCTGTCGCTTCCACGGCGCCGATCCAGATCGGAAGATACCGATCACCGTCGACCTCCCGCAGCAGGACGATCGGCTGGTTGCTCGGCAGCTCCACCCGAACCCCGACCACGCTCAGCTCGCGCACCGCCGACCTCCGTGTGTCGTTGTTTTTCCGTCGCCGCCAGAGCACGGCCCCCCATTACCTGCACGGTACACGCCTCGCACGCGCCTGCCGGAACGGCTCAGCGGCCGAGTTCGCCGCGTAATCCGGCCCGTACCAACGCCGCGTGCAACTTCTGCGACAGCGCCTGCAACTCGCGCGCCGTCTCCGCGGCCCGGGCCCGTGCGGCCGGGTCGCTCTGCCGCACCAGCGGCGCCAGAAGCTGCGTGAACAGGCCGACCTCACGGTCCGCCGCGGCCCGGAACGCGCGCAGGTGGCGCACCTCCAAGCCGTACCGGGTCAGCCCGACGACCGCCTCCACGATCAGCACGGCGTCCGCGTCGTACCACCCCGGTGGCTTCGCGGTCACCAGACCGATCTGCTCGAGCTCGTCGAGAAGCTCGGCGGTGACACCGGTGCGATCGATCACATCCTCCCGGGGGACCCGGGTGTCGGACGGATCGGACGCCTTCTCACCGCCGACGGCGACCAGCGCCGGCCGCGCGGGCGCGACGGGCTGATCGTCCATCCGGTCGAGCTGCTCGCGGATCACCCGCAACGGAAGGTACTGATCGCGTTGCGCGGTCAGCACGAACCGGAGCCGGGCCACGTCGTTCCACGAGTACTTGCGGTAGCCGGAGGCGGTGCGCTGGGGATCGACCAGCCCTTCCGCCTCCAGGAACCGCAACTTGGAGATCGTGGTGTCGGGGAATTCGGTGCGCAGGTGGGCCAGCACCTCCCCGATGCTCATCAGCGCAGCCTCGCGCCCACCAGGGCGTGATGACCCTGGATCGCGCGCGGCCGCCCCCGACGAATTCACGATCAGGCCTCGCCCTCCGGCCGCGGGCCGGCGATGAACACCAGGCGGAACTTGCCGATCTGCACCTCGTCCCCGTTGCTGAGCGTCGCCGCTTCCACGCGCTCACGGTTCACATACGTGCCGTTCAGCGAGCCGACGTCGCGCACCGTGAAGGTGCCGCCGTCGCGGTGGAATTCGGCGTGCCGCCGGGAAACTGTCACGTCGTCGAGGAAGATGTCGCTGTCGGGGTGCCGGCCGCTGGTGGTCACGTCGTGGTCCAGCAGGAACCGGGCGCCGGCGTTCGGACCCCGGCGCACGACCAGCAGCGCCATACCCGGCGGGAGCGAACCGGACATCCGGCTCGGCACCACGTCGGTGTCGGGACCCTCCAGCACCTCATCGAGCGCACCGAGGTTCAGCGTGGACGTGACGTCGAGCGGGGGGAACTCGTCGTCTGGGCGCGTCATCGGACCACCTCACGGATCAGTTGGTCGTCGCCAGGCGGCACGGGCAAAAGGTCCCCACCGCGGCCGTCAGGCCCGGACGCACGACTATCGGTCTTCACATTCTGGGCAACATCGAAAGCAGAGTGCATAAAAACAAAGGCGAGCCTAGTCAGCGCCAATATCAGCGAGCAACCGGACGCGCGGTATTGGCGGTCAGCTCTCGGTCAGCGCCTGGTATCCGGCCGCGTTCAGAAGCGCCGCGACCGACGCCGGATCGTCCGGTGCGATCTCGACGAGCCAGCCCGCCGCATAGGGTTCCGCGTTGATCAACTCGGGTTCGTCGGCCAGCGCGGCGTTCTTCGACACCACCGTGCCGGCGATCGGCGCGTAGATCTCCGAGACGCTCTTGGTCGACTCGATCTCGCCGAGCGAGTCGCCGGCCGCGACCGCCGTGCCCTCCTCGGGCAGCTGCACGAAGACGATGTCGCCCAGCGCATCCTGCGCAAAGTGGGTGATGCCCACCCGCACGGGCCCGCTGCCGTCACCGGACACCCACTCGTGTTCCGCCGTGTACCGCAGGTCCTCAGGAATCACGCATCTCTCCCGTTTGTCGCCCCTGTTCCCGGTCGGCTCTCACGAGGCGGGCCGGGCATACTGCAAAGTCGTGGCCTTACGCACCGCGGTCACCTCGACCGTGGCGCGTTGTTCCATCGTCACGCTACCGCCGCCGCTGTTCACCGACGCGACCACCCCGCCGGGGATCTGCAGAGCGGTCTGCATCGTCTGCGGCGACCCGATCACTGACAGGACATATGGGGCAGAAAGCTTCACACCGTCGGCCAGGATGCCGCCGCCCTCGGCATCCACGAAATAGCTGGACGCGACGACCCGCACCGCCTGCCCGTTGGATCCGCCCAGCTGGAGCACCTCGCCGCCGGCCCCGCGCAGCTCCTGCACGGCATTCAGGATCGCCGACGCCTTGACCCGGTCGACGGTGATCACCAGGCCCGGCCCGCGCCCCGGCAGCGTCCCGGCCAGCAGCCCCAGCTCATCGGCGCGCTTCTCGGCCTCGGCCAGCGCCGCCTGCCGGCCCGCCACACCTGAGCTCAGCTGCCGCTGACTGGCCTCCAGGGCGCTGATCTGGCTCTGCAGCCGGCTGTCGCTGGAGTCCAGGTCCGACAGGATCCGCACCAGGTCCTCCTGGCGCATGGTGGCCAGGCCCTGATCACCGTCGTTGCTGCGTAACTGCACGACCAGGGTGAAGCCGAACAGCGCCAGCAGGAAGCAGATCAGGGCGCCGGCCGAGGAAAAGCGCCGCTTCGCGGATTCGGCCGGTTGCGGCGCTGCCTCCGCTTGCGCTTCCTCCTCGGGTACGTCTTCAGCACCCGTCCCCGCATCAGTTGTCGACGCGGAACCCGCTTCGGCGGCGGTCGATGCGGCGTCCTTCTTTTCCGGAGTCACCGGATCGGGTGACACCGATATCCGCCGGGTCGGGCCGTCCGGATCGCGGGCGGGTCGCGCGAGCGGCGCCGTCGGCCCCTCCCCGACCGGCCCGTCGAGGCGGGTCGTGACTTCACCCACGGGCCGTTCCGGGCTCGGCGCGCCGGACAACCCGGACAGCCGCGCGGTGACCTCGTCGTCGGGGCCAGGACCGGCGCCGGTGCCGGGCGACAACCCGGACAGCCGCGCCGTGGCCTCGTCGTCGGCGGGCGGAGCGGGCGGCCGGGCCGAGGGGGCGGTTGCCTCGTCGGTGCGCGGCATGCTTTGAACCCGCGGCTTCTCGGCCGCGTCCGACGTGCGGTTGTCGGCGGCGCCCGGCGTACTCTCCTCGGGCTTTTCGGCATGCGGAGGCCGCCGCCCGGCGGTGGGGAAATCCGGGTTTTGCTCGTCGTCGTTGTTCATCGTCACGCCCGGAAGAGGTGCCGGCGGATGGCCGCGACGTTGCCGAAGATGCGCACGCCGAGCACGACGACGACGCCGGTGGAGAGCTGGCCGCCCACGCCGAGTTGATCGCCGAGGTAGACGATCAGGGCGGCGACCAGCACGTTCGAGATGAACGAGACGACGAACTGCTTGTCGTCGAAGATGCCGTCCAATTTGGCGCGCACCCCGCCGAAGACCGCGTCGAGCGCGGCGACCACCGCGATCGGCAGGTACGGCAGCAGTGGCGCGGGCACGGTCGGGTGGAACACGATGCCCAGGACGATTCCGGCGACGAGGGCGAGTACGGCGATCATCGGCCGCCTTCCGACGGTTCCGGGCCGGCTGACGCCGAACCCGAGGCGAACGAGGAGCCCGAGGGAGCGGGCGGAGGGGTGGACGGCTCGGCCATCCGCAGCTTCAACTCGGTGGCCGCGGGCAGCGTGACATCCTTCGCTTTACGGGCACTGAACGACATGCCGTACTTGGCGGAGAGCTGTTGGAAGAAGCGGCCCGCGTAGCCGTCCTCGAAGTCCTCGCCGATGTCGTCCGGGCCGATCGCGATCACCTCGTACGGCGTGGTGACCGGCCGGAAGTCGACAAGGATCGCCTCGCCGGCCTGCCGGATCGTCGACGTCGCGGTCAGCCGCTGCCCGTTGATCGTGATCGCCTCCGCGCCGAGCGACCACAGCGCGTTGGTGGCCAGCTGCAGGTCGGTGTCCTTGACCCGGGCCACCGTGTTGCGCTCGCCGGTCACCGCGTTGATCGGGGTGGGCCCGTCGCCGAGGGTGATCTTCGCGCCGGAGCCCTTGACCGCGGCCAGCCCGGTCGCCGCCTCCAGATCACGGAGCCGCGCGACGGTGGCGCCGCCCAGCTCCCGTTCGCGCAGGCCGCTGACCTCGTCGTTGAGCTGGTCGGCCCGGTCCTGCAGCCGGACCGTTTCCTCGCGGCGCTTCTGGACCTGGTCGATCAGGGTGGCGCGGGCGGTGGTGCGGGCCGGCTCGTCGGCGATGGTCTGCTGGTAGGCGACGACGAAGAGGAAACCGAGGGCGATCAGGACGACGGTGGAGACGCCGCTGGTCACCCACTTGCGGGTGCCGGTGGGTTCGCCCTCGACGGCTTTGCGGGCCGCTGCGGCGGCGTAGCCCGGTTCGAGCGGATTGCGGAAGAGCTCGGTGAGGAAGTCGGCCGGGTAGACGCGCTTGGCCGGTTTTTCGGCGATTTCTTCGGACATTTCCGAGTTGTCAGGCTCGGGCGTGGTCATCCGGTGGCCACCTCGCGGGCGCGGTCGGCGCGCAGCAACTGAGCCGTCTGCATGAGGTAGAGAGCGGCGGCCGCCCAATAAAGGCCGAGCGCCCACCAGGCCAGGCCCCAGCCGATCGGGCCGGCCCACGCCGCCGTCGCGTCCACCGCGTGCGCCAGCAGCAGGATCGGGAACGCGCCGAGCAGCACGAACGTGCCGGTCTTGCCGACGTAGTGCACCGGCGGCGGGCCGTAGCCGTGCCGGCGCAGCACCAGCAGGGCGATGCCCAGCACCAGCTCGCGCAACAGCAGCGCGCCGGTCAGCCAATAGGGCACGACGTCGCGCACGGTGAAGGCGATCAGCGTCGCCAGGATGTAGAGCCGGTCGGCGAACGGGTCGAGCAGCTCACCGAGCCGGCTCACCGAGTTCATCCGGCGGGCGACGAAGCCGTCGACCCAGTCGGTGGTGCCGCCGACCGCCAGGACGATCAGCGCGGCCACGTCGTGATGCGGGCCGAGCAGCAGGTAAAGGAACAGCGGCACGCCCAGCAGGCGGATGAAGCTGATGACATTCGGGATCGTCCAGATCCGATTGGAGGCGGCGATGGACGGCGCAGGCTGCTGCGACATCGCGACTTCCTCTCCCCCTCCGGAGCCCCACGCCCGGAAATTGCGCGGTGACAGATCACCAGCGCAGCGGTCCCCCGACCGGCCGGGGCCGGTCACTCGCGGAGCAACTATAACCAGCCCCGGCCTCGCCGCTCGTCACCAGCCGCGCGCCGCACATCGTGTCCGCCGTCCTAGGAACCTAGTTCATCGACGTCCCCGCCGTGCGCGCACGTAGTCATCCACCACATACCGGCCCAACTCCTCCGCATCCGGGCTGAAGACCCGGCCGCCGTTGCGCTCGGCCACCTTGCCCACGAACCGCTGCAGGCCCGGGTCCTCGCCGAGCATGAAGAAGTTGAGCGTGGCGCCGAACCGGGTCAGGTGATCGACCTCGTGGATCGTGGCGCTGATCGTCTCCGGCAGCGGCGGCCACCAGAAATAGGACTCGCCGTCCTCCAGGTGCGCGGTCGGCTCGCCGTCGGTCACGATCATCACGACCGGCTCGGCGCCCGGGTGCCGGCGCAGGTGCCGGCCGGCCAGGTTGAGGGCGTGCTGCAGGTTGGTGCCCTTCTCGGCGGTCGGGTCGATCGCCGCCAGGTCGCCCTGGGAGAGCACCGACGCGTACTTGCCGAAGCCGATGATCTGCAGCGAATCCTGCGGGAACTGGGTGGCGACCAGGTGCGACAGGGCGAGGGCGGTCTGCTTCATCGGCCCCCACCGGCCGTCGGCGAACATCGAGTAGGACAGGTCGACGCACAGCGCCACCACCGCCGAGGCCCGGTGCTCGGTCTCGGCCACCTCGAAGTCGTCCGGGGTGAGCCGCACCGGCAGCGTCGCGGTCCCCCGCGACGAGGCCCGCCGCCGGACCGCGTTGCCGATCGTGCGCACCACGTCGAGCGGCTGCTCGTCGCCGAACTCCCAGCGCCGCGACGACCCGATCAGGTCCCCGGCCGCGCCGGCGTCGCGCAGGTCGTGCTGCCCCTGCCGCTTGCCGGACAACTCGTCGAACACCTTGGCCAGGGCGGTGCGGCCGAGCCGGCGCAACGCCTTCGGCGAGAGCGTCAGCCCTTCCGAGTCGCGGGTCACCCACCCCTGGCGGGAGAGCTCGCGCTCGAGATCGCGCAGCCGCCGCACGTCGTCGGCCGCGCCCCGGCCGAGCTGCCGCTCCACCATCTCCACGTCGATGTCGTCGAGCGTGGCCCCCGGATGCTCCTGCCCGAGCTGGTCGAGCAACTCGTCCAGGTCACCGATCTCGCCGAGCGCGGACGCCGCGTCGCCGTAGCCGAGGTCGTCGGGCCCGCGCATCCCGCGCTCGCCGCGCCCCCAGTTGAGCTGCGGCCGCAGGGCCTGCAGGTTGCCGGTGAGCTCGGACAGCTGCCCGCGCAGCGGCCCGTCGCCGAGCGCCTGATCCATCAGCCGGGACAACTCTTCCTGCTGCTGCGCCGACAGCGACCGCATCAGCCGCTCGGCCGCCGCCGCCCGCCGGGCCAGGGAGTCGATCAGCTCCTCGATGTTCTCCGGGTTCTCCGGGAAATACTGACCGTGCTTGGACATGAACTGCTGAAAAGCATCGTTCGTGTCCTCGCCCCGGGCGTGCCGGGTGAGCAGGTCGTTGAGGTCCTGCACCATCTCCGAGACGCCGTCGAAGTCACCATTTTCCAGGGCCTGCTTCATCCCGGCGAACCGCTGCTCGACAACCTCCCGCCGCAGCCCGTCGAGAATCTGCTGGTAGAGCCCGCGCGCTTCGTCAGATGTCCAATTATATTCGGACAATTCCTCGACGGCGCGCGACGTCGACCGGGGCAGATTGTCGAGAACGGACTCGGCGAACCGCGCCTCGATGTCGTCCTCCCGCGCCCGCAACGCATCCCGCTCGGCGGCCAGGGCCTGATCGAGCAGCTGCTGCGCCCGGGTCACCGCCCCGTCGAGATTGCCGCGCCGCAGCGCCTCCCGCCGCAGCCGCCGGGCCCGCGCCCGCAGCTCGTCGAGCCCGCGCCCGTCCTGCGGCCCGCGCCGGACCAGCTCCCGGAGCACGTCGCGCAGGCTGTCGCCGGCCAGCACCCGCTCGCCGACCTCGTCGACGGCCGCCCGCACGTCGTAGGGCGGCGCGAGCGGATCGGGACCGTCCCGCCACGCGCCATAACGAAACCGATTCCCCGCCACGTGTCAGCTCCCGTAGAGAGTGCGGCCGTCGTCGGTGAGCTCCTTGGCGAGCCGCCGAGTCAGATGAAGCCCTTCCAGCACGAATTCGATCCCCGAGGCGGCCTGCCCCGGCGACGGAGCGTCCCCCAGGCCGAGCCGGTCGAGCACCTTGGCCAGCCCCGGAACCGTGCCGATCTGCCCGAGCAGTTCCTCGGCCGACACCAGGTCACCGGTCTCGACGATCGCCCCCTCGGCGACCAGGCCGGTGAACCCGGACAGGTCGATCCCGCCGAGCCGGTCGCGGAACGTCTCCGCGGTGGCGACCCGCAGCAGGTGCGCGAGGACCTCGGTCTCCCGCCCCTCCTCGCCGCTCTCGAACTCGACCTTGCCGCGCAGCGTCGAGGTGACCGAGGTGGTGTCACAGATGCGCGCCACCGCCTCCTTCTCCCCGCGCAGCCCCGCCCGCCGCAGCGCGGAGGCGGCCACGGTCTCGGCGGCCGCGATGGCGAACCGGGCCGAGATGCCCGACCGCGAGTCCACCGAGGGCGACTCCCGCACTGCGCGCGTGTAGCGGGCGAGCACGTCGATCAGGTGGTCGGGAACGGCCGCGACCAGCGCAGCTTCCTGCCGGACCAGCGCGGTCTCCAGCGCCAGGTCGACCGGGTAGTGGGTGCGGATCTCCGCCCCGAACCGGTCCTTGAGCGGGGTGATGATCCGCCCCCGGTTCGTGTAGTCCTCCGGGTTGGCCGACGCCACCAGCAGCAGGTCGAGCGGCAGCCGGAGCTGATAGCCACGAACCTGGATGTCGCGCTCCTCGAGCACGTTGAGCAGCGAAACCTGAATCCGCTCGGCGAGGTCGGGAAGCTCGTTGACCGCGAAGATGCCCCGGTTGGTGCGCGGCACCAGCCCGAAGTGGATCGTCTCCGGATCGCCCAGGGCCCGCCCCTCGGCCACCTTGATCGGGTCGACGTCACCGATCAGGTCACCCACGCTGGTGTCGGGCGTGGCCAGCTTCTCCCCATAACGCTCCGACCGGTGCAACCAGGAAACCGGAAGCAGGTCACCGGTCTCGGCGGCGAGCCGCCGCGAGGCCGGCGTGATCGGCGCATAGGGATGCTCATGCAGCTCAGACCCGGTGATGAACGGAGTCCACTCGTCGAGCAGCCCGATCAGCCCACGGATGAGCCGGGTCTTGCCCTGCCCACGCTCCCCGAGAAGCACCATGTCATGCCCCGCGAGCAGAGCACGCTCCACTTCAGGAAGAACGGTGTCGTCATATCCCACGATGCCCGGGAACCGCGGCGCCCCCGCCCGAAGCCGCTCCAGCAGATTGGCCCGGAGCTCTTCCTTGACGGTCCGGAACTCATGCCCGGAAGCCCGCAGATCCCCCACCGACTTGGGCAGGTCAGCGGGCGGCACCGGCACGATCGCGATAGCTGCGTCTGTCACCGCACGAACGCTACCCCGCGGGTGTGACAGGAAACTGAGATCAACCCAGCACCGAAATCGGGAATAAAACCCACACCGCAAAGGCTCCAGAGGTACGCACCAGGTCGCCCCCGGCCCATCGAGGCCGCCCCCGCCGCCACGGCGCGAGCTCCAGCGCCACCAACGCGCGTGCCGCGCGTCTCGCATGCGTCAGTGGTCCGGCCGGAAACCGCGCGCCACGTCGTCGAGCCGATCGTGGTAGGCGACCCACCAGCTCTGGTCCTCGTCCGGCAGGTTGCCGCCGCCCGGCCGCACCCCGGTCGCCCCGTCGACGAGCTCCCGCACGATGTCCGCGTGCCCGGCGTGCCGGTGGTTCTCCGCGACGACGTGCACCAGGATCTGCTGCAGGGTGACTTCTTCACCGCCCGGCCCCCACCACCCGACCCGCCCGGTCGCATCGAGGTCGAGCGCCTCGATGGTCGCGTCGGCGTGCGCCCGCACCCGGCCGTAGAGCTCGACGATGTCCGCCGTCGACTCGTCCGCGGTGGCCCACATGTCGGAGTTCGGCGCGGCGCTCAGCTCCATCCAGGGCATCGCCTCCGGGAACGGCCGGCCGAAGACCTCCCCGAAGTAGGCGCCCTCGACCCCGGCCACGTGCTTGACCAGCCCGAGAAGGTTGGTCCCGGTCGGCGTGAGCGGCCGCCGCACGTCGTACTCCGACAGCCCGTCCAGCTTCCACAGCAACGCATCCCGAGCTCCGTCGAGATAGTGACGAAGAACCGCTTTGGCGCCTGCATCGCTCATACGGAGCAGCATGCCGCGATGAGCCGTCACATCGCACCCCCGCCGGACCAGACCTGCCGTCAGCGGCCAGCGACCTCTGTCGCCAATCCGACGGGCCAACCCCTTGCCGTCACGATGGCAGCCTGATCGGATCACGGGACACCCTGCCCCCGCATGGAGTCGCCGCGTGTCCGAAGTGATCGAGGTCCAGCTGCCGACCGGCCAGATCATCCTGGCCCGGGTCGATGACGACGGCCCGGCCGACGTCGGAGCGCACGACGCTCGCTGGAAACTGGCGATGGATGATCTGCAGGCGACCGTCGAGGGCGTCACCGAGACCGTCGCCGCCGCGCTGGAACGGGTCCGTCCGGACGCGGTGAGCCTCGAGTTCGGGCTCGAACTCTCCGTGAAGACCGGCAAGTTGACCAGCATCCTGGCCGAGGGCAGCGGGAAGGCGAGCCTCAAGCTGACGCTCTCGTGGAACGCCGGAAACCAGGCGGCCGGATCTTCGAGCGACGGCGACGAGGCCTGAGGGTGTCCGCGGCGACAACCGTGCCGCACCATGTCCTCGGCCTGCTCACCGAGTGTGTCGTCCAGGTCGTCGGCACCACCGATACCGGAAGCGGCGTCCTGATCGCGCCTGGATTCGTGCTGACCTGTGCCCACGTGGTTCGGTCAGACCCGGCCGTAACGGTCAAATGGCACGGTAATTCCTACGCTGGCAGTAAGGTCGTGTTCGCCTCGCAAGCGCCCTCGCGCCGGACGAAGGTGTGGGGTTATCCAGATCTGGCTATCGTCGCGGTCGACATCCCGAACCACCCGTGCGCCAAGCTCGACTTCCGTACCCCTCGCCTGGACGACCCGCTGCACGCGCAGGGCTTCGCCGACAAATACGACCAGGGCTGGGCGATCGACAGTGCCACGCCACGCTACGACGGTACGTCGGGCGGCTTCTGGCAGGTGGCGGTCGGCGAGTTCGCCCGCGGCATGTCCGGCGGCCCGGTCCTCAACGTTCGCACCGGTGGCGTCTGCGCCCTCGTCAAGACGAGCCGGCAACCGGGAGCCGCCCAGGGCGGCCTCCTGGCCCCGATCCACGGTCTGCGGCAGGCGGACCGCGATCTCTACCAGGCGGTGGTCCGCGGTCACGACCGGTACCACGCCGACGGCTCCCGGCCATGGTCGCGTCATCTTGACGCGCTGATCGACGACGAGCCGACCGGCCGGCATCATCGCAAACGCTGGGAGCTGACGCCCGCCGAGGAGCGCATCCTGCGCGGAGTGCTCGCCGGGATGCCTGCGGCCGGAGATCATGCGGCCCGCTTCGAGTCCGCCGGCCCGTCGCCGGCCCCGCAGGACCACCGGCCGCTGCTCGATCACGGCGACGTCGTGACCGAGTTGGCGGAGCTGATGCCCGGTGACGGCCTGCCGTACGTACTGCGCTTCGCGGCCGCGCTGGTTGCCGCGTCCGCACCCGGCACCGCTGACGATCTATACCGGTGGCTGCTGCTGAGCGCCGGGGCCATGCAGCGCTCCGAAGAGATGTTGTCATTTCTCCAGTCGCCCGAGCGCCCGCCCGACGTCGAATCGGTCATGATCCGCCTGCGCCCGTCCGGCCACGATTGCACCAAATATGACCTGACGGTCTGGAACCGGCATGCGTCCGGCACGGTCGTCGCCCGTATCACCGATCCGCAGGCCAAACCGTTCGAAGAGGTCAAGCAGCGGATCTTCGAGATCCTCCCCGAGCAGATCGACGCTCTTGCGCACGCGCCGGGAGGCTCCCCGAGCGACCTGCCGGTGATGATCGAGTTCTTCCTGCCGGTCGAGCTGATGGACGAGACGTTCGAAGCCTGGACTCCGTGGCCCGAACAATGGTCCCGGCTCGGCCGTCGGCACCCCACCGTCGTGCGGGACCTCCGCCGGACCACGGGAGCCTTACGAGTCGGTGATTGGGAGCGTCGCTTTCGGAGCCTGCAGGGCGATCGAGTCGGATCCGTGCTGGAGGTCGTCGGCTGTGACGACGAGATCGACCATGAGTCCATGGAAGGCCGTCTCCAGCTTCGCGGCAATCTCGCCGTACTGGCGCTGGGGAGTTCACCCCTGCGCTCGGGCACCGGTCCGGCGCTCGACGTGGGGCTGTACTCCGGCGTACCGGTACTGATCTGGCGGCGGGCCTCCTGCACCGGAACGGACGGCCCCGAGTGCCCCGGCCGGCACTTCCTTGACGACCTCCGCCGAGAACTGGCCGATGTCCACGGATCGGATTTACCGCGCCGGGTGTGGGCCCTGCGTAACGAAGCCGCCGGCCGGCGTGACGACACGCATTGCGGTGCGCAGCTGGTACTGCTCTGGGATGACCCGAACCGCCGTCCGCCGCACGATCGGATGATCGACCCGGAGGAGACGAGGCTGGATGTCTGATTGGTGGATCTATCGAGGGACCGCCGACCCCCACGACGGGATCGATCGGTTGCCGAGCCCACCTCCGTGGCGCACCTTCGAGGGCGGCCCGCCGATGGAGATCGACCGCGACACGATGGCGTCGGGCCGTCGTCGGCATTCCTTGGCCGCGACCTACCAGGTCGACGAACAGGCCGTCGAGTTGGTCAACACGGCTCTCTACCTCCGGCGGCCGTTGCTGGTCAGTGGTGATCCCGGCACGGGCAAGTCGACCCTCGCCTACGCGGTGGCGCGCGAACTCCGGCTCGGCTCGGTACTCCGCTGGCCGATCAGCAGCCGTTCCACCACCCGCGACGGGCTCTACCGGTACGACGCGGTAGGCCGCATCGAGGAAGCAAGCGCCGGCCTGAAGGTTGACGTCGACCCGGGCCGCTACATGCGGCTCGGCCCACTCGGGACCGCGCTCGCCCCGTACCGCGTGCCTCGGGTCCTCCTGATCGACGAGATCGACAAGAGTGAGATGGATCTTCCGAATGATCTCCTGGATGTCTTCGAGGAGGGTGAGTTCGAGATCCCCGAGCTGGCGCGGATAGCCGACTCGCACCCGGCGGTACGGGTCCGGCCGGCGGATGACGGCCCAGCGGTGACCGTGGTGAAGGGACGAGTCGAGTGCCGGGCATTTCCGCTGGTGATCCTGACCAGCAACCGAGAACGGGAATTTCCGCCCGCCTTCCTTCGCCGCTGCGTGCGACTGGAGCTGGAGGCCCCTGATCAGACCCGCCTGGCCGCCATAGTCGACGCCCACCTGGGCACGGCCGAGGCCTCGGCGGCGGGCGACCTGATCGAAGCCTTCCTGGACCGGCGGGACCACGGCGGTCTCGCCACCGACCAACTCCTCAACGCCGTCTACCTCATCTCGACCGCCAACGGTCACGCCCCGGACAGCCGCAAGCACCTCGCCGAGCTCGTTCTGCGAAACCTGTCCGGCGAGAGCTGACGTGGACGTCGACCGTCTCCACGCGGTTCTGTCCGCTGCCGGGTGCGAACTGACCGCGCTGGAGACAGCCGAAGCTCTGTGGTTGGCGGGCCGCATCGCGGGACACCCGGCCCCGCCGGCGCCGGCCGCCGAGGAACGGGCTCCCCCTGCCGGCCAGGCACGCACATCGCTCAGCGTCCCATCCCCGACAAGCGCGCCTGCCCTGGTCGACGATGTCCCACTACACGTTCCGCATCCGATCCCAACCACGACCACATCGACCGATCGATCATTGACGGTCGAATATGTACGGACCCGTTCCGGCAGTGCCCTCGGGTCCGGCCGCGACCTGATGCGGGCAATGCGGCCCCTCAAACGCAGCGTGGCATCACCGATGGTCCGGGAATTCGACGAGGAGGCGACCGCACAACGCTTCGCCGAGTGCGGGCGGTGGCTACCGGTCATGCGCCCGGCGATCGTTCCTGCCTTCGACCTCGTCCTGGTGATCGATCGAAGCCCGGCGAGCCGGATCTGGGAGGATACCGCCGATGATCTCGGCGTTCTGCTGGCCCAATCCGGTGCGTTCGGCCGAGTGCGGATCCGCTATCTGACGACCGAGCCGGACGGCACTTTATGCATCTCGAATGTCCGTGAACCGGCTCACCGCCCGCCTCTGATCGGCGGCGCCGACGAACCGTCCCGCCGAGACCTGGTGCTCCTGTTGACTGACGGAATCGCGTCGGCCTGGGCCGGCAGTCCGGCGCGCGAGGTGCTGATCCACTGGTCGCGTCATGGGCGCCTGGCGATCCTGCAACCGCTCCCGGAACGCCTGTGGACCCGGACCAGCCTGCCGCCGACGCGCGGACGCCTGACGCTGATCGCGACCGGTACGGCCGGGCGCCGACTCGGCTTCCAGGACTACGAGACACCGGGCCGGCCGCAGGTCGCCGCCGCCGTACCGGTGCTGCACCTGGATGCCGGCTGGCTGGGTTCGTGGTCCCGGCTGATGGCGGAGACGGCGCACGACGGAGTTGACGGCGCCGCAGTGATCGTCGAGTCGGATGAGGTGCCGTCACCGGCCGAGCAGCCGCCGACCCACATCACCCCGCTGGACCGGGTGCAGCGATTCCAATCCGAGGCTTCGCATGAAGCTTTTCGCCTGGCCCGCTACCTCGCCGCGGTCCCGCTGACCCCGGCGGTGATGCGCGTTGTCCAAGCGGCGACAATCCCCGAAGCGCAGTTGTCCCACCTGGCCGAGGTGTGGTTCAGCGGATTGCTGACCCGGATCGGCACGACTCACGACGAGCCGGTGTACTCCTTTGCTCCCGGCATCGAGGACATCCTCCTCGGCATGCTCCGCGAACATGAGTACGAGGAGATCCAGCATCGCGTCTCCCGCTACCTGGAGCGGCAGGCGTCGGGTGGTCGCGGGAGTCTTCTGCTGGCGATTCCCTCGGCCGGCGGCGCCCACCGGCTCTCGCCGCTGAGCCGGCCGTTCGCCCGGATCCGCGCCCGGGCCCAGGCCCGCGGTTCCGGCCTGCCCGAAGCTACCGAGCTCAGCGCCGAACCCGCCCGGCCCCGCACGCTCGTGATGACTGGTTCGGGTGAGCGCCACGAAGTTTCCGGCCCGACTGTGTTCAGCGGCGACGGCGACCATGCCCTGCTGATCGGCGTGGAGAACAGCAGCGACCTACCGGACCTGCCGGCAGCTCGTGGTCAGCTGGCCGAGCTGGGTGAGGCTCTGATGACGGTGTCCGGGCTCACCCCGGCCAACCTCCGCATGGTGATCAATCCCGACCGGCCAGAGGACCTGCTGAGCGAGGTTGCCGGCGCCGCGGAACGTGCAACCGGCACGCTTTTCCTCTACTACCACGGCCACGGGACAGCGAACGGCGACGGCGAGCTCCGTCTGGCTGCCACCGAGGGATCGGTCGCTTATGCCGACATCAAAGCTCTGCTCGACGGCCGGCTTCAGCCGACCATTGTCGTCCTCGACTCGTGCATGCCCGGCAATCGGGACCTGAGACCTCCGTCAGGCGCCGGCGCCCTGCTCTGTCTCGACACCGCGGTCAGCGACGATCATCAAGACCATGATGGGTACGCGGACCAGATAGCCAAACTGTTGCGCGGCCCGCCACCGACGGCCGCCGGCAACAAGGAATCCGCCACCAACTGGACTGTGCGGGATCTCCAGGCCAAGCTGCCGATGCGACTCGCCACGCCCGACGTCGCCAGCAGTCGGCTGCCCGCTACCTTCAAACTGACTCCGCTCTCACGCCCGGCGCGGATACCGGTGTGGTCCGCACCCGCGACCAGGGTCACCTCAGCCAAGATCATCATAGCCGGCGGGCCGACCACCCCGAAGGAGACCATCATCGGTTCGGTCTCGGAGATCACGCCGCTGACCACCGAAGCCATCATGAAAGCCGGGACCGGGGAAGGCCACCGCCCACTGCCCGTCCACATGGACTTCGGGCGGGTTACTGTCGACCGCGACCTGATCCTTTACCTCTTCAGCACCCCCAGCGAGACCACATACTGGTTCATGTGGGAGGAGCTGGTCCGTGGCGCGATCGGCGCCATCGTGCTCGTCGACACCACTCGGCTGGCGGACTGCTTCGCCACCGTGGACTTCTTCGAGAGCCGCCGGTTGCCTTACCTGATTGCCATGAACTCCTTCGACGGAATGATCTACGTCAACGCCCAGGATGTCCGCGACGCCCTGGCGATCAGCAATGACGTGCCGATCGTTTCCACTGACGTGCGCAACCGCGAATCCGTCAAGCACGTCATCATCTCGCTCATCGAGTACGTCCTCACCGCGCGCCGCGCGCAAGCGATCCCTCCTCGCTAGGCACAGTTCACGTTCGTCCCGAGAATGCTCTGCACTCTCCGGCGATCGCACATCCACCCTTCAAGATCGGTTCTCGGGTGGGAGGTCCGCACCTTCCGTCCTCCAGGACGGACGTTCGGCAACCACCTCGCCCTGAGTCATTCGCGTACGTCGGGCGGCCCGGCGCTGGTCGGCAGGCCGGCGGTCAGCCAGGCCTCGACGCCGCCGGCCAGGTCGGTGGCCCGGTGCAGGCCGATCGCGCGCAGGCTCGCCGCGGCCAGGCTGGAGCTGTAGCCCTGGCGGCACACCACCACGATCTGGCGGTCGAGGCCGGTCGCCTCCGGGATGCGGTTCGCCGATCGGGGGTCGAGGCGCCATTCCAGCACCGTGCGGTCGATGACGATGGCGCCGGGAAGGTCGCCCTGCACCGCTCGCTGGCGGTCGGTCCGGGTGTCGATGAGCAGGGCGCCGGCGGCCACCGCGGCCCGGGTCTCGTGCGGGTCGAGGCGCCGCATGCCGGTTCGCGCCTGCTCCAGCAGGGCGTCCACGCCGGTGATCGTCATGCCGATGATCATGCCCGGCGGGCGGCGGCCGCTGTGACGAAGGGCGCGAGGAGCGGTGCTGGATTCCGCGGGCGGGCGAGGGCAGTCTGACAGCATGGCGGACATTCAGCGGTATGCGGCGTTCACCGACGATCCCCAGGGCGGGAACCCGGCCGGTGTGGTGCTCGACGCGGGCGGGCTCGGCGACGAGCAGATGCTGGCGATCGCGGCCGACCTCGGCTATTCGGAGACCGCCTTCCGCACCGGGACCGACGGCGACCGGCACCGGGTCCGCTACTTCGCGCCGCTGGCCGAGGTGCCGTTCTGCGGGCATGCGACGGTGGCCACCGCGGTGGCGCTCGGGCCCGGGGAGCACGTCTTCCTGACCAACGCCGGCGAGGTCCCGGTGAGCGTCGACGACGCCGGCCGGGCCACCCTGACCAGCGTCGACCCGGAGGTCACCGACCTGGCCGAGGGTGATCTCGTGGCACTGCTGGCCGCGCTGCGCTGGACCGACTTCGACCTGGACGAGTCGCTGCCGCCCAAGGTCGCCTACGCCGGTGCCCGCCACCCGATCCTGGCCGCCGGCACCCGGAAGCGCCTGGCCGACCTCGACTACGACGTGCCCGCGCTGAAGGCTCTGATGGAGGCCCGCAACTGGACGACGGTGCAGCTGGTCTTCCGGGCCGCCGACGACACCTTCGACGTGCGCGACCCGTTCCCGGTCGGCGGCGTCTACGAGGACCCGGCCACCGGCGCGGCGGCGGCCGCGTTCGGTGCCTACCTGCGCGAGATGTGGATCGCCTCCGACGACGCGACCGTCTTCCTGCGCCAGGGCGACGACATGGGCCGGCCGAGCCGCATCACGGTCCAGCTCGTCCCGGGCGAGCCCGGCGTGCGGGTCAGCGGCAACGCGGTTCCGATCACCGCCTGACGCGATCCCCCACCTCGCCCCGGGGGCGGTCGTCGACGGGCGGGCCATAGGATTTGTGGCGCTATGAGTGCCACGATGATCGGCCGGGAACTTGCCGCGGGCCACGGCGACCGCATTCTCTTCTCCGGGCTCGACCTTGTGGTCGCCCCCGGGGATGTCATCGGGCTGGTCGGGGTGAACGGGGCGGGCAAAACCACGCTGCTGCGTACGCTGGCCGGTCTCGTACCCCTCGAAGGCGGGACCGTCTCGCTCAGCCCGCCCACCGCGAATGTCGGATATCTCCCGCAGGAGCGGGAGCGACGTGCGGGTGAGTCGGTGCGTGATTTCCTCGCCCGGCGCACCGGGGTCGGGCCGGCGCAGGCGGCGATGGACACGGCGGCCGAGCGGCTGGCCGAGGGGGCGCCGGGCAGCGACGACGAGTACGCGGTGGCGCTGGAGCGCTGGCTGGATCTCGGCGGCGCCGACCTGGAGGAACGCGCCGAGCAGGTGGCCACCGAGCTGGGCCTGACGGTGGCGCTCGACCATCCGATGACGGCGCTCTCCGGCGGGCAGGCGGCCCGGGCCGGCATGGCGTCGCTGCTGCTCAGCCGCTATGACATCTTTCTGCTCGACGAGCCGACGAACGATCTCGACCTGGACGGGCTGGCCCGGCTGGAGGAGTTCGTGCGCGGGCTGCGGGCCGGGACCGTACTCGTCAGTCATGATCGTGAGTTCCTCACCCGTACGGTCGGCAAGGTCCTGGAACTTGATCTTGCGCAACAGAAGGTGAATCTCTTCGGCGGCGGCTATGCCGCCTATCTGGAGGAGCGGGAGCGGGCTCGGCGGCATGCCCGGGAGCAGTTCGACGAGTACGCCGACAAGAAGGATGACCTGCTCGAACGGGCGCGGATGCAGCGCGCCTGGATGGAGAAGGGCGTGCGCAACGCGCGCCGGAAGGCGCCCGACAACGACAAGATCGCCAAGAGCCATCGCGGTGAGACCAGCGAGAAGCAGGCGGCGAAGGCGCGCCAGACCGAGAAGCTGATCGAGCGGATGGACGTGGTCGAGGAGCCGCGCAAGGAGTGGGAGCTGCGGATGGAGATCGCCGCCGCTCCCCGGGCCGGCGCGGTGGTGGCCACCCTGCGGGACGCGGTGGTGCGGCGCGGCGACTTCACGCTCGGGCCGGTGACGCTGCAGATCGACTGGGCGGATCGGGTGGCGATCACCGGGGCGAACGGGTCGGGAAAGTCGACGCTGCTGGCGGCACTGCTCGGGCGGATCCCGCTCGACGAGGGGTCGGCCGCGCTCGGGCCGGGCGTGGTGGTCGGCGAGATCGATCAGGCGCGCGGGTTGTTCCTCGGCGATCAGTCGCTGATGGCGGCGTTCGGGGCCGAGGTGCCACAGTGGCCGGATGCCGAGGTGCGGACGCTGCTGGCCAAGTTCGGGCTGAAGTCGGCGCACGTGCCGCGTCCGGCCGCCACCCTCTCCCCCGGCGAGCGCACCCGGGCCGCGCTCGCCCTGCTGCAGGCGCGCGGGGTCAACCTGCTGGTGCTCGACGAGCCGACCAACCACCTGGACCTGGCGGCGATCGAGCAGCTGGAGTCGGCCCTGGCGAGCTACACCGGCACGCTGCTGCTGGTCACCCACGACCGCCGGATGCTGGACGCGGTCGCCACCGACCGGCACCTGGTGGTCGAGGCCGGCAGGGTCACCGGCTAGGACCGGCGGTAGTCGCGCGGTGTCGTGCCGGTGATGCGTTTGAAAGCGGTGCTCAGGGCGCTCTCCGAGCCGTAGCCGACGGCGTGCGCGATCGCGGCCAGGGTGCCGTCGCCGCGGCGCAGGCGGGCGGCGGCCAGCTCGATCCGCCAGCCGGTCAGGTAGTCGAGCGGGCCCTGGCCGACCGACTGCTTGAAGCGGGCGGCCAGGGTGGAGCGGGACACGGTGGACACCGCGGCCAGGTCGGCGACCGTCCACGGGCGGGCCGGGTCGGCGTGCAGGGCACGCAGCGCGGGCGCCACCACCGGGTCGGCCAGGCCGCCCAGCCAGCCGGGGTTCGCACTGCCGGCGGTGGCCAGGTGCAGCCGCAGGATGTGGATCAGCATGATCAGGGCGAGGTGTTCGGCGACCAGGACGGACGCGATCGGGCGGTCGCGCAGCTCGGCGTCCACCTGGTCGAGGGCCCAGCGCAGGGTGGCGGCCGCGGGGGCGCCGCCGGGGACGTGCAACACCGGGGGCAGGGCGTCGAGCAGCAGTTCGCGGGCGCGGGCGCCGAAGTCGAAGCGACCGCCGAGCAGGAAGACGTCATCGCCGGTGCCGGTGCGGGCCAGGCCGTCGGGGCCCGCTGCCGCGAAGACCGGGCCGGCCGGCTGCGGCGTCACCTCGGCCGCGCTGGCCAGCACGAACCGCTGCGAGCGGGTCAACAGGAAGCAATCGCCCTCTTCCAGTGGATAGGTGACGCCGCCCGCGACCAGCAGGCAGCGGCCGCGGCGCACCGCGTTGAACTTCACGGCCGGTGGCGGGTCGAAGTCGAGGGCCCAGGAACCGCCGGCGATCAGGCCGGTGGACAGGCGGCTGGTGGTGCCGACGAGGGCGAGGACATCTTCCAGGGGATCGGCTTGCTGGACGCTCACGCAACTATCGTGGACCTTTAGCTATTCTGAGTCCACCATTTTAAGAAGATGCTGGACGCATGACACGAGTAACCACCCCGTTCACCGTCCGCACCACCGCCGCCGAGGTCTTGCAGGGCGTCGACCTGACCGGGAGGCGGATCCTGGTCACCGGCGGCGGCTCGGGGCTCGGCGCGGCCGCCGCGAACGCCCTGGCCGGCGCGGGGGCCGAGGTCACCGCGACCACCCGGGCGCAGCTCGACCTGGCCGACCTCGGCAGCGTGCGGGACTTCACCGCGGCCTGGCGGGGGCCGCTGCACGCGATCGTCGCGAACGCCGGGATCATGGCGCTGCCCGCGCTCACCCACGCCGCCAACGGCTGGGAGCTGCAGCTGGCCACCAACTACCTCGGGCACTTCGCGCTGATCACCGGCCTGCACGAGCACCTGCGGGCGGCCGGCGGCGCCCGGATCGTGATGGTCAGCTCGGGCGCCCAGCTCGGCTCGCCGGTGCACTTCGACGACCCGCACTTCGCCCGCCGGCCGTACGACCCGTGGGCCGCCTACAGCCAGTCGAAGACCGCCGACGTGCTCCTCGCGGTCGGTGCCGCCCAGCGGTGGGCGGCCGACGGGATCACCGCGAACGCGATGGCGCCGGGCCGCATCCACACCGCCCTGCAGCGACACCTCGACCCGGACACGATGCGGTCGATGGGCGCGATGGACGCGGCCGGCGACCTGCTGCACCCGGAGAACTTCCGCACCCCGGAACAGGGCGCCTCGACCGAGGTGCTGCTTGCCGCCTCCCCGCTGCTGGCCGACGTGACCGGACGTTACTTCGACGAGGACAACCAGGAGGGCGTGACCGGCGAGAACGTGGCGGCCTGGGCGCTCGACCCCGATGCGGCCGACCGGCTGTGGGAGCTCGGCACTCAGGCGCTGAACGGCGCGCTGGCCGGGCCCTCGTTGGCGGAGCGGTCCAAACCGGTCAGGCAGTAGACCGATTTGCCGGGCGGCGGATTCGGATCCTTCACCTGGCTGCCGCTGCGGCCGGTCGCGACCAGCGCCGCCGCATCGCCGGACACCCGGTAGAGCGCCCAGCTCGCCGCGGCCGGCTCGGCCCCGGCGGTGGCGGTGAAGGTGATCGCCGCCCCGGCCCGCTGCGCCGCGGTCAGCGCGGGGGCCGGCGGCGGGGCGGCCGGCAGCTGCGGCATCACCGCCGGCAGGGCGGGCGCGGCGTAGTGGTGGTCGTAGTAGCGGGTGACCGAGCCGAGCCGGTTGGACCGGACCGATTTCGCGCTGAAGTGGACCTCGCCCAGCACCCCGGCCTTCTCGTCGAGGTCGAGGTGCTTGTCGATCTCGGCCGGGTCGCTCCAGGCGCCCTTCTCCCCCACCCGGTAGTCGCCCTGCCCGATCCACAGCTGCACCTTGGTGCCCTTGACCAGGTTGACCCACCAGGGCAGCAGCTTGGCGTAGTCGGCCTTGGCGAACCCGATGTTCCAGTAGAGCTGCGGGACGATGTAGTCGAGCCAGCCCTCCTGCACCCACTTGCGGGTGTCGGCGTAGATCGCGTCGTACGCCTCGAGGCCGTGCGAGTCGGAGCCGTCCGGGTCGGTGTCGAGGTTGCGCCAGATGCCGAACGGGCTGATCCCGAACTTGACCCACGGCTTGAGCGCCTTGATCCGCTCGTTCATCTCGCGGACCAGGGTGTCCACATTGTCCCGCCGCCAGTCGGCCCGTGCCTTGCCCTTGCCGTAGGCCGCGTAGCTGGCGTCGTCCGGAAAATCCTGCCCGGCCTGCGGGTAGGGGTAGAAGAAGTCGTCGAAGTGCACGCCGTCGATGTCGTACTTCTGGACCGCCTCCAGCATCGAGTCCTCGACGAACTTGCGGGCGGCCGGGATGCCCGGATCGAAGTAGAGGCGGGCCGACTTGCCCTGGGGATAGGCAAGAGCCCAGTCGCGGTGCGCGAGGAGCGGGTGGTTGGGGGCGAGCTTGCTGAAGTCGGCGCCGGGGCCGCCGGGGCCGGGCTGGGTCCCCCGGTACGGGTTGAACCAGGCGTGGAACTCCAGGTTGCGGGCGTGCGCGCCGGCCACCATGTAGGCCATCGGGTCCCACCCGGGCGACTGGCCGTCCCGCTTGCCGGTGAGCCACTCGGACCAGGGCGCGAACTCGGACGGCCAGAACGCGTCGCCGCTGGGCCGCACGTGCACGAAGACCGCGTTGTGGTGCTGGGCCACGGCGAGGTCGAGCCACTTGTCGTACTCCGCCTTGACCTGCGCCTCCGGGAGGCCCTGCCGACTCGGCCAATCGATGTTCATGACCGTGGTCAGCCAGAAACCGCGGGTCGACCGGGTCGCCCGCAGCGGCACCCCGCCGCACTTGCCGGCCACCACCGGGCCGGCCGCGGGCGGCGCCGACGACCAGGTCGCGCCGGGATCCGCGGGATCGTAGAACGCGGCGCGCACCAGGCCGAGCCCGAGCACACCGACCGCGAACAGCACCGACGCAAGCGCCAAAGTCAGCCGGACGGGTGGTCGGGGCACGCGAAACATGAGGAACAGTCTGCCTCGCCGGTGCGACAGTTACCGGGGCCGTAGATTTTTCCCATGACGGTCGTGGTGGTAGGGGCGGGAATCGCCGGGCTCGCATGTGCCCGTGAACTGGTCGATGCGGGCATTACGGCCAGAGTGGTGGAACGAAGGGGCACAGTTGGCGGCCGACTGGCCAGCGAACTGATCGGCGGCCGCTGGGTCGACACCGGCGCCGCCTACCTGACCGGCGACGACCCGGCCTTCCTCGGCCGGCTGCAGTCGTGGCGGATCGCCGGCCTCGCCCACCCGTGGACCGACACGCTGCGTGGTCAGCAGGGCGAGCCGGTCACCCGCTGGGCGGCGCCCGGCGGCCTCAACAGCCTCGCCGCCGACCTGGCCCGCGGCCTCGACATCACGCTGGGAGCCGAGGTCACCGAGCTGCCGGAGGCGGCGGCGGTGGTCCTGGCCATGCCCGGGCCGCAGGCGGCCGGCCTGGCCGACTTCCCGGAGCAGTCCTGGTCACCGGTGGTGACGGCGATTTTGACGTACGGCGAAAGGTCGTGGCCCGATTTCGCCGGCGCTTTCGTCAACGACCATCCGGTGCTGGCCACCGTGGCCGACGACGGTGACCGCCGCGGCGATCGCGCCCCGGTCCTGGTCGCGCACTCCACCGCCGATTATGCCCGGGAGAACCGGGACGGCGAGCCATTGGCCGAGGCGGTCGGCGAGGTTCTCGGCATCGACGAGAAACCCCACATCGAAACCCGTTATTGGCCGTACGCCCAACCGCGGCCCGGCACCGGCGACTTCGCCCGGCAGGGCAACGTCTATCTGTGCGGGGACGCCTTCGGCCGCCCGCGGGTGCAGACGGCCTGGCTGAGCGGCCGGGCGGTGGCCCGAGCGATCTGTCAGAGCACCGACCGGTAGACCGCCAGGGTGTCCTCGGCGATCCGGGACCAGCTGAACTTCTCCACCGCGCGGCGCCGGCCGGCCTTGCCCATCACGCCGGCCCGCTGCGGATCCTGGATCAGCGTGGTCATCGCGGCGGCGAGATCGGCCACGAACTTGTCGGGGTCGACGGGCGTACCCGTACCGTCGGAAACCTGCTCGATCGGCACCAGCAGGCCGGTCTCGCCGTCCGCCACCACCTCGGGGATTCCGCCCGTCGCGGTAGCGACGACGGCGGTCTCGCAGGCCATCGCCTCCAGGTTGACGATGCCCATCGGCTCGTAGATGGACGGGCAGACGAACACGGTCGCGTGCGTGAGGACCTGGACGACCTCGTGCTTGGGCAGCATCTCCTGCACCCAGATCACGCCCTGCGGGTCGCGGGCGCCGCGCAGCCGCGACGCGAGCCCCTCGACCTCGGCGGCGATCTCCGGGGTGTCGGGCGCGCCGGCCAGCAGCACGATCTGGGTCTCCGGCGGCAGGTCGTGGCAGGCCCGCATCAGGTAGGGCAGGCCCTTCTGCCGGGTGATCCGACCGACGAAGACGACGCTGGGCCGGTTGAGATCGATGCCGAGCCGCTCGATCACGTCGGTGCCGGTATCCGGCGTGTACTGCGACGTGTCGATGCCGTTGTAGACGACCTGGACCTTGTCCGGGTTGACCGTCGGATAGGCGGTCAGCACGTCGCGGCGCATGCCGCCGGAGACCGCGATGATCGCGTCGGCGTTCTCGATCGCGACCCGCTCGCAGAACGACGACAGCGCGTAGCCGCCGCCGAGCTGCTCGGCCTTCCACGGGCGCAGCGGCTCGAGGCTGTGCGTGGTGACCACGTGCGGGACGCCGTGCAGGAGCTTGGCGGTGTGGCCGGCGAAATTCGCGTACCAGGTGTGGCTGTGCACGATGTCCGTGCCCTCGCAGCCGGCCGCGATCGCCAGGTCGACGCCCATCGTGCGCAGCGCGGCGTTGGCGCCGGCCAGCTCGGCGGGCTCCGGGTAGGCGGTGACGCCCGGCTCGGTGCGCGGCGCGCCGAAGCAGTGCACCCGCACGTCGCTGAGGGGGCGCAGGTCGCGCGCCAGATATTCCAGGTGGACGCCGGCCCCGCCGTACACCTCGGGCGGGTACTCCCTGGTGATCAGATCGACGCGCAGCGATTTCGCACCTGTTTCGGTCACGTACCGAGCCTAGTGCCTTCCCGGCGAAGCGGCGCGACGGCGCCCAAGATCAGATATCGTGTATGCACCGGAATGTTGTCCGGTGAGTTGCCTTCTTCGGCTGGCGTTAGCGCTGGCGGAAAGTTAGCGTTCTGCCATGGCTGTCAAGGTGCTTGCGATCGTTCTGGCCGGTGGTGAAGGTAAGCGCCTGATGCCCCTGACGGCGGACCGGGCTAAGCCCGGCGTGCCCTTCGGCGGCATCTATCGCATGATCGATTTCGTGCTGTCGAATCTGGCGAACGGCGGCTTCCTCAAGATCGTCGTGCTGACCCAGTACAAATCGCACTCGCTCGACCGGCACATCACCAAGACGTGGCGGATGTCCACGCTGCTCGGCAACTACGTCACCCCGGTGCCGGCCCAGCAGCGACTCGGCCCGCGCTGGTTCTCCGGTTCCGCGGACGCGATCTATCAGAGCCTCAACCTGATCAACGACGAGTCGCCCGACTACGTGATCGTGTTCGGCGCCGACCACATCTACCGCATGGACCCGAAGCAGATGGTCGAGGACCACATCGCCTCGGGCGCCGCGGTGACGGTGGCCGGCATCCGCCAGCCCAAGTCCGAGGCCTGGCAGTTCGGCGTGATCGACGTGGCCGAGGACGGTAAGAAGATCAAGGCCTTCCGGGAGAAGCCGCGCGACGCGCAGGGCTTGGCCGACTCCCCCGACGAGGTCTACGCGTCGATGGGCAACTACGTGTTCACCACGCGGGCGCTGTGCGAGGCGGTCACGAAGGACGCGCAGAACCCCGACAGCAAACACGACATGGGCGGAAATATCATCCCGATGCTCGTGGAGCGGGGCGAGGCGAACGTCTACGACTTCCGCGACAACGAGGTGCCCGGCAGCACCGACCGCGACCGCGGCTACTGGCGCGACGTGGGAACGCTCGACTCGTTCTACGAGGCCCACATGGACCTCATCGCCACGCTGCCGATCTTCAACCTCTACAACCACGACTGGCCGATCTTCACCAACTACGGCTCATGGCCGCCGGCGAAGTTCGTGCACGGCTTCGACGACCGGCAGGGCCGCGCCATCGAGTCGATGATCTCCCCCGGTGTGGTGGTGTCCGGCTCGCTGGTGGAGCGCTCGGTGATCTCGCCGAACGTGCGGATCAACTCGTGGGCGCACGTCGAGGGCTCGGTGCTGATGGAGGGCGTGTCGGTGGGCCGGCGCGCGATCCTGCGCAACGCCATCATCGACAAGAACGTGGTGATCCCGGAGGGCGCCCAGATCGGCGTCGACCTCGATCGCGACCGCAAGCTCTACACCGTCTCCGACAACGGCATCGTGGTCATCGGCAAGGGCCAGCCCGTCGAGCTCTAACGCCGCTCGCGCAACGTTTGGGACGGGGAGATCCCGTAGCGGTTGCGGTAGGCGCCGGCGAAGCGGCCGAGGTGGGTGAAGCCCCATCGGTAGGCCACTTCGCTGACGTTGACCTGCCACGGGTCCGAGCGGGACAACTCCGCGTGCACCCCGTCGAGGCGCAGGCGCTTGAGGTAGGCCAGCGGCGACTGCCCGACGTGCTGGCGGAACGACTCCTGCAGCACCCGCACCCCGACGCCGGCGACAGCGGCCAACTCGGTGGCGGTGAACTGGCGCCACGGCTCGGCGTGCATCGCGTCGAGGGCGCGTTTGACGGTGCGCGGCCGGCGCGGGCCCTGCAGGCCGGCCGGCTCGTCACCATACGGATGCTCGACGGTCAGGGCCAGGCCGCTGACCACCATGTCGCGCCAGCGGGCCGCCATCCTGGGCTCCCGGGCCAGGCCGTCCTCGGCGCACAGCTCGGCGTGCAGCAGCCGGACCAGCGCCGCCCAGGTGCGCCCGGGGCCGTCGACCAGGTCGAAGCTCTCCCCCAGCAGCAGCGGCGACACGATCCGCTGGTCGAGCGCCGCGTCGAGCTCGCGCTCCAGGGCGGCCCGCTCGATCTTGACGCTGAGCAGCCGGCAGTCGCCGGGCCAGTCGAGGTCGATGGCGCCGATCGGCCGGTAGACCGCGGCCCGGGTCTGGTCGGCCAGCACGGTGGTGCCGCGGTGGCGGGACCGCAGGGTGCCGGTGATCGGGGCGAGCACGTGGTAGGCCGTCTCGAGGTCGGCGATGTTCACGTGCACGTCGGACCCGTAGCTGATCTCGCCGACGGTCACCGGGCCGAGCATCACCACGTCACCGAAAAAAGCGAACCCGCTGCAGTCACCGACCGGGGTGACCTGCAGCGGGCCGTAGAACAACTTCTGGCAGAACGCCCTCGCCTCACCCACGTCGCGCGTGCGCAGAGCGACGTGCACGGGGATGTCGAGGGGTGCGGCCGGGCCGACCATGCCGTCCACCCTAGACCTGCGGGGACGACGGCGCGGGGGTCAGGCGACCGCGACCTCGGCCGGCCACTCGAACTCGGCGACACCGCCGCCGGGCACCTCGATCTCGGCCAGCGCGGTCACCGGGTCACGCCACACCGTGTAGCGGCCGGCCGGGAGGCTGTCGATGACCACACTCCACAGCACCCCGCCGCGCACGTACCGGGCGCGAACCGCGGCATGTGTCCGATGTGCGGGGTCGTTGACCGGGCTGACCTCGATCTCGTGCCCGTGCAGCCGGCCCGGGGTGTGGATCACCAGTGCGCCGATGCCGTAGCCGATGTTGAGGACGACCGTGCCCTGGCCGGACGGCGCCATCGTGTGATGGTGGTGGTGATCGTGGCTGATCATGGATTGTTGAACCCATCGAACGGCGTACCCAGGAAGGGGAATTTCTTCAGCAGGCCGGCACTCGAGTCCTTGATGCTCAGGCCCTGCTCGACCAGACCGGCCGCGGCGTCGGGCTTGAACTTCGCGTCGACCAGAGCGAACGTGACACCGGCGACCGCCTTGATCGAGATCGACACCACGTCGTCCTCGATGCGCCGCCCGTTCGGGAAGCCGGCCAGGTCACCGTCGAGCAGGCCGAACTTCTTCGGCGCCTTGACCGGCGGGATCGCGGTGTTGAGCCGCAGCATGTCCGCCTTGGTGTCGCCGGTGGTGTTCTGGAACCCGTCGATCAGCCCGTCCGGGATACCGGTGAGCAGCACCGCGACCAGGTCGGCGCGCGGCGTCTTGGCCTTGTTGAGGGCGGCCAGGTTGTCGAACAGGCCCGGGTAGAGCACCGGCAGCAGCTGCGCCAGCTCCGGCTGCTCGACGAACTGGGAGAACCGCTTGTCCTCCTTGGGCTCCAGGCTGTTGAAGAGGTCCTTCTGCGCCATCGGGATGACGACCTCGTTGACGAGGGGGTTACCCAGGCGGGACACCTGCACCTGGGGGCCGACCTCGACGTCCGCGTTCTTCTTGTCGCCCTGGCGCACCTGCACCTGGCGGCGGCTCGCCGACGTCCACACGCCGATGACGGCGCCCGGGTCGGTGGCGCGGACCTTCTTCTTGCCGTCCCGGCGCACCATGTGCAGCGGGATCTGCAGGGCGATCGAGTGCACGTTCAGCTTGTCGACGGCGTTGACCGCCTTGCCGGCGTAGTTGAACAGGCTCGCGCCGACCAGGTGCTTGTCCTGGAAGGGCCGCAGCGTGCCGAGGTCGAAGATCGAGCCGAGGTCGACGAAGAAGGCGTCGGCGCGCTGGCCGGCGAAGACCTTCTCACCGGTCTTCAGCTTCGCGACCGCATCCTCGGCGAGCTTGGCGTAGTCCGGGATGGAGATCTTGCCGACGTTGCAGGGCGGGCAGGGCAGCTTCGAGTGCAGCACCGTGCTCTTGCCGTGCGAGTCGACCTTCGTCACCGAGAAGAACTGCCGGCGGTTCCAGTTCTCGTCGTCGAGCGACTTGATCTGGCCGGTGTTGTACAGGAACGTCTTGTCGTTGCGCAGCTCGGTCCGGAACCGGAACTGGTACGTGATGTCCGGCCGGGCGTCGCCGTTCGCGTCGATGTGGATCTCGTACAGGACGTCGTCACCGAACTCGAAGAAGTTCGGGCCGCTGGCCGGCAACTGCATCGGAACGTAGTTGGCGATGATCGTCACGGTGTCCGGGTCGTCGGGGCTGACGAACGCGTAGAGGTCGGACGAGTCAGCAACCGGGTCCTTGCTGATTTCCGGAGCTTCACGATGGGAAGACATTTAGTAAAGCTCCTTTCAGGCCTTCGCGGCTTTGACAAGCTCAGCAGCGAGCTTCTTGTTGGTGACGGTCTTTTTGGAACCGCCCTTGAAAATGTCGATGGTGCCCTTGGACGCGTCCCGCAGCGAGATCACCAGCGGCTGGCCGTCGTCCTTCGCCTCGCTCTCACCTGCGAGGCTGAGCCCCGCGACCCCGGCAACGGAGGCACCGACGCCCACCGATGCGGCGATGGTGAGAACCTTGCGGCGGGACAGGCGGTTTGCCGCCCGACTGCCGTAACGAACACGACTCATGGTCGGCCTTTCGTCATTTCACGGAAGGGACTGGAACGGGCTTGCTAGCGTCGACGCCCATCAGTACGAAGGCCGAACCGCTGCGGTTCAACGGTTTTCGCGGCGCCTGCGGAGAAAACCTCCGACGACCGCGAACACGAGGAAGCCGCCGCCGAGGATCAGGGCCCCCACGACGATCTGATGACCGAGGGTGACCTGGCTTTCCTTACCCACCGGAGTGATGGCCTGGGTCTGCTCGGCGGCCGGTTCGGTGGTCTCGACAATCTCCGGTGCATCGGAAGTTTTCGTTGCCGTAACAGTCGGTTTGGCCGCGGCCTTGACCGTCGACGCGCTCGGCTTCGGCGTTTTCTTCACCGTCGCAGCCGCCGCCGGGAAGACCAGATCCGAGCACGAGTAGTAGGTGTCGGCCGTGCTCGAGGTCTGCCAGACGATGTAGAGGATCTGGCGCCCGGTCCGGTCCGACGGAAGCTTCACGCTCATCTCGTAGGAGCCATCGCGCAGCGGCGGGTCCTTGATCTCGGCGAGCGCCGAGCTGCCAAGATCACCCCAGGCGAGCTTCTTCGCCGGATCAAACCCCTGCTTAGTCAGATAAATCCGGAAACTTCCGGTGTGGGGCAGGGTCGCCCGGTACTTGATCGCCAGCGACTTCCCGCCGGTCACCGACGTCGACGGGAAATCGTCGCGCGCGATGTCCAGACCTTTGAACTGATCCAGCCCGCCACTGCACAACTTCCCGTCCGGCACGAACTTCCTGTCGTTGCCGTTGACGTTCGCCACCCGCAGGTTGTCGAACGTGCCGAACGCCTCCCCGTTCGCCGCCCGGGCCGCCTTGCACGCCGCCGTCCCGGTCGCCGTGCCGCCACCGGCCGCACAGGCCGCGGTCCGGCTGATCGGGGTGGTCGGCGCGCCGTGCGCGAACGCGGGCAGCGCGGGAATCAGCGGCACCAGAGCCGCGGCGGCGGCAACAGCAGCGAGTCGGCGGACCATGACGTAACTCCCAAAATCTTCGGCAGCGGTGCCGGAGAGGCTCCGCACGGGGAAGTACGCAGACACATGGCCAGCCGTTCACCTTTGTCGGCGGTGTGATTGCATGGCGAGGTTCCAACCGAACCGGAGGAGAAACATGGAAAAGCCGGAGATCGGCCCGATCGAGGGCGCGCCGCCCGCCGACCTGGTGATCGAGGACATCACCGTCGGCGACGGCCCCGAGGCGGCAGCCGGCCAGCACGTGACCGTGCACTACGTGGGTGTCTCGCACTCCAACGGCGTGCAGTTCGACGCTTCGTGGGACCGCGGCGACGCGTTCGACTTCGCGCTCGGCGCCGGCCAGGTCATCGGCGGCTGGGACCAGGGCGTCCAGGGCATGAAGGTCGGCGGCCGCCGCAAGCTGACCATCCCCCCGCACCTGGGTTACGGCGCGCGGGGCGCCGGCGGCGTGATCAAGCCGAACGAGACGCTGATCTTCATCGTCGACCTGCTCGGCGTCCAGTAGATCAACCCCAGCGAGAGAGGGAGGCGGCCACCACGGCTGCCTCCCTCTTTCCGCACCACAAAGATCAACTTCAAGCGCACGGTACGCACGTCACCGCTCCCAACCGCACCAGCCCCGCCCCCGCCTGCACAGCGCAAGCAAGGCGAGGGCGCACGCCCCGAGACGCGCCCGCCGGGACGCACCCGCGGGCGCAGCGCAAGCCAGCCCCCACCCGCCGGCTCACCGCAAGCAAGGCGACGGCGCACGCCCCGAGACACGCCCACCGGGACGCACCCACGGGCGCAGCGCAAGCCAGCCGCCCACCCGCCGGCTCACCGCAAGCAAGGCAAGGGCCCACACCCCCAGACACGCCCGCCGGGACGCACCCGCGCGCGCAGCGCAAGCCAGCCCCCACCCGCCAGCTCACCGCACACGCCCCGAGACACGCCCACCGGGACGCACCCGCGCGCGCAGCGCAAGCCAGCCGCCCGCCCGCCGGCTCACCGCAAGCAAGGCGACGGCTCACGCCCCAGACACGCCCACCGGGACGCACCTGCAGGCGCGGCGCAAGCCAGCCGCCCACCCGCCGGCTCACCGGCTCACCGGCTCACCGCAAGCCGCGCGCCGGATGCCCCGCGGCGCTTCGCCGCGAAGCACCCGGCGGGCGAGCCTGTGGGCTGGACGTCAATGTTGATCCAGTCAACATGACATCAACATGTCAATGTTGATGGGTTGATCCAGTCAATTGAACAGGTGCAGGTCGATCGACTCGGCCATGGCTCGCTGGCCGGCGATGTTCGGGTGCAGGTGGTCGGCCTGGTAGGCCGGGAGCACCTGCGCCTGGTTCTCCGGGTCGCGGATCGCGGCGTCGAAGTCGGCCACTCCGTCCAGGCTGCGGGTGGTGCGCACCCAGGCGTTGACCTCCTGGCGGACGGCTTCCTGCTCCGGGCCGAAACAGCCGGACTCGCAGCCGTAGGGGGTGATGGTCGCGCCGATCACCCGGATGCCGGACGCGTGCGCGCGCTGCGCGATGGTCCGGAGCCCCGCGATCAGGTCGGCCGCCGCCGCGTTGTAGCCGATGTCGTTGATGCCGTCGGCGAGGATCAGATAACGCACGCCGGTCTGCTCGCGCACGTCGGCCCTCTCCCGCTTGAGGGCCGCGATGCTGGTGCCGGCCCCGCAGCAGTCGGTGCGATCGGTGAGTACCTGATTGCCGCCGATCCCCTGGTTGAGCACGCCGTAGGCACCGCCGAGCCGGCTTGCGAGCACATCGGTCCAGCGGTCGTTGCCGTTCCAGGTCGTGTAGGCGCCATCGGTGATCGAGTCGCCGAGCGCCACGATGCTGCCGCGCACCGCCCGCCCCGGCCGCACATCGACCCCGTCGAGCCAGAACCACGAGTTGATGTAACCGGTGAACGCCGCCGCCGGCGCCCCGGCCTGATTTCCCGCGCCGACGAACTGGGTTCCCTGAGCCGCATCGTGCCCGGTGATCGCCGCCGCGTCCCCGCCGGCCGTGACATAGAGGTCGACGGCAAGGTCCTGGCCGTAGGCGACGCTCAGCGCGACCGGATCGCTGACCGCCGTCGCACCGGCCTTGACGGTGACCGAGCCCCGGCCGCGGAAGGTGACCGGCCGCGAGGTACCGGCCACCAGCTCGGCCGACCCGGAGGCGACCGCACGTGACACCCCGACCGCGCCGAAGGTGACATCGGCGGCGCCGAACGCGTTGGACAGCCGCAGCCGCACCGACGACCCGCCGATGGTGGGATGAACCAGCAGCCGAAGCGTCTGCTGCGCAAAGGTGGGCCCGGCTTCCCGCTGCGGACTGGTCGCCCACGCACCGGCCCAGCCCGGCGAGCCGGCCGACCCCGCGCTGGTCGACGAGCCCGGCGCAGCAAGCGCGAGCGACGCCGAAGCAGCGCCCGGCGCGCCAAGCACGGGTAACGCCGAAGCAGCGCCCGGCACGGCAAGCACGGGTAACGCCGGGGCAGCGCCCGGCACGGCAAGCACGGGCAACGCCGGGGCAGCGCCCGGCACGGCAAGCACGGGCGATGCCGAAGCAGCGGCCGGCGCGGAGAACACGGAGAGAGCGGCGGCCAAGGCGAGACCCCAGCCGGCCGCGCGACGTCGCGGCCTCATGACCACGAATCAATCGACATCAATGTTTTGGGCATGTTGCCGATCGTCGTCGAACCGCTTCGACGAAGCAACCCCCATCCCACGGCCAAAGCCGTAGGCCTGGCCGCAGCCTGCGGCCAGGCCAAGCAGCGGCCGAGCAAAGGGGGTTGGGCAAAGGGGTCGGGCAAAAGGGGGTCGGGCAAAAGCGGCCGAGCAAAGGGGGTTGGGCAAAGGGGTCGGGCAAAAGGGGGTCGGGCAAAAGGGGGTCGGGCAAAAGCGGCTGGGCAGAGCGGGCTGGGCAAAGCCGGGGTAGGCAAGCGGGGTGGGACGGCTGTCAGCGGCGGTCTCCGCGGGTTGCGGTCAGCCATGGGCGGCAGGCCGGACGGGCCGGTACAGGGTGGTCCTGTCCCGGCCCGTCCTCCTCACCCCCGGTGCATTGCTCGAACCGGTCGTCCTCGCCCGGCTCGAGCGGCTCCCCGATCGGCGTCACTGCACCCCCTTCAAGGTGGCGCAGCTCTTCTCCTCGGGAAGCAGTGGGCGGAAGGTGATCGACCACTTCGCGTTGCCGCTGGTCCACGGGGTGATCGTGGTGGCGGTCTTCGCGGCGGTCAGGACCTTCGCGGTGTCGGCTCCCAGCACGTCGACGCAGCCGATGCCCAAGCCGGGGTTCATCGATGCGCCGGGCAGGGCCGGGCCGGGCCATGCGGTTTCGGGGCTCTTCGGCTGGTCGGCCTGGGGCGCCACGTAGGTGCGGGCCAGCGCCGCGATCGCGGTGGGCTGGTAGGCGACCGGGGCCGCCACGCCGGCGGCGGCGTTCAGCTGGCGGACCGTCTGCACGAAGGCGGCCAGCTTGGTGCGGGCGGCCCGCTGGGCGGTGGTCAGCTTCGGGTCGGCGGGCTGAGCCTCGTTCAACGCGACCACGCTCACCGACTGGTCGCCGGCCACGACCCGGGTCGAGGGGGCGTCGGCGATGTTGGGGCTGCCGAAGTCGGCTCCGTTGCGTACGCCGGCCTCCTGCGCCTTCTTCACCAGGGCCTGGACCATCTCGGGGGTGATGGTCTGCTCCTGGAGGTTGGGCAGGGCGGGGCCGGGATAGATGGCGGTGACCGGGCCTTCGGTGATCATCCGGCCGCCGGCGTAGATGCTTACCTCGGGGATACGGCCGATGTTCTGCTCGGCCGGCACGAAGCCGCCGAACGATTCGACTCGCAGCACGAGCTCGTCGGCGTCCTGGGGGTACGCGGCGGGGCTCTCTCGGCTGTCGGTCGACGCCGCCGCACTGTTGCCGGCGGGCTGTGCGCACGCACTGATCAGAAGCAGGGGAACAGCGGCGGCCATCAGGGTGCCGCGGAGACGAGTCATATGTGTTCGACGATCCGGATGGCCTCCTGGTTCCGGCCGGAATCCGGATTTCAGTAGAAAAGGTGGCCGGTCCCGCGGGGGACGGGACCGGCCACCTCTTTCGGGGGCGGGGCGGAAGCTGAGGGTTACTTCACCGAGCCCAGGGACAGGCCCTGGACCAGCTTGTCCTGGGCGGCGAAACCGGCGGTCAGCACCGGCAGCGACACCACGAACGCGGCCGCGCACAACTGGGCGAGGAACAGTCCTTGGCTGGTGACGAAGCTGGTGAGGAAGACCGGCGCGGTCTCGGCGACGGTGGCGGTGAGGACGCGGGCGAACAGCAACTCGTTCCAGCTGAAGATGAAGCAGATCAGGGCGGTGGCGGCGATGCCGGGGGTGACGACCGGGGCGATCACCGAGCGCAGGGTCTTGATCAGGTTGGCGCCGTCCATCTGGGCGGCTTCCAGCATTTCGACCGGGACCTCGGACAGGAACGAGCGCATCATCCAGACCGCGATCGGCAGGTTCATCGAGGTGTAGAAGAGGATCAGCAGCCAGATGTTGTCGAGCAGGCCGGCGTATTGCGCGAAGAGATAGAGCGGGAGCAGGCCGGCCACGACCGGGAGCATCTTGGTGGAGAGGAAGAAGAACAGCGTGTCGGTCCACTTGCGGACCGGTTTGATGCTCAGGGCGTACGCGGCCGGCAGCGACAGCAGCAGCACGACGATCGTGGACACCACGCTGGCGGTGAGTGAGTTGAGCAGCGGCGGCCAGGGGCTGGCGCCGCCGGAGAAGAACTCGCGGTAGCCGTCCAGGGTGAGCGGGGCGAAGACGGCGGGCGGGTTGGTGGCGGCGTCGGCCTCGGAGTGGAACGAGGTGAGCACCATCCACACCACCGGCAGCACGAACAGCAGGCCGACCACCCAGGCGAGCAGGGACAACCACGGTCCCCCGCGGTCCTTCTTCTTGGGGGTGGCCGCATCGGTGGTCGATGCGTGAGCGACGGTGCTCATCGGCCGGACTCCTCACGGAAGAGCGACGAGACTGTCCGCAGGGCGAACGTCGCGATGATGATGGTGCCGATCACCACGATCACGGCGGCGGCGGAGGCGCGGCCGTAGTCGTGGGCCTGGTAGAAGATCTGGTAGATCGTGTACGGCAGGTTGGCGGTGCCGAGGCCACCGGACGTGATGGTGAAGACCGCGTCGAAGTTCTGCACGATGTAGATCGAGCCCAGCAGAGCCCCCAGCTCGAGGTATTGCCGCAGGTGCGGCAGCGTCATGCTGCGGAAGATCTGCCAGGAGTTGGCGCCGTCGATGCGGGCCGCCTCGATCACGTCGAGCGGCCGCCCCTGCAGCCCGGCGAGCAGGATCAGCATCATGAACGGGGTCCACTGCCAGACCAGCGAGAAGATGACCGCCCACAGCGGCATGTTGCTGATCCAGTCCGGTTGCGGCGGGTTGTCCGAGCCGAAGAGGCCCCAGAACCAGGTGAGCGCGCCGTTGAACAGGCCGTACTCCGGGTTGTAGAGCGCGTGCTTCCAGATCAGGGCGGCGGCCACCGGCACCACCAGGAACGGCGCGATCATCATGGTGCGCACCGCGCCGCGGCCCCGGAACTTACGGTCGAGCAGAAGAGCAATGCCCAGACCCAGCAACAGACTGATGAGTACGACGCCGGCGGTGAGCAGGATCGTCGTCCAGACCGCGTCGCGCATGTTGACGTCGGTGAAGACCCGCACGAAGTTGTCGAACCCGGCGAAGCCACGCTCATCGGGGTAGTAGGCGTTCCAGTCCATGAACGAGATGACCAGGGTGGCCACGAACGGCAGCTGGGTCACGATGATCATGAAGATCAGGGCGGGCAGCAGCGGCGCGCGGCGCACCCAGGCGGAGGCGCGGCGGGCGGTTCCGGGTGGTGGCGTCCCGGCGGTGCCGACGCGTGACTTCTCGGCGACGGACGTCATCTACGGCCTCCTCACTCTTGCCGGGACTGGTAGCGCTCGGCGACGTCCTCGGCGAGGCGCTGGCCCCGGTCGAGGGCTTCGTCGACGCTCATCTGCCCGGCGATGGCGGAGCTGACGTACTGCGACACCTGGGTGCCCAGGTCGGTGAACTCGGGGATGTCGATGAACTGGATGCCGATCGCGGGCCTCGGCTGCACGCCGGGGTTGCGCGGGTCGGCGCTGGAGATGGCGGCCTCGGTGGGCTCGGCGAACGCCTTCGCGACCGCCAGGTACTCCTGGTTCTGGTAGGTGGAGGCGCGCTTGCCGGCCGGCACGCTGGACCAGCCGACCTGCTGGCCGACCAGTTCCTCGTACTGCTTGGAGGACGCCCAGGAGATGAACTTCCAGGCGTTGTCCTTCTTGCTGCTGGCCTGCTGGATGCTCCACGACCACGCGTACAGCCAGCCGGCACTCCTGGTCTTGTCGACCGGTGCGGCGGCGTACCCCATCTTGCCCTTGACCGGGGAATCGTCGGCTTCGAGTGATCCGGCGGCGCTGGTGGCGTCGTACCACATCGCGGTGTTGCCCTGGATGGTGTTGTTCAGGCATTCGGTGAAGCCGGCCTGGGGGGCGCCGTTCTCGCCGTGCTTCTGGACGAGGTCGACGTAGAACTTGGTGGCGGCGGTGAACTCGGGGCTGTTGACCTTGGGGGTCCAGTCCTTCTCGAACCAGGTGCCGCCGAACGTGTTGACCACGGTGGTGAGCGGGGCGAAGATCTGGCCCCAGCCGGGCTGGCCGCGCAGGCAGATGCCGCGCATGCCGGGTTGCTTGCCGTCGACCTGGGCGGCGATGTCGGCGACCTGCTGCCAGGTCGGGTTGGCCGGCATGGTGATGCCGTTGGCGTCCAGGATGTCCTTGCGGTACATCAGGAACGACGACTCGCCGTAGAAGGGCTCGCCGTAGAGCTTGCCGTCGTCGGCGGTCAGCGACTGGGTCATCGGCGGCAGGATGTCGGCCTGGTCGAACTGGGTGTCGGCCTTGGTGTAGTCGTCGAGCGGCGCGATCCACTTCGACTTCGCGTAGATCGGGATCTCGAAGTTGCTGAGCGACGCGACGTCGTACTGACCGGCCTGGCTGGAGAATTCCTGGCTGATCTTGTCGCGGACGTCGTTCTCCGGGAGCACGGTGAAGTTGACGTGGATGCCGGTGGCCTTGGTGAAGTTGGCCTCGGTGAGTCGCTGCAGGTCGATCATCTGCGGGTTGTTGACCATCAGGACGTTGATGGTGTCCGGGCCACCGCCACCCGGCCCGCCACCCCAGCCCGCGCAACCGGCCAGGGCCAGCACGAGTGAAGCGGCGATGGTGGATCGGATGTGCGCACGCGACATGGGACCTCCTCGTCGAGGCAGACGTCCTCAGCGGCGAAAATGTGACGCCGGTAACACACGGACCTCAGTACATGCCCGAGATCACGCAATGTCAACCGTTCGTCGCACGCCGTCGCACAAACGGACGTCGATGCCCCGACCGAAGGTCCTACCTGGACACGCGGGCCTCCTTGCCGAACACCTCGACCACGTCACCGGGGTGCAACTGCCGCCCACGCCGGGTGTCGACCTCGCCGTTGACCGACACGTCACCGGCAGCGATCACGATCTTCGCCTCGCCGCCGGTGTCGATCAGATCGGCCAGCTTGAGGAACTGTCCGAGTCTGATCATGTCGCTGTCGATCTCCACGTCACGCATCACGTCATCATCTCCGAAGCGATTCAAAAAGATGTTCGCGGGTGGTTGAACCATCGAGCGGCGGGATCCGAACTACCTCTCGTGAGGCACTTCTCAATCGCCCGCCGAGCGGGTGTTCCCGCGGTTGCCGCGGTGATCGGCGTCCTTGTCGCCGCTCCCGCGTTCGCCGACGTGACGGTCTCCCCCACGACCGCCGCGCAGGGCAGTGGGGAGAACCTGACCTTCCATCTGACCAACACGGGCACCGCGCCGCTCGGCTCGGTCACCCTCCAGATTCCGGACGACACCCCGGTCGCCGAGGTCTACCCGTTGTCGGTGGACGACTGGGCTCCGAAGATCGTGATGAAGCCGCTCGCGACGCCGCTCGCCACCATCCACGGTGGCACCCCGGCGACCGAGAGCGCCAAGTCGATCATCTGGCTCGCGATGCCGGGCCGCCAGCTCGCGCCCGGTAAGTCGGCCGACCTGTCCATCGCGATCGGGCCGCTGCCGACCCTGAGCACGATGCGGTTCACGCTGGCCACGACGTACGCGGATGGGAAGCCCGGGCCGACGATGCCGGCCCAGCTCGCCCTGACGCCGGCGGCCGAAGGCCAGACGGCGACGCATGCGCACGGTGGCACCGCGACCGACACGACCGGCACGACCGCCGAGGACCCGGAGAGCGCCGCCTTCGCCGCGGCGGTGGCCGACGCCACCCGCGGGCCCTCGCTCCTGTCGATCGGCGGCTGGGTGATCGCCGCGCTGGTGCTGCTGGGCGGGGCGGTCTACTTCCTGCGCGGGCGGCACCGGGCCAACGAAGAGGACGAACCGGACGACGAGGACGAGAAGGCGCCGGCCAAGGCGGAGGACACGAAGGAGCCGGTTTCGGCCGGCAAGTGGAGCCTCAAGCCCTGACCCAACTGAAGACTCCCGCGCCTGGTGGACGTGGGATTGTGTCGTGATGATGCGCGTGGGGCGCGGAACACGACCGGCGGGTGGGGCCAATTGGGCATGGCCCGCGACTCGCGGACGACGAGGTGGGAGAGGTTCGGCTCTCCCACCTCGTCGCACGTCTGGGCTCGGAGCAGTCAGACGGAAACGGTCCGGGCCGTCCGCAGCGCCTCGATGATCTCGCCCTGGACCCGGTCCGACACGTCGTGCGGGACCTGGCAGGTGCCGGCCGCGATGTGGCCGCCGCCGCCGTAGCGCAGCATCACCTCGCCGATGTCGACCGGCGAGGTGCGGTCGAGGATCGACTTGCCGCAGGCGAAGACCGTGTTGAGCCTGGCCCGGCCCCAGATCACGTGCACCGACACCCGGGACTCCGGGAACAGGGCGTAGACCATGAACCGGTTGCCGGCGTGGATGACCTCCTCGTCCCGCAGGTCGACGATCACCACGTCGCCCTCCAGGTGGCTCACCCGTCGCAGCTGCTCGACGAAGAGGTCGTACTGGCTGCGGAACAGGTCGGCGCGCTCGGCCACGTCCGGCAGGGCCAGGATCTCGTCGACGTGCGGGATCTCCAGGCAGGCGTCGATGAGCTGCATCATCAGCTGGTAGTTGGAGATCCGGAAGTCGCGGAAGCGACCCAGGCCGGTGCGGCTGTCCATCAGGAAGTTGAGCAGCGTCCAGCCTTCCGGGTGCAGCACGTCGTCGAGCGAGTACTGCGCCGAGTCGGCCTGGTCGACCGCGACCATCAGGTCGTCGGAGATCTTCGGGAAGCGCGTCTTGCCGCCGAAGTGCTCGTAGATGACCCGGGCGGCCGAGGGCGCGTCGGCGTCGATCACATGGTTGGTCAGGTTGCCCTCGTTACGCATGGTCTCCGAGTGGTGATGGTCGAAGACCATGTAGGCGCCGGGCGCGTACGGCAGATTCGTCAAGATGTCGTTCTGGGTGACTTCGACCTCGCCGTCCTGCACGTCCTTCGGGTGTACGAACTTGATCTCGTCGATCATGTCCAGGTGCCGGAGCAGCACGGCACAGACCAGGCCGTCGAAATCGCTCCGGGTCACGAGCCGGTACTTCACAAGGCCCCCTCATTTGGGCAGACGGTTCTACCCCAGTTTGCCACTTTTGTCGCGGTGGGCCTGCTCGCATCGAGGGATGGATCTGAACTAGGGGCACGGACCCTGCGTAAAGTTTCCTCGGACGGTCGAAACGGTCGGAGGACTCGAAGACGATGGACAACGCCCCCCAGCTCATTCAGGAGCGCAGCGCACCACCGGCCACGCTGGTGATCTTCGGCGCATCGGGTGACCTGACCCGCCGTAAGCTGCTGCCAGCCGTGGAGAGCCTGGCCCGGCACAACCGCCTGCCCAATCAGTTCGCCCTGGTCGGCGTCGCTCGCACGCCGATGGGCGACGACCAGTTCGCCGGCAGCGCGCTCGGCGGCCGCAACCTCAACGACAAGGCCCAGCTCGCCGGGGGCATCCGCTACGTCTCCGGCGGCTACGACGACCCGGACACCTACAAGCGGCTGGCCGAGACGCTCGACCTGCTCGACGCCGAGCGGGGCACCAGCGGCAACCGCATCTTCTACCTGTCGACGCCGGCCGAGGCGTTCGAGCCGGTCATCAACGGCCTGGCCGGCGCCGGGCTCAACCACGCCCGGGAGGGCTCCTTCTCCCGGCTCGTGATCGAGAAGCCGTACGGGCGGGACCTGGCCACCGCGCACGAACTGGACGGGGTGGTGCACGCGGCGTTCGAGGAGCCCAGCGTGTTCCGCATCGACCACTACCTGGGCAAGGACACCGTGCAGAACGTCCTGGCCCTGCGCTTCGCCAACTCGATCTTCCAGCCGATCTGGGACCGCTCCTGGGTCGACCACGTGCAGATCACGGTGGCCGAGACACTCGGCGTCGGCACCCGCGGCGGGTTCTACGAGCACGCCGGCGCGATGCGCGACATCGTGCAGAACCACGTGCTCCAGGTCCTCGCCCTCGCGCTGATGGAGCCGCCCGCCTCGTTCGAGGCCGAGGGGCTGCGCAACGAGAAGGTGAAGCTGCTCCAGGCGATCCGGCTGCCCACCAACCGCGACATCGCCGACCTGTCGGTGCGCGGGCAGTACACCCGCGGCGGCACCCGGGAAGACCTGATGGCCGGGTACCGCGAGGAGGTCGGCGTCGACCCGCTGTCGCGCACCGAGACGTACGCGGCGATGCGGCTCAACGTCGACAACTGGCGCTGGGCCGGGGTGCCGTTCTACGTGCGCACCGGCAAGCGGCTGCCGGCCCGGGTCACCGAGGTGGCCCTGCAGTTCCAGCGGCCGCCGCACCTGCCCATCCCGCAGGACCAGCTGACCGGCCTGGAGGCCGACGCGCTGATCCTGCGGATCCAGCCCAACGAGGGCATCTCGCTGCGCTTCGGCGCGAAGGTGCCGGGTCACTCGTTCCGGGTGCGGACGGCGAGCATGGACTTCTCGTACGAGCAGACGTTCGCCGAGGAGTCCCCCGAGGCGTACGAACGGCTGCTGCTGGACGCCATGCTCGGCGACCCGACGCTGTTCATCCGGGCCGACGAGGTCGAGCAGTGCTGGCGGATCGTCGACCCGATCATCGAGCACTGGGCCAGCGACCGGTCGCCGATCCCGACCTACGAGGCGGCGTCCTGGGGCCCGACCGACGCGGAGCGCCTGATCGGCCGCAGCGGCCGGCACTGGCGCAACAGCGCGTAAGAGGTTTTTTGACCCGCCGGCCCCGTGGCCGGCGGGTCATCACCGCTGGGCGAGGCTCTCGGCCGCGATCTCCAGCAGGTCGGAGACGTCCCCGGCGGGGGCTGCCGGGAACGCCTCCGGCTCCAGGCAGCGGTCGAGCAGCAGCTCGACCAGGGCGGCGCGACTGACGATCTCGTCGGCGTCGATCGCGCCGGGCAGGATGCGGATCTCGATGGTGTCCCGGATCGGCCGGGCCGCGAACAGCTGGGTCAGGTTGACGTCGAAGTACTTCGTCAGCTCCCCCGCGTCGGCCGCCTTGCGCAGGCTCTCGAAATCGGGGTCCTCGGCCGCCGCCACCAGCTCGTCGGGCAGCGGCGCGAGCCGGCGGCAGGCCGGGTTGGTCTGCAGCAGCTGACGCAGCGGCTCGCGCCAGTGCGCGAACAGCCGCACCACGTTGGCGAGCGCGTGCGGCGCGCGGAACGGCCCGCCGTCCAGGTGCAGGTGCACCGCCGCCTCGTTGGGCACGGTGAAGCCGAGATCCCGGGCCGGCTCGAGCAACTCCTCGAGGGCCGCGCGGTGGTTCTCGGTGATCGGCGGGGTGACGATCTCGCAGGGCCGGTCGCGTTCGCCGCCCTGCGGTGCGACCAGCGCGATGGTGGCGCCGGACGGGTCGTCCAGCCGCACCACGTCGCCGATCAGCTCGGCCGGCATTCCCCACAGCGCGGCGACCGGGTCGAGCACCGCGTCCAGCGGTGCGCCCGGGTCGCAGTTGGCGGCGAGCAGCGAGAGCAGCCGCGGGTCGTCGCTCAGCACCCGGTACCACCCCGGGGGCGCCGGCGTGCGCGGCTCCAGGCCGTCGAGCAGGGTGATGTCGTCGACCAGGGTGCACATCGGCGAACCGTCGGCGCGGGTCACCTCGAAGCCCTGGGTCAGGTGCAGGAACCGCCCCAGGCCCGGGACCAGGGACGGTTCGCTGTCGTGGTGCCAGACCGGCCGGATCCGCCCACCGTGGCGGCCGGCCAGGTCATAGGCGAGACTGCGCCGGCTGCGGCCCGGTGGGGCCATCAGCTCGATCTCGAAACCGATTCGCCGGCGCAGCTCGGGGGTCACGGCTGGATCGGCAGCGTCTGACCGGCGAGGATGCGCTTGCCGCCCTCGACCTTGGCCTGGTAGGCGGTCTTCAGGTGCCAGGTCTTGGCCAGCTTGACCGCGTCCTCGACGTCGTAGCCCTTGTTGAAGAAGGCCTCGACGCGCTTGTTCTCCAGGGCCTGCTTGACGCCGGCCGCGGTCGGCTTGACCGGCAGTTTCTCCCCGGCGAGCAGCTTCTTGCCGGCCATCAGCTTGGCGTCCGACGGGTCGGACAGGTGCCAGATCGCGGCCAGCTTCTCCGCCTCGGTCCACGTGTACCCGGCGTTGAAGAACGCCGCATACTGCGCCTCGGCCGCCGGGTCGGCCGACTCGGTCGGCTCCGGGTCGTTCGGCGTGGCCGGGAACGGCAGCTGCTCACCGGCGAGCAGGCGCAGGCCGGCGGTCGCCTTGAGCGCGGCGATGTTGGTCGTCGGCACGTGCCACAACCCGGCGAGCTTGATCGCGTCGTCGTAGTCGTAGCCGTTCGCGAAGTACGCGTCCAGACCCCGGTTGAGGTCGGTCGGGCTCAGCGTCGGGATGGTCGACGGCACGACCGTGGTCGGCACGGCGCCGGCCGGGTAGCTGATCGTCGACGTGTTGCGGGCGTTGCCGGGAAGCAGGTTGGGCAGGGTGACCACCCCGGCCACCGCGACGGCGGCCAGCGCGGCGCCACCGGCGACCTGCAGGCTCCGGCGACGGCGCTTGTACTTACCGGACAGCTCCACGACCCGGGCGTAGACCGCCCCGGGATCGGGAGTGTCGTTCTCATGGGTCTCGAAGGCCTCGCGCAGCTGGTCTGCGTGCTCGGTCACGACTTCTCCTCGGCATGGATGCGTTCCTGGCGCTCCGACGACAGCCGGAGCGTCTTGAGCGCCCTCGAGGCATGGCTGCGCACCGTGGCCGGGGCACAGCCGAGCACGTCCGCGATCGCCTCGTCCTCCATCTGCTCGTAATAGCGCAGCACGAGGACCGCCCGTTGCTTGCGGCCCAGCGTCGACAGCCGGGCCCACAGGGCATCGGCCTCGACAACACCGTCGGCGTGGTCGCGAATCCCGCCGCGGGCATCGTCAAGGTCGGTAAGGCGCTCTCCGACAGCGTGCACGTTCCGGAACTGCCAGCTGCGCCGCCACGACAGGTACTCGTTGAGCACCATCCGCCGTACGTACGCCTCGGGCACATCCGACTCGCTGATCCGCCGCCATCGGACCTGGGCCCGGGCCAGCACCTCCTGGACTACGTCCTGAGCGAGATCACGGTCGCCGGTGAGGACGACCGCGTAACGCAGGAGACTGGGAAGCCGGGCCATCGCGAATTCCTCGAAGGTCACACCCTCAGAGACGCGTCCCGGCTTCCCGTTGTGCACCGCCATGCGGAGAATTTTTACTCGGATGCGGGCTTGCGCGCAGCCAGAGTCTCCAGCGCCTTGGCCGCGTGCTCCTGCATGTTGGTCTCGGAGTGGATGACCTCGAGAACGGTGCGGTCGGTATCGATGACGAACGTGATCCGCTTGGTGCTCAGCGGCCCCAGCGGCAGCTTGCGCTTCACGCCGAGCGCCGCCGCGACCGAGCTGTCCGGGTCGCTGAGCAGCGGGTAGTCGAAGCCGTTGAGCTCGGACCACTGCTTCTGCTTGGCCGGCTTGTCCCGGCTGATGCCGACCCGCTGGGCGCCCGCCTCGCGGAACTCGGCGGCCAGGTCGCGGAAGGAGCAGGCCTCGGCGGTGCAGCCGGAGCTCATTGCGGCCGGGTAGAAGAACAGCACGACCGGGCCGCCGGCGAGCAGTTCGGTGAGCCGGCGGGGGACGCCGTCCTGGTCGGGAAGCTCGAAGTCGTCGACCTTGTCACCCTGGTTGATTGCCATGACAAGTAACGTACCCGCCCCTACCTGTCAGTAACAGGGCCGGGCGGGTCACCGGGTGCCGCTGATCGAAAAGGGAGGTTATGTCCGCGGTCGATGATCCGCGAGGGGCGGTCAGCGGCCGGGATCGATAGGCTGAGTCGCACCGCCGCCCCCCGAAGCACGAAAGCGACATCGTCATGCAGGTCTCCGTCGCGCACCATCCGCCCAACACGGCCGTCCTCGTGCTGCGCGGATCCCTCGACATCGACACCGCGCCCGCCCTCCGGGCCAACCTGAACCGTCTCGTCGAACGGCCCAGCCCGCGGGTCGTGGTCGACGTGTCCGGGCTCGACTTCTGCGACTCGATGGGGGTCGGGGTGCTGGTCACGGCGCACGGCCGGGCCATCGACCGGGGTGGCTGGGTGCGGCTGGCCGCGCCGTCGGGCTTCCTGCGCCGGCTCTTCGACACTCTCGGGCTCAGCGACTACCTGGCGCTCTTCCCGGATGTGGCGGCCGCCCTCAAGGACTGAACTTTTTTCAACGTGGCCAAGGCGGCAGCGCCCGGCGCCGGTCATCGGGCCGGAACCGCAGGCCCGATGCCAGGTTGAAAAAGGTTCATTGAGGACGACCGCCGCACTCACCGCAAATGGTCAGCTGGTCACGCCGAAGACGATCCGGCCCAGCGTGTCCTCGGTGCCGATGAAGCCCTCGGACGGGATGAACGCGCTGTCGCCGAAGTCGACGTCGGCGTCGTCGGCGGTGCCGCCGATGCCGTCCGGCCCGACCCCGAACAGGGTGGCGAAGCCGGTGCCGCCCGCGTCCATCAGGTTGGGCAGCGCGTCCTGGTTGTCGGTGTGGTAGTCGCCGAAGAAGTGCCCGGCCTCGTGCGAGATGACATTGCTGAGGGCCTGACCGACGAAGGCGATCCGGTCGCTGGCCGGGGTCAGGTAGGTGTTCAGCGACGCCGACGAGTCACCGGCCGGGGCGCTGAGCACGTCCAGCAGCACCAGCGCGGTCTCCTCGGTCTCGAAGTTGCCCGGGTCGATGCTCTGCGCGATGCCGATGGTGTCGACACCGCTCTCGTCGATCGTGCCGCCGACGACGACGCGGCTGACGTTCGTACCCAGCCAGGGGTCGTCGTCGTCCTTGCTGTTCTTGATCTTGATCTTGAACTTGCTGTTGAGCCCGCTGGCCTGCAGGTCCTTCTTGATGTTCTCGGTGACGCCGGCGGTGACCGCGTCGATCACCGCGTCCTCGTCGGCGCGGGTCAGGCCCCAACTGGCCAGGAACGCCGCGAACGGGCTGAGGTCCCGGTTGCCGCTGCCGCCGAACACCGCGGTGTTGACCCGGGCACCGTCGAAGTCGAGGTAGAGCGTCTGCACCGGGGTGGCGCCCTGCAGCACCGGCCGGTAGCCCTCGACGGTGATGTCGTAGGCGCCGGCGCCGGACTTCACGCCGATGTAGTGCCAGCCGGCCTTGGTGGCCACGTAGTCGGTGACCGCGTTGCCGCCGGCCGGCAGCGGCGAGTCGAGCGGGTAGATGAACGAGGCGTCCTGATCGGAGCCGTGCACCTCACGCGGGACGGTGTCGTAGACGGTGATGTAGGTGGGGGCACCCTTCACGTAGGCACCGATGATGTCGCCGGGCTTCAGCTTGATCGCGAAGAAGTCCTGGTCGACGCCGCCCGAGGTCAGGGTCAGCGTGTACGGGCCCTCCGACGGCGGGGTGGGGTCGCCGATGCCGCCGCCGCTGGCCGAGTCGAACGGGTCGCCCGGCAGGCCACCGTAGGCGGCCACCGCCAGGTAGAAGGTGCCGGCCGTGGTCACCTGGTAGGTGATCTGGCTGTCCAGGCCGCTGAAGTCGTCGTTGGCGGCGAGGAGCGTGCCGTCCGGCGCGAACAGCTCGATGACCGTGTCGAGAACACCGGTCGGGGTGGACGTGGCCAGCTTCAGGGTCTTGCCCGCCGCCGCGGTGATCTTGAAGTAGTCGAAGTCGTTGCTGCCGTCGCCGGTCGCCCGGCCGTGCGGGCCGTCGCCGATCTGCGAGTTGATCACGGCACCGTTGCGGAGGGTGCCGATGCCGGTGTCCCCGGCGAGCGTGATCGAACCGTCGTCCTCGGCCGCGGCCGGCACGGCGGGCGTACTGATCACCTCGTTGTCCAGGCTGCCGAGCACCCGGATCTTCGAGTACTGGCCGGAGCCGGTGCCGAAGGGGGTGATCCGCTGGGCGTTGGCCGGCGTGTCGTTGCCACCGGTGGTGCCGTCGATCTCGTCCTCGTCGACCACGATCGCCGGCGCCGCCGCGGCCTGCGCCGCGAGGGCCGGGTTGGACGCGGCGAGCGACTTGGCCCGCTGCGCCGCCTTGGTCTTCGACTGCACCTTCAGGTAGTTCGCCCAGCCCGCGTAGTCCACCTTGGACGCGTCGGCGACCTCGGCGAGGAACGGGTTGGGGCCCGTGGGCTTGGTGCCGTACGGCGCCTTGGGCGCCACCCCGATCCCGGCGGCGAGCGCGGCCTTGTCGCCGGGCGACAGGTCACCGCCCTTGGTCGGAGCCGGGTTACCTGCGGACGGGGCGGCCTGCGCCGCGCCTGGCGTGATGACCGCCAGGCCCAGCAGGACCGCCGAGATGGTTGCGATGCTTCGTCGCATTCGTCCCCCTTCAGCGCATCCGAGCCCCCCGGCCGCGGATGGCATGGGTGACGCTACTGAAGGACAACCATCAATATCTAGAGTTGTGAATGCGTGTTAACAGATCTATCGATCTTCTATCGACCGTCTGTCGATCGGCGCTGCTGGACGCCCTCCAGGGCGGCCACCGCGGCGCCCCGGGCACCGGCCATGTCGAGGTCGGCGACCAGCGCGAAGGTGGCCGCGGCCTGCTGTTCCTGGCGCAGCTGGGTGTGCTCGCGGACGGTGTTGAGGAACCACTGCCGGAACTTCGGCTCGGCCTCCACCACTCCCCCGCCCAGCAGGTAGGCGTGCGGATCGGTGAAGTTGGCGGCGATCGTGAAGAGCTTCCCGATCGCCTTCGCCTGCTGCCCGAACACCGCCAGGGCCAGCGGGTCCTCCTTCTCGCCGTAGCCGCGCAGCAGCTTGGCCGCCTTCGCGATCGGCTCGGCCGCGAGCGGGTGATCCGGGAACTTGGACAGCCAGTACGGCAACAGGTTGTTCTTGATGCCGGTCAGCGACGCGAGGCTCTCGCCGTCCCCGGCGAACCCGCAGTTGCACTGCGGCACCGGCTGGTCGTCCTCGAGCACGCCGTGCAGCGGGATCTGCACGTGGCCGAGCTCGCCGGCCATCCCGGCCGCGCCACTGATCACCCGGCCGTTCTCCACCACGCCGCCGCCCAGCCCGGTGCCGACGATCGCGGCGACCGAGGACCGCTGCATCGCGTCGTTGCCGAACAGCTGGTGGTGGGCGTAGAGCGCGGCCGCGTTGGCGTCGTTGTGGTAGAACACCGGCAGGCCGAGCCGCGCCTCGAGCGCGCCGCGGATGTCGAAGCCGTGCCAGGACACCATGCTGAAGTTGGTCGCGCCCTTGGAGGAGATCACCCCCGTGGCGCTGGCCGGTCCCGGCGTGTCCAGGCCGACCGCGCGCACCAGCGTCAGCGGGGTCCTGGTCAGATCGAGAATATTGGCGAACGCCTCGGCCAGCGCCTCGACCGCCGATTCGGGGCCGTCGGTCACCAGACTCGGGTTCTCCACCAGATGATCGACGAGATATTGGCCCGTAGCGTCGAGCACGGTGGCGTTATTGCAGGTCCCGCCGTTGTCGAGGCCGACGACGACCCAGGAGGCGGGAGTGCGTACCGGTTCTGCCTGATCCACGAAACTGAGCGTACGTCCGGTTTCGCTTTCGCGGGTACGGGTGCAAGCGGATTGCGGCTCGGTTAGTCATCGTTGCTTCGCCGACAGCCACCCTCGGACGGGCCGAAGGGTCTCGCATGACGACCCGCCGCACGCTTCTCGCCGCCGCCGGAGCCGCCACCGCTGCCGCCGCCATCGGTGCCCCGGCCGTCGCCGCACCGGCCCTGGACGCCACCGCGCTGGTCGACGCCGACCCGATCGCGCACCTGCTGCGCCGGGCCACCTTCGGGCCGACCCCGGCGACCCTGGCCGAGGCCGCGCGGCTTGGCATCGCCGGCTGGCTCGACCGGCAGCTGGCACCGGAGAAGATCGACGACGCGCAGTGCGACGCCGTGCTCGCCCGCCTGCCGCTGGCCGGCGCCGGTATCGCCGCCGTGCGGGCCACCCTGCCGGCGCACTCCTACGAGGCGTTCAAGCAGCTCGGCCGGGCCGTTGTGGCCCGGGCCGCCTGGAGCAACCGGCAGCTGTTCGAGAGCGTGGCCGCGTTCTGGGCCAACCACCTGCACGTCGCCGCGCCGTTCAGCGGTGGCTGGGACAGCCGAGCCGACTACGACGCCCAGGTGATCCGCAAGCACGCGTTCGGCAAGTTCGCCGACATGCTGAAGGCGTCGATGAAGCACCCGGCGATGCTCACCTACCTCGACAACCGGTCGTCGACCCGGAGCCACCCGAACGAGAACTACGCCCGCGAGCTGATGGAGCTGCACACCGTCGGCATGATCTACACCGAGGACGACGTGCAGGCCGCCGCGCGCCTGCTCACCGGCCTCACCGTGGCCAAGGACGGCACCTACGTCTACGACGCGGCCAAGCACCTGACCGGGCCGGTCACGATCCTCGGCCGATCCTTCGACAACAAGGCGGGCGAGAAGGACCCGATCGCGTTCGCCGACTTCCTGGCCCGGCACCCCGAGGCCGCCCGACGCATCGCCACCGAGCTGTGCGTGCGCTACGTCGCCGACGACGCCCCCGCCTCGCTGGTGGCCAAGCTCGCCAAGATCTACCTGGACAACGACACCGCGATCAAGCCGGTGATCCGGGCGCTGTTCACCTCACCCGAATTCGCCGCATCGGCCGGGGCCAAGATCCGCACGCCGTTCGAGGACCTGATCGCTACGATCCGGACGCTCGGCCTCGGACCGGAGAAGTCCGGCACCGTAGCCCTCGACGCCCTTTTCAACGCACTCGCGGGCATCGGCAACGCGCCGTTCCGATGGAGTACGCCCGACGGCTACCCGGACGTAGCGCCGGCCTGGGCGTCCCCGTCGATCTTCCTGCTCAAGTGCAACCTGCACCTCAACCTGGCCGCCGGCTGGTACCCGAGCCAGCTCACCCGCCCCGCCGACCTGCGCAAAGCCCTGGTCCCGGCGCTGCCCGCCAGCTACGGCGCGCTGATCGACGCGCTCGCCGTGCGGCTGACCGGCACGCAACTGCCGGCCGCGCACACCGCCGCCGTGCTCAGCGTGGCCGGAAAGCTGCCGACCAGTCCTCTGACCGGCTCCGACAAGTCACTCGCGGGCAGCTTCCCCTACCTGGTGGCGCTCGTTCTCGACTCGCCGACCTTCCAGCTGAGGTGATCATGAAGCTGCCCGGATGCCCCGAACACCTGACGCTCAGCCGCCGCCGCCTGCTCGGCGCGGCCGCCATGACCGGCCTGGCCGGGGCGGGCGTCTCCACCCAACTGGCCTACGCCGACCCGGGCTACACCGGCGACACCCTCGTCGTGCTGTCGCTGCACGGCGGCTTCGACGGCCTGTCCGCCATCGCGCCGATCGGCGACCCCGACTACTACCGGGCGCGGCCCACCATCGCGCTGCCGAAGAGCCAGGTCATCGCCGGCGACGGCACGTTCGGGTTGCACCCGGCGCTCGCCCCGCTGCTGCCGCTGTGGAAGGGCGGCAAGCTCGCCGCCGTGCACGCGGCCGGCCAGGCCAATCCGACCCGCTCGCACTTCGCCGCCATGGAGGCGATGGAGAACGCCGCCCCCGGCACCTCGATCCGCAGCGGCTGGCTGGACCGGATGCTCGGCGTCACCGGCGCGACCGGCCCGCTGGCCGGCGTCTCGATGGGTGCGGCAATGCCGAACCGGCTCTTCACCGGCCCGATCCCGGCCGTGTCGATGGCGGCCATCGACAAGTTCACGCTGGCCGGCGACTCGGCGACGCGGCCGATGGCAGCGGCGCTACGGCAGATGTACGCCGACGCACCGCCCCTGCTGGCCGGGCCGGCGGCCGCCGCCGACCGCGCCCGGAACGCCACCGCCGCACTCCCGGCGGCCGGCGGCAGCTACCCCGACACCGACCTCGGCGCCGCGCTGCGCGACGTCGCCCGGCTGATCAAGGCCAGGAACGGCCTGGTCACCGCGGCCGTCGACTGCGGCGACTGGGACATGCACGACGCGCTCGGCACCGCGGTCAAGGGTCAGCGGATGTACGACAACCTCACCGATCTGGCCCGCGCGCTGGCCGCCTTCGTCGCCGACCTCGGTTCGTTGATGAACTCGGTGACCCTGGTGACGGTCAGCGAGTTCGGCCGGCGGGTGCAGGAGAACGCGTCGCACGGCGCCGACCACGGGCACGGCAACGCGATGCTGCTGCTCGGCGGCGGGATCCGCGGCGGCAAGGTCTACACCGACTGGCCCGGCCTGGCCCCGGGCGCGCTCGTCGCCGGCGACCTGGCCGCCACCACCGACTACCGCTCGGTGATCGGCGAGGTGCTGCAGAAGCGCTGCGGCGTCGGTTCCCTCACAGAAGTGTTTCCGGGCGTCAAGCCATCTTCATTCGGGCTGGCCACCGCCCGCGGCTAGGCTGCGCACTAATGGAGAGCATGCTCGACACAGGTCAGGACGACGGGTTCTCGTCGCTGCGCAGACCGGCGCGGCCCCGCGCCGAACGATATGAACTGGGTCGGTCCCTGCGCGAGCGCGCACACCGGACCGACATGGCGCACTGGAGTCCGCCGGACGACCGGGCCGACCCGGTCCAGCAGGTCATCGGCCAGAACGACGGACGGCAGGACTGGCTGGTCCCGATCCGGATCGGCCGGATGATCAGTTCGCCCTACGCGTTCCTGCGCGGCACCGCCAACATCATGGCCGACGACTTCGCCCGGCTGCCCGCCACCGGCATCACCCCGGTCATCTGCGGCGACGCCCACCTGGGCAACTTCGGCTTCTACGCCTCCCCCGAGCGGGAACTCGTCTTCGACCTCAACGACTTCGACGAGTCGCATCCCGGCGCCTGGGAGTGGGACCTGCGGCGGCTCGCGGTCAGCGTCTACGTGGCCGGGCGGCAGAACGGCTTCCGCGAGGCCCAGTGCGGCGAGGCCGTACAGCACTGCGTCGACGAATACCGCGAACAGCTCGCCCACCTGGCCGAACGGCCGCTGCTCGGGCGCAGCTTCGACCGGCTCGACGTGGACCGGCTGCGGTCGGCCGCCTCCAAGGCCAGCTTCCGCGAGGAGATCGAACGGGCCGCCCGCCGGGCCCGCCGGCGCACCAGTGACCGGGCGCTCCCCCGCTTCACCGAACGGCACGACGGCACCCTGCGGATGGTCCAGGAACCGCCGTTGATCACCCGGCCCTCGGACGAGGAACGGGAAGCCCTCGCCGAGGCGCTCGACGGCTACCTCAACACTCTGCCGCCGCACTGGGCGCGGATCCTGGCCGGCTACCGGATCGTCGACATCGCGCACAAGGTGGTCGGGGTCGGGTCGGTGGGGTTGCGGGCGTACGTCGCGCTCTGCGAAGGCAGCAGCCCCGACGACGTGGTGTTCCTGCAGCTCAAGCAGGCGCGGCGGTCGGTGATCGCGCCGCATCAGCACGGCGAGGCCGCCTGGCACCGCCATCAAGGACAACGCGTCGTGGAATATCAGCAGGCGCTGCAGACCGTCAGTGACCCGCTGCTCGGCTGGACCACGGTGGGTGACACCCAGTTCTACGTGCGGCAGTTCCGCGATATGAAGGGGGCGATCGTGGTCGAGGACATCAGCGCCGGTGCGCTGGCCGACTACGCCGGGATCTGCGGGTTCCTGCTCGCCAAGTCGCACGCGCGGACCAGCGGCGCGTCGATGATCAGCGGCTACATCGGGGCCAGCGACAAGCTCGCCGATTCGCTGTGCCGCTTCGCCCGGGCGTACGCCGATCAGGTGGAACGCGATCATGCGGCGCTCGTCCAGGCCGTACGCAATGGTGTCCTTCCGGCGGAGGCGGTCGCGTGAGCGGCATCGTGGTTTTCTCGCATCCTGGGTTGATCGACTTCTGGACCGAGCGGCATCTCTGCACCTTCACCACGCTGCGCCGGGACGGATCGCCGCACGTCGTCGCGGTCGGCGCCACACTCCTCGGCGACACCGCCCGGATCATCTCCTCGTCCACCTCCGCCCACGTCCGGCATATCCGGAATGGGCAGACGCGGGTGGCGATCTGCCAGGTGGACGGCCCCCGGTGGTCGACGGTGGAGGGGACGGCGACGGTCTTCGACAGCCCGGAGAAGGTCGCCGAGGGGGAAAAGCTGTATGCGGCGCGCTATCGCACGCCGCGGCCCAACCCCGCCCGCGTGGTCATCGAGATCAGCGTGACCAAGATTCTCGGCTCCAGCGCGTTCACCGGATAGCGTCGATCGGGTGAGCAGCATCGAACTTCTCGAAGGGGCGCCGGTCGCGCTCGGCGGGCCGCGCGGGTTCGCCGTCACCCGGACCCTGCCCAACCGGCAGCGGCGGATGGTCGGCGCGTGGTGCTTCCTCGATGCGTACGGTCCGCACGATCTTTCCGCCGCCGGTGATGCGGGCATGCGGGTCGGGCCGCACCCGCACACCGGCCTGCAGACCGTCACCTGGCTGGTCGCCGGGGAGGTGCTGCACCGCGACTGCCTCGGCAACACGCAGGAGATCCGGCCCGGGCAGCTCAACCTGATGACCGCCGGGCGGGGCATCTCGCACTCCGAGGAGACGCCGGCGTCGCATTCGGCGGTGATCCACGGCGTACAGCTGTGGGTTGCTCTTCCGCACGCCGACCGGGACATGCCGCCGGCCTTCGCCCACCACGAAGATCTTCCGGTGGTCGCCGACGGCGGCCTGTCCGCCACCGTCCTCATCGGCACGTTCGCCGGCGCCACCTCCCCGGCCCGAAGCCACACCCCCCTGGTCGGCGCGGAACTCACCCTCGCTGCCGGGGCGAGCGCCCGGTTGCCACTTTCGGCTGATTTCGAGTACGCCGTTCTGGCGCTCGACGGTGCGGCCGATGTGGACGGCGTGAGCCTCAAACCCGGCCCGCTGCTCTATCTGGGCGCGGGTCGCACGTCGGTCTCGGTGTCCACCGGATCGGCCTCGCGGCTGCTGCTGCTCGGCGGCGAACCGTTCGCGGAACGCCTGGTCATGTGGTGGAACTTCGTCGCCCGTGACCATGACGAGATCGTGCACATGCGGGCCGACTGGGTCGCCGGGACGCCCCGCTTCGGCGAGGTGCACGGCTACGACGGGCCACCGATCCCGGCGCCGCCGATGCCGATCACCCGGCTCGTTCCGCGCGGGAGCACCCGTTGAGGTATACCGCTTGACGGCTCCCGGACGCGGGCGGATCGTCGGGGGTGACGGCCATCCCGGGGAGACCGATGAACGTCTGGGATGTAACGAAACTGGCATTGATCGTGGCCGCGCCCACCCTGTTCGGCGCGGCAATCGTCTTCGCGCCCAAGTGGTGGGACGCGGCGGCCGACTACTGGGAAGCGCGCCGCCCGAAGCCCCCGCAGCCGCTCGGCCCGCCGATCGAACAGCTCGCCGCCGACCTGCGCCGGCTCCTGCGGCTGCACGCGTCGCTGACGCTCTCCGCGCACATCGCCATGCGGGCGCATCGGCTGTGGGCGGTGGAGGCGGCGATCGCCGTCCGGGCCGTCGAGGCCTGCCGGGCCCTGGGTCTTCCGCACGGGGCGCCCACGTCACCGGACGAGATGGCCGGGCTGTTGCGGGCCCTGACCGCGGCGGGGATGGTGCTGCCGGCCGAGGTCGGGCGGTTCACGTCCGACGGGCGGCTCTAGGTTCCCCGCTCTGCTTACTTGCTCTGCTTACCTGCTTCGAAACGGCGGCGGTGTGCACCCCGCCGCCGTTCCTCTCCCGGCACGCCCGCGCCGCCATGACCTCACACCTGCGAATGGGGGGCAGACGAGATGTGAGCGTCCCTGGGGTGTGACGCGGGGGCGGCCTTTTACAACCGGGGGCGGCGGCCGCCGGCCGGGGGATTGAGGGTCTCCAGAGTCCAGTCGTCGAGGCGGCGCGGGGCCGTCCTCCACGTGGCGCGCACGGCGCCGAGGTCGAGTAGCGGCATGATCCGCTTCCCTTCACGTCGGTGTCGTCCGATCCGTCGACCCTGGGACCACGTCGTCCCTCGGGCTCCTCCACCGTGACATCCCGGAGGGCCTTGATCCGCGCCGGGCGGGAGTGTGCTTCGCCACCCCCCGTTCACCTTTCCGGGTCGTGGGGATCCTCAATACGGGTTTAAGAATTCCTTAAGTCCACGATCCGGAATGTGGTGACGACGCGTTATTTTCTGCCGACGATCCGTGCCCGCCGATCCTTGCGGAAACCTGTTTGAACTGTTCGGCGCGGTCACCCGTACTCAACATCGAGGAAACACACGCGGCCCGCACGACGTCGGTGCCGACTCTCGGTCACCGCGCCGATACAGGGACGCGCGGCACGCTCCCGAGGGTGCTGGCGTCGGGTGCAAAAGCGTGGTTAACCTTCCACAACCGCCGGATGGAGGGGACTATCCGGGCAGCTGGGGATACGGGACGGGGGGCACGATGCGGCACTGGGGCTTATCGCCGACCCCTGGATGCCGTCTGCCCTCGGACAGGCCTGCCGCATGAGCTTCGAGGACGACGAATACTGGGACGACGAATACTCTGAGTATTCCATCATGCCGAATACGGCAGTCGTTCAAGAGCGCCAATTCCAGAAACGTACGGCGCCCGACCCGGTCATTCCCACCCGTCGTCCTCGGCAGTCCGGCGACCCCGACGGCCCCATCGACGAACTGGCCGCCCGCCGGCAGCGCCGGGCCGGCGGCAACGGCGCCCCGCGGCCCGCCTACGAGGGGCAGCGCCCCAGCTGGCTCGACGACCCGGACTTCGCCCCGGTCGACACGTCGGTGCCCAACCTGGCCGGCGACGAATTCAACGACGTCGACTTCAACCGCCCCGAGTTGGGCGCCGACTTCGACGCACCGGACTTCCCGATCAGCAGCACCGGCAGCGCCCGCCCGCGCCGTGACGAGCGCTTCGGCGACTTCCAGGACGACATCGACGAGCCGTTCGACCACCGGGACCTGGCCGCCTACGGCCACGGCCCGACCACCACCACGCGCGTCGACGGCCCCTCCGCACCGCCGCGCCGCGGCCCGGCGCCCCGCGGCGGCCAGCCCGGTCGCGGTGGCCGGCCCGGTGCGGACTCGCCGGAGCGCGGCGCGCGGCCCGGCTCCGATTCTCCGGAGCGCGGTGGCCGGCCCGGTTCCGCCGGGAGCGGCCCCGGTTCTGCCGGGAGCGGCCCCGGTTCTGCCGGGAGCGGCCCCGGTTCTGCCGGGAGCGGCCCTGGTTCCGCCGGGAGCGCCCCGCAGCGTGGTGGGCGTCCGCAGCAGGGTGGCCGCACCGAGTGGGTCGGCGACACCGGCTGGGCCGACGAGGAACGGCCGGCCCGCGGCAGCCGGACCAGCTGGTCCGGCGACATGCCGCAGCGCGGTGGCCGGGGTTGGACCGGCGACACGCCGCTGCGCGACGACCGCGCCGGCGAGGCTGCCCAGCGCGGCGACGCTCCCCAGCGCGGCGACGCTCCCGGGCGGAGCGGCGGCCGTGGCCGGGACGAGGTGGCCGAGTGGGCCGAGACCGGCACACCGCCGCGCGGCGATCAGGCCGCCCGGGTCGACGACCGTGCCGATCAGGCTGCCCGGGTCGACGCTGATCGGGCCGCCCGGCCGGTGGAGGGTGCACCGCAGCGGCCCGGACGCGCCGCGCCACCCGCGGCGAGCTCCGGCCCGGCGGCACCGCCGGTCGAGGAGGAAGCGGCGAAGCCGGCCCGCAAGGGCGGATGGCTGCGCAAGAAGAAGAACGCCGACCAGGAGGCACCCAAGCCGGCCAAACGCGGCGAGAAGTCGCCGGCCGCTCCCCCGCAGGCGCTGCAGGCCCCGCCGGGCGCGAATCCGCCGGCGGTACCCGGTCGCGCTGTCGTGCCACCGGCCGGCCAGGACGGCCAGGACGTGGCGCCGCAGGGCGGCCAGCCCGGCCGCAGCGCCGGCCCCCAGGGCAGGCCCGGTCCCGGCGTGGCGCCGCAGGGTGGCCAACCCGGTCGCGGTGCCGGACCCCAGGGCGGATCGCCTGGCCGTAGTGCCGCTCCGCAGGGCGGATCACCCGGCCGCGGTGTCGCTCCGCAGGGCGGACGTGGTGTCGACCCCCGAGTGGACGACGCGCGTCCCGCCGAGCCGGCCGCCTGCGGGCGGGCCCAGGTTCCCGGGGTGCGTCCCGCCGACCCGCAGGAGTTCTACCGCCGGCCCGAGGACGGCCGGCCCGACCAGGGCGGTCGCCCCGGACAGGGTGCACGCCCGGGCCAGGACGAGCGTGCCGCTCGGTGGGCCGGCGACGAGGCTGCCGCCGACCGGGACGGCCGGCGTGCACGGCCGGGTGAGCGCGGTGCCGACCCCCGGGTCCGCCGACCGATCGACAACGAGCTCGACATCACCGACTCGCGGCTGCGTCGCCCCGCCGACCTGGAGAGCACCGACTCGCGACTGCGCCGGCCGGACACCACCGATCCGCGCATGCCCGACCCCCAGCGGCGCCCGGGCGCCCGGATGGGCGAACGCACCGCGTTCTGGGACCCCACCGACGAGAACGACCTGGCCGCACGGCGCGCCGGCGGCTACCCCGACGAGCGGTACCGGGACGAGTACGACCCGCGGTCCGAACCGGATGGACGACGCCGCGGCCGGCCGGCCGGCGATCGGGGCCGGCCCGTCGACGGGCGGCCGCCGGTCACCGCGATCGGCGACTACGACCAGGGTTTCCGCCCGGTCGGCGGCAGCGGCTGGGACGACCGCCGCTCGGGCGAGCGGGTCGAATGGGTCGGCAACGAGCAGCCCGGCGATCAGGCTGACGGCCGGCGCGACACCGGCTGGGAGGAGCAGCCCGCTCCCGCCGCGTGGTCCGAGGAGGAAGCCTGGTCCGAGGACGGCAACCGGGTCACGTCCTGGGACATCGAGGGCGAGGCCACCTGGAACGACGAGCCGGACTCCACCGAGCAGGCCGGCCTCGAACCGGCCGCGACCGGCGAGGACGTCAACCAGGACGGCGAGCCCGGCGACGGACCGCGCGTGCTCAGCAAGGCGCCGCCGCCCACCCCGGCCCGGGTCATCAGCCGCGAGGAGCCGACGCCGCTCCCGCGCGTCGTCAAGAAGGCCGGGCCCGAGCAGCCACGCGTGGTCGGCACGAACCCGGCCACGCCCGCCGCCCGCGTGGTCAGCCCACCCCCGGTTGCTCCCACGCCGGTGACCGGCTCCCCCGCCGAGAACCGCCCGGCCGCGGCCGGCCCCGGCTCGGACCAGAGTCCCGCCGCCCCCGCGGCCGGCCAGGGTCGCCGCCCGGCCGCCGGCCCGCAGCAGCGTCCCGGCGCACCCGGCCCGCAGACCCCGGCCACCTCCGGCACCCCCGGGACGCCGCCCACGCAGCCGACCCCCGGCGCAACACGCCCAGCGGCGCCCGGTGTCACACCGCAGCCGGCAACCGGTCCCGCCGGCCCTCAGCAGCGCCCGGCCGCCGCCGTCCCGCCGGTAGTGCCAGGTGACCAGCGCCCGGGCCAGGACCGGCGCGCAGGTCAGGACCAGCGCCCCGCGGCCGGCCCGCAGCAGCGTCCCGACACCGCCGGCCAGCAGCTTCCCGCCGCGCCGGTCGGCGCCGACCGGCTTGAGGCCGGATCGCCCTGGGACACCAGCTCCCGCCTGCAGTCGCCGTGGGAGACCGGCACGCAGATGCAGGCTCCCCGGCCGGCGGGACCGCAGGCCCAGCCGCCCCGCGAAGCCGGACCCCAGGCCCAGGCACCGTGGGACACCACCTCGCGGATGCAGGCGCCGCGGGAGACCGGCCCGCAGGCGCAGGCCCCGCGGGAAGCCGGCCCGCAGGCCCAGGCACCGTGGGACACCACCTCCCGCATGCAGGCGCCCCGGGCAGCCGACCCGCAAGCCCAGCCATCCCGCGACGGCGGCCCGCAGGCGCAGGCTCCGTGGGAGACCGGCACGCAGATGCAGTCGCCGTGGGAGACCGGCACCCGCCTCAATGGGCCGGACGGTCCCCCGCGCTCGCGCCGGACCCCGCGCACCGCGCATGTCACGTTGTCGGAGTCCGACGGCGGCCCGTGGTCGATGGTTCCCGACGAGGCGCCGCCGGCGTCCGTGCCGATCAGCGGCCTTTCCCGGCCCATTCCGGCCGATGGACCGTTCCCACAGGCCGACCCGAACCGGCCCCCCGGCCCCGGCCCGGTGCCGGGCGGCGAGGTGCGCCCGACTTCGGTGCCGCCGGCGAGCCAGCCCGTCGCGCAGGCCGGCGACTTCGCGCCGGCCCAAGCCGCCGGTCAGCTCCCCGCCCAGACCGGCCAGCCGCCGGTTCGGCCCGCTGCGCAGATTCCCCCGGGCGCTCAGCTGCCGCTGGGAACTCAGCTGCCTCCGGCCACCCAGTTCCCGCCGACTGCTCCGATTTCCCCGGCCGCGCAGATTTCCCCGGCCGCTCAGATCGCCTCGGCCGCTCAGATCGCCTCGGGAGCGCAGCAGACGTCGCCCGGTGTCCCGGCCGCGGCGTTCCCGCCGGCTCCGGAGGCCGGCCGGCCGGTCGGCCTCGGCGTTGCTCTGCCCAGCTCCGTCCGCGGGACCGCCGCTCAGCTCAACGTGGTACCGCCGGCCAAGCACCGGCAGCGCAGCGCGGCGGAACCGGTCTCGTCGGGTGTCGACAGCAACCGTCCGGCCAAGGCCGGCATGGCGACGATCACGCCGGGCGTGCGCGAGCCGGGTCAGCGGTCCGGTGCGATTCCGCCCGCCGCCTTCGGCCCGCAGCAACCGGGCAAGCCGACCGACCCGGCGACCACGCGCGAGCCGGGTCAGCGGTCGGGCGCGATTCCGCCCGCCGCGTTCGCCCCGCAGCAGCAGGGCGCGCCGGGCGACGCGGCGACCGCACCCGCGGTCAGGCCGGTCTCGCCGGCCGCTGACCAGCAGCCCGCCGCGCACGGCGCCCGGCCCACGTCGCTGGCCTCCGCGCCGACCAGTGCACCCGCGGGCGCGCATGCGCAACGTCCCGCTTCGCCGCCGGAACAGGCCGGGCCGGCACAGCGCACCGAGCCGCCGCAGCAGGGCGCGCCGCAGCACGCCGCCGGTCGGCAAGCGGCGGCCGACGTCACGCCGGTCTCGCCGGCGGCTCACGGGCTGCCCGAGAAGGACGTGCCTACCCAGCCGCTTGCCCGCCCGGATCGGCCGGCGCAGGCCACTGCTCCGCGGCCGGACGAGCCCGGTCCGCGTCACGGCGTGCCCGGTCAGGCCGGTTCTCCGCGGTCGGGCGAAGCTGGTCCGGGTCGCGCTCCGCAGCATGGCGTGCCCGGTCAGGCCGGGTCTCCGCGGTCGGGTGAGGCTGATCCCGGTCGCGCTCCGCAGCATGGCGTGCCCGGTCGGACCGAGGCTCCCCGGCAAGAAGCGCCGCAGGTTGCGGCGGTTCGTCAGGACGGGGCGCAACCGGCTGACTTCGCGCCGGAGCGTGGCGCACCGGCGCCGGGCGGGAACGGCCAGGACGCCGGAGCCGGGGCGGCTCGGATCGCGGTGCCCATGCAGCGGCCGCCGGCTGACGGCACGGTGCCGGGCGCGGGCGATCCGGCCAGGGCGGAGCCTCGGGCTCCGCGGCACGGGGCACCGGACACCGGAAGCGGCTCGACCGACCTCGGGCGCACCGACTCGGCGGACAGCAGCGGAGACGGCTCGACGGCCGACCGCGACGGCTCGGCGCACGGGCGAGACGGCTCGGCGCACCGTCAGGATGGCTTGGCGGACGACCGGAACGGCTCGGCGCACCGTCAGGACGGCTTGGCGGACGACCGGAACGGCTCGGCGCATCGTCAAGATGGCTTGGCGGACGACCGGAACGGCTCGCCGCACCGTCAAGATGGCTCGGCGCACGGCCGGGACGACTCGGTCCACGGCCGCGATGGGTCGGCGCACCGCCAGGATGGCTCGGCGGATGGCCGGGACGGTGCGGGGACGGACGCGGAGGCTGCTGCTCGGCGGGCCGGGGCGCATGCGGCGCCGTACATGGATCCGGATGGGACTCTGCACAACCTTCGGCCTATCGGGAAGCTGATGGTTTCGGGGCCTGATGCGGAGCCCAAGCGGAACGCGGACTCCGAGTTTGTCGGGCAGTGGTTTGCCAAGAAGGATCCGCCTGCGCCGGCGCCCAAGGCCGAGGCGGACGGCATGGTTCTGGATCTTGATCTGGCGGGGCTGTTCAACGGGGTGGCGCTGGAAGCCGCGCCCGATGAGCAGGGCGCCGGCGAAGCGCACGCGGGCGACGAAACTGCTGGTGACGGCGGGGACGGCGCCGGGCGTACGCAAGAAGGCACCCGGCCGGAACCGGCGGCGGTGGGTGCGCAGGTCGCTCAGCGGAGGGGGATGCCCCGGCCGGAGGCCGTTGCCGAGGCCCCCGTGGCCGAGGTTGTCGAGCGGCCGGCGGCGCTGTCGGCGGCGGATCTCGAAGCTATTCGGTGGCGGCTCGACGGTGGGACGCTGCGGGAGGTTGTCGACAACAAGGATGCGCTGCGGGAGCTGGGCGAACGCCTTGACGATCCGCTCGCCGAGGAGACCGACAACGTCGCCAAGGCGGGGCTGCTCAGCGTGCGGGCCGAGGTCTATCGGCTGCTCGGGGAGCTCGGGATGGCGGCCGCCGCGGTTCGGCTGGCGCTGGCGCATGCCGAGACTGCCCAGGACGTGCAGTCGACCGTTATCGCGCAGGCTGAACTGGCGCACATCTTGCGACTGCGGAAGGACTACGAGGAGGCGGATCGGCTGTTCACCAAGGCCGCGGGAGCCGATGTGCCGGATCCGCTGCGCAGCGTGGTCCATGAGAATGCCGGGCGGTGCTGCTTCGATCAGGGGCGGCACATGGAGGCGCTCGATCACTTCGCGCAGGCGGTACGCCTCGGGCGGCCGGACGACCAGGAACTCGCCGAGCGGATCGGGGTGTGCCTGGAGGCCGTCTACATCCACGTACTTCGGGACGGGTGGGGGCCCTACCCCAGGGCCAGGGACTGACCGTTCGGGTGGGCCATCGCGGTCCGCCCCCGGCCGCCCTGTTTTGCCGCGTAGAGGGCCGCGTCCGACGCCGCGCCCAGGTCGGCGGCGGTGTCCGCGTGGTCGGGCAGCAGGGCCACGCCGATGCTGAGGCCGGGTGGGCCGCCGGGCAGGGTGTCCACCGTCGCCAGGACCGCGCGGATGTCGTCGGCGGCCCGGCGGGCGCCCATCCGGTCGGTGCGCAGCAGCACCACGAACTCGTCGCCGCCGAGCCGGCCGACCACGTCGTCCTCGCGCCGGGCGACCTGGCGCAGCGCGTCCGCCACCGCCTGCAGGGCCTGGTCGCCGACGGCGTGGCCCCAGGTGTCGTTGATCTTCTTGAAGTAGTCGATGTCGATGGTCATCAGGGCGATCGTCTCGCCGCCGCGGTTGGCCCAGGCGACGGCGCGGGACAGCAGGTCGTCGAAGCTGCGGCGGTTGGCCACGCCGGTGAGCGGGTCGGCGTACGCCTGGGTCTCCAGGACGTCCCGGAGGCGCTCGTTGCGCAGCCGCAGGGAGGACACCACGATCGCGGTCAGGATCATCGCGACGGTCAGCGACGCCCAGTCGGAGACGCCGGCGCCGGCGCCCTCGATCGGGAAGACGGTGGCCGCGCTGCCGCCCGAGACGAACGCCAGGACCAGGTAGTTCGCGGCGCGGCCGAGGAAGTTCGCGGCGTACAGGACGGGCCACAGGTAGAAGAACTGGGCGCCGGTACTGGCGTCGCTGGTGGCCAGGTTGAGCACGGTGACCAGCAGGACGCCGAAGAACGGCGCCAGCAACCACATGATCTTGGGAACCCGCTCGGGGCGCCAGCGGCAGACCGCGCCGGCCAGCCCGAGGACGACGGTGAGCAGCCCGAAGACGCTCACCCCGGTGACCGTGCGAGTCGCCGGCAACACGACACCGGTGAGAAACATGAACGGGCCGGCGCCCATCAGCAGATACGCGACCGCACGGGACGCGCCCGCTTGATCACGCAACTGGAACCGCACCCGGCCGCCTCCTCGTATCCGCTATGACCCTTCGGTCCCGGGCGCGGGCAGTTGAGGGTTTCAGCCGGTCTCGGCGAGAGTGAGAGCGCGGTCGTGGTCCCGGCGGGCCAGGGTGACGCCCGCGCTGGCCGCGGTGACCAGCACCAGGGCGAGCACCTCGACCACGCCGAGATGCTGGTGCAGGACGAGCAGGCCGGCGATGGCGGCGGCGGCCGGTTCGAGGCTCATCAGGATGCCGAAGACCCGGGTGGGGATCCGGCGCAGCGCGTTGATCTCCAGGCCGTAGGAGAAGACCGAGGAGAGCAGGGCGACGGCGGTCCCGCCGATCAGCAGGTCCGGGTGCTGGAGTACGGCACTCGCCCCGTCCAGCCCGAACGGGAGGACCAGCAGCGCGGCGACCGCGAGCGACACGGCCAGGCCGCCGGTGCCGGGGACCAGGCCGCCGAGCTTCGCGCTGAACACGATGTAGCCGGCCCAGCAGAGCCCGGCCGCCAGGGCGAGGGCGAGGCCGCCGAGCGGGGCGGCGCCGCCGTTGGTGACGCCGAGCAGGACGACCCCGCCGGCCGCGAGCGCGGCCCACAGCAGGTCGAACAGGCGGCGGGTCTGCACGAGCGCGAGCAGCAGTGGGCCGAGGAACTCGACGGTGACCGCGATGCCGAGCGGCACCGTCCGCAGGGCCAGGTAGAAGATCAGGTTCATGCCGGCCATCACCACGCCGAGCAGGGCGGCGGCCCGCCAGGCCGCACCGGACCAGCGGTGCACGGCGGGCCGGGTGACGACCGCGATGATCACGGCGGCCAGGGCGAGGCGGAGCAGGGTGGTGCCGGCCGCGCCGAGGTCGTCGAAGAGGGTGCGGGCGACCGCGCTGCCGAACTGCACCGAGGCGATCGCGGCCAGCACGAGCAGGGGCGCGGGCACCTCGGGTCGTCTCACCCGGTGAGCCTCTCGCGCTGCTCACCGGGGCCGGACGGCGGAGGCCCTCCAGGTGCCCCTGCTCACCCCGACGGCGGCCGGGCCTTTTCCCACCGGACCCGGTCGGCCCGGCCGCCTGCTACTGCTCCGGCTGGTCGCTGCCGCGGCGGCCGCGGAACCAGTCGGGCGTCTCTTCCGGCCAGCCGACGGCGGTGGGCCCGGTGGGCCAGGAACGGCCCGCCCGGTCGACGACCTCGCCGGGCGGGTGGTGGGCGGCGGGCCGGCCGGCGACCGGCATGCCGAGCCCGGCCCGGGTGTCCTCGCCGAGCGACGCGTGCCGGCCGAGCGGAACGGCGGCGACCGGCTCCGGGCCGGGATCGGGCGCGGCCCGGGGAGCCGGGGCCGGTGCCGGTGCCGGCTCGGCGACCGGTGGCATCGCCGCGGCGGGCACCGGAGGCAGCGGCTGTGGCTGGATGGCCGCGGCGAAGTCGACGACCGGCTGCGGCGGCTCGGCCGGATCGTCGCCCGGGCGCGGCGCCGGAGCGGGATCGGGATCGGCTGAAGCCGGGACGGCAGCGACCGGCGGCCGGCCGCCGATCGGCCACCACCGCGGGGACCGGCGGGCGGCCAGGTCCTCGGCCCAGCCGAACAGCAGGACCGCGATCATGGTGAGCGCCATCGCGACGCTGAAATCGACCACGATGGCGAGGTCACCCTCGAGGTCGTCGAGCGCGACGAAGGTCAGCACCGGCCAGACCGCCGCGATGGCGATGTTGTGCCAGAGATAGACGGTCACCGCGCGGGCGTTGAGCAGGGTCACCGCCCGGTCCAGCGGACGCACCTTGGCCAGCCACTCCATGGCCGGTTGCCAGCGCAGCACGATCAGCACGAACGCGATCGACCACAGCGCCTGCGACTCGGCGACGTCGTTGAGGTCCCACGGGTCCTCGCCCTGGTTGTCGCGCAGCCAGTACATCGCCGCGACCCCCATGACGACCGCCACCGGGTAGACGATCCACGGCTTGAGCCGGGCGAGCCGGCCGTCGTGGTGGGCGAAGCCGGCGATCCAGCAGGCGCCGTAGGTGACGAAGTCCCACAGGGCCGAGTCGGCGGTGTCCGGCAGGGTGAAGCCGGTGACGTCGAGGACGCCCATCAGCAGCAGCGGCGCGGCCACGGCCAGCCAGCCGATCCGCTGGTAGAGGGCGTACATGAACGGGGAGAGCAGGACGAACCAGAGGTACGCGCGGAGGTACCAGAGCGGTTCCCACACGTCGATGGCCGCGTCGCTGCCGGTCGGGTCGCCGATCGGGAGCAGCCAGAAGAACAGGCCGCCCACGCTGAACGGGTGGTCGCTGTCGGTCTCGTGCATCCAGCCGATGGCGAGCATGACGGGTACGGCGACCAGGCCCAGCAACCACAGCGGCGGCAGCAACCGCCGCACGCGCGAGAGCACCACCTGGCCCGAGGAGCGCTTCTCCAGCGAGGCGGCGGTGAGCGAGCCGGCCAGCGCGAACATGATGCCCATCGCGGGCAGCACGATGGACAGCCAGGGCCACCCGAAGAGGTGGTAGACGATCACCCGGACGATCGCCGCGGCACGGAGCAGGTCCAGGTATCGATTTCGCACGGGGAAACGGTGCCAGGATCGATCCCGAAGCGGGACCGTCGATCCGGTCGGCAGAAAGATCGCACAGGCTTACCCCAAACGAATGAACTGTCCGGATTGTCTGTGCGGTTGTGCGACGTTCATGGTGACCGTGGCCGGTCTGTGACGTTGATCCGTGGCGAGAAGGCGGCCGGGGCGGCTGGGCGCCTGCGATCGATGGGGATCACCAGCGACATGCGGAAACCTCTGTTAGTGGTCAGTGCGGCGACGGCGCTGTTGGTGGCGGGTGGCGTGGCCGCCACCACGGCGGGCGCGTCCGAGACGCCGGACATGCCGGGATTCTCCGGTTTCATGCCCGACTTCCGGGGGTGGTCACCGTCCAACGACGACTCGGCCACGGACGATTCGGCCGACTCGGTGGACTTCGTGGGCGACACCGGCGACACCCTGACCTTCGACGACAGCACGGCGACCGGCGACGGATCCGACGTGGGCGACTCCGACGGCGTACGCGGCAACTCCGACGCGGCCGATGACGACGCCGAGCCGGACCGGGACACCTCGGGTGACCGCCGCGGTGTTCTCGCTGCGCAGCAGCGCCCGGCGCAGCCGAAGCTGATCCAGCAGCGCCCGGCCGCGCAAAAACAGGTCCAGGACCTCGCCGGCGGCCTGCTCGCCACCGCGCGGGAGGACGTGACCCGGGCCGACGTCTCGTCGAACCCGAACGCACGCATGCAGCAGCAGGTCCTCGCCCTGGTCAACCAGAACCGGCGGCGCGGCGGCTGCGACAGCCTGTCGGTGGACCGGCGGCTGATCGAGGCGGCCAACGAGCACGCCGCCGACATGGCCCGCCGCGACTACTTCGCGCACGAGTCACCGAACGGCGACGGCTCCGGGGATCGGATGCGCGAGGCCGGTTACCAGTGGAAGCGTTACGGCGAGAACATCGCCCGCAACGTGCACAGCCCCTACGAGGTGGTCGACGGCTGGATGCACAGCCCGGCGCACCGGGAGAACATCATGGATTGCCGGCTGAACCAGATGGGTGTGGGTTTGGCCATCGACCGTGATCACACAACGTATTGGGTCCAGGACTTCGCAACCCCCCAGGATTAGGTTTTGCACCCTTAGTCCAACCTGTCACTTCTCAACTGCATCCGGCGCGAACCGAAAACATCTCACAGATTCGCGCCACGGTCGTTCCCCATACACCGAGGCGAGCCCTGCTGTGCTTCGATGTGCGAACACATGTCCTGGGGAGGACCAAGTTGCGAGTGAGACGGGTTTCCGCCCGCCTCACCGGGGCCGCTTTGGCGACCCTGGTAGGCGGCGGCCTCGGCGCCATGGCATTGACGCCCATGGGCGCCGGCGCCACGGTCCGCACCGCCCCGGCCGCCAAGGTCGTGACCACCACCGTGGTCACGAAGGCGGCGGCCGCGAGCTGTGCCACCGGTAAGTTCCAGAAGCAGGTCGAGGGCTACCTCAAGAAACTCGGCGGCTACGGCACGCTCACGGTCGACGGCAAGCAGTCCGCCGCCGACTGCGCGGCCATCAAGAAGTTCCAGACCCGGTTCGGCATCAAGCCGGCCTCGGGCCTGGCCGGTCCCACGACGAACGACGTCGCCAAGCGACTCGCCGCGACGAACACGGCCGCCTGCAAGGCCAGTAAGTCCGGCGTCACCTTCTGCGTCGACCTCACCCACCAGACCACGTGGGTGATGAAGAACGGCAAGGTTCTCGTCAAGCCGACGATCACCCGCACCGGGATGAAGGGCTACCGCACGCCGGCCGGCACCTTCAAGATCAATAAGCGGACCACGAAGGAATGGTCGGACCCGTACCACGTCTGGCTGCCCTACTGGCAGCGGTTCATCGGCGGGCGCGGTTTCCACCAGACCACCACCTACATCCACGACATGTGGCGCGGTTCGCACGGCTGTGTCAACCTTCTGCCGCAGGATGCCAAGACGTACTGGGGCATCGGTAAGATCGGTTCGACGGTGAAGGTCATCGGGCGTCGTCCCGGGACCTGATCCGGCTTTCGCTGGGCGACGCCCGGGCTCCCTTCCAGGGGGTCCGGGCGTCACTCTGTAAAAATCAAGATCAAGCTGCTTTGCGTACGTGCGTGGTGAGCACCTCGTGACTCGGTATCAGTCGTTCGCTGCCGCACGAGGTGACCAGGCGTAAGCCTTCCCGGCTCAGGGTGTATGTCACGTCGAGGAAGCGGCTCACGGTGTCGTCATGGTGCACCACGGTCAGTTCGTCGGCTCGCTGCATCACTGCGTCACGTCCTTCACGGTCACGTTGCCGGTGGAAGTACGGCGGGGGCCGCGGGGACGGTTCACCCAGGGTGCACCGCCCGGTCAAGCTCGTGGCCTGGGTGTTCTTGATCCGACTCGCCGGTAACAATCACCGCCGAGGCCGCCGCCCGGGCCGCGGCATAGAGTGGCGTCCGTGTCTGGCGCCCTCCCGCGAACCCATCGGCCCTTTCGCGCGCGGCTCCGGCCGGGCGTTCTCGCGCTCGGCATCGTCACGGTCGTGTCGCTGACCGCGGCCTCCTGCGGCAGCGAGGACGACGGCATCACGGTCGGCACGGCCGCCCGTGGCACCGTCGACGAGATCGTCGAGGCGCCCGGCTCGGTGACCGCCCGGTCCGCCGCCACCCTCAGCGCCCCCGCGGCCGGCACCCTCGCCGAGTTGCGGGTCGAGGCCGGGCAGAAGGTCAGCAAGGGTCAGGTCGTGGCGGTCATCGACGCCCCCGAGCTGGAGGCCCGTCGCGAGTCCGCGGCCAAGGCCCTCGACCAGGCCTCGCGCGGCGGCGGCTCCCCCGGTCTCAGCACGTCCGGGTACACGTCGGTGCGCCGGAAGACCGACAAGCAGGCCGCGGCGGCCTTCGACGACGCCCGCGACGCGGCCGGCAAGATCACCGACCCCAACCTCAAGGGCGTACTCCTCAAGCAGGTCGACGCCGCGCAGCAGCAGTATGAGGCCGCGTCGGCGGCGGCCGCCGCGACGCTCCGGTCGGTCCAACGCGGCGTGGCGTCGCTCGGCGAGGCGGTCGAGTCGCTCTCGGCGGCGCAGAAGCTGCAGGCCCAGCAGGCGTACGACCTCGCCGATGCCGCCGTCGAAGCGCTCACCCTGCGCGCCCCCGCGGCCGGCGTGGTCCAGCTCGGCGGACCGGCCACCGGCGGCGGCGGGACCTCGTCGCTCACCGACCTTCTTTCCGCAGGCTCCGCGCCGGCCGCGGCTTCCGGCGCCACCCTGCCCGGGGTCGACGCCGCGGTCCCCAAGGGTGCCTACGTCGCGGCCGGCACCCCGATCATGACCATCGTCGACGTGACGCAGCTCGGGCTGAGCGCCGAGGTGGACGAGACCGATGTGCTGCTGGTCGAGCCGGGCGTCACCGCCACCGTCGAGCTGGACGCGGCCACCGGCGCCTCCTACCCGGCGACCGTCCGCGCGGTCGACCTGCTGCCGACCACGTCGGCGCAGGGCGGCGTCTCCTACCGGGTGCGGCTCGACCTGGCCGCCGGGACGTACGACGACGAGACGAAGGCGCCGACGCCGCGGCCCGGGATGAGTGCGGTGGTCCGGCTGCAGGTGCGGCAGGCCACCGACGCGGTCACCGTGCCGGCCTCGGCGATCGTCAACGCCGACGGGCAGGACACCGTGTGGGCCGTCCGGGACGGCGTCTACCAGCGGGTCCCGGTCAAGGTCGGGGTGCAGGGCGAGGATGTCGTGCAGGTGACCGCCGGCCTGCAGAGCGGTCAGCGGGTGGTGATCGGCGGCGCCGACCTGGTGCACGCGGGCGACAAAGCGTCCTCATGACGCAGCCCTTGTCCGGGGCCGAGCCCGCGATCGTGGCGGTCGACGTGACCCGCACCTACGACCTGGACGGCGTCTCCGTCTCGGCGCTGCGCGGTGTGTCGCTGACCGTGACGGCCGGCGACTACGTGGCGATCGTGGGCACCTCCGGGTCGGGCAAGTCGACGCTGATGCACCTGCTCGGCGCGCTCGACCGGCCGACCAGCGGGACCCTGCGGATCGGCGGGCGGGACGTGGCCGCCCTCGGGCCGGCCGAGATGGCGCTGCTGCGCAACGAGACGATCGGGTTCGTGTTCCAGTCGTTCCACCTGCTGGCCCGCACCACGGCCCGGGACAACGTGGCGTTGCCGCTGGTCTACCGGGGTGTCGGCCGGCGGGAGCGGCGGGCCCGGGCGGCCGAGATGCTGGAGCGGGTCGGCCTCGGGCACCGACTCGACCACCGGCCCAACCAGATGTCCGGCGGCGAGCAGCAGCGGGTGGCGATCGCCCGGGCGCTGGTCACCTCGCCGTCGGTGCTGCTGGCCGACGAGCCCACCGGCAACCTCGACTCGACCACCGGCGAGCAGGTGCTCGGCCTGCTGGAGTCGCTGAACGCCGACGGGGTGGCGGTCGTGCTGGTCACCCACGACCGGGACGTGGCCGCGCGGGCGCACCGGCAGATCGTGATGCGCGACGGGTTGATCGTCACTCCGGTCGAGGAGCCGGCCGGATGAGGGTCGCCGAGGCGTGGCGGGTCGCCATCGACGCGCTGCGTGCCAACCGGCTGCGCAGCATCCTGACCATGCTCGGCGTGGTCATCGGGGTCGGTGCGGTGGTCGCGCTGGTCGCCATCGGCACCGGCACCAAGCGGCAGATCGAGCAGCAGGTCGAGGGGCTCGGCTCCAACCTGCTGATCGTCGTGCCCGGCCGGCTCGACCCGGGCGCGGCGCCCAGCGCGTCGACGCTGACCATGGACGACGTCGAGGCGGTCACCCGGGTGGTCGGCGACCGGTCCCGGGTGGCGGTGACGATCAGCTCCGGCGAGACGGTGCGGGCCGGGACGCGCAGCGCGTACGCCAGCATGCAGGGCGTTCTGGAGACCACGCCGGACGTGTTCGTCCGGCACCTCGACCGCGGCACCTATCTCACCCGCACCGACGTGACCACCGGGCGGCGGGTCGCGGTGCTCGGCGCCGGGACCGCCCGGGACCTCTTCGGCGACCGCGACCCGATCGGGCGGCAGATCACCATCGGCGGGGTGCGGTTCCGGGTGATCGGCACGTTCGAGCAGCTCGGGCAGAGCCTCGGGGTGGACCGGGACAGCGAGGTCCACGTGCCGGTCACCGCTGCCCAGCGCCTCCTCGGCACCCAGCGCATCGACGGTCTCGCCATCCGCGCCCCCGACCGGGAACGGATCGACGCGCTCGGCAGCGCGGTCGTCGCCGCCCTGGTGAAACGGCACCCGGACACCGACTTCAGCGCCGTCACCCAGGAGCAGATCCTCGGCGTGCTCGGCGACATCCTCGGCGTGCTCACCGGGGTGCTCGCCGCGATCGCCGGGATCAGCCTGCTGGTCGGCGGGGTCGGCGTCTCCAACATCATGCTGGTGTCGGTGCGCGAGCGGACCAAGGAGATCGGTCTGCGCAAGGCGGTCGGCGCCCGGCCTCGCGACATCGGCGTCCAGTTCCTCCTCGAGGCCGTCCTGCTGACCACGATCGGCGGCGTCCTCGGCATGGCCCTGGGCATCTCGACCGCGCTGCTGGTCGACCGGCTGACCCCGGTCCCGGCCGCGGTCACCTGGTGGTCGCTCGCCCTGGCGTTCGGGGTGTCGGCCGCGGTCGGCATCATCTTCGGCGTGATCCCGGCCCAGCGGGCCGGCCGCCTGGATCCGGTGGTCGCGCTGCGAACCGAGTGAGGCCTCTTCGGAAGATGAGAGAACCTTGCTTTAGCCTCATTTAGCGGTAGAAGTCTCGCTAATCTGTCGGTGTGCGGCAATACGGACAGATGCCGGAGGTCGGGGCCGTCATGGCCGCGCTCGTCTTCCGTGCCGGCCCACTGCTCTGTGCGCTGCAGCTCGACGAGGTCATCGAGACCATGCGGCCGCTCGAGACCCAGCCGCTGGCCGGCACCCCGCCGTTCGTCCTCGGCATCAGCGTGCTGCGCGGCGTGCCCACCCCGGTGATCGACGTGTCCCGGCTGCTGCGCGGCGACCAGGGCGAACCCGAGCGGTACGTCGCGGTGCAGACCGAGCGCGGCGCGGTCGCCCTCGCCACCGGGGAGATCATCGGGATCCGGAACGTGGACACCAGCGCCACCGGCGGCCACCCGGCCCTGCTCGGCGGCCGGTCCAGCCGGCTCGTCGCGGGCGTCGGCACGATCGGCGCCGAGCCGTTGCTGCTGCTGCAGAGCATGCGCGCGGTGCCCGACGAGGTATGGGAAGCGGCCGCCGCCGCGGTCACCGGATGACCGACACCCCGGAGATCGCCCGGTTCCGTGAGCTGCTCGCCAAGACGCTGGGCTGGACCTTCAGCGACCGGGATGCCGGTCAGCTCGGGCCGCTGCTCGCCGACCGGTCCCACACCCACCGGATGAGCCACGGCGAATACCTGAACCGGCTGGCCGCGCGGCCCTGGAACACCGAGCTCACCGAGCTGATCGAGCAGTTGTCGATCACCGAGACCTACTTCTTCCGGCACGGCGAGCAGTTCCGGGCGCTGCGCGAGGAGGCCCTCCCCCAGCGGATCAACGCCCGCTCCGAGCAACGGGTGCTGCGCATGCTGTCGGTGGCCTGCTCCTCCGGCGAAGAGGCGTACAGCCTGGCGATCGCCGCCAAGGAGGCGCTGCCGGGGCAGGCCTGGATGATCAACGTGCTCGGGCTGGACGCCAACCCGGCGGTGCTCGGGCAGGCGACCGAGGGCTGGTACTCGGCGTGGTCGCTGCGGGAGACCCCGGACCCGGTGAAGCGGCGGTGGTTCCGGGCCGGCGAGCGCGGCTTCCACGTGGTCGACGAGGTGCAGCAGGCGGTGCGGTTCCGGCAGTACAACGTGGCCGAGCCGGACGCCGGGCTGTGGCAGGCCGGCCAGTGCGACGTGATCTTCTGCCGGAACCTGCTGATGTACCTGACCCCGGCGGTCGCGCAGGCCCTGATCGGCCGGATGACCCAGGCCCTGGCCCCGGGCGGCTACCTGTTCCTCGGGCACACCGACTCGCTCGGCGCCGAACCGGACGGCCTGGAGCTGCGGCACACCCACGACGCCTTCTACTACCGGCGCCCGCTGCAGCAGCGGCCCGCCGTCACGATTCCCACGCTGCCGCCGCCGGCGCCGCCCCGGTCCGCCGCGGCCGTGCCGCCGGCCGCCGAGCCGGAGCCGGTCGAGGAGAGGATCCACCAGCAGGCCGTGGCGCTGCTCGGCGAGGAGCGGTTCGCCGAGGCGCTGGCGCTGGTCACCGCCCGGCTGCCGGAGCCCGGCCGGCCGCGCGACCGGCTGCTGCGGGGGGTGCTGCTGGCCCAGTCGGGCCGCCTCGACGAGGCCATCGACACCGCCCGCCGGCTGATCGACGACGACGGGCTGAACCCGGACGCACACCAGTTGCTGGCCCTCTGCCTGGAGGGCGCGACCGGCGTCGAGGAGGCGATCGGCCAGTACCGGCTGGCCGCCTACCTCGACCCGGAGTTCGCGCTGCCCCGGATGCGGCTCGGGCTGGTGGCCCGGCGGCGCGGCGACAACCGCACCGCGGCCGGCGAGCTGGAGCGGGCGCTCGCGCTGCTGCCGGCCGAGGACGAGCTGCGGATCAGCCTGTTCGGCGGCGGATTCGGGCGGATCGCGCTGACCGTGCTGTGCCGGGCCGAGCTGGACGCCTGCGGGGCGCGGCGATGACCGCGGCGATGGAGTGGGCGGCCGGCGCCACCGAGCGCGCGGCCACCGAGCAGGCGGCCATCGACCGGGCGGTGGACGTCGAGAAGACGGCGGCCACCGGGCGGGCCCTGAGCGCAGCCGCGGCGCAGGCCCTGACCTCGCCCAAGGCGAAGTCCGGGGTCCGGGGCCGGATCGTCCGGCTGCGCACCGACTTCGACCGCTCCTTCGCGCAACCGCAGAGCAGCCACGACGCCGAGCACGTGGAGCTGCTGGCGGTCCGGGCCGGCGGCCGCCCGTATGCCCTGCGCCTGGCCCAGACCTCCGGCCTGCACCCGGACCGGCCGGTCACCCCGCTGCCCGGACCGTTGCCGGCGCTGCTCGGGCTGGCCGGTTTCGCCGGCACCGTGGTGCCGGTCTACGACCTGGCCGCACTGCTCGGGCACGCGGTGGCCGAGACGCCGCGCTGGCTGGTGCTGGCGGCCGGCGCGCCGCCGCTGGGCCTGGCCTTCCACGGGCTGGACGGGCACGTCCGGGTCACCGCCGACGCGCTCATCGGCGAGGCGGGTGCCGGCCGCCGCGGCGCTCTGCGCGGCATGGCCGTGCTCGACGGCACCACCCGCCCGATCATCGACGTGCCCGCCGCCCGGGCCGCCGTGCACGCGCTGGCCGGTCACGAACCGGGAAACGACGAGGAGACCGCACCATGATGGCCGGACGGACCTTCGGCACCAAGCTCGCGGCCGGCTTCGGCCTGACCCTGACGCTCACCCTGCTGATGACCGCGACGTCGGCGCTGGCCCTGCGCTACGTGATGGTCGCCAAGGACGACGTGATCAAAGAGGCGTCGGTCAGCCTGGTCGGCGCCGAGAAGCTCAGCAGCACGATGGAGCGCCGGATCGGCGACTACCGGGCATTCATCCTGAACAAGTCGCCGGAGTGGCTGACCGCCACCAACGCCGACCGCGCCGAGTTCCTGAAACAGGTCAGCGCCCTGCGGGAATCGGTGGCCGAGGATCCGACCGCGATGAAGCTGCTGGAAGCGGTGTCGACCGCCGAGGCCGCCCACAACACCGTGGTCGGCGACCTGATCACGACCAGGCAGAACATGACCACCCTGAACATCGACGTGCTCAACGACCCGCGGGCGAAGCCGGCCCGCGAGGCCCTGCTGGCCGCGATCGACGCGCTGATCAACCGGGTCAGCGCGACGATGGCGGCCACGCGCACGGAGTCGTCGAACCGGGCCACCGCGGCGATCATCTTCATCATCGGGCTCGGTGTCACGCTGATCGCCTGCTCCGCCGCCGTGGCCTGGCGGCTCAGCCGGGACCTGCGCCGCGAGGTGGGCGCCGCGGTCGGGCACATCCAGAGCTCGTCCGCGCAGCTGGAGGCGGCCGCTGCCCAGCAGGCGTCCGGCGGGCGGGACCAGGCCAGCGCGATGAGCGAGATCACCACGACGATCAGTGAGCTGCTGATCACCTCGCGGCAGATCGCGGACAGCGCCCAGCGGGTCTCCAAGGTCGCCGAGGACACCGCCGAGGCGGCCCGCTCCGGCGACGCCACCATCGACCAGACCCGGGCCTCGATCACCGCGATCCGCACCCAGGTCGACCAGATCGTGCAGCACATGCTGGCGCTCGGCGAGAAGTCGCAGCAGATCGGCGGGGTCGTCGACCTGGTGTCGGAGCTGGCCGAGCAGACCAACATCCTGGCCATCAACGCGACCATCGAGGCGAGCGGGGCCGGCGAGTGGGGCCGGCGCTTCGCGGTGGTGGCCGAGGAGATCCGCAAGCTGGCCGACCGCACGGCCGGGTCGGCCAAGGAGATCCGGGCGATGATCGAGGACGTCCGCGGGGCGGTGAACACCACCGTGATGGCCACCGAGATCGGCGCCAAGGCGGTGGACGCCGGCTCCCGGCAGTTCGACGACGCGACCAGCTCGTTCCGCAAGATCGCCCAGCTCGTCGCGACCACCAGCGACGCCACCCGGGAGATCGAGCTGTCCACCAAGCAGCAGACCACCGCGGTCGAGCAGGTCAACGCGGCCGCCTCGGACACCGCCCGGGCCAGCCGGGAGACCGAGTCGAGCGCGGTGCAGACCAAGCAGACCGCGGCCCACCTCAGCAACCTCTCCGGTGACCTGCTCGACCTGGTCGGCTCCGGGCGGCACTGACCATGGCCGACGCCCGCGACCCGCTGCGCTATTTCCGGATCGAGGCCCGGGAACTGGTCGACCAGATCAGCGCCGCCGTCCTCGACCTGGACCAGGAGCCCGGACCGGACCTGATCGCGCGGCTGCTGCGCTACGCGCACACGCTCAAGGGCGCCGCCCGGGTGGTCAAGCAGACCGACATCGCCGACCGGGCGCACGAGTTCGAGGACGTGCTGGTCCCGCACCGGGGCGAGGCGGTCACCCGGATGCCGGCCGACGAGATGCGCGAGCTGCTGCGGCTCAACGACGAGATCGCCCGGCACGTCGTGGAGCTGGAACAACCGGCCCCGGCGGCAGCGGCGGCGGACGCGCCGCAGGTAGAGGGCGCGCCGCCGGGCCTGCACGCCGACGACGAAGAGCCGGCTCCCCGCGCGGCCACCGCCGACCTGGACGAGTTGCTCGACGCGATCGGCGAGGCGAGCGCCCGGATCGCGCCGCTGCGCGACGGCAGCCGCACCCTCGCCCGGCTGCACCGCGGCGTGGAGGCGCTCGGCGACCGGCTGCGGGTCGGCCGGTCGGCCGGCGACACCGTCGCCCGGTCCGCGGTGCAGCGGCTGGCCGGCGAGATGGGTGCCCTCGGCCGCCGCCTCACCGACGCGGTCGACCAGGTGGAACGGGAACTCGACGAGGTGCGCGGCCGGGCCGAGGGGCTACGGCTGGTCGCCGCCGGCACCATCTTCACGGCGCTGCACCGGGCGGTGCACGACGCCGCCGAGGCGGAGGGCAAGCGGGTGCGGTTCGCCGCGCACGGCGCCGACACCCGGATGGGCCCGAACGTCCTCAACCAGGTCAACGGCGCGTTCCTGCACGTCGTGCGGAACGCGGTGGTGCACGGCATCGAGCCGGAGGCGGACCGCCTGGCGGCGGGAAAACCGGCCGAGGGATCGGTCACCGTCGACGTCGAGCGGCGCGGCCGGTGGGTCTATTTCCGGTGTACGGACGATGGCAGCGGCTTCGACCTGTCGGCGCTGCGCCGGGTGGCCAAGGCCCGCGGCCTGCTCCCGCCCGGTCGCGAGCCCGGCCCGCAGGAACTGATCGACCTGGTCCTGCACGGCGGGATCAGCACGTCGGGCGCGGTGACCGAGGTGGCCGGCCGGGGCATCGGCATGGACGTGGCCCGCGACGTGGCCCTGCAACTGGGCGGCGCGGTCAACATCACCAACCGGCCCGGCCAGGGCGCCACCGTGGAGATCTCGCTGCCGCTGACCCTGCTCAGCATGAACGGCCTGATCGTCGAGGCCGGCGGCACGATCGTGACGATGCCGCTGGACGCGATCCGGCGTTGCGTCCGGCTGCCCGCCGCCGACGCCGCCACCGCCATCGCGAGTCGGCGGCTGGCGCACGACGGCCAGGTGGTGCCGTTCCTGCCGCTGGCCCGCACCCTCTCCCCGCGCGAACCGGCCGCCGAGGAGCGCACCGGCTCGGCGGTGGCGGTGGTGCTGACCGCCGACGACGACACCGTCGCGGTCGGCGTGGACCGGCTGGCCGGCACCACCACCCTGGTCGCCCGGCCGCTGCCCGACCTGGCCCCGGCCGCCCCGGTGATCGGCGGCGTCGCGATCGACCTGGACGGCAATCCGCGGCTCGTCCTGGACGCGCACGGCCTGGTCGCCGAGGCGCACCGGGCCCTCGCGGTCTCCCCCAAGCCGGTCGAGCCGGGCAAGAAACGCCGCCCGATCCTGGTCGTCGACGACTCGCTGACCACCCGGATGCTGGAACGCAGCATCCTCGAGTCGGCCGGCTACGAGGTGGACCTGGCCGCCTCGGCCGAGGAGGGCCTGGAGGCCGCGCACCAACGCGACTACGGGCTGTTCCTCACCGACATCGACATGCCCGGCATGGACGGCTTCGGCTTCGTGGCCACCACCCGGGCCGATCCGCTGCTCGGCCACATCCCGGCCATCCTGGTCAGCTCGCGGGCCTCGGCCGAGGACCGCCGGCACGGCGAGGAGGTCGGCGCCTCCGCCTACGTCATCAAGGGCGAGTTCAACCAGGAGGAATTGCTGGCCCACATCCGGAGGCTGATCCTCTGATGATCCGCGTGCTGCTGGTGGAGGACTCCGCGACGATGCGCGGGCACCTGCGCGAGTCGCTCGCCGCCGACCCTGACCTACATGTTGTCGGTGAAGCCACCGACGGCGCGCAGGCGGTCGAGCTGGTCGGAAGGCTGCGGCCGGACGTGGTGACGATGGACATGATGCTGCCGACGATGAGCGGCCTGGCCGCCACCGAGCACATCATGGCCGAGCACCCCACCCCGATCCTGGTGGTCTCCTCGGCCGACCGGCAGGAGCTGTTCAGCACCTACAACGCGCTCGCCGCCGGCGCGGTGGACGTGCTGGAGAAGCCGCGCGGCGACGCGACCGACGCCGACTGGGGGCGGCGGCTGCGCTCGGCCGTCCGCCTGGTCTCCCGGATCCGGGTGATCACCCACCCGCGGGCCCGGCTGGACGGCCGCCGGCCCGACCCGCTGCCGGTGACCACCCAGCCCCGGGACTCGCTGCGGCTGGTCGCGGTGGGCGCGTCCACCGGCGGGCCGCGCGCGCTCACCGACCTGCTGCGCTCGCTGCCGACCGGCTTCCGCCCGCCGGTGCTGTGCGTGCAGCACATCGCGGCCAGCGAGCCGTTCGCGGTGGCGTTCTCCGACTGGCTCGGCGGGCAGACCGGCCGCAACGTCACCTACGCCCGGGACTGGACGCCGATCGAGTCGCTGACCGGCCGGGTGGTGCTGGCCCCGCCCGACAAGCACCTGCTGGTCCGCGACGGCGTGCTGCGGCTCAGCGACGCCCCGGCCCGGCACTCCTGCCGGCCGTCGGTGGACGTGCTGTTCGAGTCGGTGGCCACCGAGTGCGGCGAGAAGGCGGCCGGTTGCCTGCTGACCGGGATGGGCCGGGACGGCGCCGAGGGGTTGCTGCGGATGCGCTCGCACGGCGCGGTCACGTTCGCCCAGGACGAGGCGAGCTGCGTGGTGTACGGGATGCCGCGCGAGGCCGCGCTGCTCGGGGCCGCCGCCTACGTGCTGCCGCCGGCCCGGATCGCCGCCCGGCTGGCCGAGCTTCTCCCGGCCGGGAGTCGCCCATGAGCTTCCGGGTGCTCATCGTCGACGACAGCCTGACCGTACGGATGGACCTGCACGACACGTTCACCGCCGACGGCTTCACCACCATCCTCTGCGCGACCGGCGCCGAGGCCCGGCAGGCGTTCGCCGCCAACGGCTTCGACGCCGCCGTGCTGGACGTGCTGCTGCCCGACGCGGACGGCCTGGAGCTGCTGCGCGAGCTGCGCGGCACGGCCGGTCACGACCGGGTGGTCACGGTGCTGCTCTCCAGCGAGGACGAGGTGGCCGACCGGCTGGCCGGCCTGCGGATCGGCGCCGACGAGTACGTGGGCAAGCCGTACGACGCCGGTTACGTGGTGGCCCGGGTGCGGCAGCTGCTCGGCGACGGGCCCACCGGCGGCGGCGACCGTACCACCGTCCTGGTGATCGACGACAGCATGACCTTCCGGGAGCAGCTGCGGGAGCTTCTCGAGGCCGAGGGCTACACGGTGCTGACCGCGCCGAGCGGCGAGGAGGGCCTACGCACCGCGGCCGACCGCCGCCCGCAGGCGATCATCGTGGACGGGGTGATGCCGGGCATCGACGGCGCCACCGTGATCCGCCGGGTGCGGCTCGACCCGGCGCTGCGCGACATCCCGTGCATCCTGATGACCGCGGCCGAGGACTACGCCACCGAGCTGCAGATGCTCGATGCCGGCGCCGACGCGTTCGTCCGCAAGCAGCAGAACCTGGCGATCGTGCCGGCCAAGCTGAACGCGGTGCTGCGGCAGAGCTCGGAGCAGCTGCCGATCGAGGTGACCGGCAGCCTGCACGGCCCGAGCAAGGTGCTCGCCCTCACCCCGGACCGGGACCGGCTGGCCGACCTGGCCGGAGCGCTGCGCGCCGACGGGTACGACGTGGTCCCGGTGGCCGAGACCGAGGACGCCCTCGACCTGCTCGCCGCCCGGCCGGTCGACTGCATCGTGCTCGGCCTCGGCCTCGGTGGCGATCTCGGCCGCGACGCCTGCCGGCGGATCAAGGAAGTGCCGGTGATCGGCGAGACGCCGATCGTGATGACCGGCGAGAACGACGACGACATGCTCGCCTGCCTGGCCGCCGGCGCCGACGACTACGTGCGCTCGGGGGCCGGGGCGGAGGCGCTGCGCGCCCATGTGCGTACGCAGATCCGCCGCAAGCAGTCGCACGACGAGAGCCGGCGGATCCGCGAGGAGCTGATGCGCCGCGAGTTGGACGCGGCCGAGGAGCGCTCGGCGCGGCAGCTCGCCGAGACCCGGGCCTCGCTGGTCGAGGAGCTGGAGTGGCGCAACCGGGAGCTGGAGGCGTTCTCCGGGTCGGTCTCGCACGACCTGCGCGGCCCGCTGCAGGTGATCAGCAGCTTCGCCGAGCACATGCTGGACGACGAGGACGACCCGCTGAGCCCGGAGGCGCGGCGCCGGCTGGGCCGGATCCAGGCCGCCGCGACCCGGATGGCCGACCTGGTGGAGTCGCTGCTGATCCTGGCCCGGGCCAGCCGGGGGCAGTTGCGCCGGGCCGAGTTCGACCTGACCACGACGACCTGGCAGGTGATCGGGGACGTGGAGGCGCGCTACCCCGGTCGCCAGGTGGCCTTCCGGGTGCACGAGGGGATGACCGCGGACGGCGACGAGGGCCTGGTGCGGGTGATCCTGGAAAACCTGATCAACAACGCGGTGAAGTTCACCGGCAAGATCCCGGAGCCGGCCATCGAGGTCGGCCTGGCGCCGGAGGGGTTCTTCGTGCGCGACAACGGCGCCGGCTTCCCGGCCGGGAAGGCCGGCGAGCTGTTCCACCCGTTCGCCCGCCTGCACAAAGCCGAGGACTTCCCAGGACATGGGATCGGATTGACCACCGTGCATAGAGCGGTGGAGCGTCACGGCGGCGAGATCTGGGCCGAGGGGGAAGACGGCCGGGGCGCGACCTTCTGGTTCACCCTGCCGCCGGCAATTTCGGTCGGAAACGACCGCAGAGCGCAACCACGCCGACACGGATAACGATTCAGCAAAGTTTAAGGTTACATTAATCGAATCAAAGCTTCCGACCCGCGGAATCACGCGTGCTCGATACCGCGGAAGCCACGAGAAATTAACAAAGCCGCCCCGGAGCATTTATCAGGGAAGCACAGATGATCATTATCTGATGGCAAAATTGGCCTTGATCCGGGTATGTCCGAATCGATGAAACCCTCTCGCGTTGACCGTATTGCCAGGTTTATCCGTCATATCGGATTGCTGAGATACCCGGGTTGACCTGTGGCGCTTGGGCCTAATAGCGTGTTGAACCTCGCCGGTCGGCCACCCCCGGGTGCGAAGCCAGCTGACCGTTCAGGTAAATTCGCACCGCCCGGACGGCCGGAAACAGCTGCCGACCGTCGTGCAACACAAAACTGACGTCGCCCTAGTTTCTTCTCAAGAAACGTGCAGGATTGCCGAGTCCGCAGCCACGGATTTAACCCGCGGCTAAAGACTCAGTGACCCCCACGATCCTGGAGCCTGCGTGTCCGTCGACGACATCCTTGGCAGCGAACGATCCACGGAACTCACCGTGCCGCGAGTGCCGGCCCGTTCCGGCGACGAGCGTCGCCCGCGGGTCAGCGTCGTGATACCGGCCATGAACGAAGCTCGGAATCTTCCGCACGTTCTGGGTCACATGCCGAAAGACATCGATGAGGTCATCCTCGTCGACGGCAACTCGGTCGACGACACGGTGGCGGTCGCCCAGGCGAACTGGCCCGGCATCAAGATCGTCAAGCAGGCACGAAAGGGCAAGGGCAATGCCCTCGCGGCCGGTTTCGCCGCCTGCACCGGTGACTACATCGTCATGATCGACGCGGACGGGTCGATGGACCCGCGCGAGATCCCCCGCTTCACCGCGGCCCTGGACGCCGGCGCGGCCTACGCCAAGGGCAGCCGGTTCGCCGAGGGCGGCGGCAGCGACGACATCACCGCGCTGCGCAAGGTCGGCAACTGGGGTCTGAACTTCATGACCAACGTGCTGTTCCGGACGAGCTTCTCCGACCTCTGCTACGGCTACAACGCCTTCCGCAAGGACTGCGTGGAGATCTTCGCCCTGCCCGACCACGCCGACACCACCCAGCCGCGCTGGGGCGACGGCTTCGAGATCGAGACCCTGATCAACACCCGGGTCGCCAAGGCGAAGGTCCGCATCGACGAGGTCTACAGCTTCGAGTTCCGCCGGATGTACGGGCAGAGCAACCTGCTGACCTTCCGTGACGGTTTCCGCGTGGTCCGCACGATCATGCGTGAGCGGTTCGGCTTCGGCGCTCCCGCCGAGGTCCCGGCCGGCCAGACCACGACGGCCGCGTAACGCTGCGAGCAATCCCGAGGCCGCCCGGTTCGTTCGCCGGGCGGCCTTTTCCTGCAGCGTTCCGGCCGCCCACCGCCACGAGGATTTAACACTTGTCCGATACGGAAGGATCCTGGCCGTCAGTGGCCGGATCGCCGCTTAGTAGGGTGCCGGTCACGGCGTACGCTAAGAGGCTTTTGTCGGGTTTTGCCGTTTCGCCGAAAATGCGGCTGACCAGCGGCGAATCCGCCAACCGGACGATCCCGGCGGGGCCGGGCATTCAGTGCCGGTTCCGGGGGCGGTTGGCCGAAGCGGTAAATTCGCCGGACCGATGCGGTCGTTCAGCGCTGCCGACCGTCGACCAAGGCTGCACCTATGTCGCTGCGTGCGTTCCTGTGCAGCCCGGCAGAATTGCCGGGTCGCGACAACGCGGCAGGGACGATCATGCGCGAGCGCCGGGACTGCCGCAAGAGGTCCGAGACCATGTTCCGCCGGATGGAGTACGCCACCTGACCTGCGTCCGCCCGCCGATCCGCTCGACAGGAGTTATCACCTCGTGAAGCACCGCCGTTGTTACAGTGAGGACGCCTACCCGGCGATGGTGTCCCGGCTCGAAAAGGCGGTGCGCCGTGGGCGCTGACAATCGTCCGGCGGGCCGGGTCTACGGCTCGTCCGGCCCGTCGACGCCCCCGGAGTCTCCCGAGCCCTCCGACCCGAAGCAGGGCGGCCCCCAGCAGGGCGGCCAGCAGCAGGGCGGTCCGGCCGGGCCCGAGGCGAGGTCCGCCGAGCCCAAGCCTGGCCCGCCCAAGCCCGGCCCGCCGCATTCCGGCCCGCCCAAGCCCGGCCCGCCTCACTCCGGCCCGTCCCAGTCCGGCCCGCCGCAGCCTGGCCCGCCCCACTCCGGGCCGAAGCCGGGCCCGCCGGGGCCGGGCCGACCGGAACAGGGACGACCGGTGCCGGCTGTGCCGGGACGACCCGTGCCAACTGTGCCGGGACGACCCGTGCCGGCTGTGCCAGGACGACCCGTGCCGACCGTTCCGGGCAAGCAGGCGGCCGCTCGGCCGCCGCAACCTCAGCTCGACCGGCCGGCCGCGGCGACGCCCGGCGGTCGCGTCTACGGCGCGCAGTCACCGGCGACCGGTGGGCCGGAAGGCGGGCGCCAGCAGGGCGCCGAGGCCCAGGCGGGCCCGCAGGCGCAAGCCACGCCGGTCTTCGCCGAGCCGGGCGGCCGGGTCTACGGCGCATCGCAGCCGAAGACCGACGAGCCGGCCAACGGCCGACCCCAGAACGCCGACCCGAGGCCCGCCCAGCCGTCATCCGGCCAGCCCTCAAACGGCCAGCCAAAGCCGGGTCAGCCCACGTCGGGCCAGCCGTCGTCGGGCCAGCCGTCGTCGGGCCAGCCGTCGTCGGCGAATCCGGTGTCCGGCCGCGTCTACGGCGCGACCCAGCCGCAGACCGCCGAGCCGAAGCCTGCCCAGCCCGGACCTGGCGGGCCGAACGGCCAGCCCTCAACGGGCCAGTCCCTCTACGGCCAGCCGCCGTCCGGCCAGCCCTCCCCCAGCCGGCCTGCAACCGGCCAGCCAGGACCCGGCCAGCCAGGTGCCGGTCGGCCCGCGCCTGGCCAGCCCTCAAACGGTCAGCCGGGAGCCGGCCAGCCGACATCCGGCCAGCCATCTGCCGGCCAGCCATCTGCCGGCCAGCCGGCGTCGGCCAACCCCGTCTCCGCGCAGCCCAGCGGCCGCGTTTACGGCGGGTCTCAGCCCAAGACCGGTGGACCGGAGGCCGGGCAGGCCGGCGTGGCCGAGCCGCGATCCGCGCAGCCGGCACCGGCCAATCCGGTGTCAGCGCGGCCGGGCGGCGCCGTTTACGGCGCACCTCAGCCCAAGACCGGTGGACCGGAAGGCGAGCAGGCCGGCGCGGCCGAGCCGAAATCCGCCTACCCGGCACCGGCCAATCCGGTTTCCTCGCGGCCTGGCGGCGCCGTTTACGGCGCGCCGCAACCCAATACCGGCGGATCGGAAGCTGAGCAGGCCGGCGCGGCCGAGCCGAAATCCGCCTACCCGGCACCGGCCAAGCCGGTCTCCACTCAGCCGGGCGGCCACGTCTACGGCGCGCCGCAGCCCAAGGCCGGTGGACCGGAAGGCGGGCAGGCCGGCGCGGCCGAGCCGCGATCCGCGCAGCCGGCACCGGCCAATCCGGTCTCCTCGCAGCCGTCCGGCCGCGTCTACGGCGGGGCTCAGCCGAAATCCGCCGAGCCGGAGCAGGCCGCGCCCAGGAACCCGGATGCGAAGCCTGCGCAGCCGACCTCCGGCCAGCCCTCATCGGCCAATCCCGTCTCGGCTCAGCCGTCCGGCCGTGTCTACGGCGGTTCAGCGCCGACGGCCGCCGAGCCGACGGCCGCCGCGCCCCAGGCAGCACCTCCGCACGGAGGAGCGCCGCAAAGTGCGCCGCGGCAGAACGCCGCAGCGCAGGGCGCGCCGCCGCAGGGTGCCGCGCCGCACGGCGCACCGCCGCAAGGCGCCGCAGGACAGGGCGCGCCGCCGCAGAACGCCACGCCGCAGAACGCCACGCCGCAGAACGCCACGCCGCACGGCGCACCACCGCAAGGCGCCGCAGCGCAGGGTGCATCGCCTCAGGGCGCCGCAGCGCAGGGGGCTCCGCCTCACGGTGCCGCTGCGCAGGGGGCTCCGGCGCAGCCGGGGTTCTCTGTTCCTGTCGTGGGTGGGCGGCCGGCTGTGCCGACCGTGCCCGGGAAGTCGGGCGGCGGCCAGGAAGGCGGCGGTGTCTACGGTGCGCCTGCGACGAAGACCGCCGAACCGGACGGGTCCGGGGCGGACGCGGGTGAGAAGGACGCCGGGTGGGCCAAGCCGGCGACCAAGGACAAGAAAGACAAGAAGAAGGCGGTCGACCCGAACGAGACGACCGTTCTCAAGACTGACGACGCGGCGGTCGATCCGTCTCGGACCAGCATTCTCGTGGTCGACGATCCGCCGCCCAACCCGCGGCACGCGCTGCAGACCCGCAACATCGCCATCGGGGTTCTCGTCTGGTCGGTGGTGGTTGCCCTCGGCACCGCGATCGACCTGCACTATCCGGGACGGATGGCGTTCACCGTCCTGTTCGCCGGGTTTGTGCCGGGCTGGGTGGCGGTGGCCTATATCCGGTTCCGGGAGCGGCTTGTCGAGATCATCGGCTCGGTCGCGCTCAGCGTCGCGATGGGGATCATCCTGGCGATGACCCAGCTGCAGTCGCACGCGTGGAACCCGCGGATCTGGGTGACCGTCTGGGCGGTTCTCGCCGCCGGCGGCGCCGTACCGCACATTCTCCGGAAAGGCCGTGCCCTGTGACCGTCTATGCAGCGGCCCTGCGCGAGACACCGGCGACGCCGGCCGCGCCGGTGCCCGCCACCGGTCATGCCTGGCGGGACCGGGACACCCTGATCGCCGCCGGTACCACCGTGGTCGGCCTCGTCCTGTGGATCGTCGGCGCCGCGATGACGAACCCGCGCAACGCCACCGGCTGGGGTCTGGCCTCGGTGCTGCCGTGGACGGTCTGGACCGGCCTGATCCTCACCGCCGGCGGCCTGGCCTGGGCGATCCACCACCGGCTCGCCCGGGAGCAGCTGGGCGTCACGCTCGGCGTCCTGATCTTCCAGATGTTCGGGCTGCCGCCGCTGGTCGAGGGCTGGGCCCGGACGAGCACGGCCTGGGTGCACCTCGGCTTCATCGACCAATATGCGGTGTACGGCGAGAGCGCGCGCAACATCGACGCGCGGTTCAGCTGGCCGGGCTTCTTCTCCTGGTGGGGCATGCTCACCGACGCGGTCGGCGCGCACCGGCTCGCGCAGGTGGCCAACTGGTGGCCGCTGGCCTGCGCGTTCCTCACCGCGGCGCTGGTCTGGCGGCTGGCCCGGGCGCTGGACGCGCCGTATCGGGCCGCCTGGTACGCCGCCGCCCTGGTGAGCGTGCTCAACTGGATCGAGCAGGACTACTTCTCCCCGCAGTCGACCGGCTTCCTGCTGTCCCTGGCCGTGATCACGCTGCTGCTGAGCGAGCCGCAGCAGCGGGCGGCCCGAGAACGCATCGGCAGCCTGATCCTGGTGTCGGTCTTCATCTGCGCGATCGTGATGACCCACCAGCTGACCCCGTTCATGCTGGGCTCGCAGCTGGTGATGATCCTGATCGCCCGGCGCAAGGTCCGGGCGGTGCGCGGCGTGTGGACCGCGATCATCGTGCTGGCCGCCTCCCTGCTGACCTGGTTCGTGCTCGGCGCGCACGAGTTCTGGTCGGGGCAGGCGCTGCGGCTGCTCACCGACAACTTCGGCAACGTCGGCGAGTCGGTCGGCGTCAACCTGACCGACCGGATCGTCTCGGTCGACCCGGGCATCGCCGCCGTCCGCAAGCTGCGCATCGTCTACTTCCTCGGCACCCTGATGCTCGGCGGCCTGGGCCTGCTGGTCCGGCTGGCGGCCACCAAGGTGGGCTGGCGGATCTGGAAGGCCGGCAAGTCGTTCTGGCTGCCCGCCCTGCTGATCGCGGCGCCCGCGCCGGCCGTCGTGCAGGCCTACGGCGGCGAGCTGTTCCTGCGGGTGGCGCTGTTCTCGATGCCGGTCTGCGCGGTCCTCGGCGGTGAGCTGTTCGACAAGCTCAGCTCCTGGAAGCCGAACCTGAAGCTGTTCGCGGTGCCGATCGTCGCGCTGGCCGGGCTGGCGTGCAGCCTGGTGCTGGTCCGCGGCGGCAACGACGGGTTCGCGTACGTCTCCGGCGACGAGGTCAAGATCGTCGACGCGGCGATCGCGGCCACCCCGCCCCACGGCATCCTGCTGTTCGCCCGCGACCAGGGGCCGGAACGGCCGGAGCGGGTGATCACGATCCAGTGGGCGTCGGTCGGCGGGGTCTGCGGCGAGGACATCTCGCTCAGCGACTGCGCCGGCATGCAGAGCGCGAACACGATCGTCGTGACGAGGTCGATGGTGCGGTGGGGTCAGCTCGGTGAGGGCCTGCCCGCCGACTGGGCCCAGCAGGAGGTCACCACGCTGGTCGCCGACGGCACCTACACGGTCCTGACCCAGAATCGCGACGGCATCGTCCTGGTGCGGAAGGCGACCACGAATTGATCGCGGCCCTGAACATCATGTCCGGCATCCTGTTCGTGCTGGTGATGGCGGTCGCCCTGGGCCGCGGGATCGTCGCCGAGATGGACCCCGACCCGGCCGGCAACACGCCACCGGCGAGCGTCCGGGCCCGCCAGCTCAACCTGATCTCCAAGATCGGGCTGATCGTGCTGAGCGCGGCCCTGCTCACCTGCCTCGTGCTGCGAATGTATGTCGAGCTCCGCTGAGCGGGTCCGCAGGATAGTGGTGGTGGCGTTGTCGTTCGTGGTGCTCGGTTCGGTGCCGGCGTCGACGGCGCCACGCACCGGTCCGCCGGTGCTGGGGGTCACCCACACCCAGGTCACCGCGGACGGCGACTCCGCGGCCGACGCGCGGGCCCGCGACTACCTGACGTCGGCGCCCCTCGCCGGCAACCAGCACATCATGGGCTGGGGCGCGCTCAATCCGGAGCCGTCGCCCGGGGTCTTCGACTGGAGCACCCTCGACCACCGGATGGACCTGCTGCGCCGCACCACCGACGATCCGGTGATCACGCTGTGCTGCGCGCCGGACTGGATGAAGGGCGGCGAGCCTGGCCAGACCGACTGGGACAAGATCGAGGTGCCGCCGGCCGAGGAGCATTTCGACGACTTCGCCGAACTCGCGGCGGCGGTGGCCGCGCGGTACCCGTACGTCAAGAATTTCCTTGTTTGGAATGAATTGAAGGGGTTTTTCGACACCGAGCGGAACACCTGGGACATCGAGGCGTACACCCGGCTGTACAACAAGGTCTATGCCGCGGTGAAGAAGGCGAACCCGGCGGCGCGGATCGGTGGGCCGTACCTCGTGATGATCTCCTGGGGTGCGGACGACTCGCCGCTGAGCGGGGCGTGGGGCGCGGTCGAGCATCGGATCGTGGACGCCATCGACTACTGGATGGCGCACAAGGTGGGCGCCGACTTCATCGTGGTCGACGGGTCGAACGCGACCCGCGACAACCAGCTGCCCGGTGGCGACGCGGCGGCTACCGCGAAGTTCGGTGACATCACCCGCCAGCTGCGCAAACGCACCGGGCTGCCGGTGTGGTGGGCCGAGGTCTACCCGGAGGTCGACGACGACGGCGTGCCCTCGGCGGCGCCCCGGCGGGCCGCGATCGGGCTGCTCGCGGTGGCCCGGATGGTCGAGGCGGGCGCGGCGAAGGTGCTGCTGTGGCAGCCGCAGGCGGACACCAGTTTCGAGTCGGTGGCGCTGTGGAGCGACACCCGGGCGGCCGACGGGGGTGCGCCGCTGCCGATGGCCGGGCCCTACGCGTGGCTGGCCCGGGCGGCCGCGGCGCACCGCCCGATCACCACCGCCTGGACCGGCGACACCGTCCGGGTCGACGACGGCGAGACCGGGGTCTCGATCGACGCGAACACCGGCGCGGTCACCTACTACGGGAGGTAGACCAGGCCGTCGGCGACCACCGTCGGGCGGCCGCTCGTGCCGAGCGCGACCACGGCCACCGTGTGCTTGCCCGGGGTGAGCGAACGGACCCACAGCGCCTGCCGGTAGGCGGTGGCCGAGCGCTTGGTGTCGATCGTGGCGATCTTCTTGCCGTCCAGGTAGACGGCGGCCTTGCCGGTCTTGGTGCCCTGGGAGAACAGCAGCGCCGCCGAGCGGCCGGTGAACGTGTACGTCAGTTTGGCGTTCGCCTTGGTCGCGGCGAGGGCCTTCCCGCTCAGGTACGAACTCCCGGCGCGAGCCGTCCAGGTGCCCGCGCGCTTGGCCCCGGTCTCGGCGACCGGCACGGCCTTGCGAACCACCGATGCGGTACGGGCGTTGCCGGCCCAGTCCCGGGCGGTGACCATGAACGTGGTCGCCGCCGACGGCCGCACCCCGGTGTTCCAGCTCGTCGCGGTGGCGGCCAGGGTCGCCTTCGCCGGAGCGGTGGCGGCCAGCGAGCCGACCCGAACGTTGTCGGCGGCCCGGAACGTCATGGTCACCGGCGCGTAGGTGGCCGAGTAGGTGCCGCCGCGCAGCACGACCCCCGGCGTACCCGGGAAGGTCGGCGCGGTGACGTCGCCGAACACCTTGGCCGCGGCGGTGGTGGCGGTCGCGCCGTAGAGCTGGACCGCCCGGACCGCGACGGTGTGCGACCCGGCCGGCAGACTCAGCGCGGCGCTGCGGGCGGCCGGCCCGGCGGTGCCGGCGACCTTGCCGTCGAGCAGCAGGTCGAAGCGGGACAACAGGCTGGCCGGGGTGTTCACCGACCAGTTCACGGTGACCGTGCCGCGGGCGTAGTAGACGCCGCTGACCAGGCTGCCGCCGCCGAACGGCTGCGCGGTCAGGCCGGAGACGACGTTGACCGCCTCGGCGCGGATCGCGGGCAGCCGGGCGTAGAGGTTGTTGCCCGGGCATTCGGTGGCGACGCCGTCGCGGTGGCCGGAGATCCGCTGGAACGTGACGACCTGGCCCTGCGGGAACTTGCCGTCCGGCGCGTTCTCGGTGAGCTGGCCGGTGGTGGCCGGGTTGTACTGGTACGCGCCGAGCCGGGCCGCCGCGACCTGGGCGATGGTCTTCTCGGCCGGGCCGGGCGAGTCGGTGGTGCTGTAGTTGCCGAGCACCGCGATGCCGGCCGAGTAGGTGTTGAAGCCGTAGGTGTGGGCGCCGATGATCGGCTTGGTGACGCCGCCGCGCCGGCCTTCGAAGAGCGTGCCGCACTTGTCGACCAGGAAGTTGTAGCCGATGTCGGACCAGCCGTTGCTCTTCACGTGGTACTTCTGGATCGCCCGGACGATCGCCGCCGAGTCGGTGCAGCTGTAGTTGTTGCTCTCCGCGGTGTGGTGCACGAACACGACCCGCACCTCACTGGCGACGCTGATCGTGGTGGTGACCAGGGTTTCGTCGGCGGACCAGGCGGACCGGCTCACATAGGACGGCAGCGCCGCGACGATCGGCGCGGTGGAGCTGGGCATCGGCAGGATCGTGGTCGGTGCCGTGGTCGGCGTGGTGGTGGCCGCGGTCGTGGTCGGCGCGGTCGTCGGGGCCGTGGTCGTGGTCGACTCGGTGGTCGGCGCGGTCGTCGGCGCCGAGGTCGGATCGGTGGTGGCCGGCTCACTCGAAGGCTCGGAAGGCGACGACGCGGACGGGTCCGGCTCGCCGCCGCCGCGACCACCCGCCTTACCCGGGTCGATCATGTCGAGGCGCAGGCCGGCCGGCAGTGCGGTGGCCGATTTCCCGCCGGACGGGCGGATCCGGGCGGCCACGCCGTTCGACGCCCCGACCCAGACCGGCTCGGTGGCCCCGCGGACCTGCGTGCTTCCCTCGGTGCCCGGGTCCGCGCCGCCCTCGCCCGTTTCCAGCTTCTGCCAGCCGCTCCACTTGCCGGTCGTCAGGCTGCGGGTGCGCACCTCGACGACCCCGGACGGCGCCGCCTTCGGATCGGTCCAGGTGATGCCGACCAGGCTGAACGGCTTCGCCGACCGCTCGGGCACGTCCAGCACGGCGGTGGTGAGGTCGGCGGGCGCGATGTCGAGGGTGCTCAGCGTCGCCGCGATCGACGGCGGTTCGGGGTGCGGCTCCGGCGGCATCGCGGTGATGCCGCCGGCGATCGCGGGCGTCGTGTTGTCGGGCCAGGCGACCACGATGGCGGCTCCGCCCGCGGCCAGAAGCGCCACCGACGTGCCGATACCGATCGCCAGCTGACGATTCACGACATTTCCCCCTCAGCCATTGATCGGAAGCCGCGGCGAAGGGTAGCGAAAAGTCGATCAACCGGCGACCCCGCTCGAAGAGGGGGCCGATCGCCGGCCGGCCCGGGGGCAAATGGGCGGCCGGCGATCGGGGTCTATTCGGTGCCGAGGGCGGCCACCGGGCTCACCTTGGCGGCCCGGCGGGCGGGCAGCACCCCGGCCGCCGCGGTCAGCAGCACCAGGATCACGAAGACCAGCCCGAGCTGACCGAGCGGCAGGCCGAGCGGCGCATTCACGCCGAGGGCCTTGACCAGCAGCCAGGCGTACGGGACACCCAGCGCCAGCCCGAGCGCCGCCCCGATCACGCCGTAGAGCGCGGACTCGGTGGTCAGCATGATCCGCAGGGCCCCGCGGGAGAGTCCGACCGCGCGCAGCAGCCCCGACTCGCGGACCCGCTCGACCACCGACAGGGCGGTGGTGGTGCCGACCCCGACCACCGCGATCATCACGGTGAGCCCGATCAGCCCGAGCGCGATGCCGAGCAGGATGGTCAGCTGCTGGTCGATCTCGTCCCGTTGATCGGCGAGAACATCGACGCCCCAGGCTCCGCCGGCCGCGTTGTTGGCGTCGGTGAGCGCCCGCCGCCCGTCGGTGCGCCCCTGCTCCCCGTCGGTGGCGGCGTCGGCGAGCAGCCCCGCGTAGCCCGCCCCGGCGCCGAGCTTGGTGAGATCGGACGGGTCGAGGACGGCCGCCGACCCGAGCGGCGCCGAGTCGGGCAGCTTCGCCACCACGGTCAGCGTCGCGGTCTTCTTGTCGTGGGTGAGCACGGCCTGGTCGCCGACCTGCAGCCCGGTGCTGTCGGCGGTGAAGCCAGAGATGACGATCTTGCCGGGCCCGAGGTCGGCCAGGCTGCCGCCGACCACGTCGAGCTTCTTGAGCTCGGGCAGCGCGGCCACGTTGAGGTCGTTGACGTCCAGGCCCTCGAAGGTCGTGCCGGCGAACTTCACGTCGAGCCGCCGGTAGGGCGTGAGGTTGGTGAGCTCCGGCCGCGCCTTGAGCGCGTCGACCGCGGCCGCGGTGATCGGGGTGTCCCCGTGCGCGGTCAGCTCGTAGTCGGCCGGCGCCGACGCGGCGACCTCCCGGTCGGCGAGCAGCCGGATCGAGGCCCCGCCGACGAGCGCACCGGCGATCAGGGTGACGCCGAGTGCCACCACGACGCTGACCGCGGCGGCCCGGCGGGGTGCGCCGCCCACTCCCCCGGCGGCGAGCCGGCCGACCGGCCCGGACCGGCGGATCGGCATGCCCAGCACGGCGAGCACCGGCCGGACGAGGGCCGGCCCGAGCGCGATCAGGGCCAGGAAGGCGAACCCGCCGGAGGCGACCACGGCCAGCATGTTCTGGGTGGCGTCGTAGTCCTTCGGGTCGCGGCCGGGCAGGTTGGTCGCGACGTAGGCGGCGAGCAGCCCGGCCACCAGGGCGAGCAGCAGCCCGGTCGCCCAGCGCAGCTTGCCGATGTCGGAGCGGGAGCCGGTGGTGCCGGCGCCGCGCAGCGCTTCGAGGGGCGAGACCCGGCCGGCGGTGAACGCGGGTGCCACCACCGCCACCATGGTGATCACCACGGCGAGCGCGATGGTGAGCAGAGCAGGCTGGAGCGGGAAGCCGGGCGAGGCGATCTGCGGGCCGAACGCGCGGGCCAGGGCCGGGACGAGATGCCCGGCGCCGAGCGCGAGCAGCACCCCGACGGTGCCGGTGGCCAGGCCGGTGAGCGCGCCCTCGACGGCCAGCGACAGGCTGACCCCGCCGCGGCCGGCGCCGACCGCGCGGAGCAGGGCGAGCTGTCGCATCCGCTGGGCGAAGACGATGCGGAAGGTGGAGGCGGCGACCAGCCCGGCCGCGACGACCGCGACGGCGACGAAGACGAAGATCACCTTGAAGACGTCGTCGACCTGGGCGGCCTTGTCCCGGGCCTCGGCGAGCCGGATCTCCGATCCGGTGGCAACCTGCGGTTGCGTACCATCCTTCACGGCGGCGGTGCCGGCCGCGACGATACTGGCGATCTGATTGCGTACGCCGTCCGCGTCGGCCCCCGAGCCGAGGCGTACGTCGATCCGCTGCAGATAATCCTCGCCGGTGAGCGCGGAGACCGCGGCTTGTGGGGCGTACGCCTGGAAGCCGTAATCCTCCGGGCCCTCGACGATGCCGACCACGGTGAGCGTCGCCGGGTCGAGGGGTTTGCCCTTGTCGTCGTAGCGGAACGCGACCTTGGTCGTGCCGCCGACCTTGAGGCTGAGCCGGTCGGCGGTCCGCGGCGTCACGGTGATCTCGCCGGTCTTGGCCGGCTGCCGCCCGCTGGTGAGCTTGGTGACCGACATCGGCCCGGTGCCGGGGTCGGCCGAGACGTTGAGGTATTCGCTGCCGATCTGCCCGCCGGCGTCGAGCCGCCCGATGGTGTCGGCCACCCCCGGGATCTGGCCGATCTTGGCGAGTTCGCCGGTGGTGACCGTGCCGTTGGAGATGACCAGGTCGACCGCCTCGGGGGTGCCGCTGAGGCCGTTGAGCACGCTGCGCTCGGTGATGGTCTGGGCGAGCACGGTGGCGTAGACGACGAACGACACGGCCAGCACGGCGAGGCCGGTGAGCAGGAGACGGGCCGGGCGGCGCGCGACGCCGCGCAGCTGGGTGCGCAGGACCGCGTTCATTGCCTACCTCCGCTCCGCGGATCGGCGCTCGTCCACCGTCGTGGTCCGGGTCGTAGCCTCACCGCTGCGCTCATCGGTTGGCCGCCAGCGACTGCAGCGCCTCGGTGACCGACGCCAGGCTGGGCTGTTCGACCTCGCCGGCGACCCGGCCGTCGGCGAGCATGACGACCCGGTCGGCGTAGGCGGCCGCGGACGGGTCGTGGGTGACCATCACGACGGTCTGGCCGAGCTCGCGCACCGAGTTGCGCAGGAAGAGCAGCACCTCGGCGCCGGAGCGGGAGTCCAGGTTGCCGGTCGGCTCGTCGGCGAACACCACCTCGGGCCGGGACGCGAGGGCCCGGGCGACGGCGACCCGCTGCTGCTGGCCGCCGGAGAGCTCGCTGGGCCGGTGGTTGAGCCGCCCGGTGATGCCGAGCGACTCGGTGAGGTGACTGAAGAGGTGCCGGTCCACCTTGCGGCCGGCCAGCTCGAGCGGGAGCAGGATGTTCTGCTCGGCGGTGAGCTGCGGGAGCAGGTTGAACGACTGGAAGACGAAGCCGATCCGCTCGCGCCGCACCTTGGTGAGCACCCGGTCGGACTGCCGGGTCAGGTCGGTGCCGCCGAGCAGCGCCTGCCCGGAGGTGGCCGTGTCCAGCCCGGCCAGGCAGTGCATGAGCGTCGACTTGCCGGACCCGGACGGCCCCATGATCGCCGTGAACTGGGCGCGGGTGAAGCCGACGGTCACCCCGTCCAGGGCCCGCACCGCCGTGTCGCCGCTGCCGTAGACCTTCACCAGGTCGACCGCCGCCACGGCGGCGAGGGTGTCCTGTCCCGCCAACTGCGTCTGCATGTGTGCTCCCTTGTCGATGTCGACGCAGAGTCTGGTGGCAGCGGGCAGCCCGGCACATCGGCCGCGCGCCAGGATCACCGACCGCCCCGGATCTGACTTTCGGCCGATGGGAGCGGGTTGACCTGCCATTACGCTGGGTCACGATGGAACCGAATCCGAACCGGCTGGTGCTGCTGCGCCTCGGTCAGCTGGGCGCCCTGGCGATCATGGCTGTCCTCGGCCTCTTCGACGTGGCCTCGGGAAACATGCTGACCGGTCCGGGCAGCATCCCGATGGGCCTGGTCCGGGTTCTCCTCGCGGTCGGCGCGGCGGCGGTCTGGCTGCCCGCCCACCGGCAGAACTCGACCGCCCTGCCCAAGACCGCCGTCTGGCTGAGCCTCGCCTCGGTCGCGGTGACCTTCGGGATGGCCGTCACCAGCTACGACTACGCGACCACCTGGGGTCTGGCCGAGTCGCTCGCCCTGCTCGGCGTGATGCTGGTGGTGGCCCGGCGGGCCAGCCCCGGCTGGGCGGTGGTCGCGGTGATCAGCGTCGGCGCGGCGGTCAGCTTCCTGCCGCTGCGCGGTGGCCGGTCGGCCGAGTTCGTCATCTTCGGCCTGATCCAGGCGCTGGCCGCGGCGGGCGCCCTCGGCATCGGCCTCTACCTGCGCATCCTGGAGAGCTCCCGGCAGCGGGCGGTCGACGCGGTCCGCGCCGAGCAGCGCGCCGAGTTCGCCCGCGACCTGCACGACTTCATCGCCCACCACGTCACCGGGATCGTGGTGCAGGCGCAGGGCGCCCGGTTCATCGCCGAGCAGGACCCGAAACGGGTGCTGCTGGCCCTGGAACAGATCGAGCAGGCCGGCGCGGAGACGATGGCGTCGATGCGCCGGATGGTGGGCGTGCTGCGCGACCCGCTGACCAAACCGGACGCCCCGCTCGCCCCGGTCTCCGGGGTCGGCGAGCTGGGCCCGCTGCTGGAGCAGTTCACCGCGGCGGGCGGGCCGATGGGCCGGCTGCACCTGGACGGCACGGTCGACGGCATCCCGGTCGAGGTGTCCACCTCGGCCTACCGGGTGGTGATGGAGGCGCTCACCAACGTGCGGCAGCACGCGGTCGGCGCCCGGGTCGCCGACGTGTGGATCCGGCGCACCCCGGAGTGGCTGCTGGTGCGGGTCGCGAACGACGGCACGGCCCGGCCCGCCGGTCCGCGGGAGCGCTCGGGGTACGGTCTCGTGGGCCTGACCGAGCGGGTCCGGGCGGTCGGCGGCCGCATCTCGGCCGGCCCCGGCATCGAGGGCGGCTGGGTGGTCGACGCCGCCTTCCCTCTGAACGTGAAGGTGATCCAATGAACCTTTTTCAACCTGGCGACGGGCCTGAGGTTCCGGCAGCGACGACCGGCGCCGGGCGCTGGAGCCCTGGCCACGTTGAAAAAGGTTCAGTGATTCGGGTGTTGATCGCCGACGACCAGGCCATGGTGCGCACCGGCTTCGGCATGATCATCGGCGCGCAGGCCGACATGGAGGTCATCGGCGAGGCCGCCGACGGCGTCGAGGCGGTCGCGCTGGCCCGCAAGCTGCGGCCGGACGTGGCGCTCTTCGACATCCGGATGCCGCGGATGGACGGTCTGGAGGCGCTGCGGTTGCTGGCCGGGCCGGGCGTCGCCGACCCGGTCAAGGTGGTCGTGGTGACCACGTTCGACCTGGATGAGTACGTCCATCAGGCGCTGCGCAACGGCGCGGCCGGCTTCCTGCTCAAGGACTCCGGGCCGGCGCTGCTGGTCGAGGCGGTCCGGGCCGCGGTCGCCGGCGACGCCCTGATCAGCCCGTCGATCACCGTCCGGCTGCTGGAGCACCTGTCCCCGCCGGCGCCGAAGGGCGACGACGGCGGGTTGTCCCCCCGCGAGCGGGACGTGGTGAAGCTGGTGGCCAAGGGCCTGACCAACGCGGAGATCGCGGCCGAGCTGTTCATCTCGGTCGGCACCGTGAAGACCCACCTGGGCAGCGTGCAGACGAAGCTGAACGTGCAGAACCGGGTGAAGATCGCCGCGTGGGCCTGGGAACGCCGGCTGGTCAGTTGATCCGCTGGCCCAGTAGGGCTTCGAGGCCGCCGGTGCGGCGCAGTTTCTGCCAGCCGAGCCGGATGCCGCCGAGCGCGGCCAGCGTCGACTGGATCAGCACCAGATACATCACCTGGCGGTAGACGAACTGCTGCAACGGCAACCGCCAGAGCGGCCGCAGCGACTCCTTGTCGAGCCGGAACGCGTAGACCGTGCTGAGCGTCTGCACGGCCAGCATGGCCAGCCAGGCCAGCAGGGTCTCGACCGGGTCGAGGAAGAACAGCCCGTAGATCAGGAACACGTCGATCATCGGGGACAGCAGCGGCAGCAGGGTCTGGAAGAACGCCAGGTTGAGCAGGCCACGCCGGCCGAACTTGCCCCCGGCGCCGCCCTCGAACAGGGCCCGGCGGTGCTTCCACATCGCCTGCATGGTGCCGTAGCTCCAGCGGTAGCGCTGCCGCCACAGCTGGGTCATCGTGGCCGGCGCCTCGGTCCAGGCCCGCGCCTGCTCCTCGTAGACGACCCGCCAGCCGGACCGGATGATCGCGATGGTGAGGTCGGTGTCCTCGGCCAGGGTGTCGTCGGACAGGCCGCCGACCTGCCGCAGGGCGTCGCGCCGGAACGCGCCGATCGCACCGGGCACGGTCGCCATGCACTGCGCCACGTCGTAGGCGCGCCGGTCGATCGAGAAGCCGACCACGTATTCGATGTGCTGCCAGAGGGCGACCATGCCGGTGCGGTTGGCCACCTTGGCGTTGCCGGCCACCGCGCCCACCCGCGGGTCGGCGAACGGCTGGACCAGCTGGCGGACGGTGTCCGGCTCGAAGACCGTGTCGCCGTCCATCATGATCACGACCTCGGTGCCGGCGTTCGCGATGCCGGTGTTCAGGGCGGCCGGTTTGCCGCTGTTCGGCTGCCAGATCACCGTCAGGTTGGGCAGGTTCTGCGCCTCGGCGATCTCGGCGGTGCCGTCGGTGGACCCGTCGTCGATCACCACGATCCGGATCGGGTGGGTGCTCGCGGCCAGCGACCGCAGCGTGTCGGCGATGCACTCCTTCTCGTTGTAGGCGGGCACGATCACGGTCACCGGCCTCGTGTACGGGCTCCCCCACGCCCCCACCTTCGGGCGCCGGGCGTGCTTGCGGCCGAGGACCAGGATGACCACGAGCCGGGCCACGGTCAGGATGCCGAGCAGGAGCAGCAGTCCGGCGAACCAGCCGGTCACGTGCCGGGCCACCCGCACCGCGCCGACCAGGCCGACGCCGAGCGCGTGCTCCTTGGCGGTGGCGACCGGGTTCACCGTCGCCATCCCGGTCACCTTGCTGACCGTGGTGAACGTGTAGCCCTTCGCCTGCAGCTCGGGGATGACGGTGGCGAGCGCCTCGGCGGTCTTCGACCGGTCGCCGCCGCCGTCGTGGAACAGCAGGATCGCGCCGGCGCCGTCGTCCGGGGTGACCGCGGTGACGATGTCGTCCATCGTCACCGCCGCCTCCCAGTCCCGGCTGTCCAGGTCGTTCACGACGGTCAGATAGCCCTGGCCGCCCATGTCGGACATCACCGCCCAGTTGCTGTTGTCGAGGGCCTTCACCGTCGACGAGTACGGCGGCCGGAAGATCACGCTGGACACCCCGGCCGCGCCGGCCAGCGCGAACTGGGTCTCCTGCATCTCCACCGCGCGCCGCCACTCGTTCTTGGTGGACAGGTCCGGGTGGGTGAAGGTGTGGATGCCGATCTCGTGGCCCGCGTCGCGGACCCGGCGGACCAGGTCCGGGTGCTGGCTGATCTCCGAGCCGATCATGAAGAACGTGGCCGGCACGTCGTACTCGGCCAGCACGTCCAGGATCGCCGGGGTGTACTTCGGGTCCGGGCCGTCGTCGAAGGTCAGCACGATCTGCTTGGCCGGCACGCTGACCGTGCTGGTGGTCTTCCCGTCGGTCTGGATGATCGGGCCGCCCTTGAGCGCCGCGGCTGGCACCTGGTCGGTGTCCGATGTCGACGCCACCGCCCCGTCCTGGGTGAACTCGCCCAGCACGATGCCGTTCACCACCAGGATGCTGGCGAACAGGGTGAGGACGACGGCGAGCACCACCCACCGTGCTTTCGGCACCGGAATGCGCCTACTGACTGCCACAAAGATCCTTCCGAGCTAGTCCGCGTACGTCGCGAAGAGTTTGGTGAAGGCGTAATCCGACTGGTCGACGCCGCTGCACGTGCTGCTCAGGCTGCCGTCGGCGCAGCCGCCGTTGTCCCGGTTGACCGACCAGAACCGGATGAACGCAAGACCCTTCTTCTCGGCGTACGCCAACAGGGTTTTCGCGTCGGAGACCTCGGTGACCGGTCCGGTGTCGTTGACGCCGATCATCGGGGTGACGCCGAGCATCGCGTAGACCTCGGCGTCGCTCAGGCCGGTCCAGATGCCGGCCAGGTCGTCGTGCACGGCCTCGGTGGCCGCGGCCATCGCCGTACCCCAATCGCCGTCCGCACGGAAATTCATCGTCATCGCGTTCACCGTGACGGTGAGCCCGGCCTTCTCGACGCTGCGCAGCAGCTCGAGGCCGTCCGCCGCAAGCCCGCCGGCGCCGTCGGCCACCGGCAGCGTCAGCGTGATCGCGGTGTCCCGGCTCTCCTGCAGCTTGGCCAGCGCCGCGGTGACGGTCGCGGTGTCCACCTCGCGCTCGATGTCGACATCGAGATGATTGCTACCGGCAACATCGAGAGCTTTGGCGTACGCCGTGGCCAGCGCCGCCGACGTGCCGCACGCGGTCTCCAGGTAGGTACCGGTGGCCCCGCCGGTGGCGACGATGACGTCCCCGCCGAGCGCGTCGATCTTCGTGAGCCGGGCCTTGACCGCCGCGTCGGTCAGCGCGGTCGCGCCGTCCCAGGCCGGCGTGCAGGTGCCGGCCTTGTTCGCGGTGACGAACGCGACCACGAAGTCGGACTGGCCGGTTGCCTTGTGGATCGCGGCGATGTCGACGGCGCTGCTGACGATGTCGACGTACGGCGCGACGGTGGTCTTGGTTTCTGTTGCTTCTTCTTCGGTCGCCGACGGTGCGGGTGATGGGGAGGCGCTCACCGAGACCGACGGCACTGCACTCGCGCCCTCCTGGAAAGACGGCGTGGCGGTGGTGGTGCGATCGGCCACCGCGCATCCGGAGGCGAGCAGGAGGGCGACGGCCAGCGGGACCAAACGGGTTCTCACGGCGGCGACTCAGCCGCCCGCCTTCGCCGTCTTTGTCGCCGCCGGTGTCGCGTTCACCGTGCCCTTGGTGGTCAGGCCGGTCTGCGGCGCCTGGAGCACGCTGACCCCGACGACGCCGATGTAGAGGGCGGCGGCCGCCGCGGCGACCATCCCCGCCACCGCGAGCATCCGCTTGCGGCGCCCCGATGTGTCGACGAAGACCTTGCGGTCGTTCGTCTCGTTGAGCCTGGTCGAGGCGTAGAGCATGCTGGTTTTCCCCTTCGGTGGCTGCCTGCCCAGCACGCTATGGAGGCAACCTGGGGAAAACGTAAGCCTGTTCTCAGCGGACTCTGTGCATAAAGTTACCCACGGTGCCGCAGTGATCGCGTGCCGTCGAAATGCGGCGCGGATCACCACGGCCCACAGCTCGTTGCCAACTCCCACCCGGGTGCAGCACAACCTTGGTCCGGCCCCGGTCGCGCAGCGCCCGGTTGTCAGGAAATCGCGATCCAGTAGCGCCGGTGGTCCGCGCGGATGTCCTCCAGGACGCCGCCGGCCTTCTCGATCGTCCGGGCCGAGCCGACGTTGTCGTCGCTGCAGCAGACCAGCACCCGGTCGAGCCCCAACTCGCGGGCCGGGACCAGGGTCTCGGTGAGCGCCCAGCTCGCCAGGCCACGCCGGCGCTCCGACGGCCGCACGCCGTAGCCGATGTGCCCGCCGTGATCCAGGAGCATGTCGTTCAGCTCGTGCCGCAGCGAGATCGCCCCGAGGATCCGGTCCCCCTCGACCATCCACCAGTAGGAGCAGTGCACCCAGCCGGGGGTCGGCGTGATCGACTCGTCCTCCTCCGCGTGCAGCCGGGCGACCCACGCGGCGAAACCCGCCGGACTGTCCGGCTCGTCGGCCGGGCGGAGGCCGGCGCCGGCCTGATGGGTGCCGCGGACCCACTCGTCGCGGGACTCCAGCCAGGCGCGATGCAGTCGGGCGGTCGGCTTGATCAGCTGCGGCATGCCGCCCATCCTGGCGGCTTTCAGCCGCCGGCGGCAGCGATTTTCAACAGCCGCCGGATCTGCGCCTGCCGCCGGGTGGTCACGGTTGCGGCGAGCGTACGAGCGGGTGGGTACGCTCCCTGCGCCTGCTCCATCCTCGACGTCTCGACGCAGTTACCGAGGTGGCCGAGGAGCAGGCTCACCGCCGTACGGTCAAAAGCCTTTGCCGTTGCCGAGCGAAGCTCGCCGATGTCGGACGGCCGCAACATGTGCAGCTCGCCGTGCCCCGCGTGGGCCCCCGCCGAGGGATCGGCGGTGAGCGGCTGCTGCCAGCCGAGAAGCCAGCGCCGCATGGTGCCGTCCTCGTCGTGCCACTGGGTGCGCAGCTCGGCCGCGACGGCCTTGAGCTCGGCGTCGCCGGCCCGCTGCGCGGCCAGCTCGGCAACCTGGTCGCCCTCGGCGATCTGCTCGGTCGCCATCTGCAGGAACATCACGTCGACGTCGTTGAACGGCTGCCGGTCCGCGGCCGTGACCTTGGTCGCCGGCTGCGCAGCGCAACCGGCGACCAGGGTGACGAGCAGGGCGAGCCGGATCAGGCGGCTTGCCACAGGGCCGGTACGTTCGGCGGCTCCCAACCGGCGAGGGCGGTGTGCGCCTGCCGGCAGCGGTACGAGAGGCCGTTGTAGGTGACGACGTCGCCGACCTTGTACGCGGTGCCCGCCTTCCACGTGCCGGTGCTGGTCGGCGGCGCGGTAGTGGGAGCCGTGGTCGGCGGGGCGGTGGTGGGTGCGGTCGTCGGCGGCGTGGTGGGCGTAGTCGTGCTGCCGCCGCCGATGTTCAGGTCCACACAGGAGTAGAAGGCGTTCACCGTGTCGGCGATGTTCCACCGGGCGAGCACGGTCTGCCGGCCGGTGAAGCCCTTCATGCTGACGGTGTGGCTCTTGGTGGCGCCGGGCTGCGCGCCGCCGTCGTTGAAGGAGGCCAGCAGGGTGCCGCCGATGAAGTATTCCCAGGTGGCGGTGGAGTGCCGGGCGGTCAGCACCCAGTTGAAGGTGACGGTCTGCCCGACGCTCGCGGCCGGCCAGGCTTTCGAGGTGTCGTTGAGCACGGCGAACCGGCTGCCGCCGCCGTTGCACTGGGTCGAGCCCTTGGGCGCCTCGACGCTCTGCGGCTCGTAGATGATGTCGCCGCAGTTGGCGACCGCGCCGCTGGCACAGTTGGCCTGCCGGCTGGGCGGGGACGAGATGTAGCCGTGGGCCGCGGCGGGGGCCACGGCCACCAGGAGTGATGCGGCAATGGTGGCGACGGTCAGTGCGGGCAGGGTGAACCAACGTCTCATGAAGGACTCCTTCGCTTCATGGGGGCATCGGCCGGGCCTCGTGGGGGCGTGTCCCGGCCGGTTCACCGAAGATAAGTTAAAGATTGTTAACAGTAAATAGACCTAACGAAGTTTTTCGATACGTCGTTAATCAGCTGCCCGGTTCCCGATGATCCGTTACTTTCGCCGGATGGAACCGCTGACCGAGCCGGCCATCCGCGCCTCTTTCGTCAACTGCAGCAAGGGCGAGGCCGGCCGGATCAAAATGCCCGCCGACCTGGCCACGACGAGGTGGGCCGACCTGGACTTCCTCGGCTGGACCGACCCGGCGGCCCCGCAGCGCGCGCTCCTGGTGGTCCCGACCGATGCCGGCCCGGTCGGCATGCTGCTGCGCCGCCCCGACTCGCGCCGCACGAGCGCGATGCGCTCCAGCATGTGCCAGGTCTGCTGGACCGGCCACAGCGCGGACGGCGTGACGCTGTTCGTGGCGCCGCTGGCCGGCGCGGCGGGCCGCCAGGGCAATTCGGTAGGCGAATACCTGTGCTCGGACCTGGCCTGCTCGCTGTACCTGCGGGGCAAGCGCCAGCCCCGGGGCCGCCTGATCCGCCAGGAGGAGACGCTGTCCCTGGACGAACGCATCGACCGCGCGATGACAAGCCTCAACGCCTTCGTCAAACGGGTGGTGGCCGGTTAGTCCGGGTTGTTCTCCCGCAGCCAGGTGAGCACGGCCAGCACCCGCTTGTTGGACGGCATCGCCCCGTCGCCGCTGTTGACGCCGAGCTTCTCGAAGATGCGCCGCACATGGTCCTCGACCGTGCGCTCGGCGATCGACAGAGCCTGCGCGATCCCGGCGTTCGAGTGGCCCTGCGCCATCAGCCGCAGCGCCTCCCGCTCCTGCCGGGTCAGCGCGTTGAGCGGGCTGGCGTGCAGCGGCGGCCGCAGCAGCCGGTCCACGAAGGACCGCCCGAGAACCTGCTCGCCGGCCACCAGGCGGGCGAGCTGCGGTCCGAGGTCGTCGATGCCGAGCTCGTCCTTGCGCAGGTAGCCGATGCTGCGCTCGAAGTCGCTGATCAGCCCGATCGCCTGAGCGGTGGCGGTGTAGGCGGACAGGATGAGAATGGCGACCCCGGGAAACTGCCGCTTCACGATGCGGGCGACCTCGATGCCACCCTCGTCGCTGTCCGCGGTGAGCCGCACGTCGATGACGGCGACGTCGACCGGATGCTCGGCCATCCCGGCGATCAGTTCCTCGCCCGTGGCGACGTTGACGAGCACGTCGACGCCCTTGCTCTCCAGGTAGGCCGACACCGCCGTACGGAAAATCGCGTGGTCGTCGACGATGGCGACCCTCAAGGCTGGCACGTCGTCTCCCTTGCTGGAGTCGTGGTTTCACCCGTAGCTTACTACGTGGGAAACCACGTAACATCCCGTGGTTTTCCGCGAGTGATTCCGGGGGCCGGTTCATGAGCGATCGAAGTCGGAAGACCTGACCATGTCCGCCGGCTGGTTCCTGGCCGTGACGGTGACGGCTGCCCTGAGCGGCATCGCCAAGCATTGCCTGCACCTGTGGGGCGAACGAGCCCGCTACCGGCACGAGGAGACCCTGGCCCGGCAGCGCCACAGCTTCGCCTTGCTGGTGCTCCGCCAGCCCGCCGCCACCGAGGTCCAGGTGGTGGCCCTGATGGCCGGCACTCCCCCACCCGCAGCTTCGGATCGTGATCCGCAGGCGTGAGCGCCAACCTATTCGGCTCCGCCTCGTTAGCAGCAATGACAATGCTTGCCGGGTTAGTCATATTTGCTGTGAGGACGCTGTTGAAGATCTCCCGCCTGTTCACCGTCGTCGCCGCCTGCCTGGTGCTGACGGCCGACGTGGCCGTGCCGGCATCCGCCGCCGAAACCGGCCGGGCGCGGACGGCAGCGTGCGAGTTCGTGCCGGTCGACGACGACTCCGGTGACAGCATCGACGCTCCCGCCGCGGTCGATCGGTTCAAGACACCGTCCGCGGTGCCCGCGAAGACGACCGCGTTCACCAGCCCCGACGGCTTCGGCGGCCGCGAGTACATCCTCGGCCCGTCGAACGGGCGCTGCGTCGCGCACGGCGGCATGGACCAGGACTTCGACCAGCAGATCACCCTGCCCGGCCAGAAAACCCCCGCGTTCGAGCAGGTCTTCGGCGCCGGCGGCGACTATCAGCTGCGCTTCGGATGCCGCTACCTGCCGACCCTGCGCCAGTTCGCCGACAAGGGCGACTGCCCCGCCCCGCCGCCCACCGAACACGTCAAGCTGCTGAACACCGGCATGCCGACCCTGCCCGCCGCGCTGGTGACGGTCGAGCCGAACACCTCCGACCCGCAGCTGCGGACAACCGGCACCGACCCGGTCCTGGCCGTAGTGCTCGCCTTCGACCTGGGCGGCGACGACTCCGACCCGACGTACCGGGCGGTGACGACCTCGTTCGCCGACTGCCGGCTGAGCGACATCTGCATCGCATCACTACAGGTCTTCGTCAACGAGGCGATCGCCTTCCAGCAGCGTTACGTCGACTTCAAAACCACCGGCAACCCAGGCCGAAAAATCCGCAACGCCATCGCAAACTACAAAACCTTTCCCACCCGCCCCGGGTACGCCGGGTCCGTGCGGTAAATGCATTTCCACGGGCAGGCACCGACAAAGAATTACCTTGGCATGATCCACTGCTGACATTCGGCTATCGGCGCCTGAAACAATATCCGCATGACACAGCCCTCGCTTTTCAGCCAAGCACAATTAGCCGCGATGCGCGACCCGACAAAGGCTCGCAACTACTCCTCAGACCGCGAAGCCTTCCGCCGCGACCACAAAGCCCGCCGCGAGCACGGGAAGGCCCAGCGCCACGCCCAGCGCATCTACCAGGAATTCCAACAGTCCTGCTCGGGCGAGCCCCCGTCCCTCCCGGCCCGCACCGTGAGCTGATCCGTGCGCGCGATCAGAACAGCTCGCACTCCCACGACTCCAGCTCGGCCGCGCCGGGCGGAAGCTCACCGGTGCAGTATTTGTGCAGCCAGGTGGCAGCGCGACGCTCGGCGTACTTCTCGTTGACCGGCTCGCCGTCGTCGTCCAGCTCGAGGACGCGTCACTTTCCGCGCAGATTTCGGCGCATCACCACTCGGCGGGCCGACGGGCGGGACACCTCGGCGAAGCCGCAGGCGGCGAACAACGGCTCGGTGCCCAGGTAGCGGTCGTCGCGGTGCGGGCCCGGGCCGGCCAGTGGGAAACCCTCGATCGCGGTGGCGCCGTGGTCGCGGGCCAGGTCGACGGCGGCCGTCAGCAGACCGTGTGTGGTGCCGGCCTTGCGGTGGCCCACCCGGACGAAGAAGCAGGGCACCAGCCAGACGTCGTCGTCCTCGGCCGGGTCGCGAGCCTTGAGGATCGGCGAGCGCAACGCCTTCGCGTAGCGGCTGCGCGGCCCGGCCGCACACCAGCCGACCGCCCGGCCGCCGTCGTAGACGAGGACACCGGCGGGCTCCCGCGCGGAGTTGACCATCTGCTCGAACTTCAGGCGATTGCCGGCTCCCCAGCCGTCATGCACCTCGCCGCTGCCGAACAGGAACCAGACGCACCAGCACCCACGCGTGGTGCCGTTGCTGTCGAACAGGTCGGCGACGTCGGCCAGCTCACCCGGCCCGGCCGGGCGGATCTGCACGGTCATCAGGCCATCATCCACACGCCGCGGCCCGCACGCTTGAACGAACTTGCGGTCGGCGCGACCAAGCCCGGTGGAGGCGGTGATCAGGTCGATTTCCCCGGCACCGCTCGCTCCTGGCGCAACTGTTCGAGCAGGGCAACATCGGATGCCAGGCCCGGATCGGCAACTTGACGGTCGAGGTCGACGACGATTTCGAGTTCGCCGATCGCCTGGTCGAGGTCCCCCAGCGCCCGGTGGATCATCGCGATGTTGAACCGGGTAACCGCTTCACTGGCACGGTCCCCGATCTCCCGCGCGACGGAAAGGGACTGGTCGTAGTAGGTCAGGGCCTGCGCTGAATCCCCGCTCCCCTGGTGCACGGCGCCGATGTTGTTGAGGGTGGCCGCCTCACCGGCACGGTCACCGACCTCCCGCCGGATGGGCAGGGCCTGTTGGTAGTAGGACAGAGCCTGCCGCCCATCCCCGAGTTCGTCGTGCACGAGCCCGATGTTGGTGAGGGCGACCGCTTCACCAACCCGGTGACCGGCCTCGCGCATGATGGGTAGGGCCTGCCAGTAGTAGGTCAGAGCCTGCCGCCGATCTCCGAGCCTGCTGTAGGCGTGTCCGATGTCGCTGAGGGTGGCGGCTTCGTCACCACGGTTGCCGGCCTCGCGGAACAACCGCAGCGCCTGCTCAAAGCTGGCCAAGGCCAGTCGGGGCTGACCGGTGGCGGATCGGGCCCGGCCCAGGTGATAGGAAGCGGCAGCGTCCGGGCCGAGAGTCAGGGTCGCGGTCGCGAGAGCCGCAACGTCGGCGAACCGCGATCGGCGCAGCCACACCCTGGCTGCCAGGTCCCCGGTCTCCCGGGCGATCGCCGTCTCCCGGCCCACCACCGCCAGCCGATGCACCTCTGCCCACCGAGCCACCGTTGCGGCCGACCTGTCAGGTCCGCCGGCGCGCCCGTTGCCGGGCGTCGAGTTTGGATCCTCAGCCGAGTCGGCACCTTCCACCCTTCGACCTTACTGACGGCGACGCGGTGATCGTGCCCTGCGCGTGCAGCTCCACCGTCAGAGTTAATGCGGGCAAACCCGTGAGTAACTTCAGCCCTTCCGTCGTACGGCATCGATCGATATCTTTCCGGCCATGAAGCGTGTCCTTGCCCTCGCCGGCGCCACCACCCTCATCGCCGGAGCTCTGATCGCCGTTCCGTCGGTGGCGTTCGCGGCCGACGCCTCCTACCGGACCCTCAGCACCGCGGCCAACCCCGACTGGATGCGCGGGCTGCCCGACTCGCGCAGCCTTGCCGCGCTGTCCATCCCGGGCACGCACGAGACGATGTCGATTCACGGTGGGGCGTGGACGCAGACGCAGGAGGACTTCGGGGACTCCGGCGGGACCCTCGCGGCGCAACTGAACGCCGGGATTCGGATGATCGATATCCGGGCTCGGGTGAACACCGGGAACACGTTCACCATCCATCACGGGTCGGCCTATCAGAATGCGAACTTCGACGACGTACTCAATAAGCTTTCGGATTTTCTTTCGGGGCATCCGGGTGAGACCGTTGTCGTGCGGCTCAAGCAAGAATGCACCGGAGAGATCGGGTCGTGCACGGATGCTTCGGGGCAGGCGAGTTTTGTCGACATCTTTGACGCGTACGTCAATAATCGTCCCGGCCTTTTCTGGGCGCCCTCGGTGACCCGGGCGTCGGCTGCGGCCGTGCCGACGCTCGGCGCCGTTCGTGGCAAAGTTGTTCTTGCCGTCATGAACGGGGCGCGGGGTGGGCGCTACTCGAACTACGGGCTTGCGCAATTTGACGGGTGGAATGACGGGTCGTCCACCTATGTGCAGGACAACTACACCGTGTCCAGCGTCGCGGCGATTGCCACCAAGCGGGACCAGGTGCGTCGTTTCCTCGATGCGACCAGCGCGGGGGACGCCTCGAAGATGTATGTGAACTTCGGCAGCGGATCCAGTGTCTTTGCCCAGCCGCAACAGGTTGCCGGCGGCGCGCTCGGGGTGCAGGGGGTGGACCCGTTCCTGCTGATCTACCTGAATGAGGGGCCCGAGGTGCACACGCCGGTCGTTCGCACCGGGGTGCTGATGCTCGACTTCCCGGGCGGCGGGCTGATCAACAAGATTATTTCCTTCAACTAGTCCCGACCTCGCCGATAGGCCGCTTCGGGAGGGCCGATGAGCGAGACAACGCAACAGGCGGCACGGCTGCTCGAAATGGCGCAGAGTGGCCGGGCCGCAGCTGCGCTGAGGCGGGCCGAGACATATCTGGCCGGGGCGGACGGGCCGGCCGGCATGCATTTCGTGCGGGCCATCGCGCTGACCAACCTCGGCGATCCGCACGCCGCCGTCGAGGCCCTCGACCTGATGGCCGAGGCCGCGATCGCGCAGGACAGCCCGGGCTGGCTCGGCTGCGCGCTGGCCACCCGGGCCTCCCACCAGCTGCGGCTCGGTGAGGGCGAGGGCGAGGCCGGGGTCCTGCAGGACCTGATCACCGCCGAGTTCGCGGTGGCCGGCGAGACCGACCCGACCGCCGCGGTGAACGGGCGGGTGGCGGTCGCCATCGGCTACTTCGAGCTGCGGCTGTACGAGCTGGTCGGCGCGCACTACGACGCCGCCTACGAGATGAGCCCGGCCGACAACGGCAACCGGGCGATGTGGCTGTTCAACCACGCCGAGATGCACCTCTACTGGGCGCTCGAGCTCTACCAGATCGGCCAGATCGAGGCGGCCGAGAGCCACACCGCGCAGGCCGAGCACTATGCGCTGCGGGCCGTCGACGAGGCACGCGGGCCGGACGCCGCCGCCTGGCGGGACACCGCGCTGCTCGCCGCGGCCTGCGCGCGAGCCGACCGCGAGGACCCGGCCGGCGCTGCCGCCGACATCGAGGAGGCGCTGCGGGTCCTCGAGGCGCGCGGGATGAGCGCGACCGCGCTCGCCTACAGCCGGCCGTTCCAGGCGGTGGCGCTGCGCCGCTCCGGCCGGCCGGACGAGGCCCTCGCCGTGCTGGAACGGGCGGTGGCGGCGCTGCCCGCGGACGCCGGCTGGCTGATCGTGGCCGCCACCCAACGCACCAAGGCGGTGCTGCTGGCCGCGCGCGGCTCGGCCGGCGCCCAGGTGGGCATGGCCTACGGCGACACCCTGGCCGCGGCGATGTGGCGGCACCGGCTGCGCATGCTGCAGTCGGTGGAGGCGATGAAGTCCTTCGAACTGCTGCGCATCCAGCACGAGCAGGCCGCCCGGGCGGCCGCGCTGGACGCGCTGACCGGCATCGCCAACCGGGGCGCCTTCGACCGGGCGGTCCGGCAGGCGCAGACCCGGCCGGCCGACCTGCTCACCGTCATGGTGGTGGACACCGACAAGTTCAAGCAGATCAACGACACGGCCGGGCACGCGGCCGGCGATGCCGCCCTGCGGGCGATCGCCGACGCGCTGGGCGCGGAGCTGCGCGAGGAGGACCTGCTGGCCCGGCTGGGCGGGGACGAATTCGCGGTGCTGCTGCCGGGTCTCGGCGCGGACACCGCGTTGCGGGTGGCGGAGCGGATGGTTCTTGCGGTACGGGCCATCGCCGACTGCCCGGCCACCGTGAGCATCGGGGTGGCCGGGACCTACGCCGGTGACCTGCCGGACGCGTTGCGCCGCGCCGACCAGGCGATGTACCGGGTGAAGCGGGGCGGCGGCGACGGCGCGGAGGAATGGGCGGCGACGGCGTACGCGGCCTGAGATCGGGTATAGCCGGCTCGTGCGGGAACATTCCTTGGGCGTACGGCTGACCGTGGCCGCCGCCGGCGCGGCGGCCCTCGTCATGCCGGCCGCGGTCGTGGGTGTGCTGGTCGTGGGCAACGTGAGCTGGCTCAACCGGCTCGACGCCCGGGTGACCGACGCGATGCACGGGTTCGCGCTCGACCACCCCGGCTGGGTGTGGTTCATGAAGGCGTGGAGCCTCGCCTTCGACCCGAACTCGTGGCGGATCGCCGCGCTCGTGCTGGTCATCTGGCTGGCCCGGCGGGGTGCGAAGTCGCTCGCCTGGTGGGTGGCGATCACGATGGCGGTCGGTGGCGTACTCGGCGCCGTTTTGAAGTTGATGGTGAGCCGGCACCGTCCTGACCTGCTCGACCCGGTCGCCCGCGCGGCCGGTTACTCGTTCCCGTCCGGGCACGCGCTGAACAACGCGCTCGGCGCCGCCGTGCTGCTGCTGTTGTTGCTGCCGCTGACCCGGGACAAGCCGCGGTGGCGGGCGGCGCTGTGGGCGGCGGCGATCGGGATCCCGCTGATGACCGGGGTCAGCCGGGTGGTGCTCGGCGTGCACTGGACCAGCGACGTGGTGGCCGGTCTGCTCGTCGGGCTGGCGACCACGGCGGCGATGGCGGCTGGACATCAATCACGACGCATGAAAGAACCGCTGTCCGGGTAACTGCGGCACTCATGCTGGAGAATCGCGCCGCGGTCGGACATCGTGCCGCCTACTACGCCAAGCGCATCCTGCCGGGGCTGATCGCGCTGCTGCTCGGCATGATCGGGCTCGGCCTGCTGATAACCAAGGTGTTCAAGGATGTGTGGCCGTTCACCGTCGAGGACGGCGTCAACCGCTGGTTCGCGGCCCACCGCACCCCGCCGTGGAACCTGGCCACCGAGATCTTCAGCCTGATCGGCAGCACCCCGGTGATCATCGGGGTCACCGCGATCGCCGCGCTCGTCCTACTCAAGACGCTGCACAGCTGGTACGAGCCGCTGTTCCTGTGCGCCGCGGTCACCGCCCAGGCGCTCGTCTTCTTCTTCACCACGCTGGTCCTCGACCGGCAGCGCCCGACGGTCAAGCACCTGGACAACTCCCCGCCGACGTCGAGCTTCCCGTCCGGGCACACCTCGGCGGCGTTCGCCCTCTACTGCGGACTCGCCCTCATCCTGGCCGGCCTGGTCCACCAGACCTGGCAGAAGTGGCTGTGCTGGGCGCTGCTGCTGATGCCGGTCGGGGTGGCACTCTCCCGTCTTTACCGGGGCATGCACCACCCGACCGACGTGTCCGCGTCCTTCATCAACGGCGCCTTGTGCGTGGCCCTGATGTCGTACGCCATTCTCAGGTCAGCGGAGCGACCTTCAGTTTCGTGACCGCGACCGGGCCGCCGCCCAGCGCCCGGATCAGCAGCTGATCGACGCCGCCGTGCGCGGCGCTGATGTCCGGCGGCACGGTCAGCGTCGCCGACGTGCCGCGGGACAGGTCGCGGAAGGTGACCTCCATGGTCAGCGAGTTCGGCACCAGCGGCGTCACCTGCACCGCACCGGCCGGGGTGTCCTGCAGGAAGTCGATCAGCAGCGGCACCTCGTGACACTTCGTCGCATCGTCGGCCGTGCTCGACGTGAGGAACTTGCCGGACGCGTCCTCGACCACCGCGGCACTCTGGGCGGTGTCGCAGCCCGGCACCGCGAGCGCCTTCGGGTCGGCGCTGACCAGGAACCCGTCGTTGCGGAAGACGTCGCTGGCCACCGGCCCCGGCGGCGGCGTGGTCAGGTCGATCTCCCGGGCCCCTCCCCCGTTCGGCGGCGCCGTGGTCGCGGCCGGCGCCGCGGTGGTGGCCGGGGCCTCGGACGCCTGAACCGGCGGGGCGGCCGCCGAGGTCACCGGCGGCGCGGCCGCGCTCTGCTGCTGAGCCGGCGGCTGCGCGGCCGTGGCGGCCGGAGTCGGCGCGGCCTGGGTGGCGGCGGCGTTCTGCGCCTTGTTGTCGTTGGCCCTGGTCACCAGCAGCGGCACGGCGATCGCCGCGGCCAGCACGACCACTCCCGCAGCGATCCCGGCGATCTTCGCGACCTTCGACGCGATCCGCGGCTGCTGCACGAACGTGGCCGTGCCGGTCACCGGGGTCGCCCCCGGCATATCCGGCGTGACGGTCAGGGTGAGCTGCCGCTGCTTCTCCTTGTTCCACGGCAGCGGCGCCGACACGCTCAGCAGCACCCGGGCCGTGGTGCCCGGCGGCAGATCGAGCCAGCCCGGCTGGAAGACGGCGCTGACCCGCCGCTCCGGATCGGTGGCGGCCAGGTAGAGCCGCACCGGAGCGTTACCGCCGTTGGCGATCTCCAACGTGTACTGCCCGCTGCGGCCACCCGTCACCACCTCGGGGGTGGTGCGCAGGGTGATCTGCTCGACGCTGGCCAGCTGGATCGGCAACTCGACGCAGCGCGACACGTCGTGCCGGTACTTCGACCGGACCAGCGCGCCGACCACGTAGGTGCCGGCCGGCGCCGGCGGCTGCACCGGCAGGGCGACCCGCACGGTCAGGGTGCCGCTCTCGGCCGGCCGCAGCTTGGCGACCTCGGGCTCGGTGCGCACGGTCGCCCCGTCGGGCAGCCCGAGCAACTCGACGCCGTAATGCTCCACGATGTCACTGGCATTGCGCACGGTGACATCGAACTGGAGGTTGTCGCCGGGCGAGGCATCCGCCCGCTCCGGCGCGACATTGACACGCAGCGGCAGGGTCACCGGCCCATGCTGTCACCCCTTCACAAGCAAAAACTAGGTAAGACCCGACACTAGATCTTCGAGCGTCGCTTTCGCTCCCTTGTGGTGCAGGCTTGCGAGCACCGAGCGGTACGCCGAGACGAAGCGCTCGTTGTCGACGAGGTCGCCGAACACCTCCCGATTGGCGATGAAAGCCAGCGGATTGTCGCGTTGCTGCCGGGCCGCGGCGATCAACGGCTCGCGCAAGCGGTCGACCACGTCGATCGGCTCGCCCTGCTCGTCGACGCCCTCGTCGTAGCGGGCCCACGACGCCACCACCGCGGTCGACAGCAGGATGTCGCCGCCGGTCTCCAGGTTGCGGCGGATCACCGGGAGCAGCCACTTCGGGATCCGGTCCGAGCTCTCCGCGCACAGCCGGGCCACCGTGTCGCGGACCTGCGCGTTGGAGAAGCGGTCGATCAGCTGGTGCTGGTACTCGCGCAGGTCGACGCCGGGCACCGGCTCCAGGGTCGGGGTGGCCTCGCGCTCCATGTAGCCGAACAGGAACTTCGCGAACAGCCGGTCCTGGGCGACCTCGTGCACCAGCCGGTAGCCGGCCAGCCATCCGAAATAACACAAACCCTGGTGGGAGGCGTTGAGCAGGCGCAGCTTCATCAGCTCGTACGGTTCGACGTCCGGCACCACCTGCACGCCGGCGTCCTCGAACGGCGGCCGGCCGTTGCTGAAACTGTCCTCCAGGGCCCACTGCGTGAACGGCTCGCAGACCACCGGCCAGCCGTCCTCGACGCCGAACTGCTTGGCCACCTGGTCGCGGTCCTCGTCGGTGGTGACCGGGGTGATCCGGTCCACCATGCTGTTCGGGAACCGGACGGTCTCGGCCACGTACGACGCGAGGGCCGGGTCGCGCAGACGAGCGTACGCAACAAAGCTCCGCCGAGCCGCCTCCCCGTTTCCCTGGATGTTGTCGCAGCTCATGATGGTGAAGGGCGCTTCGCCGCGCTCGCGGCGCCGTTCGATGGCCGCGGTGATCAGCCCGAACGTGGTCTTCGGCTGGTTGCCGGCGGTGAGGTCGTGCTGCACGTCCGGGTTGTCGGCCATGAACTCGCCGGTGACCGCATGGAAGTTGTAGCCGCCCTCGGTGACCGTCAGCGACACGATCCGGATCGCCGGGTCGGCCATCTTCTCGATCACGGCTTCCGGGTCGTCCGGCGCGTAGAGATATTCGACGATCGACCCGATCACCCGGGCCTCCAGGTTGCCGTCCGGCGCCTTCACGACCAGCGTGTAGAGGCCGTCCTGCGCGTCCAGCACCTGCCGCATCCGCTCGTCGGCCGGCATCACGCCGACCCCGCAGATCGCCCAGTCGAGGGCCTTGCCGTCGTTCATCAGGCGATCCAGGTACATCGCCTGATGGGCTCGATGGAATCCGCCGACCCCGAAATGCACGATGCCGGCCCGCAGCGCGGACCGGTCGTAGGCAGGGACGGCGACCTCTTTCAAGGACGACAGATTGGCGTTGCGCAGCGGCAGCATTGTCGACGACCTCCCGGCGGTGGATCGGGGATAACAGACAGCATCCCACCGCGGCCCCTAGGTCACCGGCGACCGAGTCCGCTGATCTTGTGCCCGCTCCCGGTCACTTTTTTGTCGTACCCCTCCGGCACGATCGGACCCATGCCTGGACGATTCGTGTACTGGATGAACGTCTCCACCGATCTCAAGATCGAGCAGACCGCCGGTGAGCAGGGCGGTGGCAGCTGGATGCGGATCGGCGAGCAGCTGCATCGCGACTTCAACGCCCGCGCGCGGGCGCTGTCGGTGATGGTCCAGGGCCGGGTGATCTTCGAGACGATGGAGTCGTTCTGGCCGGCCGCGCGCCACGACGAGTCGCTCGACGACTACATGCGCGAATACGGCGAGATCTGGACGTCGAAACCGAAGGTGCTGGTGTCCCGCACCCGCACCGAAGCCGGGTACAACACCCAGGTCATCGGCGGCGACGGCGACGCGGTCGAGCGGCTGGCCGAGCTGCGGGAGCGGACCGACGGTGACATCGGGGTCGGCGGCGCGACCGTCGCCACGCTGCTGCTCGACGCCGGCCTGCTCGACGAGCTGCTGCTCTTCACCCACCCGGTGGTCCTCGGCGCCGGCCGCCCACTCTTCGACGGCCACCACGAGCCGATCCAGCTCGACCTGCTCGAGCACGGCACCTTCGACGAGGGCGTCACCATGCACCGATACGCGGTCCGGCGCCGCTCCGCTACGGTCTCCGGACCGGGTGATCATGGAGGCGACGTCGATGGCGGCGGGTAACGAGCTGGTCTGTGACGACGCGACCGTCATGGCGTGGACCGACGGGGAGCGGGAGCTCTGGGCTTCGCGGGCGGCGGCGCTCGACCATGGTCGGGAAGAGGCCGACTGGGTCACCGCGGCCACCGGCGCCGACCGGCTCTCCGACCTGAGCTCCGCGCAGGTGGCGTGGCTGTTCGCGAAAGGGCCGGAAGCGTCGGCTCGGGCGCTGCTGGCCACCCCGCTGCTCCTGCGGGCGCGGCAGCGGATCGACCTCGGGCGGGTCGCGGTCGCCCGGTTCGAGCTGGATGCGTTGAAGCTCGCGCTCCAGGAGGCCGGGGAGAGCGCCGACCGGCTCGGGGTCCTCGTGCTGCCGTTCCGCGGTCCGGAGCCGGCCGCGCTGGTCGCGGGCTGGCTGCGGCACCTCGGATCGGCCCGGCAGTGGGCCCGGCTCTGGCTCGACCGGCACCCTTCGGCGGCAGCGCGGGCGCTGATCCCGGCCGCGGCCGGCTGGCCCGGAAAGCCGCGGCAGAACGCCGAGGATGCGCTGCGCCACCTCGCGGCGACCGGCCACGGGCCGATTATATTCCAGACCGCCGACAGGTACGGTCCGGGCGTCCGCGCCGTGCTCGAAGCGCGGCTCGACCCTGCCGCCGAGCAGGCGATGTCGTTGCCGCTGCCGGCACTGACCGTGCCCGCCCGGACGGTGAAGACACCGGCTTGGGCGCACCCCGATCGGCTGCCGGAGATCCGGGCTGCCGGTGGTGGGACAATGCCTCCGGATGAGGTCCGCCGGCTGGTCGAGGCGCTGACCCGGACCCGCCTGGCCGACCTGCCCGAGCCGGCGCCCGGCGATCCCGCACCGGCCGGCTCCGGTCTGCCTCTGGTCGTCGAGTCGTCGGCGGCCGTGCAGCCGCTGGTCGCCGCGCCCGATCCGGAGGCGGAGAAGCTGATGGCGGGCTGCGATCCGGTGAGCCTGGCCGAGTTCGGGCGGGCGCTGCTCGACGCATGGCTCACCGACGACCTACCGGCGGCGCAGGCCTGGGTCGTGCTCGCCCAGGCGCATCTCGGGGACGACGCCACGATGGACCGGCTCGCGCCGCTGGTCCGGTCGTGGCCGGCCAAGAGCCGGTGGTTGCGGGCGATCGACGGACTCGCGGTGCTGGCCACGGTGGCCAGTGACGTGTCGCTGCGGCACCTGCTGGCGATCGAGGAGAACATGGTGGGCGGGTCGATGAACGACCGGGCCCTCGTCTACCTCACCCAGGCCGCCGCCGGGCGCGGGCTCACCCTGGAACAGCTGGCCGACCGGCTGGCGATCACCCACGGCCTGGACGCCGGCATCACCCTGGACTACGGCCCACGCCAGTTCACCGTGGGAACCGACGACCACCTCGACCCGTACGCCGTGGATGCCGCCGGCCGCCGCCTGGCGCGACCGCCGAAGCCCGGCGTGAAGGACACCAACCCGGCCGCCTACCGGGAGTTCCTGCAGCTCAAGAAGGATCTACGGGCGACCGCGGCCGCGCAGATCGCCCGCTTCGAGCGGGAGATGCTCGCGCATCGGCTGCGGCCCGGACGCGACCTCCCCGACGTGCTGCTGCCGCACCCGATCCTCGGGCCGATCGCGCGCCGCCTCCTCTGGGGCGAGTACGACACGGAGAACCGCCTGGTGCAGGCGCTGCGGATCGCCGAGGACGGCAGCTTCGCCGACCTCGACGACGCGCACGCCACCGTCGACGGGGGCACGCCGCTCGGCATCGTGCACCCGGTCGAGCTCGGCGACGACCTGGCCGAGTGGGCGCAGATCTTCACCGACTACGAGATTCTGCAGCCGTTCCCGCAGATCCACCGCCCGGTCGTGACGCTGACCGCGGCGGAGCGGGCCGCCACCAGCCTGCCCGGGTTCGGGCCGGCACCGACCGAACGGCTGGTGCGGATGCAGGGCGACCGCTGGCCGGGCAACGGCTTCCACAACCCGGGCCACCTGCACACCCAGCTGTCCCACCCGCTGCCCGGCGGGCTCACCCTGCTCGTCGAGCTGGACCCGGGCGTCACGAACGGCGGCTACAACACGGTCGACGAGCAGCAGATCACCGAGATCTGGATCGACCACACCTGGTCGGACCATTGGCAGCGGGCACGGCGTACGCCACTGGGGGTTGCCGATCAGGCCGCCCTGTCGGAGCTGCTGGTCGAGCTGCGCGGCCTCACGAGCTGAGGGTGCGTCGCTCCGCCGCGATCGTGGTGTCGTCGCCGTGACCGGTGTGCACCACGGTCTCGCCTGGAAGCTCGAAGAGCTTCGCCCTGATCGAGTCGACGATGAGGCCGGCGTCGGAGTAGGAACGGCCGGTCGCGCCGGGCCCGCCGTTGAACAGGGTGTCACCGGTGAAGACGCATCCGAGGTCGGCGCTGTAGAGGCAGACCGCGCCCGGTGCGTGCCCCGGCGTGTGCAGAACGGTCAGCGCCGTGCCGGCCACCTCGATCCTGGCCCCGTCGGCGAGATCGTCGTCCCAGCTCACGGACGTGCCGTGGGTCAGCTCCCAGAGCGGCCGGTCATCCGGATGCAGCAGGATCGGCGCCCCCGTGCGCTCCCGAAGCCCCGGCGCAACGCGCACGTGGTCATCGTGGGCGTGGGTGCAGACGATCGCCCGCACGGCCCGGTCCCCGACCACGGCCATGATCGCGTCAACATCGTGCGGCGCGTCGATCACCACACACTCGGCGTCGTCCCCGACCACCCAGACGTTGTTGTCGACGTCGAACGTCTGCCCGTCAAGACTGAAGGTGCCGGCGACCACGCCGTGATCCACCCGCACGGCCCCACCCTGCTGCATGATCGGTGCTGTTCCCTTCGCCGGAGTCGCTGCCGAGCTTAGCCGCCAGCGATCACGAACAGCCGGTCCGGGTGCCGCTACCCCGCGTACCTCAGCAAGGTCCACACGAAAGTGACACCTGTCGTGTTGACGACAGCCTTTCGGCTGGTTGTGGGTGCATCGGCCGGAGTGAAATGTTCGGGCGATGGCCGGGGCGGCTGGAGGTTTTTGTGGATCCGCAAGAAGACGCCGGGCCGGTGCGTGTCCTCCTGTCCTTCGCGCACGAGAGCGCCGGGTTCGAGGACCAGGTCCGTGACCTGTGGATCCTGCTGCGCAAGATGGGTGTGGACGCCAAGCTCGACCTGCCCGCCGGCGAGCGCCCGCAGGACTGGACGCTGTGGATGATGGAGCAGGTCCGCGAGGCCCGGTTCGTCCTGGTGATCGCGTCGCCGGAGTACCGCAGGCGGGCCGAGGGGCGGGCGCCGGCTTCCGAGGGCCGCGGAGTGCAGTTCGAAGCGACCCTGATCCGCGACGAGTTCTACCGGGACCAGGCGGCGGGCCGGGCAAAGTATCTGCCGGTCGTGCTGCCCGGCCGTTCGACCGACGACATCCCGGCGTTCCTGGGTCAGACCAGCACCACCCACTACGAGCTGCCCGAGCTGACCCCGGCCGGAGTCGAAAAGCTGTACCGGGTCCTCACCGACCAGCCGTGGGAGACCGAGCCACCGGTCGGCGACCGCGTGCAGCTGGCTTCGCGCCCGTTGACTGCCCACCACGAGTTGGTCCTGGACGTGACCGCCGACGACAGCGGGGTCACCTGCCGAGCGTCACTGTCGGGCAGCCCGTTGTCCGAGCGCACCGGTTGGCCCCCGGTCGGCTACGCGCACGTCTGGGACGGCCTGTCCGCCGCCGATCCCCTCGCCGCCGACTCCCGGCTGGCCGACCAGGGCCGCCAGCTGTGGCAGATGCTGGTCGACGAGCCCGCGGCAGCGCACCTGACCGGACTCATCGACGGCTGGCAGTTCGGTTCCACCCTCGACGTGGTCATTCTCGGCGACGAGCTCACCCTCTCCTTGCCGTACGAACTGGTCCGCCTCGCCGACGGCCGCCCGCTCGCGCTGATCCCCGGCGTCCGGATGCACCGCCGCCTGCGCGACTCCGGCCACGGCGCGACCGCCCCGCTCCCCGGCCCGCTGAAGATCCTGGCCGTGGTCGCCTCCCCCGACGAGTCCCGAACGTCCAGCCCGGCCCTGGCCGTGGAGGCCGAGATGCAGGCCGTGCTGGACGCGGTGGCCCCGCTGGCCGAGTCGGACACCGCCCAGGTGACCTTCCTCGAGGTGGCCGGCACAAAACAGATCGCCGAGGCGCTGCGCGCCGAGCAGTACCACGTGCTGCACCTGTCGGCCCACGGCTCACCCACGGGCGTCCAGCTGGAGGACGAGGACGGCAACCCGGTCGATGTGGACGCAAATGCCCTGGTCAACGCCCTGCGGTCGGGCCAGCACCCGCTCCCGCTGATCGTCCTGTCCTCCTGCCGCAGCAGCAGCGGACCCCGAGGTCATCGACGCTCTGGTCAGCCTGGCCAAGGAGACCAAGGCCCGCGGCTGGTGGCAGTCCTACAACGACGTCGTCATGCCGGAATGGCTGGAGCTCTACATCGGCTTGGAGGGTGCAGCGACCCGGATCCGCAAATACGAGCCGCAGGTCGTTCCCGGCCTGCTGCAGGCGCCCGCCTACATGGAGGCGATCATTCGGATCGATACGCCGCACTTTACGGACGGCGACGTCCAAGCCGGCATGAAGATCAAGCAGGAGCGACAGGGACTGCTCATCCGGCACTTCCCGGCGCCACCGGCGCTGGAGGTGATCCTTTCGGAGGCCGTGCTGCTCGGCTCGATCGACGTCCCGGGTGCAATGCAGCAACAGTTGTGGCACCTGCTGAAGGCCAACGAGGAGGGAAAGGCCCGCGTGCGAGTGCTGCCACTTGCGGCCGGCCCGCACCGCGCATCCGTTTCGGGAAAGTTCACGATCCTCGAGTTCCCGCCGCCTGGCGGCGGCGACAACGGATCCCACGAGCCGCCGACCGTCTACAGCGACGGCCTGACCGGGGCTCTCTACCTGGACAAACCTCAGGAAATCGAGCTTTACGAGCAGGTCTGGAGCGACATCGACAGTCGATCGCTGTCTGTGGAAGGATCGAACGCGGTGATCAGCAAGGTCATGAGGGAGATGAGCAGCGATGGGTGATCACGACCTCGCCGGCCTGACGTGGCGGAAGTCGACCCGGTCGGGCGGTAACAGCGACTGCGTAGAGGCCGCCGATCTCCCCGGCGGCGGCACCGCGATGCGCGACTCCAAGGACCCGGCCGGCCCGGCACTGTTCTTCACCGCCGCTGAGTGGACCGCGTTCGTCGGCGGCGTCAAGGCCGACGCCTTCGACCAGCAGTAGACGGAGAACGGCGCGGCCCCAGTGCCCTGGGCCGCGCCGTTCCGTTCGTCCGGTCAGGCGGAATCCCCGCGATTCAATGTCAGGGCCGCCGGCAACGAGACGCAAATGCTGGGCCGGCCGGTGGCGAGATGGCGTCCGGGACCGCCGCAGCCATGCGGTATCTGCGGCTGATCGGGAATCCGGGCCGGCCGCACCTGGGTAAGGATCATTCGCGTAGCAGGTCGCGGACGCCGGGACTCCGATTTCCGTTCCTCGGGGAGCTCACTGAGGCACGCGCTTGGGCCCCGTTTTCCTGGATTTCGGGGTCTGTCTAGCACTCCGAGACCCCGAAATCCAGGAAATCGGGCCGGCCCAGACCCCCGGCCCAGACCCAGACCCCCGGCCCAGGCCCAGACCCCCGCGGCCCCGGCCCCGGCCCCGGCCCGGCAGCCACCCTGCGGACGTGCATCCGCCCGGCGCTCGAACTTGTCGACTTCCGGGTCGCCGCGGACAGTACATTTCCAAGATCCGGCGTGGGCGGCAGTTGCGGCCGGGGAACGGCTGAGCCGGTGGGGCAGCGGGCCGGCGAACGCGCACAGCGCCGGCGCGGTGGACAACGGAGAACGGCGCGGCCCCAGTGCCCTGGGCCGCGCCGTTCCGTTCGTCCGGTCAGGCGGCGACAGTCGCCTGCTCGGTCGTTGCGGGAGCTCCGGAACCGCCGGACATGTGGCGCAGGTAGGCCGGCAGGGTCAGGAACTCCGGGCAGGTGCGTTCGGTCAGCAGGACCGTGAGCAGCGTCCGGGCCTGGCCGAACAGCTTCGCCGACTCCTCGTCGAGCGCTCCGGTCTCGCTGAGGACGTCCAGCTCCTCGCGCAGCATCCTGGTGACCAGGGCGGCCGACACCGGCACGCCGTAGTCGGTCGGGGTGCCGTTGTGGATCCACTGCCAGAGCTGCGCGCGGCAGATCTCGGCGGTGGCCGCATCCTCCATGAGACCGCCCAGTGCCACCGCCCCGCGGCCGCCCAGCCAGGCGGCGATGTAGCGGAGCGCAACACTGCAGCTGTTGCGCAGCGCCACCTCGGTGACCTGCACGCCGAGCGCCTTCACGTCCAGCAGCTCGGTGGCGGTGACCCGCACGTCGTCGCGCTTGCGCACGATCTGGTGCGACTCGGCGCCCAGCCACTGGTCGAACACCTCGCGGCAGGTCTCGACCAGGCCGGGGTGGGCCACCCAGGACCCGTCGAAGCCGTCGCCGACCTCGCGCCGCTTGTCCTGCCGGACCTGGTTGAGGGCCCGCTTGGCGGCGACCGGGTCGCGGCTGGGCACGACCGCGGCCATCCCGCCGATCGCGTGCGCGCCGCGCCGGTGGCAGGTGCGCACCAGCAGCTCGGTGTACGCCCGCATGAACGGCGCCGTCATGGTGACCTGGGACCGTTCCGGGAGAACGACGTCCGGCCGGTTCTTGATCATGCTGAACAGGTAGTCCCAGCGGCCCGCGTTAAGGCCGGCCGAGTGCTCGCGCAGCTCGTACAGGATCTCGTCCATCTCGAAGGCCGCGGTGATGGTCTCGATGAGGACGGTGGCCCGGATGGTGCCGCGCGCGATGCCGAGCTGCTCCTGGGCGAAGAGGAAGACGTCGTTCCAGAGGCGGGCCTCCAGGTGCGACTCCAGCTTCGGCAGGTAGAAGTACGGGCCGCTCCCCCGGTCCAGCTGGCGCTGGGCACAGTGGAAGAAGTACAGGCCGAAGTCGAACAGCGAGGCGGAGACCGCCCGGCCGCCGATCCGCACGTGCGCCTCGGGCAGGTGCCAGCCGCGCGGCCGCACCATGATCGTCGGCAGCGTCGCGCCGACCTGGTACTTGCGGCCGTCCGGCGCGGTGTAGTCCAGCTTGCCGTCCAGCGCGTCGCGCAGATTGGCCTGGCCGAGGACCACGTTCTCCCAGGTGGGCGAGGTGGCGTCCTCGAAGTCGGCCATCCAGACCTTGGCGCCCGAGTTGAGCGCGTTGATGGTCATCTTGCGCTCGGGCGGCCCGGTGATCTCGACCCGGCGGTCGGTCAGGTCGGGCGCGGCCGGCGCGACCTGCCAGGTCGCGTCGTCCCGGATGGCCTGGGTGGAGGCCAGGAAGTCGAGGGAGTCAGTCCGGGTGGTGCGACGCCGGCGACGCCGCTCCAGGAGCTGCACCCGCCGGGCGCCGAACTCACGGTCCAGCGCCACGACGAACGCGACGGCCTCGGGGGTCAGGATCTCGGAGTAACGGCCTTCCGTGGTGCCCGTGATGGTGACCTCTTCGCCGCCCATGTCAGAACTGCTCCTCCTCGGTAGAACCGCTCAGCGCGGTGGTCGAGCTGTCGGGGTTGAGCGCGGTCGAGACGGCGTCGAAGTAGCCGGTGCCGACCTCGGCCTGGTGCTTGGTGGCGGTGTAGCCGTCGGCCTCGGCCGCGAACTCGGCCTCCTGCAGCTTCACGTACGCCGTCATGCCGGTCTCGGCGTAGCCGCGGGCCAGCTCGAACATCGAGTGGTTGAGCGCGTGGAAGCCGGCCAGGGTGACGAACTGGAACTTGTAGCCCATCGCCCCGAGCTCCTTCTGGAACCGGGCGATGTCGGCGTCGTCGAGGTTCTTCTTCCAGTTGAACGACGGCGAGCAGTTGTAGGCCAGCATCTTGCCGGGGTGCACCTTGTGCACGGCCTCGGCGAAGCTGCGGGCGAACTCAAGATCCGGCTTGCCGGTCTCCACCCAGAGAAGATCTGCATAATCTGCGTACGCGACACCGCGGGCGATCGCTGCGTCCGAACCCGGGCGCACCCGGAAGAAGCCCTCGGCGGTCCGCTCGCCGGTGACGAACGGCTTGTCCCGATCGTCCACGTCGGTGGTGAGCAGGTCCGCGGCGAGCGCGTCGGTGCGGGCGATGACCAGCGACGGCACGCCGAGGACGTCGGCCGCGAGGCGAGCGGCATTGAGCGTACGGATGTGCTGCTGGGTCGGGATGAGAACCTTCCCGCCCAGGTGGCCGCACTTCTTCTCGCTGGCGAGCTGGTCCTCCCAGTGCACGCCCGCGGCACCGGCCACGATCATCGACTTCATCAGCTCGAACGCGTTGAGCGGGCCACCGAAGCCGGCCTCCGCGTCGGCGACGATCGGGGCGAACCAGTCGCGCTCGTAGCGGCCGGCCGCGGTGTCGATCTGGTCGGCGCGCATCAGCGCGTTGTTGATCCGCCGGACCACGGCCGGAACCGAGTTGGCCGGGTAGAGCGACTGGTCGGGGTAGGTGTTCCCGGACAGGTTCGCGTCCGCGGCGACCTGCCAGCCGGACAGGTAGATGGCCTTGAGGCCGGCCCGCACCTGCTGGACCGCCTGGCCACCGGTCAGCGCGCCGAGCGCGTTGATGTAGTCCTCGCTGTTCAGCAGCTCCCACAGCCGCTGCGCGCCGCGCTCGGCCAGGGTGTGCTGCTCCTGGACCGTCCCGCGGAGCTTGACCACGTCGTCCGCGGTGTACGTGCGCTTGATGCCCGTCCAACGGGGATCGCCGGCCCACTCCTGAGTGAGGTCCGCTGCGGTACCGCCCCGGGTCAGCTGATCAGTCATCGAAAGTCCCTTTCCTGCCCTGTCGCCGTGTTGCTCGGTGGAAGAATTCGACTGTCGCCCATCGCGCAACCCCCCCGGGAGGCATTTGTGAGCAGAAGAAACGCGGAATTTCTGTTATCGTCAAACCCGTGACCGCTTCACTTCCTGACAGTCCCGCCGCCGAGGGTCAGAGCGGCGGGGTCGACCTCGTCGTCCTCGGCCAGCGCCTGCGCCACCAGCGCAAATCCAAGAACATGACCTTGGAGCAGCTCAGCGAGGCGGTCGGCCGGGCGCCGTCGCAGCTCTCGATGATCGAGAACGGCAAGCGGGAACCGAAGCTGTCGGTCCTGCAGGCCATCGCCGCCGCCCTCGGCGTACCCCTGCAAGATCTTCTCCGGGCGGAGGCGCCGTCGCGACGGGCGGGCCTGGAGATCGACCTGACGCATTTTCAGCAGGAAACGGCGTACGCGGCGCTGGGTCTTCCGGTTGTCCGCGGTGGCCGCCGCTTGCCGGCGGATGCGCTCGAAGCCCTCGTCGGGCTGCACCGGGAGCTCAGCCGGGTCCTGACCGAGCAGAGCGCGACGCCCGAGGTGGCCCGCAAGGCGAATGCGCAGCTGCGGGTCAACATGCGCGAGCGCAACAACTACTTCCCGGAGATCGAGGCGGCCGCGGCCAAGGTGCTGCAGTCGGTGCGCTACACGACCGGCCCGCTGTCGCAGCGCGGCATCCTCGACATCGCGGCGTCGCTGGGCTTCTCGCTGCACTACGTGAACGACCTGCCCGGCTCGACCCGCTCGGTGACCGACCTGAAAAATCGGCGCATCTACCTGCCGCAGGTGGCCAGCGGTAAGGGCCACGATCCGCGTGCGGTGGTGCTGCAGACCCTCGGGCATTTCGTGCTCGGCCACAACGACCCGAGCGACTACGGCGACTTCCTGCGCCAGCGGGTCGAGGCCAACTACTTCGCGGCCGCGCTGCTCATGCCGGAGAAGTTCGCCGTCGAGTTCCTGCGCGAGGCCAAAGCCGACCGGGCGCTCGCGATCGACGACTTCCGGGACGCGTTCGGCGTCTCCTACGAAACCGCGGCGCACCGCTTCACCAACCTGGTCACCCAGCATTTCGGCATTCCGGTGCACTTCACCCGGGTGCACGAGAGCGGCATCGTCTACAAGGCGTACGAAAATGACGGTGTTCGTTTCCCGTCCGATGTCACCGGCGCCATCGAGGGCCAGCCGATCTGCCGCAAGTGGGCGTCCCGCACGATCTTCCACGCGGAAGATCCGTATTCGTCGTTCTACCAGTTCACCGACACCTCAGCGGGCACCTACTGGTGCACCGTGCACATCGAGTCCACCCGATCCGGCGAGTTCTCGGTGACCGTCGGCACCCCGTACGAGCACGCCCGCTGGTTCCGCGGGGGCGACACCACCCGCCGAACCGTCTCGCACTGCCCCGACCCCGACTGCTGCCGGCGACCACCCGCCGACCTGGTGCGCCGCTGGGCCGGAAGCGCCTGGCCGAGCGCCCGGGTCCACTCGCACCTGCTGGCGGCCCTCCCGCCGGGGACGTTCCCCGGCGTCGACAATCAGGACGTCTACCAGTTCCTCGACCGGCGAGGATGAGACGTGCCCGGCTCTTGATCTCGCCGCCGCAGAGCAGCCCGAGAAGGCGCTCCGCGGCGCTCCGGCGGTGCTTCTTGCCCGACCACACGCTGACGAATACCGAAGCCAGGAACACGATCGAGCGGATGACCGGCCACAGTACAATCGCGGTGGCGAACAATGCCGGGTGGAAGTGCTCGAACATTTTGATCTCCCCGGTGATCAACGATTCGCCGGCGCCGATTCGCAGGCAATGGCGAAAGTCTTGACCAAGGGCGCCCTGAGCAGGGATTACCTGACTTCTTCGGTGCCGCTCTGACAACTCCTGCCGAGAACCCGGAGCGAAACTGACAGGATCTGTCTGCTCCGGACGGAGAATCGGCCGGGCTCGTCAGTTGTTCGGCGGAAAGCCGCATGCGATCCTGGGTGCTCTGACAAATCGACGTGCGACGCGGCTCGGAGCGTGCAGTGTCAATCGCATTGCCAGGCCCGGAACGGGTGCCGGAAGGACCCAAGCGCGACCTGCTGGTGCGGCTGCATGAGCTCTACGGCCAGGCCGGCAAGCCGGCCACCCGGGTCATCAGCCGGCGCATCGACGACGAAAACCTCGAATCGGTGTCGTACGAGACGGTGAGTTCCGTCCTGCGTGGCAACAAGGTGCCCAGCTGGGCCCGCCTGCAGTCGATCATCGTGGTGCTGTGCCGGATGTCCGTGCAGCGGGTCGACGTCAGCCAGGAACTCGTGCACTTCAACGTCCTCTGGCGACGCTTCGACACCCCCGAGCCGGTTCCGGTCGCCCGCCCGCTGCCCACCCGGCCGTACCCTGCGCCGCTGCCGCCGCTCGAGGCCGACACCACCGACATCGTCCGGTCGGTCACCTCCCGGGTGCAGGGTCCGCTGCCCGCGCGCACCGTCCGCTTCACCGGCCGGGAGCAGCTGCTCGACGACGTCGAGAGCCGGCTGGCCCGCTCCCCCGAGACGCCGCTGATCCTGTTCGGGCCGATCGGCTCGGGCAAGACCCAGCTCGCCGCCGAATACGTGCGGCTGCACCGCGACCGGTACGCGGTGACCTGGTGGGTGGAGGCGGAGAACGCCGACCGGGCCCGCGAGTCGCTGCTGCGCCTGGCCCGCAGCCTGGGCGTCGACGACAACGACGACCGGCGGCCGATCGACCGGGTGTTCCGGCTGCTCGAGGAGTCCGGGCCATACCTGCTGGTCTTCGACGGGGTGATCAACGGCGACGTGCGGACCCTGATCCGCACCACCGGCGGCAGCGTCATCGTCACCACCCGCAACGGCGGGTGGGCGCGGGAGAGCCGGCACGCCGAGCTGGAGGTGCCCGACCTGGACGCCGGCGAGTCCGCGCAACTGCTGCGCAAGCAGGACCCGCACATCACCCGGGCCCAGACGGCCCGGCTGGTCGGCGTGGTCGGCCGGTCCCCGATCGGGCTCGCCGTGGCCTGCCGCCTCTACCGGGAGCAGGGGACGTCCTGGGACGACCTGGCCGACCGCCTGGCCACTCCGGACAACCGGATGCTGACCGCCTCCCCCGGCCGCCTGGCGGAGGAGATCGGCGCGATCGCCGGCCGGCTGACCGCCGACCCCGACCTGCTGCGGCTGCTGACCCTCCTGCTCGGCTTCGGGCCCAGCCAGGTGTGGCGGTGGACGCTGCAGGCCGGCGCCGACCGCGACGTGGCGCCCACCGTCGGGCGCCTGCTGCGCGACCCGGACGGCCTGCGGAACTCGATGCGGATCCTGGCCGGAGCCGGCCTCGGCCGCCGGCACGCCGGCGGCGACTGGATCGAGATCCCCGCGATCATCCGCCTGGTGCTGCGGGAACTCCTTCCGGCGGCGTACGCCGAAAGCAACCGGCAGGACGTGGTGCAGATCCTGGTCGCAGCCGACCCCGGCCACCCCGAGGACCCCCGGACCCTGGACAAGCACCGCGCGATCGCGCCGCACGTGCGCCCGGCCGCGCTCGTCGACACCCACCGTCCGTCGGCCTACCGGACGATCCGGCATCAGATCCGCTACCTGTTCCTCATCGGCGACCTGCAGGCCGCCCAGCAGCTCGGCCGGGAAGCCGAGTCGGCGCTGGTCCGGCAGGAGGTGCTGGCCCCCTCCGACGAACTGGTCCTGCTGATCCGGCGCGACCTGGCGAGCGCGCTGCGCGCCGACGGCCGGTACGTCGACGCCTACCGGCTCACCGAGGAGGCGATGGACCACCTCGACGCCCGGGCCGATCATGCGGTCGCCCTCGACCTGGCCCGCAGCTGGGGCCACGACCTGCGGATCGCCGGGGAGTTCCAGCGGGCGTACGAGCTGGACGAGGAGACCCTGCGCCGCAACCCCGCGGTCTTCCCCGACGACGACTTCCGCAGCCTGGCCAGCCGCTACAACCTGTCGGTCAGCCGGCGCTTCCTCGGCCGTTTCCGGGAGGCGGCCGCCGCCGACCGCAGCGACCTCGACCGCCTGCGCGCCGGCCGCGGCCGCACCGACCGCCGCCAGGCCCGCTGGGCCAACGCCCTCGCCGAGGATCTGTACGGGCTGGGCCGCTACCCGGACGTGGTGGAGCTGCTCGGACCGCTGATGGAGGCCGAGTCGGGCCGGGAGTTGCTGCGGGCCCGCCGGATGACCGGGGCCGCCTTCCGCCGCCTCGGCAAGCTCGTGCCCGCCGTCGAACAGCTCGGCGTCGGCTACCAGGCCTGCATGAGCCAGCTCGGCGAGCACCGGGAGCTGACCCTGGCGGTGTGCATGAGCTTCGGCAACGCCCTGCGCGAACTCGGCCAGTTCGCCACCGCCCTGCACTACGGCTCGCTGGCCGTGTCGGGTTACGCGGCCGCGATGGGCGCCGACAACCCGCTGGTCCGGGTGGCGGGCGCGAACCGGGCCGCCGTCCTGCTGGCGGCCGGCGATGTCACGGCCGCGGTCCCGGAGCTGGACGAGGCGTACCGGGTGCTGACCGCCCGCCTCGGCGAGCAGCACCCGTTCACGGTGCTGACCGCGGTGAACCGCGCGTCGGCGGCGGCCATGTCGGATCCGGTGTCGGCGTTGTCGTGGTCGGCCCCGGCCTACCGGCTGGCGATCGAGGTCTTCGGCGAGGACCACCTCGACACCCTGATCGCCGCCGCGGGTTACGCCGCCGACCGGGCCGCCCGCAACGAGGACGACCCCACCGCCCCGAGCCTCGACCAGGTCCTGGCGACCCTGCGGCGCCGTTTCGGCGCCGATCATCCCCTGGTGACGAGGCTGGCCGACGGCGGCCGGGCCCTGGTCGACGTGGAGCTCCCCACCGGCTGATCAACTGTCAAATCTTGTCAGCTTCAGTCCGAATCACCGGGGAAAATCCGTCCGTTTCGAGCCGGAACACCTAGCTTTGAAGGTCGCTGCCCGGGTCGTTCCGGCCCGCGGCGAACCCATTCAACAGAGACTATTGCCGGCCCGATGCCAGGTCTATGCCCTGGTCAGCGCCGTGGAGGCCATAGATGAACGACGCCGACCCGACTCAGTCGCCGGACGGGGAGCCATGGGCGCCCCTGGTTGACGTGTCGCACCTTCCCCTAGCACCGCTGGGCGCGGACGCCGACGGGATCCTCGGCCGATCACTGCGCCGGGTGCTCGACAGCCTGCACGACCGCGACGGTGTGATCAGCGCGTTCGGCTCCGCGATTCAGCCGGAAGACTAGGTCGCCGTGGGACGGACCGCACTGATCGACGATGTCCGGGCGGCACACCTGGCGGCGGCCCCCTGGCCGTACGCCGAGTTGGACGTGGCCGCACTCCGGGCCGCCGGTCATCGGCCCGTCCCCTTCCGCGAGTTCGTCCTCAAGATCCACCAGCGCTGCAACCTGGCCTGCGACTACTGCTACATGTATGAGCACGCCGATCAGAGCTGGCGGGAACGGCCGCGCACGATGTCCGACGAGGTGCGCGACGCGACGCTCGCCCGGATGGCCACCCACGCGCGCGACCACGACCTGCCGCGCGTCCGGATCGTGTTGCACGGCGGCGAGCCGCTGCTCTACGGCACCGCGCGGCTCGCCGAGTTCGTCGCGCAGGCCCGCGCCACGCTCCCCTGCCCGGTCGACTTCAGCATGCAGACCAACGGCGTGCTGCTGGACGAGCGGGCCCTGGCCGAGCTCCGCCCGCTGGGCATCCGGGCCGGGGTGAGTGTCGACGGCACCGCCGCCGAGCACGACCGGCATCGGCGCACGCCGGGCGGGCGGGGCAGCTTCGCCGCCGTCGCCCGCGCCCTCGACCTGCTGCGCCGCCCGGAGAACCGGCCGCTCTACGGCGGACTGCTCTGCACCGTCGCCGCCGGCACCGACCCGATCGCCTGCTACGAGCAGCTGATCGCCTTCGAGCCGCCGGCGATCGACCTCCTGCTGCCGCACGCCAACTGGGAAAGCCCGCCGCCACGGCCGGACGGTGTCGCGACGCCGTACGCCGACTGGCTCACCGCGGTGTTCGACCGGTGGTACGCCGACAAGTCACCGATCCGGATCCGGCTCTTCGACGACGCGATCAGCCTGGTGCTCGGCGGCTCCGGCCGCAGCGAGCAGCTCGGGCTGAGCCCGGCCGGCCTGGTCGTGATCGAGACGGACGGAGCCGTCGAGCAGGTCGACGCGTTGAAGAGTGCCTACCCGGGCGCCTGCGCCACCGGGCTCAACGTGCTCCGCGACGAGCTCGACGACGCACTCGACCATCCCGGCATCGTGGCCCGGCAGATCGGCCGGGCCGCCCTGTCCGACGAGTGCCTCGCCTGCCCGGCGCTCGCCTTCTGCGGCGGCGGTCACTACGCCCACCGCTACCGGCGCGACACCGGCTTCCGTTCCCCCTCGGTGCACTGCGCCGACCTTCGTGTCTTCGTCCGTCACGTCTACGACCGCATCGCCGCGGACCTCTCCGGGAGGCAGCCATGATCGCCGTTCACCAACTCGCGCCGGACGTCTTCGACCGGCTCGCCACCGGCGCCGGCGGCGCGGAGGCGGTGCGTGAGCTGCGGACAGCGCAGTTCAGCAAGCACCTCATGCTGATCCGCTACCTCCTGGAGCAGTACCCGGACGGCGGGGACGCCGTCCGCGACCTGCTCGACCGGGCCCGGGCCGCGGCGCCGGAGGCGTTCGAGGAGATCGTCGGGGCACCCCTGGTCGGCGGCTGGGCGGCGATCGCCGGGCGGGCCGCCATGCAGGACAATCTCGCCCCGGCTGACCTGCGGCACCTGGCGGCCATCGCGATCGTGGCGGCCGCGGCGGCCGGCATCGACGGGTCCGCCGAGGTGCCCGTGCACGACGGCGTCGCGGTGCTGCCCGGGCTGGGCGCGATCGAGGCCGGCGACGCCGGCTCGGTCACCGTGACCGCCGCCGGCGGACGGCTGTTCGTCATGGCCGGTGGGGTGCGGCGGGAGGTGCCGGCGGCCGGCGGCTGGCAGCCGGTGCGCGTGCTCGCCGCCTCCGCGGCCGGCATCGACATCCGGCTGGGGCTCGACGATCTGCACCCGTACCGGCACGGCCACCACGTGCCGCCGGCCAACCGGCTCACCGACGCCGAGGTGGAGCGGTGGCGTGCCTCGTTCGGCGCGGCGTGGCGGCTGCTCGCCACCCACCTGCCCGAGCGGGCGGCCGAACTCGCCGCCGGCCTCGAGGACCTGGTTCCGCTGGTGCAGACCGATCCGCGGTCGGCGCGCAGCGCGACCATCCGGCATGCGTTCGGCGTTTTCGGCCTGACCCTGCCGCCCAGCCCGCACGACTTCGCGGTCACCCTGGTGCACGAGTTCCAGCATTCGAAGCTGAGCGCGGTGCTCGACCTGGCCCAGCTCACCGACCCGGACGACGACGGCCGCTACTTCGCGCCGTGGCGCACCGACCCGCGGCCGCTCGCCGGCCTCCTGCAGGGGGTCTACGCGTTCGTCGGGGTCGCCGACAGCTGGCGCGGCCTCCGGGCCGAGGTGCCGGTCGCGACCGCCCACTTCGCCGAGGCCCGCCTCCAGGTGGATCGGGGGCTGACCGCGGTCGAGGAGTCCGGCGCGCTCACCGAGCAGGGCGCGGCGTTCGTCGCTCACCTGCGCCGGTCGGCCGACCGGCTCCTCGCCGAACCGCTCCCGGCGCAGGCCGACGTCGACGCGCGAGCCAAGCTGGCCCGCACCTTCGCCGCCTGGCGGGACCGCAACACGGCCTGACGATCAAGGCCGGACGATCACGTCGGGGGCGGCTCGATGTCGCCCTCGATCCGCCGACCGGCGGCCGCCTCCAGCACCTCCGGGTGGTCGGCGCCGAACAACACCGTCAACCGGCCGACGGCATCGTCGAACAACCGGGTCGCGCGGTCCTCCTCGCCGGTCGCGCGCAGGTCGTGGGCGTGGTTGACGGCCCGCATCAGAACGTACGGGTGGTCGGCGCCGTTTCGGGCCACAGTGCCCTCGGCGTCGGCGGTCCGGCTGAGTTCCAGCATCCGCTCGGAGAGGGCCAGCGCCTCGGCCGCCCGGCCGGCCAGCGCACGGTCCGTCGCCAGCGACGAGCCGGCACAGATCGCGTACGGGTGGTCGGCACCGAGATGCTCCTGGAGCCGTTCGTAGGCCGACTCGTCGATGGCTGTCGCCCGCTCGACGTCGCCGACCGTCCGCACGAGAATCGCCTGGTTCACCTCGGCGGCTCGGGTCAGCGGGTGATCGGCGTCGAAGTCCGTGCGATAGACCTTGAGGGCCTCGTCGATGAGCTCGGCCGCCTCATCGAACTGCCCCAACTGGCGCAGGACGTTGGCCAGGCTCATGTTCGCTGCCACCGCGAATTCGTGCGTGGCGATGAATCGCCGGGACGTCCGATCCCGGACCTCGCGCAGCACGACCGCAGCCTCCTCGAGCCGGCCCAGCTTGCGCAGGGTGATGGCCCGCACCCGGTCGGACAGCAGACCGAACGGGTGGCGCAGGTCGACCAACCGTTCTTGCACCGGCTGCCACTCCTCGAGCCGCTGCAACGCAGCCCCGTAGTGGCCCAGGCCGTAGTAGTCGAGCGCCACGTTGAAATTCATCCGGACCGACTCGACGTCGAGGACACCGGTGTCGGCGTAATGCGACGCGATCTCCTCGTCCAGGCGTACCGCGGCGGCGAACTCGCCGATGAGCCGGTGGTCCACGGCCAGGTTGCTCATCGCGCGCAGGGTGTAGCCCTCGCCGGGACCGAAGACCCGCCGGTGCGCCTGGACACTTCCCTGGTCGAACCGGAACGCTTCCCGGTAGCGACCCTCGATGCGCAGGTCCGCACCGCGCTGGTTTCCGGTGATCAGCGTGTACTCGTGGTCGGAACCGAGTTTGTCGCTGGCCAGGAACCGCTGGTAGACGTCCAGCAGGATGGCCGAGGCCGTCTTGCTGTCGCCCAGCGTCCGGGTCGCGTTCGCAATCTGGGCCCGGGCCAGCAACGTCGCCAGGCCGTCCGGACCCAGCAACTCCTCCGACGGATCCGCGGCCGCCCAGTCGGTCGCCGCGCGCTCGGCCAGGATGCGGCTGTTCTCGTAGTCGCCCGTCAGGTAGAGGAATCGGGCGTGATCGAGGACGGTCTGGCGGCCCTGCGGGGTTCGAGAGTGGATCATGTCAGCGGGGCCGAGGTGCGGGCCCATCTCGCTCTGCAGGTCGAGCTCGCCGATCTCGTCCGGGTCGCCGGGGCTTGCCGCGGCCAGCAGGTTCTGCACATTGCGGAGGGTCTGTTCACGCTGCTCGGGGCCGAGCGAGTCGCGTAGCACCCACTGCACGAGTCGGTGCACCTGGAGACGGGGCGACTTGTCGGCGCTGGCGGGCGCCGGGGACGACGCGGCCCGGCTGACCGTCTTGGCCAGACCGTACCGCCGCAGCTCCCGCACCAGCTGACCGGTCCGGATCGGATTACTGAGAGCGCTTTTCAGCTCCGGGGACAGGTCGGCGTTGCTGCCGCGGCGCAGCAGCGACTGCCGGATGCCGTCGCCGCCCAGGTAGGCGAAGAGGGAGAACAGCTGGACGATTGCTTCGTCGACACCGCGCAGCTTCTCGACCGAGACGGCCACCATGGTCGCGACGGTCAGGGGGTAGCCGGGCGGCTGGCCCTCGCCGAGCAGCTCCAGCCGGCGGAGCTCCAGCAGCTCGATGTACTCACCGACCCCCATCGACGTGGCCAGCAGCCATGCCGCGGCCTGCTCCAGGGCCAGCGGCAGGTCGCCCAGCTTGGCGGCCAGCTCGTCGGCCTGGGCGTCGTCGATCAGCGTCCCGCCGCTCTCGTCGGCGGTCCGCTTGGTGAGCAGCTGGACGCTCTCGTCACGACGGAAGACGTCGACCTCGATCGTGACGCCGACCCGGTTCCACTCCTCGTTGCGGGTCGTCACGATGACGTGGCCACCGGTCGACGGCAGCAGCGTGGTCAGCGTCGACGGCTCGTCGGCGTTGTCGTAGACGAGCAGCCACTCCCGGTCGCTGCCGGCCAGCCAGTTGAGAACCGTGCGGGCGGTGTCCTGCTGGTCGTCGGAGACCGGGAGGTCGAGTCGCTGCGCCAGCTGGGTCAGCGCGGCCAGGACCGTCGTCGTCTCCTCGGCCGGGATCCACCAGATCAGGTCGTACTGATCGAGGTGACGGTGCACATACTCCGTCACCAGCTGGGTCTTGCCGACGCCGCCCATCCCGTTGAGCGCGGGCGGCAGCACCGATGTCGTGGTGCCCTGCTCGAGTGCGTCGCTGAGCAGCTCCAGCAGCTCGATGCGGCCGGTGAAGTTGCGGTTGCGGATCGGGATGTCACCGACGATGCGTTCCTCGGCCCGGTAGACGTGCGGGCGGGAGGTGCGCGGCCGGACCGCGGTGAGCTCGGCGAACCGGTCCGCCGCCTCGCCGGGATGACGCATCGCGATGATGTCGCCGAAGGCGCGGAGGTCGGCCGGGGCGCTCACGAACGTGTCGAGCAGGGCGGCGAGATCTTCGCGGGGCTCGTCGGACCGGGGGAACACCAGGTCACGGGTCAGGATCTCGCTCAGTTCGGCGATGCGGGCGTCGCGGATTGCGCGGCTCTCCAGGCCCGGCACTTGGAGAAGGACCTCGAGGAGAGGAGTGTGCGAGTCGGACACAGCTTCTCATTTCCGAGCACGGGTGAATCGCTGAGTCTGCAGGATATCGGAAATGCCCTGTTGACGGGTATCGGTGGAAAGGTGACCGCCGTCAGTGGAGGGTGCCCGGCACCTGTTCCCCGATCGTGGTGCCCTTCGGGCGGATCTCGTAGCGGCCGGCCCCGATCGGGACCGAGTCCCGCCGAATCCGCTCGGCCCAGCGGTCCGGCCAGCGCGTCGTGTCCGACCAGCGAATCCCCGCCAGCGGTACGCCGGTGAGGTCCAGGTGGGACAGATCGGTCCCGCCGAAGTCGTCGAGGACCCGGTGCAATTCCGCCGCGTGGCCGGCATCGGCGTCGTCCAGCCCGGTGATATCGCCGATCCTGATCATTCGGGTGAGCTCCGAGGTGGCCCACCGGAGCCGGGCCAGCGGATTGTCCATGACCGCCAGCCGGGTCGCGACGTTGTCCATGTCGTCGGTCCGGAGGTACATCTTGCCGACCCTGTCGGAGAAACCGGCCATGTTCCGGCACACCTGCTCGAACAGCGCGATCTCGTCGGCGGACAGCCCTTCGGGGCCGAGCGCAGCGATGCCGCGGGCGATGCCCTCGCCACCCCAGACCAGCGTGCCGACGCGCTCCCGCACGTCGCGGCGGGCCTCGTCCGGGAGGTGCGTGAAGGCGCGCTCGACGACCCGGGTCACGTTGACCCGCACGAGGCTCCAGATCGCACGTACGGTCATCTTCGCCGCGAGCACCTCGGCGCGCAGGTCGTGCACGGACTGCGGCAGTTTCAGCAGGTCGAGGTCATCGCTGACGGCACGGCGGCGCCGATAGTCGACCTGGTACCACTGGCGCTCGACCCGGGCCAGCGCGTTGACCAGGCCCGCATGCTTTCCGTCGCGCAGGAGACGGCCGTCCCGGCTGAGGTCCGACTCGACGGCCTCGCCGAGCCGGCGGGCCTCCGCCAGTGCGGCGACGGCCCGGCCGGACTCGGCGTCGAGGATCTCGTCGAGCTCGGACCGGACCCGGACGACCTCGCCCAGGCCATGCACCTGGTTCGCGAGGTCGTGCCCGGCGGACCGGATCCGCAGCCGGAGGGCCGGGTCGAGCCCGGCGAGGTACGACGCCAGCTCCGGCAGGGAGATCGCCCACCGCGCCTCGGCGGCCGGCCGGGGCAGGATCGCGGCCAGACCACGCTCCAGGTCGAGCGCGGCGGCCACCTCGGCGACCAGCTCCTCGTGCCGGGCGGGCAGGGTGGCGTCGCGGAGGCCGGCGTCGAGGTCGAGAGCCTCCGCCGTCTCGCCGACGAGTTCGTCGTGCAGCCGTTCGAGCCGGCGGTCCGGATCAGTCATCGTGACCGCCGTCGCCGGCGAGCCGGCGGGCGACCGCCTTGCGGGCCTTGTAGAGGTTGGCGCGCACCGTCTCGGACGGCAGTCGAAGCTCCTCGGCGATCTCGGCGGGCGTGTGCCCGTCCAGCGTCCAGGCCAGAACCTGCCGTTGCCGGAACGGCAGCCCGTCGAGGATCCGCAGGATGTCCCGCCGCTGCTCCCACTCGGCGACGTCCTCGATGGTCAGCAGCGATTCCCGCTCGGGAACCTCGGCCACCGGCTCCTCGTCGACGGCGGCCAGCCGGCGGCCGTAGAGGCGGGACGCGACCCGCTTGGTCCACGCCCGGGGGATCTCGATCGTCGGCCAGTACGCGTACGCCTTGATCATCGCCTCCTGGGCGAGATCGGCGGCATCGTTGAGCGAAGCGCCCTGATAGCGCAGGAAGACCACCAGCCGCGGCATGAACGCCCGGTAGAAGTCCGCGAACTCGGCGGCAACCGGCGGAGCAGCCTCGGTGGCCGCTCCCGCCTGCTGGATCTCCGGCTCATCCATGCGCGTCCCGTTGCTTCTCTGTCCGGGTCACGGCGAGCGCCGTGACGATCTCGACGAGCATGCGGGCCCGGGCCCGCTCGTGGCGCAGACGCCAGCGTAGGCGAAGCCAGCAGCCCGCGGCCGCCACCACGTGGGTCAGCACCACAACCAGGCTTTCGGTTACCTCTTGCCTGCCCATCGCATCTCCCTGTCTACGCCCCTGCTGCTCAGAGGCGCTCCCGAGGCCGCGCGTGAACTTCCGGCTCGACGGGGACGGGCGCATCACGCTTTCCGGGCGCATCCTCACCCGTACGCACGGAGGGAGCCGGACCGAGACGGTGCTGGACGCCGCGCTGCTCGCCGCCTACCGTGCGCACTTCGGGGTTTTCCTTGATCGCGCCGTGTCATAGGGATTGCCTATGACCGCGCCCGAGTAATAGGCGCTACCGGGGTCGGCTCGCCGGGACCACGCTGAACGGTGTGATCGTTCTCGTCCTTGGGCTGGTTGCCGTGCTCGGCGGCACGCTCGTGCCGGTGCTCGGCGTTCCGCTGTTCGCGGTGGCCGGCGGGGTGCTGCTGAGCACCCGGACCCGGCCCGGTCCGAGGACGCTCGACCTGGCCAAGGGGCCGATCCTGAAGGCGTCGGTCGTGCTGCTCGGGGCGCAGCTGTCGCTCGGCGAGGTGGTGTCGGTCGGGGCCGGATCACTTCCGGTCATGCTCGGCACCCTCGCGGTCTGTCTCGGGCTCGCCTGGCTGGTCGGCCGGGCCCTCGGTGTGCCGGGCGACCTGCGCACCCTGATCGGGGTCGGCACCGGCATCTGCGGGGCCTCGGCGATCGCGGCGGTCACCCCGGCGATCAAGGCGCGGAGCGGCGACGTGGCTTACGCGATCTCGACGATCTTCCTGTTCAACGTGGCCGCCGTGGTGGTGTTTCCGCCGCTCGGGCACCTGCTGGGGCTGAGCCAGGAGGCGTTCGGGCTGTTCGCCGGCACGGCCGTCAACGACACGAGTGCGGTGGTGGCCGCGGCGACCGGCTACGGGCCGGAGGCCGCCGAGCACGCCGTGGTGGTGAAGCTCGTGCGCACCCTTATGATCGTGCCGGTGGTGATGGTGCTGGCGCGGCGGCACGACGGTGGCCGCAAGAGCCTGGTGCCGTGGTTCCTGATCGCGTTCGTGCTGATGTCGGGGCTGCACACCGCCGGTCTGGTGCCGGCCGCGGTGCAACCGGCGCTGCGCTGGCTGGCCGTGCTGTGCGTGGCGGTGGCGCTCGCCGCGGTCGGGCTCTCCACCGATGTGCCGGCGCTGAAGAAGGCCGGCGCCCGGCCGCTGCTGCTCGGCCTGGTGCTCTGGATCGCGGTCGCCGCCACCAGCCTTGGCCTGCAACAACTCGCGTAAACTGCGGACGGTGCCCCTGCCGCCGTGGATCAGCGACCTGCCCGCCCTCGACCTTCTGCTCTCGGTCGCCGAGTCCGGCAGTGTCGGCCGGGCCGCCCAGCGGCACGGCATCAGCCAGCCCACCGCCAGCGAGCGCCTCGCCAAGCTGGAACGGCGGCTCGGCGTGCCGCTGCTGGTGCGCTCCCGGCGTGGCAGCCTGCTCACCCCGGCCGGCCAGGCGGTGGTCGTCTGGAGCCAGCAGGTGATCGACGCCGCGCACGCCCTCGCCGACGGCGTGCTGACCCTGCGGGACGACCGGCAGGCCCGGCTGCGGGTGGCGGCGAGCCTGACGGTGGCCGAGTACATGCTGCCGGCCTGGCTGCTGACCCTCCGCCGCACCCACCCCGACCTGGACATCTCCGCGCAGGTGGCGAACAGTCAGGGCGTCTGCGAGGCGGTGCGGGCCGGGGACGCGGATCTCGGATTCGTGGAGTCCCCCGACATCCCGGACGATCTCAGCGCCCGGAAGGTGGGGTCGGACCGGGTGGCTCTGGTGGCCTCCCCGAGCTATGGCCGCACCGAGCTTTCGGTCGCCGACCTCCTGGAACGACCGCTCCTCCTGCGGGAGCCGGGTTCGGGCACGCGGCACACCTTCCTGAACGCGGTCGGGAACGTCCCGCTCCCGCACGCGACAAGCCTCGGCTCGACCACGACGATCCTGGCGACCGCGCGGGCCGGCGGGGGCATCGGCGTGGTGAGCGCCCGGGCCACGGCCGGGCCCATCGCGGCCGGTGAGCTGGTCGAGCTGCACGTGCCCGGCCTGTCGCTGGTGCGGCCGCTGCACGCCGTCTGGCTCGGCACCACCCCCTCCGAGCTGGCCGCCGAACTCATCGCCAATTCGATTGCCGTGTGATCCGGGCTTCGGCATCCTGATCGGCATGACGCGCTGACGGAACCAACCTCGCCTCCCTCCACCTCGCTTTCCGGAAGAAGAGCAATGGTTTCCGTACGCGTTTTCGCGTCCCCGTCCAGCTGGATCGAATCCTCCGCCGTCGATCAGCTCCACCAGGTGGCCGCCCTCGACGGCATGCTCCACGTGGCCGGCATGCCCGACCTGCACCCCGGCAAGGGCGCCCCGATCGGCGCGGCCATGCACTCGACGGTGCTCTACCCGTTCCTGGTCGGCTCGGACATCGGCTGCGGCATCGCGGTCTTCCCGATCGCGCTCAAGCGGCCGGTCCCGGAGAAGCTCGCCGCCCGCTTCCCCGACCTCGACCGCTCCCCCGACCCGGACGACCCGGCCTGGGATTTCGCCGGTCACGACGTCCCACTCGGCCACCTCGACGGCATCGGCACGGTCGGCCGGGGCACCCGCTCCTACCTGGTCCAGGGGCACGCCGGGCCGGAGGCGGGCTGGTCGGTGGCGCACGGCGCCGGCCGCAAGATGTCCCGCGCCGACGCGCTGCGCCGCGGAAAGGCCAAGCACACCGTCGAGGAGCTGCGCTGCACCCCGCTCGGCTCGATCGTGGTCTGCGGCGACCGGCAGCTGCTGTTCGAGGAGGCGCCGACCGCCTACAAGAAGATCGAGCAGGTGATCGGCGACCTGACCTCCTTCGGCCTGGCCACGCCGATCTCGGCCACCGTCCCGCTGGTCACCTACAAAACCGCCGCGGTCAGCCCAGGAAATACCAGAGGACGGCCAGGATCAGGGCCAGCAGGGACAGGGCGGCCAGGATGATCAGCAGGATCAGCAGCCAGCCCCAGTCGCGTTTCGCCGCCTGCTGCTGGGCGAAGACCGGGGGCGCCAGCCGGGCCGCCTGCGGGCGGGCCGGGCGCAACTCGAAACCGCAGCGCTCGCACCGCACCCGGACCGGCTCGTTCGGATAGCCGCAGTTCCGGCACGGGCCCGCTCCGCGCTGGCCGCCGTACTGGGCGGCCGGGAACTGCCTCGTGTCGGTGCGCGGCTGCGGGACCGCCTGGGGCACCACCCGCAGGCTCGTCTCGTCGCCGCGCTCGTTCGGGCTGCGCGGGATCGACTGGGCGTGCGCGTCGTCGTTGCCGCCGCCCTTGCGCAGGAACATCAGCGGGTAGCCGCAGTTCGGGCACAGCTGGTCGCGGTCCGGCATCACCGGGTTGCCGCAGTCGGGGCAGGGCATCTGGCGCACCGAGCCGTACATCTCAGGCATTGTCGTCTCCACTGCCGGGTGGGCGGGCACGGCCGCGAGCGGGCTGCGGCTGGAAGCGGACGTCCAGCTGGATCTTGGAGCCGAGGGGGAGCTCGCTCTGCAGGAACGCCATCACCTGGCGCTCGGTGAGATGGCCGGTGTGGTCCATCTGTACCACCACGACCGGGTCGGGCGCCGGCACCTTGTCGTTGCGGCCGAAGATGCCGCCCGCGTCGATCACCGTCACCCGGGCGCCGGTGGCCGCCTGCAGCAGCGCCTCCACCCCGTAGCGGGTCCCGCGCCAGCCGAGCAGCTTGCCGACCTCGCGCACCAGGGACCGGCGGTACTCGGCCGGGTCGGTCGGCTCCAGCATGACGCCCAGCCAGGACCCCAGGTAGGACAGCATCTCCGGGCTGGCCAGGCCGGTGTCCATCTGGAACTCGATGGCGTCGATGCGTTCCCGGACGGTGTCATGGGTCTGCTCGAACGCGGTCACGAAGTCGCGCAGCACCGGGTCGGTCGCCATCACCCGGGGCAACTGCTCGACCAGCCACCCGTCACGCGTGGTCATTGTTGAACCACCACCCGGTGCTCATAGGACATGAACAGCGCTTCCGGCAGCAGTCGCAGGCGCTGCTCGACCTGGTCGAGGGTGCGTTTGCGGCGCAGGTCGGCGGAGAAGAAGTGCACCGCCTCGACGCCCTGCACGCCGAACGACCCGTGCAGCACACCGTAGACGTCGCCGAGTTTCAGGTCGGTGTCGAACGGCCAGCCCTGGCCGCTCGGCCCGCCGGTCAACGGGTTGAGGTATTCGTAGAGGGCACGCTCGGCCCGTTCGCGCACGGTCTCCGCGCGTACCCCCGGGGAAGCCCGCACCTCCGCAACCACCTTGACCCCCTGGTAGCGCGGCGCGTCGATGCGCAGGCGCATCGTCAGCAGCCGGCGCGGCTCCAGATAGGCCTTGATCGTCTCCTCCAACTCGTCGGAGATGGCCAGGTCATCGAGGGTCAGATTTTCCGGAGCAACATCCACCCTGGGTACGACGAGGAGGCGCGCCGGTTCGGCCGGGTTGTCCGGCGGCAGGCAGCGGGCCCGCGCCACGTTCGGCGCCGCGTCCAGGGTGAGCCGCTCGACGTCCTCGGCGGTGACCGCCCGGCGGCCGCCGCGCAGCAGCATCGGCCCGCGCACCTTGGCATTCTCCACCGTCTCGGCGTCCACCCCGCCCGCCGACGCGTCCAGGTTGGTCACCCCGGCCACGAACGGGATCGACGTGTGCAGCACGGTGAGCCGGTCGGCCGGGACGTTGCCACGCCGGCCGCCGCCGAACCGGTAGCCGGTCACGTAGATCTGGGAGTCGACCGGCGGGATCGCGCCGTGCTGCCACACCCGGCCCTCCCGGTCGAGGACCCGCGGGCCGAAGCGCACCTCGCCGTTCGCCCCCGACCAGGTGAAGACCTGGTCGTCCTCCTCCGCGTCGGACAGGTCGGCGACCTCGGTCCACTCCTGCTCCTCCGGCTCGCCGGTGCGCTCGTGCCGGGGCAGCACCACCCGGACGGTCTCGTCGAAGCGGCGCGGCAGCACCGGCACCCGGCGCACCTGGAACACCTGGCCGGGCCGGCCGTTGCTGGCGCCGAGCAGCTCGGCCGGGGCCGGCTCGGCGTGGTGGGCGGGCACCGCGCCGCCGAGGGCGACCGCGGAGAGCTGCTCGAGGATCGGCGGGTTGGTGTAGTCGGGCTGCCCCTCGACCGGCCGGACCAGGCGGCAGCGCAGCCAGAACGCCCGCTTCGCCCCGATCGCCAGGGCCTCGTGCTTCATCGGCAGCAGCAGGGTGACCTCGCCGGTCGAGTTGAAGCCGGCGCTGGTGTCGTCGAGGATCCGCACGTTCTTCCAGGTGCCGTCCCACGCCTCCCACACCCGGGGCGGGCGGCGCGGGTCGACACCGGCGCCTTCCGGGCCGGTGGTGACGTCGAGGCGCAGCAGGTTGCCGGCCGCCGACTCCTGCAGCCCGAAGTAGACCGCCTCGTCGACCTGCAGCGTCGGGAACAGCTGCACGGTGGCGGCCTCGCGCCGCAACTCCTCCCAGTGGTCGGCGTAGCGGTCGCCGGTGTGGGTGAGGCAGGCGATCAGCTTCGGCGGGGTGACCCGCAGCTCCGAGTCGGTGAGGAAGACGACCGGGGCCTCGTCCTCGCGGCGTTCGGTGCTGACCTGGGTGCCGGCCGGCACGCGCACCGTGTCCTCGCGGGCGGCGGTGAGCCGGAACAGCAGGTCGGCGCGGGCCGGCACGGCCGAGAACAGCTCGACGCCGACCAGCTCCAGGAACTTCACGTAGAGCCGGTCCGGCACCTGGTTGAGCCGGTAGAGCGTCATCTCGGTCATCCAGGCGAACAGCTCGATCAGCGCCACGCCGGGGTCGGAGACGTTGTGGTCGGTCCAGTCCGGGCAGAGCCGGTTGATCCGCCGTTTCGCCTCGTCGACGATGTCCTGGAAGCGCCGGTCGTCCAGGTCGGGTGCGGGCAGACTCATGGCGCCGGCTCCTCGGTGGGAATCGTATAAAACGGAAAAACAAGGTTGCGTACGTCGTTGGTGGACTTGACGCGGTACGAGACGGTGATGTGTACGGTCCCGGTCGACTGCTCACCGTCCGCGTCCACCATCTGCAGCTCGATCCGCGGCTCCCACCGCTCCAGGGCCTCCCGCACGGCCTGCTCGATGAGCCCGAGCGTGCTCGCGGTCAGCGGCGCGAACAGCTGCTCCCACATCGCGCAGCCGAACTCGGGCCGCATCACCCGCTCCCCCGGCACCGTGGACAGGATCATCCGGATCGCGGCGTCCACCTCCTCGGTGCCGGTAACGAGCCGGACACTGCCGTTGCGGTTGATCGCGGCCGGGAACGCCCAGCCGTTGCCGATGAAGTCGTCGCCCGCCATCACGCCACCAGCACGTCGGGCGACCCGGCGCTGATCACGCTGGTCGGCGCGTCGACCGGGTCGTTGCAGGTGGCCACCTGGTCGCCCATCCGGGCGAGCGGCTTGCCGTTGACCAGCACGGTAGGCGAACCGATGATCACCCGGCCCTGGTTGGTGGGCGGCTTGCTGAACGGCGACGGCGGGATGTGGGGCGGCATGTTCTGCGCGATGCTGCCCTGGGTCGCGGCCGGAAGACCATTGATGAGTACGTCGGTGGAGAGGCTCAACATCAGCTGTCCCGCGAACGGGAGGGGCGTCGGGGTGGGCACCGGCCCGCCCGGGGACGGCACCAGGAGGATGTGGATGTCGGTCCCGGTGACCGGGTCGTTCTGGCGTGCGGCCGGTTGCGGCATCGTCCCTCCTCAGTTGAGCTTGATCGGCTTGCCGGACGCGGTGAGCGGCCCGGACGCGGTGATCTCGACCTGGGCGCCGGAGAGCGTCAGCTTCGACGTCGCCTTGATCTCGATCTGGGTGGCGGTGATGACCAGCTTCTGGTCGCCGGTCAGCGACGACTCGCTCTTCTCCAGCTTCAGCGCGCACGGGGTGCCGCCGAGCAGCAGGTCGATCTCCATCTTGTCGTCGTCGAAAACGAGCCGGGAGTCCTTGCGGCTGACCAGCATCCGCTGCTTGACCACCCCGCCGGAGAGCGCGCCCGGGTCGGGTGGCGCGTCCCGCCGGTTCCACAGCCCGCCGAGGATCACCGGCCGGGTGGTGTCGTCGAGCTCGAAGCCGACCAGCACCTCGTCGTCGACCTCGGGGATCCACTGCAGGCCGCGTTCCTTGCCGCCGCCCGGGGTGGCGATCCGCGCCCAGGCACTCTCGTCGTCCTGCGACAGGGTCGGGAACTTCACCCGGACCCGGCCCAGCTTCTCCGGGTCGTCGTTGTTGGTGACGATCCCGACGACCAGCCCCGACCAGCCGGACTTCTCGGCCTTGGCGCTGCCGCCGGTCAGGTCGGCGAGGTTGCCCGGCTCCTTGCCACCGCAGACGAACCGGGTCAGGTAGGGCCGGTTCGCGCCGTAGGTGTGCTCGACCTGGGTGACCCGGTAGTCGCCGGTCATCCGCGACCCGATGCCCTCGATGTGCACCTTCGCGCCCGCGCCGATCAGCGGGTCGCCCATCGCCTCGCCGCGCAGCACCACCTCCTCGCCGGAGGCGCGCAGCAGCAGCGACCCGGCCAGCGCGTCGGCCTCGGCCTGGTCGGTGACCGGGAACTGGCCGGCGTTGCGCTTGACCCGCCCGAACGCGCGCCGGGCCGCGTCGGCCATCTCTTTCGCGGCGGGCGCGTCGGTGCCCGGATCGGTCTGATCGGCGCGGCCGCTGATCGCTTCCTTGCCGAGCTGGTCCCAGCCGCGGATCTCCACCTCGTCGCTGCGTTCGGCGGCGGAGAAGCGGGTGGCGAACCGCGACAGGTTCTGGCCGTAGGTGAGCTTGGGCGGGGTGGCGGTCGACCGCGGTGCCTTCTTGAAGTAGAACTTCTTCTCGCTGACCCACACGTCGAACCCGATCCGGGCGGCCCGGCGGCGCAGGAACGCGTAGTCGGTCTCGCCCGCCTGCAACACGTAGTCGTGGGTGGCGCCGGTCGCGTCCACCTCGGCGTCCAGGCCGTACTCGCCGGCGATCCGGCTCGCGATGTCGGCGTCGGTGACCCGCTGGAAGCTGCGCGACTTCGGCACCCGGGCCAGCCGGTGGGTGAGGTCGAAACCGGTCAGGATCAGCTCGTGCCGGCCCGACCCGCCCGGCTCCACGCTGATCGCGGTGATCTCCCCCGAGGTGACCACGACCGGGTCGCCCTCGGCCCGGAACGCGATCTCGATCCGGGTCCCGATCGTGAACGTGCCCTTGTCGAACATCTCGAAGTGCGGGTCGTCGAAGTGGATCGCGAAGTAGTCCGGCAGCTGCACCGACTCCTCGACCCGCACCAGGACCAGCCGCGGGTAGCTCTCCGGGGGCAGCGGGCGGCCGTCCACGGTGAGCTGGGCCCCGTCGAGCCGGCGCTTCTGCTCAGCCACGGCGCCGCACCGGCAGCTCAGGAATGATCAACAGGATGCCGGGCTCCATGGTGAGCGGGTCGACCACGTTGTTGGCCTCGGCGATCAGCCGCCACCGGGTGGCGTCCGCGTAGTGCTTGGCGGCCAGCCGGTCGAGGGTCTCGCCGTGGCCGAGCCGGTGCACGGTCTGCAGCGACGGGGTGTGCGAGGTCGGGTTCTGCAGCGGCTTGATCTCCTCGTCCTCGTACTGCTTGAGGGCGAGGTCGGCCTTGGCCCGCATCGGCATGCCGTCGGCCGCGAAATAGGTGAACTTCAGGGTCAGCCGCTCGACCACGGCCTTGAACGACTGCAGCGGCCCCCAGTGGAACGTCACCCACGGCGGCCGGTGGTTGTTGCGGTTCTTGTCCGAGGCCGGCAGCTTCTTGTCGATGGCGACGAGCTTCATCAGCTTGTCGGTGTGCTCGGTGACCGACGTGCCCTTGTCGGTGGTGTCGAGGGTGATGCTGAGCGTGAGCGTCCCCGGCTGCCCGGCCTGGAAGCGCAGCAGCGGCGCGTTGGCACCCTTGTTGTCGGCGCCCTGCCAGGACGCCGACTTGGTGATGGTCAACTCCGCCGGGTTGAACAGGAACGGGATGACCTCTTTCAACTCGGTCCGCAACTCGGCCTTGGCCGGCGCCGCCGGTGTAGCTGCCATCAGAACTCACCCACCATCTAGAAGATCCCCGCCCATCGGCCGCCGCGCCGCTCGATCTCGCGCAGCAGCCGCCGTTCCACGATTTCTATGACCTGATCCGGATCGAGCGCCTGCTTGGCCGCCCCGGCCGCGCCCGCCACCGCGCCGGCCGCCTGGCTGACCGCCGACATCGCCCCGCCGGCCGCGTCGGACACGGCGCCGCCCGCCGCGCCGGCCGCGTCCTGCACGCCGGAGAACGCGTCGCCGGCCGCGCCCTGCAAACCGGAGAACGCATCGCCCGCGGCGCCCTGCATCCCGGAGAAGGCGTCACCCGCCGCCCCCGACAGCCCGGAGAACGCGCTGCCCATCGGACTTCCGGACGCCTCGATCACCGCGGCCCGGGCCGCCCGGGTGGCGACCTCGCTGACCGCGCCGAGCCCGCCGCCGACCGGCAGCGAGTCGACGATCCCGGCGCCGGTGTTCATCGCCTGCTTGCCGGCCGCGAGGGCCTGCCGCTCGTCGTCGTCGAGCAACCCCGACACCCCGTCGAGCAGGAACCGCGGCCGCCGCACCGGGCTGCGGGTGTGCATCAGCTCGTGGGCGAGCACCGCCGAGACCGCGGGCCCGGACGGCGGCGCGGCCGGCAGGTGCACGACCGTGCCGGTGGTCGCGCCGAGCGCCCCGGCCGCGGCCAGCGCGTGCCGGGTGTTCGGCCCGGTCGTGTAGAGCGGCGGCCGGGCCCGCCCGGTCAGCGCGGACGCCATCGCATGCAACGACCCGGGCAGGGCACGCGGCGCTTCCAGCGGCCGCGCGGCCACCGCCGCTTCCCACCGATCACGAGGATTGAGTACGGGCTTCGTCCCGCCGCCGCTCCACCCGGCCGCCGGTCCGGTCGTGACGGCGCCGCTCGGGTCGGGAACGTTGCCCGGCGGCAGCGACGCCGCCCCGAGCACCCGGTAGTCCTGCGCCGATTCCGGATTGCTCACCTGCGGGCCGGCGTTGGGCCGCCCGACCAGCGGTTCCGCCCCACCGACGAGACCGGCGATCCCCCGCCCGGCCCCGCGAAGCCCGGACGTCCCCGGCTCCGCACCGCCGAGCGCCGGCGCGCTGCTTCCCACGTCGGAAGCGCCGGTCACCCCGGAAGCGCCGCGACCGGCACCACCGGTCGACCCGGCTCCACCACGACCGGCGGCGTCCGAGCCGCCGCGCCCACCGCGGCCGGACCCACCGGCGCCGGACCCACCGCGGCCGGCCCGGCCGCCTGAAGAACCGGCCGTGCTCGAATCACCGATGCCGCGCCCGCCCCATCCGCCGGGGCCGCCCGATCCGCCGCGCCCGCCCGATCCGCCGCGCCCGCCCGATCCGCCGCGCCCGCCCGATCCGCCCGGGCCGCCCGATCCACCCGGGCCGCCGACGTTGCCGACGTCCGAACCAGCCGCGGCGCCGGTGCCCTGGCGGCGGAATCCGAACGCGCCCAGCCCGAACGGCGTCAGCCCACCGATCTCCGACCAGCTGACATTCGGCCCGCGCCGCTCGGCGTCAGAGCCTGATCCCGCGCCTGTGGTTGCGCTGAGCAACCCACCGGCCGCGCGGCCACCCGGCCCCAGCACGCCGAGCCCGTCGGAGCCGACTCCGGCCAGCCCACCGGGCCGATGCCGGGAAAGCTCGCCCGGCCCGTGCCCGGTCGGGGCGTCACGGCGAGGTGCGGAGGAACCGGCCGGGCCGTGCGCAGAATGGTCGTCGTGCCCGCGCCCCCGATCGTGCCCCGTGGCACCGGCACGCCCACCACCACTCGCCGACCCGGCCGGAGCTGACCGCCCGTCCCCCGAGGCCGTTACATCATCCACCCTGCCCGCGAGCAGGTGCCGCACCCGTGTCTGATCCCCGACAGGTGACCGACCGGCGCCGAGCAGTGAACCCACCGTCGGCCCCATCGCCAGCTCGTGCCCGGGCCGCACATCCGGCCCCTCCGGCGGCGCGCCGAACAACGGCTCCCGCCCACCGAGAGCCAGCGGCGCCCGACCCAGCATCCGCCCGCGCGCACCGGCGCCGGTCTCCCCCGGCCCGGGCGTCGTGACGCGCCCCCGGGCGCTGGATGGACGAGGTCGCTGGTCCGCGTCGGGCACCGAGCCGGACAGGCCACCGGCATTCCGGGCGCGGAACGACTCGTACCACCGGAAGAGTGACCACGGGGTGCGCACGCGCAGCCCGTCGGTCAGGCCGGGGCTGACCGACGGCCCGGCGGCGCCGCTGCTCGTCGGCATCGGCCGGGTCGAGGAACCGGTGAGCCCCGGTCGCAGGGACCGGGGCAGCAGGCGGGCCAGGAAGCGGACGGCGCGGCGCAGCGGCCGCGGGGAATTACTTCCCGACGGTGACGGTGAAGCCACTGTGGCACACCTCCAGCTCCTCGATGGCCAGGTCACGGGAGGACGCGGCCAGGCGCGGGCCGGTCCACTTGACCGGCTTCACGCCGATCAGGGACCAGGTGCGGTAGGGCTTGCCGGACTGGTAGAGCACGCTGATCGAGCCGGTGCCGGCGGTGATCTTGTTCGACTTACCGGTCAGGCCGGCCCCGGAGAAGCTGGACAGCCAGGTGAACAGCGCGTCGGAGTTGGTCAGGCCGCGCTTGAACACGATGTTCGGCCAGCGCATCCGGCCGAGCAGCTTGTGCGTGTACGCGTTCTGCCCACCCTCCGGCAGCTCCTCCACGTCGATGGACACGGCCAGGCCGGTCACCTCGGTGAACATCCCGATGTCGAGGTCACCGACTTTGAAGTGGAACTTGCCGGCGAAGGGCGGTCGGAGGTTCTTCTCGTCAGCCACCAGCCACTCCTTGCCATGCGCGTTCGTTCAGGCCGCCCACCTCCCGCAGGAGGCGGATCCGGTCGCCGTGTTCCAGGTCGAGCAGCCGGTCGAAGTCCCAGTGCAGGTGATAAGCCAGAAAGGCGATCTCCTGCCAGAGCTCGTCCTGCGCGTAGTGCCCTAGCCCACCTCCACGGATGTCCGCGGGAAAGGGGCGCCCGGCTCCAGGGCTTCGAGGATGCTCGGGTCCTGGAAGTTGATGATCCGGTAGAGGTCTTGCAGGTAGGAGAAGTCCGAGACGAACAGCGACTCGATCGTCTTGGTGGTGACCCGCTGCACCGACCCGAGCTGGATGACCACCCGGGCCAGCACGATCACCGTCGCGTACGCCTCGTTCTCCTTCACCCGGCCGTCGCGCAGCGGCTCGATCTCGTCGCGCGCGCAGGCCAGCCGCATCACACCGGTCTTGTGCAGCGTGCCGTCGTCGTCCACGTAGCCCTTCGGCAGCGTGAACGGGAATTCCGTTTGCAGGCCACTCATGCCCGGTGAAGCCCTTCGTGGGTGATGGTCACCTTCTCGGTGGCGACCTCATTGCTGCCCGCGTCGAGCTCGGCGCCGGTCCACTTGGAGACCCAGCCCTTCTCGAAGTTCCACCGGGCGACCTCCTTCTTCAAGGAGTCCTTGATGACGATCGAGCCGTCGCGGCGGGCCGAGTCGACGTCGCCGTCCTCGACCTGCTTGCGCCACTCCCACAGCGCCTTCGACTCGTCGATCCGGCGCTCCAGGGTGATGTCGCTCCACTTCATCGCCCCCGGAACCTTCCGGATGATCATCTTGCCGTCCTTGGTGGCTTCCTTGTACTCGATGGTCTCGGTCTCCGACTCGACACCCGAGCACTTGCGGAAGCTCGCCATCTCAACTCCGCCGATCTCCAGCACGAAGTTGAACGTTGTCATCAAATCAGGCATTGCACGCCCCTCCTTCAGAACGACGGACTACTCGGAAGCGGCTCCGCCGCCCTGCCACTGGCTGATCCGGAAGATGACGAACTCGGCCGGCTTCACCGGTGCGATACCGATCTCGACGATGAGCCTGCCCTCGTCCACCGAGGACGCCGGGTTGTTGCTCTCGTCGCACATCACGTAGAACGCCTGCTCCGGGGTCGCGCCGACCAGCGCGCCCTGGGTCCACAGACCCCGCAGGAACGAGGTGATGTTGCGCTTGACCCGCTGCCACAGGTCGAAGTCGTTGGGCTCGAAGACCGCCCACTGGGTGCCGCGCTGGATCGACTCCTCGACGAAGTTGAACAGCCGGCGGACGTTGATGTAACGCCACGACGGGTCGGTCTTGGCGAGCGTACGGGCGCCCCAGATCTTGGTGCCGTAGGTGCCGAACGACCGGATGCAGTTGACCCCGTCCGGGTTCAGGAGGTCCTGCTCGCCGCTGGTCACGTTGTTTTCCAGGCGGGCGATGCCGCGCAGCGCCTCGTTGGCCGGCGCCTTCCACACGCCGCGGGCCGCGTCGGTGCGGGCCCAGACGCCGGCGACGTGGCCGGCCGTCGGCACGGTCAGGAACAGCTCGCCGTTGGTGGCGCCGGGCCGGGCCAGCGGGTTCGGGACCACGACGTTCGGGTAGTAGAGCGCGCCGAACGCCGAGTCGCGGGCCAGCCGCGAGCGCCACTCGAGGGCGCGGGTCGCGTTGAGGCCGGGCGGGGTGTCGAGGATGGCCATCTTGTTGTGGCTGGCCTCGCAGAAGTCGATCAGCTGCTTCTGCGCGCCGAGGAAGACCTCCTCGTCGATCGAGCCGTCGTCCTTGGTGGCCACCGTGACCAGGTCGGGGATGGCGACCATGGTGACGTTCTCGGCGATCGCCAGGCCCTGGTAACCCGTCCGGTCGCTCTCGTTGCCGACCAGGTCGGCCGGGGTGACCGACTTGCTGGACACCGGCGGGGCCTGCAGGGTGTAGCGGCCGGCGGCCGGGGCGCGCTCGGCCAGCGACGAGCCCTGCAGCGGCTGCACCTCGATGCGGACGAACTTGGACCGGTCGTTCACCGTCTTCTCCACGGTGCGCGCGCTGCGGCCGCTGAACTGCAGGCCGGGGAGCTCCTCGCGGAGGGCGCCGCCCTCGTAGACGCGCAGGACGTACTCGCCGGAGCTGTTGCCGCTTCCGCCGCCCTCACCCTCGCCCTCGGCGGGCGGGGCCGGCGGAACCACCTCGACCTCGAGGTTGGCGCCGGACTGCACGGCGGACAGCTGCAGGCTCGGGGTGCCTGGGTTGTCGGCGCTCGGCAGCAGCAGCGTCGGCTTGCCGCCGTTGTTCGCGTCGTCGCCCTCGGTGGTGGGGATGCGGCAGATGTACGCGGCGCTGCCACCGTTCTCGAAGAAGCCGCGGACGGCGTGCGGCAGCATCGCGCCCGGCACGAAGCCGCCGTAGACCCGTTCGTACTGCGGCCAGCTCGTCACCAGCTGCGGCTTCACGCCGGCCGGGTCGGTCGGGTCGCCCTGCTCGGTGTCGTAGCGCTCGGTGAAGCCCACGAAGGCGGCCACCGCGGTGCCCACCCCTTCGATGGGCATCGACCCGCTCGGTTGCTCCTCGATGTAGACGCCCGGTGCTCCATACGACGCGGCCATGAAGTCTTCCCCCTGTCAGGCCTGCACCGCGCTGGTCAACAGCGCGGGGTCAAGGTCGGATTCGTAGAACTCCCCGTAGTGCAGCGGCGGGAACACGCGCATCATCGGATGCTGCGACGAGCAGGCCACGACCTTCACCCGCGGGAACCGGTGCACGATGACGTGCACGAGATCCCCGGTGCTGACCTTGTCGAGGTCGAGGACGATCACGTCGGGCAACGCCTCGAGCAACCGCGCGAGGACGTCGTCGCCGCCGGTGTCGACCAGCTCGATGCCGTCGACCCGCAGGATCTGCTCGAGGCCGAGGCGGTGCAGGGCCTCGAAATCCCCCATCAGGACCCGCGTCATCGCCTCACCCCGTCTCCCTGGGTCCCCGTGCAGCCACGGTTCTCCGCCGGAATGAGCCTCTCTCGCGTACGGGTGCAGGCAAAGGTCCGGCGGTGCAGCCATTGGTGCACCGATGCTTCCGGGGGCTTGTCCGGTGCACCGGGTGCGGCCGATGCTGAGGGCCGGAGGTGGCCGGTGAAGCTGTCCGCACGCGAGCCGACCCTGGACGAGCAGCCGTCGCGCTCCTCGGCTGCGGTGGTCGACTCCGTTGCGCGTACCCCCAAGGAAAGCGGAAGCGCAGCGGAGCCGGCGGTCGCCGGCGGCAATGCGGCGCTGCAACGTCTGGCGTCCGGCCGTAATCGGCAGCCGGCCGCGTTCGGAGCCTTCGCCCCCGGGGGTAACAGCGCGCTGTCGCGCCTGGCCCAGCCGAAACTCTCCGTGAGCAAGCCCGGTGACCCGTACGAACGACAGGCCGACGCCGTGTCCGAGGCGATCACCGAGGGCAGCGGTGCCGTCCCCACGATCTCCCGCCTGGTCACCCCGGCGGCTGCCGCGGGCGAACCGCCGGACGGGCCGAACACACCACCCGGCCTCGAACAACTCATCACCTCACCGGGCGGTGGCACGCCGATCCCGCCGGACGTGCGGGCCAAGATCGAGGAGCATCTGGGGTTCCCGCTCGGCGGGGTGCTGGTGCACTCGGACCCGAAGGCGCAGCTCGCGGCGGCGCAGCTGGGAGCCCGCGCGTTCACCACCGGGCAACACATCTTCCTCGGCGCCGGCGAGTCGGCCGGCGATCTCGCGCTGATGGCGCACGAGGCCACCCACGTCGTGCAGCAGACCTCGGTCGGCGTCTACCGGATGCCGATCCAGCGCGACGCGAGCGACTACCTGATGGGCCCGATCCGCGACCTGGTACGCAGCGTGCCGGGGTACGACATGCTGACCGTGGTCGCCGGCTACGACCCGATCGCCAACCGTAACGTCGACCGCAGCCCGGAGAGCCTCACCCGCGGCGTGCTCGGGCTCGTCCCGTTCGGCAACGTGGTGGCCAACAAGCTGATCGAGCTGGGCGTGGTGCAGGGCGCCTACCGGATGCTCGACGACGGGCTGCGCGCCCACAACCTGACCCTCGAACGCATCCAGGGCGAGATCGACCAGGCGTGGAAGGAGATCGACCTCACCGATCCGGACGGCGCGCTGACCATCGTGCGCCGGCACGTGTCCGGCCTCTACGCCGACGCGCTCGGCTTCGTCAAAGGCATCTACGACGCGATCGTGCAGCTCATCCGGGACGCGGCGGTCGGGCTCGCGGAGAAATACCTGGTCGGCACCCCGGTCTGGGAACTGACCAAGAAGGTCTTACATCAAGACCCGCTTCGGGGTACGCCGGTGGAGGCCACCACCGTCCAGATCCTGGAAGACTTCCTGACCCTGATCGGCAAGCAGGACGCGCTCGCCCAGATGCGCGAGCGCGGCACCCTGCAGAAGACCGCCGACTGGCTGGACGGCCGGATCGCGCAGTTCCTCGGCATCCTCGGCGAGTTGAGCGCGCTGTTCAAGGCCGGCTGGGACGCCATCCAGCCGGAGAACATCGCGAACCTCGGCGACAACCTGTCCAAGCTGGCCGACCAGGCCAAGGGGCTGATCGCCCGGATCGGCACGTTCGCCAAGGACGTCGCCACCGAGGTCCTGCGGCTGATCAAGGAAGCGCTGCTGGAGTGGCTCAGCCAGGAGGCCGCCAAGCTGCGCGGGTACCGCCTGATGACGGTCATGCTCGGCGAGGACCCGGTGACCGGCAAGCCGGTGGCGCGCAACGCGGAAAACCTGATCGGCGGGTTCATCGCGCTGCTGCCGGGCGGCGAGGCGACGTACAAGAAGCTGGCCGAGGCGGGGGTGATCGCCGACGCGGCCGCGCAGATCGAGGGCGCGATGACGCGCCTGGGCATCTCCAGCGAGCTGATCATCGGCACGTTCAAGGGCATCTGGGACGTCCTCACCCTGGAAGACCTGGTCAACCCGATCGGTGCGTTCGTCAAGATCCTCGACAAGTTCGGTGAGCCGCTCGGCCGGATCGTCGAGTTCGCCGGCGAGGTCCTCAAGGTCGTCATCACGCTGATCCTGCGGCTGATGAACTTCCCGCCCGGCCTGCTGGACAGCATCATCTCGAACGCGATGGCCGCCATCGAGGACATCAAGCGCGACCCGGTCGCCTTCCTGATGAACATGCTGGAGGCCCTCAAGCAGGGCTTCCTCGGGTTCGTCGACCGGGCGGTGGGCTATCTGCTGAACGGTCTGGCCGACTGGCTGTTCCGCGGGCTCGGGGCGATCGGCATCCAGAAGCCGCCCGACCTGTCGTTCGGCTCGATCCTCACGATGGTGCTGCAGGTCCTCGACATCACCACCGAGAAACTGTGGAAGAAGCTGGGCGACCACATCGGGGCCGAGACGGTCGACAAGATCCGTAAGGGCCTGGCGATCGCCGAGGGCGCGTTCGACTTCGTCAAGGACGTGCAGGAGAACGGCGTCGCGGCGATCTGGAAACACGTCGAGAGCCAGCTCGGCAACCTGTGGGACACGCTGCTCGGAATGGTGAAGGACTGGATCGTCGGCGAGATCGTCGAGAAGGCCACCATGAAGCTGCTGTCCATGCTCGACCCGACCGGCATCATGGCCGTGGTCAACAGCGGCATCGCGTTCTTCAAGGCGGTCCAGTCGGTCATCGAGTACGTCCGCGAGATCCTGATGATCATCAACGACTACGTGACCACGCTCGCCGCGGTGGCCGCCGGCAACGTCTCGGCCGGCGCGCAGAAGGTGGAGAAGGGCCTGGCCGCGGCGGTGCCGGTGGCGATCGGCTTCCTCGCCAACCAGGTCGGGCTCGGCAACGTGCCGGAGGAGCTGGTCAAGCTGATCGGCCAGCTGCGCGAGCTGGTCGACAAGGCGATCGACTGGCTGATGGCCAAGGCGGTGTCGCTCGCCAAGTCGGCGCTGTCCGCGCTCGGCCTGGGCGGCGGTGGCCCCGAGGAGACCGGCGACGACGAAGACACCGAGGAGAGCATCGCCGTCAAGGAGGAGGCGAAGACGATGCTCATCGCCAAGCACGAGCAGATCGGCGACGTCGATCAGCTGAAGGCGGCGGGCGCCGAGATCCTCACCACGCTGACCCCGAAGGGCCTGAAAACCCTGGAGATCGTCCAGGAGGGCGGGTCCGGCAAATACAAGATGTACGTGTCGGCCAGCGCGAAACGGGCCGCCGCCACGATCACCGACGCGCGCGCCGAGCAGTCGGACGTCATCGTGAACGCCTCGGTCAGCTTCAGCGACACGCCCGACCTGTCCAAGCACGCCTTCCCCGAGGAGGAGGGCGCCGCGGCCAGCATGGGCCCGGAGCGGGTGCCGCTCGGCAAGATCTGGAAACCCGGCGGCGACGACCCGAACACGGTGCGGACCGCCACCTACAACAAGACCCACCGGGTCTCCGGCACCAACCACAGCCACGCCGAGTACAACTTCTACAAGTGGGTCACCGAGCAGGCGGTCGGCAAGGTCGTCAAGATCAACGCCAAGCTCGACGGCCGCTGGTCGCCGTGCAAGCAGTGCGCCAACACCCTGAGCGACATCGCCACCTACGTGCGGCAGCAGGCCCCGCCGGGCGCGCAGATCAGCCTGCGCCTGGACTACACCGGGGTGAAGGGCATCTTCGCCGACTGGAACGGCGACGACGCCGCGTGCCTCGCCGCCATCAAGGGCTGGGACGAGGTGCACGGCCTGAGCGGCATCAAGACCGCCCCGGTCGACATCGAGCCGATCGCGATGCCGAAGGTGATCCGCCGCAAGAAGCCGGCCCCGACCGGCTGATCGACGGGGCCGCTGAGCGACCGGGAGGCGGCAGGCCGCCACATGGCAAGCTCTATCAGCGGCATGACAGTTAACCCGATCATGGAGTGCTATCGCGCTGCCAGCCATTGACGAATCAGAGCGAGGTCGGTGTCGGTGAGGCCGGCGAGCGGATCGATTCGGTGTAGGAGTGCCCGTCCTGGATGGTGGGCTTGAACCCATTGCCGATCGGCGTCGGTGATTTCGTCGTCGAGCCAGACAAATGTGTGCCCGGCTGCCCATCGGGTCAGAAACGCCGTCTTCCAGTGCAGCCTATGCTCGGGCTCGTCGTTATCAGGAAATTCGACGACGGGAAGCTTCGGGAGACCGAGCCGGGGCGAGATGAGATCGTTGGCGTCGGCCATCCAGGTCGTTGCCCAGACCAGCTGACACCCCAACGCCAGCAACCTGTCTCCGTCCGCCGGGTCGAGCCGGGCCTAGCTCGCTGAGCACGTCGATGATCTCATCGGCTGTGGCTGCGTCCCGCAGGTGTGCCATCAGCTCGTTCTTCGGCCGCGGCTACTTCACCGTGACCTCCTCGTCCGAGCTGATGAGACCCCGACCAGAAGTTTGTGCATCCCGGCCGCGGCTGCGGGGAGAAACATGCGACTGCGGAAGGCGAAACATTAGTGCTGGACGCTGCGTTCCAGCTGGACTCGCTCCAGCCGGCCGAAAGGTGGGAGCACGTGGAGATTCTGGTACTGACGGGCCGGCCCCAGAGCGAGCTGTCACGCCGAGTGCTACCCGCACTCGACCTGCTGCCGCATCCTCTGCGCGTCGCCAGTCACGACGTGACCTCCTTGGTATCGGGTCCTGATCCTGATGTCGTTCTGGTGGACGCTCGGCGCATGCTGGCCGAGGCTCGATCCACCTGCCGGATGCTGCGGAACACCGGCCTGCGGGTGCCGCTGCTCGCAGTGGTGGAGGAGGCTGGCTTGGTCGCGGTCGCCGACGACTGGGGACTCGACGACGTCATACTGGCAACCGCTGGCCCTGCCGAGGTCGAAGTACGGCTTCGGCTGGCGGTCACCCGGCTCGCTGCCGTAGCGGGCAGCGCCTCCGGCGCGATGATCAACACTGGCGAGCTTTCCATCGACCCGGAGACGTACGCCGCGAAACTCAAGGGCCGTCCGCTCGATCTCACATACAAAGAGTTCGTGCTGTTGAAGTTCCTCGCGCAACATCCAGGGCGAGTGTTTACCCGGGATCAGCTGCTGCGTGAGGTGTGGGGCTACGACTACTTCGGCGGTCACCGCACCGTCGACGTTCACGTACGGCGGCTACGCGCGAAACTCGGCAGCGAATACGAGTCGATGATCGGCACGGTGCGGCAGGTCGGGTACAAGCTTGTGCTTCCGCCTCGGGCTGCAGGTCAGGTAACGATCGAGGACTTGGAGGCCCTTCTCACATAGGCCGGCCGGCCCAGACTGATCACGGCCTAGTAGGGGGCCAAGTCACGGCGCCGACGGTGGGAAGGCTCGCCGGGTCCTTGCCTCTGCCGCACACTCATCAGCCGAAAGAAAGTGGTCGAAAGCGGGCCTCGCGGCGTTCCCCCGGTGCGCCAGGGGCAGCTGTGGCCACAGCGGGGAGGCCGGTGGCGTGCGCGCGACGCACGACCGAAGGTCTCGGCGCAAGCCCTCGACGGGCTCCCGCGAATGTTCGTTTGTCGCCCTTCACCACAGGCTAGCGGCCGGTGGCGCGGACGGTGATCGCCTCGGTGGGCGGGCCGGCGACGGCGCGCAGGGCCGCGTCGACGGTGACCGTGACGACCAGGTCGAGGCCCGGTTTCAGCTGGCCGCCCAGGGCCGACCAGAAGTCGGAGTTTTCGGTGCCGTCGCCGCTGCGCAGCCGCAGGGCGGGCAGTGGGCGGACGGTGGCGAACGCCCCGCGCAGGTGCTCGGTGTCGATCACCGGGTGCAGCAGCAGCGCGGACAGCACGTCGCCGAGCAGCGAGTGCTCGTCGCGGACCTCGCTGGTCCAGGCCGTGATCAGGTAGCGGCAGTCGACCCGGGGCAGCGGGTCGCGGCGGAAGCGGCGGCCGTCCGCCTCCTCGACGATGACCTCGCCGAAGTCGCGTTCGGCCAGGTTGGGGCGCACGTCCCAGAGGTAGAGGTCGACCGTGGGGCGGGACGACAGGGCGGCCGACCACTCGCCGTCCGGAGCCTCGAACGCCACGTCGACGTCGCGGGCCGGCAGCGGCACCACGTCGCGCAGGAACGCCTCGAGGGTCTCATCCAGCAGGTGCAGCATCGGCGTTCCTACTCACTAGGTCGAAGTAGCGGTCGAACTCTTTCTCGGTGCGCAGCCGGCCCATCTTCTGGAACTCCCGTTTCACCGACAGGACCGCGTGCCGCATGGTGATCGGGCTGTCCTCGGCGGCGGCCAGGAACGCGGCGCCGAGCGCGGCGTTGCTGATCACGCCGCCGGTGATCTTGAACTGGCGGGCCAGGAAGTCGAGGTCCAGGTCGGACACCGGCGCGGTCGACGGGAACGCGCGGGACCAGATCTGCCGGCGCTCCGGTTCCTCGGGCGGGACGAAGTCGATCGCCACCGAGATGCGGCGCAGGAACGCCGGATCGATGTTGCGCTGCAGGTTGGTGGCGAGCACGACCAGGCCGTCGTAGGTCTCCAGGCGCTGCAGAAGGTAGGCGACCTCGATGTTCGCATACCGGTCGTGGGCGTCGCTGACCTCGGAGCGCTTGCCGAACAGCGCGTCCGCCTCGTCGAAGAACAGCACCAGGTCACCGGCCGCGGCCGCGCCGAAGATCCGTTCCAGGTTCTTCTCGGTCTCGCCGATGTACTTGCTGACCACCGAGGACAGGTCGACCTTGTAGAGGTCGAGGCCGAGCTCGCCCGCGACCACCTCGGCGGCGAGGGTCTTGCCGGTGCCGGACGGCCCGGCGAACAACGCGACCACGCCGGTGGACGGCAGCGGACTGAACTGCCACTGGCCGTAGACGGTGTCCCGGCCCCGGTGCCGGCCGGCCAGCTCGCGCAGCTGGCTCGCCTCCTCCGGCGGCAGGATCAGGTCGTCCCACTCGCGGCGCGGGCGGATGCGGACGGCGACGCCGTCCAGGTGGCCGCCGGCCAGCCGGCGCACGGCCGGCGCGACCTGGCCACCGTCGGCCGACGCGGCGGCGGCGACCAGGCGCAGCTGCTCACGACTCAGCCGGTACGCCGGGTCGGGCGCCCGGCCGAGCAGCTCCTGCCACTCCTCGTCGCCGGCCACACCGTCGTGCACGTGCATCTCCCGCCAGGGCAGGTCGGGGATGGCTTCGAGGGGCTGCTCCCCGGCCGAGGAGAGCACCCAGCCGAGGTGGCCGGCCTTCACGATCGCGTCGCGCCCGGACGCCGGCAGCGGCTCGGCCAGGTCGAGCACGACGGTCAGCCCGCCGATGGTCGCCTCCCGGATCACCGCCTGCCACTCGGCCTCGGCCGCCGGCGGCGTGGTGATCAGCAGGCCGAGGTCGCCGACCGCGTGCAGCCGGCTCTCCCGGTCGCCCCCGTGCACGAGCAGCAGCCCAGCTCTGCCCTTTGGGGCAGCCGGCACCGACGGGGCGGGACGCCCGGACGCGACCGAAGTCGGCGCACGGCGGATCGTGGCGCCGGCCGGCAGCTTCGGGTCGGCCGCCCCGTCACCGGCCAGATGCCAGATCAGGCGGGCGGCGGGCTCGGCCACGAGCGTCGCCCACGGCCCCTCGCCGGTGAGCCGGGCCAGCCCGGTGCGGATCAGGGCACCGCCGGGCGACAGCGACCGCGCCGACGGGTGCTCGTCCTCGAAGAAGATTCGCCCGAGGCTGGCCAGCGTCAGCCGGGGCAGCTGCACCGAGTCCTGGATGTACGCCACCAGGCGCTGCCGGGCCGGCGAGATCTCCACCGCCACCAGCAGGGCGAGCACCTCGGCCTCGCCCGCGTCGAGACCGGCCGAGCGGACCAGCGCGGCGAACCGGCCGTCGGTCGCGGCGGCCAGGTCGGCGCGGGCCTTGACCACCGGCGCGGCCGCACCGGCGCGCACCGCCGCCACCCGCTCCGGGCCCGGGCCGTCCAGCCCGGGCAGGCTCGCGAGCAGCCGCTCGACCTCGTCGTCGGCCACGAACAGGCCGGCGAAGTCGCGCGGCGGCCGCCCCTCACCGAGGCGGCAGATCAGCGCCTCCCGCTGCAGCAGCGCGTCGGCCAGCAGGGTCCAAGCTTCCACCGGATGCGGCATGACCGGCTAGATCACGCCTTCCCGGGTGGCGACCGCGACGGCCTGGGCCCGGGTGCGGCAGTTGAGCTTGGTCAGGACGTCGTGCACGACGTTCTTCACGGTGCGCTCGGAGAAGCACAGGTCCTCGGCGATGCCGCGGGTGTCCATGCCATCGGCCAGCAGCCGCAGCACCGAGCGCTCCCGGGTGTTGAGCCCGCCCGGGCCGAGGTGCGAGGTCTGGGTGACGTGCAGCAGCAGCCGGGCGAGCATGTCGCCGGGCAGCGCGACGTTGCCGGCCACGACCGACCGCAGGCTGGTGATCAGGGTGTCGGCGGTGAGGGTGCGGTGCGGCAGGATCGCGCTGACCCCGGCGTCGACCATCTCGCGGACGCTCTGCTCGGTGACCTCGCGGACGGTGGCGACCAGCCGGGTGCCCCTCCCCTCGGCCAGCCGGACGGCCCGGCGCAGGGCGGACGCTCCATATTCGAACACCAGGACGTCGAGATCGGCGACGACCGGCTCGGGAGACATCACCGCGCTCTCGCCGCGCACGACGAAGTCGGCCTGCTGCAGGCAGGCCGCCATACCGCGCCGGACGATGGCATGACTGTCATCGATCCAGACAGTCGGCGGCCGTTGCGACATCATGCGTTCCCCCTGGTCAGCGCCCTTTGTGCGGGCGACCGCCCAGTCATGATGTCGCGTGCGAGTCGATCAGAACAATAGCTCTTTCGGCTCTGTCGTTGATCCAACTCAGTTGCCCCTTTCGCTGCCCTTTAGTGCAAGCGGGTCGACCCGTATACAGAGTGGATTACCGTGTCTACCCTCGGGAGCATGCCGAGGTACTCCGCCGAACAGATCTACGGTTTCGCCCGCCGGGCCGGCTTCTCACCGGACGAGTCGGCGACGATGACCGCGGTCGCGCTGGCCGAGTCCGGGGGCAACAGCAAGGCGCACAACCCGCACGGTGAGGACTCCCGCGGGCTGTGGCAGATCAACGGCAAGGCCCACCCGAGCTTCCTGACGAAGTACAACCTGTACGACCCGATCGACAACGCGAAGGCCGCCTTCGAGATCTCGCACAGTGGCAACGACGTTTCCCCCTGGACGACGACGCACGGCGGCCTCAGCTCGCGTTATGTCCGCTTCAAAGAGGACGCCCAGGCCGCCGCGATCGCGTACGGCGACGGCCCCGGCCGCGGTATGTGGACGGGCACCCGCGGCTACGGCGACCACAAGGGCGCCTCGGCCGGCGACGACGATCCGGGCGTCGCGCTGCACGAGGTGGCCGGCAGCCCGCTGGCCGCGGTGGCCCAGCCGACGGTCGCGGCCGGCGCCGACAACGCCGCTCTCGACACGTTCCTCAAGGTCGCCAAGGCGCAAATCGGTGACCGCTATGTGTTCGGTGCGGAAGTGAAGCTCTCCGATCCGAATCCTTCGGTTTTCGACTGTTCTGAATTCACCCAATGGGCGGCGTTCCAGGCGGGGTCGAAGATTCCGGACGGTGCCACCGCTCAATACCTGCACTTCAAGGAAAAGGGCCAGCTCGTCGACGTCGACAAGGCGAAAGACATTCCCGGCGCGCTGCTCTTCTCGTTCGATCGCGAGCCGCGGCCCGGCGACGGCCGCACTCCCGGCGCGCACGTCGCGATCAGCCTCGGCAACGGCAAGGTCGTCGAGGCGGCCAACCCGCGGGTCGGCGTCCGCGAGTCCAACGCCGGCAACCGCTTCGAGTTCGCGGCGGTCATCCCCGGCATCTCCGACGGCACCGCCACCCCGATCACCAACCCGGTGATGCAGCCGCTGTCCTCGCTGGTGCCGCAGTCCACCCTGCCGGAGATCACGGCGGAGCCGGTCGCGCTCGGCGGCGCCGACACCGACCAGGACGGCCTCAGCGACCTGCTCGAGCGCCGCTACGGCCTCGACCCGCTGCGCGCCGACACCGACGGCGACAACCTGACCGACGCGCAGGAGATGGTCACCTACGGCACCGACGGGCGGAAGGCGGACACCGACGGCGACGGGCTCAACGACGCGTTCGAGCTGGCCCAGGGGCTCGACCCGCGCTCGCCCGACTCCGACGCCGACGGGCACATGGACGGCGCGCTGACCCCGCTGCAGCAGACCGACACCGACCGCGACGGCCTGGACGACAGCCTGGAGCAGGTGCTCGGCTTCAACGCCCAGCTGGCCGACTCCGACGCGGACGGGTTCAGCGACGCGCTGGAATACCACTCGGGGTCGAACGCGATGGACGCGCACGACAACCCGCTGCTGCACGGTCCGGGCAGCAGCGGTCTCGGTACCCAGCAGCAGCCCGGGGCCGTCGGCACAAGCCAGATACCGGGTGGTCAGCTTGCCGACGTGACCGATCTTCACGGATCGGTTTGATGCGACCATCGTGGATGTGGAACTGACCCTGCCGGACGAGCCCGTGTCGCTCGCCCCCGGCGTGCCGACCCGGGTGCCCGTGCAGCTGCGCAATCCGTATGCGCAGCCGCTCGACCTGCGCATCTATCTCGCCCGCGGCCGGGCCGCCGGCTGGGCGACGATCGACCCGGCCGGCGTGCACCTCGGGCCGGGCGAGACCGCCGAGATCTCGGTGGTGCTGCAGACCCCGCCCGAGCAGCCGCCGAGCTCCTCGCTGGTGCCGTTCACCGTGCACGCCGAGGAGTCGTCGACCGGGGAGCCGGCCGGCTTCGCCACCGCCCTGTTCAAGGTGGCGCTCCCGGTCCCGGTCACCGGCAAGCTGGTCAGCCGGGACGGCCCGCACCACGAGTACGAATTGCGGCTGGCCAACGACACCCGGGTGCAGGCGCCGCTGCGGATCACCGCCGAGCTCGACCCGCCGTCCGGGTCGGTCACCACCGATCCCGGTGCGGTGCTGCTCGAGCCGGGCCGGGCGGCGGTCGTCGCGGTGCACGCGAAACCCGGCCGGCCGTTCACCGGGCAACCGCGGTCCTTCGCCGTCGTGGTCAAGGTCTCCGACGCGTACGACGCGGAACGCCCGCCCTTCCTGACCGAGGTGGCCACCGGCACCCGCAAGCCACGCGTCCCGACCACCGTGCTCTTCGTGACGGCCACCGTGCTGGCCATCGGGGCCAGCGCGGCGATCCTGCTCACCGGCGACCACAACTTCCTGCCGTTCAAGAAGAAACCAGCGGCGACCGCGGCCGGCGCGCCCGCGCAGGTGACCGTCGGTAAGCCGTACGCGCTGGTCGACGTCTTCCCGCACCGCGGTGCCGACGGCGGCAAGGCGGCCGCGGATGCCGCCCTCAAGAAACTGCAGGCCGACAACATGCCGGTGCGGCTCGTCGACAGCCTCGCCTCCGACACGCTGGCCGACGATCCGGACGGCTACTGGGTCCTGCTGCAGGATGGTTTCGGTTCGCCGGCGGCCGCCGAGGCGTACTGCGCGCAGTGGCGGTCGGTCGCACCAAAGTGCAAGGTCACGTCCTAGCGGACGAAACAGGGGGCACGAACGATGCAGTACGGGTTGGGGATCGACCTCGGCACCACCCAGACCGCGGCCGCGGTGCGGGTGGACGGCCGGGTCGAGGTCGTGCGCCTCGGCGGGCGGCGGGCCGAGATCCCGTCGCTGGTCTTCGTCAAACCGGACGGCGGGCTGCTCATCGGCGAGGCCGCCGAACGCCGCGGCCAGGCCGAACCGGCCCGGCTCGCCCGCGAGTTCAAGCGCCGGATGGGCGACCCGGTGCCGATCCTGGTCGGCGGCACCCCGTTCTCGGCGCACGCGCTCACCGCGAAGCTGCTGCGGCACGTCCTCGACACGGTCGCCGGCCTGCAGGACGGCCCGCCTGCCGCGATCACCGTGACCCACCCGGCCAACTGGGGGCCCTACAAGCGCGAGCAGCTCGACCAGGCGATCAAGCTGGCCGACGCCGGCCCGGTGCAGACGCGCAGCGAGCCGGAGGCGGCGGCCCTGCAGCACGCCACCGCCCGGCGGATCGCGGACGGCGAGACGGTGGCCGTCTACGACCTCGGCGGCGGCACCTTCGACGTGGCCGTGCTGCGCCGCGACGGGGACGGGTTCGTGCTGCTCGGCGAGCCGGAGGGGGTCGAGCAGCTGGGCGGCATCGACTTCGACGAGGCGGTCTTCGGGCACGTCCTCACCGTGCTCGGCGACAAGGCCGACCTCGACCCGGGCGACCCCGAGGCGGTGGCGGCGCTGGCCCGGCTGCGGCGCGACTGCGTGGAGGCCAAGGAGTCGCTGTCCTTCGACACCGAGACGATGATCCCGGTGGCACTGCCCGGGCTGCACACCCGGATCCGGCTCAACCGTTCCGAGCTGGAGTCGATGATCGCGCCGTCGCTGGCCGACACGATCACCGCGACGCAGCGGGCCCTGCGCGGCGCGGGGGTCGCGCCGGCGCAGCTCAGCGCGTTCCTGCTGGCCGGCGGGTCGTCCCGGATCCCGCTCGTCTCGCAGCTGCTCTCCACCGAGTTCCAGCGGCCGGTGGTGGCCGACCCGCACCCGGAGCACAGCATCGCGATGGGCGCCGCGGTCGCGACCGCCGTGGTGGTCGGCGGCGGGTCGCCGTTCGCCGCGGCCGCGCCGCCACCGCGCCCGGCCGAGTCGGCGCCGACCGGCGGATATTCGCCGATCTCATCGCCGCAGTGGGGCGGTGCGGCGGTCGCCGCAACCGGCGCGGCACCGGCCAACGGCAGCAGCGCGACCGGCACGCCGACAAGCACCAACCCGGGAGCCGGCAGCCCGCCTTACGGCACCCCCACCCCGACCTACGGCAACGCGCCCGTGAGCAGCACGCCCGTAAGCAGCGCACCCACCAGCACCCCACCGGCGAACGGCGTGCCCGGCCAGGCCGCCCCGAGCCACGGCCCGCTCGCCTACTCCCGCGGCTCGGCGTCGATCCCGGGCGCCGCGGCCCCCACCGCCCTGGGCACCACCCCACCGATCGGCATGGCCCCAAGAACCGGCGCGGGAACGGCCCTGGCCGGCGGGGGTGCTCCCCCCGGCGTACCGCAAGATCCTCGGCCGTGGCCGCCGCCTCCCCTGCCCGGACCGCCCAAGCGCAACCTCTCCAAGATCTTGATGGTCGCCGCCCTGGTGGTGGCGGTGATCGCCGGCGGCACGGCGGCCGGCCTGGTCCTGCTGAACAAGAGCAACAAGGACAAGAACGCCGCCGCGACCCCGACCGCGACCACCGCGTCGGCCGCCGCATCGCAGGCCGCCCCGGTGGATCCGCTCGCCCCGCCGACCGACACCATGCTGATCCGGGTCGACACCCCGATCGCCGGCGGCAAGAAGGAGTCGAAGGTCTACTCGTTCACGCCGGGCAGCGACACCCGCACGATCTTCCCCGGCACCAAGGCGGGCGACGTGCTGCCGAAGTGGTCGCACTCGCGGCAGCAGATCGCGATGACGCACAACAACGGGGAGCACACCTCGATCGACGTCATGAACGCGGACGGCAGCGACCGGCACGAGGTGGCCGACGACGCCGGTGGCCGGGTGGCCTGGTCGGCCGACGACAAGAAGATCGCGTTCATGAAGAAGTTCGACGGGACCAAGCAGATCGCCGTGCTCAACCTGGAGACCGGCGAGCTGAAGCAGCTCACCAAGACGAAGACGCAGAAGGACGACGCGATGTGGTCGCCCGACGGCAACTCCATCCTGTATTGGCTGAACAGGGACGGGGTGCGGCAGGTCTACGAGCTGACGGTGGCGAACCCGAAGGAGCCGGGCCGGCAGATCACCAAGCCGGAGACCGGCCAGGTCAACGATCCGGTCTACTCCCCCGACGGCAGCCAGGTGCTGTTCACCCTGGAGGTCGACCAGGACAACTCGGACATCTGGCTGGTCGGCATCGACGGGTCGAATCCGCACCGGGTGACGTCGAACCCGGCGCGGGAGATGGATCCGACCTGGTCACCGGATGGGAAGTGGTTCGCGTTCGTGCGCGGCGACTACGACCATCCGACGGTCGTTATCCAGCGGCCGGACGGGTCCGGCGAGAAGGTGCTGACCAAGCCCGGTGCGTACGAGGGTCATCCCTGCTGGTACTGAACGAGCAGGCCCTCGCAGCTGCGGGCCGCGGCCCGGGCGGCGGTCTTCAGCTCGCGCGGGGAGAACGGGTGCTCGGCGGTGTTCTGCCAGCGGATCAGGGCTTCCTGCGCGGCGGCGGCGATCCGGCCGGGCGCGGCGTCGGCGGGCAGGCCGAGCCGGCTGTGCGCGGCGCCGCCGGCCCCGCCGAGCAGCAGGTCCATCTCGGCGAGCTGCTCGTCGGTGCCGGGCAACCGGCCCGAGCGCAGCTGGTGCAGCAGGCGTAGCTCGACGAACTCGTGGGCGCTGGCCCGGATCCGCTCGGCCTCGCCGGCGATGACCGAGCCGGACGGGGTGCACTCGTCGAGGACGGCCAGGGCGGAGCGGGCCTTGAGGACCTCGCTGCGGCCGACGAACTGGGCGGCGAACACCTCGCGCAGCCGGTCGATGCCGCTGTGGTCGGTCAGCGCCCGGGCCAGCGCGGCCGAGTCGGCGACCGACTTCTCGCGGATCAGCCGGATGGCGAGCCGGACGCCGAAAAGGCCGAGCCGTTCGAGCACCCGCGCCCGCTGCGGCCCGGACGCGGCGAACCGGTCGGCGGTCAGCAGCAGCTCGACGACCTGCGCCATCGGTTCGGCGGCGATGGCGGCGAGGATGCGGTATTCGTCCTCGCGCAGCGTCGCGCCGGCCGCGCCGAGCAGGCCGGCCACCGGCACCACCACCGGGCAGAGCCGGCGCAGCCGCTCGTCGGAGGCGTAGCGGGCCGCCACCCGGCCGGCCGACTCCATCGCGTCGAGGCGGCAGCCGCCGATCTCGTCGGCGCGGGACAGCACGCCGACCGCGTTGACCGGGGTGCCGCTGGACAGGCCGTCGCCGTGGAACGACTCGAGGAACCGGACGTCGCTGCCGTGCATGTGCCGCAGCAGGTAGATGACGGCGTCGGTCTTCGCGGCCCGCTCCCCCTCGGCCTCCAGGAACGCCATGGTCCGCAGCGACACGTCGGTGGAGAGCGACGCGATGCCGGGCGTGTCGATCAGGGTGTGCTGCCGCAGCCGGGCGCTCGGGACCCGGACCTCGAGGTGGTCGACCTCCTCGGCCGGGCGGCCCAGGGATATCTGCACGGCGCCGTCGCGGCGGGTGAACGGCCGCGGTTCGGCGGTGCCGTCGTTGAGGAACGCGGTGACGGCGTAGGTGCGGCCGTCGGCGTACCAGGTGACTATCCGGGTGCACTCGCCCGCGTCGGTCGGCGCCAGCTCCTCGCCGACCAGGGCGTTGAGCAGGGTGGACTTGCCGGCCTTCACCTTGCCGGCGATGGCCACCCGCAGCGGCTCGTCGATCCGCCGGCGGGCGTCGATCAGGCGCTGGTCGCGGGTTTCCGCGATGGCCCGGTCGAGCAGGATGCGGACCTGGTCGAGGAGGCTCATGCGGCCAGCCTGTCCAGCCGGCGCTTCTGCTCGGCGAGCGCGTCGGCCCGCTCCCGGCGCTGCTCGGGCGGCAGCTCGGCGATCTCCCGGACGGCCTGGGCGGCCGCGGCGGCCGACCGCTCGGCGGCCTGCGCGCGGGCGGAGAACTCGTCACGCAGGAACCGCTGGGTGCGCCGGACAGCCTCACGGCAGTCGCGGCCGACGTGGAAGCCGACGTCGTCGACGTACCTCCGGAGCTCCTGTTTGGCCTGAAGCCGACGCTGCAGCACCTGCCGCTCCCGCTCGCTCTTGATCATCCGGCGGCCGAGGGTCATGCCGGCGAGCAGGCCGAGCGGCGCCGCGAACGCGAGGCTGAAGAACGTGCCGACGGCGCCGAGCATGTAGATGCCGCCGTAGGTGACCCGGGCCGCGGTGAACGCGCCGAGGAACTGCTGCATGCCGGACTTCTGGAAGCTCACGTCGAGCTCGTTCACCTTGCGCAGGGCCAACTCCGGGGCGGGCAGGTCGACGTCGAGGCTGTCGTACTCGATGCCGAACCGCTCGGCCACGTCGTGCGCGAGCTGCTCGGTGCGGGTGACCAGCACCATCAGGTTGTCCACCGCCGCGGCCGCTGCCTCGCGCGTCGCCCAGGCCTGGAAGTCGCGCCACGTCTCCCGCGGGTCCGACTCGTCGAGCAGGTCCTCGCCGCGGCGGACCATCAGCCGCAGTCGTTCGCGCAGGTCGTGCTCGACGTCGGCGCTCAAGTCCTGGATGCCGTCGCCGAGCACGGTCTGCCACGAGCCGCCGGCCAGCCAGGCACTGCGCCGCGACTTCTCGGCGAACCGCCGCACCACCTCGGGCGCGGCCTCCGGCTGGGCGGCCACCACGTGCTCGGCCTCGACCCGCTCGCGCAGCTGCGCCGCCACGAACCGGATCTCGGCACGCGCGGCGGCCAGCTTGTTCTCCGCGGCCGCGCCGAGCACGTCGCGGCGCAGCAGATCGACCAGCCTCGGGAAGCCGGACTCGTCGTTGAGGGCGGTGTCGTCGCGGGCCTGCGCCCGCATCCGCAGGAACGAGGAGACCGCCACGATCGGCACGTCCAGCCCGGCCCGCTCGAAGTGCCCCTGGTTGATCTCGGCGATCCGCCGCCACTCCCCGTAGAGGTCGGTCTTGGTCAGCACGCAGAACGCACGCGGGCACCGCTCCATCGCACGCCGGAGAAACTCCACCTCGGGGGCGGTCAGCTCCTGCGCCGAGTCGGTCACGAACAGCGCCGCGCCGGCCAGGGCGAGCGCACCCAGCGTGAGGTTGCCCTGCGCCGAGTCGAGCCCGCCCACCCCCGGCGTGTCGATGATCGACAGCCCGGCGCCGAGCAGCCGCCGATCGAGCCGCACCTCCACCGCCCGCACGCCCGCTTTGTCCCCCTCGGCGATGTGCCGCGGCAACTCGTCGAAGCCGACCGGCACCGAAGCGAGCGCCCCGTCGTCCTGCGGCACCTGCAGAAACGCCGCGGCCGGCCGGCCGTAGCGAAGAATGGTCGGCACCGCGGTCACGATGTCCGAGTCGACCGGGCAGATGTCGGTGCGCAACAGGGCATTCACGAGCGTACTCTTGCCCTGCTTGAACTCACCGACCACGGCCACCGTCGCATCGTCGGCACGAAGCCGCCCGAGCGCCTGGTCGAGCCGCTCCACAAGATCACCGCGCTGGGCCGCCGCAGCCAGGGCGCGGGCATCGGCCAGCTCCGCGAGCACGCCCGTGGTCAACCGCCCTGCCCCACCTTCATCTCAAGACAAACCTCAGCGTCCGAACCCTACGCGCCCCGCTCAAGACCTGACCAGCACGGCACGGTCCACGCCGGATTCGAAGCCGCGGAAAGGCCGGATGGGTCCGAAATCCGACGCCGGTGATCAGCGTGCGGAGATCGGGCATTCCCATTACGATCAGCCTGCCCCGGACGCCTCCGAGCGCCGCGCGGCCCAAGACCTCCGCACGGACCTCGCGGCACGGCACCCCGCGAGATCCGTGCGGAGCCGTTTCAACCCCAAGAATCGCGATCTCCGGCATCCGGTCCAGCCGCCGGCAGCGTCGCTTTTATGAGTACGGGGATAGGACGAGTCCACTGAGAGCAGCGAAGCTCGCTGCGGCCTCACGGCCGTTGGCGACCGCCGGGCCGGTCGACTGACGTTCCGCAACGGCCGCCGGCGACGGCCAAATTTGCCACGGAGCCCGCAATCAAGAGTCCATCGCTGCCGATCACGCGAACAATCAGCAATTCTGGGCGGGGGCGTTCCCTCGTCGGAAGGTACGCATGCGACGTCTACGTGGACTGCTGCCGGCGATATTGGTGATTACCTGCCTGTTGCTGATCACCGCTTCGCCCGTTCTCATGCTTCTCGCCGTTCAGCTTCCGCTGCCGTGGAACCAGTTGGGCGACGCCGGCCAGGCCTATGGGGCGACGTCGGCCGTGCTGAGCGGGCTGGCCCTGCTGGGGGTCGCGGTCTCCCTGGTGATCCAGCAGCGGCAACACCGGATGACCGAGGAGCAGACCGTCCGGCAACGGCACTTCGATCTGGTCCGGCTGACGCTGGACAACATGAAGTTCCTGAACAGCTGGGGCTTCGTACCGCAGGTCGATTACGACCCTGCGCTCATCGGCTTCAGCAATCTCGTTCTTACCTACTGGCTGATGCTGTTTCGGATCGGCCACATGGACGAGGAAATGCTCCGGACCAACGCCCGGGGCTTCTTCGCCGGTCAGGTCGGACGCGATCACTGGAGACAGGACGGCGAGAGCTGGCCGGCGATCGGAGAGCGCGACAAGAAGTTCGTCGAGATCCTCAACGAGGAGTACCACCGGGCGATGGAGTCCGGGCCAGCCACCGTCGTGCCGCCGAAACACCATGCGACGGAGATCGATCGGCGACTTCCCGCGGGAGCGCGGCAGGCGCTGGTCTACGGAGCGGTGATCGGCACGGCGGTCGGCGGCTATCTGGCCGGGCGCAGCCGCCGACGCAACTGACCCGGCCGGCGGTCACCGATCACCGGTCACCGATCACCGCGGCCAATCGAATTCGCCGTTCTTGACGCCGGCGATAAACGCACCCCATTCGCGGGATTCGAACCGGAGGACCCGGCCTCCGTCGGCGCTGTCCGACAACTCGACCTTATCGGTGACCAGCGCGACCCACACGCAGGAAGGGTTCGAGAAGCACCGCTCGGACTTCCGCCTCTTGCCGTCCGCAGTAAGCGGCATGGAATTCTCCTCGTTCCGTTTTGGCCGGCAAAATGCCTGCTGCCGGACCATAAACGAATCGAGGAACCCTAGTGCGGACGTGCGCGAACTACTGCGGGCTTCTGCCGCACAATGCGCCACTATGCGCCACAACGAGCTATCGGGGACGGAGCCGGAAAACTCCGGACGGCAAGGATTGACCATGCCATCCGGAGCTGTCGAAAGCATTCACAAATAGCTATTGACTGCCTGCATCGGCCTTACGCATCAGGACGAGAAGCTCATCGCGGTGCGCCTTGGTCATCTTGAAGGCCGCCATGATCCTGTTCAGCGTTCCCCAGTTGGGTCCGACGCCCGCCGGCTTCAGCGCGGCGGCCACCGGCCGACTGTACTTTCGATAATAGTTGGGATTCTCGCCGTCCGGATCTGCCGCTATGTCCGCATCTTCCGCTATGACCTGTGCCACGGCATCCCAGGAGATCTCGCCCCGAGCCCGCTGCACATACTTCCGCCATTTCGTGCTGTACTGATCTTCGCTCAGGAGCAACTCAGCGATGCGCGCCCGGAGCGGTGCGCGCAACTCGGACACTGGCTTTGCTCTGCCCCTACCGCCGGCCGGCACGTTATCGCCGATCTCGTCGGCTACACCCTCCCCAAGCTCAGGCGTCATTTTTGAATTGGCCTTCCCGAAGCGTCCAGGTTCTTCTATTTTTCGACACCCTTAACACGTCCGGAAGCACCAGCGGGCCGTAGCTGGCTCCACGTTATGAGTGGAGCGCCGACCCTCTCGCAGGGTAACCGCAGAGGTACCACTAGTGACGTGCGGTGCGCAATTGCAAACCGTTTCGGGGGATCTTACCGCTTCCTCCGAGACCTAGCGCGCAAAAACGACCCCGGCGCGTATGCAGACTTCGGGCACCTAGCCGAGAGCGTCGAGCGCGGCCCGAACCGGGGCCGGTAACCCCTCGGACCAATGTAGATTATGTGGGCATTCCGGGCAATAGTCTGCCATTGCAGCTCGCACTACAGTCTCCGATACTAGGTGCAAATCCGGATATAAAGGTATATCCGGATCGTCTAGCTCCACGTCGGACTTCGCCGCGAAGTAGGCGTCCAGGGCGGCCTGGACCCACGACGGTGGCAGGTTGTAGGAGTTGGGCGGATCCTCAGCCCTGCGCCCGACGGCCATGAGCCATTCGAGGCGGCTCGATGCGAGCAGGTCCCGCGCCACCCCCTCGCCAAGCGTCGGGTCGGCCAAGGCGTCGCGCACCCGCCTGTGGGTCGCCAGCCTGCCTGCACGCAACGACGGCATGGGACAGCCCGCGTCGTCGGAGTAGTCCGGACTGCGATGCCAGTTGTCCATGGCCAGCCAGAGCCATGCCCGGCGTCGACTGCGATGCTCGACCGCGGCGTCCGGCGTCATCGGATCGCCGAACGCGGCGAGATACGCGTCGAGGGCATCGAAGACAGCCTGCGGCATGGACATCCGGTCGAGCCACGCGTCCGCGGTGTTGCCGGCAAGTTCGTCCTCGGCCTGGCCCACCAGCCGGGTGGTCGCCTCGATCACGCCGGCTTCCCAGGCTCGCGCCCGATCGAGTGCCGGGGGTGCGGCCCGGCCGACCTCAGCGCGATCCCGTCGCACGCGACTCACCGCCATGCCGATCAGGTGCGCGTTGGCCGCGAGCAGGTAACCCAGGACGCGTTTGAAGATCGACACAACCTGGCCGGCCCGAAGTCCGGCACGGCTCGCCGGACCGGCCACGCGTCGCACCCAATTCCCGTACGGTCGGCGGCCGGCCGCCGTTACCCAGGTGGCGTCGAGCGCTCGTCCGGTGGTTGTCGGTCGCAGGTCTTTCACTCCTACGTCTCCCGTCAGGTCACCCTGGCATTTCCGTTGGCAGCAAGGGCAACAGATCGATGACGGACGGTGCATACAGCGTACCGACGTCCGATCAGATGTCCCGCCCGGGCCACATCAGCAGTCAGGCCGGATCGGGGCCGCCGCGCCGGCGACACTCGAGCGCACATGTCTCATGACGGTGACACTGTCAGCGCTCCCGGTCCCCGACCATCCACAGGCCGCCCGGTTCTCGTCGCCGGCCGACGAGGCTTCACGCCGACCCGGCATCGGAATACGGACGTCCGGCGGAATTCGAATGGGTCACCGGCCGAGCAGCAGGGGTGGCCACATCGGATGCGCTCGAGGCGTGCCGGCAGGCGGCTTCGCCGCCAGGTCGCCAACGGCCGTAAGGATGCACGCAGCTTCGCTGCTCTCAGTGGACTCGGCCTATCCCCGTACTCATAGTCAGCGCAACTCGTCGATGCGCCTGATCGCCGCCTGGACCTGATCGATGAGATCACCGAAGGTGTGTTGCTGGTTTCCGGCTACCGCACGCACCTCGGCGATGGCGTCGCGGACGCTGCCGATGTTGTCGTTCATGGTGGCTACCGCCTCGGAGACGTCGGTGGCGGTCGTCGTCAGCGTGCCCAGCGTGGCGGTGATCCGGTCGGCCGAGTCGGCGGTGTCGTCGGCCAGTTTCTTGACCTCGCCCGCCACCACCGCGAAACCGGTGCCCGCCTCGCCTGCCCGGGCCGCCTCGATCGTCGCGTTGAGGGCCAGCATGCGGGTCTGGCCGGCGATCGACGAGATCATCGCGACCATCTCCCTCGTTGCGGGCAGGCTCACCGACAGGGCCTCGGCGGCCCGGTCCGCTTCCGCCGCGTGGCCGGACAGCTCCTCGGTCGCGTTCTGGGCGGTCGCGACGCCGGCGTTGATGTCCTGCACCGAGGTTCGGGCCGCGTCCACCTCGCGGACCGCCTCGGCCAGCTGGGCCGCGATGCCGTTGATGGCCTGCTGGGATTCGGCCTGGACCCGCTGCTCGGTCTGCTGCTTCGTGCGTTCCTCGGTGGCCCGGTGCTCCTGGAGTTCCTGCTCCTCGCGGCGCCGGCCCTCGGCGATCTCGGTCTGGCCGGCGGCGAGCGAGTCGAGCATCGCGTTGATGGTGTGGCCGAGCGCCCGGATGTCCGGTTCGCCGGTGCGGTCGGGGACCCGCAGCGAGAGGTCGCCGGATCGCATGATCTTCTCGGTGGTGCGGCTGAGCGGCTCGACCTCGCGGCGGATGCTGCGCCGGATCACCAGGACGATCACCACGGCGACCGCGACCACCGCGACGACCAGTACGGCCAGGATCTGCAGCAGGGTCTTCTCGGCGAGGGCGCGGATCGGGCGGTCGACGGTCACTTCGAGGGTGACCGGGGTGCCGTCCACGCCGGCGATGGTGCTGTCCACCGCCAGGTGGTCGCCGACGAAGCTGGTGGTGATCGCCATCGCGCCGAAGATGCTGTCCTGGACGGGGTGCGTGACGGCGTCGCTGCGGACGGCGTCGCGGGTGCTGACCGCGTCCCCGGTCTGGCCGGCGAGGCCGGCGATCGCGGCGTCGTCGAGGGCGCGCATCAGGATCAGGGCGCCGGCCGAGGCCCGGCGGTCGTCGGGGAAGGACGGGAAGCCGCAGAACTCGGTCGGCGTGCCGGTCACGCTGACCAGCCCGCAGCGGTAGGTGCCGGGGTCGCCGCCGGTCGGGAACATCCTGGTCAGCACGGCCGGGTCGGTCAGCGCGGCCGGCAGTGGCTGGTAGCCCTTCATCGTGACCAGGCCGCCGACCTGCGGGTTGCCGTCGTGGTCGACGCCGACGGCGGCGGTGATGCCGTACTTCCCGAAGAGGACGTCGCCAGGCAGGTCGTCGGCGAAGCCCGGTTTGTCACCGTGCCGGATGTCGTCGTACGAGCTGGTCCAGATCGAGTTGGTGACGCCGAAGTCCTGCAGCCGCTGGGCGTGCTGGTCCAGCGCCACCCGCAGCTCGTCGGCCTCGTTGGCGGCCTCGCGCTGTTCCAGCTCGTCGAACGCGCGCAGCGCCACCATCCACAGCGGCACGAAGAGGAACAGCACCATCGCCGCCACCACGGTCACCACCGGCAGCAACGCCTGCCGCCGGAGCGCAACCGTCCAGCCCATTTCCCGATTGTCCGACCTCTTCCGCCGTTCGGGCCGTGGTCGGTCAAGCTACTGGCGAGTAGATTGCGGCTGTGACGCACGAGGTTTTCAACCAGCCGCCGCCACTGGTCGACTACGACGTGTCCGCCGATGCCGCCCTGCTCGCGGCGGTGGCGCGGGAGGGTGCGCCCTGGGCCGTGGGTGATCTGCACCGGCTCGGGAAGCTGGCCGGAAGCCCCGAGCCGCAGCGCTGGGCGGACGAAGCCAATCGCTTCTCGCCTCGCCTTGTCACCCACGACCGTTATGGGCACCGCGTTGACGAGGTGGAGTTCCATCCCGCTTGGCACCAGTTGATGTCGGTGGCCGTGGGAAATGGGCTCGCCGGCGCGGCCTGGACTGACGATCGTCGCGGAGCGCATGTCGCGCGGGCGGCCGGCCTGTTCGTGTGGTCTCAGGTCGAGGCCGGGCACTCCTGCCCGATCTCGATGACCTACGCCGTGGTGCCGGCTCTGCGGAACAATTCGGATTTGTCGGTTATGTTCGAGCCGCTTCTTGCCAGTCGTGACTACGACCCCGGGCTGCGGGCGCCGGCCACCAAGCGGGGGCTGCTCGCGGGCATGGGCATGACCGAGAAGCAGGGCGGCTCGGATGTGCGGGCAAATACGACATTTGCTACCAATGCTGGGGATGGGACCTGGCGACTGCGCGGCCACAAATGGTTCACCAGTGCACCTATGTGCGATTTGTTCCTCGTCCTGGCCCAAACTCAGGTCGGATTGTCCTGCTTCCTGGTCCCCCGGGTCCTGCCGGACGGCACCCGGAACGTCTTCCGCATCCAGCGGCTGAAGGACAAACTCGGCAACCGCAGCAACGCCAGCTCCGAGCCGGAGTTCGACGACACCGTCGCCTGGCTGGTCGGCGACGAGGGTCGCGGCGTCCGCACCATCATCGAGATGGTCGCGATGACCCGCCTCGACTGCGTCACCGGCTCCGCGTCCGGCATGCGCGCCGCCCTCAGCCAGGCCATCCACCACACCCGGCACCGCCGCGCGTTCGGCCGGCTGCTCGCCGACCAGCCCGCCATGCGCAACGTCCTCGCCGACCTGGCCGTCGAGTCGGAGGCGGCCACCCTGCTCGCGATGCGGCTGGCCGGCGCCGTCGACCGCGACGAGCAGCAGTTCAAGCGGCTCGCCATCGCGATCGGCAAGTTCTGGGTGTGCAAGCGCCAGCCGGTCGTCGTCGGCGAGGCCCTCGAATGCCTCGGCGGCAACGGCTACGTCGAGGATTCCGGCCTGCCCCGGCTCTACCGGGACGCCCCGCTCAACTCGATCTGGGAGGGCTCCGGCAACGTGCAGGCTCTCGACGTGCTGCGCACCCTGCACCGCGAGCCGGACAGCCTGGAGGCACTGCTGGCCGAGGCGCACGCCGCGGCCGGCGCCGACCACCGCCTCGACGACGCCGTCACCGACCTGAAGAAGATCGTCGCCGACGAGGGACAGGCGCGCCGGGTGGTGGAGCGGATGGCCCTGGTGCTGCAGGGATCGCTGCTGGTGCGGCACGCCCCGCCCGAGGTGGCCGACGCGTTCTGCGCCTCCCGGCTGGGCGGCGACTGGGGGCACACGTTCGGCACGCTGCCCGCCGGAGCGGACACCGCCGCGATCGTGGACCGGGCGGCACCCGCTTAGCAACGCAGCGTTACTCATACCGCCCGCCGGACGGCCGATTCGCTGAACATGCGGGCTTGGTGGACGTGGCTGACGGTCGGGGTGCTCGTTTGCCTCGGCTACCCGCTGCTCCCGACGGGCAGCGTGGTCTCCACGCTGGTCTACAACGGCCTCGGTCTGACCGCGGTGGTGGTGACCGTGCTCGGCGTGCGCCGCAACCGGCCACCGAACCCCCGGTCCTGGTATCTCTTCGCGGGCGGCATGCTGACATTCGTCGCCGCCGACGTGGTGTACGAGGTGAGCGGCCTGATCCTGGGCACCCACCCGTACCCGTACTACGACGACGCCCTTTACGGCCTCGCCTACCCGATGCTGTGGATCGGCCTGCTCGGCGCTTCCCGGGGCCGCCGCAACTACGACCGCCCGCGCGACCTGGCCGGCGCCATCGACGCCGCGGTGATCGCCGTCGGGGTGGGCCTGATCTACTGGGTGTTCATCATCCAGCCCACGCTGACCGCGCACGACACCCCGATGCTGACCCGGCTGGTGTCCGTCGCGTACCCGACCTTCGACGTGCTGACCTGCACGGTCGTCACCCGGATGCTGACCCGCACCGGCAGCCGCAGCCCGAGCGTGCTGTTGCTGGCCGCCGGCTGCCTGCTCAACCTCGGCTGTGACGTGGCCTGGACGATGACCGAGACGTTCGCCGAATACTCCGGCGGCATCATCAACTCGGGCTTCCTGCTCGGCTACGTCGCCTGGGCCGGCGCCGCGCTGCACCCGTCGGTGTACCCGCGTCACCGGCCGCTGAACGCGGCCGCCAACGACTTCGGCCGCGGCCGGCTCAGCCTGCTCGCCGCCTGCACCCTGCTCGTGCCGGCCGTCCTGTTCATCCAGGGCGTCCGCCGCGACGAGATCAACTGGTTGGCCGTGGGGCTCGGCGCGGTCGCGCTGTTCCTGCTGGTCCTGGCCCGGCTGGCCGGGTTCGTCGGCCAGGTGCGCGAGCAGTCGGTGAAGCTCGAGGACCTCGCCATGCGCGACGAGCTGACCGGCCTGGCCAACCGCCGCATGTTCGAGCTGTCGGTCACCGACGCGGTCGCCGCCGGCGAGGCCCAGGTGTGCCTGCTCGACCTCAACGGCTTCAAGGTCGTCAACGACCTGTACGGGCACACCATCGGCGACCGCCTGCTGGTCGCGGTGGCCGGGCGCCTCAGCGGCGCGCTGCGCGAGCAGGACGTGGCGGCCCGGATGGGCGGCGACGAGTTCGCCGTGCTGATGCCGGGTGCCGGGGTCACCGAGGGCGACGCGGTGGTCCGCCGGCTGGCCGCATCGCTGCGCGAGCCGATCTCGGTCGGCGGGCACGAGCTGCTGATCGCGGCCACCTTCGGCATCGCCGACACGGCCGCCACCGGCGACCCGATCGAGTTGCTGCGCCGCGCCGACGTCGCGATGTACGCGGCCAAGGAGGGCGGCAGCCGCCAGCACCGGCGCTTCACCGCCGACCTGGACGACCGGGCCGGCGAGGCCGCGCGCCTCGGCGTGGAGATGCGGATGGGCCTGGACACCGGCCAGTTCCGGATGGTCTACCAGCCGATCGTCGCGCTGCCGCACGGCCGCACCAAATACGTCGAGTCCCTGGTCCGCTGGCAGCACCCGGAGCGCGGGTTCATCAGTCCGGCCGACTTCATCCCGGTCGCCGAGCAGAACGGCCTGATCGTCGAGCTCGGCGAATGGATCCTGCGGACCGCCTGCGACCAGTTCGTGGTCTGGCGCGACCGGCACGGCGCGGACGCACCCCAGCAGATCAGCGTGAACGTGTCGGCCCGCCAGCTCAACGAGCCCGGCTTCGTCGCGGTCGTCGCCGACGTGCTGGCGTGCACCGGGATGGACGCCGGCCACCTGATCATCGAGGTCACCGAGACCGCGGTGTTCGGCGGCGGCACCGCCGTGCAGGCCGTCAACGATCTCAAGGACCTGGGCGTACGGATCGCCCTCGACGACTTCGGCACCGGGCACTCGTCACTGGGCCTGCTGCAGACCGTGCCGGTGGACGTCCTGAAGGTCGACAAGTCGTTCGTCGACAACCTGACCATGGCCGGCCGGCACGCGGTGATCGCGACCGCGCTCATCCAGGTCAGCAACGGCCTCGGCCTGGACGCGGTGGCCGAGGGCGTGGAGACCGCCGAGCAGGCCGCCGAGTTGTACCGGCTCGGCTACCTGCTGGCCCAGGGCTACCACTTCGGCCGCCCGGTGGCCGAACCGGATTTCCGGGTCAGCGAGGACCTAGCAGTTCCCGTACGCTAGCCAGCAGCTCTTCCTGGGAGATCGGCGAGACGTTCCCGCCGCTGCGCGCGTCCTGCATCGCCTTGGTCAGCTGCACGCGCCGCAGCACCTCCTTGATGTCCGCCCCGGTCATGCCGTGGCTGGCGGCAGCCAGCGCGGCGAGGTCGATGTCGTCGGCGAACATCGTGAAGCCCGGCTGCTCGTGCACGGCGATCAGCCCCTGGATCATCTTGCGGAAGATCTCGGCCCGGCTCACCTCGTCCGGCTTCGGCACGCTGATCTTGACGTCGAACCGCCCCGACCGGATCAGCGAGTCGTCCACCCGGTGCGGGAAGTTCGTGGTCGCCACCACGATCACGTTCGGGTTCTCCTCGATCAGGTCGTTCATCTCCTGCTTGAAGATGCCCGCGACAGCGTTGAGCGCCTGGCTGGCCGCGTCCCCGCCGGCCCCCGCGTAGCTGACGATCGAGTCGAACTCGTCGAACAGCATCAGCGTCGGCACCCGGTAGCGCCGCGCGTCCCGGAAGATCTGCTTGATGTTGCGCTCCGACCCGCCCAGCCACTTGTCGAGAATCTCCGGCGTGCGAATCTCCCGGAAGTCGGCCCCGATCTCGTTGGCGAGCGCCCGCGACAGCATCGTCTTGCCGGTGCCGGGCGGCCCGTACATCAACAGCCCCTGCGGCCGCCGCGCCCCCCACCGGGCCATCGCTTCCGGATGCCGGAACGAGACGGCGATCTGCCGCAGCTCGGCCACCACGTCGGCGAGCCCGCCGACCATGTCGAGGGTGACCGTCTGCGTGGTGGCCGGCGTGCGCGACAGCTGCTCCCGGCTGACCACGAAACGCCGCCCGGTCAGCGACTCCGCCCCCGCGATCTCCAGCACGGTCTGCAGGGTCAGCCCGACAAACGCCTGCAGATGCGCCGGCGTCACATCGTCGCGCGGCACCTCGGCGGTCAGCCGCACGATGGTTCCGCTCTCGTCGTACGTCACGCTCGCCTGCAACCCCACCACGGCATCGGCGAGGGTTTCCGGGCGGCGGTTCCCCGCCGGCTGCGGCGGTTTGTCAAGACCGAGCTTGCGGTACGCCGCGGCAGCCGCGGCCCCGACCCCGTCGACGAGTCGCGTGGTGATCGGGTCCCCCTGCTCGATGCGCTTGGCGAGCAGCAGCCCGACCGGATCGTTGCCGAGCACCAGCTTGCGGATGCGCTCCTTGGACAGGGGTTCGTCCGCCGTGCTGACCGAGGCGGCGAAGACGTGCACCGCCCCATCCGCCCGATCCGCGCTGGACACGGTCAGATCGACCCGCCGCACCGGAGCCGGCCACACCGAGTGCCGGAGCAACTCGACCGGATTGACCCGCGCCGCGGCCAGCACGGTGGCCGCATCAACCAGCTCCACCGTGGCCCCGGCGTACTCGAAGACCTCACCGCGCGTTCGCGCAAAGCTCGCGTCACCCATGCACCAAGAGTTGCACGCCCACACACATAACGTCAGACGAGCAATCACCGACCCCGCCGCTCAGGCGCCGCCACCCGGCGCTTCATCAGCCCGAGAACCGCACTCGGCGCTTGTTCGGTGGCTTTGAGCCGGCTGGTCAGACGAGCCGGTGGCCGCCGTCGACGTGCAGGACCGTTCCGGTCATGAAACCGTTGGTCATGGCGGCGCGGAACGCGGCGGCGATGTCCTCGGGCCGGCCCACCCGCCGGGCCGGCAGTTTCGCGGCCATGGCGGCGAGGCGCTCGGTCTTGGCCGCCCCGGCCAGGGTGTCCCAGATGGCGGTGTCCACCCAGCCCGGCGAGACGACGTTGACCCGGATCGGGGCGAGCTCGACCGCGAGCGTCCGGACCAGCGACTCGAGCGCGCCGTTGGCCGTGGCCAGCACCGACGAGCCCGGCCCGGGCCGGTAGGCGGCGACGCCGGAGGTGAAGGTCAGCGACCCGCCGGCCCGCAGGTTGGCGTGTTTCGCCACCAGCCACGGCCCGAGAACCTTGGTCGCCAGGACATTCCGGGCGTCGTCCAGCGGGAACTCGCGAATCGGGTGATAGGCGCCGGCCGCATCCGCCGCGGTGACGACGACGTGGTCCCGCTCGACCGCGGTCAGTTCCCGCACGCCGTCCTCGTCGGCGATGTCCACCGCGCTGGTGGTGAGTTCCTCGGGTTCACCGAGGTCCCGGGCCGCGGCGGCGAGCCGCTGCACCGACCGCCCGGCGATGTGCACCTCGGCCCCTTCGTCGAGAAGCTGCCGGGCCAGCGCCAGCCCCATGCCGGAGCCACCACCGATGATGAGTACTCGTTCGTTCCGCATGCCCCCAGCGTGGTGCGCCGCGCCCGCGCCGAGAAGGCCGCGTCAGGCCTGGTCCTGGTAGGGCCAGGCCCGGCATCTGCCCTGGTGGAAGACTGGACAGGTGCCCAAGCTCGACGAGTACCGCAGCGCCGTCATGTTGACGCTCAACACGACATCAACCCGTCAACATGTGGCGCGTAAGTCAACGTTGATGCAGTCAACACGACCGCAGCCACCAATCAACATGACGGCAAGCTCTTGCGCGACGTCCGCAGCTGCCGCGGCACCGTCGGTCTGCGGGGCGCGCGGTGAGTGAGCTCGGGGAGTTTTTGCGCAGTCGGCGCGGGCGGGTCGGGCCTGGGGAAGTCGGGCTTCCGGCCGGGAACGGGCGGCGGCAGACTCCGGGGCTCCGGCGGGAAGAGCTGGCGGCCGTGGCCGGGGTCAGCGTCGACTACTACATCCGGCTCGAGCAGGGGCGGGACTCCCATCCGAGTGCCGGCGTGCTTGACGCGCTCGCGGGCGCGCTGCGGCTCGACGATGACGAGCGGGAGCATCTGCATCGGCTCGCCGGTGGGCGGCGAGGGCCGGCGCGGCCGGCGCCGGAGGTTGCGCGGGCGGGGCTTCGGCAGCTTCTCGACACGGTTCGGCCGGCGCCGGGCTTTGTGCTTACGCCCGGTAGCGACATCCTTGCCGAGAACCCGGAAGGGCTGGCCCTGCTGGACGGGCTTGCCGACTGGCCGCGCGGGCGGCGGAACATCGTGCGGTACATCTTCCGGCACCCGGGCGCCCGGACCGTGGTGGTGTCCTGGCGGCGGATGGCTCAGGACTGCGTGGCGCACCTGCGGACGGTGCCGCCGGAACAGACGGCGGCGCTGGTCGAGGAGCTGGTTGCGGTCAGTTCCGACTTCGCTGATTTGTGGGCTCACTACGACGTACGCATCAAAAGCGGCACCCAGCGTGCGTTTCAGCACCCGGCCGTGGGTCGGCTGGAGTTGAATTCCGAAGTTCTGACCGTGGCCGACGGGCAGCGGCTCGTGATCTTCCAGGCCGTGCCGGGGTCGCCGTCGGCGGACGCGCTGGCCCTACTCTCGCTGGCCGGCCGCCCGTAGGCTCCGGTGATGCGGATCGCGATCTGGCCCGGGGCCGAACAGCCGTATGCGGAAATCCTCGAGGTGTCCCGGCATGCCGAGGCCACCGGGTGGGACGCGGTCTACATCGCCGACCACTTCATGCCGGACGGCGACGATCTCGCCTCGCCGATGCTCGAGGCCGGGTCGCTGGTGGCGGCGCTGGGCGCGGTGATTCCGCGGGTGCGGATCGGCACGCTGGTGTACGGGAACACCTACCGGCACCCGGCCGTCGTCGCGAAGATGGCCGCGACCGTCGACCACATCAGCGACGGGCGGTTCATTCTCGGGGTCGGGGCGGGCTGGCAGGTCAACGAGCATCGGGAGTACGGGATCACGCTGTCCCGGCCCGGGCCGCTGCTCGACCAGTTCGAGGAGGCGTTGCAGGTGCTGACCGGCCTGCTGCGGCAGCCACGCACCACCGTGGACGGCAAGTATTACCAGGTCACCGACGCGGTCGCCGAGCCGAAGCCGATGCAGTCCCGGCTGCCGCTGCTGATCGGCGGCAAGGGTGAGAAGCGGATGCTCGGCATCGTCGCCCGCTATGCGGACATGTGGAACTGCTGGGGTCTGCCGGCGCTGATCGCGCACAAGTCGGCCGTCCTCGACGAGCACTGCGCCCGGGCCGGCCGCGATCCGGCGTCGATCGAGCGGACGGCGCAGGCCCTGGTCGCGGTGGACGGCGGCCGCCCGTCCGGGCTCGGCGGGCTGCCGGCGATCGGCGGTTCCCGGTCCGAGCTGGCCGCCGCGATCGCGGGCTACCGCGAGATCGGCCTCGACGAGCTGATCATCCCGGACGACCTGCTGGGCAAGGGCACCGCCCGGCTGGCCGCGATGGACGTCATCCGCGACATCGCCGGCGGCTGACCCCCGGGCCCGCCGGGCACCGGGGGTCGGCGCCCGCCTCGCACACCCGCGGCTCAGGCCCGGATCGCCACCAGCTGCTCGGCGGTGAGTGGGCCGCGGGCCTCGGCGGCCAGGCATTCGGCCAGCTCCGCGCGGTTCTTCACGCCGAGCACGACGGTGGCCACGCCGGGCACGCTGAGCGCGTACCGGTGGGCGAGCGACGCCGGCGTCTCCCCCATCTCGGCGGCGAGCTTGCGGAACGGCTCGGCCCGCGCGAAGTCGACGGCCGCCGGGTGCTCGGGCGGAAGGTCCCGGTCGAGCGCCGAGGTGAGCGACCCGGCCGCGACCGCCCGGATGCCGACCACCGCGACCCCGTTGTCGTTCGCCGCCCGCAGCACCTCGTCGTTGGCGCTCGGCACGTCACCCCACGGCCAGATGTCCCCGGCCATGTCGAGGGCGTTCACCACGACCTGCGCGGCGTCCGGGGTCGGCGCCTCGCGCAGCGCGGCGAGGACACCGTCCGGGTGGCCGACCGCGGTGATTCCCCAGCCGCGGATGAGTCCGGCTTCGCGCAGCCGCTCGAACTCGGGCACCACCTCGTCGCGGTACTGCCGCCACCCGATGTTGCGCGGCACCGGCCGCTCCTCGTCGTAGGTCGGCCGCAGCTGGGTGTGCAGCAGGAAGAGGTCGAGATGATCGCGGCCGATCCGGTCGAGGCTGGCCCGCAGGTTGCGCCCGATCCGCCCGGCGATGTCGCCGTCCTCGTCGTCCGGCAGCGGCACCTTGGAGGTGACCATGACGTGGTCGGCGGGGCGCTGCCGCAGCGCCTCCCCGACGGCTCGCTCCGACTCGGCGTCCTCCCCGTAGCCGGGCGCCAGGTCGAGCATGGTGATGCCGGCGTCGATCGCCGCGTGCACGGTGGCGACCGCCTCGGCCCGATCGGTCCGCCCCCAGACCCCACCGATGCCGCCACCGCCGAGGGTGAGCGCGCTGATCCGCCCAAGCCGCCCGAAGTCCCTGATCTCCACAGTGGATTCCTCTCGTAGCTCCTACGTCAGACCGTAGAAGCTGGAGCGCACTCCACCTCAACCCCCGACATCAGCTCTCCTCATGCAACCGCTCAAGATCGAAGGCGAGATCGTCGACCGACTGCAGGGTGTCCGGGTGGTCGTCGCCGAGGACCCGCCGCCGCCGGGCCAGGATGTCCCGGTCCAGGTCCCGGGCCAGCGCGTGCTCACCCAACGAGGTCAGGTCCACTGCGAGGTTGCGAGCGGCGGAAAGCGTCTCGGGATGGTCCTCGCCCAGCACCCTCCGCTGCCGCGCCAGGATTTCGTCGTCCAGCTCGCGGGCCAGCTGGTACTCGCCCAGCGCGGTCAGGTCGAGGGCAAGGTTACGAGCGCCGGAAAGCGTGTCCGGATCGTCCTCACCCCGCACTCGGCGTAGCCGGGCCAGGATGTCCTCATCCAGCTCCCGCGCCCGCGCGTGCTCGCCGTCGTTGCTCAGGTCGATGGACAGTTGGACAGCCGCGGCGAGAGTGTGCATATGGTCCGGCCCCAGCACCCGGCGCCGTCGGGCCAGGATGTCCTCATCCAGCTCCCGCGCCCGCGCTGACTCTCCCAACTCGTGCAGGACCTGAGCGAGGTTGGCGGCCGAGGTAAGGGTGACGGGGTGATCGTCACCCAGGACTCGGCGCGACCGCGCGAACGTGTCCTCCTCGAGCTTCCGCGCTCGCTCGAACTCTCCGTTGTCACGCAGGAGATTTGCCAGGTTGGTGAACGCCATGAGGGTATGCGGGTGTTCGTCGCCGGAAACCCGCCGCCGCCGGGGCAGAGTGTCCTCCGCCAGTTCCAGGGCTCGCTCGTTCTCCCCGACATCCCGCAGACTCGCCGCGAGATTGGTGGCAGCGAGCAGAGTGTCCGGGTGATCGTCACCCAGCACCCGGCGGCGCCGCGCCAACATGTCCTCATTCAGCTGTCGCGCCAGTTCGAACTCGCCGAACTCCCGCAGGACCAGAGCGAGGTTGCCGACCGAATCGAGGGTGGCCGGATGGTCCTCCCCGAACAGGCGGCGGCGCCGCTGCAGGAGGTCCTCGTCCAGCTGCCGCGCCCGGTCACGCTGACCCATCTCCAGCAAGAGAAGCGCGAGATTGTTGCCGAAATTGATGGTGTCCGGGTGGTCGTCGCCCAGCGTCCGGCGAAGCCGCGCCAGAGTGTCCTCCGACAGGACCCGGGCCGGTTCACGCTCGCCCATCTCAGCCAGGAGGAGGGCGAGGTGGCCAGCTGAACCGAGTGTGTCCTGATCGTCGTCACCCAGCAGCCGCCGCAGGCGCGCCAGAGTGTCTTCGTTCAGGCGACGAGCATCCTGGAGGCGGCCGAGCCGACGGTAGATGTTGGCGATGGTGTTGGCGACACCGAGCGCGGTGCGGTCGTCCGGGCCGCGCCGTTCGGTCCACGCGGCGTGCAGGTGTTCGGCCAGGCTGAGAGCGGTTCGGGTGTCGCCCCGGACGAGCAGGTGCCACACCGCCGCGTTCGCCGCCCAGCCAAGTTCGAGGTTGTCGGTGGTGGCCGGGTCACGCGCGAGGATATGCGGCAGCAGTTGCGCCCAGCGCGGCCACCAATCAGGGTTGTTCGCATCGGCGGGCTGGGCGGCGATCAACAGTTGCTCGACGGTGTTGCCATGCGCGGTGGCATCGGTGTCGAGGTCGCGCAGCACGGCCTGGGTGAGCCGGTGCAGCACCGGGCCGGCCTCGGTGATCCGGACCAGCCCGAAACGTCCGAGCACGCCGACGGTGCGGCCGAAGGTGAGGGGTGTGGACACGACCTCGGCCAGCGGCGGGGCAAGCAGCTCGGGGTGATCGGTGAACAGGTCGGTGGGAATGGGTTCTGGACCGAGATGCGCGCACATGTCGAGCAGCTGGGCGGCCGCGGCGTCGACCTCGGCCAGGCGCTGGGCGGAAAGCGCGATGGCGGCGGCCAGCGGGACCGGATAGCCCGCCGGTGGGCGGCCATCGCGGAGCAGGCCGGCCGCGTGCCGCTCCAGCTCGGACAGGTAGAGGCCGGCGCCGATGCCGGTCTCGGCGAGCAGACCGGCCGCCTGGCCGATCGCCAGTGGCAGATCGCCGAGGGCGGCGGCGAGCCGGTTCGCGCTCTCCTCATCAAGACCGGGCAGCTGGGCTTGCAGCAGCGTGGTCGATTCGTCGCGGGTGAACACGTCGAGGCCCACCGGCTGGGCCACGTCGGCCCAGCCGGGGTTGCGACTGGTGACGATCAGGTGTCCCGGCCCGTCCGGCAGCCAGGGGATCAGGTCGTCGCGATCTTCGGCATTGTCGAAGATCAGCAACCATCGCGGCCGGCCACGCAGATAGGCCCACAGTTGCTCGACCGAGTCCGGGGTCGGCGTACCGGCCTGGACCAGCCCGGCCGTCGCGGCCAGGGTCGCGAGGTGGTCGCCGATCAGCTCGGGCTGTTCGGACGGCACCCACCACACCAGGTCGTACTCGTTGCCGAACAGGTGGGCGTACTCGACCGCCAGCTCGGTCTTGCCCACGCCGCCGATGCCGTGCAGCGCCTGCACCAGGGCCCGCTCGCCGGAGCACAACCGCTCGCGCAGGCGCGCCAGCTCCGGCCCGCGGCCGGTGAAGGCCGGGTTGCGGCGGCGCACGTTCCACACCGACGGCAGGGACCCCGGCACCCGGGGCCCGCCGCCCGGGAACGGCACCGCCTCAGTCGGGCGGGCCGGGCCGGACACCGCCTCCAGCAACGCCAGCCGGGCCTGTTCCGCCGGCCGCCCGAAGAGGTCGCGGATCAGCAGCGGCCGCAGCACCGGCGGAGGCGTCACCTCGGCCACCCGCACCGGGACCAGGCGGCGGCGCTCGGCCAGCACCGCCGTCCACTCGTCGGCGGTGAACGCGTCCCGGGCGAAATAGGCCGGGGAGAGCAGGGCCAATACCAGGTCCGCGCGGGCCAGCGCGTCGCTCATCCGGAGGACGAAATTGTCGCCGGTTGCCCAATCCCAGGCGTCCAGCTCGACCGTTAAGCCAGCATGCTCGAGCTGCTGTGCCGCCCACTCCGCCCATGGCCGGTCCGGCCCGGCGTAGCTGACGAAGACCCGCACGTCTGCCACCCTGGCCGACCCCGGTGGCGGGCCGCGTCCCCCGAACGGTTCAATCCGTACCAATTCGAATGGTGCGCGAAGCCGGGCGTGAAGCATTGACGGGCTTCGTGATGGCGAGCAGTGTGGGGGCGTTCGCCCACCGTGGAGGGCCCATGAAGGTCACCGTGGACACCAGCCTCTGCATCGGGTCGGGGACCTGTGCGCTCACCGCGCCGGCCGTCTTCGACCACGATCCGGACGTGGCGGAGGTGGTCGTGCTCGACAACTCGCCACCGGACTCCGAGCGGGAGGCGGTGGAGCTCGCGGTCAAGAGCTGCCCGGCGGCCGTCATTCGGCTACTCAAATAAGATTGCCCGGTAACCGTTCGCATTGATCCAGCATCTTCGATAGGTTCGGGGTCATGCGGCATGCGGGGGAGACCGAGGACTCGCTTGTTCTCACGGCGGCGGCGATGTTCGGCCGGGACGGCTATGCCACGACGTCGCTCGACGAGGTGGCCAAGGCGGCCGGGGTCAGCCGGGGCGCGGTCTACCACCACTTCGGCACCAAGTCGGCGCTCTTCCGCTATGCGCTGATCCATCAGGAGCGCCGGCTGGCCGAGCGGTTCGTGGCGGCCTCGTCGGTGCGGGTGGGCTGGGATGCGGTGCGGGCCGGCTGCGCGGTCGTGCTCGACGCCTACCTCGACCCGGGGCTGCGGCGCATCCTGCTGATCGACGGTCCGGCCGTTCTCGGGTGGCGTGAGGTCCGGTCGATCGAGGACGGTTACGTCGGCGAGCTGCTGCGGCGCGGCCTGCAGCGGGCCACCGAGGAGGAGGACGTCGAGGCGCGGCTGTCCGTCCTGCGTGGCGCGCTGGCCGAGGCCGGCCTGCTGCTGGCCCGGGACGAGGACGCGCTACCCGCGCTGACCCGCGAGATCGAACTGCTGATCAGCACGTACGAGCGGAACCCGGCGCCCGCATAGCTTTTCATCTACCCGAAACAAAACTACAGTCGTCGATATCTGGGAGCGCTCCCAAGACTCCGTCCCCCAACATCCCCTGGGAGTACCGATGCGCCGACGAGCAATTGCACTGGCGGTGACCGGCCTGGTGGCCGGCGCCGGCCTGATCGTGGCGGGGGCCTCGGCCGCCACGGCGGCCACCGCCTGCGCCGTCGTCTACACCCCGAATTCCTGGTCCAATGGCTTCACCGCCGACGTCAAGGTGACCAACAACGGCCCGGCCGTCTCGTCCTGGACGGTGACCTGGTCGTACGCGGGCGACCAGAAGATCACCAACGCCTGGAACGCCGCGGTCAGCCAAGCCGGCACGGCCGTCACCGCCACCTCGCTGGCCTGGAACGGCAGCCTCGCCACCGGGGCCACCACCAGTTTCGGCTTCCAGGGCACGTACGCGAGCAGCAACCCGACCCCGACGGCCTTCTCGCTGAACGGGGTCTCGTGCGGGCCAGAAGTGACACCGACGACGACACCGGCAACTACGACGCCGACCACAACGCCGACCACCGCCCCGACGACGGCGCCGACCACCGCACCGACCACCGCGCCCACGACACCGCCTACGGCGAACTGCGTCGCCACGGCCGTCTGTGACGGCTTCGAGGCGCAGACCGGGACGGCCCCCGGCGGCAACTGGGCGGTCACCACCCCGGACTGCTCCGGCCTGGGCACGGCCACCATCGACAAGACCACCGCCCACTCCGGGTCCACGTCGCTGAAGATCAACGGCGCCGAGGGGTACTGCAACCACGTCTTCGTGAAGAACACCGCGATCCTCGGCACCACCAGCAACGCCTGGTACGTCCGCTACTGGGTCCGGCACACCACCGCCCTGCCCACCGCGCACGTCACCGCGGTCGCCATGACCGACGCCAACGACGGCAACAAGGACCTGCGCTTCGGCGGCCAGAACGGGGCCCTGCAGTTCAACCGGGCCTCCGACGACGCGACCCTGCCCGAGCAGAGCCCGGCCGGCGTCGCCCTGTCCGCGCCGCTGCCGGTCAACACCTGGAACTGTGTCGAGTTCAAGGTCGACGGCAGCAACGGCACGATCGAGACCTGGCTCAACGGCACCTCGGTCCCGGGCCTGCTCGAGGACGGCGTGGCCACCCACGACATCGACAGCCAGTGGCTGAACAAGACCTGGCGGCCCGCGCTCACCGACCTCAAGCTGGGCTGGGAGAGCTACGGCCAGGGCGCCGACACCCTCTGGTACGACGACGTGGCAGTGAGCGCGATGCGCAACGGCTGCTGACCACGGTTGCCGGGCCGCCGCGCGGAACCCACGATGGAAGCCATGCAGATCGTGCACCTGGGCCTCGGGAACTTCTTCCGGGCGCACCAGGCCTGGTACACGTCGGTCGCGCCGGACGCCGCCGACTGGCCGATCGCGGCTTTCACCGGCCGGTCCCCCGCGGCCGCCCGGCAACTCGCCGCCCAGCACGGCCGTTACACGCTGCTGGTCCGCGGCCCGGAACGCGACGAGGCGCAGATCATCGGGGCGGTGCGGGCGGCGTACGCAGCAAATGATCACCAAGCGTGGCGGGACCACCTGGCCGCACCCCGCACGGCGCTGGTGACCTTGACGGTGACCGAGGCGGCCTATCTGCGGGCGCCGGGCGGCGGCCTGGACGAGGCGAAGGCCGCCGCCGACGTCGCCGCCTGGCTGCGCGGCGATCCGGCGCAGACCGTGCCGGGCCGGTTGATGGCCGGGCTGGCCGAGCGGCGGCTGTTCGGCGGGGGTCCGATCGCGATCGTGCCGTGCGACAACCTGCCGGACAACGGCGCGGCCACCGCCCGGGTGCTGCTCGACTTCACCTCGCTCGCCGAGCCCGCCCTGGTCCCGTGGATCCGCGACAACGTGTCGTTCGTGACCACGATGGTCGACCGGATCACCCCGCGGACCACTCCCGAGGACGTGCGGACGGCGGCCGCGCTGACCGGTTTCGACGATGCCGCGCCGGTGGTGACGGAGCCGTTCACCGAGTGGGTCCTCGGCGGCGTCTTCCCGGCGGGACGGCCGGCCTGGGAAGCGGGCGGGGCGCGGTTCGTCTCCGACGTCACCGCGCACGAGCAGCGGAAACTCCTGCTTCTGAACGGCGGTCACTCCCTTCTTGCGTACGCCGGGAGCGCACGCGGCCACACCACGGTCGCCGAGGCCGTCGCCGATCGGGAGTGCCGCGCCTGGCTGGAACAGTGGTGGGACGAGGCCGCCCGGTATGTCCCGCTGCCGCCGGCCGAGATCGCCGCCTACCGTGCGGCGCTGCTGACCCGCTTCGGCAACGCTCGCATCCGGCACACCCTCGCCCAGATCGCCGCCGACGGCTCGCAGAAGATCCCGATCCGGGTCGTCCCGGTCGTGCGCGGCGAACTGCGGGCAGGCCGGGTGCCGGCCGGCGCGATCCGCATCCTGGCCGCCTGGATCGATCATCTGCGCGGGATCGGCGCCCCGCTCGACGACGCGGGTGCCGGGCCGTTCGTGGCGCGGGCCAACGACGTACGCGAGGTGCTCGGTCTTCTGGGTCTTGGGGGTGATGCCCTGGTCAGCGCGGTGGAGAAGTCAGTCGAACCGCGGTGAACGCGCGGAGCACGAACGTCGGCCGGTGCACCGGTTCGGCCGCGAACGCGAGCGTCGGCCGGTCGAGCAGCGCGGACAGCCCGGCCTGCAACTCGATCCGGGCCAGCGGCGCGCCCAGGCAGAAGTGCAGGCCGGCGCCGAAGCCGAGGTGCGGGTTGGGGTCGCGGGCGACGTCGAAGGTGTCCGGGTCGGCGAAGACGGCCGGGTCCCGGTTGGCCGCCCCGAGCAGTGCGGCGATCTGCCCGCCTTCCGGGATGGTCACGCCGGCCACCGTCACCGGCGCGGCGGCCGTCCGCACGAACATGTGCAGCGGCGAGTCGTAGCGGATCATCTCCTCGACCGCGGTCGGGACCAGGGCGCGGTCGGCGCGCAGCCGGGCGAGCTCGGCGGGGTGGCGCAGCAGGGCGACCATGCCGCCGCCGAGGGCGTTGACCGAGGCTTCGTGACCGGCGTTGAGCAGCAGGATCGCGGACGCGACGAGCTCGTCACCGGAGAGCCGGTCGGTGCCGTCCCGCACCGAGACGAGGTGGCTGATCAGGTCGTCCTGCGGGTCCCGGGCCCGTTGCGCCGCCAATGTCCGGACATAATCCGCAAAGTCCAGGCAGGCGTCCAGGGCTGCTTCCTCCGAGGCACGGGTCCGGGACACCTCGTACATCCGCACGATCGCCGCCGACCAGGGCCGCAGTCGGTGCCGGTCGGCGACCGGGACGCCGAGCAGTTCCGCGATCACGGTCACGGCGAGGGGTTCGGCCAGGTCGGCGAGTAGGTCGAACTCGCCGCCGGCCGCGGCCAGGAGCGCGGTGGCTTCAGCGCGGACGGCCGGCCGCAGGCGCTCCACATGGCCGCGACCGAACGCCTTGGCGACCAGCGACCGCAACCGGGTGTGGTCGGGCGGCTCGTTCTCCATCATCTGGTTGCGGTGCAGCAGGTTGAACGGCTCCCACCACTCCGACGGCTCCCGGTCCCGCCAGAACCGGCCCAGCTTCCGGTCCCGCAGCACGGCATCGGCCGCGGCATGACTCGCCGCCAGCCACATCCCCGATTTCTCGTGCAAGCTGACCGGCGCCTGCGAGCGCAGCCGGCCGAGCGCCGGGTACGGGTCGCGGATGAACTCCGGGTCCTCGAAGTCGATCACCCGCAACACCGTAACCCGGCGATGTTTCCGGTTTTCCTAGTTGCCGGCCCAGACGTACATCTGCGGCGCGACCGCCACCGAGGACCGGAACAGCGACTCGACCTTGGCCTTCTCGGCCGCGCTCGGGTTGGCGTTGGTGCAGGCCACCGGCGCGCTGCTGCCGGACATCAGATCGGAGCAGAGCCCCGTGCGATTGTCCGGAAGCCCGAGAATGTGCCCGAATTCGTGGGCGGCGATCCGCGGCGGGTAGTAACCGTCGACAACGGCCTCCCGCCCCATGTACCAGCGCCCGTTACCGAGCGAGGTCGAATAGGTGCGCGGCCAGCCATTGTCGGCGTAGACCCGAATGTTGGCGGTGTGCCCCGAGGTGACGGGCTGCAGTTTCACATTGGCGACCGAGCTGTTCCAGATCTGCGCCCCTTGGTCGACAACGCTCTTGAACTCCTGCGCTTGGCTGGCGTCGTAGTAAAGGATCCGCGCCGCCGCCGAGGCCGGCGCAGCCCCGACAACCTGCACACCGGCCAGCGCAAACAGAGCGACCAGCGCAGCCGCCCACCTACGTACAAGCATCGTTGCCCTCCCAGGGGATTCGGGGGTTTCCGTGCCGCAACCCTAGACAGACAAAGAAGATCATCGATCTAATGCAGGCATATCACTTCCCCTCTCCCACCGGCACGATGCCACCGAAAACCCCAATCCGATAAGTACGCGTGACAACTCCCCCAACCGCAGAAACGGCCGCCCCGACCTTTGGATGGCGACGTGGTCACTGCTCGACGGCTCGCCGCCGGGCCCGGACGTCGTCGCGCAGTTCCCTGGCCCGTTCGGTCTCGCCGAGACCGGCCAGGTCGGCGGCCAGATTCTCGGCCGAAGTCAGAGTGAGGTGGTGGTTCTCACCCAGCACCCGCCGCCGCCGGGCAAGAGAGTCCTCGTCCAGATCTCGCGCTTCGCCGAACCGGCCCACCGCGCGCAGGAACACGGCGAGATTGTTGGCCGAGATGAACGTATGCGGATGATCCTCGCCCAGCACCCGCCGCCGCCGGGCCAGGATGTCCTCGGTCAGGCGGATTGCCCCTTCGCGGTCGCCGAGGTGGTGCAGCACGATGGCGAGGTTGCCAGCCGAGGTGAGGGTGTCGGGGTGGTCGTCGCCCAGCACCCGGCGCCGCCGGGCCAGGTTGTCTTCGCTGAGCTTGCGGGCCCGCTCGTGCTCGCCAAGCCCGCGCAGATCGCCGGCAAGGTTGTCGGCCGAATGGAGGGTGAAGGGGTGGTCGTCGCCCTGCACCCGCCGCTGCCGATCGAGGGTGTCCTCGTCCAGCTCACGGGCCCGCTCGTACTCCCCGAGCCCGCGCAGATCCATGGCGAGGTAGCTGGCCGAGCGCAGGGTGTTCGGATGGTTGTCGCCCAGCACCCTGCGCCGCCGCTCGAGGGTGTCCTCGTCCAGCTCACGGGCCTGTTCGTATTCGCCGAGCAAGCGTAGGTCCAGGGCCAGGTTGAACGCGGCGTTGAGGGTGAGGGGATCGTCGTCACCGCCGAGTCTTCGCCGGCGACGCAGCGTGTCCTCGTCCGCCGCACGGGCCTGCAGGTATCGGCCAAACTTTCGGTTTCCCTCCGAGACGGTGTCGCCGGCCGCGAGCGTGGTGTCGTCGTCGGGGCCGTGCCGGCTCGTCCAGGCGGCGTGCAGTTGTTCGGCCAGCGGCAGGGCAGTGCGGGCGTCACCGCGAGCCATTAGGTGCCACACCGCGGCGTCGGCAGTCAAGCGAAGGTCGACGCTGTCAGTGGCGGCCGGGTCGGCGGCGAGAATGTGCGGCAGCAGCTGGGTCCAGCGTGGCCACCAGGCGGGCGTGGTCGGATCTTTGGGCTTGGCAGCGATAAGGAGCTCGTCGACCGTGCTGCGGGATCCGGCCGGGTCGGGGTCGACGTCACGCAGCACGGCCTGGGTGAGGCGATGCAGCAGCGGGCCGGTCTCGGTGAGTCGGGCGAGCCCGTAGCGGCCGAGCTGGGCGACGATGCGGGCGAAGGCGACCGGCCGCCAGGCGGTCTCGGCGAGCGACTTCGGGAGAAGGCCGGGCCGGGCGGTGAACAGGTCGGTAGGGATGGGCTCCGGGCCGAGATGTGCGCACAGGGTGAGCAGTCGACCGGCGGCCGGATCGTCGGCAGCCAGCTTCTGCGCGGCGACCGTGACCGCGGCCGCTAGCGGGAGCGGATAACCGGCCGGGGGCCGGCCGCCGCGCAGCAGATCGGTGGCGTGCGTGCGCAGCTCGGCCAGGTAGGCGTCGACGTGGACGCGGGTCTCGGCGAGCATGTCCGCGGCCTGTCCGATGGCCAGCGGCAGGTCGCCGAGCGCCACGGCGAGCCGCTGCGCGTCGTGGTCGCCGAGGCCCGGCAAGTTGGTCTGCAGCAGGGCGGTCGATTCGGCGCGGGTGAACACGTCCATATCGATTGGCTGGGCCACGCCGGTCCAGAGCGGGTTGCGGCTGGTGATGATCAGGTGGCCCGGTCCGTCCGGCAGCCAGGGGGCCGTGTCGTCGCGGTGCTCGGCGTTGTCGAAGATCAGCAGCCATCGAGGGCGTCCCCGCAGGTGGGCGCGGACCGCCTCTACCGCGGCCGGGGTCGCACGGTCGGCCGGGGCCAGGCCCGCCTTCACGGCGAGGGCGGCCAGGTGGTCGCCGATCAGTTCGGGCTGCTCGGCCGGGATCCACCAGATGAGGTCGTACTCGTTGCCGAACAGGTGGGCGTATTCGACGGCCAGCTCGGTCTTGCCGACGCCGCCGATGCCGTGCAACGCCTGCACCAGGGCACGCTCGCCCGAGCACAGTCGTTCCCGCAGGCCGGCGAGTTGCCGTTCGCGGCCGGTGAAAGCCGGGTTGCGTCGCCGCACGTTCCATACCGCCGGCAGCGAGCCGGGCACCCGGACACTGTCCGCCGAGACCGAGGCCGGGGCGGCCGGGTCGCCGGGGAACGGCACCGGGCCGACCGGCCGGCCCGACCTACCGGACACCGCTTCCAGCAGCGCCAGCCGGGCCTGCTCGGCCGGCTGGCCGAAGAGGTCGCGGAACAACAGCGGCCGCAGCACCGGGGGTGGCGTCACCTCGGTCACCCGCACCGGCACCAGGCGGCGGCGCTCGGCCAGCACCGCCGTCCACTCATCGGTCGTGAACCGGTCCCGCGCGAAATACGCCGGCGAGCACAGCGCCAGCACCAGATCCGCTCGTGCCAGGGCGTCGTTCATCCGCAGCACGACGTTGTCGCCGGCCGACCAGTCCCAGGCGTCCAGCTCCACCGTGAAGCCGGCGCGCTCCAACTGCTGCCCGGCCCACTCCGCCCATGGCCGATCCGGGCCGGCGTAGCTGACGAAGATCTTTACGGCTGACGGCTGCCCCACATCTGCCACCATGTCCGACCCGGGCAACCGGCCGCTTCACCCGAACGGATCAATGACGGACAATCCGCCCGGAGCTGGGGACGCGTACGGCATGAGCAGCTGGGGGCTGCCGCCGCTGCGGTTGTGGGAGTGGGGGTGCGTACGTCTAGGAGGTGGGGGGTTTGATGTTTCCGGAGAATTGGGCGATTCGGCCGCGCTCGTCGAATGTCACCCGCATGATCGCGCCGCTCGGGTGGTGGCCGGTGACCGTTTCGTCGGCCTCCACCCGCCAGCCCTGCTGCTCCAGGAAGCTGACGACGGCGATGCGATGGTTCATCGGGAACGCCGAGATCGACTGGTTGAGCACGGTGATCGCGCGTTCCGGCGTGACCTCCTGCGGGGGCACGCCCTCCAGGTGGAAGAAGAGGGCGCCGCCGTCGTAGGGGCCGCGGTAATACGGCCGGCCGGTCAGGCCGGAAGCGATCAGCGCCAGCCGGTGCCCGTCGGCCCGGTCCAGGGGGAACGTCGGGTCGGTCAGCTCGGTGATGCCGGAGTTCTGGCCGTATTCGCGCAGCCAGCCGCCCAGGTGCAGCACGGTGGGCGGCAGGTTGCTGCCGGTGTTGGCCCACGCCCAGAGCCAGGTGCCGTCGCCGTGGCTCTCGGTGCCCAGCAGCTGGATGCCGAAGCGCAGGTCGGGGCCGAACGTCGCGCTCCCGGTGGGGATGTCGACCTGCCAGTCGCGCTCGCCGAGCAGGTCGGCGAGCGCCATCTGCCGCGCCATGGCGCTGACCACGTTGCGGCTGAACAGGTCGTCGAAGGCGGCGGTCATTTGTCGTCGGCCGCCGGCAGCGTGTCCATGAAGGAGCTGACCGAGAAGACCGCGTTGCCGGCTCCGGGCGGGCCGTAGCCGGGCGGGCTGGTCAGGCCGTTCGATTCCATCACCGCGCGGTACGTCTCCAGCAGCCGGACGTGGTATTCCAGCGGTGCACCCGCCGGGTTCATCTTGCCGAGCGGGGTGGTCGGCTCCGGGCACCAGGTGGTGAAGCGCGGGGTGATGCCGCGCGACATGAAGTATTGGAGGCCCTCGGCGGTGGAGTCGATCGCCTCGCTCACCGTGGTGAAGCCGAACGGCGCGGCCATCTCGATGCCGGCCACGAAGTTCGGGATGACGTTGCGCGGGCCGAACACCTCGGCCGACTCGAGGATGCGGCGGTGCCACTCCTCGCGGCCGACGTAACGCTCCTTGCCGGGGCAGTAGCGCTCGAACAGGTATTTGTCCCACACCTCGTAGTTCGGGTGGTAGATCTGGATCCCGTAGTCCTTGAAGCGCTGCACGTCCTCGCGGGGCAGCGCCTGGGCGACCACCTTGCCGATCCACCGGCCCGGGAAGCGCTCCTCGATCGCCTGCGCGTACCGCCCGTAGAAGTCGGCCTCGGCCAGCCCGTCGACCTTGCGGGTGATGCTGCCGCCGGTGAGCGTGTAGGCGGTGGAGGTCTGCGCCGTGTCGTACTTGTTGATGATCTCGAGCGCTTCGAGCACCTCGTCGACCGGCTTCACCCCGGTGTAGGGCCGCCCGGCCGCCTTGTGCTGGCGGTAGTTGTGGTTGATGTCGCAGTACTGGCACTCTTCGGTCGCCCCGAAGTACTGGCAGAGGCGGTAGGCCGTCAGGTAGATCAGATAGCCCCACTGGATGGTCGGGGCGACCTCCATGACCTGCTTGCCGTTCTCCAGGGTGTGCCGGTAGTACTCCGGCATCGGCGGCAGGCCGACCTCGGCGATCTCCCGGTCGTCGAGGTAGAGCTTCAGGCGGTTGTCCGCGTCGGCCTTCACCCGGTAGGGCGAGTCGGGGTTGATGCGCACCGAGACGACCGTGCGGCGCAGCTCGTAGGGCCCGCCGGTGAGCACGATCTCCTCCGGCGGCCGGCGCAGCGCGGCGGTGCCGAGCTCGGGCAGCGTCCGGTGGTCGAACGAGAAGATGAAATACGACTTCGGCTTGACGTCACCGTTCTCGTTGTCGGTCAGCGCCGAGTCGTCGAACGCCAGCCCACCGCGGAGCAGGTCTTCCTTGATGACCGCTTCCTTGGGCACGCCCGGGAATCGGCCCATCAGGTCTTCGACCAGGTCGGTCCGCGTCTGCATACGTCTCCTCGATCGTGCCACCAAGCTCCGAGTCCGAGACTACTTCTCAGATCCGCTCGGTCAGTCCCGAGGTGACGAACGTCCTGGCATGGTGCACGAGCGCCCCGTCCTCCGGCCCGTGCAACACCTGGACGACCTCGGCGACGACCAGCGTCGAGTCCCCCACCGGAAGCCGGTGAAGCGGCCGGACCACCAGCGCATCGAGGGCGTCGCGCAGCACCGGCTCCCCGGTCGGCAGCGTGCTCCACCCCTGCTCGGGCGTGAACCGAGGCCCACCCGAGCGAGCGAAGTCGCCGGCCAGGCCCGCATGCCGGGGCCCGAGCAGATGAACGACGTAACTGTCCGCCGCCAGCAGAATCGTCGCCGACCCGGTCCCCAACACCGAGAACGACAGCGCAGGCGGCGAGACGGAGACGGAGGCGACGCTGGACAGGGTCAGCCCGACGGGCCCGTCCGGCCCCGCCGCACTGACAACAGCAACACCGGTCGGATAACGACGAAATGCCGCCTTCATCTTCTCAGCCGTCGTTAGGTCCATTGGTTGACGCTAAAACCTAAACCCAAGTTCAAGTCAACCCAGAGTGGTACGCGTGACAACTCCCCCAACCGCAGCGGCGGCGGCCCCCAGCTGCTCAAGCCGAGGACCGTCATCAATCCGTTCGGGTGACGCGGCTCGTCGCGGGGATCGGCCATCGTGGCAGATATGGGGCAGCCGTCAGCCGTGAAGATCTTCGTGAGCTACGCCGGCCCGGACCGGCCGTGGGCGGAGTGGGCAGCCCAGCAGCTGGAGCGTGCGAGCTTCAAGGTTGAGCTGGACGCTTGGGACTGGTCAGCCGGCGACAATTTCGTCCTGCGCATGAACGACGCCCTGGCCCGGGCCGACCTGGTCCTGGCGCTGTGCTCGCCGTCCTACTTCGCGCGCGACCGCTTCACGACCGACGAGTGGGCATCGGTGCTGGCGGAGCGCCTCGACTCGTCGGGCCGGCGGCGGCTGGTCCCGGTGCGGGTCGCCGAGGTGACGCCGCCCCTGATCCTGCAGGCCGTGGTCACCCCGGATGTGTTCGGGATACCGGAGCACCAGGCCCGCCAGGTACTGCTGCAGGCTGTCACCCGGCCAGTGCGACCCGTCGCGGAGGTCCCGTTTCCGGGTCGCCCTGCCGAGCCGACGGACGGCATCCGCGTGCCCGGATCGCGGCCGCCAATATGGAACGTTCGGCGGCGCAACCCGGCCTTCACCGGCCGCGAACGGCAACTTGCCCACTTACGAGAGCAACTGTGCTCTGGCGACCGGGCCTTGGTTCAGGTGCTGCACGGCATCGGTGGCGTCGGAAAGACCGAGCTGGCCGTCGAATACGCCCACTTGTTCGGCAACGAGTACGACCTCATCTGGTGGATCCCGGCCGAGCGACCCGAACTGATCGGCGACCACCTGGCCGCCCTCGCTGTGAAGGCGGGCCTGATCGCCGCCGACAGCGCCACTCCGGCCGCGATGGAGGCGATCCATCAACATCTGCGGGGGCGCTCCCGATGGCTGCTGATCTTCGACAACGCCAAGCGCCGCGATGACCTACGCCCGTGGCTCCCGGACGGCCCCGGTCACCTGATCATCACCAGCCGCAACACGCTCTGGACCGGAGTCGCCCAGCCGGTCGACTTGGACGTTTTTACCCGCGCCGAATCGACTGCCCTACTGCAGACCCACCTGCCTGACCTCGACGACCAGAACGCGAACCGGCTAGCGCAGGCGCTCGGCGACCTGCCGCTGGCCATCGGGCAGGCCGCCGACATGCTCGCCGAGACCCACGTCCACGTCGACACATACCTAGCCGAGCTCCGCACTCACGCCGCCGACCTGCTAAGTGACGGGCAACCTCCGTCGGGGTATCCGGCACCGCTAGCTGCCGCGGTCACGGTCGCCGCGCAGAAGCTGGCCGCCGACGATCCGGTTGCGGGACAGCTACTCACCTTGTGCGCGCATCTCGGCCCGGAGCCGATTCCCACTGACCTGTTCACCGACTGGCCTAACGTGCTCCCGGCATCGCTGGCGGCCGTCGCCTGTCGACCGATCGCGCTGGCGCGTACCGTCGGCCAATTCGGTCGTTACGGACTCGCCCGACTCACCGAGACCGGCCCGCTTCTGCACCGCCTCACCCAGGCCGTCTTGCGCGACGTCGATCCCGACCCGGCCTCCGCCCGCCTCGTCGTCGACCGGCTTCTCATCGCCGCCAGCCCCAGGGATGGTACGTCTCCCGAGTGGTGGCCACGCTGGACTCAGTTGTTGCCGCACATCCTCGCCGCCAGTCCGGCCACCAGTGACAACGCTTCCCTCCGCTACACCGCCGACTCCGCAATCTGGCACCTATTCGCTCGCGGTGACACCCGCACCGCTCTTCCCTTGGCCGAACAACTACATGCCGAATGGACTGACCGGCACGGCCCCGACGACGCCAGCAGCCTCATGGCCGCCAGCACACTCGCCTTCGGATACCGCCAAGTCGGTCGATACCAGCAGGCTCGCGACCTCGACGTCGACACTTTGAGCCGGCGGCAACGACTCAACGGGGACGACCACCCCAACACCCTCGCCTCGGCCAACAACCTCGCCGTCTATCTTCACCAGCTCGGCGAAATCGAACGAGCACGTGAGCTGAACGAAGACACCCTCGCACGGCAGCGACGACTCAAGGGCGACGACCACCTCGCAACCCTCGCCTCAGCCAACAATCTCGCCAACGATCTACGCCGGCTCGGCGAACCCGAACGGGCACGAGAGCTAGACGAGGACACCCTCGCACGGCAGCGACGAATCCTGGGTGACGACCACCCCGACACCCTCACCTCCGCCAACAACCTCGCCAACGATCTACGCCAGCTCGGCAAACCCGAACGGGCACGAGAGCTAGACGAGGACACCCTCGCACGCCGGCGACGAATCCTGGGCGACGACCACCCCGACACCCTCACCTCCGCCAACAACCTCGCCAACGACCTACACCGCCTCGGGCAACACGAACGGGCACGACAGCTGGCCCAGGACGCCCTCGACCGGCGGCTGCGAGTCCAAGGCGTGAACCATCCCGACGCTCTCAAATCGGCCGTCCAACTCGCCACATACCTGCAAGCGCTCGGCGACCACGAGGGCGCTCGCAAGCTGGAACTGGACGCTCAGGCTCGTCGGCGACAAGCCCGGGGCGGTGACCAACCGCCACGTACAGACTGAGGGCTTCCCCATGGGGAAGGTCAAGGGTGGGCTTATTTCCAAGGTCGAATCGTTCGGCGGAAAGCAAGTCGGGTGGCCGACAGTTCGCTGAATATGCCCGGACGGGTGATCCGAATGCGACAGATGGTGGCCGAAGTGCGGGATCGGCGGCCATGCGCTGTCCGGATCGGCCGATGTGCAACTTGCGTCCGACACGATTAGGTGATTTTGCTCGCGCACAGGCGACCCGGGTGAGGGAGATGGTCACGGTGCCCAATGCAGTAATTTTCGTGCAGCCGGACAGGTTCGATGTCCATGCCGCACGCTGCCTCGACTACTGCGCTGCCATGCGCTACGAGGTGGCCGGCCTGATCTGCGGCGACTGGAACGCCGCACTGCAAATGCTCAAGGACGGTCTGGCCTCGGTCATCGTCGTGTCCTCGATGACTCAGCTGGACCCGCACCGGGAACCGCGGATCGAGGTCGTCCCCAAGCGACTGAAGGCCCGCCGCGCGGCCCGGCCCCGCCTGGTCGCGAAGGTCCCCACGCGCTGACCAGCGGCCTGAGCTCCCCGGCTCACCGCACATACCCCCGAGCGTAAATCCCCTCGACGCTCAGAAATGCCCCCGAAGACGGGCAAACTGCAAGGACCGCCGGAGCCGCCACTCCGGCACCCCTTAGTTCGACGACACCGCTTAATACGGGGTTAATGCGAGATATCCCGCGTTCGAGCCACGCTCCGCCGGATCTCGAATTCTCCGCCCGCGAAAGTCATCACCGGCGGAATTGCCCGGCTGAGCCGGCATCAATCCGGCCCGAGCCCGCATTAATGCAGCCCCAGTGCGCAAATCCCCAGCCTCCGATGGGGGCCGGGCACGACGGCTCAGTACAGTCTCTCCGGTGAAGTGGCACGAGAGGGAAGAGCGGGCATGACGAGCGCGGACACGGAAACGACCGGCACCGGCGGGGTGGATCCGGAGCGGCTCGCGGCCTGCCTGGCGGTCATGGCCGAGGTGGAGAAGCTTCCCCCGGAGCACCCGGACGCGGTGGCCCTGCGCCGAGCCACGGCCGGCCTGTTCAAGACGGCCAAGATGCAGCGCCGCCGGGAGCGGCGCGATGCGATCCTCTCCGCCGACCGCGAGGTCACCGAGGCCACGGCGACCGGCGCGCCCGGGCGCATCGACGACGAGACGGCCGGCATTCCGCTGCGTTCGAACGTCAAGGGCGCCAGCGCCGGGGTGCTGCTGCAGGCCCGCGGCTGCTACGTGTGCAAGCGGCGGTTCACCGTGGTCGACGCGTTCTACCACCAGCTCTGCCCGGAGTGCGCGGCCACCAACCACGCGAAGCGCGACGCCCGCACCGACCTGACCGGCCGGCGGGCGCTGCTGACCGGTGGCCGGGCGAAGATCGGCATGTACATCGCGCTGCGGCTGCTGCGCGACGGCGCGCACCTGACCATCACGACCCGGTTCCCGCACGATGCGGTCCGGCGTTTCACGGCGATGCCGGACAGTGCGGACTGGCTGCATCGGCTGCGGGTGGTGGGTCTCGACCTGCGCGATCCGGCGCAGGTGACCGCCCTGGCGGATTCGGTCGCGGCGCACGGCCCGCTGGACATTCTGATCAACAACGCGGCCCAGACGGTCCGGCGTACGCCGGGGTCGTATGCGGCGATCGCGGCCGCCGAGCGCCGGCCGCTGCCCGACGGCCCGCTGCCGGAGCTGGAGTTCTTCGGCACCGCCGGGGCCTCCCCCGCGGCGGTGCTGACCGACGGCGGCACGATGCTGACCCCGCAGCAGATCACCGAGATGGCGCTGACCGCCCGTTCGGCGGCGATCGACGCGGGCGGCCTGGTGCCGGACACGACGGCGACGAACAGTTGGAGCGACCGGGTCCACGAGGTCGACCCGCTCGAACTGCTGGAAGTGCAGCTGTGCAACGTGACCGCGCCGTTCGTACTGGTCAGCCGCTTGCGCGCGGCGATGACGAAGTCACCGTTCCCCCGCCGCTACGTGGTGAACGTGTCGGCGATGGAGGGCATCTTCAACCGCGGCTACAAGGGTGCCGGCCATCCGCACACGAACATGGCGAAGGCCTCGCTGAACATGCTGACCCGCACCAGCGCGGTCGACATGTTCGCCGACGGCATCCTGATGACCAGCGTCGACACCGGCTGGATCACCGACGAGCGCCCGCATCCGACGAAGCTGCGCCTGCACGAGGAGGGTTTCCACGCTCCGCTGGATCTGGTGGACGGCGCGGCCCGCGTCTACGACCCGATCGTGCGCGGCGAGGCCGGCGAGGACGTGTACGGCTGCTTCCTGAAGGACTACGCCCCGGTCGACTGGTAGCCGAACGCGGCGAGCCGCATCCCTGGCCGGGATGCGGCTCGCCTGGATGTTGCTGAGATCAGCTCTGAACGCTGACCGGTCCCGGAGGAACCGGAGTGCCGGTGCCCGGCAGGGTGGGCAGGGGAGCGCCCGGCGGGATGATCACCGGCGGACGGCCGGGGCCGCCCCACGGACCCGGACGCGGGCCACCCCAGTTACCGCCCCAGTTGCCGCCGCCCCAGTTGCCGCCGCCCCAGTTGCCGCCACCCCAGTTGCCGCCACCCCAGTTGCCCGGGTACGGACGCCAGCCGCCACCCCAGTTACTCGGGAAGTGGCCGCCCCAGCCGTGGCCCCAGTCGTCGTAGTCGACGACGAGCCGGTAACCGACGCTGCCGTGCCAGAAGATCCGGACGCAGTCGTAGTCCTCCCAGTAGCCGCGGTCCTCGCCGTACTCGCCGGCACGGTCGCAAGCCCGGTAGCTACGGAACACACCGACGGTACGGTCGCCGAAGCGACGCGCCTCGCTGGCGTTGGAACCCGACTTCGCCGTGCCCTGATCGCTGCTGCTCGCGGCCATCGCCGGACCGGCAGCCATCGTCACGCCAGTTACCAGCCCAAGGCCGGCCATGGTGAGAATTCGGGTAAATCGGTTCATTTCACACCTTCTCCTGACAAACGAAATGTCCCAACAAGGAGAACATGCTCACCGAACGTCACGGCTTGATTTCGCTCCGTGTAACCCGATGGTGGAAGAACTGACTCCCGCTACCCTTCGGGCAGAGCCCGGTAGGCCGGGCGCAGGAGGTCGACAATCGGGCGGCCCTGGTCCGCGATCAGTGGCGGGTCCAATTGGTCGAGGAGCGCATCAGGCCTGGTCACAGCCCCGGGATGGCCGCCGGTCGGGGCCGGCGGAGCGGTCTCGCCGCCCCAGAAGCCGGCCGGCTCACCAAGATCACCCGAAGGATTTTCCGGCGCGACACGCGAATGGACCTCAGCGTCGGCGGACGTCGAACCCACGCTCGCCCGCAGCTCCCGCAGGTGCAGCAACAACTCGTCCCGGGAGCGGCCGCGCCAGGCGAAGATGCCGAACGGATCCTCCTCGAAGGACCGGGCGAGCGCGTAACAGGTCGCCGCGAGATGGACACACGGCATCGGCCACCGCTCGCAGGAGCAGTCCATCGCGACCTCGTCGAGCGACAGCGGCACCAGGCTGAGCCCGGCCGCCGCGAACACCGCCCCGATCCCGGCCGGCATCCGCCCGCCGAGCAGGTCGGCCGCGAACCGCGCCTCGGCGACCAGGTCCTGTTCGACCCGGGCCCACTCGGCGGCGCCGAACGAGCGCACCGCGATCCGGGCACGGAACGACGTGGCGTCCTCGGGACCGCGCACGAGCGCCACCACGAGGCTGCCCGAGATGGTCAGCTGCCGGACGTGCCCGGCCCGCTCGTCGCGGCGGCCGCGGGCGAAGGTCGGCCCCATCCGCAGCGACTCGAACGTGCCGAGGAAGGCGAGGGCCATCGAGTCAGTCAACGACGGCCTCCGGTTCCAGCCGCAGCAGCGAGCGCAGCTCGGCGGTGTCCAGCGCGGTCAGCCAGCTCTCGCCGTTACCCACCACACGCTCAGCCAGCACCCCCTTGTCGACCAGCAGCCGGTCGATGCGTTCCTCCAGGGTGCCCAGGCAGACCAGGGTGTGCACCTGCACGTCGCGCTGCTGTCCGATCCGGAACGCCCGGTCGGTGGCCTGCGCCTCGGTCGCCGGGTTCCACCAGCGGTCCACATGCACGACGTGGTTGGCGGCGGTGAGGTTGAGCCCGGTGCCGCCGGCCTTGAGCGACAGCACGAAGATGCCGGGCCGCTGGTCGGCCTGGAACTCCGCGACCATCGCGTCGCGGTCGGCGCGCGAGGTGCCGCCGTACAGGTAGCGCACCGGCACCCCGAACCGGGCGGCCAGGTGCGGGGTGAGCATCGCCCCGAACTTGGCGAACTGGGTGAAGCAGAGCGCGCTCTCCCCCTCGGCGAGCGCACCGTCGATGATCTCCTCCAGGCGTTCGAGCTTGCCGGAGCGGCCGGGCAGCGCGGAGCCGTCGCCGAGCAGCAGCGCCGGGTGGATGCAGGCCTGTTTGAGCTTGGTCATCGCGGCCAGCACGATGCCCTTGTTCCACTTGTCCGTGCTCTCGGTGAGCCGGCCGGACATGTCGTCGAGGATCGCCTGGTAGAGCGTTGCCTGCTCGGTGGTCAGTCCGCACAGGTGCCGGATGTGCCGCTTGTCGGGCAGGTCGGTGATGACGGACGGGTCCGATTTGACCCGGCGCAGCAGGAACGGCCGGGTGGCGGTGCGCAGCCGGGCCGCGGCCTCCTCGTCGGCGTAGCGCTCGATCGGCACGGCGAACCGGGCCCGGAACGTGTGCGCGGACGCGAGCAGCCCCGGGTTGACGAAGTCGAGGATCGACCACAGCTCGGCGAGACGGTTCTCCACCGGTGTGCCGGTCAACGCGATCCGCACCCGCGCCGGGAACCGGCGCACCGCCTTGGCCATCACCCCGGCGCTGTTCTTGACGTGCTGCGCCTCGTCGAGCACCACCCTGTCCCAGGTGAAGGCGGCCAGCTCGTCGGCCGCCCGCAGCGCGGTCGCGTAGGTGGTCAGCACGATGTCGGCGCCCTCGAACTCGGGTTTCTCGCCGCCGTGCAGCACCCGCACGGTCAGCGACGGCGCGAACCGGGCGGCCTCGCGCTGCCAGTTGCCGAGCACCGACAGCGGGCAGATCAGCAGCGCCGGCCCGGCCCGCCGGTGCAGCAGCAGGGCGAGCAGCTGCACGGTCTTGCCGAGCCCCATGTCGTCGGCGAGGCACGAACCGAGCCCGAGCGAGTCGAGAAAGGCCAACCACGAGAAACCCCGGATTTGGTACGGGCGGAGCTCGCCGCGCAACTCCGCGGGCGGCGGCAGCAGCTCCAGATTTTCCTCGAGATCCCCGTCGAGCAGGTCGGCGAGCCAGCCCTTGCCGCCGACCGCGGTGACCGGCAGCGGCAGTTCCTCGGGCGGCAGCAGCCGGACCATCCGCAGCGCGTGGCCGGCGGTCATCGACCCCCCGCCACGCTCCAGGAACGTGAGCCCGGCGGCCAGCCGGACGGCGTCGAGATGCACCCAGCGCCCGCGCAGCCGCACCAGCGGAATCTTGGCCCGGGCCAGGTCGTCCAGCTCGGTCTCGGTCAGCACCCGGCCGCCGAGGGCGAGCCCCCACCGGTAGTCGACGAGGTGCGCGAGGTCGGCCGCCTCGTCCCGCAGCACCGGCGCGACCGGGTCACGTTCGCGCAGCTCGAGGGCGAGGCCGAGGCTCTGCGGCTCACGCCACCAGGCCGGCAGCAGCACGCCGTAGCCGGCCTCCTCCAGGATCGCGGCGTGGCTCAGGAACGTGTGCGCCTCGGCCGTGTCGAGGACCATGTCGACCGGCCGGGGCACCCGCAGGGCGGCGCCGAGCTCGGCGTAGAGCCGGGCCGCCCGGCCGAGGCCGCCGAGCAGCCGTTCCTGCGGGTGCCTGGTCCAGCGGCGCAGCGGGGCGTACTCGTCCTGCCAGATGTCGCTCGCGGTGACCAGCGCGCTCGGTTCGTCGACGGCCTGCAGGAGGAATTCGAGGAGCCAGACGTCGCGGCCGGGCGGCCGGGCCGCCGGGTCGGTGGCGTCCGGCTCCTCGTCGAGTTGTTGCAGGTGGCTGAGCCGGAAGCAGAGCCGGACGGCGGCGCCGGACGCGGCGTCGGCGTGCCACGCGTCGAGCTTCTCGGCCAGGTCGTCGGCCAGCGCGGGCGCGGCGGTGAATTCCGGTTCGCCGGTGAGGGCGGCCAGCCAGCCGGTGCCGATCTCGACACCGGCGAGGGCGAGCCGGGTGCGGACCAGGCCGTCGACGAGCCGGTGCAGGGCGGCGGCGAGGGTGTCGGCGGCGGGCAGCCCGGCCACGTCGCCGGGGCGGGCGCGTTCGGCCCGGCAGGCCGGCGGCATGCGGCGCTGCAGGTCGGCGTGGTGCACGGCGTCGAAGCCGGTGAGCACCGGCCGCCAGCGGGCGACCGGCCCGCCGGGCAGCACGGCCGGCAGCACCCGGCCGCGCCGCACCAGGTCGGCGGCGAAGGCGCACAGCTCGATCAGCCAGTGGACGGACGGCCCGAGCCGGCCGTCGAACTCGTCGGCGAGGTCGTCGTCGACGAACGGCACCTCGACGACCGGCACCTGCCAGGGCCGCAGCCGTGGGGTCCCGCGCCGGGGCGGCAGCCCGAGCTGCGGCGACGGCATCGGCCCGGCGCTGGTCGACGGCAGCATGAGCACCATCGGGGCGTGCGAATCGCCCACCGGGAGCCGGTCGACGGGCAGCGCCAGCGGATGCCCACCCTTCAAGGCCGACATATCCGATGTGTCGACCTCGCCCCACAGGCAGAGGGCCCCGTCCCGCGCGACGAACCCGTGCAGGACCCGAACCCCGACCTGGACCAGGGCGGTGCTCATCGCACGGTCCAGACGATGTCCGGCGGCCGCACGCGGGCACAGCGCGGCTCGCCGGCCGCATCCGTCAAGCCCAGTGACCCGACCAGCAAGGAATCCGAGAATGCCTGCCGCAGCAGAGCGGTCGGGATGTCGCCGAACAGCAGCTTCGCCCGCCGGAACATCTCGAACGACTCCCCCGAGACGTTCCCCCAGCTCAGATAGAGGAACCGAGCTCCCGGCCGGCCGTGCACGAACGGCCCGCCCACGTCGGGCAGCCCGTCGACCTCCCGAGAGTCGACCTCGAGCTCCCAGACCGCGGCCGGCGCCGACGCCGGCACCCGGTCGACGACGACAGACTTCCGCTGCACCCCCACGTGCACATTGCGCAGGCGCAACTCGTCAGCCACCGGGCCCGGGAAGGTGCCCGGCAGTTCTCGTCCCTCGATCCGGATCCGCACCCGACCGACAATAGGCCGGGCCTGTGACAAAACTCAGGAGTGATCGCGCACCCAGGCGTCGATCAGCCCGCCGAAGTGCCCGAGGAACTTCTCGTGCTCGTGCACCGGGTAGGTCGCCCGGACGGTCTCGCGCAGCAGCGACCGGAACTCCTCGGAGGTCACCCAGTCGTAGACGATCGCGTCCACGTTGCCCAGGTAGCGGTCGCAGAACTCCTCGTACCGGGCGGTCTCGAAGTACTCGTCGGTGAGCCGCCGGTACTCGGTCAGCTTCTCCGCGTACGACAGCGACGGGTCGTCGCCGATGGCGAAGTAGCGGGCGGTGTCGGTGTCGAGCGTCGGCTTGCGCTCGGTGACCACGCAGAACACCGTCCAGCGCAGCAGCGCCGACATCGCCCACGGGAAGTAGTAGTGCAGCGACGTGATCGCGACGTCCGGGCAGGCGTTGGCGTAGTCGATCGGGTGCACGTCGGTGCCGCGGACCAGCGACTCGCAGGAGTTGAACTCCCACCGGAAGAACGCGTTGACCAGCCGCGAGATGGTGACCACCTCGTGCCCGACGTCGGCGGTGAGGAACCCGTGGTCGACCTCGTAGCGGGAGTGCATCGGCTGCTCGGGCCGGAATTTCATCACCATCGTCTCCGGCCCGATGGTCAGCGAGCGGGCGAAGACGTCGTACCCCTCGACCGAGGCCTGCAGGTGCATGAGCCGCTCCCCCGACGCGTCGTACGCCGCGTGCAGCTCGTCGGTGTTACGGATCTTGGAGACGCCGACCCAGGCCCCGCCGTCGTAGGGCTTCATGTACATCGGGTAGCCGACCTGCGCCGCGGTGGCCTCCAGGTCGAAGGACTGGTTGTAGCGGGCCGCGGTGTAGGCGTACCGGCTGTTGTCGAGCGGATTCTTGTACGGCACCAGCACCGTCTCCGGCACCTTGAGGCCGAGCCGCATCATCGCGCAGTAGGCCGCGTGCTTCTCCATCGACTGGAACGTGAACGGGCTGTTCAGCAGGTACACGTCGTCCATCAGCGAGATCTTCTTGAGCCACTCGCGCGGGTGGTAGTACCAATAGGCGAGCCGGTCGATGACCAGCTCGTGCCGCGGCTTGTCGCGCAGGTTGAACGGCTCGATGGTGACCCGTTCGCTGACCGCCCGGTGGGTGCGCCCGTCCGGCCCCTTGATCACCCCGAGCCGGCGCAGCAGTGCCTCGTAGGCCCGGGGCCAGTCGTCCTCGGTGCCCAGCAACAGTCCGATGGTGTGCTCGACGTCGGCCACGTCGTCCTCCCGGGGGTTGAGCTACGGCCACACCCGCTGCAGCAGCGTGGTCAGATGCGGATCGAGGGTGTCCCGCCAGTTCGTCCAGTTGTGCCCCTCGCGGCTCTCCGCGAAGCTCACGTCGTACCCCTGCCCGCGCAGGGCGTCGGCCATGCTCCGGTTGTTGGCCAGGTTCTCCTCGGCGAGACCGCAGGTCAGCGTGGCCGGCACGGCCGGGCCGGACGAGGCCCGCCGGACCGCGGCGACGAACCGGATGATCCGCTGGTAGCGCGCGAAGCCGGACTCCTGCGCGTCGAACCGGTGCTGGAAGAAGCTGCCGGACTGCAGGAACAGCCCGGCGAACCGGGCCGGTTCCCGGCGCTGGGCGTGCAGCATGGCGAGGGCGCCGAGGCTGGCGCCGATCCCGACCACCGGCCGGTCCCCGGCGACGCGCGGCAGGATCTCGGCGGTCAGCGATTTCGCGTACGCCCGGGAGGCCGCATACCACTCCAGGCGGTCCCCGGCGGGCAGCAGCACGAGCCGGAACGGCGGCACCTGCCCGGCCGCCACGATCCCGGCCGCGAAGTCGCCGAGCGCGGCGAACTGGTCGTAGTCGGGCCCGTCGTGCACGACAACCACCCGATCGGTGGGGGTGGCCGGCGACCAGACCCGGGCGGTCAGCTCGACCTTCAGCAGGGGCGCGGGCAACCGGAGGTCACGCCACTCCCCGCGGGCCACCGCCACCCGTTCCATGCACGCACATTAACCGCCCGGGAGCGACGGCGCGCGCTGAAAGGATCAGCCGGTGAAGGACTGCGAAGGCGACGACGCCGGGGGCAGTCCGAACATCTCGGCCAGCCCGGTGACCCGCAGCTGCCGGTGCACGAACTCGCTCGGATTGCGCAGCACGAACCGGGTGCCGGTCTCGCGGGCCGCGTTGTAGCCGGTGACCAGCGCGCCGACGCCCATCGAGTCCATGAACACCACGAAGGTCAGGTCGACGATGAGGGTTATCGGGCGCTCCCGCGCCAGGGTGCCGAGCAGGGACTCGCGGACGGCGTCCACGGTGGCGGCGTCGAGGCTGCCCCGGACGTCGACCACGATCGCACCGTCGGCCTGGGTGCGCGTGGTCATCACCGCCTCGCCCATCGCCGACCCTCCGCCTTCGTACCCGTTCACCTCACGGTACAACGACGATCGCACGCCTCGCAGGCTGCCACGAGTTTCCGGCGCCACTCTCGACTTGCGGAGCGTGACCACCTGTGCACAAGGTGAGATCGGCAATCGCCAATCGAGCTACGAGGGCGGGTGGGCCGTGGCAAGCACATCAGGTAAACCGGGCATCTTCGCGATCCGGGACGTACGCTCACTGATCACCGAGACCACCGAGGAAGGCAGCGGCCTGAAGAAGGCCGTCGGCGTCACCCAGCTGACCGCGATGGGGGTCGGCGCGATCATCGGCACCGGCATCTTCGTCGTGATCGGCAAGGGCGCCGGGATCGCCGGCCCGGCCGTCATCCTCTCGTTCGTGCTGGCCGCCGTGGCCTGCGCGTTCTCGGCCCTGTCCTACGCGGAGCTGGCCTCCTCCATCCCGGTCTCCGGCAGCGCCTACACCTACACCTACGCGACCCTCGGCGAGATCGTGGCCTGGATCATCGGCTGGGACCTGATCCTCGAGTACGGGGTGTCGGTCGCCGGCATCGCGGTCGGCTGGGGCGGCAACCTGAACGCGTTCCTGGACGCCGCGTTCAACTACCACCTGCCGGACGCGATCTCGAAGAGCCCGTCGGACGGCGGCGTGTTCAACCTGCCGGCCGTCTTCATCGTCCTGGCGATCACGTTCCTGCTGGTCCGGGGCGTCACCGAGAGCGCCCGCGCCAACCTGATCATGGTCGTGATCAAGCTGGCCGTGCTGATCTTCTTCCTGATCGTGGCGTTCGCGAACTTCGGCACCGGCAACTTCCAGCCGTTCGCCCCGGCCGGCGTGGACGGGGTGACCTCGGCGGCCGCGATCATCTTCTTCGCGTACATCGGCTTCGACGCGGTCTCCACCGGCAGCGAGGAAGCCAAGAAGCCGGGCCGGGACCTGCCCATCGCGATTCTCGCCTCGCTGGGCATCTGCACGCTGTTCTACGTGCTCACCGCGGTCGGCGCGATCGGCATCGCCTCGCCCGACCAGATGAAGGGCAGCGACGCGCCGCTCGCCGCCGCCCTCGACCAGGGCGCCGGCATCAGCTGGGCGGCCGGCATCCTGGCGCTCGGCGCGGTCGTCGCCATCACCAGCGTCGTCCTGGTCATCTTCTACGGACAGACCCGCATCTTCTTCGCCATGTGCCGCGACGGCCTGATGCCGCGCCGGCTGGCCACCATCAACCAGCGCTTCGGCACCCCGGTCCGGCTCACCGTCGGCCTCGGCGTGCTGATCGCGATCCTGGCCGCACTGGTGCCGCTGGGCACCATCGTGGAGCTGGTCAACATCGGCACCCTGTTCGCGTTCGTGCTGGTCAACATCGGTGTGATCATCCTGCGCCGGACCCGGCCGGAGATGCCGCGGCCGTACCGGGTGCCGTGGTCGCCGGTGCTGCCGATCATCGGCGTGCTGTTCGCCCTCTACCTGATGAGCGACCTGCCCTGGGAGACCTGGGTGCGGTTCGGGGTGTGGCTGGTCATCGGCATCGCGATCTACCTGCTGTACGGCTACCGCAACTCGCGGCTACGCACCGAGCCGCAGAGCACCCCGAGCTGGGCCCGTGAGCAGGACGGTGAACAGTCATGACTGCCTGCACCGAGCGGCACCTGCGCAACCTGCCCGCCCAGGCCGCAGGCGAGGGCCAGAAAGGCATGACCGAGGAGGCTCAGCCATGACCGGCCCGGTGATCGTGGGGGCACCCGGCCCGGGCGCCCTGACCCTGGGCCGGTGGGCCGCCGAGACCCTCGGCGTGCCGCTGATCGTCGCGGTCGTGCACCCGGCCCCGGCCGCGCTCGGCTCCGGCCGGGTCGACGCCGAGTGGGTGGCCGACCGGCACCGCGCCGCCCAGCAGGTCCTCGACGACGCGCGCGCGGCGCTGGGCGAGGCGACCGGGCACATCGAGTACCGGACGATCGCCTCCTCGTCGGCCGCGCACGGCCTGCACGACCTGGCCGAGGAGACCGGCGCCGCGCTGGTGGTGGTCGGTTCCGGGCAGGAGGCGCTGGGCAGCACCGCGGAACGGCTGCTGGCCGGCAACGTCTGCCCGGTCGCGGTCGTCCCCGGCGACCTGGTCGAACAGCCGGGCACGCTGGGCCTGATCGGCGTGGCGTACGTGGACACCCCGGACGGCCGGGCCGCCCTGGCGCAGGCGGCCGCGCTGGCCACCGGCGCCGGTGCCCGGCTGCGGCTCTACACCGTGGTCGCCGAGGGCACCGGCCCGCTGCCGTTCCTGCACGACGCCGAGCGGGTGCTGCTGGAGACGGCGAAGGAGACGTACGAGCATTCGCTGTCGACCGCCGCGGCCAGCGTGCCCGGCCTGGAGGCCGACTGGCGGATCATCATCGGCGACGTGGTCGACACCCTGGCCGGCCTGGACGAGGTCGACGTGCTGTTCTGCGGTTCGCGCGGCTACGGCCCGGCCCGCCGGGTGCTGCTCGGCGGCGTCTCGGCCCGGCTGCTGCGCAAGGCCCGGCGGCCGGTGGTGGTGGTCCCGCGCAGCGGCTAGGCGCGGTGCCGGCCGGTGGGCTCGTCGATCCAGCGCGGCGACGGCGGCAGCGGTTCCATGAGGCTCATCGGCACGTACACCCGGGCGTCCACCGCCTCGGCCAGCAGCAGTGCGGCCATCATGGCGGTGGGCCGCTCGGCCGGGTCCTTGGCCAGGCAGCGCGAGCACAGGTCGAGGACCTCGCCGGGCAGGCCGTCGATCTCCGGCAGCGGGTCCGGGTCGTCGTGACATTCGGCGTGCACGAGCTCGGTCGGGGTGGCCCGCAGCCACGGCAGCCGGCCGCTCAGGCACTGGTAGAGCAGGGTGCCGACGGCGAACATGTCGGTGGCCGGGGTGGCCGGGTGCCCGGCGAACCGCTCCGGCGCCACGTAGGCGGGGGTGCCCATCACCGGCCCGTCCGGGTCGTCGTCGGCGGCCCCGACGGTCGCCGCGATGCCGAAGTCGAGGACCTTGGCACCGGACGGGGTGAGCATGATGTTGCCCGGCTTGATGTCGCGGTGCACGACGTTCTCGCCGTGCGCGGCGGCCAGCGCGGCCGCCACCTCGGCGCAGATCCGCACCGCGATCCGCCAGTCGAGCGCGCCTGCGCGCAGGTGCTCGCCGAGGGTGCGCCCCTCGACCAGCTCCATCACGATGAACGGCTGCTCGGCCGAGGTGCCGAAGTCGTGCACGCCGGCCACGTTGGGGTGGGCCAGCCGGGCCGCCGAGCGGGCCTCGGCCCGCACCACGTCGACCGGCGTGGTGTGCCCGGGCGCGAGGACCTTGATGGCGACCGGCCGGTCGAGCACCTCGTCGTGCCCGTGCCACACCTCGGACATGCCGCCCACGCCGATGCGTCGGACCAGCTGATATCGCCCACCCACGGTCCGCGTCGCCATGGCCGCCCCGGTACCCGCCGACGCTCCGGCACAAACGCTGTACTCCCATACTGTATGGCTATACAGTCCGTACGCATGACCCGCTACGGCCCCATGTTCGGCCCCGACTACACCTTCCTGGGCGTCCCCGCGTGCGACTGGCAGGAGCCGGCCTCGTACGCCGACGCCGACGTCGTGATCGTCGGTGCCCCCTTCGACGGCGGCACCTCGCACCGCCCCGGGGCACGGTTCGGCCCGCAGGTCATCCGCGGCACCGACTACCTGCCGCACGACGGTTCGCGCCCGCACATGGCGATGCGGGTCGACGCGCTGAAGGACGACCTGGTCGTGAAGGACGCCGGCGACCTGGAGGTCTACTCGGGCGAGGTCCGGCGCAGCTGCGCGACGATCGAGGAAGCCGTCGCCGTCATCACGAAGAACGGGGCCATTCCCGTCATCCTCGGCGGCGACCACACCGTCACCTGGCCCGACGTGGCCGGGGTCGCGAAGGAAACACCGGGGAACATCTCGGTCATCCACTTCGACGCGCACGCCGACACCGGCGACATCGAGTTCGGCTCGCTCTACGGTCACGGCCAGCCGATGCGCCGGCTGATCGAGTCGGGCGCGGTGCGCGGCGACCGCTTCCTGCAGGTCGGGCTGCGCGGCTACTGGCCCGGCCCGGAAACCCTGGACTGGATGGCCGACCAGGGGATGAACTCGTTCCACATGAGCGAGATCGTCGAGAAGGGCTTGAACACCGTACTCGATCAGGCTTTTGAGATTGCTCTTGATGGTTGCGAGGGCGTGTTTCTCTCGGTCGACATCGACGTGTGCGACCCCGGCCATGCGCCCGGGACCGGCACGCCCGAGCCCGGTGGCCTCACCGCGCGTCAGCTGCTGGACGCGGTCTCCCGGATCTGCCACGAGCTGCCGGTGGTCGGCATGGACATCGTCGAGGTGTCGCCGCCGTTCGACCACGCCGAGATCACCGCGATGCTCGGCAACCGCGTCGTCCTGGAGGCGTTGTCCGGGATGGCCCGCCGTCGCAAGGACGGTACCGGTCCGCGATGGAACCGCGCGACCCCGTTGCTAGAGGGCCGCGGCACGAAGCCCGACCAGCCGGCCTAGCCCATCGGCGAGCAGGTCACCGGCCATCTCCCCGGTGACCTGCGGATCGCCGAGGGCCACCGGCAACGCCAGCCCGTCGATCAGCGCGAGCGCCTGCCGGGCGACATCCAGCGGCGCGGCCGCGGAGGCGAAGCGTCCGGCCGAGACCCCTGCCGCGATGATCGAGGCGAGCAGCTCATGCCACCGGGTGTAATCACCGAGGACCTCCGCGCGCAACTCCTCGTCACGCAGCGCCCATCGCCATGACTCCACCCACAGCCGCCAGCCGGTGTCGCTGCCCACCGCCCCGGTCAGATGCGAGGCGATCACCAGCAGTTTCGCCCAGGCATCGGCGGCGGCCGCGAGTCGTTCGGACACCGCGTCGAAGTCGCTCTGCGCCGCATACCGGAACACCGCGATCAGCATGTCCTCGCGGCTGCCGAAGTAGTACTGCAACGTCGACACCCCCACGCCGGTCACGGCGGTGACGTCGGAGAAGCGGGTGGCATCGGCGCCGCGTTCCGCGACGACCGCACAGGCGGCGGCAAGCACGCCGGCACGCTTCCCCGCGGTCACCTCACTCACGGCGCATGTCTATCACGACCCTTTGCGTACGAGCGTGGAATGAGTCCCCGGCGCAGGGATCGGCTGACCGCACCCTTGCGGCCGTCCCCGGCCGCCGGGCGAAGAGGACTTCCGTCACGCACGGAATGCGGCCATTCTGGTTCGGTGACCATGTGGACGGAAACGATCACCGACCGCATCGCCGCGCTGATCGCCATCGAGTCCACCGCCGACCGCCCGGCCGAGCTGCGCAACGCCCTCGACCTGGTGCTGGCCGAGGCCGGCCCGGGCTGGACGGTCCGCGAGTTCACCTCGAACGGCAAGCCGAGCGCCCTGCTGCACCCGCCCGGCCGCCCGGGAGAGTTCCGGGTCATCCTCAACGCCCACCTGGATGTCGTCCCCGCGCCGCCGGAGCAGTTCGTGCCGCGCCGCGACGGCGACCGCCTGTACGGCCGCGGCGCCCACGACATGAAGGCCGCCGCCCTGGTCCTGACCGGCGTGTTCCGCGAGCTGGCCGCCGATCTGCCCTATCCGATCGCGCTGCAGCTGGTCACCGACGAGGAGGTCGGCGGCGCCGACGGCACCGGCCACCAGCTGGCCGAGGGGGTCCGCGGCGACTTCGTGATCATCGGTGAGCAGAGCGGCCTGCGGGTGGTCACCGAGTCCAAGGGGATCTGCCACGCCCGGCTGACCACCACCGGCCGGGCCGCGCACGCCGCGTACCCGTGGCTCGGCCGCAACGCGCTGCTGACGCTGACCGACGCGGTGACCCGGGTGCTGGCCGCCTATCCGGTGCCGGTCAGCGAGGCGTGGACGACCACCGTCAACCTCGCCCGTCTGGACACCCCCAACCGTGCGTACAACCAGGTGCCCGCCGAAGCCACGGCGTGGCTGGACATCCGCTACCCGCCGTCCGATCCGGACTTCGCGGGCCGCACGGCCGAGGAGGTCGCCACGCATCTGACCAAGGTCGCCGGGGTCGAGGCGCACGTGGACGCGCTCGGCCCGCCGCACCACGCCGACCCGGCCGGCCCGGGTGTGCGGGCGCTGCGCGACGCGATCCGCGCCACCGGCCATCCGGCGAGCCTGCTGCGCAAGCACGGCGCCGCCGACGGCCGCTACTACCACGCCCTCGGCATCGACGCGGTGATCTTCGGCCCGGGTGGCGACGGCCAGCACGGGCCCGACGAGTTCGTCGACCTTCCGACGTTGCGGCCGTATCACGACGCGTTGGTCGCGTTTCTGCAGACTTTCGACGGATGACGAATGGTCGCCCGTCTGCAACAGAATGCGATCATGGCAGTCGTTTCAGTCCCCGTTGGCCAGCAGCAGCCAGCGCACCCGCCGGATCAGCTCGGCCGGGCTGAACGGCTTCACCAGGTAGTCGTCCGCGCCGACGGTGAGCCCGAGGTCGATGTCGACCTGCCGGTCACGGCCGCTGAGCATCAGCACCGGGATCTGCGCGGTGGACGCCGACGAGTGCAGCTCGTAGCAGACGCTGAGCCCGTCCAGCCCCGGCATGCTGACATCGAGGATCACCATGTCCGGCTGCTCGCGGTGCACCATGGTCAGCGCCGAGGTGCCGTCCCCGGCGGTGATCGCGTTGTAGCCGGCCGCCGAAAGCTTGTAGGCGACCAGGTCGCGCACGCCTTCGTCGTCGTCGGCGACCAGGATGGTCGGGTCGGCGACGTCGGTGACCCATTCGGCGACCGGCGCGACCAGCGACAGCGACGGAACGGTGAAGGTAGGGATGGTGGACGATGCGGCAGCAACCACGGCTGTCTCCTGACCGGTGAGGGTGACGTTCCGTTCGAGCGGGGGCATCATCGGCGGATCCTGAGCGGGTCGCAGAAGATCCCGTGTTGCACGTCGGGTGCGAAGAACCGATGATGCGCACCCGAGCGGCCCTGCTGGCGGTGGTGGCCCTGGCCGGCACGTTCCAGGCGGTCGTGCCGGCGCTCCCCGAGTGGCTGGGCCGGGCCGTCTCCGACACCCTCATCGCCGTTCTGCTGGCGAGCGCCGCGGTCACCTACGCCCGCCGCATCCGCCGCGAACAGACCCGCCGCACGCAGGTGGCGGTGGCCGTCGGCGCCACCTCGGCCGCCCTCTGGTCGGCCGGCAACGTCCTGTTCCTGATCGACGAGCTGACCCCGCCGACCGTGCTGATCACCCCGGCCGGCGTGCTGTCGGTGGGCGCCGCCCTGCTGCTGCCGGTGGGCATGCACCTGCTGGCGCCGCCGGTCCGCGGCGCCGAGCGGTACCGCCGGCTGATCGACGTGGCCGCCGTCTCCGGCGCGGTCTACGCGCTGACCTGGCTCTACGTCCTGGTGCCGGCGCAGGACCGGGGCACCGACGGGATGACCTACGGCTTCGCCACCATGCTCATCGGCCCGGAGATCGTCGCCGCCGCGGTGGCCCTGGTGACCATGTCCCGCAACCTGCCCACCCGGGCCGGCCGGGCCCCGCGCCTGCTCGGCGTGGCCGCCGTCGTCCTGGCCCTGACCGCGATGCTGGCGCTGCGCAGCAACGTCAACGGCCAACCGTGGTACTCACTGGGCGCCGGGGCCGGCTACCTGCTGGCGGCCGGCCTGGTGGCGGTGACCAGCCACCTGGAGACGCCGCGCCCGGTGCCGGCCGGCACCGAACGGATGATCTCCGGCCGGTGGGCCTTCTTGCCGTACGTGCCGATCCTGCTGGCCGTCGGTGCCAGCGCGGCCGAGCAGATCCGCACCGGCCGGCTCGGCTCGGTGCTGGTGTGGGTGCTGCTGGTGACGTTCATGCTGGTGCTGGTGCGGCAGTTCATCACGGTCGCGATCGTCGGCCGGCTGGCGATCACCCTGGAACGCCAGCAGGCGGAGCTGGCCCACCAGGCCGACCACGACGCGCTGACCGGCCTGCCCAACCGCGGATACTTTCACCGCTCCGGCGCCGAGCTGGTGGCCGCCGACCCCGGCCGCTGCATGGTGCTGCTGCTCGACCTGGACGGCTTCAAACCGGTCAACGACGACCTGGGCCACGCGGCCGGCGACGAGGTGCTGATCGCGGTGGCGGGCCGGCTGCGGGCGGCGATCCGCCCCACCGACCTGGTGGCCCGCCTCGGCGGTGACGAGTTCGTGCTGATCCTGACCGAGCTCGACGCGGAGCCGGCCGGCCTGGCCGTGGCCCACCGCATCCTGGAGTCGATCACCCACCCGATCGGTGTGCTGGACACCACCGTCAAGATCGGCGGGAGCATCGGCCTGACCCTGAGCCGGTCGGGCGAGACCCTGGACACCCTGATCCGGGAGGCCGACGCCGCGATGTATGCGGCGAAGTCGGCCGGCAAGGGCACCGTCCGGCGGTTCGTCCCGGCCGCGGTGCCCGCCAACTGACTCACCGGTAACCGGGTGTTGTGCAGGGAAAACCGTCCGTGCCGCCGGGTGAGAGCGCGATCACGATCGGGCGGGGCGGCCGTTCGCCCCGAACCGGGGTCGCCTAGCGTTCCCAGGTGAGCAGGTGCGCGCGGTAAACGGCCGCACTGTCGATGGCGGAGCCACTCCCACAAGGAGAAGCTCCGCCATTTTGCTTCCCGCTCTTCTATAAACGCGATCAGGCCCGCTCGCTGCGCAGGTCGTGCGCCCCATCGGCCCGGGTGGCCTCGTAGTAGATCCGCCGGCCGCCGGCCGGCAGGTCCACGATGCTCAGGTAGCGCAGGCCGTGCGGCGCGTGCGGGCTGCCCACCGGCTCACCCTCGGCGGTCAGCGGCCCGAAGCTGCCGTCCGCGAGCCGCTGCCCGCGGGCGACCCCGGTGCGCTCCTCCCAGTTCTCCGCGGCGGTGGCCCGGCCGTCGTAGGCGACGGTGATCTCGTCCCCGTCGACCTGCACCGACGACACCCGCACGCCGCGCGCGTCCCACTCCCCCGCGCGGCCGGCCAGCGCCGTGCCCCGCCACGTCCAGGTCACCCCGTCCGGGCTGGTCGCGTACTCGGTGGTCATCCGGTCGGCGTCGTCCCAGCTCTCCAGCGGGTGCACCGAGGCCCACAGGTGCCAGCCGGCCTCGTCGTGGTGCAGCACCGGGTCCTTCACGCCGACCGTCTCGTCCCCGGCCAGGACCGTCCGCGCCGTCGCGTCCGGCAGGCCCTCGACGGTGTCCGCCTCGAGCAGGTCGACCCGCCAGTGCTTGGTGCCCGGGGTGGCGGCGCTGACGTAGAGCCGCCACCGCCCCTCCGGGGTGCGCACCAGCGCCGGCCGCTCCAGCGACTCGGCCCCGAACTGCTCCTTGCTCACCTCGGCCACCGGCGTGAAGGTCACCCCGTCGGCCGCGTGGGCGATCACGTTGGAGATCCCCCGGCCCTCGCCGATCGGCAGCCGCACCCGGTAGGCCAGGTAGACGCCGTCGTCGGTGGCGACCGAGCTGGGCGCCCCCGACCACGCCCCCGGTTCGTCACCCGGTGGCGGGACCACCACGGCGGACTCCTCCCAGCGGGGCAGCGGCAGCGTTGAGATCCCGGTGGACAAGGCGGCTCCTATCGAAATGGGGCGACATCCGGACAAGCATGCGCGTTCTATCGGCAAGGCAGGAATTACCGGGCGTTGGCGTGTCGGTCCACCGACAGCCAGTCGTCGTACTGCTCGCCGGTGACATCCTGCAGCAAAGCGATGTCCTCGGCGAACAGCGGCAGCAGCGCGGCCCGCTCCTCGGGGGTGGTGACCGGCCTGGTCCCCTGCTTACGGTGCAGCAGGGTCAGCAGCGGGCCGCGCGCGGCGAGCCGTAGCGGCACCGGGAAGCGATGCCCGAACTCACCACCTGTGCGCAGCAGCCGGCGCAGCACCGCGTTGACCGGGCTGTCCTCGACCACGTGCCGGTTCACGTTCTCCTTCGGAATGGCCGACAGCACGCCGGTTTCCACCCCCAGGAACGCGCAGACCCGGTCGAGCGTGACGGCCGGGTCGTCCTTGAGATCGCGGTAGCGCAGCAGCAGCACCTGCTCACGCGGGAAGTGCTTGTAGAGGTTCTCGAGCTGCCGCCCGTAGAGCCCCAGGTTGACGTAGTGCCAGAAGTCGGCCCAGCCGGCCGCGATCCGCTCCGGCTCCGCCCGGCACGCGGCCAGGAAGTCGGCCTCCGACTCGAGCCCGGCGATCCACAGGTGGGTCCAGTTGGAGTGGGCCCGGTCGACCGGGTCGCGCAGCAGCAGCACGATGCGCGCCTCCGGCACCAGCGCCGCCATGCGTTCGTGGGCATTCAGGTCGTACAGGTAGAACGGGGTTGCCTCGCCGCGCAGCGTGCCGGCCGGCGCCGGGGCGAACAGCGCCTCGTAGTCCTTCCGGCGCCAGACGTGCTCCTGGTAGGTCTGCACGTCGCCGGGACCGCCGTGGCGCGGCGGCGGCCCGTCGGAGAGGAAGAACTTGGGTTCCTTGACCGCCGAGAGGAACAGCGACGGATGCGGCTGCAGTGCCGCATGCAACGCTGTGGTGCCGGCCTTGGGCACCCCGGCGATCAGGAAATCCGGCAGAGACATCGCGAGTCCCTCCTGTCGTAGCCGGGCGGGCCAAGCACGCCCGGCCGCTCGAAGTGAGGGTTAGCCTACAGACTTAGTAGGTTTTCGCGACCCCTTGCCACGTGCTGGGATGCCGGCGCTCACCGCCTCGGAACCAGTCGGCGCCACCAGACGTCGGGTCGGAATCGGGGGCACTCGCCCGCGCCGCACAGGGCGCAGTCGGTCCCCCGCCGGTGGTGGTCGTGGGCGCGACGCGGATGTCCGCAAACACAGTGTGCTTCCTCAGCCTTCATCGTTTCACCAACGGTAAGGGCGCCCGAAAGCTACGGGCCCGTTCCTACAGGGGTCCCCATACCGGCAAAGTATCCATCGTTCGCGATCTTTCCGTCACCCGTACGTGTCTACTTCCGCACTGGGCGCGTCACGCTTCGTAATGTCGACGTGCGGTGACACAGTTCACCCCGTCAATTCCGTCATATTTGTCTTGCCCGGCTTTAGGCGTACTCAAGGCGCATTGTCAGTTTTGCCTTTTGTCTGCGCTTTGTCGGTTAAAGACGCAGCGAGTCCGTTACTCCACGTGACTTGTGTGAACCAGATCATTTTCTGGGGCGAAAAGTGAACTCCGCAGGTCATCCGGTTGGCCAGGCATATACCGGCCGGACCCGGCCAGGCTGTCTATTCGGTCAGTTGACGCTGTGTAACACCTTGCTAGGTTGGTCTCCATACGCAAGCGACCTGCGATTCTGCGCCCGGAATCTGCTGAGAAGTTGCTTGGCCGTAGCACAGGAGGAACGCACATGGAGCTTTCAGCGAGCAGTGAAAACACGTTCGGTGAGAGTTCTGCGTCACCCACGGTCAGCGTGGTCATCCCGGCCCTGAACGAGGAGCGGAACCTCCCGCACGTCTTCGCCGCCCTGCCCGCCGGCGTCACCGAGGTGATCCTGGTCGACGGCGGCTCGGTCGACCGGACCGTCGCGGTGGCGCTCGAGCTGCGCCCCGACGTGGTCGTCGTCCAGCAGACCCGCAAGGGCAAGGGCAACGCGCTGGCCTGCGGTTTCGCCGCCTGCACCGGCGACATCATCGTGATGATCGACGCGGACGGGTCGACCGACCCGGCGGAGATCCCGCTGTTCGTGAAGCAGCTGGTCGAGGGCGCCGACTTCGTGAAGGGCTCGCGGTTCTCCAACGGCGGCCACAGCCACGACATCACCCAACTGCGCAAGCTCGGCAACGACGGCCTCAACCTGGTCGTGAACGTGCTGTTCGGCACCAAGTTCACCGACCTCTGCTACGGCTACAACGCGTTCTGGCGCAGCGTCGTGCCTGCCCTCGACCTCCCGGACACCCGGCTGCCGCAGCCCGGCGACGGCAGCAAGCTGTGGGGCGACGGCTTCGAGATCGAGACGATGATCAACATCCGGGCGGCCGCCGACGGCATGAAGGTCGGCGAGGTCGGCAGCATCGAGCACGCCCGCATCCACGGCGAGAGCAACCTCAACACCTTCCGCGACGGCTTCCGCGTGCTGCGCACCATCTTCAGCGAGTACGGCCGGATGCGCCGCCACCACCGCACCGGCGTCCGCCGCCCCGACGGCGTGATCGTGCACCAGCGCACCACCGCCGAGTCCCGCGGTTACGGCCAGATGGAGAACCGCCCCGCGATCACCCGCACCCAGATCACCCGGACGGTCCCCCCGGCCGCCGCCCCGATGAATCCCCCGGCCCGCGAGCGCGAGGTAGGCACCCGCACCGGCGACATCAAGCCGCTGCGCATGCCGTCCGCCATCGAGGACTGACATCCCCCTGGAGCACCCCCCATGGAATTGACCCGCCCCGCAGTAACCGTGGTCGTCCCCACCCAGACGGCCGAGCACTGGCACACGCTGGTCCGGGCGGTGGCCTCGGCCCGCTCCCAGACCGTCCAGCCCGCCGAGGTCGTGGTGGTCGTCGACCACAACCCGCGCCTGTTCCGCCGGGTCCGCCGCGACCTGGCCGGCGTGACGGTCCTGGAGAGTGACGGCCTCCCCGGCCTGTCCGGCGCCCGCAACACCGGGGCGTTCCACGCCGAGACGTCGCTGGTCGCCTTCCTGGACGACGACACCGTCGCCGACCCGCGGTGGCTCAGCCACCTGATCGCGCAGTTCACCAGCCCCGCGGTGATCGGCGCCGGCACCGACGTGACCGCCGAGTGGCAGACGGCGCGCCCCGGCTGGCTGCCCGAGGAGTTCCGCTGGGCGGCCGGCACCGCCCCGCGCGGCCTGCAGCCGGCCGGCACGGTCCTGCGCCGGGTTCCGTTCCGCCAGGCCGGCGGTTTCACCACCGGCACCGACACCGACTTCTACCTGCGCTTGACCGACCTGACCGGCGGCCATTGGGCGTACGCCCCCGACGCCGTGATCCGCCACCTGGTCCCGGCCACCGGAACCACGTTCGGCGCGTTCCTGCGCCGCTGCTACGAGGAGGGCCGCGGCCGAGTCCGCACCGCCGCCCTGCTCCCCACCACCATGCCGACGTCCACTCGGCCGGCCTCCACCCTTCCCGCGCCGGCCCTTCCGATGCCGGCCCGCGACGAGGCGCCGGCCCGCCATACCCGCCTGCCTGCCACCCGCGGCGGTCTGCTCGTCCCCCGCAACGGCCGGCCCGCCGCCGACCCGGTCCGGCCCGCCGCCGGCGGCGGCGGCCTCGGCTTGGGTGCCGTTGCCCGAAGCATCGGCGCCGCGCTCAGCGGCCAAGAGGCCGGACGCGTGCCGCGCACCCTGCCCACCCCCGGGCTGCGTGCCGTCGCCCGTGACCTCGGTGTCGCCATGCGCGGCCGGGACGCCGGACGGTCGGCGCGCGTCAGCGGGCCGGCGACCGGTGGCGGTCGCAGCGGGCTGCGGGCGGTCGGGCACAACTTCGGGGCCGCGTTGCGCGGTCGCGACGCCGGACGGTCGGCGCGCGTCAGCGGGCCGGCGACCGGGGGTCGCAGTGGGCTGCGGGCGGTCGGGCACAATTTCGGGGCCGCGTTGCGTGGTCGCGACGCCGGTCGGTTGCTGCGCGCCGGTGGGATGCTGGCCGGCCTGGCCGCCGCCGGGGTGGGCGCCACCGTCGAGTCCTTCCACACCCGGCGCGCACCGCGCCGGGCGCTCGCCACGGCCCGATGAACTCCGGCCTCAGCCGTTCCTGGTCACCGCCGCCGCGCGACGTCCCGATCCTGACCGCACCCCGGATCACCCCGACCGCCGCCGAGCTGCCCGCCGTGGTCCTCGACGTGGACCTGGCCGACCCGCTGCCGTCGGTACCGGCCGTGCACCACGACGGCCGCCGCGTCCGGCAGGCCTGGGCGCTGGTGCGGCTGTTCACCGAGCCGCTCGGCACCGTCCTGGTCGACGTGCCCGAGGACGGCCTGCGCCCGGCCGACCTCGGCGCCGCGATCGAGGCGGTACTGGGCGACCAGCTACGCCCCCGCCTGGGCGAGGCCCTGCCGATCGACGGCCTGGTCCCCGCCACCGAGCCCACCTTCCTGACCCGCCGCCGCCAGGTGCTGGCCACCGCCCCGCACATCACCGTGGTGATCTGCACCCGGGAGCGCCCCGGCGCCCTGGCCCGCTGCCTGGACAGCCTGCTCGCCCAGGACTACCCCGCCTACCGGATCCTGGTCGTCGACAACGCCCCCACCGGCGAGGCCACCGCCGAGGTGGTGCGCTCCGCCGCCCGCCGGGGTCGGGTCGACTACCTCCTGGAGCCGGCCCCCGGCCTCTCCTGCGCACGCAACGCCGCCGTCCGCAACGCCCCCGGCCAGATCCTCGCCTGGATCGACGACGACGAGGTGGCCGACCGCCACTGGCTGGCCGAGATCGCGAGAGCCCTGGACGATCACCCCGACGCCGACGTGATCTCCGGCGTGACGCTGCCCGCCGAGCTGGAGACCCGGGCCCAGCTGTGGTTCGAACAGTTCGGCGGCCACATCAAGGGCCGAGGCTTCGTCCCCGCCGTCTTCGGCCCGAAGTCCACGAGCGAACAGAGCCCGCTGTACCCCGTCCCCCCGTTCGCGGTCGGCGCCAACATGACATTCCGCCCCGGCGTGATCGAACGCATCGGCATGTTCGACACGGCCCTGGGTGCCGGCACCCCCGCGATGGACTGCGAGGACACGCTGGCCTTCACCCAGGTCCTGATCACCGGCGGCACGATCGTCTACCAGCCCACGGCGCTGACCCACCATTACCACCGCCGAGACCTGGAGGGCCTGAAGGAACACATGGTCAGCCACGGCACCGGCTTGGCCGCCGCCTACACAGGCCTGGTCCTGCGCCGCCCGACCTTGATCTGGCCCCTGCTCCGCCTGGCCCCCACCGCCCTGCGAGAGCTGGCCACGAGGTACACCCCCCAGTCACAGACCCCGCGCGACGACTTCCCGCGACACCTGCGCAAGGCCAACCGCCGAGGCATGCTCTCCGGCCCGAGCGCCTACTTGAGAGGCCGCCGCCAGGCCAAGCGCCCCCTCGGCTGACCATCAGCCGGCTGTCATCCCCGCACCCCGCCGCAACCGCACCCCCGCCGCACCGCACCCCGCCGCGCGGGCCGGGCCGGGTTCGGGGCGTGAAGCGGCCGTCGCGCACATCCCGCGCCGCTGAGCCGGGTATGGACGGTCGGTGGGTCGGCGCATGGCATAGGCGGGCTGTCCGCTTTGGAACTCGCTGCGTCGGGGCCACTCCATAGGGCTACCGTGCGGCGCCGGGCGGTCCCACGGGTGGGGTAATTGATCACCTATGTGGGGTTTACCCGTTTTGGAACCTCTGCCGAAAGTCGTAGGTTCAGATCCCGCTCCGGACCGAAGCGGCGGTCCCCCGCGACCCGGAAGGCTACGGCCATGTCCATCGATCCTCTCCGACTGGGCGAGGCCGCGACCGCGGCAGCCCTGATCCTCGGCACCGTGACGCTGCCCGCCGCCTGGAACACACTCGACCCGACGATCGGTGCGGTTCTTGCGACCATGTGGATGATCATCAGCTCTGGCGTCTACGCACTACACGCCGTAACCTTCGACTGCTTCCGGTTTACCGGTCACCAGCGCAGACAGAATTTTTCGTTCACTCGCGGTGAGGACTGAACCGACACCTCACGGCACCCGTAATCCCGGACAAGACGTTGGCGCTTCAACCACCGGGAGCGACGAAGATGTTCCGACTGATCCAGCTGCACACCGACAACGGCGTCCCCCGCATCGGCGTCGAACCCGACGGTTATGTCAGCGCCCGCACCGCCCTGGCTCATTACCGCAGCCGCCCGGCCGCCTACTTCGGCGTGGGCCGCTTCGACCACGAGGGCACGCTCGCCGAGATAATCCTGGACCGCTTATGCGGCCCGTTAGGCGACTGCCCACGCCCCGCCTCGGTCGTGCACGCCCGCACCTACCAACGGCTGTGCGCCACCTGCTCGCTCGGCCTCGAGGTGCTGACCGTGCCGGAACTCGCCCGCATGCTCGGCATCGCCTGCCGCCTCGCCCCCGTCCTGGCCCGCTCGGGCCGGCACGCCCGGCTCGAGGTCGCCTCCCCCGCCGGCAACCGGATCGCCCGCGAGTTCGCGTCGCATGTGCACGACCCGATCTGGCGCCTCGAACTCTGCGCCGAGTTGGCCCGCGACGCCGGCTCGGTGAACGGCCTGCTGATCGGCGTCGGCGCGCTCACCCACCGTGACGTGCTCGACCTCTACCCCCGGTTGCGCACGCTCGCCGATGAGCTGCCGGCAAGCGTGCGCGAGGAACTCAGCCGGGCCACGGCCCGCCCACTGTCCCCAGCCGGCGTAGCCGGCCTACGGATGGGCCTCTCCACCAGCGCCCCGCCGGAGTAACCCGGCCCGGCCCGGGGAGCAACCCGGCGCGCGACCAACGCGACCCGGAGTGGCCCGGCATGTCAGTGCAGGGTCACGCGGAGCACGGTGCCGGTGCCCTTGCAGACGCTGCAGTTGCTGATGAATGCGGACTTCCCGCGGATCGCCAGACCGCCCGGCGCCGTCAGCCCCTTGGACAGAACCTCCTTCCGCTTTCCGTGTTTGTCGACGCGGATCAACGCGCCGGTCTGGTCGCCGGAGAGCAGGCCGTTCTTCGCGATCTCCAGCACGTACAGCTGGTGATCGGGGCCGAAGGCCAGGTCGATAATGTTGGTGAAGCCGGTGGCGTAGACCATCGGCTGGTGACCGGGCCGGACCCGCCACACCCGCGCCTTGCCGTTGACGAACGGGAAACCGGTCAGCTCGCCCACGTAATAGGCGCCGTCCGGGCCCTGCACCACTGACGTGGGCACGGCCTGCATCGGGATCGGCGTGCCTTCCGGCGGGCCGCCGGGAATGCCGGCCGGAGCCGGCACCATGCGCTGCGGGAACACCGCCAGGGTCGACACACGCCCGCGCGAGCCGACCCGGACGAGCGAGTTGCCGCCCGCGTCGGCGACCACCTGGCCGTCGCGCACGACGGCCACCGAGTTGGGATTGGTGTCGGGTGGCTGGACGCCGTCGGGGTTTGCCCGCTTCTCGAACGCGCCCAGATCGGCGACCGCGGACGGCCCGTGCCGACCGACCTTGTAGAGCTTCGCCATGCCGGCGAGCTCCTTGAGCTGCGAGCGCAGGTCGGGGTTTCCGCCCAGGCCCACCGTGAACCAGAGGGTGCCGCGCCGGTCGACGGCGACATCCGAGACGCCACCGGCCTCGGTGCCCTCGGGCGACGCCAGCGACGGCAGCCCGCGCAGGATGCGCTTCTGCCGGCCGTGCGAAACCCGGGTGACCGCGCCGGACCTACCGAAACAGACCGGGCCACCCTCGGGCCCCTCCTTCTGGCACGGCCCGGTGCCACCGCGGCCGGCCTCGGCCACGTAGAGCGCGCCGTCCGGGCCGAAGGCCAGACCGCGCGGATTGTCGAGCCCGACAGCGACCGGGAACGGTGCCGCAGCGCCACCCGCCGCGGCCGGCACCGCCGAGACGAGCACGGCACCGGCCGCGAGGGCGGCGGTGAGAGCGATACGTCTTGTGATCATCTGATCCCCCTGAGTTCTTGCGAACATTCAGGACCCTGACCGTGGGGGAAGGTCAAGCCCATGGCCCGAACGGCCGCGCCTGCGCCCACGTCGTTGATCCGACCCCGATCAGGTGACCGGCCGGTACCGTTCGGGACCATGACCCTCACGTTCGATGCGCTGGCCGACCGGGCGAGGTCGCTGGTCGCCGGCGGCGGCCGCGCGGTTCTCGGGATCGCCGGCCCGCCCGCGTCCGGCAAGACCACCCTCGCCGAGGAGTTGGTCGCCGCGCTCGCCCCGCACCCGCCGGCCGGACTGGCCCGGGGAAGCTGGGTCGTGCATGTCCCGATGGACGGCTTCCATCTGGCCGACGTCGAGCTCGACCGGCTCGGCCGGCGCGACCGCAAGGGCGCCCCGGACACGTTCGACGCACTCGGCTATGCGGCCCTGCTGCGCCGCCTGCGCGAGGACCAGGACGAGATCATCTACGCGCCCGGCTTCGAGCGGACCATCGAGCAGCCGATCGCCGGGGCCATCCCGATCGAGCGGCCGGCCCGGCTGATCGTCTCCGAGGGCAACTACCTGCTGCTGGACACCCCGCACTGGCAAACCGTCCGCCCGCTGCTGTCCGAGGTCTGGTATGCCGACCTCGACCAGGACACCCGCCTCGACCGGCTGATCGCCCGGCACGTCCGGTTCGGCAAGCCCGAGCCGCTCGCGAAGGTCTGGGCCACCGGCACCGACGAGCTCAACGCCGCCGTGATCGCCGCCACCCGCGACCGCGCCGACCTGGTCGTCCCGGCCGATCTGATCCACCGCGTCGGCACTCCACCCGCCTGAGTGGCATGCTTCTCACGTGTCCGTGGGTGAAACCGTCGAGACCGAACCGAGGCGTAGTCGTTCCCGGGCCGCCCGCTTCGCGCTCATTGTCGTAGCCGTCCTGTTGCTCCTCTTCGGCGTGCCCTGGTGGACGCTGATCATGAGCGGCAACCATTGGCCGACACCGGTCGTGGTGCTCGGCACGATCGTGTTCGCCGGGGTCGCCGCCGGCTTCCCGGCGCTGATGTTCAGCGGTCACGGCCGCCATCACCGGGACGGCCCGGCCAAGATCGCCGACACCACGCTCGGCGTCGTCTGGGTCCTGTTCGTCTGGTCGATCATCGGCCAGATCCTCACCCTGGTCCTGTGGCTGGTCGGCGTCGACTCGCCGGCTCGCTCCCGCATCGCCACCGCGGTGGTCACGGTGATCGCCTTGGTCCTGCTGCTCTGGGGGTACGCGGAGGCCATGCGCGTCCCGCGAATCCGTCGTATCGACGTCACCCTGCCCAGGCTGGGTGCCGCCCTCGACGGCCTGCGCCTGGTCCTGATCACCGACACCCACTACGGCCCGATCGACCGCGCCCGCTGGTCGCGCGGCGTGACGGTGGCGGTCAACGCCCTCGACCCGGACGTGGTCGCCCACACCGGTGACATCGCCGACGGCGAGGTCGCCCAGCGCCGCGAGATGGCCGCCCCGCTGGCCGACATCCGCGCGTCGCTGGCCCGCGTCTACGTGACCGGCAACCACGAATACTTCAGCGGCGCCCAGCGCTGGGTCGAGCACATGGCGTCGCTCGGCTGGGAGGCGCTGCACAACCGCCACCTGGTGGTCACCCGCGGCGGCTACTCGCTGGTGATCGCGGGCGTCGACGACCGCACCGCGGCCGGTTCCGGGGTCCCCGGCCACCACACCGACCACGAGGCCGCGCTGACCGGCGCCGACCCGGAACTGCCGATCCTGCTGCTGGCCCACCAGCCCGCGCAGATCCAGGGGGCGGTGGCGCACGGCGTCGACCTGCAGATCTCCGGCCACACCCACGGCGGCCAGATGTGGCCGTTCCACTACCTGGTCCGGCTGGACCAGCCGGTGCTGCAGGGCCTGTCCCGGCACTCCGACCGCACCCAGCTCTACACGAGCCGCGGCACCGGCTTCTGGGGCCCGCCGTTCCGCATCTTCGCCCCGAGCGAGATCACCCTCCTGACCCTCAAGGCCGGCTGACCCTCAAGGCCGGCTGACCCTCAAGGCCGGCTGACCCTCAAGGCCGGCTGACCCTTAAAGCCTGCCGACCCTTAAAGCCTGCCGGCCCTTAAAGCCTGCCGACCCTTAAAGCCTGCCGACCCTCAAAGCCGGCTGACCGCGTCGGCCGCGGCCAGCATCTGGGCCGCGACCGGCTGCACGCCCGCCACGGTCAGCACGAGGCCGGTCGCCACCCGCTCGACCAGCCCCCACTCCCAGATCGCCACCGGGTCGGTGCCGGTCCGCGCGGCCAGCCACCGGGCCCGCTCCCAGGGATCGCCGTCGATCAGTTCGAGAGGGTCCTCGCGCATGAGCACCCCGAGGTCGCATTCCGGCTCGGCGATCAACCCATCGGGGTCCACCAGCCGGAACCTGCCCGCGCCGTCCCCGTGTCCGGCCGCACCCCGCGCAGGGCGTCCTAGGAGGCTAGGTTCAACGGCCACGCTCAGTGCATTCCACTGGTGCACGTCGCCGTGCATCAGGACCGCTCGGCCCGGATCCCACGCCCGGCGGCGGCTCTCCGCGGCGGCCAGGGCCTGGTCGACGGCGGCGCGGCTGCAGGGTTCGCCCAGCTCCCTCCACTGTCGACGGATGTAGTGCATCTGCCACTCCAGCCGGGTGACCGCGGTCGGCAGTTCGGCGTCGGTCCGCCGCCACAGCGCCGCGGCCAGATCGGCGAGGATCGCCAGGCGGCGCGGCTGCGGGAGGTTCAGCTCGGCCATCGACGGCCCGAGCCGTTCGAGCAGCAGGGCTCCCCTGCCCACGTCGTACTCGTAAAGGCGGCCGCAACCCTCGCCCGCCGCCAGCCGGAGCACGGTGATCTCGTGCGCGGCCGGCGCGCCGGGGCGGGGCACGAGCAGTTTGAGCACCGCGGGCGTGCCATTCTTTCGGGTCACTTCCACGACGTACGCCTCAGTCGCGTCGCCGAACACCCCGCCCGGCCGCAGCTCCCACTCCCGGCAGAGATCGCCGACCAGCCCGGGGAGGTTTTCCAGCCAGGCGGAAGCGCCGGCGTCTCGGGCCTTGGCCCGCACGGCGGCCGGAACATCTCCCACGGACGCCGATGGTGACACACGTGATATTTCGCGGCCACGTAATTGCGTTGAAGAGTTTCCGGCGCATCCGGAGGATGGAGTCACCGCCCAACCGTCGAGCCCCAGGGGTTGTTTCATGCGCTTGCTTCGCGACCTGTGGGCCACGTCCCGACATCGCACGGGCCTGGTGGCCCTGCTCATCCTGCTCGGCGCGGCCGGGCAGGCCGGTGCTCTCGCACTGGCCGGCGCCGTCCTCGTCAATCGATCGTTCTCGCTGTTCACCGTGCTCGCGGCCGCGCTCGTGGTGTCCGTGCTCAGCGACGTCGTGGTCGGCCTGGTCTCGGCCGGCCTGACCGCCGACTGGGCCGCCCGGGTGCGCCGCGGCCTCAACCGGGTGGCCCTCGGGCAGGACCTGCCGACGCTGGAGAACACGCCGGTCGGCGAGCTGCTCGACCGGATCGACTCCGACGTCTCGGCGGTCGGTTCCGAGCTGCGCGGCAGCGGCGTGCGGATCGCGCAGTCGGTGGCCGTCGCCACCCTGTCGATCATCACGGCGTTCTTCGCCTGGTGGCCGGCCGGCGTCGGCATGGTGTTCGTGTCGATCCTGCTCTTCCTCACGATGAACAAGCCGATCCAGCGGATCTCGCCGATGCGGATCAGCGAGGAGGAGTCCTGGAGCGACCTGGCCGCCGTGATGGAGGAGTCCATCCACGGGCAGGACGACGTGCGGACCAGCCTCGCCGCGCCGTATGTGCGGCGGCTCTACGCGCAGCGGGCCAGCGAGGTGCTGCGCCGTGGCCGGCTGGTCTGGCGGTCCTCGTCGCGGATCACCATGGCGGCCGGCACGATCACCCGGTCGCTCATCGCGATCCTGGTCGTCGGCGGCGCGTGGGGGCTGCTCAGCGGGCACATCAGCGGTGCCCGGCTGACCGCGGTGTGGCTGCTCGCGCTCGGTTTCGGCGGCACCCTCGAGCACGTCACCCGGATGGTTCCCGAGCTGCAGAACGCTCTGGGTGCCTGGAGCCGGGTGCAGCTGCTGCAGGACGTGCCGCAGGAACCCACCGGCGGCCGCCCGCCGGTCGACGGCGACCTGACCGTCCGTGATCTGACCTTCCGCTACGGCGAGTCGGACAGCGGGCGGCCGCCGGCCCTGCACGGCGTCAACCTGACGTTCGCCCGCGGCCGGTCGTACGCGTTGATCGGCCGCACCGGTTCCGGCAAGTCCACCCTGGCCAAGGTCCTCACCCGGGCGGTCGACGTGCCGCGCGGCACGGTGTTCCTCGGCGACAGCGACCTCACCGACCTCGACATCGAGGGCCTGCGCCGCTGGACGGCGATCGTCCCGCAACGCACCGAGATCCTGGCCGGCACCCTGGCCGAGAACATCGCGCTGTTCGACCGGGAGCTGCTGCCCCGGGCGGCCGACGCGCTGGCGGAGCTGGGCCTGACCCCGTGGGCGCAGAGCCTGCCCGAGGGGATCGACACCAAGCTCGGCGAGGGTGGCTACAAGTTGTCCGCCGGTCAGGAGCAGCTGGTCGCGTTCGCCCGCATCCTGGTCCGCGACCCGCACGTGGTGATCCTCGACGAGGCCACCGCCCGGATGGACCCGGTCACCGAGACCTGGGTGCAGCGGGCCACCGACCGGCTGCTCGACGGCCGGATCGGCGTGATCGTGGCGCACCGCCTGTCGAGTGTGCAGCGCTGCGACGAGGTGGTCGTGCTGGCCGACGGCAAGGTGCTCGAGGCCGGGCCGCTGCCCGAGTCGCGGCGCTTCGCCGAGCTGATGGCGAGCAGCAGCCTCCCCGTCCCGGCGGCCACCACGGCCGGTGGCGGGGTGGCCGTGGCCGAGCGCGACTGGGACACTGCCGCCCGGGTCGAGCTGGGTGCCGACGCCCTGGCCAACACGCTGCCCCCGGTCGAACCACCGCCGCTGCCCGAGGCACCGCCCGCCCGCACCATGCGGGAGATCGTGCGGCTGGCCACCAACGACCCGCGGTACGGTCTGGGCGCCGTGGCGCTCTACGTCGTGCTGATGGGGCTGGGCCTGGACGGCGCGCTGCTGCCGGTGCTGTGGGTCCACGTGGTCGACGGCGTCGGCAACCCGCTCTACCCGGCGATCGGCATCGCGGCCGGGCTGATCGTGGCGATCCCCGCGCTCTACTACACCGGGGTCTGGTTCCCGGAGTGGTGGGTGCGGCAGATGCTGCGGATCAGCCTGCGCCTGGTGCACGGCCAGATCGGGCCGCGCCGGGTCAGCAAGCACACCCCGGCCGAGGTGGTGGCGCAGGGCGGCGACACCGAGCGGGTGGTCTTCCTCGCCGACAACCTGATCGACAACGTGACAAGTCTCATCCTCATCGCGATGATGACGCTCGCGTCCCAGTCGATCGTGCCGGGCCTGTTCTTCCTCGGCACGATGGTGCTCTCCGGCCTGGCCGCGACCCTGTTCGGCCCGCGCCTGGAAACGGCGGCCCGCCGCACGGTCGCGTCCCGGGCGGCGTTCGCCACCGCGCTGGTGTCGACGCTGTCGGCGGCGCGCACGGTGAAGCTGGCCGGCGCGACCGAGCCGGTGCTGAACCACCTGGCCGACCTGGACACGACCCGCAGCGACCGCCAGCGCCGCGAGATCGTCATCCAGGTGTGGGCCCGGTCCACACCGGCGCTGGCGAGCGGCCTGCTGCCGATCCTGGCGTGGGCGCTCTACCTCGGCGGGCACCTGACCGCCGCGGCCACCCTGGTCGCGGTGTCCACGCTGGGCGCGGCGAGATGGTTCGCCTGGACCACCGCGTCGCTGGTGTCGCAGATGCCGTCGGCCCGGGTCTGGACCCGCCGCACGGTCGCCATGACCGGCATCTCCGAGTACACGGCGGAGGTTCCCGGCGTGGACATCTCCGAGGGCACCGCGCCGGCCCCGCCGAATGCGCCGCGTAACCCGCTGGACCGTCTCGAGCTGCGGCACTTCAGCGCGGTCCACGAGAACGGCACGGTGGGCGCGCAGGACGTCGACCTCACGGTCGACCGCGGCCAGCTGGTCCTGGTCGTCGGTCCGGTCGGGGCCGGCAAGTCGTCGCTGCTCCGGGCGCTCGCCGGCATCGTGCACCACACCGGCGAGCTGCGCTGGAACGACAAGGACGTGGTGGAGCCGGAGCTGTTCCTGCGGCCCAACCAGGTCGGCTACGTCGCCCAGCTCCCCCGGGTGCTGTCCGGCACGGTCGCCGACAACATCCGGCTGGGCCACGAGCTGGACGCCGCGGACGCGGTGTCCACGGCCCAGCTCGACCACGACCTGACCGCGTCCGGCGGCGGCCTGCAGCTGCTGATCGGGCACAAGGGCACCCGGCTGTCCGGCGGCCAGCTGCAGCGGCTGGCGCTGGCCCGGGCCCTCGCGCCGCGCACCGAACTGCTGATCGCCGACGACGTCTCGTCCGCCCTGGACGTGACGACGGAGCTGGAGTTGTGGCGGGCGCTGCGCGAGCACGGCGTGACGGTGGTCGGCTCCACCTCGAAACGGGCGGCGCTGGCCCAGGCGGACAAGGTGGTGATCCTGATCGGCGGCCGGGTCGAGGATCAGGGCACCTGGCCGGAGCTGGAGCACCGCTGGGGCCACCTGGCCGGCTGAGCGGGAGCTGAGAAAGCTGCGGGTCACGCATCTTTGCGTGGCCCGCAGTTTTTGCTAGCGTTACGTCGGTGGGGTTGCGGGAACAGAAGAAGCAGGCGACGCGGTCGGCGTTGAGCTGGGCGGCCATCCGGCTGATCGTCGAACGCGGCTACGACAAGGTGCTGGTCGAGGACATCGCCACCGAAGCCGGTGTCTCGCCGCGCACGTTCAACAACTATTTCGGCAGCAAGGCCGAGGCGGTCGCGTCCCGGCATCTCGACCGGTTCCGGCGCGGGGCCGACGCGCTGCGCGCGCGCCCGGCCGGCGAGCCGCTCTGGGACGCCATCACCCACGCCATCTTCGACCAGCTCACCCCCGGTCCGGAAGTGACCGCACACCCCCATCCCGACCGTGCGGCCTGGGCGGCGGGCGTGCAACTGATGACCGCCGCCCCGGCCATCCAGGCCGAGATCCTCCGGGCGGGCGCGCTCGCCCAGGCCGCGATCGCCGCCGCGGTCGCCGAGCGCACCGGCACCGACCCCACCACCGACCTCTATCCCAACCTCGTCGCCGCGACGGTCCTGGCCGCGGTGAACGTGGCCAGCCAGGCCTCGCTCGTCAGCAGGTCCAGCATTCAGGAATTGCTGGCCGAGGCCCTCCAGCAGATCACGGCTGGGCTGCCACCACCTATTTCCTGACCTTTTCATCAAGGGCAACCCGCGTTTTTCTCCAAACGCCGGGGCGGTTCGCGCTGCGGTGGTGAGCTTTTCGACGCGTACGATCAAAAGGGGTTTCCGATGGTTTTCGATGTTGTCATCTCGGGGGCGGGACCTAATGGACTCATGCTCGCCTGTGAACTGGCACTGGCCGGCGTGCAGCCGCTCGTGCTGGAGCAGCGCACCGGCCCTTCGCTGGAACAACGCGCCAACGGGATGGTCGGGCAGGTCATCCGGATGCTCGACCGGCGTGGCCTCTACGAACGACTGACCGGCAGTTCCCGGCCGCCCACGCCGGCGCAGCAATTCATGTTCGCGGCGTTCCCGTTGCCGCTCCACGAATTGCCGGAGAGCCCGGTCTATCTGGTGATGGTGCCGCAGCGGAAGATCGAGGAAATGCTCGCGGCGCGGGCCGTCGAATTGGGCGTGACCATTCGCAGCGGTCACCGCCTGACCGGGCTCGCCCAGAAGGACGACCGGGTGCTCGTCGACGTCGACGGGCCGGACGGCGGCTATCGGATCGAGACCCGCTATCTGGTCGGCGCGGACGGCGGCAAGAGCATCACCCGCAAGCTGGCCGGGATCGAATTCCCCGGCATCACCACCGACCGCACGGTCGGTCGCACCGCGCACGTCACCGTCCCGGCCGAGCTGCGCGACCCGGTGACCGGCGGTCTGCGGGTGCCCGGCTACGGAGTGATTCCGCCGTTCCTGCACCATCGCACCGAGCTCGGGCTGATCGCCTACGCACCGTTCCCGGACGGCCGCACCCTGATCAGCGTCAACACGTCTTCCCTGCCCGCGCCGGACGGTGACCTCACCATCGCCGAACTCCAGCAGGCCCTCAAGCACGTGCTCGGCGGCATCGAGATCCCGCTGGGCCCGCCGGACGGCGACGGACCGCACCTGCTGCGCCGCCTCTCCGGCGGCAACACGCGACTCGCGGAGCGTTACCGGGACGGGCGGGTGCTGCTGGTCGGTGACGCGGCGCATGTGCACTCGGCGATGGGTGGGCCGGGCCTCAACCTCGGTCTGCAGGATGCGGTGAACCTCGGCTGGAAACTGGCCGCGACCGTGCGGGGCTGGGCCCCGGACGCTCTGCTCGACACCTACGAGTCGGAGCGTCGCCCGGCCGGCGCCCGCGTCACCATGCACACCCTCGCCCAGCACGCCCTCACCGGACCGGGCCCGGAGGTGACCGCGCTGCGCACGCTCTTCGGCGAGCTGCTGCAGAAACCCGACGTGCTCCAGCACATCGCTTCGCTCATTGCCGGATCCGACATCCGGTACGACGTGGGTACGCCGCCGGCCGGCGGGTTCGCACCCGATCTCGGCCCGGTCACCCGGTCGGGCCGGCCGCTGCTGGTCGACAACACCGGCACGCTCGCCGAGGTCGCCGCGCCGTGGCGGGACCGCGTCGACGTCGTCGCGGTGCCGGTCGACGGGCTGTCCGCCCTGCTCGTGCGGCCGGACAACTACGTGGCCTGGGCGTCGGATGTAGCGGCACCCGACGCCGGGTCGCTGCGGACCGCGCTGACCAGGTGGTTCGGCGCGCCGGAGGTCAGCGGATCTGGCTCTCCAGCTGCTTGATCACGGCGGTGACCTTGTCGGCCGGGATCGCGAAACCCACCCCGATGCTGCCGGTGCTGCTCTCACTGGCGGTGGCGATCGCCACGTTGATCCCGATCACGTGACCGGAGGTGTCGACCAGGGCGCCACCGGAGTTGCCCTGGTTGATCGCCGCATCGGTCTGCAGGAGCCCGGTCAGCTTCTCGGTGCCGGTGTCCACGCTGCGGTCCAGCGCCGACACGATGCCGGAGGTGACCGTGTTCTCCAGGCCGAGCGGCGCCCCGAACGCGAGCACGGTGTCCCCGACGATCACCGAGTCGTCGGTGCCGAACGTGACCGGGGTCAGCCCGGACAGCCCGGTCGCCTGCACCAGGGCCAGGTCGTTGGTGGTGTCGGTGGCGACGACCGTGGCCGGCACCGTCTTGCCCGACGACAACCGCACACTCACCGTGCCGTCCTCGGCGATCACGTGGTTGTTGGTGAGGATCAGCCCGTCCGAGCTGATCACCACGCCGGAGCCGAGCGAGGACGACTGGTTGCCGTCCACCAGCACCGTCACGACGCTCGGCTGCACCGCCTTCACGACCGCCGCCAGGTCGTCACCCTCGGTCGCGGACCCGGTGGAGGTGCTGGTCGCGGTGGTCGAGGTGACGCTGCTGGTGGTGGCGGCCGTGGCCGGGTGGTCGGCGAGGTAACGCTCGGCGAGCACGCCGCCCGCGGTGCCGCCGCCGGCGACCAGCGCGAGGATCGCGGCGGCGCCACCGACGCGACGCGGCCAGTGCCGGCCACCGCCACCACCGGACGGCGGCATGACGTACGGCGGGGCCGGCGGCGGAGGCGGCGTGACGTTGGTGTTGTCGTCGCGATCGCCGGTGCGCTCGTCGGCGTACGCGCCGTGGGCACCGCGGTAGTAAGGGGGCCGGCTCATCAGATCGGTCATGGCGACGCCTCGCTTCGTTCGGCTGGTGCGTCAACAGTTGCCCGGAAACTTGTTCGAACCCGGTGAAGCGTCTGTGGCTTTGCTGTATGCCGCCGGTCACTCGACCGGGTCGAGTCGCCACCCGCGCGTGGGCGCGCCGCCGCTCGGCCCGTGGTTGCGCACCTAACCTTTTCGGGTGTCTTTAGCCCGTTTCACCACAATCGCGGTGCCGCTGTCTCCCCGCGACACCGAGCCTCCGCATCCGGCGCTGATCGCCCCGACCCTGGTTGCGCCAACTCTGGTCGCGCCCACCGTCGCTCGGCCCGGTCTGCGCGTCTGGCCGCCGGCCGTGGAACCGCTGCCGCCGGCTCCCAGCGATCGGAAGGGCCCGCAGTGAGGCGCGCCCTGGTGACGCTCGGGTTTATCGCGGCGCTGGCAGGCTGCGCGGACGAGCCGGCCGCGGCACCGCCGGAACGCGCTGCCGCTTCCGTACCTTCGGTGACTTCGACCGAATCGCTATCCGTGACCTCCTCCCGTCCGCCGCAGGCGAAGCGGACGGCGGAGCCGGCCGGGGCCGGGAGCGGCAGTCCCGGGCTGGACCGGTTCGTGGCGGCCGTGCAGAAGCAGTTGCCGGAGGTCGCGCTCGACCGGCGGGACGAGGAGGTGGAGCAGCTCGGCCAGCAGGCCTGCGACGCTCTCGCCGCAGGCCGGAAGGCCACCGCCGTGGCCGGTGAGCTCAGCGAGCAGGGTGTGACCAGCACCGACGCCGGAAAGTTGGTCGCCCTGGCCGGTAGCACCATGTGCGAAAGTCGGCCGAAAGTCTGAACAGGGCACAGGTTCTCGGGACCAAGGTCCGATGTGCAACACAGCTTTCCTGCGGATTCTGGAGGTACCCGATCCCCCAGGGTCACGGCAGGAGGCAGTCATGTCAGCACGCGAGATGTTCACCATGGTCGGCACCGCCGTAGGTGGCTTGATCGGCTGGCCGGAGACGTCACCGCCGGCCGATCCCACTACGGTGCGTGCCCTGTTCGCCGATCTGGATGTGACGATCGGTGACAGCGACGAGGAGTTGACCGAGATGGTGCGGGCCTTCCAGGCCCGGGTCGGCCTCGAGGCCGACGGCGTGGCCGGGCCGCACACCGTGCACCTGCTGGTCCGCTACGCGAAAGAAGTCCGCGAACGTCATCTGGACCTGGCCGCCTGATCCCGCCCCGCTAGGGTGCTCGGGATGAGCGAGCTGTTCGTCTACTACGACGACGCGACCGGCGAGCGGACCGGCCTGACCGCGGCGGAGCTGGGTGGCTGGGCGGCGGCGACGGGCGCGCTGCTCACCGAGGGGTGCGGCCTCGGGCCGGGCAGCCGGGTGGCGGTGCTGCTCCCGCCGCACTGGCAGACCGCGGCGGTGCTGCTCGGCGCGTGGTCGGCCGGCCTCGAGGTGTCGTATCGCGGCTGGGCGACCGCCGGGCTCTCCCCGGCCGGCGCCGGCTTCGACGCCACGTTCGTGGAACGGCGCCGGGTCGGCAACTGGCTGGACGATGTGCCCTCCGGCCGGCACCCGTTCGTGCTGGGCCTGGCCCCGGCCGGTGCGCCCGCCCCGGACGTTCCGGCCGGCTACCGCGACTTCGCCACCGAGGTGCGGTCCTATCTGGGTGCGGCGCCACCGGCTCAACTCGCCGGCGCCGGCGACCTCGCGGCGGTCGGTGCGACCTTCGGGGAGTACGGCGAACTGGCGGCCGGCATCGCCGAGTCGTACGGTATCGGCCCCGGCGATCGGGTGCTGCTCGACGCGGCCGGCAGCGAGCAACCGCTGATGTGGTTGCTGGCTCCGCTCGCCGCGGGGCCTCCATCGTGCTCTGCGCCGACCTCGACCCGTCCCGCATCGACGAGCGGGTCGCGGCCGAGGGCGTCACGCACGTGCTGGGCTCGCCGGTGCCGTGATCGCCACATCCGCGCGAATCGGGAACGTAGCCGTTCAGAGGTCTACTGAGGACCTTCGCACGCTAGAGATCATCCACACTTGACGGTAACCTCCCGGCCATGGAGGTATTCGACCAACTCGCCGAGAAATACCAGGGCGAACACAGTAGCAACCCCTTCCAGGCGGCGCTGGTGGAACGCATCAGCGCGCTGCTCCCGGCCGGTACCTCGGTGGTCGACCTGGGCTGCGGCACCGGCGTGCCCACCGCCAAGATCCTCGCGGAGTCCGACCACCGGGTCGTCGGTGTGGACATTTCCGAGGGAATGCTGAAGCTCGCCCGCGACCAGGTTCCCGCGGCCGAGTTCGTGCACGCGAACTTCGCCGAGCTCCCCGACGATTTCGGCGAGTTCGAGGCCGTCACAGCCTTCTTCTCGCTGCTGATGCTGAGCAAGGCCGACATCGAGAAGACCCTGGGCAAGGTGGCCGGCTGGCTCAAGCCCGGCGGCTACTTCGCGGTCGGCATGGTCAACTTCGACGGCGACAGCCTGCCGTTCGAGTTCCTCGGCGTGCCGGTGACGGTCTCCGGTTACCTGGAGCCCGACCTGAAGGCGGTTCTCGAGGCCCACGGTTTCGCCGTCGAGTCCATCGACACGGTCAACTTCACCCCGGAGAACGGCCCGGAGGAGAGCCAGATCTTCGCCCTGGCGAAGCTCGCCTGACCTGCTCACGGCCGCCCTCACCCGAGGGCGGCCTTCGCCGTGCAGGGCTCACTCGTCGAACGTCACGACCAGCTTCGGGGTGACCGGGGTCGACTGGCAGGTCAGCACTAATCCCTCGGCCAGCTCGTGCGGCTCGAGCGCGAAGTTCCGCCGCATGGTGACCTCGCCCTCCAGCACCCGGCCGCGGCACGTGCCGCACACGCCGCCCTTGCAGGCGAACGGCAGGTCGGGCCGGGATCGCTGGGCGCCTTCCAGCACGGTGTCGCCGTCGGCCACCTCGACCAGCGTCGACCGCCCGTCCATGATCACCGTGACCTCGCTGGACGGGCCCGCGATCCCCGCCTCCGACCGGCGCGGCGTGGGCGGCACCTCGTCCACCCAGAACAGCTCCCGGTGGATCCGCTCCGACTCGACTCCCGCCTCGCCGAGCACCTCGACCGCGTCGACCACCATCCCGAACGGGCCGCACAGCCACCAGTGGTCCACCGCGCGCACGTCGATCAGGAGCGGGAGCAGCTCGCGGAGCTTGGCGGCGTCGATCCGCCCGCTGAGCAGGTCGACCTCCCGGGCCTCCCGGGACAGCAGATGCGCCAGCTCCAGCCGCGACGGATGGCTGTCCTTGAGATCGGCCAGCTCCTCCGCGAACATCACGGTCGCCGCGCGCCGGTTCCCGTACAGGATGCTGACCTGCGCCTTCGGGTTCCGTAGCAGCGAGGTCGCGATGGACAGCACCGGTGTGATCCCGGAACCGGCCGCGATCATCACGTGTCGCCCGCCGGCCACCAGATCCGGCGTGAAACTCCCGGTCGGCGGCGCCACCTCGACCGCGTCCCCCACCCGCAGCTCCCGCACCAGCCACCCGGACACCAGCCCACCCGGCACCTCGCGCACCCCGATGCGCGGCCGCTCCCCCTCGGCGGCGCAGATCGAATAGCTGCGCCGCTCGTCGGCCGCGTCTCCCGGCTTGCGCACGGTCAGCGACTGCCCGGCCCGGAACGCATACCGCGACGCCAGCTCGTCCGGCACGTCGAACGTCACCGCTACCGCGTCGTCGCAGAGCCGCTCGATCCCGGCCACCCGCAGCGGCCGGAAGTCACGCACGACCACGTCAGATCTCCTTCACGTGCTCGAACGGTTCCCGGCAGGACAGGCATCGCCGCAGCTCACGGCAGGCGGTCGCGGAGAAGGCGGCCAGTTGCTCGGTCTCGGCATGCCCGCACTGCGGGCAGGGCACCGCCTCCGCGCGCACGCCGATCACCAGCGGGATGGGCCCGGCGCCGCGGCGGGGAGCCGCGCCGGGCGGGGCGATCCCGGCGGCGGCGAGCTTCGCCCGGCCGGTCTCGCTGATCCAGTCGGTGGTCCAGGCCGGCGACAGCACGGTACGCACCTCGGCCCGGCCGAATCCGGCCCGGTGCAGCGCCCCCACGATGTCGTCGCGCATCGCCTCCATCGCCGGGCAACCCGAATAGGTCGGGGTGATCGTCACGACGACACCGTCGTCGCTCTCCCGGACGTCCCGAATGATTCCCAGGTCGGCCAGGGTGAGCACCGGCAGCTCCGGATCGGCTACCGACCCGGCCACCGCGGTCGCCGTGAAGACGCCGCCCATGTCCGCCATGCCGGGCGGCCGGCCGGACGCCGTCACCTTCACCACGCACCGCCAGGGATCGCCCGGGCCAGTTCCTGCATCTCGGCCAGGATCTCGGCAAGTTCCGGGCCGTGGATGCCATCGCGGCCGGAGGCGCCGGACGTGGTCACGGCGTCGCGGGCGGGCGGCGGTGGCAGGGTCGCGAGCTGGTGGACCTGGGTGAGGACGTCGTCGAACTCCGGCCGCAGGGTGGCCGGGTCGACCGCGACTCCGGCCGCAGCCAGGCGCAGCTCGATCTCGTGCGGCGCGAACAGCTCGCCGGCCAGCGGCTCGATCGCCTCGGCCGCGGCACGCATGCGGGCGTGCGAGACCTCGGTGCCGTCGCCGAGGCGGACGACCCAGCCCGCCGCGTACTCCCGGTGGTAGGTCACCTCCTTCACCCCCTTGGCGCCGATCGCGGCCAGGACCGGGTCGCGGGAGGCGGACAGGCGGTCGAGCAGGGCCAGCCGCCAGGTGGCGAAGACCAGCAGGTGGGCGACGAGGTGGGCGAAGTCCTCGGCGGCGAGCTCGGCCAGCCGCACGTTGCGGAAGCCGGCCGGGTCGCGCAGGTAGGCCAGCGCGTCCTCGCCGCGGCCCGCCCCCTCGACCTCGCCGGCCCGGCTGAGCAGGAGCCGGGCCTGGCCGAGCAGGTCGAGGCCGATGTTGGCGATCGCCATCTCGTCCTCCAGCTCGGGGGCCCGGGTCACCCACTGCTGCAGCCGGTGCGACATGACCAGCGCGTCGTCGCCGAGCATCAGGGAGTAAGCCACGAGGTCGGCCGGATCGACGCCGTCGGGCACGGCGGTCGGCACACCGGCGAGCGGGTCGGCGAATCCCGTCCCGTACGCCCAGCGGGTGTCGTCGTCGTGGTCGGTGAGCGCGTCGTAGGCGTCGTCGAAGGACATGGCGGCCTCAGATGTGCGGAACCGAGTCGGGAATGGCGTAATACGTCGGGTGGCGGTAGGCCTTGTCCCCGCTGGGTGCGAAGAACGCGTCCTTGTCGCCGGGCCCGGAGGAGACCACGTCGTCGGAGCGCACCACCCAGATGCTGACCCCCTCGTTGCGCCGGGTGTAGAGGTCACGGGCGTGGTGCAGGGCCATCTCGTGGTCGGCCGCCCGCAGCGAGCCGACGTGCACGTGGTTGAGGCCGCGCTTGGCCCGCACGAACACCTCGAACAGCGGCCACTCGTGCTTGATCTCGTCGCTCATCGCTGTGCTCCCGACCGCTTGGCCGCGTGCGCCGCGGCGGCTTCGCGCACCCAGGCGCCGTCCTCGTCCGCCCGCCGCCGGTGGGCGAGGCGCTCCTGGTTCATCGGGCCGCTGCCGGCGATGACCTTCTTGAACTCGGCCCAGTCGATCTCGCCGAAGTCGTGGTGCCCGCGGTCGGCGTTCCAGCGCAGCGCTGGGTCGGGCAGGGTCACGCCGAGCGCCTCGGCCTGCGGGACGCTCATGTCGACGAACCGCTGCCGCAGCTCGTCGTTGCTGTGCCGTTTGATCTTCCAGGCCATCGACTGGGCGCTGTTGGGCGACTCCGCGTCGGGCGGCCCGAACATCATCAGCGACGGCCACCACCAGCGGTCGGTGGCGTCCTGCACCATCGCGCGCTGCGCCGCGGTGCCGCTCATCATGGTCATCAGCAGCTCGTAGCCCTGCCGCTGGTGGAAGGACTCCTCCTTGCAGATGCGGATCATGGCCCGCGCGTACGGCCCGAAAGAACTTCGGCACAGCGGCACCTGGTTGCAGATGGCGGCACCGTCGACCAGCCAGCCGATCACCCCGACGTCGGCGAAGGTCAGCGTCGGGTAGTTGAAGATCGACGAGTACTTCTGCCGGCCCTCGATCAGCCGCCGGGTGAGGTCGCCCCGGTCGGCACCGAGGGTTTCGGCCGCCGAGTAGAGGTAAAGACCGTGACCGGCCTCGTCCTGCACCTTGGCGAGCAGGATCGCCTTGCGGCGCAGCGTCGGTGCGCGGGTGATCCAGGCACCCTCCGGTTGCATGCCGATGATCTCGGAGTGCGCGTGCTGGGCGATCTGCCGGATCATCGTCTTGCGGTAGCCGTCGGGCATCCAGTCGCGCGGTTCGACCCGCTGGTCCTTCGCGAGGGTGTCCTCGAAGACCTGTTCGCCGTTCATGCTGTCTCCCAGCTGAAGAAACCCTGGCCCGTCTTGCGGCCGAGCTCGCCGCGGGCCACCTTGTCGCGCAGCAGTTGTGGCGGGGCGAACCGGTCGCCCAGCTCCGCCCGCAGGTGCTCGGCGATGGCCAGCCGCACGTCGAGGCCGACCAGGTCGGTCGAGCGCAGCGGGCCCATCGGGTGCCGGTAGCCCAGCTCCATGGCCCGGTCGATCGACGCGGCGTCGGCCACGCCCTCCTCGAGCATCCGGATCGCCTCGAGGCCGAGCAGCACGCCGAGCCGGCTGGTGGCGAAGCCGGGTGAGTCGCGCACCACCACCTCGGTCTTGCCGAGCCCGGCCACCCAGGACCGGGCGGCATCGCGGGCGTCGTCGCCGGTCTGCGGCCCGATGACCACCTCGACGAGGCTGCTGGCCGGCACCGGGTTGAAGAAATGCATGCCGAGGAAGCGCCCGGGCCGGCGCAGCCCGTCGGCGATGCCGGCGACCGACAGCGAGCTGGTGTTGCTGGCCAGCACGGCCTGCTCACCGACCGCCAGCTCGGCGGCGGTGAGCACCCGGATCTTCAGCGCGGTGTCCTCGGGCACGGCCTCGATCACCAGATCGGCGTCGGACGGCAGCCCGGCCACCGCGTCGACCAGGACGAGGCGTTCGAGAACCGCGTCGGGCGATTCGGTGAGCTTGCCCTTCTCCGCGGCCCGGAGCAGGCCCATCGCCACCCGGTCACGGGAGGCCTGGGCGGCGGCCGGATCCCGCTCGGCGAGGCAGACCACCGCACCCGCCACCGCGAACACCTGGGCGATGCCGGCACCCATCCGGCCCCCGCCGATGACACCGACGGTCTTGGGCACCAGAGCCTCGATCAGATCGGTCATGACCGGCCGCCGGCGAGGAAGGCGTCCATCCGGACGCTCTTGTCGGAGGACTCGAACAGGATCGCCTGGGCCAGGTCGTCGGTGACCGGGTGGCCGCCGGGCGCGTCGGTGACGAGCTTGGTCAGGCGCAGCGCGAGCGGGCCGGAACGGGCCATCCGGTCGAGCAGCGCATGTGCTCGTTTCAGCAGGTCGTCGGTGGGGACGACCTCGGCGACCAGGCCGAGCCGCATCGCGTCGTCGGCGTCGAGCCGGCGGCCGGCCAGCAGCACCTGTTTCGCGACCGACGCGCCGAGAAGGTCGCGCAGCCGCCAGCAGGCACCGGCCGCGGCGAGGATGCCGAGGCCGGGCTCCGGGTTGCCGAAGACCGCGGCCGGCGACGCGAGGCGGATGTCGCACGCGTAGGCGAGCTCGGCGCCGCCGCCCAGGGCGTAGCCGTCGACGGCCGCGACGGTGGGCATCGGCAGCCGGGCGATGCGGTCGAACAGCCGGCTGTTGATGCCCTGCAACGCCTGGTCGCGGCCGCGCTCGCGCAGCTCACCGATGTCGGCGCCGGCCGCGAAGACGCCGTCGCCGCCGGTCAGGAGCAGCAGCCGGGGCCGTTCCTCCAGCACCGTGCACACCTCGTGCAGCTCCCGGACCATGGCCGCGTTTATCGCGTTGCGCGCCTCAGGGCGGCGCAACGTCACCACCACCCGGTCGTCGAGCTCCTCGACGGTGAGCGTCGAGCCGGTCATGGCCGCTCCACCAGCATGGCCACGCCCTGGCCGACGCCGACGCAGAGGGTGGCGAGGCCGCGGCGGGCGCCCTCGCGCTCCATCCGGCCGAGCAGGGTGACGGTGATCCGGGCGCCGGAGCAGCCGAGCGGGTGGCCGAGGGCGATGGCGCCGCCGTCGGCGTTGACCCGCTCCTCGTCGAGCTTGAGCCGGCGGATCACGCCGAGCGACTGCACGGCGAACGCCTCGTTGAGCTCGACCGCGTCGAGGTCGGCCACGCCCCAGCCGGCCCGGGCCAGGGCCTGGTCGTCGGGACGCACGCCGGCGAGGCCGCCGGCGTATTTCCCCTGCGGGGTGCGGACCCCGCCGACGAGGTAGGCCTCAGGCATTCGTGCCCTCCGGCGCCGCGACGTGGTGGCGGGACTGGAGCGTGAAGAACCGGCCGGTCACGAAGTGGTCGTCGGTCAGGGAGGCGGTGGCGGCCGGGTTGGCGCCGGTGCCGTGCAGATCGCTGAACGCCGCCGTCTGGTTGACGAAGACGCCACCGGTCAGGTTTTCCGAGAGGTGCACGCCGGCGTCGAGCGCTGCCTCCCGGGCCGCGGCCAGGACATCCGGCGAGCTCGAGTAGACCGCGGCGGTCAGCGCGCCGTGCGCCCGGACCGTCTCGACGAAGATCTCGAGGCTGTGGGGGGTGGAGTCGGTGGCGATCAGGAAGGAGACCGGGCCGAACCACTCACGGGTGTAGACCTTCTCGTCGGCCGCGTCGAGCCGGGCCACCACGGGGGTGCGGATGGTGGCGTTGGGGAACTGCTCGTCGGTCACCTCGGCGGACGGGTGGATCGCCGACGACAGGTCGCCCGCCTCGGCGAGCCGGCCGCGCACGCCGTCGTTGACGATGGCGCCGAGCGTGCCGGCCGCACGCTTCGGGTCGCCGAGCAGCTTGTCGAGGGCCGCGGCCAGGTCGGCGCCGAACTCGTCGAAGCTCTTGTGGCCGGCGTCGGTCTCGATGCCGTCCCGCGGGACCAGCAGGTTTTGCGGGGTGGTGCACATCTGGCCGCTGTAGAGCGACAGCGAGAAGGAGAGGTTGCGCAGCAGGCCCTTGTAGTCGTCGGTGGAGTCGACGACGACCGTGTTGAGCCCGGACTTCTCGGTGTAGACGACGGCCTGGCGGGCGTTGGCCTCGAGCCAGTTGCCGAACTCGCTGGAGCCGGTGAAGTCGACGATGCGCACGTCGGGGTGGGTGGCGAGGGTGGCGGCGATGCCGTCGCCGGGCTCCTCGACGGCGAGGCTGACCAGGTCGGGGCTCTGGCCGGCCTCGGCGAGGACCTCGCGGCAGATCTGCACGGTGATGGCGAGCGGCAGGACGGCGCCGGGGTGCGGCTTGATGATCACCGGGTTGCCGGTGACCAGGCTCGCGAACAGGCCGGGGTAGCTGTTCCAGGTGGGGAACGTGGTGCAGCCGACCACCAGGGCGACGCCACGGCCGACCACGGTGGTGGTCTTTTCCAGGCGCAGCGGCTCGGTGCCGCGCTGCGGCTTGGCCCAGGTGGCACCGGCCGGCATCCGGGTGGACGCGGCCAGGGCGTAGGCGACCGCCTCGAGCGCACGGTCCTGCGCATGCGTGCCGCCGGCCTGGAACGCCATCACGAAGGCCTGGCCGGTGGTGTGCTGCACGGCGTGGGCCAGCTCGAAGCTGCGCGCGTTGATCCGCCTGATGATCTCGGCGGCGACCCCGGCCCGGCCTTCCGGACCGGCGGCGCGCCAGGCCGGGACGGCCGCGCGCGCGGCGGCGACCAGAGCCAGGGGGTCGGCCTTCGGGTAGCTCACGCCGAGCTCGATGCCGAACGGGGAACGCTCGGTGGACACCATGCCGACCGCGCCGGGCACGTCGATCGGGAACTGTTTGCCGAGGAGTGCGGTGAACGCCCGCTCGCCGGCGGGCGCGGCATCCTCGCCGTAGACGCTCTTGCTCGGCGACTCCGGGAAGGCGGACCAGTAGTCCCGCTCCTGGGCAGCCTGAACGGCCCGATCGAGCAGCTCGCGATGCGTTTCGTACAACTCGGTGGGGGTTGTCATCTGCGCTCCATTGCGGTTGGCTGTGGCTTAAATATCTACCGAACGATCGGTCGGTTATCAAGGCTTGGGAGACAAGGTGGCACGGACTCCGGCGCACGACATGTTCGACCGCGACACCGCCTCCAAGGCTCTCGGCATCGAGTTGCTCGCCGCCGGGAACGGCGAGGCCACCGTGCGGATGCGGGTCACCGGCGACATGGTCAACGGGCACGCGATGACGCACGGCGGTTACGTCTTCATGCTCGCTGATACCGCGTTCGCGTGTGCGTGCAACAGCCATGGTCCGGTGACCGTGGCAGCCGGCGCCGACGTCACGTTCCTCCGCCCGACCAAGGCCGGTGACCTGCTCACGGCGTACGCAAAAGAGAGAGTGACCAGCGGTCGCAGCGGGATCTACGACGTGACCGTGACCCGCGACGGCGACGTGGTCGCCGAGTTCCGCGGCCGCAGCCGGGTGATCGGCCCGGGGAGGCCGGCGTGACGGCGCCGCGCCGGCGCGGGCGGCCCGGCCATGACCAGGACGCGGTGCTGACCGCCGCGGTGCGCCTGTTCAACGAGCAGGGGTATGACGCGACAAGCATGTTCGAGATCGCCGAGTCACTCGGCATCACCAAATCGAGCGTCTATCACCACATCAGCGGCAAGGAGCAGTTGCTGCAGATGGCGATGGACCGGGCACTCGACGGATTGTTCGAGGCGGCCGAGGATGTGCGGGAGCTCGATCTGCCGGCCATCGAGCGGCTCGAGCGGCTGATCCGCAGCAGCGTCCTGGTCCTCGCCGAGCGGTTCGAGTTCGTCACCGTGCTCCTGCGGGTGCGGGGCAACACCGAGGTCGAGCAACACGCGCTGACGCGGCGGCGCGAGTTCGACGCGGTCGTGACCGAGCTGGTCAAACAGGCGCAGGCGGAGGGTGACGTCCGGCCGGATGTCGACCCGGCGACCGCCGCCCGCCTGCTGCTCGGCATGGTCAACTCGCTGACCGAGTGGTACCGGCCGCGGCCGGGCGGCGCGGAGGCCATCGCCGACGCCGTCATCAGCATCGCCTTCGAAGGACTGCGCATGTAGGAGGTAGAGAAAGTGCAGGATCGCTCCCCCCGTCCCGAAGATCTCGACCCGATCGAGCGCGCCTCGATCGACGAGTTGCGCGACCTGCAACTGAGCCGCCTGAAATGGTCGCTCCAGCACGCGTACGAGAATGTGCCGCAGTACCGCAAGCTGTTCGACGAGCGCCAGGTGCACCCCGGTGACCTGCGGAGTCTCGCCGATCTGGCGAAGTTCCCGTTCACCGACAAGGCGACGCTGCGGGCCAACTACCCGTTCGGCATGTTCGCCGTGCCGCGCGAGCGGATCGCCCGGGTGCACGCGTCGTCCGGCACGACCGGGCAGCCGACCGTGGTCGGCTACACGAAGGACGACCTGCACACGTGGGCCCGGCTGATGGCACGCTCGATCCGCGCGTCGGGCGGGCGACCGGGCGACCGCGTACACGTCGCTTATGGTTATGGCCTTTTCACCGGAGGCCTCGGCGCGCACTACGGCGCGGAGGAGCTGGGTTGCACCGTCATTCCGGTCTCCGGCGGGATGACCGAGCGTCAGGTCATGCTGATCAAGGATTTCGAGCCGGAGATCATCATGGTCACGCCGAGCTATCTGCTGGCGATCGTCGACGAGATGGAACGGCAGGGCATCGATCCGCGAGCCACCTCGCTCCAGATCGGCATCTTCGGCGCCGAACCCTGGACGCAGGATCTGCGCCGCGAGATCGAGGAACGGCTCGACATGCACGCGCTCGACATCTACGGGCTGTCCGAGGTGATGGGCCCGGGCGTCGCCAACGAATGCATCGAGACCAAGGACGGCCCGCACGTCTGGGAAGATCATTTCTATCCCGAGATCATCGACCCGCAGACCGGCGACGTGCTGCCCGACGGCGAGGTCGGCGAGCTGGTCTTCACCTCACTGACCAAGCAGGCCATGCCGGTGGTGCGCTACCGCACGCGCGATCTCACCCGGCTGCTGCCCGGCACCGCACGCCCGATGCGGCGGATCGAGAAGATCACCGGCCGTTCCGACGACATGATGATCCTGCGCGGGGTCAACGTCTTCCCGACCCAGATCGAGGAGCTGATCCTGCGCACGCCCGCGCTCGCACCCCATTTCCAGTGCGTGCTGAGCCGCGACGGCCGCCTCGACGCGCTGACGGTCAAAGTGGAGCGCCGCACCGGGACGAACCCCGAGGTGGCCACGCAGGCGGGCCACGATCTGGTCACCGCGATCAAGAACACGATCGGAGTTTCGGTACGGGTGGAAGTCATCGAGCCGGACGGTGTCGAACGGTCGATGGGCAAGGCGCGGCGGATAGTCGACCTGCGGAGGGCGTCATGAGGGTGTGCGCCGACCCGATAGGTTGACTGCCGATGCGAAGCCGGACCGTGACAAACCTTGCCGTGGCACTCCCCCTGTTCCTGGCGGGATGCTCATCGTCGCCACCACCTTTGTCTGCGCCGTCCGTTTCGCCGATGCCCTCGTTGTCGCCGCCGGCATCGCCGTCGGCTTCGCCCTCGGCCGATTGCGTCACCCAAACTCTCGGCCGGCTCGGCCCGGCGGAGCTCGCCGGTCAGGTGCTCATGATCGGCACCGCGGTCGACGATCCGGGCGACCTCGGCGACACGGTCGCGAAGTACCACCTCGGCGGGGTGTTCCTGCACGGCCGCAGCACCCGCACGGCCGGTCAGCTGCGGCCCGGCATCGCGGCGCTGCAGCAGCGGGCGTCGCTGCCGTTGCTGATCTCGCTCGATCAGGAGGGCGGCAACGTGCAGACCCTCAAGGGCCCCGACTTCCCGCGGCTGCCGTCGGCGCAGACCCTGGGCGCGGACCCGGCCGCGACGCTGCGCGACACCACCGCGGACAGCGCCCGCCGCCTGGCCGGGATCGGCGTGACGATGAACCTCGCACCGGTCGCCGACACCGTCCCGGCCGTGCTGGGCGAGCGCAACCCGCCCATCGGCTACTGGCACCGGCAGTTCGGCTCCGACCCGGCCAAGGTCGCGGCGAGCATCCGGACGGTCGTGCCGGCCAGCCAGGACGCGGGCGTGCTGACCGTGCTCAAGCACTTCCCGGGCCTGGGCCGGGTGACCGTCAACACGGACACCTCGGCCGACGCCGCCGACAACATGGCGACCGCGAACGATCCCTATCTCGGCCCGTTCTCGGCCGGGATCGAAGCCGGCTCGGCCGCGGTGATGATGTCCTCGGCCCGCTACCCACGGCTCGATCCGGACGCGATCGCGGCGTTCTCCGCACCGATCGTCACCGGGTTGCTGCGCGAACGGCTCGGCTTCCCGGGGCTGATCATGTCGGACGACCTGGGTGCCGCGACGGCGCTCGACGCGGTGCCGGCCGGCCAGCGGGCGGTGCGTTTCGTGGCGGCCGGCGGCGACATGGCGCTCACCATCCGGCCGGCCGACGCGGCGCCGATGTCGGCCGCGCTGGCCGAGAAAGCCGGCCGCGACCCGGCCTTCGGCGCGCGGCTGACCGATGCGGCCCGGCACGTGCTGGTGGCCAAACAGCGGGCCGGGCTGCTCAGCTGCTGACCGGCGGGGCGGTGCTGCCCCGCACCACCAGGTGCGGCACCAGAACCGCCTCGAAACGCACCGTGCGGCCCTTGTCGAGGCGGGAGACGGCGGCCAGCACGGCGTTGCGGGCCTGGGCGGGCGCGTCCTGGTTGACCGAGGTCAGGTCGATGTGGGCGAGCCGGGCCAGGCTGCTGTCGTCATACCCCACGATGGAGACGCGGCCCGGCACGTCGACGCCGGCCCGGACGAACGCGTCCATCAGGCCGACCGCCAGCCGGTCGTTCGACGCCACCACCGCCGTCGGCAGCGCGGGCCCGGCCAGCAGCCGGCGCCCGGCCAGCACGCCGCCCTCCTCGGTGTGGTCGCCCGCGACGATCAGCGGGAGCAGGCCCGCGCGGCGCATCGCACGGCGGTAGCCGCGGCGCCGGATCGCCGCCACCGCGCCCTGCCCGCCGTCGACGAACGCGATCTCCCGGTGTCCGAGACCGATCAGATGCAGCAGCGCCGCGTCGACCCCGATGTCGTCGGCCGGGCGGACCACGTCGACCTGGGCCGCGCCGACCGTGCGGCCGATCACCACGCAGGGCACCTGGGCGGCCAGCCGGTCGAGGGCCTCCTCGGACGCGTCCGGGCCGAGCAGGATCAGCGCCTCGCAACGGAAGTCGAGCAGCGTCTCGATCGCCCGGTCCTCGTCGCGGCCGCGGGTCAGCGTCGACAGCACCACCTCGTAGCCCGCCTTGTCCGCCTCGACGTGCAGCTCCTCGACCAGCTCGGCGTGGAACGGGTTGCGCACGTCGAGCAGGACACCGAGCAGATGGCGCCGGCGGCGGGCGAGCAGGCTGGCCGTGCGGTCGGGCCGGTAGTCGAGCTCGGCGGCGGCGGCCAGCACGCGTTCGCGGGTCTCGGCGCTCGGGCCCGGCTCGCCGCGCAGAACGAGGGACACCGATGCGGTCGAGACGCCGGCGCGGGCGGCGACGTCGGCCAGGCGTGGTCGTTGATCCACCAAATCACTCCCCGTGAATCCCTTGACACAGATCGAGATCGACTCAGATAGTACAGGGACTTAAAGCGCTTTAAAACCGAGCGCCACCCCTCGGAGGTAACCCCCTATGCCGCAACCTTCGCCCCAACCCATCGGCGTCGCCGTCATCGGAGCCGGCACGGTCGGCCGCGCTCACGCCAACGCCTATCGGAGCGCCGCCACCGTCTTCGGCCTCGACCGTCCCGCTCCCCGCCTGGTCGCCGTCGCCGACCTCCACGAGCCGTTCGCCGCCGACGCCGCCGCCCGCTACGGCTTCGCCCGCGCCGAGACCGACTGGCGGGCCGTCGTCGACGCCCCCGACGTCGACGCGATCAGCGTCGCGGTCGCCAACAGCCTGCACCGCGAGATCACCGAGGCCGCCCTGGCCGCCGGCAAGCACGTGCTCTGCGAGAAGCCCCTCGCCCCCAGCGTCGCCGAGGCGCAGTCCATGGTGGAGGCCGCGGCCGCCGCACCCGGCCAGATCAACGCGGTCGGCTTCACGTTCCGCCGCTCCCCCGCGATCAACGCGATCAAGCAGCAGGTCGAGGGCCGGCTCGGCCCGGTGCGCCACTTCGTGGGCAACTACTGGTGCGACTACGGCTACGACCCGCAGCGCCCGATGAGCTGGCGCTATCTCGGCGGCCCCGGCAGCGGCGTGCTCGCCGACATCGGCAGCCACATGGTCGACCTGGCCGAGTTCTTCTGCGGGCCGACCGCCGGCGTGCAGGGCACGACGCTGACCACGGTGGTCGCCGACCGGCCCAAGCCGCTCGGGGTCGCCGTCGGCCACGCCGGTGGCGTCCAGGTGAGCGACGAGCGGGTGCCGGTGGAGAACGAGGACGTCTGCACCTTCACCACGTCGTACGGCAACGGCGCCGTCGGCACCTTCTCGCTGTCCCGGATCGCCTTCGGGCACGCCAACACGCTGCGGATCGACCTGTTCTGCGAGAACGGCACCGCATCGTTCGACCTGACCCGGCCGGCCGAGTTCACCATCGCCGACGCCGGGCCGGCCCCCGAGGTCAACGGTGTACGCACCGTCTTCATCGGCCCCTGGCACCCCTACGTCGGGCAGGGCCTGCCGATGGACTTCCCCACCGTCGGCCACGGGCAGAACGACTTCTTCGTCTACCAGGCCCGCGCGTTCCTCGACCAGATCGCCGGCGACCCCACCCTGCCGCCGTGCCCCGACATGGCGCACGGCCTGCACAACCTGCGCGTCCTCGACGCGGTCGTGTCCGCCACCGACAAGCCCGTCCAGCTCTGAGGAGTCCCCTGATGAAACTCGGTGCCTACACCGCCTGCCTGCACGACCGTTCCCTCGACGAGACCCTGAAGATCCTCGGTGAGATGGGCCTGACCAGCGCCGAGATCAACAGCGGCGGCTTCATCGGCGCCCCGCACCTCCCGATCGACGACATCCTGGCCAGCAGCGCCGCCCGGGAGGATTATCTGGGCCGCTTCGCCCAGGCCAGCATCACGCTGACCGGGCTCAACGTCAACGGCAACCCGCTCAACCCCGACCCGCTGGTCGGTCCGCGGCACGCGGCCGACCTGCACCGCACCATCGAGGTGGCCGCCGCGCTCGGCGTCAAGCGGGTCGTGACGATGTCCGGCCTGCCCGGCGCCCACCCCGGCAGCACCGCGGCCAACTGGGTGGTCAACCCCTGGGACAGTCAGTGGCTCGACGTCCTGGACTACCAGTGGAACGAGGTGGCGATCCCGTTCTGGAAGGACGTCCAGGCCCGTGCCGCCGACGCCGACGTCAAGATCTGCATCGAGATGCACCCGCACAACCTGGTCTTCAACCCGCCGACCCTGCAGCGGCTGGTCGAGCAGACCAACGCCACCCACGTCGGCGCCGAGATGGACCCCAGCCACCTGTTCTGGCAGGGCATCGACCCGGTCGCCGCCGTCGAACACCTCGGCGACCTGGTCTTCCACGCCGCCGCCAAGGACACCCGGATCAACGACGACAACGTGCGGCTCTTCGGCGTCCTCGACGACCGTTTCACCCGGGTGCCGGCCGATCAGAACCCGCTCGGCCTGGGCGGCAACAACACGCTCAACCAGTGGCCGTCCCGGCCGTCGTGGCAGTTCGTGGCGGTGGGCCGCGGCCACGGCGAGGAGTTCTGGGCGCCGTTCCTGCGGGCGCTGCACGCCGTCGATCCCGACATGGCGGTCAACATCGAGCACGAGGACGCCGAGCTCGACCAGATCGAGGGCCTGCGCCAGGCCGCGGAAAGCCTCCTGGCCGCGGCCCGCACCGCCGGCGTCTGACCCCACCCGCCCGCCCGTTTCTTGACAACTGAACAGTGTTACGCCTGGCTCAGGTCGATCAGGTTTCCGTCGGGGTCGCGGACGCAGGACGTGCGGGGCTTCCAGGCGAAGTCGGCCGGCGGGTGATGCTCGGCGCCGCCGGCCGCGAGCGCCCGGCCATGCGCGGCGTCGACGTCGTCGACCAGCAGCCCGAAGCGGGAGCCGCTCGGTCCGCCGCCTTCCTCGAGAGTGATCAGGAAGAAGCGGTCCGAGCGGTACGTGCCGAACTGCAGCGAGGAGATCGCCTCGTTGAAGACGACGTCGAACGCGGCCGTGTAGAAGGCGGCCGCCTTCCGGACGTCGGCGACCTGGATGCGGAGCTGCACCGGGCGGATGTCCTGCAGAGCGGGCATCGGGGTTCCCTTCTCGATGAACTCGTCGACGGCGACGATCCGCTGCGCCAGCACACGGAGTTGAGCGACCAGCCGGTCCCGGTGGGTGTCCAGCGCCGCACGGAAGTCCTCGGCGGGCCGGCCGGCCACCGCCCGGATCTCGTCGATCGGCACGCCGACGGCGCGCAGGCCGCAGATCAGGCGGGCGTCGTCGAGTTGGTCCCGGCCGTAGCGCCGGTAGCCGGTGCCCGGATCGACCTGCGCGGGCTTGAGCAGGCCGATCTCGTCGTAGTGGCGTAGCGCCGGGACGGTCAGGCCGGTCGCCGCGCCGAAGGCACCGATGTTGAAGAGGTCGTCGCCGTTCACGCGTCCAGCATCAGGCCTCAGGTCACCGGAGAGTCAAGAGCGGAGACCGCCGACCGGCCCATCACCCGGGGTGTGACCACGTGCAGGGCGAAGAGGACGTAACCCGCGAGCACCGGCACCAGCACCGGGTGCACGAAGAAGGCCAGCAGCGCGGCCACGCCCAGCACCCCGGCCGCGGCGAGTGGGGCGGCCGGGCGGGACAACGCCATCGTCAGGGCCGACCGCGCCGCTCCCCCGTTCGGTGCCCCGGGAACGCCGGCGCCGATGCGGTGCGGGGCATCGCCGGCACCCGGCGCGACGCCGGCGATGGTCCCGGCGCGCACCGCCACCAGCGCGACGTAGCCGGCCGCCAGGACCGCGACGGCCAGCACCGCGGTCAGGACCGGGGCCCCGCCGGGGACAGCACCCCGGCGCAGAGCCGCCACGTCGATGACGACCAGGGTGATGGCGACGGCCACCGCCGGGCCGGCCACGAGACCGGGCAGCAGCCGGCGCCGGAAGAACGCCCACAGGCCGGTGAAGGACGGCCACCGGCCGTAGGCGATCAGGTGGCCGATCGCGAAGCTGCCGGCCGCCACCGCCGCCCCCGCGGTGAACAGCGGGAGCGACAGCAGCGTCACGACAATGCCGAGCAACGCCAGGTCAGCGGCGAGGCGCAGCGAGTCGCGCCAGTCATGCGGCATCGGACTCACCCCTTCAGGCCGCTGGTGTTGATGCCCTCGACCAGGAGTCGCTGGAAGGCGACGAAGAAGAGGAACACCGGAACCAGCGACAGCAGCGACATGGCGAACATCGGGCCGACCGAGCTCTCGCTGGTCGAGTCGATGAACAGGGTGAGGGCCACCGGCGCGGTGTAGTCCTTGAGGTCGGACAGGTACACCAGTTGCCGGAAGAAGTCGTTCCAGGTCCAGATGAACGAGAAGATCGCCGTGGTGACCAGGGCCGGCCGGCTCAGCGGCAGGATGACGTGACGGAACACCCCGTACGGGGAGGCACCGTCGATCACCGCGGCCTCGTCGAGTTCGCGAGGAATGCCGCGCATGAACTGGACCATGAGGAACACGAAGAACGCCTCGGTGGCCAGGAAGTGCGGCACCAGCAGCGGCAGGTAGGGCCAGCCGCCACCGACCCAGCCGAGGGTCCGGAACAGGATGTACTGCGGGATGATCAACACGTGCCCGGGAAGCAGCAGGGTGCCGATCATGATGGCGAACCAGAGACCCCGCCCGCGGAACTTCAGCCGCCCCAGCGCATAGGCGGCCAGCAGACAGGACAGCGTGTTGCCGATCACGGTCAGGATGGCGACCATCGCGCTGTTCAGGAAGAACCGGCCGAACGCGAAGTCGAACTTGTGCCAGCCGTCGGAGAAGTTCTTCGGCGTGAACTCGCGCGGGAACAGGCCGATGTTGCTGGCGATCTCCTGCTGCGACTTGAACGACGTGCCGACCATCCAGAGCAGCGGGTAGAGCACGATCGCCAGGATCACGATCAACGCCAGCAGGCGTACTTTCGAGCGCATCACCGCTCCTCGGAGTCGGAGTAGTGGACCCAGAACCGCCCGGTGCTGAACAGCACGACCGTGATCGTGCCGATCACCGCCAGGAAGACCCAGGCCATCGCGGACGCGTAGCCCATGTTCAGCTCGACGAAGCCGGCGTTGTAGAGGCGAAGCGTGTACATGAGGGTGGAGTCGACCGGTCCGCCGGTGCCGTTGCTGAGCACGAACGCCGACGTGAAGCCCTGGAAGCCGTGGATGGTCTCCAGGACCAGGTTGAAGAAGATGACCGGGGACAGCATGGGCAGGGTGATGTGGGCGAACCGGCGCCACGGGCTGGCGCCGTCCACCGAGGCGGCCTCGTAGAGCTCGACCGGCACCTGTTTCAGGCCGGCCAGGAAGATCACCATCGGGGCGCCGAACTGCCAGATGGCCAGCAGCATGAGGGTGGGCAGCGCCCAGGTCGGGTCGTTCACCCAGGCCTCGCCCTTGATCCCGAACAGCGACAGGAACGAGTTGACCGCCCCGTCGCCGCTGAACATGCTGCGCCAGACGATGGCCACCGCGACGCTGCCGCCCAGCAGCGACGGCAGGTAGAACAGACCGCGGAAGGCCGAGATGCCGCGCATGGTCTTGTTGAGCAACAACGCCACGCCCAGCGCGGACGCCAGTTTCAGCGGCACCGCGATCAGCGCGAAGGTCGCGGTGACCCGCACCGCGTGCCAGTACTGCGGATCGGCGGTGAACATCCGCCGGTAGTTCTCCAGGCCGATCCAGTTGGCCTCGGTGACCGGGATCAGCGGGCTGTAGTCGGTGAAGCTGAGATACAGCGAGAGCAGCATCGGGATCGCGGTGATCCCGAGCAGGCCGAGCAGCCAGGGTGAGAGGAACACGTAGCCGGCCAGGCCCTCACGACGCCGCCGGCGGGCCACCCGGCCCCGCCGATGTGCGGCGGGGACCGGGGGCGCGGGCTCGGTCGGACGGACCGGCATTTGAGCCATTGTCACGAAAAGTTCCTCAGCTCTGCCCGATGGCCGCCTTGGCGGCCGTGACGAACGCCGTAGCACCCGCCTCGGGGGTCGATCGGCCGTAGGTCACTTCTTCCGCGATGCGGACCAGCTCGGTCTTGACCTTGCTGTGGCCCTTCGGCGGAACGGCCGGCGAGGTCGGCCCGAACTTGGTGCCGAGCTCGTTCTGCACCTCGATGGTCTGCTTCATGCTCGCGTCGGTGACCGACGCCGCGACCTGCGCACGGACGTCGAGGTTGGGCGGCAGGCCCCGGTCGGTGCCGAGGATCTTGCCGGCCTCCGGGTCGTTGGCGAGGAAGTTGACGACGTCGATCGCGGCGTCCTTCTTCTTCGTGCCCTTGAAGATGGAGAAGTACATCGAGGCGCGGGCCCACTGGGCACTCGGGTCACCGGGGTAGGCGATGACGCCGAGCTCGCTCTTGGTGTTCTTCTTCAGCTCCGGCATCTGGTTGACCCAGACCCAGGAAGTGTCCGCCTTGCCGGTCACCACCAGCTGCTTGCTGACGCTGGAGTCGTTGCCCTCGTGGATCACGTCCGGGGTCGGGGTGGCCCCGGCCTCGCGAGCGCCCTTCCACAGCTGGAACCACTTGGTGATGTCGGCCTCGTCGAACGCGAGCTTGTTGTCCTTGTAGAGGTCCTTGCCGTTCTGCCGCAGGTAGACCCAGAGGGCCTGGTAGACGGCGCTCGGGTCCTGGGTGCCGGGCACCTTCGCGACCTTGGACACGTTGGTCGCCCACTTGATGAAGTCTTCCCAGCTCATGCCGGTGGTCGGGGCCGGCAGCTTGAACTTGTCGAGCAGGGTCTTGTCGAACACCAGGCCCTGGGTGTTCTCACCCATGGCGACGCCCGCCAGCTTCCCGTCGACCTTTCCGTACTCGACGAGGCTCTTCGGGAACTTGGCGACGTCGATCTTGCCGCTGTCCGCGGACGGTTGCAGGTCCAGGGTGACGCCGCGCTGGGCGTACTCGGCGATGAAGTTGTCGTCGATCTGGAAGATGTCCGGCGCGTTGCCGCCGGCGGTCAGCGTGGCGAGCTTGTCGAAGTAGCCCTGGTTGGCCTGCCAGGTCTTCTTGAACGTCACGTTCGGGTGCTTCTGGGTGTAGAGCGCGAGCGCCTTGTCGGTCAGCTCGGCGCGCTTGTCGGCACCCCACCAGAAGATGGAGAGCTCGACCTTGTCGCTCGATCCGCCGCCGGAGTCGTCGTCGCCACCACATGCCGCGGCCCCGAGGAGCAGGGGCGCGACGAGAGCGGCGGCGAGCAGGCGGCGGCGTGTCGGACGGAGCGCCGGGGTAGGTTGATCGTGCGTGGCGCTCCTCGTGATGGGAAGCATGTCGTGTGGCTCCTTTTTAGGAAGCGACACCTCCGGGGACGATCACGTCGCCCGGGTCCGCAGGGCTGTGCGGACCCGGGCCCGGCCCCGTCGAGTCGCGAATGACCAGTTCGGTCTGCAGGTGTAGGTGTGCGGTGGAACGACGGTCGTCGCCATGCGCGAGGAGCATGTCGACGGCCGCCCGACCCGCGGCGGCGGTGGGTGTCGCTACCGTGGTCAGCTTCGGACGGGTGAGCCGGCTGAGCATGATGTCGTCGATGCCGATGACGCTGACGTCCTCGGGGACACGGGCCCCCGCGGTGAACAGCCCCTCGATGAGGCCGATCGCCATCAGGTCGTTGTAGGCGAGCACGGCGGTGGCGCCGGCCTGCAGAACGTCCTCGGCGACACTCAGGCCGCCGGTCTCGGTGGGCGGGTTGGGCCCGATGACAGTCAGCTCGGCGTGGCCGGCTCGGGCCGTGGCGGTCGCGGAACGCCGGATCTCCCGGCTGGTCCACGAGCCGCGTGGCCCGCTGAGAAGTGCGATGTTGCGATGCCCGCGAGCGGTGAGATGCTCGATGGCGAGCCGGGCGCCCTGGGCCACGTCCATCACGACGGCGGGAATGCCGGTGATCTGGCGGTTCACGACGACCAGCGGGACCTCGCGGCTGAGCTGCTCGATCAGCGTGTTGCTCATCCGCGGGCTGCACAGCAGGACGCCGTCGACCTGTTTGGCCAGAGCACGGACCACCTCTTCCTCGACCGCCGCGTCCTCATTGGTGTCGGCGACGAAGATGTGGTGGTCGTGCTTGCGGGCCTGGCTCTCGGCGGCCTTGATGAGCGGGGGGAAGAACGGGTTGGCGATGTCCGCGACGATCAGGCCGATGTTGTACGTCCGGCCGGTGATCAGTGCGCGGGCGGCCCGGTTGGGCCGGTAACCCAACTGCTCGGCGCAGGCCAGCACGCGGCTGCGGGTGTTCGGGTTGACCAGGTGGGGCGCCGAGAACGTGCGCGACACCGTGGAGATGTGCACGCCGGACGCCCGAGCAACGTCGCGAATGGTGACGGACACGCTCCGGCCTCCTCAGTGGACGTTGTGGCGGCGGTCACTGACGACCACAATTAATGCAAGCGGTTGCACAACTGTCAATGTAGTTGTGTTGCATAAAGATTGCAGACGGGCACCTGAAAGGCTGTCTTAGCCGGGCAAATCCGGACGATAATCGCCGTAGTCATTGACTACAACGCATCGATCCACCTAATTTCGCTGCAAACCTTTGTAGCCGCCTCGGCCGGGAGGACCCATGCCACGAAACGAACGCCGCCGGATCGCCGTGGTCGGTGCCGGCGCCCGCGCCGAGATGTTCGTCCGCGCGATCACCGAGGACCATGCGGAGACCACCGTGCTGGTGGCGCTGGCCGACGTGAACCAGGCCCGGATGGACGCGCACAACCGGTGGCTGACCGCGGCCGGCCACGAGCCGGTCCCCACCTACCCGGCCGCCGAGCTGGCCGCCCTGATCGCCAAGGAACGCGTCGACGAGGTGATCGTGACCAGCATGGACAGCACCCATGCCGGGCACATGGTGACCGCGCTGGACGCCGGCTGCGACGTGATCACCGAGAAGCCGATGACCGTCGACGCCGAGAGCGCCCGGCGGATCCTCGACGCGCAGCAGCGCAGCGGGCGGAAGGTGCAGGTCTCGTTCAACTACCGGTACAACCCGGTGCACGAGATGGTGCGCACCCTGCTGGCCGGCGGCGAGATCGGCGAGATCGGTTCGGTGCACTTCGAGTGGCTGCTCGACATCCGGCACGGCGCCGACTACTTCCGCCGCTGGCACCGCGACAAGGCCAACTCCGGCGGGCTGCTGGTGCACAAGTCCGGCCACCACTTCGACCTGGTCAACTGGTGGCTCGGGGCGGCGCCGACCGAGGTGTACGCGTCCGGCCGGCTCTTCTTCTACGGCGAACACGGGCAGCGGCACGGGTACGCACGCGACTATGAGCGGGTGCATGGCAGTCCCGAGGCGCAGGGTGACCCGTTCGCGCTCGACATGGCGGCCAACCCGCGCCTGCGCGAGCTGTACCTCGATGCCGAGGGCGAGGACGGCTACCTGCGCGACCGCAACGTGTTCGCGCCCGGCGTCACGATCGAGGACGACCTGTCGGTCCTGGTCCGGTACGACACCGGGGCGCGGATGACCTACCACCTCACCGCGTACGCGCCGTGGGAGGGCTACCGGCTCATGGTCAACGGCAGCCGCGGCCGGCTCGAGCTGGAGGTCGTCGAGTCCGACCACGTCAGCCCGACCGCGGCCGGCGAACTCAAGGGTGCCGCCGTGCACGGCACCACCGAGGCACCCGAGCAGGGCGGCGTCACCCTGACGATCCGGCCGTTCTGGGCCCCGCCGTACCGGGTCGAGCTGCAACCGCACACCCGTGAGGGCCACGGCGGCGCCGACCACCGCATGACCGCCGTCCTCCTCGGCGGGCAGACCGACCCGATGAACCGTTCCGCGACCGCCCGCGACGGCGCCCTGGCGCTGCTCACCGGCCTCGCCGCCAACCGCTCCCTGCAGACCGCCGAGCCGGTTCGGGTCTCCGACCTGCTCGACCTGAACTGATCACCGAGGTGACCGTGTCCGACCCGACGTTCGCCATCGACACGCGCCAGGCCGGCATCGCCCGCGAGCTGTATGCCGTCGCGCGCGACCTGCCGCTGCTCTCCCCGCATGGCCATGTCGATCCCCGCCTGCTCGCCGACGACGAGCCGTTCCCCGATCCGGCGCGACTGCTCATCGTGCCCGATCACTACGTGACCCGGATGCTGCTCAGCCAGGGCATCCCGCCGTCCCGGCTCGGCGTGCCGCGGCGCGACGGCGGCCCGGTCGAGACCGACGGCCGCACCATCTGGCGGCTGCTCGCGGAAAATTGGCACCTGTTCCGCGGCACCCCGTCCCGGCTCTGGCTGGAGCAGACGTTCCGCACCGTGTTCGGGGTGGAGACCCGGCTGAGCCGGGAAACCGCCGACGAGGTGTACGACGCGATCGCGGCCAAGCTCGCCGAGCCGGACTTCCGGCCCCGGGCGCTGTTCGAGCGGTTCGGCATCGAGGTGCTGGCCACCACCGAGTCGCCCACCGACGACCTGGCCCAGCACGCCAAGCTGGCCGCCGACGGCTGGGGCGGCCCGGGCGGCCGGGTGATCTCGACGTTCCGGCCGGACAACGTGGTCGACATGGAGCGCCCGGACTGGCGCGGCGCGATCGACACGCTCGGCGAGATCGCCGGCGAGAACACCGGCACCTACCCGGGTTACCTGGCCGCGCTGCGCAGCCGGCGGCAGGCGTTCATCGAGGCCGGCACCACCTGCACCGACCACGGCCACCCCACCGCCCGGACCCTGGCGCTGACCCCGGCCGAGGCGGCCGCCCTCTACGACCGCGGGCTGCACGGCACCGCCACGGCCGAGGATGCCGAGACGTTCCGGGCGCACATGCTGCTCGAGTTCGCCCGGATGTCGCTCGACGACGGGCTGGTCATGCAGATCCACCCGGGGGCGAACCGCAACCACAACCGGCAGCTCTACGCCGAGCACGGCCTCGACGTCGGCGGCGACATCCCGCAGGCCACCGACTACGTGCACGGGTTGCGGCCGCTGCTCGACGCGTACGGGATGGATCCGAAGCTGCGGCTGGTGGTCTACACCCTGGACGAGTACACGTTCAGCCGGGAACTTGCCCCGCTGGCCGGCGGCTACCCCGCGCTCTACCTGGGCGCACCGTGGTGGTTCCTGGACACGCCGGACGCGATGCGCCGGTTCCGGGAGGCGGTCACCGACGCGGCCGGCTTCTACAACACCGCCGGGTTCGTCGACGACACCCGGGCGTTCTGCTCGATCCCGGTGCGGCACGACGTCGCCCGCCGGTCCGACGCCGCCTACCTCGCGTCGCTGGTCGCGCAGGACCGGCTGCCGCTCGACGAGGCCGCCGAGACCATGGCCGACCTGGCCTACCACCTACCGAAGCGGATCTTCCGGCTGGACGGGGCAAAGGCATGACGACGATCACCGGGCTCACCGTCCACGACGTACGGTTCCCGACCGCCGCCGCCGGCGACGGCTCCGACTCGATCAACAAGGGCGACTACTCGGCCACCTACGTCGAGCTGGCCACCGACTCCGGCCACACCGGCACCGGGTTCACCTTCACCAACGGGCGCGGCAACGAGATCACCTGCGCGGCGGTCCGGGCGCTGGCCCACCATGTCGAGGGCCGGACCCTCGAGGAGCTGTTCGCCGAGCCGCTGGCGTTCCTGCGCAGCCTCACCGCCGACGTGCAGCTGCGCTGGCTCGGTCCGGAGAAGGGCGCGCTGCACATGGCCACCGGCGCCATCGTCAACGCGGTCTGGGACCTGCGGGCCAAGATCGACGGCAAGCCGATCTGGCAACTGCTCGCCGAGATGCCGACCGCCGACCTGGTCGCCTGCATCGACTTCCGGCACATCGACGACGCGCTCACCCCGGAGGACGCGGCCGCGATCCTCGACAAGGGCCGGGTCGGGCTCGAGGACCGGCTCGCCCAGCTGCGCAGCGAGGGCTTCCCGTCCTACACGACCAGCGTCGGCTGGCTCGGCTACCCCGACGACAAGGTCCGGGCGCTGACCCGCGAGGCGTACGCGCAGGGCTGGCGGGCGATGAAGATGAAGGTCGGCGGCCCGATCGAGGACGACGTCCGCCGGGCCCGGATCATCCGCGCGGAGATCGGCCCGGACGCGCTGCTGATGATGGACGCCAACCAGATCTGGGGGGTCGGCGAGGCGATCGCCAACATGGCCCGGCTGGCCGAATCCGATCCCTACTGGATCGAGGAACCCACCCACCCCGACGACATCCTCGGGCACGCCGAAATTCAAAAAGCGGTTGCTCCCGTACGCGTGGCAACCGGTGAGGTGGCCGCCAACCGGGTCATCTTCAAGCAGCTGCTGCAGGCCGGCGCGATCGGCGTGATGCAGATCGACGCGTGCCGGGTGGCGGGCGTTCCCGAGGTCCTCGCCGAGCTGCTGCTGGCGGCCAAGTTCGGGGTGCCGGTCTGCCCGCACTCGGGCGGGGTCGGCCTCTGCGAGCTCGTCCAGCACCTGGCGATCTTCGACTACCTGCGGGTGGGCACGTCGCTGGACGGGCGGATGGTCGAGTACGTCGACCACCTGCACGAACACTTCGAGGATCCGGTGCGCACCCGGGACGGCCGCTATCTGGTGCCGGAGAAGCCCGGCTACAGCTCCGACCTCAAGCCCGCCTCGATCGCCGAGTTCTCTTTCCCGGACGGGCCGGTCTGGCGATGAGCGACCGTCTCGGCCTCGGCACCCTCGGCCGCATCCCCGAAGCGAGCCGCCCGCGCATCACCCCCGGCGATGCCGGCGCCGGCATCGTCCACCTCGGCCTCGGCGCGTTCTTCCGGGCCCACCAGGCCGTCTACACCGAGGACGCGATGGCCGCGGGCGGCGGTGACTGGGGCATCGTCGGCGTCGGGCCCCGCTCGGCGAAGGTCATCGACGACCTGCGCGCCCAGGACGGCCTCTACAGCGTCACCACCCTCGCCGCCGAGGGCCGCTCCACCCGGGTGATCGGCGCGATCGCCGGGCTGCGGCACGCGGCCGCCGACCCGGCCGCGGTGGTCGCCCTCCTCGCCGACCCGGCCATCAAGATCGTCACCCTCACCGTGACCGAAAAGGCCTACCGGCTCGACCCGGCCACCGGCCGGCTCCTGCTCGACGACGACCTGCGCGGGGACCTGGAGACCGACCGCGACCCGCGGACGGTTCCCGGCCTGCTCATCCGCGGTCTCGCCGCCCGCCGCCGGGCTGACGGCGGGCCGATCGCCCTGGTCAGCTGCGACAACCTGCCGTCCAACGGGCACCGGTTGCGCGGGCTGGTCGACTACCTGGCCACCGCGACCGGGCACTCCGACTGGGTGGCCGGCAACGTGACCTTCCCCGGCACCATGGTCGACCGGATCGTGCCGGCCAGCACCGCCGAGACCCTGGCCGTGGCGGCCGGCGAGCTCGGCGTCCGCGACGAGGCGGCCGTGCACGGCGAGCCCTACATGCAGTGGGTCATCGAGGACGACTTCCCGGCCGGGCGGCCCGCCTGGGAGCAGGCCGGTGCGGTCCTCGCCGGCGACCCGCGCCCCTGGGAGCTGCTGAAGCTCCGCACGCTGAACGGGGTGCACTCGGCCATCGCCTACCTCGGCGCGGTCGCCGGACGGGAGACGATCTACTCGGCCCTGGAGATCCCCGGCCTGGTCACGGCCATGCGGCGGTTCATCGCCGAGGACATCGCGCCCAGCTTCGACCCGCCGCCCGGTATCACCGTGGTCGAGTACGGCGACCAGGTGCTGCACCGCTTCGCCAACCCGGCCATCGGGCACCGCACCGTCCAGGTCGCCATGGACGGCTCGCAGAAACTCCCCCAGCGGCTGCTGCACGCCATCCTCGACCGGCGCCGGGCCGGCGGGATCCCGCGCTGGGGAGCCCTCGCGGTCGCCGCCTGGATGCGGTACGTGCGGGGCACCACCGACGACGGGCGGCCACTGCCCCTCGACGACCCGCTGGCCGACCGGATCCGGCAGCGGCTCGCCACCGCCGCACCCACCCCGGCCGGCACCGTCGACGCGCTGCTCGGCCTCGACACCGTCTTCGCGCCGGAGCTGGCCGGCGACGAGACGGTCCGGCAGTTGCTCGTCGACTGGCTGACCGAGCTCGACAAACACGGCGTCGAGGCGACCCTGGCCGGTGTCCGATGATCCCCACCATCGCCCTGATCGGGGCGAACGGGCACGGACGGTGGCACCGGCGGCGCATCGCCGAGTTGGAGGCCGCGGGACGCGTACGCCTCAAGGCACTTGCCGACACGCGGCCGCTGGAGGAGGACCCGCCCGTACCCGCCGGGGTCCCGGTTTTCGCCGACCACCGTGACCTGCTCGCCGAGGCCGCCCCCGACGTGGTGGTGATCTGCACCCCGCCGCACACCCACCTGCAGATCGCGCTCGACGCGATCGCCGCCGGCTGCGACCTGCTGCTGGAGAAGCCGCCGGTGGCGTCGCTCGCCGCGCACCGCACCCTCACCGCGGCGCTCGGTTCGTCCGGGCGGGCCTGCCAGGTCGGGTTCCAGGCCCTCGGCTCGGCGGCGTGGCAGCAGTTCCGCGCCGCCCTGCCGGGGCTCGGGCCGATCGGCGGGATCACCGCGACCGCGTCCTGGCAGCGCGACGACGTCTACTACGGACGGTCGCCGTGGGCCGGCCGGCGGGTCGTCGGTGGCCGGCCGGTCATCGACGGCGCCCTGGTCAACCCGCTCGCGCACGCGGTCATGCAGGCCCTCGCCGGGGCGCAGTCGCTCGGCGCGGGCCGGCCGCGGCAGCTGGTCGCCGAGCGGTACCGGGTGCGGCCGATCGAGGTCGAGGACACCGCGTTCGCCCGGATCACGTTCGACGACGGGCTGCAGGTCGTCATCGCGGTCACCCTGGCCGGCGAGGACTTCGTGGCCGGCGAGATCGGGGCGCGCGGGCCGGAGGGGCGGGCGCTGCTGGAATACCCGACCGACCGGCTCGCCCTGCCCGGCGACGACGAGCTGCGCGAGGTGCCCGGGCGCACCGACCTGCTGACCAACCTCCTCGACCACCGGGCGAGCGGGGTGCCGCTGCTGGTGCCGCTGGCCGCGACCGCCGACTTCACCGCCGTGCTGGAGGCGCTGACCGTGCCCGACGTGCCCGAGCCGCACCTGCTCGACGACGGCGTGGTCCGTATCGAGGGCCCGAACCGCACCATCCCCGGCATCAACGACCTGCTGCACAAGGTCGTCGACACCCTTGCCCTGCCGTCCGAGATGGGCGTGCCGTGGGCGGTCCGCCCGCTCGTCCAGCGGCTGCCGGTCACGTAGCGCCGGTTCTGCTTCTGCTTCTGGCAGATGGATCTCGGGCCGCCGATGGTGTCGGGTGGACGTATGAACCCCTACCGTCCGGTGATCACCAACCCGGTGCTGCGCCGGCTGCTGCCGGGGCTCGCCGTGTCGGCGCTCGGGGACGGCATGTCGATCGTCGCGGTGGGCTGGCTGGCGCTCCTGCTGGCCGGCCCCGGGACGCGCGGCACCTGGGTGGCCCTGGCCATGGCCGCGTACACGATGCCCAGCGTGCTCGGCACGTTCTTCTTCGCGCGCCGGCTCGCGCACTGGGACGGGGCGCGACTGGCCGGGTGGGACGCCACGCTGCGCGCCACCGCCCTGGCGGCCATCCCGTTGGCGTATGCGACGGGCGCGCTCACGCCGACTCTCTACGTCGTGCTGCTGGCCTGCTCGTCGCTGCTGCACTCGTGGGGCTCGGCCGGGCGGTACACACTGATCGCCGAGGTGCTGCCGACCGAGCACCACCTGGCCGGCAACGCCCTGATCGGGGCGATCGCCGAGGCGACCGCGGTCGGCGGGCCGCCGCTGGCCGGTTTCCTCGCCGCCGCCGTCGGGCCGGCCTGGGTGATCGCGGCCGACGCGGCCACCTTCGCGGTGCTGGCGATCAGCTACCGGCTCGCGGTGCCGCACACCGTCCGGGCCGCGCCGCCACCGGCCGGAGCCTCCCGGTCGGCCGGCTTCCGGGTGATCCTGCGGCAGCGCCGGCTGGTCGGGCTGCTCGCGCTGAGCTTCGGCTTCTTCTTCCTGTTCGGGCCGGTGTATGTGGCGCTGCCGATCTACGTGGCCGACGACCTGCACGGGTCGGCGGCGCTGCTCGGCTGGTTCTTCACGGCGTTCGCGGCGGGCGCGGTCGGCGGGGCGCTGCTCGCCGGATATCTGCGCCGGCTGCCGTTGTGGCCGGTCACCATCGGGGTGGTCACCACGTTCGGGCTGACCATGGTGCCGATCGGGCTGGGCGCGCCGATGCCGGTGTCGCTGGCGGCGCTCGCGGTCGGCGGGGCGATCTGGGCGCCCTACATGCCGACGTCGATGGCGTTGCTCCAGCGCAGCACCACCAGGTCCAACCGCGCCCAGGTCCTGGCGGCCAACGGCGCCGTGCTGGTGGTGGCGGTGCCGATCGGCACGATCCTCGGCGGCCCGCTGGTCGAGTGGCTCGGGGCGCGGCACGCCCTCCTGCTGTGCGGGCTGGCCATCACCGCCTTCGGCGTCGTGGCCGCGGCCCTGGTGGCACGGGCCAAAGGTCGTTTTAAAGAGATCGATATCGATTCGTTGGCGCCGGAGCCGCAGCTGGAGGGTTAGTCTGCCCGCCATGGTGAGCCGAGCGCGCGCCTTCACCGTCGCCACCGCCTGGATCCTCGCCGGGCTGGCGGCGGGTGTCGTCGCCTTCACCGCGTCGACCGGCGGACTCGGCGACCAGTTCCGCGACACGGTGATCAGCAGCCTGCTGTGGAGCACGATCTTCCTGCCCGGCTGCTTGGTCGTGGCCGGCCTGTGGGTCTACGTGGGCAGCCGCAACGCCCGCTCGGCGGCGTCACTGGGCGGGCAGGCAGCGTTGTTCGGCCTGGCCGCCGCACTGGTCGCGCTGCTCCTGCTGGCGGTCATCGAGCAGTCCCTGGGCACCCCGGCCGCCTGACGCCGCCCCGAGTGTCGGCCGGTCACCCACCCATCACCGTGCGTAGGATTTCGGGGATGCTGACTGTCGACATCGAGGTATCCGCCACGAGCCGGCGGTATGCCCCGGATCATCCGGGGTGGATCAAGCAGCGCTACGAGCTGGCCGCCGGTCTCCGCTCCGGCGTGCCCGGCGCCGAGGTGCGCTCCACGCCGGTGGCCGGCACCAAGGGCGCCGCGGAAGCCGTCGTGGTGGCCCTGGGCTCGGCCGGTGCGTTCACCGCCGCGCTCGGGGCGTTCAAGGCGTGGCTGGGCCGCGACCGCACCCGGACGGTGACGCTGACCTGGCAGCACGACGGCCGGGAGGACCGGGTGACCCTCGACGCCGACAACCTGGATGCGGCGGCGATGCAGGAGTTGACCCGGGGCATGAGCCGAATCCTGTCGGGGGAACCGTGGCAGACCGATACCGAGCGATCCTGATCGGAAACAGCTCGTACCCGGTCGACGAGCACAACCTCCCGCCACTGATCGGTCCGCGCAACGACATCGTGGCCCTGCGCGACGCCCTGCAGGACCCGGGTCAGGGTCTGTTCGGGCCCGGCTCGGTCACGCTCCAGCCGGACGGCTCGATGCAGGAGGTCCTGGTCGGGCTGGACGAGTTCTTCACGACCGCGGGTCGCGACGAGGTGCTGCTGCTCTACTACAGCGGGCACGGGCGGCTGGACGAGTACGGCAATCTCTACCTCTGCACGCGGGATACCCGTGCCGACCGGCTCCGGTCGACCTCGATCAGCTCCCGCGCGGTCGACGGGATCATCGAAGGGTCGGCCGCATCCCGGGTGATCATCATGCTGGACTGCTGCCATAGCGGCGCGTTCAAGGGCGCCGACATGGTGCGCGCGTTCGAGGGCACCGGGCGGTACGTGCTCACCAGCTGCCGCGCGCAGGAGCTGGCCAACGACGCGTCCGCGGAGGACGGCACCAGCCTGTTCACCGGTCAGGTCGTGGCCGGCCTGCGGACCGCGCCGGCGGCCCGCTCCACCGCCGGCCATCTGACCCTGGAGGAGCTGTTCGAGTTCACCCGCAACGGGCTGGCCGAGTTGGGCCGGCAACGGCCGCAGTTCAAGGCGGACGGCGAGGGCGGCCTGGCCATCGCCCGCCGCCGCGCCCGGCCGACGCGGCCGGCCGCCCCGACGCTGCACGTCTCCGAGGTGCGGCTGGATCTGGGCCAGGTCGAGGCCGGCGAGACGTTGCCGGCCGAACGGGTCTACGTGGAGGCGCGGGACAGCGAGGGCGCCCCCGCGCCGTGGACCGTCGAGTGCGACGCCGACTGGATCGCCACGAGCCGGCATATGGAGCCCGAGCGGCTGGAGCTTCTGGTGACGCCGCGAGCCGGGCACTCCCGGGCCAACGTGCACGTCCGCAACGCGGCGACCGGCGAGTCCCGCACCATCCGCCTCCACCTACAGGTCCAGCCCGCACCCGGGCCTTCCCGGCCGCCGGCCGCCGGGCCCGACCTGGTCAAGGCAGCTGAGCTGGCCCAGCGGAAGTTCGCGCAGCAGGCCACCGACCGGAAGAAGGTTGCTCAGCTGGAACACCTGATCACGCTCGGGTGGGCGATCCCGCTCAAGCCCGGGGCCGATCCTGCACCGGAGCTTCCGGCCGGGGCCGTGCAGACGGCCCGCAACCGCAATCCCGGGCCACGCCCCGTCGCGGACACCAGGTCAAGATCAGCGCTGGGAGGCCCCGTGCGCTATATCCGGGACCGGATCGACGGCCTGCCACGGACATTCCGGGCTCGGCGGCCCGGCTCCGGCTATGCACGCGACCAGGCCGACCGCCTGTTCCGGGAAATTGTCGAGGCGATCGACCAGCGCCGGCCGCTTCCGTTCAGTGCCGACGATCTACTGAAGATCAAATTCGCTCGTGAGCCGAACGGCTACATCGAGACCGAGGTGGACGCGGCCCTCAAAAAGACCGCCGACATGCTCCGGCAGCAGGTGATGGTCCAGTACCACGTGAAGTGCACCGCTGACATGAACCACATGATCAGTAGGATCAGCGGCCTGCGGGCTTCGCTCCGACGCTGTCGTTCCGGCGACGGCTACGATCCCGCCGAGGTCGACAACCTCTTCCAGATGATCCTGGACTTCCGGGCCGGGGCCAGCCCACTGCCGATGCCCGTGGAACAACTCGACAGGGTGCACTTCACCGTGGTGCCCGGCGGCTACTCCGAGGCCGAGGTCGGCGCCGCCCTCCAGAAGATCAAGGGCATGCTCCGGTAGATCGGTTACTCCAGGGCGGCCGCGACCTCCTCCCGGGACAGGACGCCGTCGGCCACCAGGACCCGCAGGTGGCGGGTCAGCGGGTCGCCCGGCTTGATCGTGAGCGGGTCGGTGAAGGCCAGGGCGGCGCACACGCCCACGTATTCCGTGGTGCGGACGAACCACCGGTCCGCGTCGGCCAGGCCGCGGAACACCAGCGTGTAGCGGTCGGCCACCACCAAGGCCAGCCACGGGTCGGCGGAGCCGTGCGGCTCGTCCGACGATGCCGTGAAAGCCACCGCCGGGCCCGGAGTCGCCCGCCAGAAGAAGCCGCCGTAGCCCGCGTCGCCGGGGCGGCCGTGGGTGGCCGGGCTCCCCAGGGTCACTTCGGCCGGTCCGGGGGCGCTCAGTGCGTACGCAAAGGAAAGCTCCCATCCGTGTGGCGCGGCAACCGCGGTGATCTCGCGCTGCTCGCGCAGCAGGACCGTGCCGTCCTGGGTGGACCACTCCAGGCTCTCGGTGACGCCGCCGGGGATCGGGGTGGACGTCACCTGGCGGACGCGGCCGTGGTCGTCGAGCCAGACGTAGCCCTCGTCGCGGACGTAGGTGCGGCCGCCCCACAGGTTGTATCCGGACACGTCCGACATGGTCACCGAGGCGCCCATGTGCCAGGGGTGGTCCTCGCACAGGGCATCGGTGACGGCCACGCCGGTCAGCGTGCGGACGGGGTGCAGGTAGGGGCGTGGGGCCAGGCGGATGTCCAGGTCGGGGTCGTCGACGTAGGTGACCACCGGTACGCCGGCCACGCGCAGGGTGGTCATTCGACGGCGGCGCGGTAGCCGGCGAACGCCTCGGCCAGGACCTCGGCGCCGGGGCGGGACCACACGTCGGAGTGGAAGACCTCCACCTCGACCCAGCTCTGGTAGCCGGCGTTGCGGACCGCCGTCGCGAACCTTCGCATGTCGACGCAGCCGGTGCCGGGCAGGCCGCGGCCGAGCAGGACGCCCTCGGGCAGCGGGGTGATCCAGTCGGCCAGCTGGAACGCGGCGATCCGGTTCTCCCGGCCGGCCTGCTCGATGTGCTTCCAGACCTGGTCGTCCCACCACAGGTGGTAGGTGTCGATCACCACACCGACCGCCTCCGCGGGGTGCGGGGCGGCGATCGCCAGGGCCTGGCCGAGGGTGGAGACGACGCAGCGGTCCGAGGCGAACATCGGGTGCAGGGCCTCGATCGCCAGGCGGACGCCGGCCGCCTGGGCGTCGGGGACCAGGGCGCCGATCGCGTCGGCCACGTGCCGGCGGGCGCCGTCGATGTCCCGGGACCTACCGGGCAGGCCGCCGCTGACCAGCACCAGCGTGTCGGTGCCCAGGGTGGCGGCTTCCTCGATGGCGCGGCGGTTGTTGTCGTACCAGTCCTCCTCGTGGAAGAAACCGCTGCGGCACAGCGACGACACGGTGAGGCCGGCGTCGCGGACCAGGAGGGCCGTCTTGTCCAGGCCGTACTCGGCTACCTCCTCGCGCCACAGGCCGACCGCGGGCACGCCGGCGGCCACGCAACCGGCGACGAGTTCGTCCAGCGGCCAGCGTTTGGTGGTGGCCTGGTTGAGCGAGAATCTGGTCATTTGTCGAGTCCAACCGTGGTGAGCCAGGCCTGGGCGCGGGCGGCGGCCAGGTCGGCGTCGGGGAGGATGCCGGCCTCGTCGGCCAGGCGCGCGAGGGTGAGCAGGTGCTGCGGGGAGCGGCCGGCCTGGGCACCGCCGACCATGGTGAAGTGGTCCTGGTGCCCGGCCAGCCAGTTGAGGAACACGATGCCGGTTTTGTAGTGGTAGGTCGGGGCGGCGAAGAGATGCCGGGCCAGCGGCAGGGTCGGCTCCATGATGCGGTCATAGGCCGAAATGTCGCCGGCATCGAGAGCCCGGAGAGCAGCCGCGGCCGGCGGCGCGATCACCGCGAAGACGCCGAGCAGAGCGTCCGAATAGCCCGACAAATCACCCTTTATCAGCGTCGGGTAGTTGAAATCGTCACCCGTGTACATCCGGACACCCGGCGGGAGCGAGCGGCGCATGTCGACTTCCCGCCCAGCGTCCAAAAGGGACATCTTGATCCCGTCCACCTTGGCCGCGTGCTCCGTGATGATCGACAGGACCACCTCGTCGCCGCCCCAATAACCGGCCAGCAGCGGGTCGAACGCCTCCCCCAGCCAGTGCAGCAGCACCGGACCGTCGGCCTGGGACAACAACTCCCCGTAGACCTGCCGGTAGTCGTCGGCACCCCGCGCCGCCGCGGCCAGATGCCGCGAACACATGATCACCGGCTGGGCGCCGGCTTCCTGCACATCGGCCAGCTGTTCGGCGTACGCCTTCCGGATGTCGTCGATCGTCGCCGGCCCGACCGGCAGCTGATCGGTGCCGACACCGGCCACGATCGGCCCGGTCGCCTCGGCCGCGCTGCGCCGGATCAGCTCCCGGGTCGCCGCGTAGTCGAGACCGGCGCCGCGCTGCGCCGTGTCCATCGCCTCGGCCACCCCGAACCCGTGGGACCAGAGGTGATGCCGGAACCGCAGCGTCGCCTCCCAGTCGAGGGCCGCCGGTGCACCGGGGATGTTCTCGGCATGTTGATCGGCGGTGACGGGTGCCGCGGCGTACGCAATCCGGCTGGTGAATTTGCCCTTTGACGAGGCGAAGTCGGCGCCCCGGCCGGAGAACGCGATCATCGGTCCAGCTCCGGGATCTCGATGCGGCGGCCCTCGCGGGACGACTGCAGGCCGAGCGCCGCCACCTGAACGCCGCGGGCGCCCGCCCAGAGGTCACCGGCGTAGGGGGCGTCCTCGGCGACGTAGCGCAGGAACTGCTCCCACTGGGCGCGGAAGCCGTTCGGGAAGATGTCGTTGTCCGGCACTTCCTGCCACTGCGAACGGAACTGCTGGGTGGTCGGCACGTCCGGGTCCCAGACCGGCTTCGGGGTGGCGGCCCGCGGCTGGATGCGGCAGTGGTGCAGGCCCGCGACCGCGCTGCCGTGCGTGCCGTCGACCTGGAACTCGACCAGTTCGTCCCGGTTGACCCGGACCGCCCACGACGAGTTGATCTGGGCGATGATGCCGTTGTCCAGCTCGAAGATGCCGTAGGCGGCGTCGTCGGCGGTGGCCTCGTAGGCCGCGTTGTCCTCGTCCCAGCGCCGGCCGATGTGCGTGACCGCCCGCGCCGTCACCGCCCGGACCGGCCCGAAGACCTGCTCGAGCACGTAATGCCAGTGCGGGAACATGTCGAGCACGATGCCGCCGCCGTCGGCCGCCCGGTAGTTCCAGCTCGGACGCTGCGCGGCCTGCCAGTCACCCTCGAACACCCAGTAGCCGAACTCGCCGCGCACCGACAGCACCTGGCCGAAGAAGCCGGACTCGACCAGGCGGGCCAGCTTGCGCAGCCCGGGCAGGAACAGTTTGTCCTGCACCACGCCGTGCTTCACGCCGGCCGCGTCGGCCAGCCGGGCCAGCTCGACCGCCTGCTCGACGGTCTCGGCCACCGGCTTCTCGGTGTAGATGTGCTTGCCCGCGTCGATCGCCATCTGCAGTGCCTTGACCCGGGCCGAGGTGACCTGGGCGTCGAAGTAGATCTGCACGTCCGGGCGGGCGAGCGCGGCGGTGAGATCGGTGGTCCACTCGGTGAGTCCGTGCCGCTCGGCGATGTCGCGCAGCTTGGCCTCACTGCGGCCGACCAGCACCGGCTCGGGCCAGAGGACCGACCCGTCGCTTAGCGGCAGGCCGCCGTCCTGGCGGATGGCGAGAACCGAGCGGAGCAGGTGCTGACGAAGCCCCATTCGCCCGGTTACGCCGTTGAGAACGATGCCGATGGTCGTCCGGCCCATGCTGGAGGTCCTCCCACGATGGTCTGAACGCTTGAGGTAAGCGCTTTCCTAGACCGTAACGGGCGCGTCACCACCGAGGCAAGAGCGACGACGGTATCCTCCCCGGTCATGGCCACTTTGGCGGATGTCGCTCGCCACGCAGGAGTTTCCACCGCAACCGCATCGAGGATCATCAACGGCAGCTCGAAGCCGGTCGCGGACGCGTTGCGTACGAGAGTGCTGGCCGCCGTGGCCGAACTCAAGTACGTTCCGAACGCGCACGCCCAGATGCTGGCACGATCGCACCGCAGCGCGGTCGGCGTGATCGTGCACGACGTCTCCGATCCTTACTTCGCCGAGATCACCCGGGGCCTCCAGCGGGTCGCCACCGCCGACGGCCGTCTGGTGATCATCTGCAACAGCTTCCGCGAACCGGACCGTGAGCTGGAATACATCGACCTGCTGCACGCCCACCAGGTGGCGGCGATCGTGATCGCCGGCTCCGGCTACCTGGACGACGCGACCGCCGCGCGCCTCGACGATCGGCTGCGGGCCTTCGAGGCGACCGGCGGCCGGATCGCCGTGATCGGCCGCCACGAGCACACCGGCGATGCGGTCCTGCCCGACAACGAGCAGGGCGGCTACCTGGCCGGCGCGCACCTCTTCGACCTGGGCCACACCGAGGTCGCGGTGATCGCCGGCCCGTCCTATCTGACGACGACGTTCGACCGCCTGAAGGGCCTGCAGCGGGCCGCGCGGAAATATGGCTGCAAACTCCCCAAGAAGCGCATCATTCACGCCGACTTCACCCGCGACGGCGGCGAGGACGCGACCGCCCGCCTGCTCACCGAACAGCCCGAGGTGACCGCGATCGCCGCCCTCAACGACTCGATGGCGGTCGGCGCGCTGGCCGCCCTGCGCACCGCGCCCGACCGGCGGCTGGCGGTGATCGGCTTCGACGACATGCCGATCGCCCGCGACGTCACGCCGTCGCTGACGTCGGTCCGCCTCCCGCTCACCGAGCTGGGCGAGCGGGCGATGACGCTTGCGCTGGGTGCGGCCGGCGACGCTCCGCGCGTCGAACACGTCGAGGCCGCGCTCATCATCCGGCAGAGCACATGGTCACTCTGAGCAGCGAATAGTACGACGTAGGGGCCCCGCCGACCGTCGCGCCCCCGCCTGCTCGACACCGAGCAACTCCCACTGCGGAGGCGCTGGCCCCTTGGCACGGCAGCCCGGACCGGCCTCCACCCCGGGCGTGCGGCGCGGGGTGACCGCTCGGCGATTGGGCATTGACTCTGGGCGATGGGTGGCTCTAGCGTCGCCGGGAAAGGCCTTTCCCAAGGAGTTTTTGATGCGCCGACGTAGGTTTCTCGAACTTGCCGGCGGCGGGGCCGCCGGCGCCGTCCTCACTGCCACCGTGTCGTCCCCGGCCTGGGCCGGCACTCCCCCGTTCGCCGTGGTGGCCGGCGACGGCAGCGGTGACTTCGCGACCGTCCAGGCGGCCGTCAACGCCGTTCCGGCCGGGAACACGACGCCGGTCACCATCGCGGTGAAGCCCGGTGTCTATCTCGGGCAGGTCATCATTCCGTCGTCCAGGCCGTTCATCACGCTGGCCGGGCTCGGCGCCACGCCCAGCGCCGTGGTGATCGCCGACGACCGGGCCAACGGCACGCCCAAGCCGGACGGCAGCGGCACCTGGGGCACCTCCGGCAGCGCGTCGGTCACGGTCGACGGCGCCGGGTTCAAGGCTCGCAATCTGACCTTCGCCAACCTGTTCGACGAGGCCGGGCACCCGGAGATCACCTCCAAGCAGGCGGTGGCGATCCTGACCCGGGCGGACAAGATCGAGTTCGACCGGGTGCGGTTCATCGCCAACCAGGACACGCTCTACGTGAACAGCAGCGCCGCGGGTGTGGTCGCCCGGGCGTACTTCCGGGACTGCTATGTCGAGGGCGACGTCGACTTCATCTTCGGCCGGGCTTCCGCCGTCTTCGACGGCTGCCGGATCCACTCGCTCAACCGGGGGTCCACCCCGAACGGGTATGTCACGGCGCCGAGCACCGACATCACCATTCCGTACGGGTTCCTCTTCAGCCGGTGCATGCTCACCTCGGACGCGCCGGCCGGCACCGTGTTCCTCGGCCGGCCGTGGCATCCGAGCAACGACCCGAACGCGATCGGCCAGGCGATCATCCGGGATTCGTGGATCGGTTCGCACATCGGCGCCACCGCCTGGTCGGATTTCGGCACGTGGCCGTGGGCGGACGCCCGCTTCGGCGAGCACCACAACCGCGGGCCCGGCGCGCTGGTCTCGGCCGACCGCCCGCAGCTCACCGCGGACGAGGCGGCCACCTACACGGTCGCCGCGTTTCTCCGCGGTTCGGACGGTTGGCGGCCGCAGTCCTGCCGGTAATATGCGTACCAGCTTCGCATCTTTCCGCGGCAACGGCCGGTCCGCCACCCGGCCACACCGCGGAACACGGCCGTAGCCTACGGCTGAAATAGGCATACTGGTTTTACATCTTTCAGCCGAACAGTCGGTGGTTTCCGGGCCCCGGTGATTCCACACTGTCGCGGTGATGAATCAGACACCGATCTGGCAACCGCCGCGAAGGCGGACCTTCTGGGCGCGGCTCTCGCCGTTCCAACGGGTCGGCCTGATCGGCGCGGCCGTGCTCCTGCCCTGCTGCGGCGGTCTCGCCGCGATCGGGGCGCTGTCCGGCTCGCCGAAGACCTACACCACCACCGACGTACCGGTCGCCGAGCAGGTGGCCGGCACCCCGGACGCGCTGCTGGAACCGTCGAGCGACGCGGCGAACCCCGACGCGACCGGGGCACCAAAAGCTACCGAGGCCACCCCGGCGCCGACGGCCGGCACCGTCCCGGCGAGCAACCCCGGCCGGGCAACGACGAAGACCGTCACGGTCACCACGGCGATCGCGTTCGCCACCAGGACCGTCGACGACGACAGCCTCGCGAAGGGCAAGACCAAGGTACGGACGAAGGGCGTCGCCGGCGTGCGCACGCTCACCTACCGGGTGACCCTGACCGGCGGCAAGGAGACCGGCCGCAAGCTGATCAGCGACGCCGTCACCAAGAAGCCGGTGACGAAGGTGGTCGCGGTCGGCACGAAAGCGGCGGCGGCGAACGACGGCTGCGACCCCCATTACGACCCGTGCGTCCCGATCGCCAGCGACGTCGACTGCGCGGGCGGCAGCGGGAACGGCCCGGCCTACGTGGACGGCCCGATCCGGGTGATCGGCGACGACCCGTACGACCTGGACCGCGACGGTGACGGCATCGCCTGCGACAGGTGACGGAGGTGCGCGCGATGGACCCCGACGAAGAGACCGAACCGGTGAGTCCGGTTTCGGTGAGCCTGCGGATGCTGGTCGACGACGAGCCCGCCGCCTTCGAGCACGGCCGGCTGCCGTCGCTGGTGTGGCGGGACTCCGGCGGCTGGCAGAACGATCGCCCGGCCCGGTTCACGCGCGCACTCCGCAACGTCTGGCGCCGCGTTTGAACCTGCCCGCCGAGCGGGCACATCCTGCCGCAGCCGGCGGATGGGGAGGCGACAGGTGCAGGCACAGGACTACGTGGTGGCGATCATCTTCGGTGCGCTGATCGGCGTGGTGGCCCGGATCCTGCTTCCGGGCAAGCAACGCATCGGCGTGATCCTGACCGTCCTGATCGGCATGGGCGCGGCGGTCGCCGGCACATGGGCCGCCGACCGCTGGGACTGGCACAGCAGCCACCACGTCGAGGTGACCGGCCGCACCTTCGACTGGCTGGTGGTGGCCGTCCAGGTCGGCATCGCGGTGGTCGGCGTGGCCCTCGCGGCAACGCTGGCCCGCGCGTTCTCCACCGACCGCGACGACGACTAGACCTCCCGAATCCACTCCAGGGCCGGCACCGCGGTCGGCGGGAGAACCGAGATGTGCCCTTCGCCGTCGGCGAGGCGTAGCGACGACCCGGGGATGTGGGCGGCCAGCCAGGAGCTGTGCGCGGCCGGAACGACCAGGTCGCCGGCGCCGTGCACCAGCAGGGTCCGGGCCGCGATGACGGCCGGGTCGAAGCCCCACGGGTTGACGTAGCTCAGGTCGTCGTCGATCAGCGGGGCCGGGCCGGCGGCCAGGGCCGGCTCGACGACGCTGCCGAACCACCCCCACTCCCCCTCCAGGGCCGCCCAGTCAGCCGGAAGGAAGTCGGGTTCGCCGCCGGCGTGCGCCTCCTTGGCCGCCCGCCCCGCAGCGGCCGCGCGCAACCCGGCCACCCCCGCCGCCCCCATCCCGCCGAACCAGTCGAGCCCGGCCGCGTCGAACGGCGCCAGCCCGGAGATCGAAACGGCGGCCGTGACCCGGCCGGGCAGGAGGGCGGCGCAGGCCAGCGCGCACGGCCCACCACCGGAATGGCCGAGAACGGCGAACGAGCCCACGCCGAACACATCGGCAACGGCGGCCGCGTCGGCGGCGACGGACGCGATGTCCCGGCCGGGCAACGGTGTCGACCCGCCGTAGCCGGGCCGGTCGTACGAGATGAACCGGATGCCGAGCCGATCGGCGGCGGCGAAGAGCGGCACCGGCGGCGACCCGATGTTCGGCGTGCCGTGATGCCACATGACGACCAGGTCGCCGTCACCCCGGGAGTAGGCGTGCAGGTTCCGCCCGTCGGCCGTGCGCACATCAGCTTCGATCACCTGGGCAGCGTACGGGCGCGACCCTCCTACCATCGGCCCATGCCGCGGTGGGAGGTCCCGTACGAGTCTCCCGACCGCACCCTGATCCGCTACGTGTTCGCCCTGCTCTTCTCGATCGGTGTCCTGGCCCCGCTGTGCGCCCTCACCTTCAGCGACAAACAGTCGTGGGTCACCTGGGTCGTCGGCCCGCTCCTGGTCGCCACCACCATCACGCTGGTCTGGCGGATCGTCCTGGTCGGTGTCTGGATCGGCGATCGGGGCGTGAAGATCAGCATGATCGTCCGGACGAGGGTGGTGCCGTGGCCGGAGTTGGACCGGGTCTGGCTCGCCCCGGCCACCGGCTTCGACGCCCTGGCCCTGTGGATCTCGGTCCGCAACGGCCCGGACATCGAGACCGCGATCTGGCGCGCCAATTCCCCGGCGGTTCACCGCAACCGGGCGAAACTCGAACAACCCGAGCTGTCCGCGCTGATGGAGCGGCTGCGAGCCGAGGCGCAGCGGCATTCCTCGTAGGATCGCCGACCGTGGACTTCGACACCGAGCTGAGTCGACGCCCGCGCCTGGCTGGTCACCGCGCACCGCCCGACGACCTGAGCCGGGCCCGCAGCGCCCGCCGCGCGATCGGCCCGAGATCGTCGACCACCTCGGCGACGACAGCGAGCTGTTCGAGGGCGGCGAACGCCCCGCGCGCCCCGTCCGGATCGACCCCGTCGTAGAGCTCGAGCCCGACGAACGCGGCCGACACGGCGACCGCCAGGCCGGCCGGATCGGCAAGATCGCTCAGCGGCGACTTGACCAGCACCCGCCGCAGGACGGCCTCGATCTCGGCGGTCCACAGGGCGAGGGCCGCCGCGGTCGGCCCGGCCAGTTTCTCGTCGTTCTGCGCGCCGGCCATCAGCTGGGCGAGGACTGTCACATTGCCTTCGGCTTTCTCCCGCTCATGCAGATCACGGCCGACGTCGAGGAGCTCCCGCAGGGTCTTGACCGAAGCGAACCGCGACCGATAGAGGTCCACGCGGGCGGTGGCCTCGGTCTGGCAGGCGGCCGAGAGGAGCTCGTCGACGGTGCCGAAGTGGTAGAAGATCAGCGCCTGGTTGACGCCGGCCGCGGCCGCGATCGAGCGGGCCGAGGTGCCGGCGATGCCGTGCTCGCGGATCGCGGTCAGGCTGCCGGCGATGAGTTTCTCGCGGGTGCCGCTCATCCGCGCGGGTTCTCCCGCAGCGGCCGGACCGCGGCCGGGACCGGGGTGCCGCCCGGCACGTAGGCCGCGGTGAAACTTCCGTGGTAGCCGAAGAGCGGCCCGAAGCGCCGATTGGTGACAGTCACCTGGATATGAAACCCGTCGTCCCACCACTCGCGCACCTCCGCCTCGCCGGAGATCGTCGCCGGGCAGCCGATCCCGCCCCGGAACGTCTGCCGCCCGCTGCGAATCAGCAGGCCACCGGCGCGATCGACGCTCACGTCGAGGTCGACGGCCAGGTGCTGGGTGGTGCCGAGGTAGTCGATCACCACGTCCCGCTCGGGGTGGTAGACCATGGTCGCGTCGAAGCGCCGGCGCCGATGTGGGCGTACCTGGAAGGTCCGCACGAAGGTGAGCGTCGGCCGGCCGTAGGTGTCCGGGTAGGCGTAGTTCTCGATGGTGAACGGCACGCCGGTGCCGGTCTCCGGGAACAGCACGTGCCGCAGCGTGCCGAGGTGCAGGAACGGCGCGGTGAACGCCGCCCCGCGCCACACCCGGTCCATCACGCCGGTGCCGATGCAGCCCTGGTCCCGCTCGCCGTCGACGCCGAAGCGCCGCTGCAGCTGCGGGTGCAGCCGGTCGAAGTCGTCACGCAGGGCATGTTCGAAGACCGAGGTCATCGCGGGTCGTCCTTTCCGGGACGCCGCCGGCACCGTCGTGCCGCGGGCGTGTGCGGGTGCGGGGGTACGCCGAGGGCCAGGCCCGCCGCGATCAGGACGACCAGCGGCCGCCCGTCGAGGACGACGGCGAGGGTGACGACCGCGGCGCGCAGCAGGAGCTCGACGATCGCGTGCAGGCGGGCGCGCTCCGGGGTGATGCCGTGCTCGAGCCACAGCCGGAGACGGTCGAACGACCAGGCCGTGGCCCAGCCGAAGACCGGCCCGAAGGCGAGATCGACCAGCCGCCCGGCGACACCCCAGCGCGTGCGGTAGGCGTACCCGGTAAGGAAGCGCACCCCGCCCGGAACCGGAACATAGCGCCAGTAGCCGGACCCCTCCCGGATGGCCGATCGGGGGTCGGCGGAGCCGAACCGCAGCGCCGAGGTGGCCCCGCCGTCCGCGCGTTGCCGCTCCCCCGTGTGCACTCCGTAACCGGCGATCTCGACGCCGGGCAGCACCGCGGTGGCGTAGGTGAACTCGGCCGGCACGGTGCCGGGAACCGGATCGATGCGGCCGAACCGTGCGTCCCAGCGCGGATGCTGCCGGTGATCCTGGGTCGCGGCCCAGACCCGGTCCAGCGGCGCGGCAATGATCGTCTCCACGTAAATCCTGGCCATGACCCCTCCCCGGTCGATTTGAGCGACTGCTCAAACGTAGCGGGTTTTGAGCGATCGCTCAAGAGCAGGGGTGGTGTTATCCCCACCCAAGGACGGGAAGCCGGCACCATCGAGGCGGGCACCGCGACCGCCGTGACCGCCGGCTCGGTGCGCCTGCCGATGCCCCGGTTCCGCCTGTTCAGCGCGCTGGCGAGTGCGGCTTGGGCGGCGTACGCCATCGGTCTTGGTCGTCTCGGAGGCGCGACCTTCGCGCACTCGCCGCTGCTCGGCGCGGGTTTCGGCCTGGCCCTGGGCATGATCATGACGGCGGTCTACGCCGCCGGCCGAAAGCCGGCCCGCGAGCTGGAGACCGCGGGCCGGAACTGAGATCAGACGGTGGCGCTCACGTACTGCTTGCCGGCCATGTTGACCACCCGGACCGACGCCACCTGGGTCGGATCGATCAGGGCGCTGCCGTTCAGGGTGGTGCCGTTGGCCTCGCCGGCCGCCGAGACCAGCCAGCTGCCGGCCAGGATCGGCTCGCCGTCCTTGCTGACCACCTCGAGCCGGCAGCGTTCGCCGGCTGGGATGCCGGCGACGGTCGCGCTGACCCGCACCCAGCCGGACGCCGGGATGACGGTCGCGTTGATCTGCGCGCCGGTGCCCCCGTCGACCGCGTTCACCACCTTGGTGCCGGCCGGAACCGAGGACGCGGTGGCCTGGGCCTGCGGGGTTCCGGTCGGCGCCGTACCCCGCCCGAGCAGGACCCCGCCGCCGATCGCCACCGCGACCACCGCGGCCGCGGCCGTCGTCAGGACGGCCAGGCGGCGCAGCCGGCCACCGCTGGACTCCTGCCGGACCTGGCGCAGGGTGCGCTGCAACAGCAGGTCGGCGTCCTCCGGCGGGCCGTCGAGCAGCATCTCGTCCGGGATGTCACGCAACGCCGTCGACCACTCCTGCAGCGACTCGATCTCGTCGCGGCACTCGGCACACGTCGCCAGATGCTCGTCGGCCCGGCGCTTCTCGTCGGGGGTGAGCATCTCCATCAGGTATCCGGCCATGTCGACGTGGTCGTTGGTCGGGTTGACTCTCTCCGGCGTACTCATGATGCCAACCGTTCTCTGCCGCCGGCCTCTCTCAGGGCCCGCAACGCATAGTAGGACCGGGACTTCACCGTTCCCGGCGGGATGCCGAGAACCTCGGCTGCCTCGCTGACCGTGCTGCCCCGCAGGTAGACCTGCTCGAGCACGGCCCGGTGCTCGTCGGAGAGGGTGCTGAGCGCGTCCACCACCACCATCGAGTTCACCACCCGATCGGCGTGATCGCCCTCCACCGCGGCATCCGGCGGGCTTTCCCGCACCTCCGGTGGCCGCCGGTTCCGGGCGCGGATCTGATCCAGAACGATGTTGCGGACGACCGTGAGCAGCCATCCCCGTACCGATCCCTTACCGCTGTCCAGACTGTCCGGGTGCCGCCAGGCACGCACCAGCGCCTCCTGGACGACGTCCTCGGCGGCGGCCCGGTCCCGGGTCAGCTGCGTCGCGTAGGCGAGCATGGCCCGTCCGTGCTCCTGGAACAACGATCTGACCAGTGCCTCATCGGCCACCTCCCGGCGTGGTCTGCTGCTCGACGGCATCGCGTCTCTCTTGTTCCGCGGCACTCCGTGGCGCCGCTCCGGTCCGGGGTCTGCCGCCCGAGCCGAAGGCGACATCGACGAACGTACTGTGCCGCGGCTACCACAGATACGTCCAGGTAGCCCACCCGGATCAAAGATCTTGGCAAAGTGGCACGTGCGGGTGAACCACCCTTGCGCCCCCGTCGTGTGGATGACACGCGAACAGGAGCGAGGGAGATTCAGCCATGACGATGCACAGCAGGACGACGAAGGTAGTGGTCACGCTGGCCGGCCTGGCTTGCCTGGCCGCGTGCGGCAGCCGGGTCGAGACGCCGGCCGACGCGATCGCCGGCCAGCTGCCGGTAGCCGAGACACGCTCGGTCGAGGCCCCGCCGCCCGCCGCGGGCCCCGGCGGCCTGGCCGGCGTAGCGGAACCGTCAGCCTCGGCCTCCCCCACGGCTTCAGGCCAGGGCGGCGAGGTCGAGATCCCGGACGCGAAGCCCACCGTCGCGAAGACCCAGAAGTGGGTCAAGATCTTCAGCGGCCCGTCCGACAAGGACATCAAGCCGAACGAGGACAAGACCCAGGGCAGCAACACGGTCGAGCTGAACGCGGTCGAGAACGAGCAGATCGGCACGTTCGTCACCGACGGCGCCGGCCGCACGCTGTACCGCTTCGACAACGACAACACCAAGCCGCCGAAGTCGACGTGCAACGGCTCCTGCGCCACGGCGTGGCCCCCGCTGCTGATCAAGTCCCCCGGCAAGATCTTCCCGAAGGGCATCGACCCGAAGATCATCGGCTACGTCGAGCGCGCCGACGGCCACTGCCAGGTAACGATCAACGGCTGGCCGGTCTACTACTTCGTAGCCGACGCCAAGCCCGGCGACCTGAACGGCCAGGGCGTCAACGACAAGTGGTTCGCAGTGGCTCCCACCGGCGGCAAGACCAAGGCCATCCCGGGATTCCCGCTGACAAACCCCACGAACTGAACAGAACCATCGGGGGTCCGCCCGGCAGCGAACGTAGCTGCCGGGCGGGTCATTTTTCGAGTACGGGATTCACCGACAGCCCGACTGAGAATCGGCCGGCCAGGCGCCGGTCCGGCCGATCACCCCGCCACCGGCCCGGCCCCGGCGGTCACCCAGGCTCGCAGGCTCCGCCCGCTTCGCCGGGCGAGACGGTATCCGCCTTCATCGCGTCGCATCGGTGACGCGATAGCGCAGGTGAAGCACCCGGTTGCCCTGGATCACCACGTCCGGGTCCGTCAGCAGGTGCTGCGCGTCGACCGAGCCGAAGTAGCGCTTGCCGGATCCGAACACGACCGGGACGACGTCCATCCGCACCTCGTCGACCAGGCCTGCGGCGAACACCTGGCCACCGACCTCGCCGGCGGCGACCTCGACCAGGCGGTCACCGGCCAGCTCCTGTGCCTTGGCCACGGCGGCCTCGACGCCGTCGACGAAGTGGAACGGCGCCTCCGGGTCCCAGCCCTCGGGCGCCGGCCGGTGCGTCACGACGACCACGTGGTCGATCCCGGCCGGCGGCTTGCCGTCCCAGCCGTCCGTCATGTCGAAGACGTGGCGGCCGGCGACGGTCACGCCGATCTGGTCCCAGTACGGCCGGATGTAGTCGTAGGACGTCTTCGACACCTTCAGCGCGCCGCTCTCGTCCAGCGGGACGTCGCCGCTCATCAGCCAGTCGAACAGCGGCCCGGGCTGGTCGTTCTCGTCCGCCACGAAGCCGTCCACCGACACCGAGCTGTACATGACCACCCTGCCCACGACGCTCTCCTCTGCTTGGGGTGACCCCAAATTAGCGTCTTGTGGGCTGTCGTTCTTGTAAGAAATCAATCGGCCGGCAGCGGCCAGCCGTCGAACACGTGGCCGGGATGTTCGCGGCGGAACCGCCGCCGGACCTCGACGTACCGGGTCGGCGTGAGTCCGGTGAACGCCCGGAACTCGTGGCCGAAGTGGGCCTGGTCGAAGTAGCCCGCATCGCCGGCGAGGTCGCCCCAGTCGATCGGGCCGGCCGGGTCGATCGCGAACACGGTGGCGGCGAAGCGGTAGGTGCGGGCGAGCCGCTTCGGCGTGACGCCGACGAACTCCCGGAACTGCCGTGCCAGATGGGTGCTGCTGACCCCGGCCGCCTCGCTCAGGTCGCCGATCGCGGCCACCCCGCCGGTCGCCGCGATGACACTGCTCGTCCGGCGGACCAGCCCCAGGCCGGCGGTCTCGCACAGCCGGCGCCTCAGCTCCTCCTCGAGCAGCGTCAGCATCTCGTCCGGCCGGTCCGCCGTGGCCAGCCGGTCGCGCAGCTCGGCGACGGCGGGCCGGCCCCAGACCTGCTCCAATGTCACCGGCCGGTCGCAGAGATCGGCCGCGGGCATCGGCAGGAACGGCGCCAGCCCCCACGGCTTGACGTGCACGCCGACGGATCGGGTCGGGACGGGGTAGCCGAACTCCAGCGCGCGGGTGGGCGTGGTGACCACACAGCCGTCGGCGTACTCGGCCGTCTCGATGTCGTGGCCGGCGCGGATCCGGAACGGCGCCCCGAGGTTGACGATGAGCAGCGCCGCCGGCATCGGCGGCAGCGTCAGCCGGGCGCACGGCGGCGCGCCCGCCAGGTAGTAGAGGTCGTCGATCAGCCCGTCCAGCGGCGGCCGCGGCACTCGGGACACGTATTCCACGCCCACAGCATGGCGCTCAACTCACGGGATGCGCACGTGTCCAGTCGAGCAACAGGGTGCGGAAACGGTCGGGCTGCTCCAGGGACGGCAGGTGGGCCACGTCCGGCCAGTCCACCCGGCGCGCGCCGGCGATCCCCCGGGCCAGGCGATCGGCGGAGTCGTGCGTGGTGGCCAGGTCGTGGCCGCCGACCAGCACGAGCGTCGGCACGGCGATGTCGCCCAGCCGGTCCAGCGCCGGCGGGTCCAGCTCCGCCTCCTCGGTGTTCGGCCACGCCGAGGTCACCTCGAAGGCCCGGCGCTGCATCCGCCGGACGGCGTCCTGGACGGCGACGTCGACCTGCTCGGGCTGCCGGCCGGGGCCGACCACCCAGGCGGCGATGTTGGCCTCGACGGCGGCGTCGATGTCGCCGGCTTCGAGAGCGCTGCGTTCGGCCTGGAAGAAGTCGGTCAGGTCGTCGGTCAGCTCGGCCAGGAGGCTACCGCCCGGCGGGCCGAGAAGCAGCGAGCCGACCAGCTGCGGCGCCGTCAGGGCCACCTCGACCGCGACCCCGGAACCGAGCGACGCACCCACCAGGTGACACCGGTCGATGCCGAGGTGCGACAGCGTCGAGAGGACGTCGTCGACGTGTGACAGCGGGCCCTGCGATGCGGCGGTCGAGTCGCCGAAACCACGCAGGTCGAGGCGCACGATGTGATGATCTTCACTGAGTGACGCCCACTGCGGATCCCACATCCGCCGGTCGGCGACACCGGCGTGGATCAGGACTATCGGCAGGTCACTGCCGGTCACGTGGTCGTAGGCGATGCCGGACGGGGTGGTGGGCACGGGACTCCTGCGGGCGGGTGAGGTCGCGGACGGCCTCAGACAAGCAGGACCGCTCGCCGGGTGCAACCGCCTTTGCCAGCCGCCGCGGTCACCTCGCGGGTGTCCACCCTTCGGGGTCGCCCACCGACCGTGAAGTGCCCACTGTTACGGCGATAGCTCGATAAATGGTCAGAACTCTACGCTGACATTTCCCGCCGATATTAACGATTGCCACAAGGGGTAAGTATGCGAAGAAAACTGGCATCCGGCCTCGCCGCGGCCGCGGCCGGTGCGGCCGTTCTGGTAGCTGGATCACCAGCCCAAGCGAGCTCCGCCCGCTATTACAGCCCCGACGAAGCAACCCGGATCGTCCAGAATTTCCTCAACGGCGCCGCGGTCGGTTCGGTCACCTGCGGAATCACCGCAGTCGTCAACAAGATGAAGAAGTACAAGGCGCGCAGCCAACTCAACCTGATCGCCGCCTACTCCGGCGAGATCGCCGCCAAGAACGCCGGCACCAGCGCCACGTGCAAACTCGCCAAGCAACTGGCGCTCGCCGCCGCCGAGACCGCGGCAATCGGCGCCACCGGACGGCAGGTGTGGATCGAGGATCTGTCGGTCGCCGATCGCTGCGGATACATCAGCAAGAAGATCACCTTCACGTACCTGATCGGGCCGTCTCCGTCGTGGACGCTGCGCTATTCCGGAAGTGTGAAGGTTCCCTGCGGCACCTGATCCGCCGCCGCCCGGCCCGGGCCCTCAGCCGTCGGCGAGGGCCTGGGCCAGGATGTCTTTCGCGTCGAGGACGTTGCACTCGGCCAGCTGCAGCGGGCCGCCCGTCTCGGTCAGTCGGGCCTTTTCCGCACCGCCCGCGTAGTACGGGGCGAAGCCCAGGTCCCGGATCAGCTTGGCGGCGGTCAGCCGGGCCACCGGCTTGTCGGTGCAGACGAACTCGGCCAGCAGCGGGTCGTGGCCCCGGCGGCGGGACAGGACGTTGGTCGGCAGGGTGTTGAAAGCCTTCGCCCAGTGCGCCTCGGGGGCCCACTCCATCAGGAGTTCCAGGCCGCTGCGGCCGCCCGGGCCGGCCTCCGGCGGGTTCGTCGCGTCGATCACGACCTTCCCGGCCAGGGCGCCGTAGGTCAGGTCGATCGCCTCGTGGGCCGACCCCCAGGTGGGGGCGAACAGCACCGCCTCCGCGTACGCGGCCGCGTCGGCGACCGGCATGGCCGTCACGTGGTCGCCGAGGCGGCCGACCAGGTCGGTCAGCTGTTCCGGATGCCGTGACGTGACCGCCACGTCGTGACCGCTCTGCGCGCACCACTCGGCCAGGGTTGCGCCGAGCTGACCTGCTCCGATGACGCCGATGTGCATGCCCCCAGCGTGCCAATTCGCCCACCCGATGGGTGGGCGAATGGCGAAGTCCACAGGTTCAGCAGCCGAGGTGCCGGATTCCGACGTTCGCGGCCACGATGCCGGGCACCGCTGCGGTCGGGTCGAGGTGGGTGCGCAGGGTCGGTGTCCAGCCCGCGTCGGCGGTGAAGTCGGGGTCGTAGGCCGCGTTGTAGGCGGCGATCAGGTCGACCGGAACCGGGCGGCGGCTGCCGATCTGCAGCAGCGAGCCGATCGCGGTGATCTTGGTGCCCTTCCAGTAGTGCAGGACGCTGCTGGTGGGCACGTCGGCGCTGAGGCGGAAGTAGTTGTTCTCCGCGTAGATCGCCGACTCGATGCCGACGCCCAAGGAGTATTGATACGTCTCCTCATCGGTGCCGACATACAGGTTGTCGTACACGTCGACCTGGCCGTAGCGCACCCGCGGGGCCCGCTGGATGACGTTGCCGAAACGGTTGTGGTGCACCGTGACCCGCAGCTTGCCGACGTCGACACCGGCGGTGTCGGTGGAGCCGATCAGCATCGTCTTGTCGTGGTCGTAATAGTCGTTGTACGACACGGTCACGTAGTCGGAGCCCTTGATGATGTCGCTGGCGCCGTCGTGCACCTGGTAGGGGCGGCCGAGGCGGAGCGGCTGGTCCTCGTCGTTGTTGTTGCCGTCGGAGAACGTGTTGTGGTCGATCCACACGTTCGTCGCGCCGGACAGCGACACCAGGTCGTAGAGCGAGTTCCAGTTGCCGGCGCTGCCGTCGGTCGGGTCCCACGCCGGGAAGCAGTCGGCCGCGTCGACGATCTCGAGGTTGCGCACGATCACGTTGCTGATGTTGGTGAGCACGAGGCTGCCGTGGCTGATCCGGCCGTTGTTGATGCCGATGATCGTGGTGTTGCTGCCGACGATCGCCTTGATCTGGTCGCCCTGGGTCTTGGCCGAGCGGACCCGGGCCTCCTCGAGCGGGCCGGTCGGCTTGGTCGCCGTGCCCCACACCGCGGGGTCGTAAGCCGCCAGGAACGCGTCGAGGTCGTAGGCCGGGTCGGCGAAGTCGGTGCACGACTTGCCGGCCGTCATGTCGATGCGGCCACTGACGTACACAATCTTCGGATCGTTGCCCGCGACGGCCGCGACCAACTCGTCCCGGGTGCGCACCACCGAGACATGGGTTTCGTCGGCGGCGGCACCGCCGGTCGTGCCGGAGCCGGCCGCCGCCCAGCCGTCGTTGAGCGGCAGCGTCTGCCGCCCGAGGTCCAGCCCGGCCCGGCTCACCCCGGCGGGTGCTGCTTGAGCACCCGCCGGAGGAGCGGCAGCCGTCCCGAACGCGGCGACAGCGACGAGAACGGCGGTGGCGGGCAAGGCCCGGGGAATGGCGAACGGCATGGCGTACTCCTCGAGCGGCGGTCGGTGGAACCGCCGTGAAAGCTTCAGGAAAGCGCTTGCCTGGCTACGTTTACACGGAGATCGCACCTAGTCAATGCCCGGGGCGACGCAGATTCTTTGCATTGTGTTGATCATTCGGCGATCACCGGCCCGCACCATGAAAACGATGGATCCGGTGCAAGTGGCGATCAAGTGGGCTCCGTCAGACTCCCGGGCGTCCTGACACGACCATGACCCGAGGGGGAGTCTGTGCCCGTCACGACCACGCCGTACACGCATGAAATGGTGATCATCCATCGGGTGTTCCGCCGGGAGGCCGCGCTGCTGCCGCGCCTCGTCGACGGGGTGCCGACCGGCGACACCGTCCGGGCGGCCCGGATCGCCGCCGCCGTCCGCGAATACGTCGGCGGCCTGCACCATCATCACGGCCTCGAGGACGAGCTGATCTGGCCCAAGCTCCATCAGCGGGCCCGGCTCTACGACGAGCTGATCGACCGGATGGCGGCCCAGCACGCCCGCCTCGACGGCACCCTCAAGGTCATCGAAGCGATGCTGCCGCGGTGGGAGGCGGCCGGGGCCGACCACGTGCGGGCCGCTCTCGTCGAGGCCCTGCAGGACCACGTCTGCGTCCTCACCGAGCACCTCGACGACGAGGAGGCCCAGGTGCTGCCGCTGATCGCCGACCACCTCACCGTCGACGAGTGGGACGAGGTGGGCCGCCGCGGCCTCGAAACGATCCCGAAGAGCAAGGTGATGCTGGCCCTCGGCGCGATCCTGGAGGACGCCGACCCGGACGAGCAGCGCTACTTCCTGGGCAAGGTCCCCGGCCCGGGCCGTCTGCTGTGGCAGTTGGTCGGCCGCCGGCAGTACCGCCGGTACGTCGGCGAGCTGCGCGGCGCGACCGTATGAGCAGCCTCGCGTTCTCCCTGCTCGGCCCGGTGCGGGCCTGGCGGGACGGCCTCGAGCTGCAACTGGGCAGCCCGCAGCAGCGCACCACCCTCGCCGTCCTGCTGCTGCGCGGCAGCCGGATCACCAGCACCGAGGACCTGGTCGACGCGCTCTGGCCGGACGCGCCGCCGGAGACCGCGGTCGGCACCGTCCGCACCTACCTCTCCCGGCTGCGCCGCACCTTCGCCGGGGCGGCCGAGATCGGCTGGATCGCCGGTGGCTACCAGCTCGACGTCCCGCCCGAGTCGGTCGACGTGTGGCGGTTCCGCCGGGACACCGCCGAGGCGGCCGAGGCCGTCCGCCTCGGGGACCACCCGGCCGCGGCCGGCTTCCTCACCGACGCGCTCGCCCTGCACCGTGGCACTCCACTGGCCGGCACCACCGGCTTCTACCTGGCCGGGCAGCGCGCCCGGCTGGCCGAGCTGTGCCGGGCGGCCACCGCCGACCTGGCCGCGGTCACCATCGAGCTGGGCCGGCCCGCCGAGGCGATCGCCCGGCTGCGCGGCCTGGTCGCCGAATCCCCCATCTCCGAGCCCTACCACGGGCTGCTGATGACGGCGCTGTGCCGGGCCGGCCGCCCGGCCGACGCGCTCGCCCACTACGACCAGGTCCGGCGGGTGCTCGCCGACCAGCTGGGCGTCCGGCCGTCGGCCGAGTTGCGCGAGCTGCACCGCCGCATCCTGGCCGGCGATCCCCTCGCCGGGCGGGTCCCCGAGCTCTGCGCCACCCGCTGAGCCGCCGACGTCGTCGCCTGCCCCCGGGCGCGGCGACGTCGGCCCGGCACTTTTCGTTCACCGGCCTCGATGTCGGCTATCCGCCTCTGCGCAGAACGAGAAACCCCTGGTTAACCGGTTAAGATCAACCACTACTGACGGCCCGATCCACAGTGTGGTGTGTTCCCGGATGATCGAGGTGTGCGTTCTCGGGCCCGTCGAGGTGCGGGCCACCGAGCCCGGCGCCACCGGCGGGTACCAACAGCAGGCGGTGCTCGCGATGCTCGTCGCGGCGGGCGGCCGGGTCGTGCCCGCCGACCGGATCGTCGACCAGGTCTGGGGCGGCGAACCGCCGGCGAGTGCGACCGCCACCCTCCAGGCGTACATCTCCAGGCTTCGCCGCCTGCTCGAACCGGACCGCGCACCGCGCACCGCACCCCAGATCCTGGTTTCCGAGGCGGCCGGCTACGCGCTGCGGCTGCCCGCCGAGCAGGTCGACGCCTGGCGTTTCGAGCGCGACGTGGCCCGCTCCCCCGACCTGCCGCCGCAGGAGGCGGTGACCCTGCTGCGGGAGGCGCTCGGGCTGTGGCGCGGGGTGCCGTTCGAGCAGTTCGCCGACGAGGAGTGGGCGCAGGCGGAGATCACCCGGCTGACCGAGCTGCGCTACGCGGCGCAGGAGCGGGCGATCGCGGCGATGCTGCGGATCGGGCGGATCGCCGAGGCGGTGCCGGCCGCGCAGGCCCTCGCCGACGCCGAACCGCTGCGCGGCGAGGCATGGCGGCTGCTGGCGCTCGGGTTGTGGGCGGCGCATCGGTCGGCCGAGGCGCTCGAAGCGCTCCGCCGGCACCGCGAGCACCTCGCCGACGAGCTCGGCCTCGACCCCGAACCGGCACTGGCCAGGCTGGAGCAGGCGATCCTCACCCAGCGCGGCGAGGTCCTCGAGGAGGCGGTCGGCACCGACCGCGGGCCGCAGCTGCGGCCCGCGCAACTCCCCCGGGCGGCGGCCGGGTTCGCGGCCCGGGTGGCCGAGCTCGGCGAGCTCACCCGGCTGGCCGGCGAGGACGACGGCACCATCCTGACCGTGATCAGCGGCGCCGGCGGCGTCGGCAAGACCACCCTGGCCGTCCGGTGGGCGCACGCGGTCGCCGGGCGCTACCCGGACGGGCAGCTCTACACCGATCTGCGCGGCTTCGGGCCGGAGGAGGCCCCGGCCGGCCCGGCCGACGTGCTGTTCGGGTTCCTCACCGCGCTCGGCCTGCCCGACCACCGCATCCCGCCCGCCCTCGACGAACGGGTCGCACTGTTCCGCAGCGTCCTGGCCGGCCGGCGGATGCTGCTCGTGCTCGACAACGCGGTCGGCGCCGAACAGGTACGGCCGCTGCTGCCCGGCACCCGCGGCTGCGCGGTCGTGGTGACCAGCCGCAGCCAGCTCGGCGGGCTCGTCGTCGCCGAGGGCGCGCACACGCTGCGGCTCGACGCGTTCGACGACGAGGAGGCACGCAACTACCTGCGCGGCCGGCTCGGTGCCGCCCGGGTCGACGCCGAACCGCTTGCCCGGGACGCGATCGTCGCCCGCTGCGGCGGCCTCCCGCTCGCCCTGGCCGTGGTGTGCGCGCGGGCCGCCACCCGCAGCGCGTTCTCGCTGACCGCCATCGCCGCCGAGTTGCAGGACGAGGAGGGGCTCGACGCCTTCACGGTGGCCGGGTTCAAGCACGATCTGCGGGCGGTGTTCTCCTGGTCGTACCGTCAGCTGCCGGACGGCGCCGCCGCCCTCTTCCGGCACCTCGCGCTGCACCCGGGCGCCGACGTCAGCCGGGCCGCCGCGATCAGCGTGGCCGGCGACGAGGCCCGCGGCCTCCTGCGGCTGCTCTGCGACGCGCACCTGCTCGACGAGCGCAGCCCCGGCCGCTACGTCTACCACGACCTGGTCCGCGCCTACGCCCTCGAGCTGGCCACGCCGAGCCCGGCGGTGCTGGGCCGGATCGTCGAGCACTACCTCTTCTCCGGCGGCAACGCGGTCGAGGTGTGCTTCCCCTACCGGCAGCCGTCGCGCCTCCCGCCGGTGCCGGACGGGATCCGGCCCGAGACGTTCGCCGACCCCCGGGAGGCGTACGCCTGGCAGGACGCCGAGTACGACACGTTGATGGCGCTCACCGAGATCTGCGACGAGTCGTACCTCAAGATCTTCGTCTGGGTGTTGTGTCCCTATCAGCAGGACGTCCGCTTCCATCTGCACGACTCGATCGGCCTGGCCCGGCGCGCCCTGACCATCGCCGAACGCGACGGCTCCCGCTGGTGGATCGGCTTCCTGCAGTACGCGATCGGCCGCGCCTACCTGCGCCTCAACCAGATCGACCGGGCCATGCCGCCGCTGGAGGCCGCGATCGCCGTCGGCCGGGCCACCGACGACCCGATCCGGCTGGCGCACGGCCTGCTCAGCGTGGCCACCGGCATCGTCGGCGTGCACGACGTGCCGACCCGCACGGAAACCATCAAGGCTTATCCGTACGCGGTGGAGGCGCTCGCCGCCTACCGCAAGCTGGGCGGCGACTTCGGGCGGGTCGAGGCGGCGAACGCGCTGCACCCGATCGCCTGGTACCACTTCTATCGGCCCGGCGGCCGGGACAAGGCTCGCGCGCTGCTGCAGGAGAGCATCGACATCAACGTGCGCTGCGACCACCCGCACGGCGCGGCCGGCAGCTGGATGCACCTGGCCCGCTTCCACGCCGCGACCGGCGATCCGGCCCGGGCGGTGGCCGCCTTCGAGGAGGCCCTGCGGCTCTTCGGCGACATGCAGGACCTGCGCATCGAACCGCTGATCGGGCTCTACTCCACCCACCTGGCGGCCGGCGACCAGGAGGCGGCCGACCGGGTCCGCGGGGAGGCGCTGAGCCTGCTGGAGACCGCCCGCTACCCGGACATCGAGCGACTGGAGGCCATCCTCGGGCCACGGACGCCGGGCTGAGGGGTTCCGCGGGGTGGGTGCGGTCACTAACCTGAGCTGAATTCGCCTTCGGCTGGAGGATGGTTTGGGATCGCTGGACGGGTTTCCCACGTGGTTCGAGGTGGGAGTATCGACCGCCGCCTATCAGATCGAGGGTGCCGCTACCGAGGACGGGCGCGGGGTCTCGATCTGGGACACGTTCGCGCACACGCCGGGGCGGACCCTCGCCGGGGACACCGGGGATGTCGCCTGCGACTACTACCATCGCTTCGCCGAGGACCTCGATCTGATGGCCGGGCTCGGCGTCGACGCGTACCGCTTCAGTCTGTCCTGGCCGCGCATCCAGCCGGACGGGCGCGGCAAGCCCAACCCCCTCGGTCTGGATTTCTACGACCGGCTGGTCGACGGCCTGCTCGACCGCGACATCGCGATCGTGCCGACGCTCTTCCACTGGGATCTGCCGCAGGCGCTCGAGGACGACGGCGGCTGGCTGAATCGCGAAACATCAAAGCGATTTGCGGAGTACGCCGGGATCGTCGCCGATCGTCTCGGTGACCGGGTCCGGCGCTGGATCACCCTGAACGAGCCGATCGTGCACATGGCCCAGGGGTACGCTTTCGGGTCGCACGCGCCCGGCAAGTCGCTCGGCTTCGAGGCGCTGCCGGTCGCCCACCACCAGCTGCTCGGGCACGGTCTGGCGGTGCAGGAGCTGCGCTCGCGCGGCGCCGCCGAAATCATGATCACCAACAACTGCACGCCGGTCTGGCCCGCGTCCGCCGATGAGGCGGACGAGGCCGCGGCGATGGTCTACGACGCCTTCCACAACCGGCTGTTCAACGACCCGGTCCTGCTCGGGACGTACCCGGACTTCCTGGCCGCGCTGCTCGAACCGGTCATCCAGGACGGCGACATGGAGACGATCCGGACGCCGATCGACACCCTCGGGATCAACTACTACAACCCGACCAAGGTCGGCGCGCCCACCCAGGACGAGCTGCCGTTCGACATGAAGCAGATCGACGGGGTGCCGACCACCGCATTCGGCTGGCCGGTCGTGCCGGACGGGCTGCACGAGCTGCTCACCGGCTTGAAGACGACCTACGGCGACGCGCTGCCGCCGATCTACATCACCGAGAACGGCTGCTCGACCGACGACCTGATCGAGGATCAGTTCCGGATCGACTACCTCGACGGGCACCTCGGCGCGGTCAAGCGGGCCATCGCGGCCGGCGTCGACGTGCGCGGGTACTTCGTCTGGTCGCTGCTCGACAACTTCGAGTGGGCCGAGGGCTACAGCCAGCGGTTCGGCCTGGTCCGGGTCGACTTCGACACCCAGGAGCGCACCCCGAAGGCCTCCTACCACTGGCTCGCCGCGCAGCTGCGAGAGCGCGGATGACCGCTCTGGAAGTGGAAAAACGGGTCGGGTCCCGCTGGATCGGGCTGCTCTCGCTGGCCAACCTCGGCCTCTGGATGGGCTACTTCGGGCCGCTGCAGGTGCTGCTGCCCAACCAGATCGAAGACATCGCCGGTGACTCCAAGACGACCGCCCTCGGCATCGTCACCGGCCTCGGCGCCCTGGTCGCGGTGATCGTCGGCCCGGTCGCCGGCGCCCTCTCCGACGCCACCACCGCCCGCACCGGCCGGCGGCACACCTGGATCATCGCGGGCGCGCTGATCGGCGCGGCCGGGCTGGTCGCGCTGACCGGGGTGCACAGCATCCTCGGCGTCGCGCTGGGCTGGTGCCTGGCCCAGGCCGGGCTCAACGTGCTGCAGGCCGGCCTCAACTCGATCGTCCCCGACCAGACCCCGGTCAACCAGCGCGGCCTGGTCTCCGGCTGGGTCGGCCTGACCCAGTCGATCGGCGTGGTCGCCGGCGTCGTGCTGGTCACCGTGGTCGGCGGCGGCTACGTGGTGATCGCCGTCGTGGTCGTCGCCCTGGCCGTCCCGTTCGTGCTCGCCACCCGCGACCCGCTGCCGGCGACGCCCACCCGCTTCGCGCTGCGCGGCACCTTCACCTGGCACGGCGGCGACTTCGCGTGGGCGTTCGGCACCCGCTTCCTGGTGCAGCTCGGCAACGCGATGGCGACGCTCTACCTGCTCTACTTCCTGCGCGACAAGGTGCACTACGAGAACGCCGACGACGGCCTGACCATCCTGATCATCGTCTACACGGTCGCGACCGTGCTCACGGTGGTGATCGGCGGCGTGATCTCGGACCGCACCGGCAAGCGCAAGCCGTCGGTGATCGCCTCCGGCCTCACGATGGCGGTCGCCGCGGTGCTGCTCGCGGCCTGGCCGACCTGGACCGGCGCGCTGACCGCCGCGGTCGTCCTCGGCCTCGGCTTCGGCGTCTACCTGTCGGTCGACCAGGCGCTGATCACCCAGGTGCTGCCGACCGCCGAGGACCGCGCCCGCGACCTGGGCGTCATCAACATCGCCAGCTCGGCCCCCCAGGTCCTCGGCCCGGCCCTGGCGTTCCCCCTGGTCACGTATCTGGGCGGCTACCCGGTGCTGTTCGGCGTGGTAGCGGTCATCACCGTGCTCGGCTCGGTCCTGGTGACCCGAATCAAATCCGTCGCCTGACCACCCCACCCACCCGGACGACCACCTTCGCCGCGCCCTGCTCTGCTTACCTCCACGCGCGCACCACGATCTGTCGTGAGATATCTGGTGGGCGCGCGGAGGTAAGCAGTGCGCGGGTATCGCATCACCCAGGGCTGCGGGCAGAGCAGCACCCAGAGTTGCGGGTGCAGCAGTGCGTGGAGGTAAGCAGCTACAGGTGCAGCAGCCCGTGGAGTTAAGGGGGTTTCTGTTGCCTTGATGGTTAAGGTCGTGTTTGCCGGAATCCCGACGCGAGTAGCCCTAGCCGCCACGAATCCGCGACCGACGCCGGCCTCGCCACGCTTCTCCCTCGAGATCTTGTAAATCTCCAGCCCAACTCCCAGCTCCCACCGAAAATCGACAAGTCCCCGCCGGGTCGGCGAACCGACTGCCGGACATGACGTACATGTCATGCCGTTCTGCTTGGCCATTCATGATGGGTAACTGTTCACATAGCTTCGGCCGAACGTCGCGCAGGTCAGGCGGTTGCTCAAAGATCGGCCGGGGACGAGGCCGGGGACGAGGCCGGGGACGAGGCCGGGGACGAGGCCGGGGACGAGGCCGGGGTCGGAGCCAGAGCTGCCGACTTCGCGGAAGTTGGGGCCTCACCCCGGCCGCCAGCGGCCAAGACCCAGGAAAACGGGCTCTCGTCGCACACCCGAGGCCCCGACATCAAGAAAATCGAAATCCTGAACCGCGCGCAGACCCCGCAATCAAGGAAATCGGGCCAGGCGGCCGGCCTCACCTCGGCACACGATCGCCATCGCCACCAACCCTCGTGAATCATCACGAATGCGGCCTCCCGAAAGACGCCCTGCGACCCAACGCATCCAGCCGGCAGACATATCGCCGGGTCCGTAACGCGAACGGAGACCTCTCTACTACCGACGCCTTGACAAAGAGAGGTGCCGTTCGTGGTACAGCGCTATCAAAGCGCGAGTAAAGCGGCGCGCGGAGGTAAGCAGAGCGAAGGGTGCCGGTGACTGTCGTTGGGGACAGACAGCGACACCCTTCGCTGTGACGCTGCCTAGTGGCTGTAGGCCTCCAACTCGTAGATCGAGAAACCGTAGGACGTTGCCCTGGTCTGGCCGGTCAGGCGCAGATACCGGCCGGTCGCCGCGGGGAAGGTCACGGTGTCGAGGCCACCGTTCCCTCCGGTCACGGCGGCCGCCTGGGTCCAGGTGGTGCCATTGGCCGAGGTTTCTATTTTGTACGCCGTGGCGTACGCCGACTCCCAGCGGATGACCGCCCGCGCCACCGTCTTCGACGCTCCCAGATCCACCGTCAGCGTCTGGTTGTCGGCGTAGGAGCTGGCCCACCGGCTCGTATAGCTGCCGTCCACCGTGTTCGACGCCGGATATCCGCTCTGCGTGCTCGATGCGGTCACCGTCCGGCCGGCCGCCAGGTTGGTGATGTCGTCGCCGCGCTTGGCCGGGAACGACACCACCTGCTGGTAGGTCGGGCGGTTCTGCCAGCCGATCAGGCCGTGCTTGATGCCGCCCAGCGGGGACTGCAGGATCGCGTCGGCACACCACTGGTCGCCGGCCGAACAATAGGTGTCGGCCGGATAGGTGGTGGCGGCCGGCTCGGCCAGGGCCGTGGTCAGGCTGGTCAGCAGGGCACTGCGGCAGGTGCTCACCGTGCCGCCGCCGCAGTACTTCTGCGACCAGCCCGGCACGCTGTCGCCCAGGGTGGCCCGCAGGTCCTTGTCGACGTAACCCCACCAGCCGAACTGGAACGACGAACCCTTGTGCGCCTGCGACTCGTTCGCGCTGGTCGGCAGGGAGGACGTCGGGCCGGTCTGGCCGCCGGACGGCGACTCGTTGATCTGCAGGGTGTCCACCAGCGACTGGAACAGCGGGTCGCCCAGACCCGACTGGAACGCGGCCACCACCAGCTTCGGCCACCAGGCGTCGAAGATGCGGATCGCGTCGGCGTTGGCGTACGCCTTGCTGCCCGCGCTCGTCTCCTGGCGGTGCGCGCCGGCCGCGAGCCAGGTGCGCAGCTTGGTGAGCGCCGCGGCCTGCGCCGAGTCGGTCACCGTGGCTGTGTCGATCACCCGGAGCAGCACCGGCAGCACGTCGGTGCCGCGCAGGTCGGTGGTGGCGGCCGACTCGACGACCTTCACCAGGGCGGCCCGGTCGTACTTCGTACCCGCCGCAATTCCGGCCTTGATCGGCGTGTCCAGCAGGTCGCCGCGGTGCACCGAGCCGAAGCTGAAGTTGCCGTCGGCGGCGCCGTAGTCCTTGGCCTGCTTGTTGTTCCAGCTGACGAAGTAGTCCTGGTTGACCGCCTGCGGATGGGCCGACGCCGGTTGATAGGTGGCGACGTTGGTGTCCGGGTTCCAGCCGGTCCACTCGTAGGCCGCCTCCGCCTTGGTCGGCAGGTTCGGGTCGGCCGCGGCCGGCCGCACCGGCTGGCTGCCCGAGGTGAACATGGCCGTGTCGGCCGAGTTCACGTAGAACCAGTTGAAGCCGAACGCGATGTTCGAGGCCGAGTTCATGAACGCGGCCGGCGTGCCCATCTGGTCGGGCTCGTTGAACATCTGGAAGCCGATCGCCGAGTCGGCCTCGTGCCGGTAGGTCGAGCGCAGGCTGGTGAACGCGGTCGGTGCGCCGCTCACGAGTCCGCGCCAGGTGACCAGGCCGTACTTGGTGCGCTGCATGGTCAGCCGGTAAGAGCCGGCCGCCGTGGAGTCGGCGGTGGTCGGCTTCCACGAGTTGGTCTTGCTCAGCGCCTCCATCGGCAGGCAGGTGCCGTGGTAGACGTAGCTCGTCGAGGCCAGGGTCGCGGTGCTGCCGTCGGCGTTGCACAGCTTCACCGCGAACGTGTCCGTGATGTCCTGGATCGACGACGTCGCACTCCACGCGTAGTCGGGTCCGCGCCCGATCAGCGTGTAGAGGTTGAGGCCGGAGAACGCGATGCCCCGGCTGCTGATCCCCGGGCCCTGCAGCTCCTGCACCATGAGCAGCTGCGGCGCGAAGTAGCCGGTCTGCGGGCCGAACACGGCGACCGGGTGGCCGGTGGCCGAGTTGGCCGCGGAGATCACCGCGGCGTTCGACATGCCGCGGTGGGCGCTGCCGATCGCCAGGGTGCTCAGCGACTGGGCGATGTCGCTGGTGCCGCTGGCCGCCGCGCTGACCGCGCTACCGGTCTTGTCGAAGACGATCGGCTCGGAGACGGCGCTGCCGGCATCCGGCATGGCGACGCCGGCGGCGTTCGGGTTCCCCGATGCGTACGGGAACGACTGCCCGTTGTGCAGGGTGAGCACCGATTCCGGGTCGTTCTGCTGGCGGAACTGCTGCCAGACCTGGTCACCGACGGTGGTGCCGTACTTGGCCCGGGCGGCGATGCGGACCAGCGCCGACTGCATCTCGGTGCCACCGCCCCCGCCGAACAGGCCACCGATGACGCCGCCGATCGCGATCAGGTCGGTCAGCGTGAAGTCCTCGGGACCGCCGGCGTTGGTGATCGAGTCGAGGTGCCCGGTCAGCACGTACTCGCCGGGGCAGTCCCGGGCGGCCATGCAGTCGGCGATGTACTTGTTGATGCCCGCGATGTAACTCTGCACGTCGGTGTAGAGCTGTGCGCCACGCGTACCGGAAGCCTGCAAGGTGTTGATCTGGGTTTGCAGGTCGGCCTCGGTGTAGGGCGAGTTGCGCCAGACGCTCTGCTCGAGCTCCCGGTTGCCCTCGGCGCCGCCGGCGAACGAGGTGAGGCTGCCGCGCGCGACGTGCCGCATCAGGTCCATCAGGAACAGCCGGTCCTGGGCGCCCGCGTAACCGGCGCCGTACATCGTCCCGGCCCTGGTGGTGCCGGTGATGTGCGGGATGCCGAGCTGCTTGTCCCGGACGATCGTCACGTCCGAGCGCGGGGACTTGGTGCTCTCCACATCGGCGGCGGCGACGCCGTACGAGCTGTCGTTGAAGAACGTGTTGATCTGGTCGCCGGTCAGGCCGGTGTAGTTGTAGGTCAGGTTGCCGTACTTGGCGAGCTGGTCGTCGGCGTGCGGCGGTTGCGTGCCGAAGGCCTGGTTGGCGAGCACCTGGACCAGGTCGGCGTCGCCGTTCTGGCCCGGCGGCAGGATGTCGGAGCACTCGCCCAGGCAATAGTCGTTAACGGCGTAGGCCGCCTGCGCGGGGGACGCAGTGATAGGGGTGAATGCCGCGGAGGCGACTACCGCGGCAATGACCAGGGAATTGAGGACGGGGGAACGTCGGCGCATGGAGGCTTCCCTTCAGGGAAACGCGAACGCGAAATTATTTCGTAGATGCTAAGACTTCGATGGGTTGCACACCAGAGTTTCGCTACCAACGCGTAGCGTGACCGTCCGATGTGTGCCGGGTTACCGGCGGGTATTCGCCGCTTCAAACCTGCGGGTATTGCCGCTTCAGGCCTGCGGGTGGACGACGATCTTGAGGCCGTCGCGGGCTGCGGCCGTCGAGAGCGCGGCGGCGATCTCGGTGAGCGGGAACGCCGTCGACACCAGCGGCGGCAGGTCGACCAGGCGGCGGGCGGCCAGGTCGATGGCGCGCGGGTAGACCTCGCCCATCCGGCGGGACATCACCAGGGTCAGGCCCTTGCGGCGGGCGTGCGACGCGGTGAACGTGGTGGTGTCGCCGTCCGGGATCCCGACCAGGACGACCCGGGCGCCGGGCCTGGCGGCCTTCAGGGCGGCGTCGACCGCCTCGTTCGAGCCGGAGACCTCGAAAACCACGTCGGCCTCGCCCTCGGTGATCTCCGCTCCCAGCTTTGCGGCCGCTTCGGCCCGGTGCGGCAGCGGGTCGGCGGCGATGATCCGGGTCGCGCCGCCGAGCCGGGCCAGCTGGATCAGCATCAGGCCGATCGGGCCGCAGCCGATCACCGCGACCGTGCTCGCCAGCTTCGCGTGGGCCAGGTCGTAGGCGTGCAGGGCGACGCCGAGCGGTTCGAGCAGGGCACCCTCGTCGTCGCCGATCGCGTCCGGCAGCGGGTGCAGGCGGCGGGCCGGCCAGGCCATGAACTGGCGCAGCGAACCGTCGGTGCCGCCGTGCCCGGAGAAGATGATGTTCAGGCAGAGGTTGGGGTCGCCGTCGAGGCAGGGCTCGCAGATGCCGCACGGGATGGCCGGGTCGATCGCCACCCGGGTGCCGTCGCGCGGTCCGCCGCGGATGACGCCGGCCATCTCGTGGCCGAGCACGAGCGGGCGGGAGAGCACGGCGTCGCCGATCGCGCCCTCGGTGAACCAGTGCAGGTCGGAGCCGCAGATGCCGACGCTGGTCACCTCGACGAGTTCCTCACCCGCGACCGGGACCGGAACCTCCTCGTCGAGGACCCGAACATCACCGGCACCGAACAGACGGGCTACGCGCATGTGTTAACGATAACATCGCAGGTCGGGCTGTCTTTTTGCGTTCCCGTTCGATCCAATGAGGACGTGGACCCGTTCGCGAAACCCGGCCTGCACCAGGCCGAGGCGATCCTGCAGGCGCACGGCGTCGACGCGTACTTCCGCTCGGCCGCCGAACGCACCGGCGACTCGCACGTCGTCATCGACGGGCGCAAGGTGCTGATGGCCGGCTCCGGTGACTACCTCGGGTTGTCCACCCACCCTCGGGTCATCGAGGCGGCGGTGGCCGCGGTGCGCCGGTTCGGCACCGGGGTTGGCGGATCGCGGGCGCTCAACGGCACCCTCGACCTGCATCGCGAGCTGGAGGGGCGGCTCGCCGCGTTCCTCGGCCAGGAAGCGGCGGCGGTCACCGGCTCCGGATTTCAGGCCAACCTGGCCCTGTCCGCGCTGCTCGGGCGGGATGACATCGCGTTCACCGACGCCCGCAACCACGCCTCGCTGATCGACGCGGTCCGGCTCGGGTGGGGGAAGGTGCGCAGCTATCGGGACCTTGCCCACCTGCGGGAACGCCTCGCCGCCGCGCCTTCGGGCGGCGGCCGCCTGATCATCACGGACAGCGTCTTCTCGATGGAGGGCGACGTCGCCGACCTGCGCGGACTGGTCGCGCTGGCCGAGGAGTACGACGCGAAGCTCGTCATCGACGCCGCCCACGACATGGGGGTGTTCGGCCCGGACGGGGGCGGCCTGGCCACCTCGTACGGCCTCGAAGGGCGGATCGATCTGATCACCGGGGCGCTGTCGAAGGCGTTCGGATCGGTCGGCGGGGTCCTCGCCGGCTCAGCCGACAACATCCGCTACCTCGACCACAACGCGCGATCGGTGCTGTTCTCGACGGCGCTGCCGCCCGCCTCGGCCGCCGCCGCCCTCGCCGCCCTGGAGATCATCTTGGCCGAGCCGGAACGCCGCGCGCGCACACTTGATCTGGCCGGCGCGCTGCACAGCGGGTTGCGGGAGCTCGGCTACGACACCCGGCCATCGACCACCCCGATCATCCCGGTCCGGTTCGCCGACATGGCCGCGGCCGGGGCGTTCTGGGCGGGCCTTTTCGAAGCCGGCGTCTTCACCAACCTGGTCGGCCCGCCCGCCTCGGCCGGCGCGATGCTGCGCCTGTCACTGACCGCCAATCACGACGACGCCGACGTCACCACGGTGCTCGAAGCCGTCAGCGCGGTCGGCCACCGGCTTCACTCGAACGGTTGACCCGCGCGTTGTTCCGCTTGCGATGGGCACTACCCTTCCGGGCGGTGTTCGCGAGCATCGCGGATGGGCTGCGCTTCCACCGCGTACATAAACCCGGATTTTCCGCTTTTTTCTGTGCGCTGCGCTTTCTCAAGGCCTCCATGCAGGCGGCGGCCGCGGCCGCTGCCTCCCTATTACGCTTGCGCCGCTCAGTCGAAGTCGTAGACGGTTACCGGGATGTCGTGGGCGGACAACGCCGTCACGATCAGGGGCTCGATGCGGTCCCAGCGGCCGCCGGCCAGGCCGCAACCGATGCGCGGCATGTGGACCGACGCCGACAGCGCGGCGGCGTGCTCGGCCACCGTGGTCAGGCAGCGCTCCACGGCGTCGTAGCGGATCGGTGGGCCGGCGCTGCCGGATTTCAGGCCGTGCTGGGCGACCATGTTCGCCACCCAGATGTCGGGGCGGACCTGGACCAGCTGGGTGGCGCCCAGGCCGAAGTCGTTGTGGGCGCGGTCGCGGTGCCACTGGCGGTACGCGCGTTCCGGCTCCGGCCAGCGGCGGGAGATGGCCAGGACGAAACCCTTGCCCCAGCCGCCGAGGTCGTTGGCGATGTGGGCGATCAGCTTCGGGCCCTTGGCCTGCGGGCTTGTCGCGTCGCCTTTGATGATCTTCAGGGGAAGCACGGCCCATCAGACCACAGGGATGGTGAGGAGGCCGACCAGGTGCTCGCTGGGCAGGCTCTGTGCGGTCTGCAGCTTCCAGGAGATCTGCACGCTGCCGCCGGCCGTGGCCGTCTCCGGCACCGTGGCGACCATCTCGAAACGCAGGCCGCTGTGCGCCGGGACCGCGGTCGCCGGGCGGCAGTTCAGGCGGTAGAGCCGGTAGCTCGAACCGTTCACCGCTCCCCCGGCCGACGAGCTGATCTCCTGCAGGTAGCCGGGGCAGGGCAGCAGGGTGACCGGCTCGGCGGTGGGGTTGGCCAGCGTGACCGTGTAGGTGATCCGGGCGCCGGGACGAGCCTGCTGCGGGCCGGTCGCGGCGGCGGTCAGCGCCCACAGCGGCGAGCGCACCCCGGCGGCCGGGTCCGGGGCGACCGTGGTGTCGAAGACGCTCGCGGACAGGTGGGACGACGGCCTGTCCGGCGACTCCGGGTTGCGGCTGCACGCCGGATGGTCGCGCGGACCGATCGGGGCGCGCAGCTCGCCGCCTTCGTGGGGCAGGGTCACCCGCAGCTCGTACGGCGGCCGGGCCGTCCCGCAGAACGGGCCCGACCAGTCGACGCGCATCGTGGCGGTCCCGCCCGCCGGTACCGGAACCGCCTTCCGCTTGGCCTCGTCGTTGACGCTCGACGCGTGGTCGACCAGCACCTCGGCGCCCGCGCTGAACAGCCGCACGCCGGCCTCGCCCTGCAGCACGCAGCCGGCGCCGGATCCGTTGGTGACGACCAGCTCGCCGAGGAGCCGGCCGCCGAGCACCGCCTCCCCGCTCGGCTTCCACCATTTGTCGAGCCGGCCGGTGAGCTGAGCCGACGTGCAGGGCTTGCTGCCCTCGGCGACCGTCGGTGCGGCCGGCGCGGTGTAGACGCTGTCGATCGGCTCGTCCACCCACGGGACGCTGCCGTCCGCCTTCAGGGTCAGCGCCTCGGACGGAACCGGCTTCGGCCCGCCGGCCGACCCGGTCGCGGCGCAGCCGGTCAGCACGGCGGCGGCAAGGATCGCGGCCGGCAGCCGGAGGGTGACAAGCATGGGCAGCATGGTGCCAGCTCGGCGCGACTGCCGCCGTCCCGCCGAGCTCAGTTCGCCTTGACGCCGGGGACCGCGCCCAGCAGGTTCCGGACGCCGGCGGAGCGGTCGCCGCCGCCGGGGTCGATCCAGGTCACGATGGAGACCAGCAGCCAGGTGGCGGCGACCGGGACGAGCGGTTCCAGCTGTTTGTCGCTGCCGTGCGTGGTGGCCTGGAGGAACAGGATGACGGCCAGCGGCATCGCGGCCGCGACGAGCCGGCCGATCCATCGCAGGGTGCGGGTCCATGCGGAGACCGTCTGCGGCAGGTCGGCCGGCTCGACGTAGGCCAGGGATTTCCAGTCACCGAGGGCAACCGGGACGATCGCGTTGGCGAGCGCGGCGGCCAGGGCGTCGGACGAGGTCCGCTGGTCGAGCAAGCGCTCGGTCTTCAGGGCCCGGACCGAGGCCGCGATGCCCCGGCAGTGCTCCGAGATCGCCCGGGTGCCGCTCCGGTCGCCGCAGTCGAGGGCCTTCGGGAGCGATTCCTCGATGACCGTGGCCAGGTATTCCAGAGCCACGGCGATCCTGAGCGGGTCCGGCGGCTGGTATCGGCGACTCAGCTCCGATCGGTCCGCCTCGGGCCTGCCCGCGTCGTCGATGCGCATCACCAGCCAGAGGAGGGTCTGCAGCAGCTCGGCCGCGGCGTAGCGGCGGTTCTTCCACCGGACGTACAGGCTGGTGGCGAGAAACACGGCGATCAGCATGATGACCAACGACGCCGCGAAGGCGCAGCTCGCCCACAACCCGGTCCACAGTCCGCGCACGAGCCACTGCGGCCAGTCCGGCCTCGGCCCGGAGGCCGCCAGGCTGAGGAGCGCGACCTCGGTCATGTAGATCGCCGCGCGTGGCCGGAACCGGGGAATCCAGTTCACCGTCGTCGCGACCAGCAGGGCGACCAGGAAGGTGAGCGCCGCGGCGATCAGGATCGCGCCCATCGCCGGGAGCAGGGCGCCGACCGACAGCGTGGACGGCGCCAGTGCCAGCCCGGCGACGAACAGGACCGCACCGAGCACCTGGCAATACCGGGGAATCCGGATATCCGACGCGGACACGATGACCGATTCCTGAAACTTCCCGCCGCAGAAAACCGCGGCCATGTACCAGTGCAGGTAGGCCAAGGCGCCGGCGAGCCAGATCGCCTTGCCCTCCCCGGCCGCCGGTGACCACGCCAGCAGCCACGCGCCGAAACCATAGATCCACGGCGCCGGCCACACCGCGGTCCAGACCAGCGACGGTTTGATCCGCCACATCAGTTCGAGCCAGGCCTGCCGAACGTCGATCGGGTGAAGGCTGCGGATGACGGCGGGACGCGCCTCCGTTCGCTCGGCGTCGTCGATCCGGTGGGTCGCGTCGAAATAGGCGAGGAGGTCTCGGTCGTACCTGCGCACGCAGTCCTCGTGCTGGTTGCGGATGACACGCAGGATCGGGATCCGGAAGATCCACCGGTCCGGCGGCTCGACCGGCGGCGGGTAGACCGCGGGGGCCGCGGGCTCGGGCTCGGACGACTCGTTGACCTGCTCGACGGTGACCTCGACGACCGGGCGCCGATCGCCGGCCGGGGCATCCGGGAACAGCGTCATGAGCTGACCGAAGCCGGGGTCGCCGGGATCGACCACCTGGCCGCGACCCTGCAACCGGACGACCCGTGAGCTGTCCCGCACGGCACACAGCAGGGTGATCCGGCCGTTCGCCCGCAGGTGCTCGACCATCTCGGCGTCGCTGCCGTCGCTCAGGTAGGCGATCCGCTGATCGTCCAGCACCGCCAGGCCACCGGCGGCGGCATGCGGCGCCAGGTCGATCTGCCCGCCGGGCCCGTCCGGCAGGGTGCCGACGAAGAACACCGGCTGGGCGAGGAGGAGATCGCGAAGCCGTCCGTCGATCACCTGGTAGGCCTGGTCCACCCGACAACCCTCCCATCGCGGTCAGGCCGGTGGGAGTTCAACCCGGAACGTTCACCCGTCGCGGAGAGTCCGGCGGGCCTCGCGCACCACCGCGAGGTCGACCATGCGGCCCCGGGCGTCCAGGCACACCCCGCCGCCGGCCGCCTCGAAGCGCTCGATCAGGTCCCGCGCGGCCGCCAGCTGCGCCGGGGCCGGGGTGAAGACGTCGTTGACCACCGGGATCTGGGCCGGATGGATGCACGCCCGGCCCCGGAAACCCAGCCGTTTCAGGGCCGCCGTGGTGCGGCGGAGACGGTCGAGATCGCGGAAGTCGGTGGTCACGGCGGCGGCGGGCGGTTCGATGCCGGCGGAGGCGGAGGCGAGGACCACGGCGGAGCGTACGTAAATGAGCTCCCGCTCGTCCGCACCCAGGGTGACCCCGAGCTCGGCCGCCAGGTCGGCTTCGCCGATCTGAAGGCGACGCACCCGCGGAGCCGCCGCCAGCGCGGGGGCCGACAGGATGGCCTGGGCCGTCTCCAGCAGCGGGACCAGCTCGACCGTGGCGGGCGCGCCGGCCCGGTCCAGCTCGGCGGTGATCCCGGCCAGCTGGTCGACGGTGCCGGCCTTGGCCACGCAGAGGCCGCGCAGGGCGGGACCGGCCACCGCCGACGCGTCCGCCAGGCCGTCCTTGCCCTCGTTGATCCGGACGTAGACCGGCGAGCCCTCCGGCAGGGTCCGCAGCCAACCGGCGACCGCGTCCCGGGCGGCGGACTTCTCGCCGGGCGGGACCGCGTCCTCGAGGTCGACGATCAGCGCGTCCGCACCCCGGGACAGCGCCGTCGCCAGCATCGACGGCCGGTTGCCGGGGACGTAGAGATACGACCTCATCCGATCGACGCCGTGCCGGCCAGCAACGCGCGAGCGATCACGATGCGCTGGATGTCGTTGGTGCCTTCGCCGATCATCATCAGCGGGGCGTCTCGGTAGAGCCGTTCCACCACGAACTCCTTGGAATAGCCGTAGCCGCCGTGGATCTGCATCGCGTTCAGGGCGCAGGAGACGGCGGCCTCCGACGCGAACGCCTTGGCCATCCCGGCCTCCATGTCGACCCGGTGGCCGCCGTCCGACCGGGACGCCGCCCAATAGACCAGCAGGCGGGCGGCCTGGACCTGGGCGGCCATCTCGGCGATCTTCAGCTGGACGGCCTGGAAACCCCCGATCGCCTGCCCGAACGCCTTTCGCTCGCCCGCGTAGCGCAGCGCCTCGTCGTAGGCGGCCTGGGCGATGCCGAGCGCCCGCGCGGCGACGTTGATCCGGCCGGTCTCCAACCCGGCCAGCACCTGCTGCATGCCGCGGCCCTCGACGCCGCCGAGCAGGTTGGCGGCCGGGACCCGGACGGCATCGAGCAGCACCTCGCACGACTCGGTGCCCTTGTAGCCCAGCTTCGGCAGATCCCGCTCCACCGTGAAACCGGGCGTGCCCGCGTCCACCAGCAGCACCGACATGCCCTTGTGCGCGGGCGCGGCGGCCGGGTCGGTCTTGCAGAGCACCGGCAGCGGATCGGCATGCCGGGCATTCGTGATCCACGTCTTGCGCCCGGTGATCACATAGTCGTCGCCGTCGCGAACGGCGACGGTGGCGATGCCCTGCAGATCGGTGCCGGCATCCGGTTCGGTCAACGCGATTCCGGTACGCCGTCTGCCGCTCGCCAGGTCCGGCAGGTAGCGCTGTTTCTGCTCCTCGGTGCCGTGCCGGGCGATCAGCCAGCAGGACAGCGAGTGGCTGCCGAGGATGCCGGCGACACCCATCCAGCCCTTGGCGATCTCCTCGAACACCAGCGCGAAACTGATCATGTCGGCGCCGAGCCCGCCGTACTCCTCGGGCACGGTCAGCCCGAACAGGCCCAGCTCACGCATGGTGGCGACGATCTCGGTGGGGTAGCGGCCGGACTCCTCCCATTCCTGGGCGACCGGGCGGATCTCCCGGTCGACGAAGTCGCGGAGCACCTCGCGGAAGAGGCGCTGTTCGTCGCTGAGCTCAAAGTCCATCGTCGGCACTCCGGAAGACGGGCAGGTGGCGCCCGTCGGGCTGCGCCCGCCAGGCCAGGCGGACGGGCAGGTCACAGCGGGGATCCGGGAGATCCACCAGCTGGGTGAGCAGGATCGGGCCTTCGGCGAGACGGACCCGGGCGATGGTGTACGGGGTTTCCGCCCGCACCACCGTGGTGAAGCTGTCGATCACACCGGTCCCGGCGGCGTCCCGGATTTCGAGCTCCGCGCCGCCGCACCCGGTGCAGACGACGCGGGGATAGTGCTGAAATCTGCGGCAGGTCAGGCAGAACTGCAGCAGCAGCCGCCGGTCGCGGGTGGCCGCCCACCACTCCTGCTCCGTCACCGGTCCACCCCCAGGATCACCGTGGCGTGGCTGGAGAAGATGCCGCCGGTGCCGTGGACCAGCGCCGTCCGGGCGCCGGGGACCTGGCGGAGCTGGCGCACCGCTTCCACCAGCAGCAGGACACCGAGTTGGCCCGGGTGGCAATAGGCCAGGCCCCCGCCGCTGGTGTTGTGCGGAACGGTGGCATGGAGGCCCTCCCCCGGTTTGGCGAAACCCAGGGCCTCCATGCCGAGCGGGACGGAGATGGTGAACGAGTCGTAGAGCTGGACCACGTCGATGTCGGCGGGAGTCAGGGCGGCGCGCGCGAACGCCCGTGCGGCGGCCGCCTCGGCGCCGGTCCGCAACAGGTCGGGGGCGGTCGCCATGCCGGTGTGGGTCAGGGCTTCGCCGTAGCCGAGGACCGTCACCGGCATCCGCGGCAGGTCGCGGGCCCGCTCCGCCGACGTCAGGACGATCGCGCCGCCGCCGTCGGTGACCAGGCAGCAGTCCAGGGCGCCCAGCGGAGTGGAGATCATCGGCGCGGAGAGGACCTCGGCGACCGTCAGCGGGCCCTTCCCGTAGGTCCACGCGGCCGGATTGAGCTGGGCCTTCGCGCGGGCGGCCACGGCCACGGCCGCCAGGTCGGCGCGGGTCAGGCCGTAGGTGTGCAGATATCGCTGAGCCGTCATCGCGTAGTACGAGAGGGGGTAGAGCGGCCGGTAGGGCGCCTCGAACGACGCCTCCGGCGTGCCCTCCTCGACCACCCCGGTCAGCGTGCGGGAGCGGGCCGAGCGCTGGTTCGAGGCGAACGAGATGACGACCGTACGGCACTGGCCGGCCTCGATCGCCTGGGCCGCCCGCGCCACGTACATCTCGAAGACCGCTCCCCCGGCGAAGCTCGAGTCGCTCCACGCCGGCTGAAGGCCCAGGTAGTCGGCGAGCTGGGTGGCGGAGAAGCGGGCGATGCCGTTGGTGGCGAGACCGTCGACCTCGGACAGCGGGAGGCCGGCGTCGGCGAGCGCCCGCGTCACGGCCTGGCTCTGCAACTCCAGGACGCTCTTCCCGGTCTGCCCGAGGTCGCATTCGGCGGCGCCGGCGATGGCCACGCTCATGGCAGCCGCACGGTTGCTTCGGCGGGGGCGACGGCGCGCCGGCCGTCGTCGGCGACCTCGACCCGCAGGTCGACCACGGCGTGCCGGTCGGCGACCTCGCGCAGGGTGCCGTGGCAGCGGATCGTCTCGCCGGCGAAGACGAGACTCTTGAAGCGGAACGACAGTTTGGTGATCTCGGCGTGCGGGCCGAACCACCCGCGCAGGGCGATCGCCAGGTAGGCGCCGAACACCTGGCCGTCCACCACCGGACGGTCCAGGCCGCGGGCCGCCAGGTAGGCCTGGTCGTAGTGCAGGCGGTGCCAGTCCCAGGTCGCGCCCGCGTAGGCGATCATGTCGGGGAGGTCGATGGTCCGTTCCAGCGGCGGGTACTCAACGCTCGACATAGATCAGCGTCTCCTCGTTCGTCGCCAGGACACGGCCGGTCTGCTTGGTGTACGTGGCGGTCGAGGTGACCACCAGCATGCGTTTGCCGTCGCCGGTGACCCGCTCGACCATGTCGGCCAGCCGCCAGGTCGCGGTGACGATGTCGTCCGGGCCGACCGGGCCGTGGAATTCGTAGGAGTTGCCGCCGCGCACCAGCCGCGTGCCCGGCACGTCCAGATGCCAGCCGTGCCCGGCGTAGCCGTCGTCGTCGCGCGGCACCCCCGCGTACTGATTCGTCTCGCAGATCAGGGTCGGCGGGGCCACCTCGCCGGTCCGGTGGGCAGGCTCGGGGTCGCCGGTGGCCAGCGCGAAGTAGCGGATCGACGCCCGGCCCAGCGGCTCCGGCGCGGTGTAGCTGACCTGTTCGCCGATCCGCGCGGCCAGCTCCGGGGTGAGCAGCTTGGTCATGCCGGCACCACCGACGGGATCGTCTCCAGCAGGAACTCGGGGCGCAGCAGGGCCGAGCACACCACCGACGTCACCGCGGCGTTCGGGAAATGCTTCGCGCGCAGGGCGGCGGTGCGGGGGTAGTCGGCGACCGCGTCCGGCGTCACGTACTCGATCAGGCCGGTCACCGCCGAGCCGGACGCGCCCGCCGCGGTCAGCACCGTCTCGATGCTCGCGTAGATGTAGTCGGCCTGCGCGAGCAGGTCGCCGGCGTGCAGCGCCTGCTGGGACACCGGATCGAGGGCGCCGAACCCGGAGAGGAAGATCTTGCCGCCGGCCCGGACCGCCGGTTTGTAGGTGAGCGTGTCGTAGCGGGCCCAGCCCGGGTTGATCGCCTCCAGGCCACCCATCGCGGCCAGGGCGTCGATCGCGACCTGGGCGCCCGGTTCGACCGGCACGTCGACCAGGATGCCGGCGGCGCCGGGGTGGACCGGGCCGGCGCCGAGGACCTCCCTGCGGGGGCGGCCGCAGCGCGGATAGTCGGCCCGGGTCGCGGTCGCGGTGTAGTCGATCGTGCGGGTCAGCGCCGCCGGGCTCAGACCGGCCAGGGCGAGCAGCGACGCGATCCGGTCGAGGCACCAGCGGTACTGCTCGCGGAACTCCCCCTCCGTCGTGTGCACGCTGGGGAGATAGACGATGCCGTCGGCGACGCGCAGGGCGTCGCCACCGGCGGCGAGGAGGGTTCCGCCACCGGGATGGGCGCTCACCCCCAGGATGTACGGGCTGGGGTCGCCGACCACCGCTTCGACCGGCACCCGGGAGACCGGCACCCGGTGGCCGCCGAGCGCTATCGAGCGGGCGTGGCTCAGCTGAAGGCCGGGCCTGGTCACGTATTCGGTGACGTGCACGATGTCGCCGATGCCCAGGCCGGCCTCGATGAGCGCACCGGGCAGGCCCGGATAACCGGCGACGGCGGGCAGGTAGACGGTCACGTGAGGCACCCCTCGATCGCATCGAGCAGTGCGGCCGCGCCGGCCCGGGAGTCCACGGCCGCGAAGACGGCGTGCGCCCCGGCGCCCAGATTGGCGGCGGCCTTGTCGCGTACGCCGGGGCCGGCGGCACGGTCGACGATCGAGCGGTGGCCCTCGACCTCGACGTCGCCGGGCGCGTCGGCCGGCACTCCCCCGGCATCGCGGGTGCGGACCGTGATCCGGGCGGCCAGCTCCAGCAGGTCGGGCCGGTCGAGGTGGTCGAACGTGTCCAGGTCGACCCGGCCGTCGATGATCATCGCGGCGACGCCGAAGTAGACGCTGAACTTCGCCTCGTACGCGCTGCGCGGCCGGCGCTTCGGCTCCTCGGCCACGATCGGCACCGCGGCCGGGTGCAGCGTGACCGTCACCGCCCCCGCCTGCGTCCCCGGCTCCGAGCCGGCGAACGGCCGGGCCGCGTCGAGCGAGGCGTGGCTCAGCTGGCAACACGGGTACGGCTTGACGGCGATCCCGGTCGTCTCCCACCGCGACCCGAGCCCGCCGAGCAACGTGTCCCGGTCGGGCTGCCGGTCGGCGAGCGCCCGGTAGAGGCCGTAGGCGCCGTCCAGCGCACCGGCCGGTCCGGTGGCGCCGGCCGCGGCCAGCCGGGCGGCGAGGATGCCGTTGGCGACGGCGGTGCCGGGGTGCAGCTGCTTCGTGCCGGCCGGGCTGTGCAGGAACTCGAGCAGGCCGCTCGCGCCGCTGGCCGCGATCCCGATCGCGGCGGTCAGCGTCGGCGCATCCAGGCCGAGCAGCTTCCCGGCGACGACGGCCGCGGCGACCGGCCCGCAGATCGAGGTGGCGTGCAGCCCGCGCGCGTGAAACCCGTGCGGGACGGCAGCGCCCAGCCGGCAGACCGTTTCCATGCCGGCGACCAGCGCGGTGATCAACTCGTCGGCGGACGCCGCCGCACCCACCGCGAGCGCTACCGGCACGGTCACCGCGCTCGCGTGGACCAGGCCGCCGGGGTGCGTGTCGTCGAAGTCGAGGGCGTGCACGGCGACCGCGTTGCCGAAGGCGGCCGCCACCGCGCCGAGCCGTTCCCCGGTGAACAGCTGAGCCTCGGGTGGCCCGCCCAGCGACCGCGCCACGGTCAGCGCCGGATCGGCCGCACCGCGCCGGATGCCGGCCACCGCGCAGCCGACCGCGTCGATCAGGTGGCGTTCGGCCGCGTCCACCACGTCCGGCGGCAGGTCCGCGCAGCGCAGCTCGGAAGCCCAACGGGCCAGGACGACGGCAGCAGGATCCGTACTCATGTGCGGGTCTTTCCGAAGGCGCCGGCGGCGCGCAGCGACGACAGCCGGGAGTCGTCGTAGCCCAGCAGGCCGGCCACATAACCCAGGTCCTCGCCGCGGCGCGGCGCCCGGCGGTAGGCCGGCGGGTCGTCGCCCACCCGGACCGGCGAGGCGACCTGCTTGACCGTGCCGTAGCGCGGGTGCTCGGTCTCGACCACGAGGTTGCGGGCCAGGGTGTGCGGGTCGCGCAGGGCGGCGGCCACGTCGTTGACCGGGCCGCAGGGCACGCCGGCCGGTTCGAGCAGGGCCAGCCACTCGGCCGACGGCCGGGTCGCGAACGTGGTGTCCAGCAACGAGAGCAGCTCGGCGGCGTGCTCCCGGCGGGTCGCGAACGTCGCGAACCGCGGGTCGTCGAGCGCGGGCACGGCCAGCACCTGGACCAGGCGCTGCCAGAACTTCTCCTTGGCGCAACCCACCACGATCCAGCCGTCGGCCGACGGGAAGACCTGGAACGGGACGAGCGACGGGTGCGCGGAGTGGTGGGTGCGGGCCGGGGCGAAGCCGGCGTTGAGATGCCAGGCGGCGGGATAGGTGAGCATGCCGATCGCGGTGTCGTAGAGGCTGACGTCGCAGTCCATGCCGACGCCGTCCCGCCGGGCCGCGTGCACCCCGGCCAGCAGCGAGATGGCCGCGACGAAGCCGCCGGAGTAGTCGACCAGGGACAGGCCGGACTTGGTGGGCGGGCCGCCGGGCTCGCCGGTCAGCTCCATCCAACCGGCCAGGCCCTGCAGGATGTAGTCGTAGCCGGGCTGTTTCGCCCGCGGGCCGGTCATCCCGAAGCCGGTCAGCGAGCAGCAGACGATCGCCGGGTTGAGGTGTTTGAGCTGCTCGTAGGTGATGCCGATCTTCGCCGGGACGTCGCCGCGCAGGTTGGACCAGACCGCGTCGGCGGTGCCGACCAGGTCCTCGAAGACCTCGCGACCGGCCGGGGCGGCCAGGTCGAGGGAGAGGGACCGCTTGCCGCGGTTGAACGTCTCGAAGAACAGGGAGTCCTCGCCGTCGTTGTACGGCGGGACGTAGCGGCCCACGTCGCCGCCGGACTGCGGCTCCTCGATCTTGATCACCTCGGCGCCCAGGTCGGCCAGGTGGACCGAGCCGAACGGGCCGGCGCCGTACTGCTCGACGGCGATGATGCGGAGGTCGGCGAGAGGTCTCACGAGTGGCTCCCGACGAGCTCGAGGAGGCCGTGCTGGGCGGCGCGCACCTCGTCGGCGTCGAGGCCGTAGGAGGGCGGGGAGAGCTTGATGCCGTCGGCCAGTCCGTCGTATTGCTTGAGGCGGGCCACGCACTCGGCGGGCGTGCCGGCGACCGCGTAGGCGTCGACCATCTCGTCCGGGATCAGGTCGCCCAGCGAGTCGGCCGGGCGACCGGCCCGCAGCGCGGCGCCGGCCATCGCCGTGACCTCGGCGAAGCCGGCCGCGGCGAACATGTCGGCGTAGGAACGGACCGAGGCGTAGAAGCCGACCACGTTGGCCGCGCGGCGGCGAGCGGCGCCGGCGTCGGCATCCACCGAGCAGCAGGCCGAGGCGACGATGTCGATCTTCCGGGAGCCGAGCACCGGCCGGACCTGATCGCGCAGCGTCGACGGTGGGCACAGCTCGTGGGAGAGCCAGCCGTCGGCGATCTGCGCGGTCAGGCGCAGCATCGCCGGGCCGACCGCGGCCAGGTAGATCGGGATCCGCGGGCGGGCCGCCGGATAGGGCCGCCGCCAGCCGCGGACCGCAATGGATCGGACCCCCTCGTGCACGATCGGGTCGCCGCCGGCCTCCACCGCCCGGATGATCGCGACCGAGTCGCGCATCCGGGCGACCGGCTTCGCGAACTCGACCCCGTGCCAGTCCTGGTTGAGCCGGCTCACCCCGGTGCCGAGGCCGAGCCGGAACCGCCCGCCGGACAACTCGTCCAGGTCGGCCGCGGTCAGCGCGGTCAGCATCGCGCTGCGGGCGAAGGCGAGCGCGATCCCGGTGCCGACCCCGATCGTCGAGGTGCCGGCGGCGATCGCGGCGGCCACCACCGGCGCGCTGCGGTGCAGCTCCGGAGTCCACGCGACGCCGGCCCCGGCGGACTCGGCGGCGCGCGCCGCCTCGACCACCTCGCCGATCGTCGCACCCCAGGGCTGCACGTCGAGTCTCATGCCGACGGCCCGTGGCCCTGCTTGTAGACGAGCATCGACCGGCGCCAGGTGATGACGTCGACGCCGTCCTGGTTGAAGCCGGTGGTGTGGCAGGAGACGATCCCGGCATACGGCCTGGACTGCGACTCCCGCTTCGACAGCACCGTCGACCGGGCGTAGATGGTGTCGCCGACGAACACCGGGTTGGGCATCCTGATCTCTTCCCAGCCCAGGTTGGCGAAGGCGTGCTGACTGATGTCGAGCACCGACAGCCCGGTCACGATGGCGACCGTCAGGGTGGAGTTGACCAGCAGCTTCTTGTAGGGCGTGCCGGCGGCGTAATCCGCGTTGAAGTGGGACTGGTTGGTGTTCATCGTGAGCAACGTGAACCAGGTGTTGTCCGCTTCGGAGACCGTCCGGCCCAAGGGATGCCGGTACTCGTCACCGACCGCGAAATCTTCGAAATATCGGCCGACCATGCCGAGGACGCTAGCTACGCCCGGTAGTCAGGGTCAAGGGATTGTTTCTCACGGCGGAACCGTGTTTCCATTGCGCATGCTCGACGCGTTCCGCTACCTGCACATCGTGCTGATGGTCTTCTGGCTCGGCGGCGACCTCGGCGTCTTCTACTCCAGCCGGTTCGTCATCGACGAGTCGCTGACCCCGGCCGCCCGGCTGACCGCCCTCAAGATCATGAGCGGCCTCGACCTCGGCCCGAAGATCTGCCTGATCCTCTTCCTGCCCAGCGGCCTGACCCTGGTCTCGCTGGACGCGCACGGTGGGTATGTGTTCGGCCTGAAGATGCTGCCCTGGTGGCTGCTCGTGCCGCTGTGGATCGGCGCGTTCGCCTGGGTCCGGCTGATGCACACCGACCACCACGCGCCCGGGAAGCATCCGCTGGTCAAGAAGATCGACTGGATCGTCCGGATCGCGGTGATCGCGGGCATGGCCGGCGCCGGCCTCTACACGCTGATCGCCGCCGAGCCGTTCGGCGTCACCACCAATCCCCGCTGGCTGGGTGCGAAGGTGCTGCTCTACTCCCTGGCGATCGCCGCCGGCCTGGGCATCCGGCGGACGCTGCGCCCGTTCGGCGCCGCCTTCGGCGCGGTCATGGCCGGCTCCGCCGGGCCGGAGACGGAGTCAGTGCTCCGGCGGAGCGTCAACGGCTGCCTGCCGTACGTCTGGGCCATCTGGCTCTCGGTGCTGCTGGCCGGGCTCCTCGGTGTCGCGAAGCCCTTCGCTAATCTGTAGCCGGCTCGTAGCCCAGCTGCGCGGAGATCCGCCGGGCCGCCGCGATCAGGTCGTCGATCACCTCGGTGCCGGGCTCCGGCTTGAACCGCAGCGCCGGGCCGGCCACGCTGATCACCGCGACCACATGCCCGTCGTGGTCGAAGATCGGGGCGGCCGCCGAGGCCGCGCCGGCCTGCCGCTCGCCCAGCGAGGTGGCGTAACCGCGCTTGCGGATGCTGGCCAGCTCCTTGCGCAGCTTCGCCTGGTCGGTGATCGTCTTGTCGGTCACCGCTTCGAGGGGGTGCCGCTGCAGGTAGGCCTCGAGCTCGAAGTCGGGCACCCAGGCCAGGAACGCCTTCGACGAGCCGCCCGCGTGCAGCGGGAACGGGATGCCGAGGCTGACCTCGAGGCGCAGCTCCTGATCGGGCACGACCTGGTCGGCGTAGAGCCGGGTGTCGCCGCGGCGCAGCGACAGGGTGGCCGTCTCGTGCGTGCGCTCGGAGAGCCATCGCAGGTCGGGGGCGGCCATCGCGCGCACGTCGGTGCGGGCCAGGTAGGCCCGGCCCAGCGCGACCGCCGCGTGCCCGAGCGCGTAGCGCCGGGTGGTGGGGTCGACCGTGATCAGCTCCCGGCTGCGCAGCGCGGTGAGGATGCGGTGCACGGCGGCCTTGGTGAGCCCGAGCGCCGTCGCGATCTCGGTGACCCCGAGGTCGGGCTGGTCGGTGCGGCCGAAGTAGAGCAGCACGTCCATGGCGCGCTCGACCGCGGCGACGGAGCGCGACTGGCTCTCGTCCTCGGCCGGGGCCGACGTGCTGGACGGCGCGGAACGGGTGGGCACAGTGAAACTCCCCCGGAACAGATTCGGAACAAACCTTCGGATGAGCCTAACCTGCGATTTCGCACAGCGAAACGCTGTCCCGCCCAACGATTGACAGCGACACGGCCGGATCGTTACCGTCGTGGAAACAGCGTTTCCATAGCCGAAACGAGGCTCACGTGCCGGTCGACAGCACCACGTTCCGCTCCGTCCTCGGGCAATGGCCGAGCGGCGTGTGCGTGGTGACCACGGTCGGACCGCACGGCGCGCACGGCATGACCGCTTCCTCATTCTCCTCGGTCAGCCTCGACCCGCCATTGGTCTCGGTCTGTCTCGGCAATCATCTGCCGAGCCGCACGCTGCTGGAATCCGCCGGAAAGTTCGCCCTGAGCTTCCTCGGCAAGGACCAGGCGCACATCGGCCGGCGTTTCGCCGGGCAGCACCCGGGGGTGACCGACCGGTTCGCCGGTCTGGCCTGGACCATCACCCCCAACGGGTGCCCGGTGCTCAGCGACGCGGTGGCCTGGCTCGACTGCACGGTCGCGCACGCCTACCCGGGCGGCGACCACACCATCTTCGTGGGCCGGGTGACCGAGGCCGCCACGCCCCGGGTCATCGCGCCCCTGCTGTTCCACTCGCGCACCTGGGGCCAGGTCGCCGACCCGCTGCCCACCGCGATCCACCTCACCGTGGAGGTCGCGGCCGGCGATCCGCTCGCGCAGGTGCTGCGGCAGGGCGGCGCCCGGGTCCGGCACGACGACGACCACACCGAGTTCGTCGTCACCGCCGACGGGAGCGGCCTGCCCTCGGCCGAGTGGGTCGCCGCCGCCAAGCTTGCCGGCTGCGTCGTCGGCTACGTCGCCGACGCCTTCGATCCGGGCCGCGAGCAGGCCGTCCTCGACGTCCTCGACGCGCTCACCGCGCTCGGCTGCGACGAGGTCGGCCTCGCCGAGTCGGCCACCGCGCCGGCGTCCCCGCTGCAGGTCCGCCGGGTGCTGCAGGACGCCAAGGCCCGGGTCCGCCCGGCCGCCCTGCGGGTGCGGCTCGCCGGCGGGCACAGCCTCGCCCTGGTCAACGCGCTCGTCGCGATGAAGAGCGGCGTCACCCACTTCGACACGGTCGCCCCCGGGTCCGGCTCCCCCGGCCTGCCGCTCGGCGACCTGCTTCATCTGTCCCGTCAACTCGAGGTGTCCGGCCCGATCGACCCGGCGCAGGCCGGCGACCTCCGCGACCTCGCCCAGATCAGGGAGTGACTTCCATGGCCGACCGACTGACCGGCGAACGGCTCGTCAACGACATGACCGTCGACGAGAAGAGCCGCGCCGCCCTCGTCGAGCAGGTGCTGCCGGTGTTGCGGGCCAAGGCCGAGCAGGCCGACGCCGACGGCGCCTTCCCGATGTCGCACATCGATCTGCTGCGCGACGCCGGGCTGATGGGCCTGATCGTCCCGGAGGAGTACGGCGGGCTCGGCGGCACCCTGCGCGACCTCGCCGCCGCCACCTACGCGATGGGCACCGCCTGCCCGTCCACCGCGCTCTCCTTCTTCTTCCACAACACCTCCGCCTCCCGCGGCCTGCTCCCGCTCGAGGCGATCGAGTCCGGCCTGTTCGCCGACGACGAGGTGCCGGTGGTCAAGGCGTTCGCCGAGAAGGTGCTGCGGCTGATGTCGGCCGGCACCTGGCTCGCCAACTTCGCGAGCGAGTCGGTGAAGAGCAGCAGCGCCAACATCGCCATCGCCACCACCGCGGTCAGGACCGCCGGCGGCTGGCACCTGACCGGCGAGAAGTCGTTCGGCTGCGCCACCGGCGTCGCCGACTACTACTTGGTCACCGCCCGGCTCGACGGCTACGAGACGGCCGACGGCCTGACCATGTTCCTGGTGCCGAGGGACGCGCCCGGCGTGACCGAGCGACCCAGGTGGGAGGGCCTCGGCATGCGGGGCAGCGCCAACCACGGCATCCGCCTGCAGAGCGTCTTCATCCCCGACGACGACGCGCTCGCCGTGCCCGGCGCGTTCGTGAAGATGCTGCAGTGCAGCCGGGGCAGCTTCGTCGGCAACCAGCTCGCCATCACCGCCGTCTACGTCGGCGCCGCGCAGGGCGTCTACGACGACACCCTGGAGCGCCTGACCCGGAAGACGTTCGCGGACACCGGCAAGTCGATCGCCGAGTCGCCGATGCACCAGGTCATCATCGGCGACATGACCGAACGACTGGAGACGGCGTATCTGTGGCTGCGCCGCCAGCTGCTGCTGGAGACGTGCGAGCCGCCGATCGCCACCAAGTCCGAGGTGTATGCGCAGTGGCGGATCGCCAAGGGCTCGATCTGCCAGGCCGCGTTCGATGTGGCGATGGGCGCGTTCAAGGCGTCCGGCACGTCCAGCGCCACCATGAACGGCGTCGTCGGCCGGGCCGTCCGCGACCTGGCGATGGGGCTGGTCATGACGTTCCCGCCGGAGCGCGGCCGCCTCGAAGCCGCCTCGGTGATCACCAGCAACAAGGCGAACGAGCTGTTCGCGAGCGTGAAGGTGTGAGCCGCGACCTGGTCGCCGGCCGGTGGGAGTCGTGTTCCACCCCGGTCGGCCTCGACCTGGAGGACCCGGCCACCGGTGCGGTGACCGGCCCGGCCCTCGGCTCGTCCCCGGCTCGCGTGGAGGCGGCGCTGCGGGCCGCGGCCGAGCTGGAGTCGTGGGACGCGTCCGCCGAGGAACGCGCGACGGTTCTGGAAGCGGTGGCGGTGGCGGTCGCCGCGGCCGCGCCCGAGATCGTCGCGCTGGAGGCGGCGGCGACCGGCGTGCCGATCCGGCAGACCACGCCGCTCGGGATGATCCTGTCCGGGTCGTTCGCGCTCGCCGCCGGTCAGCTGCGCTCCGGCCTGCTGCGGTCCACCGCCACCCGGGAGGACAGCCGGGAGGTCGTCGTCGAGCGGCTGCCGTGGGGCCCGGTCGCCTGCCTGGTGCCGTGGAACGCGCCGGCGCCGATGGCCGCGCACAAGGTCGCCAACGCCCTCGCCGCCGGCTGCCCGGCGATCCTCAAGCCCAGCGAGTTCGCGCCGTTCGGCAGCGAGCGGCTGGCCGTCGCGATCGACGAGGCGCTGCGCGGGGCCGGTGCGCCGGCGGCGCTGTTCCAGCTCGTGCAGGGCGGCGCTTCGGCGGGGCGGCAACTCGTCGCCGATCCGCGGATCCGGGCGGTTTCCTTTACTGGCGGGCTCGCCGGCGGGCGAGCGGTCGCGGCCGCCTGCGCCTACGACATCAAGCCGGTGCAGCTGGAGCTCGGCGGCAACAACCCGCTGATCGTGCTGCCCGACGCCGACGAGGAGGTGGCCGTGCGCGCCGCCGCCGACCTGCTCACCACGCTGAACGGGCAGTGGTGCCGGGCGCTCGGCCGCCTGATCGTGCCGGCCGGCCGGGAGGAACCCCTGGTGTCGGCCATCCTCGACCGGGTCGCGTCGCTGCGGACCGGCGACCCGGCCGACGCGACGACCGACTACGGGCCGCTGATCCATTCCGGGCACCTGGCCACCGTGGTCGAGGCCCGTGCGGCGATGGGCGGCACGATCCGTTCCGCGGCGTTGAAAGGGCCGGGCAACACCCTCGCGCCGTCCCTGGTCGTCGGCGCCGACCCGGCCCGGACGGTGGACGAGATCTTCGGGCCGGTCGCGGCGGTGCACGGGTACGAGACCGTCGACGAGGCGATCGCCCTGGCCAACGGCACGAGCCACGGTCTCGAGGGCTATGTGGTCGGTGCCGACGAGGAGGCCGCCCTCGCGGTGGCGCGCCGGGTGCGGGCCGGCGAGGTCAAGGTCAACGGCTCCTCGATCATGAGTCTGCATCTCTTCACGCCCCGCCCGGCCTGGGGGCTCTCCGGCTACTCCGAGGAGGGGACGGCGGAGACCCTGCTCTTCTTCACCAACCCGCGGGTGACCGGGGTCGAGGGCGGCTTCGCCTTGCATGGACGGCCATGAACGGCAGAGTGGTGCGCGACGTCCCGCGGCACAAAGCAGCGGGCGCGTGCCGAAGGAGGTTCAGCCGTGAGTGCTGACCAGCTGCGAGCCCTGCTCCGTGCGGACACCGTGACCCACGTGCCCGGCGTTTACGACCCGGTCACCGCGGCCCTCGCCGTCCGGGCCGGGCACAAGGCCGTCCATCTGTCCGGGGCGGCCGTGTCCGCGCTGATGCTGGGCCGGCCCGACCTCGGCTTCGTGCACGCCACCCAGATCGCCGACCGGGCCACCACGCTGGTCCCGGCTCTGAACGGGGTGCCGCTGCTCGCCGACGCGGACACCGGCTACGGCAACCCGCTGCACGCGATCTGGACCGCGCACGCCTACGCCCGGGCCGGCATCTCCGGGCTGCACCTCGAAGACCAGGTCAGCCCGAAGCGCTGCGGGCACCTCGCCGGCAAGGAGGTCGTCGAGGCCGGCCCGGCGGCCGCAAAGATCAAGGCCCTGGCCACCGAGGTGCCGGAGCTCGCGGTGATCGCCCGCACCGACGCGTACGGGGTGAACGGCCTCGAGGATGCGATCGAGCGGTGCCGGCTGTTCGCCGAGGCCGGCGCCGACGCGGTCTTCCCCGAAGGCGTGGACGACCTCGGCGACCTCGGGAAACTGCACGACGCGCTGCCCGGCGTACCCATCGTCGTCAACCGCTCGGAAGCCGGCGGCAATCGTCCGGCCCCGACCGACGCCGAGCTCGCCGCGGTCGGCGTCCGGATGGTCCTGCACCCGGTCGCGGCGCTGCTGGCCGCGTTGCGCGCCGCGTCGCTCGTCTACCGGGCGATCGCCGACCACGGCAGCGCCGAGCCGGTCGACCGGATGCCGTGGGCGGCCTTCACCGACCTGACCGGGCAGTCCGACGCCCTCGAACTCGACGCCCGCTACACCCCCGCGCCGGGCCTTCGGGCCCCCGACATCTCCGGGAGGTTGGAGACGTGAACCGCATCCTGGTGGCCGGTGCCGGGCCGGTCGGCCTCACCGCCGCGCTCGCCCTGGCCCGCCGCGGCCTGGCCGTGACGGTCCTGGAGGCCGGCGACGACCTGGCCGCCGAGTCCCGCGCCTCCACCTTCCATCCGCCGACCCTGGAGATGCTCGACGATCTCGGGGTCGGCGACGAGTTGCACCGGCGCGGGCTGGTGTCGCCGACGTTCGCCTACCGGGACCGGCGCACCGGCCCGGTCGCGATGCTCGACCTCGGGCTGCTCGCCGGCGACACCCGCTACCCCTACCGGGTGCAGTGCGAGCAGTCGAAGCTCACTCCGATCCTGCGCGACCACCTGCTGCGGCACGACGGCTGCGCGATCGAATACTCCTGGCCGGTCGCCGACGTGGTCGAGCGCGCGGCCGGCGCGGTCGCCGCGGTCGCCGCCGACGGCCGGACCGTGGACGGCAGCTGGCTGATCGCGGCGGACGGTGCGCATTCGGCGGTGCGGCGGGCGCTCGGCGTCAACTTCGAGGGCATCACCTACCCCGAGCGGTTCCTGGTCGCCTCGGTCCACGACGAGCTGACCGACTGGATGGACGGGCTCGCCGCGGTCAACTACGTCTACGACCCGGTCGAGTGGTGCGTGCTGCTGCGCACCCCCGACCACTGGCGGGTGCTGCTGCCGACGCCGGACGGCACGCCCGACCAGGTGGAGTACGACCGGCTAGGCGGACGGCTGCTCGGGGTCCACGATCCGGGCCGGGAGTGGCGGGTCGCGCACGCCAGCATGTACCGGGTGCATCAGCGGGTCGCCGAGACCTTCCGGCTCGGCCGGGTGCTGCTCGCCGGGGACGCGGCGCACGTCAACAACCCGCTCGGCGGGCTCGGCATGAACTCCGGCATCCACGACGCCGTCGCCTACGCCTCGGCGATCGCCGCCGGCGACCACACGGCCGTGACCGGGGCCGCCGAGAGCCGGCGCCGCATCGCCCTGGAATACGTGCAGAGCGTCTCCCACCAGAACTACGAGCGCATGCGCACCGCCGACCCTCTGATGCGCGAGGCACATCTGGCCGGGCTGCGGGCCACCGCGGCCGACCCCGCCAAGGCACGCGCGGCGCTGCTGAAAAGCTCGATGATCGCGTCGTTGCGGGTCGCGGCATGACCGAGCGAAGCGAGCGTCATGATCGCGTTGATGTTCCTTGGGCTTTGGGCGGCGTCGCATGATCTCTCGGGAGAATCCGGCTCGGTTCGAGGAGATCGTCGGGTCGGTCGCGGAGTCGTCGCCGATCGAGGTGGATGCGATCGTGTGGGCCGCCGATGCCGACTTCCGGCGCTGGTCGGCCACGCCGATCGAGGAGCGGCTCGGGCTGCTCACCGCGGCGGCCGAGGCGATCGAGGACGCGCTCGGCGAGCTGTCGGTGCTTCTCGCCCGGGAGACCGGCAAGGTGCTCGGCGACTGCCGCGGCGAGATCGGCTTCGCGGTCCGCTACCTGCGGTGGGTGGTGGCGCAGGCGACCGCGGCGTACGCCGATGAGGTCGTCGACGACGAGTTGGGGCTGCTCATCAAGCAGCACAAGCCGTACGGGGTGGTCGCCGCGATCACGCCGTGGAACGCGCCGGTGATCCTGTCGATGCTGAAGATCGCGCCGGCCCTGGCAGCCGGGAACGCGGTCGTGGTGAAACCGTCACCGCTCGCCCCGCTCACCCTCGACCGGATCGTCCGGCTGGTCGGCGGCCCGCTGCGCATCGTGCACGGCGGCCCGGCCGCCGGTGCCGCGCTGGTCGGCCACGAGCTGGTCCGCAAGGTGGCCTTCACCGGCGGTGCGGCCGGCGGCCGGGCGGTCGCCGCCCTGGCCGGTGACCGGCTCACCCCGTCGGTGCTGGAGCTCGGCGGCAACGACCCGGCCGTGTTCCTCGACGACGCGCCGTTCGACGACCCGGCCATGGATCGGCTGGTGATGGCCACGTTCGCGACCAGCGGCCAGGTCTGCATGGCGGCCAAGCGGCTGTACGTCCCGGAGCGGCGGCTCGGCGATTTCGTCGACGCCTACCGGGCTGCCGCCGCCCGCGTGCTGGTCACCGGTGATCCGCTCGCCGACGGGGTGACCATGGGCCCGGTCATCTCCGCCGCGGCGCAGGAGGCCGCCCGTTCGCTCCGGCGCGGCACCGTCCACGATCTCGGGCTCTTCGACGCCGACGACAAGACCGGCTACTTCGTCCGCCCGGCCCTGGTCGTCGCGCCGCAACCGGACGACCCGCTCGTGGCCGCCGAGCAGTTCGCCCCGGTGGTGCCGGTGCTCGGGTACGAGGACGAGGGAAAGTTGCTGGCCGCGTGCAACGAGAGCGAGCTCGGGCTGGGGGCCTCGGTGTGGAGCGCCGACGAAGAGCGGGCGGTCGCCTTCGCCCGTCGCTTCCAGGCCGGCTTCTGCTTCGTCAACACCCACAACCGCACCGGCATGAGCCTGCGCGCACCGTTCGGCGGGGTGAAGCGCTCCGGCTGGGGCCGCGAATACGCCGCCGAGGGCCTCGCCGAGTACGTCCAGACCTGTGTCATCCACGCGCCGGCCGCCTACCGGCCGGGCGCACCGCCCCCGGCCGGCGGACCTTCCGCCTACCCCGTGTAGTCGACGACGGCGCGCGCCGTCAGCAGCGGGCGCACCCACGCACCGAACTCCTTGTGTGCGGGATGCGCCTGATAGCCCCGCAGGTCGTCCGCGTCCTCGTGGGTGGTCCGCAGCAGAAGGTCCCAGGAGACATCGGTACGCAGTTCGTCGAGCCGGCAATCCATCGTCCGGATCTCGGTCACGACCCCGGCCAGTTCTTCCAAACGCAACTTTGCCTTGGCAGCATCGCTGGCGTCGGCGAACTTCATCATCACCACGTGTACCAGCACTTGTGCCTCCCTGACCCCTTTTGCTACGACGCCTCCGAGTGTAGATTTTGGAAACGCCGTTTCGCTAGGGGGAACCACGATGGCTCCGGTTCGCGTCGCCGCCGCACAGATAGAGGCCGGCCAGGACATTGCCGCGAACCTCGCCGCCTGCCTGCGCGTCATCGACGCCGCCGCGGCGGCGGGAGCGCAGCTCGCCGTCCTGCCCGAGTTCTGCAACCACCTCTCTTGGTACACCGGCCGTGCCCAGGCCCACGCGCTGGCCACCCGCCCCGGCGATCCGTTCCTGACGGCGATCGCCGGCCGGGCCCGCCGGCACGGCATGTGGATCAAGATCAACGTCACGCACGCCTGGCCGGACGGCACCACCGGCGGCACCAACTTCCTCTTCGACTCCAGCGGCGCGGTCGTCGGCACGTCCGACAAGCAGACCCTGATGGGCGCAGAGAACGACTTCCTGGAGCCGGCCCCCGCGGTCGGCCCGGTGATGGAGACCCCGTTCGGCCGCGTCGGGATGTATGCGTGCATGGAAGGCGTCATCAACGAGGTGACCCGCGGCCTGGTGCTGCGCGGCGCCCAGGTGATGCTCAACAGCCTGAACAGCTTCGCCCTCGACGAGGCCGACCTGCATATCCCGGTCCGCGCCGCGGAGAACAAGGCGTGGGTGATCGCCGCCAACAAGGTCGGCCCGCTGCTCCCGGTGGCCGAGCTGCCGGCCATCGCGGCCCGGCTCGGGGTGCCGCCGGAGTGGCTGCACGGCGCCGGCGAGAGTCAGATCGTCGCCCCCGACGGCACGGTGGTCGCGAAGGCCCCGCGCACCGGCGAGGCGATCGTGGTCGCCGACATCGACCCGTCGGCGGCCGACGACAAGCGGCGCCCGGACGGCACCGACATCCTCGCCACCCGCCGCCCCGCGCTGTATGGCCCGATCGCCGACCCGCCGATGGGCCGGCAGCGCGGCCCGGGCGCGCCGGAGCTGCCGGTCGCCGTGGTCCGGTCGTCCGGCCTGGTCCGGGAGACCGCGCTCGGCGGCGCCAAGCTGATCGTCCTGCCCGAGCTGACCGGCTCCCCGGCCGCCCTCGCCGACGTGCTGGGCGGCACCGACGCACACGTCGTCACCACCGTCATCGAGAACGCCGCGCACGTCGGCGTGGTGGTCGGCGCGGCCGGCATCGTGGCCCGGCAGCCGCAGCTGCACGCCAGCCGTGCGGTCGGCCCGGCCGGCTTCGAGCCGACCGGCAAACGGATCGTCCCGGTCGACCTGCCCTGGGGCCGGCTGGCCGTGGTCGTCGGCGACGACGCGCTCTTCCCCGAGACGTTCCGGCTGGCCGCCCTCCTCGACGCCGACGTGGTCGCGGTCCCCTACCGCGTGCAGGAGCCGTGGGAGCTGTCCCTGGCCCTGCCCGAGCGGGCCGCCGAGAACCGGCTCAACGTCGTGGTCGCCACCCCGTCCGGGCAGCCCGCGGCGATCTTCTCGATGAGCCCCGACTTCACCCTCTGGACCCGATGGCAGGGCCCGTTCACCGGCCGCATCTCCACCCCGATCCGCACCGACGTGCCCGGCGACGTGCTCGTCGGCACGGCGGTGGTCGCTCCCGCACAGGCCGCGAACCGCCTGGTCTCGCGACTCACCGATCTCGTCGACGGGCGCCCGTGGCGGCTCCTCGACGCCCTGACCCGTTGACCCTGACCCGTTGACCCTGACCCGTTGAACCTCTGAAGGGACATTTCATCGTGGCGGAGACGCTTGCGCACGTTGAGGACATGGTCGACGGCTCACCCGTCGTCGACGTCCACGACACGTTCAACTACTACCAGGAACTCCTCGCCGCGCTGAAGGCGAAGATCGACGCCCGCTTCGAGACCACCCGCGACCCGTCGACGGAAGCGCTGGAGGCCTACGGCACCTACCCGGACGGGCCGGGCGGGCGTCTCGCCGCCTACTCCGGGCCCGAGGTCGACTGGATGGTCCACTCGTGGATCGGCAACCCCGGCGCGAGCTTCGCCAATCTGCACCTCTCCTGCTGGCTCGGCCCGCAGATCAAGGTGCCGCACCTGGGCATCGCGCTGCTGGTGTGGCCGGGCGGCTGGTTCTACGTCGACTCGGTGCCGCGGGTCAACATGGTCGAGGACGGCGAGTACTACGACGAGTACTACGAGCCGCTCAACGAGGAGTGGCTGGCGCTGCGGGCCGACCCCCAGTTCGAGTATTTCGTGTCCCGCGCCGGGTTCATCCGGTCCAGCCTGTCCCCGACGGCGTATTGCTATTCGTTCGAGCGCAGCGAGCGCAACCTCGCGATCGTCACCGAGAAGCTGCACGCGCACGTCGACCGGTGGCTGCGCTGGGTCGACGAGGCCACCCCGGTGCCGGCCGAGGAGCAGGCGGCGCTCGCCGCGACCGATCTGAAGATCCGCCGCAACATCGCCGACCGCGACCCGGCCAACGTCATGGGCGTCCGGTTCTTCGGCGAGGAGACCACCGAGAAGCTGGTCCGGGCGCTGTGGGGCGGCGACCGCGAGCTACCGCGGCCGGGGGCCGGAGCATGAGCGAGCGTAGCGAGCGAATCGGCAAGCTCAGTGCGGAATTTGGTCTTGGCAGCTCGGAGCGAAGCGAGGAGCTGGCATGACCGGGGTCCGGTCGATCTGGTGGGCCGCGGCCGTCCCCGGCTACGAAGCGCCCTTCGACACCGCGCACCTGCGCGTCTACTACCCGGCCAAGCCGACCGGCTCGGATGCGGAGCGGCTCTCCGGCATCTTCCCGGCCGACCCGGCGCTCGCGCCCTACCCGGTCGTGATCATCGTGTCCGGCGTCAACGTCGGGCAGGAGGCCTACCGGTGGCTGGCGGTCGCGCTCGCCGAGCGCGGCTACGTCGCGGTCACCTACGACTGGGTGGGTGAGCTGTTCGGCGGCCTCAAGGGCATCACGCCGGGCGTCATCCTCGACGCGGCCCGGCCCGACGCGTACGGCACGCGGGCGACGACGCCGTCGGTGCCCGCCGTGATCGAGGCCCTGCGGGAGATGACCGGGCCGGTCGCGGGCCTGATCGACCTCGACACCGTGGCGCTGATCGGCCACTCGGCCGGCGGCACCGTGGTGCTGCAGAGCGCCCGCTTCTTCCCGCAGGTCAGGGCGGTCGCCGCGTACGGGACGCACACGATGGTGGCGACCATGCTCGGCTGGCCGGCCGGGACGGTGCTGCCCGCCCAGGTCGACTCGCCGGTGCTGCTGATGGCCGGCGAGCGCGACGGCGTCATCAACGGATCCGCCGACCGGTACGGCGAGGAGGCCGCCACCCGCAAGGACCCGATCACCCGCACCTTCGAGGAGGCGCTGCCGGACGCGGACGGCGCCAACCTCAAGGTGACCTTCACGGGCGCCAACCACTTCGGCATCGTGCACCCGGTCGACGAGACGGCGGCCCGCGCGTTCCTCGACCTCGAGGCGACGACCGACCCGGCCGCCACCCGCGCGGCCCTGACCGAGGTGACGGCCGCGTTCCTCGACGTGCACCTGCGTGGCGCCGACGGCGACGCGCTCGACAAAGCCCTGGACAACCCCGACGTCGCCGAGACCAGGCGGAGGTAACGCCATGCTCAAAAACTTCTGGTATGCGGTCGAGTTCACCGATCGGGTCACCACCAAGCCGGCCCGGCTGACCGTGCTCGGGCAGTACCTGGTCGTCTACCGCACCCCCAAGCAGGGTCGGGTCGTCGCCCTCAGCGACCTGTGCGTGCACCGCGGCGCCGCGCTCTCCGGCGGCACCCTCAAGGACGACAAGATCGTCTGTCCGTACCACGGCTGGGAGTACGACCCGGACGGCGCGTGCACCAAGATCCCGGCCAACCTGCCGGGCCGGAGCATCCCGAAGAAGGCGCGCGTCGACTCGTACCCCGTACAGGAGAAATATGGGTTTGTCTGGGTCTTCATGGGCGACCTCCCCGAGGAGGAACGGCCGCCGATCCCGGTCTGGCCCGAATTCGACGACCTGGTGGAGAACGGCGGCAGATTCCGGGTCGTGACCGGTGAGTTCCTGTGGAACGCCAACTACGAGCGGATCCTGGAGAACGGCTGCGACATCGCGCACGCGCCGTTCGTGCACGCCGGGCGCTTCGGCAACCCGGAGATGCCGGAGGTCCCGGAGTACGAAGTGGAGCACCCCGACGAGTGGTCGGCGTTCGCCACCGTCGACCTGCACCCGCCGAAGCCGAGCGGCATCTGGGGCAGGTTCGGCCGGCTGGTCGGCAACGACCTGAAGAAGCGGCCGCCGGTCACCACGTCGGCCGGCTGGATGCTGCCCAACATGATCAAGCTGCACGTGCGGCTGCCGATCGGCGACATGGTCATCTACGACACGAACATCCCGATCGACGAGACGCACACCTTGGTCAAGTGGGTCGCGCTGCGGACGTTCTTCACCGGCACGTGGGCCAACAAGGACGCCATCAACCGGACCATGCGGATCTTCTACGAGGACGCCGCGGTCGTCGACAAGGTCCGGCCCGAGCTGCTGCCGTTCGACCTCGGCGCCGAGCTGCACATCAAGAGCGACATCATCGCGGTCGAATACCGTCGCCGGCGCCAGGAGCTGGCCGAGAAGGGCTGGCTGCTCAACGAGGAGGACTTCATCACCGGTGACGTGCCCAAGCGCACCGCCACGGTGATCCCCTCCCCGGCCCGCCGGGAGAACCCCGAGCTCGCCCGGGCCTGGATCCACAAGGCCCGCGGCGAGCACCCGACGGTGGCCGCGGCCCGGCTGATGGGTTCCGACGAAGAGTCCGAGGAGAACAAGTGAGCCTGCCCGCCGCGCTCTGCGACACCACCCTCGACAAGATCCTCGCCCGGTTCCCGGTCACCCTGACCGAGGAGCGCGACCTCACCTCGCCGATGAGCCCGGCGCCGGTCGGCAAGATCCGCGTCTGGCGGGGCGAGGGCCCGATCGTCAAGGTGGTGAACGTGTCGCTGGTCGTCCCGCCGATCGGCCTCGACAGCCACATGATCTTCGCCTTCACCGACCCGTCGTCGGGCGTTCCGCACTTCACGCTCGACTCGGTGGCCAACGGCGACAACTACGCGTTCCACCTCGACCTGATCCCCCGGATCGACCTGGCCACCTCGCTGCCCTACCTGGACGAGGTGTTCGAGCCGCTGACCGCGGTCTACCAGGAGGTTCGCGAGCGCGAGGGCCTGACGCCGGCCCACCTGTCGCCCCGGCAGTACGCCCTGATGTCGCCGTGGATGCTGGTCAACCGGGCGACCGCGGAGGCCTTCGCGGGCATCGGCGAGGCCGTCGACACGTATTTCACGCACTGGGCCGGCCTGGTCGACTCCGGCGTCAAGGCGGAGGGCACCGCCGAGCGCGACGCCGCCCACCGGGCGCTGCTGTTCAGCCCGGAGATCGACCCGGTCTGGGCGCAGACGGTGCGCCTGCTCGGCCAGGAGCAGTCCGAGTTGGTCCGCCTCGAGCTGGTGCGCAACTGATGACCGCGCCGAGCGTCTGGCAGCAGCGCATCGCCGGCGAATGGCACGGGCGGCCCTCCCTCTTCGATCACACCGGCACCTGGTGCGGTTTCGAGGAGATCCGGCGGTCGTCGGAGTTCGTCGACGGCGTCACGACGTACCGGATGGATGGGGGTTTGATCGGGGGTGGTGCTCTGGCCGGGCGTTTCCGGCTGGGGGCGCCGTTCGCCTTCGGTGTGGTCGACTCCGACGCCAACCGCGTCTACGCCGGGCCGGATTTCTTCGGCACCGGGCAGCCCTACGGGTCGTTCGTGGACTCGCACTACTACGGGCCCGGCTGGCAGGTCGACCTGAACACCTGGAACCAGGTGCTGCCGGACGGCGAGACCCAGGTCTACTCGTCGGTGCTCTACCAGGGGTGGGCGGTGGTGGGTTGCTTCAACGGCGTCTACACCCGGAACCCTTCGCTCGTCGACGACTTGATCGAGCGGGAGACGGTCTGCGGCCCGGTGCCCTACATCCTGCCCACCAAGGAGTCGGGCGCGTTCACCGGCGAGTGCGAGCTGTGGGGCGCCGACCAGAAGCTGCGCGGGAGTGTTCAGGTCAGCATCGGGCTCAAGCCGATCGACCTGCTGCGCACCCGCCGGCTGGTGACCTGGCGGGGCGCCGGGCTCGACCGGGAGTTCACGGTGGAGACCCGGCGGGACGGCAACAACCTGTTCTTCGAAGGGCCCGACGCGTACGGCAATGCGGTGGGTTTCGGCCGTGCCTCGTTCTCCTCGCTGCACCTCACCGACGTGTGGAAGATCAAGGGCCGGGAGTTCTCCATCGACGCGAAGCCCGGCATGTCGGCGGGCAGGCAGCTGTCGGTGGTCTACGAGCTGTTCCACGGAAACACGCTCGATGCCGTGCTGCACGGGCTGCTGGAGTGGACGCCGTGACCGTGGTCGTCGTCACCGGCGGGACCCGCGGCATCGGGCAGGGCCTGGTCCGGGCGTTCGCCGCGCAGGGCGCATCGGTGGCCTTCTGCGGCCGCACCGTCGCCGAGGTGCCGGAGGGAACGCTCGGCGTGACCGCCGACGTCACCAACCGCGCCGACGTGCGGAAACTGTGGGACGCGACGGTCGACCGATTCGGCCGGGTGGACATCTGGGTCAACAACGCCGGGATGTCGACCGGCCGGGCGCCGCTGTGGCAGTTGCCGCCGGACGAGATCGACCAGGTCGTCTACCTCAACCTGCGCGGCACCCTGCACGCGAGCGCGGTCGTGCTCGACGCGATGCTCACCCAGGGCCACGGCGCGTTGTGGAACATGGAGGGCCTCGGCTCCAACGGCCAGATCGTGCCCGGGCTGACCGCCTACGGGGCGACGAAGCGGGCGCTCACCTACGCCACCCTCGCGATGGCCAAGGAGCTGAAGGACACGCCGGTCAAGGTCGCGTTGCTCTCCCCCGGCATGGTCGTCACCGACCTGCTCACCCACGACTACGACCCGGCCGAGTTCGCGAAGGCGAAGAAGATCTTCAACATCCTCGCCGACCGGGTCGAGACCGTCACCCCGTGGCTCGCCGCCCGGGTGCTCGCCGGCACCAGGAACGGCGGGCGGGTGGCCTGGCTGACCGGGCCGAAGGCCGCCTACCGGTTCGCCACCGCCGGGTTCCGCAAGCGCGACCTGTTCGCCGAGGGATGAGATGGACTACCCGATCTGGCTCGCGCTCGAGGACTTCGCGCCCGTCCTCTTCGGACTGACCGGCTTCGCCCTGCTCAGCCGCCTTTATCCGCACCGGGCCGGCCTTCTCGGCGCGGTGCTGATCGGCGCCGGCGGCCTGTCGAAATGCGCCTGGAAACTGACGGTCGCCGCCGGCGGCGGCGATCCACGCCTCCTCGAGGAGGCACTTTTCCCGCTCATGGCGGCCGGCGCCACGCTTCTGACCTGGTCCTTGGCCATTGCCGTACGCCGTGGCAAGCGCGTCCACCTCTGGCCTTTCGCGCTGGCGTTCGGCCTCGGCGTGGCCGGCTCCGTGCTGGCCGGCAACCTGCACCCGATCTTCGTGACGGCGACGTTCGGGGTGACCGCGGTCAGCGTGCTCGGCGCGATCATCGCGGGCCGCTACCGGCAGTGGTGGGCGGTGTCGCTGTTCGTCCTCGGCCTGGTGCTGGTGACGTCGCTGGTCCCGCTGCGCGGCTCGGCCAGGCACGACACCGTCGCCTACCAGTGGCTGGAGCAGTCCCTCAACACGTCCGCCCAATTGGCCCTGCTGATCGCGGCGTGGTTGACGCTGACCGCCGCGCGCCGCCCGCAGACAATCCCCGTGGGAGAACCCGTATGACCGACGCACTCGGCTGGCGCCGCAAGTTCGGCGTCATCGCCCCCTCGACGAACACCATCGTCGAGCCCGACTTCTACGCGATGACGGTCCCCGGCGTGACCGCCCACTTCTCCCGCATCCACATCCGCAACCAGGACCTCTCCAGCGACGACCAGTTCGAGAACCTCCTGGTCCAGATCCGGGGCGAGATCGGCTTCGCCTGCGAACGGGTGCTGACCGCCGAGCCCGACTACATGGTGATGGGCATGTCGGCCGAGACGTTCTGGGGCGGCGTCGAGGGAAACCGCGAGTTCGTCCGCCAGATCAACGGGATCACCGGCCTGGACGTGGCCACCGGCGCCGAGGCGTGCGAACGGGCCCTGAAGCTGTACGGCGCCCGCAGGATCGGCGTGGTGACCCCGTACCAGCCGATCGGCGACGCCAACGTGGTCCGCTTCTTCGGCGAGATCGGCTTCGAGGTGACCAAGATCGAGGGCCTGAAGTGCCCGACCGCGGTCTCGATCGCCCACGTGACCGAGGACGAGCTGCGCCGAGCGATCCTGGCCGTGGACGGCCCCGAGGTCGACGCGATCGTCCAATGCGGAACGAACCTGTCGATGGTCCGCCTGGCCGACGAGGCCGAACGCTGGCTGGGCAAGCCGGTGATCGCCATCAACGCGGCAACATGGTGGATGGCCCTGCGCGAGAACGGCATCAGGGAAAAGGTGTACGGCGCCGGAAGCCTGCTCCGCGAATACTGAGGCTCACGCCCATTCGCTGGGGTCGTGCACCTCCAGCCCGCGCAGGATCAGGGCCCGCATCGACCCGAACCCGTAGTGATCAACGCCGGACGACAACTCGGCCACCTCGCGCAGCACCGGCTCGGTGTCGATGCCGAGCTCCCGGCCGGCGTGGCACAGCCCCCAGAGCGAGATCAGCTCGTCGCGCGGGTCCGCACCCTGGTCGTTGGCGGAGATCAGAAGCAGGCGGCGGCGGAACTCCGCCGCCGTCGCCCACTGGTTCGGCAGCCCGGCACAGTCCCGGAACGACGGGTAGGCACGGAAGATCTCCCGGACCTCCGCACGCAGCGCAGCATCCCCCGACTCGTACGCGTCCAGCAGCGCCTGCAGCGCCGCATCCGCCTCGACCCGGACCCCGGCCTCGTCCACCGGGTTCGGAGCAGCTTTGAGCTTGGCGATCCAATCCGGATCGTTCATATCGATCGCCTGGCTCTTGACGAGGAACCGCACCAGCTCATCGACGGCGGCAACGTCCTTGCGCACCTCGGAGAGATCCATGCCGACATTGTCCCCGCCCATCGAGGTCAGCCGACCGGCTTCCCGTCCGGCCCCATCACATACCCGAACTGCTTCAAAGACCCAGCCCGGTCGATCTCGTCGAGCACTTCCGGGGCGAAGCTCGGCATCGGTGCCGCGCCGGACCGTTCGCGCCAGCGGCGCATGGGCACCGCGCGGTACTCGAGATTGACCTCGCCGTTCTCGGTGTGGAATCCGCCGTCCCGCTCGAACATGAGGATCAGCGGCTCGAACGGGTCCGCCGGCTCCAGCGGCATCACAAAGCTCGGGTCGGCTCGAAGCGCGGCCCAATGCAGCATGAACGGGGCCACCGTGGTGATCGCGCTGCGGCCCTGCGGATGCACGCCCTCCACGACGCTGTCCACATACTGCTGGGCGGCGCGAATGCTCGGATCTACGCAAAGAGCGATGTCGAAGAACGGCGTCCGTGACCCGCAGTCGTAGGCCGCTGCCCGGCGGAAGTATTCACCCAGCAGGGCGGCCTTCGACCAGGACTTGTCGCCATGGCGCCGATAGTCGATGGCCAGGAGACGTTCGGCCATGGCCCGGACGGAGTCGTCGGGTGTCAACCGGCTCAGCCCACTCGCTGCAGGGTCCGTTCGCGGCGTTCGGCCACCCGCGAACCTGACTCCCGGCGGGTCATCCGGCGTAGGACCGGCGGCGCGACGATCAGGCCGGCCATCGCCCAGGCGCCCAGGACCGCGGCGGTTTGCAGATGCCGCCACGAACCGTCCAGCTCGACCGCGGCGGCGCTGTCGGGCAGGAACGCCGAGCGCATGCCCAAGCCGAGCCAGTAGATCGGGAACGTCTGGCCGATCCCCTGCAGCCAGCCCGGCAGGGCGCCGATCGGGTAGAAGACGCCGGACACCGCGATCAACCCCAGGATCGGCAGGGAGAGCATGCCCGCGCCGCGTGAGCTGCTGATCAGCGCGCCCAGCATCGCACCGACCGACTGGGTGGCGATCAGGCCGAGGGCCAGGACCCAGGCCAGGGTGAGCGGGTGGAAGGTGGTGACCAGCGGTGCGCCGCCGGCCAGCAGGACGGCCAGGTAGGCCAGCACCGTCGCCGACACGGTGGTGAGTTTGCCGATCAGGTAGCCGCGCAAGCCGTGCGGCGTTGCCCTCGCGCGTAGCAGGGTGCCGTCCTCGCGATCGGCGGTCAGCTGCTGGGTGATCAGCAGCATGCCGAGGGCGACGAACATGCCCAGCACCCCGGGCAGGACCAGCTCGCCGAGCGGCAGCGCCGTGCCGTCGACGGGCCGGTCGCGGAGGAGGAAGATGGCCACGAGGGTGGCGGCCGGCCAGAACAGGTTCGCGATCAGTTCGCCGCCGGTGAACGACTGGCGTAACTCGATCAGGCCCTGCACCGCGCCCTGACGAAAGATCATGATTCGGCTTCCCGTACGAGGGTGAGGTAGGCGTCCTCGAGCGATGTCCGGTGGACTTCCAGGTCGGTGACCGCGTGGCCGTGCCGCTGGAACAGGTCGAAGACGAACTCGGTGGACCGCGGGGTCGACCGGGTGAAACGACGGCCGTCCACGGTCCAGCCGACCTCGTCCTGGCCGGCGATCCGCTGGGTGAGCTCGGCGGCGGTGCCGTCGGCCACGACCCGGCCGCCGTTCAGGATGAGGATGCGGTCGGCGAGACGGGCGGCCTCGTCGAGGTCGTGCGTGGTGAGCAGGACCGTGGTGTGCTGCTCGGCGGCCAGCCGCTGGACCAGGTCGTGGAACTCGCGGCGGGCCTGCGGGTCGAGGCCGGCCGTGGGCTCGTCGAGGAAGAGCAGCTCGGGCCGGCCGACGAGGCCGACGGCGATGTCGAGCCGGCGTCGCTGTCCGCCGGACAGGCGCCGGATCTGCTGGCCGGCCTGGTCGGTGAGCCCGGCCGCGGCGAGCAACTCGTCCGGGTCCATCGGCTTCGGGTAGTAGCCGCCGAGGTAGGCCAGGAACTCCCGGACCCGCCATTTGCCGTGGTCGCGCCACGATTGCAGGACGACGCCCAGCCGGGCCCGCCATCGTTCGTCACCGTGTGCGGGGTCGGTGCCGAGCACCGACACCCGGCCGGCCGAGCGACTGCGGAAGCCCTCCAGGATCTCGATCGTCGTGGTCTTGCCCGCGCCGTTCGGGCCGAGCAGCGCGAGCACCTCGCCGCGAGCCGCCCGGAGGGTGACGTCGTGCAGCACATCCTTCGTGCCATAGCGCATGCGCAGCCCGGTGACGTCGAGCGCGAGGTCAGCCATGGACCCGGGCGATCAACGCGACGCGATCGAAACCGGCCAGGGCGAGGGCCCGCGGCACGATGCCGACCTCGGCCGCCAGGATCCCGAGGAGAAGATGCGCGGGCTGGGGGTCGCGGCCGGCCGCGGCCACGAACGTACGCTCCAAAGCAAGCCGCACCGACGCACCCGGCTGGAGCCGCCGGTCCTTGGCCGGGGTGGCGGGCGGGAGGTCGAACGCCGCCGCCGAAACACCCACCGTGGCCAGGCTGTGCGCGAACTCCCGATCCAGCGCCGCCCGGATCGCCGCCTGGTCGAGGCCGGCCGCATCGAGCGCCGGTGACCCGGCGGCGGCAATCGCGAGCAGCAGGTGCTCGGCCTCCACCGTTGCCGCGCCCTGCCGCCGGGCCTCCTCGGTGGCCGACTCCAGAACGTCCTTGAGGTACCTGTCGAATCCGGACACGGTCATCGCCTCCGTAATTCCACGCCGGCGGCTTCGAGCCGCTTGAGGTGTTTCTTGTGGACGGCCTGACGCGTCACGCCGAGCGCCTCGGCCACCTTCGGCCAGCCCCAGCCGGCCCGCATCGCCTGCTCGACCGCGGCATCCTCCAACTGGTCGGCCAGCCGCCGCAACGCCGCCACCGCCGCCAGCGCATCCGCAGGATCATCAGACATGCAAGCAACCCTAGTTGACTAAATCCGGGTTAGTCAACCAGGGTTGCTTAAGGCTGCGTGCCTACCTACGCCAGGCGGACAACCGCGCCGCGGCGCGTTCCCCCAGGTGTACGGCGTCGGCGCGATCGGCCGAGCCGGACTCCCAGCCGGTGTCGCTGACGAACGCCACCGCGTCGCCGACCCGGACCACGGCGTAGTAGAGGTGGAACAGCTCGCCGCCGACCGGCTCGCCCGCGTCGTCGGTGGCCGGGCTGGTCCGCTCGATCAGGAACGACTCGTCCCCGACCCCGAGCGATCCCCGTACGTAACTCTTGACGTCCCCGTCGGTGGCGCAGTCCTGGACCGCCGCGCGCAGGTCGTCCATGAACGACTCGGCCGCGCTGCCCTGGAAGACCAGGATGTCCTGGTAGACCGCCGCCTTCGGGGTGCTGTCGGGCGGATCGCCGGGCCCGGTGAAGTAGAGGACCTGGGTGGCCCGGATGCCGGCCTTGGCGCCTTGGTCGTAGGAGTTGCCGCAGAAGTCCGGCAGTGGCTGATCGCCGGCCCCGAGGCGCTGCGGGCCGTCCTTGATCTTGCCCGGCACATCGCTGGCCTGCAGAAACGCCTTCGCCGGAAGGGACGACGGGATGCTGCGGGGCGCCGGCGACGACGGCGATGAGGACGGGGACGTGGTGCCCGGGTCGGCCGAGGGTGGCGACGGCGGCAGTGACGGCGGCAGCGAGACCGGCGGCATCGAGACGGCCGGGACCGGGGCCGGTGGGCCGGCCAGCACCAGCCGGGAACCGACGAGCACGCCGGCGACCAGGACCGCCGCGGTGAGGGTGCCGGCCACGGCGGTGACGGCGCGGCGGCGGTCGCTGCGGCGGCGCACGGTGGCGGCGGGTTCGAGCCGGCCACGACCGGCGTCGTCGGACAGCGCGGCGAACGCGCGCTTCAACTCATTCGACATCGGAGACCTCCAGCTGCGTCGATCCGAGGATGGCGGCGAGTTCGAGGCGGCCGCGGTGCAGCCACGAGGTCACCGTGCCGACCGGCGACCCGGTCTCGGCGGCCACGTCGTGCACCGGCATGTCGAGCAGATAGTGCAGCACCACGGCCTGCCGCAGGTGCGCGGGCAGCCGGCGCAGGGCGCCGGTGAGCAGGACGGTGGTTTCGCTGGGTGGTTCGGCCGGCGGCGGTGGTCCGGTGCGCGCGAGGGCCGCACGCCATCCGCTGAGCCGCCGCCACCGGTCGGTGGCGAGCCGGTTGACGGTCAGCCGCACCCACGCCTCCGGTGCCGGATGGCCGGCCATCGTGCGCCAGTGCCGCCACGCCCGGGTGTACGCCTCCTGCACCACATCCTGGGCGTCCCCGAGATCCCCGGTCATCGCATACCCGTAGCGCAACATTCGAGACGATGTGTCCCGATAGAAATCATCGAATGCGCCGGCATCCCGCATCCCCGCCCCCGCTCCCCTGTGAACTCGTCCTGCCCAGGAAACGGCCGGCGCGGCAGCCATGCTGCAAGGTTCGGCGACTATTTTCCGGACGGATCGGGGCTGTGGGATTGTCCCCGCGCAAAGACGCTCCCACAGCCCTGAACCGCCCCGGAAAGCGCAGCCGGTTGATCCGGTCAGCTCAGCCGCGCAATCCGCCAGCGCAGCCGCATTCCCGGCCCGGCCCGCCACCCGATCCGGCGCCGGGCAATCCGCCAGTGCAGCTGGGCAATCCGGTCAACGCAGCTGGGCGATCCGGCGGCGGCGCGCCGGGAGCATCGCGATCAGGCCCAGGCCCGGCAGCAGCAGCGCGCCCCCGATCATCAGCATGGTGGCCCACTCCAGGCCGGGCCCGGTGGCCGGCAGCGCGGCCGAACCGGCGGTGGTCGTCGAGGTCGTTCCGCCGCCGCCCGCGGTCGCCGAGGTCGACTTCGTCGCGGTCGCGGTCGCGGTGGCGGTGGCGGTCTTGGTCGACGTCTTGGTCGGTGCGGTGGTGGTCGTGCCACCGCTGCTGAAGGTGATGGCCACCTGCGCCTTGTTCGCCTCGACCACCTCGGGGGTGGCGGTGGACGGCAGGATCTGGGCGGCGATCACGCAACCGCTGGTGCCGCAGGTGTGGCCGCTGAACGTGGTCGCCAGCTTCAGGGTCAGCGTCGGCGTCTTGCCGCCGGCGTCGGCGTTGACGAACGCCGCACCGCCGGACAGGTTGCAGTCGGTCGGCCCGGCCGGGTCCTTGATGCACTGGCCGAGCGCGATCGACTGCAGGCCGGCGGTGAAGCCGGTGCCGTACACGGTGATCTGCTGGCCGTTGGTGAGCCCGCTGGTCTTGGAGACGTGCAGGGTGGGCGCGGCGAACGCCGGTGAGCTGTCCACCAGCACCACGGTGGTGGCCAGGGCGAGGCCGGCGGCGGCCGAGGCGGCCAGCCGGCGGGTGACGGATGTACGAGCCATCGGATCCTCCATGGGGTCAACCGGCCGGCATTCCGGACCGGGCCACGGCAGCCTCATCGGTGCCGAGGTAGGACAGAACGACTGCGGGGTGGGCGCGCACCTCGTCCGGGGTGCCGTCGGCGATCACCCGGCCGGCGTCCATCGCGATGAGCCGGTCGGCGACGCGGGACAGCAACGGCAGATCGTGCTCGATCACCAGCACGGTGGTGCCGAGCTCGGCCCGAACCCGCAGCAGCAGATCGCCGAGCGCGGCCCCGTCGGCCTGGGTGAGGCCGGAGGAGGGTTCGTCGAGCAGCATCAGCCGCGGTTCGAGGGTGAGCAGGCAGCAGAGCTCGACGATCCGCCGGGTGCCGGTGGACAGTTCCCCCACCGCCCGTTCGGCGTGCTCGTCGAGGCCCATCGTGCGCAGCGCCCGGTCGGCCCGGGCGGCTTTGCCGGCTTCGGCGGCGGCATGCCCGAGCACGTCGGCGGCGATCCGGGCCGGCGACCCGGCTTCGGCCGCAACCATCACGGCTTCCCGCACGGTCATGGCCGGAAAGAGCCGGGCATCCTGAAACGACCGAACAAGCCCATGCCGAGCCCGCCGTTCGGGCGCCCACCGGGTGACCGCCCGCCCGCGGTAGTAGACGGCCCCACCATGAGCCGAGGTAAACCCGGCCAGAATCTCGAAGAGCGTGGTCTTCCCGGCCCCGTTCGGCCCGATGATCCCGACGATCTCCCCTTCGGCAACAGCAAACGTGGCCTCGTCAACAGCCCGAACCCCACCAAACGCCCGCCGAACCCCCACGACCTGCAACAGCGGCCGCCCATCCCGATCAAGCACAAGAGGCCGAGCCGGTAGCTGCCCACTCCCCCACCCGCGCGCCCGCCCGCCCCCGGAATCCCCAAACCCCGAGCCGGTCAAGGCAGGCGAATCCCCATCCGCTTCCTCCTTGAGTACGGACGTCGCGCCGCCGTCCCCGACGCCACCGCCGTCGGCGCCGGGGCCGGGGCCGGGGTCGGGGCCGGGGTCGAAAGTGCTCGCCGTGCCCAGGCTGCTCGCAGCGGTCGCCGCCGCGGTGATGCCGCCGTCGGCCGCAACGCCGGCTGAGGCGCGGCCGTTGCCCGCCATGAAAGCGGCGAAGGCCGCCTCAGCGTCGAGGGCTTCCGTGTCGGGGGCTTCGGCGAGAGCCGCGGTGGGAGGCTGGGTGGATGGTGGCCCCGGTGGGCTGGCGGGCTCGCCGGGGCCACCTCTTCCGGCCCGCGGCAGGTGCAGGGGGATTCGCTGCCGCAGGGTGGCCAGCAGGCCGCCCAAGCCGTCGGGAAGTAGCAGGACCACCAGCAGCCACCCCAAGGTCAGGGCGGCCTGGCCGGGGATGCCGAGCGGGACCAGGGCGGGCAGGCCGACGATCACGGCGGAGCCGAGCAGGGCGCCGCTGTTGCGGGCCATGCCGCCGACCACCGCGATGGCGACCGCGTCGATGCTGGCCGAGGCCGGGAAGCTGTTGACGCTCAGTTGTGACTGGCTGAAACCGATCACCACGCCGCCGAGGCCGGCCAGGGCGCCGCAGACCGCGTACGCCTGGAGCTTGCGCATCGGGGCGGCGATCGTGAGGGCCCTGCCCGCCTCCTCGTTGTCGCGGAGGGCCAGCAGCAGCCGGCCGAAGCCGCCGTTGCGCAGGCGGCTCGTCACCCACCAGCCGATCGCCAGGAGCATCAGCGCGAACAGGTAGTAGTCGGCGGCGACGCTGACCACGTAGCCGTGCCAGACCGGATAGGGCGTGTCGAGGCCGTCGCCGAGCAGCCACGGCTGGCGGAGCAGCCAGCCGCTGGTGGCCAGGGCGAAGGCCAGGGTGGTGACGCCGAGAGCCACCCCGCGCAGGCGCAGGGCGGGTAGGCCGACCAGGGCCGCGGAGACCGCGCCGGCCGCGCAGCCGGCGACGACGCCGAGGAACATGTTGCCGGTCGACGACGCGACCCGCACCGACACGGCGGCGGCGATGCCGGCGAAGGCGAACTGGCCCAGCGACAACTCGCCGGCGACCCCGGTGACGAGGATGACCGAGAGGCCGACCAGGGCGAAGCCGCAGACCTCGGTGAGGACGGAGGCGGTCGCGTTGCTCACGACGTACGCAAGCGTGATGCCGACGGTGACCAATAATCCCAGGCCGATGCGGGCCCACGGGTCCGCAACCCCGGCCGATGGCCGCCGCCAGGCCGGTGTTTCCTCGCCGCGGCGGCCGGCCTGGCGCTGGCGGAGCAGGGCGATGAGGATGGCCGCGCCGAGGACGACGTCGACGAAGCCGGCGGTCTGTCGGGACAGCAGGATCTGTTCGAGGACGCCGACGCCCAGCGACACCGCGAACGCTATCGGCAGCGACGCCATCCGGGCGATGACCGCGCCGGCCAGGCCGCGCAGCAGCAACTCGGGGCCGAGCGAGTCGATCGACTGCACGCCCTGGGTAGGGGTGAGGAGGATGGCCGAGAAGGCGGCGACCGCACCGGCGATGCCCCAGGTCAGGCTGGCCATCCGGGGGGCGGCGACACCGTTGACGGAGGCCGCGTCGGGATGGTCGGCGGCGGCCCGGATGCCGATGCCGAACCGGGTGCGGCGCAGGAAAAGGGCGAGGGCGATCAGGAGTACGGGGGTGAGCACCAGCATGCCGGTCAGCGAGGAACCGACCGTCGTGGTGCCGATGTGGAAGGACGGCAGGCCGGGCGGTTTCGGGTAGGCGGTGCCGGAGAAGCTGGACCGGTCGACGATCAGCGCCAGCACCAGGATGAACTGCGACAACCCGAGGGTGGCGATCATGCCGATGACGCGCGGGCGCCGGTAGAGGCGGCGAACGACGGTGGCTTCGGTGAGCGCGCCGAGGCCGCCGGCGACCGCGATGGCGAGGGGGAACGCCACCCAGTAGGTGAGGCCGCCGGCGAACCGGGCAAGGACGGCCGCGCCGAAGACGCCGATGGCGCCATGCGCGAAGTTGACGAACCGGCTGGACCGGTAGACCAGCACCAGGCCGATGGCGAGCAGGCCGTAGGTGAGGCCGGTGAACAGGCCGACGGCGATGCGGTCGAGGCCGAAGTCGTAGCCCATCATGCGGCGTGCCCGCCCAGCACGAGACGCCTCGCCAGGTCGGGGGCGGCCCGCAGTTCGTCGGGGGTGTGCTCGGCGATGATCGTGCCGTGTTCCATGAAGAGCAGCCGGTCGGCGATCGACATGGCGACGTTCACCGACTGCTCGATGACCAGGGTGGCCACCCCGACCGCGGCGAGTCGGCGGACCAACTCGAGCAGGCCGCCCACGACGACCGGGGCGAGGCCGAGCGAGAACTCGTCGATGACCAGCAGCGACGGCCTCTGGATCAAGGTCTTGGCGAGGACGAGCATCTGCCGTTCCCCGCCGGAGAGGGTCGAGGCCGGCTGGTCGGCCCGGGCCGCGAGCCGGGGGAAGACGGCGAGGGCGCCGTCGACCGCGGTGTGCGCCTTCTCCTCGTCCCGGCCGTTCGGGTAGGCGTGCATGCGCAGGTTGTCGCGCACCGACAGGGTGCCGAAGGCCTGCTGCCCGATGACGGTGGACATGCCGAGCCGGGGCCGCCGGGCCGCCGGCACCGCGGTGATGTCGTTGCCGTGCAACGTGATCCGGCCGGTCGACGGCCGGGTCAGGCCGGCGATCATCCGGACCAGGGTGGATTTGCCGACGCCGTTCGGGCCGCACAGCGCGACCGTCTCGCCGGGCCCGACGGTGAGGTCGATGCCGAAGAGGACCTGGATGGTGCCGTAGCCGCCGGACAGGCCGGCCACCTCGAGAACCGGCTCACTCGCCAAGGGGGGTCACCTCGCCGGAGTAGGTGAAGCAGGAGCAGGCGTCGCTGAACTTCAGGACCCGGTAGCCGCTGGCGGCGGCGTTCCCGCCGGCCTGCAGGGAGCCGCCGAATCCGGTGGCCGTGGCGAACGACGTGCCGAGGGCCTGGGCGGCCCGGCCCCAGGCGTCGGCGGTCAGGTCGGGAAGGTCCTTGGCCGCGGTCTGCAGCAGCAGCGCCGCGTCGCAGTAGGTGAAGGCGACCCGGGCGTTCTCCCGCGCCTTGAAGGTGATGCCGGCCGCGGAGTAGATGCCGAGGCAGTTTTTCTCGGCGGCGGTGGACGGGAAGGGGAGCTGGCTGTCCGGCACGTCGTAGCCGGGGGCGAAACCGACCCCGACCATGCCCTTGAGCGCGGCCGGCGGGATGGTGTCCGGGTTGGCCACCATGAAGCTGGGGCTGTCGAAGGTGGAGATGCCGTAGCGGGCGGTGAAGTTCTGGGCGACCGCCGAGGTCATGAAGAACGGCGCGATCCGGGCGCCGCCGAAGAAGAACACCCGGTCGATCTTCTTGCCGCGGAAGTTGACGGCGGCCTGGCTGAGCCCGGTGTTGAGGGTGCCGAGGTCGGTGGTGTCGATCCAGTTGACCGTGCCGGTCACGCCGGCCGCCGCCAGCGCGGGCGTCACGCTCTTCGCGTAGACCGCCCGGTTGGCGGGGGTGTCGGCGGCGACCACCCCGGCCTGCTTACGGCCTTCGAAAAACCCCTCCCGCTTGAGTACGGCCAGAAAAGACGTCGCGAACGCGTCGTACTCGGGGAAGGACGCCGTCCACAGGTAGGGCGAGAGCGCCGCGAACGTGGAGCGGTCGTCGGCGATCAGGGTGGCGTCCAGCATCAGGGTCTTGCGCTGGGCGTAACAGGGGCGCGCGTTGGACTGCAGCTGCCCGGTCAGGATCACCGCGAACGCCTTGTCGTCCTGGGTGATCTTGCTGCACAGCGTGGTCTCGGCGGACGGCGAGTCGGCGCTCGCCTCGTACTCCTCGTAGACGGCGTCCAGCCTGCGCCCGGCGATGCCACCGTTCGCGTTGATGTATTTCGCCAGCGCCGTCACCTGCGCCGCCGGGCTGCCCACGTCGGGATTCTTGAAGCCGGTCAGCGACGCGGTCTTGGTCAGGTCGGTGCCGATGAAGACGACCTTCACCGCGCCGCCTGCGACGCCCTGGTTGACCGCCGACGAGGCGCCGGGCATCAGCGCACCGCAACTGGTGTAGGCGAGCACGCACGCCACCAGCACGGCGCCGGCCCGGGCCAGCAGCGGCCAGTCGGCCTTGGTGGTCATGGGTGTTTCCCTTCCAGAAGCGTGTCCTGCAGCGTCGGGCCGGGCGGATAACGGCGGGCCAGCACGTGCCCGAGGGCGTCGAGGTCGAGCACCGAGTCACCACCGCGGGGCGCGCCGGTGCCGGTGCCGATCAGCGTGCGCAGGCCGTCGGTGCTCAGCGAGCCACCGGCGTGCCGGCGCAGCCGCCCGGCCATCGGCGCGTCGTCGAAGACCAGGAACGCGCCCAGCCCGCCGAGCCGCACCACCGCCGGGAGCACCGCTTCGGCCGCGCTGAGCTCGTTGAACTTCCGCCGCCTGCGCAGCCGGCGCAGCACACCCCAGAGGATCAGGGCCAGCCCGGCGGCATTGAGAGCAAACAGGCCCCAGGGGTACGCCTCGTGGTGCGCGCGGGCGACGGCGAGGCCACCGATGTCGACGGTCACGGCGTAGCGGCCGAAGGCGAACAGCGGGATGTCGACCGGGACGGTGAAGGTGCGGCTCTGCCCGGGCCCGAGGTCGGTGACCGGGGCCTGGTAGTAGATGTCGTCGGTGCCGTCGCCGGCCATCCGGGCGCTGAGCGTGCCGTTGGTGAGCGTCGCGGCCGACGGGTTGCGCACCGTGTAGGTCAGCCTCAGGTGGTCGGGCGCGCCGAACCAGGCCGTCCACGAACCACCGCCGAGCCGGCCGTCCTGGAACTCCAGGGTGCGCGGCGCGGCGGTTGCCTTCGGCAGTGCGCCGACCGCGTGCCCGGTGATGGTCAGCGGCAGGTTGACCGACGAGTCGTCGATGCCCTGCACCAGCCCGATGTGCACGACGCACGGGCAGGCCTTGGGCGGCTCGCCGATCTGCAGGTCGACCAGGAACGTGCCGTCGGGGCGCACCGGGGTGGCCAGGGCGGCCCGGTTGTCGCAGGCCACCGAGCCGGTGAGGCCGCCCTCGCCGCAGGTGACCAACTGCACGAGCTGCCCGCCGGGCCAGCTGGAACCGGTCACCCGGACGGTGTCGCCGACCTTGCCCTCGTCCACCGAGAGCTTCGCGGTCAGACTGCCGGCCTGGGCCGCGGGGGCGGTCGTGACCAGCACGATCAGCACCGTGACGGCCAGGAAGGCGGGCCTCTTCATCCGGCCACCAGGCCCCGCGCCCGCAGCGTGCGGCTGCGCTTCCGGCGAGTCAGGACCCACCAGGCGGCCACGCCGAGCGCGACCGGGATCAGCAGGGCGGTCCAGGAGAGGACGAACGTGCGGTCGGTGCGCTTGGCGTAGACGCCGCCGTCGGCGCGGACGGTGACCGACGCGGAGACGATGTCGATCGGCCAGACGCCGCTGGCTTTCATCGCGAAGTTACCCTCGGCGCCGGGCACGAAGTCGCCGGTCGGCCGGCTGCCGGCCAGCTCGACGTGGTGGCCGAACAGGCCGGTGGCCTTGACCGTGGTGGCCGGCACCAGGTGCACGTTGCCGACGTTGGCGATCCGGTAGTCGAGGGCTCCGCGCGCCCCGGTGGGCAGCAGCGGAGCATCAAGGTCGAGCTTCACCGACGGCACCGCGAGGCCGGGCACGACGGTGCCGGGCACCCGAAGGTAGACCCGGGCGGCGACGGCCCGCTGGATCTGCACGGTGGCGCCCTCGGCCTCGCCGGTCACGCCGGCCTCGGCCTCCATGGCGACGATGCCGCCGACGTGGTCGCCGGGCGTCGCGTTCTTCGGCACCGTGATGGTGAACGGGATGTCGGCCTGGGTCTCGGCGGGCACGGTCACCCGGGTGGCCGCCACCTTCACCCAGGTGCCGAGGTCGTTCTGGGTCTCGTCGCGGGTGCGCAGCGCGAAGCCGCCGTCGCGGGTGGTGTTGTAGGCGTCGGCGCCGTAGACGTAGAACGACTTGGGGCTCTTGCCGAGGTTGGCGACCCGCACCGACTCCTTGACGGTCTGCCCGGCGCCGGCGTCGAGGAAGAAGTAGACCCGCGGGGTGGGGCCGGGGTTCTTGGCCGGGGTGGGGGTGACCGCCCATTCGCCGTTCCCGGCGGCCGTGGCCGGCGCGGCGGGCAGCGCGAACGTCGCGACGACACACCACGCGGCGAGTGCGCGTAACCGCATCGGCCTGTCCTTCCTGTCCGAGTTGGTGGGGACGGGCGGGCCCGCCCCCACCGTCAAAAGGGGCTCAGCTCAACGTGACGGTGAGCGTTGCCGAATACGCGCCTGCCAGCTGGTTTGCCGGCACCGCGAGGGACAGCCCGGCCGACGCGTCGAACGAACCGCCGGTGCCGGTGGTCGCGGTCGGCGCCGAGCAGAGCGTGGCGCCGTCCACCGCACCCGCGGCCCCGGCCACCGCGGTAACCGCGTTGGTCGTCACCCCGGTGTGCTCGGTGCAGGACGGGGTCCAGGTCAGGGCGGCCTTTCCGATGGAGCCGGACGGGACACCGGTGAAGTCGGTGACCGTGCCGGTGAGGCTCCAGCCGAACGTGCTGCCCCGGTTGTCGGTCACGTTGATCGCGGGCAGGGTGCCGGTCGCCGACTGCGGCGAGCCGTTGAGGGTGACACCGCTGAACGTGATGGTGCTGCTGCCGGTGCCGCGAGACATCGAGAGCGAGCCGCCGGTGACCGTTTCGGACAGTTGATAGGTGGTCTTGCACCCGGTCGTGCCGGCCACGCAGGAATCGGCCGAAGCGGCCCAGGTGGCCAGGGCGAACGAAATGCCGACGGCGGCACCGATGTAGACGGTGGCCGGGTCGCTGACCGTGAACGCCGCGGTGAAACCGCCCGTTGCCGAGGCGGTGGCGGTGACCGCCGGGTCCGAGGTGGCCGGCGGCTGCCCGCCGGTGGACGCCTTGTAGCCGCCGATCGTGACGACGCTTCCGGGATCCCAGTTGGTGCCGGTGACCGTGATGGCCGTGCCGGCGCCGCCACCGGTGGGGGTGATGGTGATGGCCCGGGTGCCGAGGATCGTGATGGGTACGGTCACGGTGTTGGTGCCGTCGGTGATCGAGACCGTGCGGCTGCCCGCGGTGGCCCCGGCCGGAACGGCGAGCGTGCCGGTGCCGGCGCCGGTGGCACCGGTCGTGCCGGTCCCGCTGCCCTGTGCCGTACCGCCACCGGTGCTGTCCTTCAGCGACGCCGTGAGCGTCGCGTTGGCGGCCAGACCGGTGACCGAGTAGTTGATGGTGTTGCCGGCCCGGGCGTAACCCGTGACCGTCTGGCCGGTGACCGACGTGATCGAGGCGCCGCCGTCGAAGACCGCGAAGCTCTGCACGATCGGGGTGTCGACCGGGGACAGCTTCTGGTCGCGGTCGCCCTCGGCCGAGCAATAGGTCGCGGCCGAGACGTTGGCGAAGTTGACCTGGCTGACGGTCAGCGTGCCGGCGCCCGCCGCCCCGGCCACGAAGGTGCCGGTGGCGGTGAACCCGCCGAGGGCGACCGCCGGGTCCTTGGCGACGGCCGGGTAGGCCGCCTGGTTGAGCGTCACGGTCCCGGACTGGTTGCCCGCGATCTTGACGGTGATCTTGACAGGGACGTCACCCGGGTTGAGCGGGGCCGGGCCGTTGGTGGGGCCGATGGCGGCGGTCAGCGACACGGTCACCGTCTGCCCGGGCGTCGGCGAGGCCGGCGTCTGGGTCAGGGTGAACGTGTCGGCCCACGTCGTGGGCGAGGTGCCGGTGCCGGCGTTGCCGAAATACAACCGGCAACCGAGGGAGACATTGGTCGGCCCGTAGGCGGCGGCCGGGCCGGCTCCCGCGGCGACGGCGACGAGCGCCGTGGCCGCGGAGAGGCCGGCGGCGGCCAGCGCCGTCAGGGCCTTGCGAGCGGTGTGTTTCATGTGGTGCCGCGTCCCCTCTGTCAGGTGGGTGCACCGGCCGCCGAGGCTCCGGCGGAAGGTGCGACTAGCGCGCGGTACGCATCCGGGTCTCCCCTCCCGTTTCCATCAGGGAAACAGCGTTTTCCATCTGCGTGGTCCCAATAAAGTCCTTCCCACCAGGGAATGTCAAGACTCCGGACGGCCGCATCTCGCCCTGCGATACACCGTTTCCACAACCGGAGCCGATTCGCGTCAGCTCGGAAACAGGTCGGACACAGTGCCGCCCTCGCCGAGCCGGAAGGCCACCTTGGACAGCGCGGCGACCTCCTCGGCCGGGAGCGCCCGGGCGGCGTTGGCGGCGAACTTCGCGGCCACCTCGTCGGCGGAGAGCGGGTTCTCCGGGCCGCCGCGCGAACCGGCCACGCGGTGTTCCACGGTTTCGCCGCTGCGCAGGCGAATCCGCAGGACGGCGGCGAACGCCCGCGGGAACGCCGCGGTCGCGGCCGGGTCGGCCACCACCCGCACCCTGGCGGCCAGCTCGAGCCGGGCCGGATCGAGCGCGGCGAAGTCGTCCAGGCCCACGCCGAGACCGCCGCCGCCGGTCAGCGCGATGGCCACGGTGTACGGCCCGGAGAACTTCGCGTGGTAGCCGCTGCGCGGATGCGCCTTCTCCGCCGCCGGCTCGGCGATCGTGCGCAGCACCGGCTCGGCCACCCCGAGCTCGATGCTGTCCACGTCGGATATTCGGACGCCCCGGGCGCGCAGCGCGAGCGCGCAGTCGATCCCGGGGTGGGTGAAGTGGTTGGCGGGATATGGCTTGTAGACCGTACGCAGCAGCTCCCACCGCTCCCCCAGCCCGTCGGTGACGGCCGCGGCGTCGAGCGTGCCGGTGTGCGCCGCGAAGAACCCGAAGCGCCCCTCCAGCACGGTCGGCGGCCCGGTCAGCCCTTCGGCGGCCAGGGTGGCCGCGACCACCCCGGCGTGCGCGGCCCAGCCGCAGTGCGCCCGCTTGATCGAGCCGCCGGTGCGGTTGGCCTCGAGCACCCCGGCGCCCATCGAGGCGGCGATCCCGATGGCGTCGGCGATCCGGTCGGCGGACAGCCCGTAGAGCCGGGCGCAGGCCACCGCCGCGCCGATCGTCCCGCAGATCGAGGTGGCGTGCTGGCCGCGCTCGAAGTAGAGGTTGACCCCCTCGGCGACGCCGCCCATGCCGAGCCGGTTGGTCACCTCGATGCCGGCCGCGATGGCCGCGACCACGTCGCCGGGCGCACCGGCCTCGGCCACGGCCAGGGCGGCCGGGACCACCGAGGCGCTCGGATGCAGCACCGAGGGCAGGTGGGTGTCGTCGTAGTCGAGAGAGTGCGCGAGCACGCCGTTGACCAGGGCGGCGCTCGGCGCGGGCAGCCGCACGCCCCAGCCGAGCACGGTCGACTCGGGCACGCCGCCCCAGCGGCGCATGGTCCGGAAGGCGGCCGGTGCGGCGTCGGCGCCGGGCTCGGCGTACGCCGCGAGCGCGTTGCCGAGCACGTCGAGGATGCGCCGGGGCACGTCGTCGCGGACCGCGCGCGGCGGGTCGACCCCGGCCGCGAACTCGCCGAGGGACGCCGCGAGGGTCATGGCACGACCGCCAGCGGCCGGACCGGCGAGCCGGTGGCGCCGACCAGTTTGAGCGGGGCCAGGACGAACTGGAACTCCTTGACCCCGGCGTCGGCCAGCTCGGCGAGCAGCATGGTCTCGACGATGTTGATCCCGGCCTCGACGAGCAGGATCCGGTGCACCGGAAGCGACCGGTGGCCGGCGCCGGGCGGGATCACCTCGTACGCGATGGTCTCCCCGCCGGTCACCGCGACCCGTTTCTCGACGAGCCATTGCGCTGCCTCCTCGCCCACGCCGGGCACCCCGGACCGCGCGCCGAGGAAGGCCGCGCCGTCGGCGAACAGGCGCGACCAGCCGGTGCCGACCAGCACCGCGTCGCCGGGGTTGATCCCGAGGTCGCCGGCGGCCGCGTCGAGATCGGCGGCCGTCACCGCGTAGCCCGGCGGCAGCACCGGGACGCCGTGCACCGCGGCCACGTCGAGGAACACACCCCGGCCGGCGAACGGCGGGAACTCGTCGATGCCGAGCCGGGCGAACCCGGCGTCGGACTGCACGTCGGCCGCCACCACCCCGCCGTGCAGCAGACCGTCCTGCGACACGTGCGCGAGCGCGTCCACGTGCGTGCCCACGTGGACGCCGGTGACCAGGATGTCGTTGGCCGCCGAGCCGCCGCCCGGGCGCACCTGGTCGCCGTGCCGGCGGACGAGGGCGTGCTGGTAGGCCGGATGGTTCGGCGACTGCGGCATGCCCCGGCGCATCGGCTGCGCGAGATCGAAAACTTTCACTCAGATGGCTCCTTCGGCCCGCAGTGCGGCCCGCGCGTCCTCGTCGTAGCCGAGAGCGGCGAGCACCTCGTCGGTGTCGGCGCCGAGGGCCCGGCCGGTCCAGTCGATCCGGCCGGGGGTGCTCGACATCCGGTAGAGCGGGCCGGGCATGCGCACCGGCCCGAGCGTCGGGTCGCCGGCCGTGGTCACCGCGTCGCGCGCGATGAACTGCGGGTCGGTGAACACGTCGGCGATGTCGTAGATCGGCGCGACCGCGGCCTGCGCGTCGTCGAACGCCTTGCGGACGGTCGCCAGATCGCGCCCGGCGATCCAGGAGCCGACCGCCTCGTCGAGCTCGTCGGCGTGCGCGGCCCGGCCCACCCCGGTCGCGAACCACGGTTCGTCGATCAGTGACGGCCGGCCGACCAGGCGCATCACCCGCTCGGCGATGGCCTGCGCGCTGGTCGAGACGGCCACCCACCGACCGTCGGCGGTCCGGTAGGTGTTGCGGGGGGCGTTGTTGACCGACCGGTTGCCGGTGCGCTGCTGCACGATGCCGAGCTGGTCGTAGACCATCGCCTGCATGCCGAGCACGGTCAGCATCGGCTCGACGATGGCCAGGTCGATCACCTGCCCGCCGCCGCCGTGCACGTCGCGGTGGTAGAGCGCGGTCATCACGGCCTGCGCGCAGGTGAGCGCCGCGATGCCGTCGGCCAGCCCGAACGGCGGCAGGGTCGGCGGCCCGTCGGGCGCGCCGGTGATGGCCGCGAAGCCGCTCATCGCCTCGGCCAGGGTGCCGAAGCCCGGCCGGGACGAGTAGGGCCCGAACTGCCCGTACGTGGTGACCCGCGCGATGACCAGGCCGGGGTTCTCCGCATGGAGCACCTCGGGAGAGAGACCCCAGCGCTCCAGGGTGCCGGGCCGGAAGTTTTCGATCAGCACGTCGGCCGAGGCCAGCAGCCGGCGGAACACCGGGGCGGCCCTCTTCAGGTCGAGCGTCACGGTCCGCTTGTTGCGGCCCAGCATCGTCCACCACAGCGGCACGCCGTCCTTGGCCGGGCCGTGGCCGCGGGCCGGGTCGCCCTTGCCCGGGTGCTCGACCTTGATCACCTCGGCGCCGTAGTCACCGAGCACGGTGGCGGCGAGCGGTCCGGCGAAGAGGGTGGCGGCGTCGATGACCCGCACGCCGTCGAGAGCACTGGGCATGGCGACACAGTAACCGGCCTGTTCCGTTGACGGAAACCCCGTTACATTGTGCGAAACACTCGGGAGGTCCGGCATGAGCCGATACGAACTGCTCGTCCGCGGCGGCACCCTGGTGCTGCCCTACCTGGGCACGATCCGGGCAGACCTGGCGACCCGCGACGGAAAGGTCGCCGCGATCGCCGACGACATCCCGGCGGCCGACGCCGACGAGGTCATCGACGCGACCGGCAAGCTGGTCTTCCCGGGCGCCGTGGACGCCCACTACCACCTGGGGATCTATCGCCCGCTCGAGGTCGACGCGGCCGAGGAGACCCGGTCGTCCCTGGTCGGCGGGGCCACCACCGTCCTCTCCTACTTCCGCACCGGCCAGCACTACCTGAACAAGACCGGCCCCTACGGCGAGATCCTGCCCGAGGTGCTGGCCGCGGTGGCCGGCCGGGCGTGGACCGACTACGGCTTCCACCTCGCGCCGATGGACACCGCGCAGGTAAAGGAGATCCCGGCGCTGGTCGACGGTCAAGGGATCAGCAGCTTCAAGTACTACATGTTCTACAAGGGTTTCAACCTTTCGGCCGACTCGCGCGACGCCAAGTCCTTCACGATGAGCGACGAGTACGACCTGGGCCACCTCTACCAGCTGATGGAGGGTGTCGCGGCGGCCAACGCCGCCACCGACCGCCGGGTCTCGCTCTCCCTGCACTGCGAGCAGGCCGAGCTGATGCGGCTGTTCATCGACCGGGTCCGCGCGGCCGGCGACCCGCAGACGCTGAAGGCCTACTCGGATGCGCGTCCGCCGCTGACCGAGCGGGTGGCGATCGGCGAGGCCACCACCCTGGCCCGGGCCACCGGTTGCCCGGTCAACCTGCTGCACCTCTCCTCCGGCGAGGCGCTCGCCGCCGCCAAGGAGGCCCGGGCCGCGATGCCGGGCACCGACATGCGCTTCGAGGTGACCCTGCACCACCTCTGCCTCACCCACGAAGAACTCGACGCCCAGGCCGGGCTGAGTGGCAAAGGCCTGGGCGGCAAGGTCAACCCGCCGATCCGCTCGGCCGCCGACAACGAGGCACTCTGGGCCGGCGTGCTCGACGGCTCGGTCGGCTGGGTCGCCTCCGACCACGCCTGCTGCCTGGAGGAGAACAAGGGCGACGAGCTGTGGCCGGCGCTGCCCGGCTTCGGCGGCACCGCCCTGCTCTACCCGATCCTGATCAGCGAGGGCATGCACAAGCGCGGCCTGTCCCCCGCGCGCGTCGCCGAGCTGGTGTCCGGCAACCCGGCCCGCGCCTACGGCCTCGACGGGCGCAAGGGCAACCTGCTGGTCGGCTACGACGCCGACCTCACCGTCGTCGACCCCGACCTGGAGCAGGAGGTCACCGCCGAGCTGCTGCTGTCGGGGCAGGATCACTGCCCGTTCGAGGGCCACAAGGTGCGCGGCTGGCCGATCGCCACGGTGTTGCGCGGCCAGGTCGCGTACGCACAGGGGAGCGTGACCGGGACGCCGCGCGGGAGTTTCGTCGCCCGTTAGAGCGAAGGCAGTCGGTTAACCGACTGTGATCGAGGGTTCACCAGGGCCATCCTGACCAGCGTCTTCACTCGACGTGGGAGGTGGCGGGTGGCCACTCCGGAGACCTGGCAGGACCGTGTGCTGGTCGCCATCAGGCGGCTGGCGGACGGCATCGAACGAACCGGCGAACGGGTCGCCACCGAGGTGGCCCTCCGCTTCGCCGACCACTTCACGCACACCGACCGCGGCTACCTCGGCCTGGCCCGGGTGCCGCAATGGCAGCAGCAGGTCACCGAGGCGATCACCGCCCTGCGCGCCGCCGGCCTGGTCGACCGGAACGCCTTCGCGGTCACCGCGGCCGGCCGGGCCGCGGCCGACCAGGCCGAGGAACGGCTGCGAACACCCCCGCCGGCCGAGCCCTACAAGGCCGAGAAGCGGGACCTGGCGGTGGTGGCCGGGGTCATTTCGGCGCCGCTACGCGATCCGGGCACCTGGCAGCGCGCCGGGATCAAGCTCGGCGAGAACGACCCGGTCCCGGTGATGGTGGAGATCAACCTTCAGTTCGCCACCGGGGTGGCCGACGCCTTCGACCGGCTCGCCGCGCTGTGGAAGGCCGTCACCGCCGGCCAGGGCCCCGCGCCGATCCGGGTCGCCGAGCGTTACCTCGCCGGTGAGCTCACCATGGCCCGGATCAAACAGCTCGTCGCCGCCGACGCGGTGCCGATCGCCTGGCCGCGGCGCAGCATCTACCACGTGTGGCCGGATTTCCCGGTGCGCCCGCACGTCGACACGTCCTGCGTGACCATCAAGGCCGACGCGGCCCGGCGCGCGTTCGAGGCGCACGGCCAGGGCATCGTCTGGGCGGTCATCGACACCGGCATCGCCCCGCACCCGCACTTCGACCACTACGAGACGCTCACCCACGACTCGGTCAAGGGCCTGCACCGGTTCTTCCCGATCGCCGACAAGCCCACCCGCCGGGGCGCCTTCGACGACACGTCCGGGCACGGCACCCACGTCGCCGGGATCATCGCGGGCGCGATCGAACCGTGGCGGACCGGCGCCAAGGGCCGCGAGGTGTACGCCACCGAGAGCCGCTACAACGTGGCGAACCCCACCTCGCCGCTGCGGGTCCCGCGCACCATCGACGACTGCACCCAGCTGGCCGGGATGGCGCCCCGGGCCCGGCTGGTCAGCCTCAAGGCGGTCGGTCCCGGCGGCACCATCGACGACCGGGTGCACCGGGTCATCCAGGCGCTCGCCTACGTCCGCGAGGTCAACGGCGACAGCGTCGACAGCATGCGGATCCACGGGGTCAACCTCAGCGTCGGCTACGAGTTCGACCCGGAGTGGTTCGCCTGCGGCCGCAGCCCGCTGTGCCAGGAGATCGACCGGGTGGTGCGCTCGGGCGTGGTGGTCGTGGTGGCGGCCGGCAACTCCGGCTACGGCAGCCTCAACGTGGCGATGGAGGCGCCCGGCAAGTTCGGCTTCGGGATGACCGTCAACGACCCGGGCAACGCCGAGCTGGCCATCACCGTCGGTTCCACCCACCGCAGCGCACCCCACCTGTACGGGGTGTCGTACTTCTCCTCCAAGGGCCCGACCGGGGACGGCCGCGGCAAACCCGACCTGGTGGCACCGGGTGAACGGATCACCTCGTGCGCGGCCGGCGTCAACCTCGACGCGGTGGTCGGCGGTGGCCGGCCCGCCCCGCGGAACCGGGCCGTCTACGTGGAGGACACCGGCACCAGCATGGCCGCGCCGCACGTCTCCGGGGCCGCCGCGGCCCTGCTGTCGGTGCGGCGCGAATTCATCGGAGAGCCCGAGCGGGTCAAGCGGATCCTCGTCGATTCCGCCACCGACCTGGGCCGCCGCCCCGAGTTCCAGGGCGCCGGCCTGCTCGACCTGATGCGGGCCCTGCAATCCATCTGACCGGGCAATCCATCTGAAAGATCGGAGCTCGACATGACCGACTCGATCGCCGGCTTACCGTTCTGGGATCTCGTCTTCGACGCCGACGGCGACCCGGACACCCGGACCACCGACGCCCTGCTCGCCGAGACCGGCAACCTCACCGACCTGTACGTCTTCACGCACGGCTGGAACAACGAACGCGGCACCGCCCGCCGGCTGTACGACGCGTTCTTCGGCCTGCTCGCCCGGCAGCTGGCCGCCGACCCGGGCGGCCGGACGGTCGGGCTGGCCGGCGTCTACTGGCCGTCCAAGCGCTGGTCGGACGAGCCCATCCCGGACTTCACCCCGGCCGCCGCGGCGGGCGGCGGCGGGGTCGCGGCGGCCACCCCGCGCCACCAGGCACCGGTGGTGGCCGACGCCACCCTCGACGAGCAGACCCTGGCCGACCTGCTCGAGCTCTTCCCGGCCGCGAAGGTCCCGCTCGAACGGATGGCGGCGCTGCTGCGGGGCACGGCCACCCAGCCGGCCCTCGACGACTTCCACGCCGCGCTCAAGGAGTTCGCGCGGCTGGCCGGCACGGCCGAGAACGACGGCGAGGCGCCTCAGCCGGCCGGCGGTCCGCGGATGCTCAGCGACGAGAGCGCCGACGACCTGTTCGGCCGCTACCGGAGCGCCCTGGTCGACAGCGGCGTCCAGCTCGGCGGAGGCGGCGGCGGTCAGGCCGGGCTCGGCGACCGGCTGGGCGGCCTGCTCAACGGGGCCAAGGAGGCGCTGCGCGGCGCCACCTACTGGGAGATGAAGAACCGGGCCGGCGTGGTCGGCCGCAACGGGCTCGGCAAGCTCCTGGTCCGGCTGCCGGCCGGCCTGCGCGTGCACCTGATCGGGCACAGCTTCGGCGCGCGCCTGGTCTCATACGCGATCGGGGCTCCGCAGGTGAAGTCGGTGACCCTGCTGCAGGGCGCGTTCTCGCACTTCGCCTTCTGCAAGCCGCTGCCGTTCGACGCCGGCCGCAACGGCGCACTCGGCGACCAGCACCGGCGGGTCGACGGCCCGGTGACCGTCTGCTTCTCCAGCCACGACAACGCGGTCGGCCGCTTCTACCCCCTCGCGTCGCTGGCCGCCCGGGACGACACCTCCGGGGCGCGCGGCGCGCTGTGGCGCTGGGGCGGGATGGGCGCCGACGGCGCACAGAACACCGACGCCGTGCTGGACGGCATCAAGCCGGCCGGCCCGGGCACCACCTACCGCTTCGCGAAGAACCGCGTCCTCAACATCGACTGCAGCGAGATCGTCCGCCGCGGCGGCGACCCGAGCGGCGCGCACAGCGACATCGTGCACCCCGAGGTGACCTGGATCGTCCTCGCCGCGAGCCGGATGGTCTGACGATGGAGACCGGAGGCCGGCGGCACCGACCGCCGCCGGCCTCCGGGGCTCATCACATGCCGTCGCCGGACCACTCGCCACGGGAGCGGGACCGGACCGGCAGGGTCGAGATGACCGGCGCGTGGTGGTGCTCGTAGTTCTCGGCGTGGCCACCCCACTTGACCCACTCGTCGGTCGTGTACCAGTTCGTCAGCTCGCCGTCCGACCGGATGATCCAGTCGATGTCGGTCTCGGCGATGAAGTGGCCGTGCTTCACCCCGGCCGGGCGGAAGCAGTAGGTGCCCTCGTCGATGTCGCCGAAGTTGTAGGCCATCTTCCCGCCGAGCGTGTAGAACTCCTCGTAACACGGGTGGTGGGCCAGGCGGTGGTCGGTCCAGCCCTTCCTGGCCCGGATCAGCCGGGTGTAGAAGCCGGTCTTCGGGTCGCGGTGCAGCAGCTTGATGTAGAGCGGGGTGAGCGGCCCGACCGACTGCGCCTCGGTCCACTCCATCCGGTTCGCGTCGATCACGCTCACCCCCTCGCCCGACTCCGGCGCCGCCTTCGCGGACGCCTCGGCCACGTTCGTGTACGGGTCGAAGCCGCAATCGCCGTACTCGCGCCAGTGCAGGATGCGCGCGCCCTCCCGGAACCTCACCCAGTCCATCGCCGTGCCCCTGGGCACCTGGACGTAGCCGCCCGGCCCGAGCTCCTGGCCGCCGTAGATCATCGTGCCCTCGACCACGTAGAACTCGGTGTCGGCATGGGCGATGCCGGCGCTGCGGCCCCAGTCACCGATGGCGTGCAGCGACAGCGAGGAGGAGCCGTCCTCCTCGTCGGTGGACAGCCGCCGCTCCAGGATCTTGCCCTCGCCGGACGGCAGCTCGCCGGTGTGGAAGATGTAGTCGTCCTCGTGGATGAGTTCCACGTGTGCCCTCACGGCGTACTCCTCAGCTCGCGTTTCAACACCTTGCCGGCGGCGTTGCGGGGCAGCGCCGCGATGACCTTGAACTCCTTCGGCACCTTGTAACCGGCCAGCCGGGCCCGCAGATGGGCGTCGAGCACGGCCGCCTCGACCGGCTGCCGGCAGACCAGGTAGGCCACCACCCGCTCGCCCCACCGGTCGTCGGGCTCGCCCACCACCGCGGCCTCGGCGACCGCGCCGTGGGTGAGCAGGACCTCCTCGACGTCGCGGGGATAGACGTTGACCCCGCCCGTGATGATCACGTCTTTCACCCGGTCGACGATGGAGATGAAGCCCTCGTCGTCGGCGATCACGATGTCGCCGGAGGTCAGGAACCCGTCGCCGGTGATGCAGGCGGCGGTCGCCGTCGGGTTGTCGTGGTAGCCGTTCATCAGATAGGGCGAGCGGCTGAACAGCTCGCCGGGCTCGCCGGCCGCGACCGGCTGCCCGCCGGGGCCGACGATCCGGACCTGGGTGGCGAACCACGGGTGGCCGACCGTGCCGGCCTTGCGGCGGGCGTCCGGCGGGCGCAGGTTGGTTACCACGCCGGCCTCGGTCGAGCCGTAGAGCTCGTGCACCCCGGCCCCCGGGAACGCCTCGAACACCCACTCCTTGAGCACCTTGGGCAGGGCGGCGGCGTTGAAGTAGAGAGTGTCGAGCGAGGGCAGCTCCGGCACTTTCTCGACGGCGGCCCGGATCAGCTGGGCGTGCGTCGGGACGAGGAAGACCGACTGGGCCCGCTCCCGCTGGATCAGGTCCAGCAACCCCTGCGGGTCGAACGAGCGCAGCATGCTCACCGTGGCGCCGCAGTAGACGGCCGCGTAGGCGAACGCGAAGCCGGCCCCGTGGTACATCGGCGCGACCGCGATCGTGCGCCGGCCCGGGCCGAGACCCCACTCGAGGGCGGTGGCGTAGAAGGTCAGGCAGCGCGACCGGTGCGAGATCAGCACGCCCTTGGGGTCGCCGGTGGTGCCGGCCGTGTAGGTGATGCAGAACGGATCACGCTCGTCGACCGCGACCCAGGGATCGGTGGCCGGCGCGGTGGCGAGCCACGTTTCGTAGGACGGGCCCAGCGAACTGCCGCCGATGCAGATCACCGGACCCGGGAAGTGCGGCACCGATCCGGCGAGGGCGTCGTCGGTGATCAGCACACAGGCACCCGAGTGCCGCAGGATGAAGTCGACCTCGGGCGCGGTCAGCCGCGGGTTGACCGGGACCAGGACCAGGCCGGCCTTGGCGACACCGGCCGCGATCTCCGGATATTCGAGGCGGTTGCCGCAGAGCAGCGCGACCCGGTCACCGGTGGCCAGCCCTTGCTGGAGCAGCGCGGAGGCCAGGCGGGACGAGCGCTCGTCAAGGGCGGCGAAGGTCAGCGAGCGGTCGCCGTCGCGCACCGCGACGATGCCCGGGGTGGCCCGGCCGAACTCCCGGATGCCACCCGCGATCGTCAGATCAGCTCCACCGGACCGCAACATGCGAGAATGGAAACACCGTTTCCATTCCGGCGCAAGGCCTGCCCGTCAGGAGAGATTGCCGGGATAATCGCCCGCCCGGCCGAGCTGAGCAGGCACCGAAGTCAAGCCCAACTCCGCTCCGATCCACGTGCCCGTCTCCGCAGCCTGCTGCACCGCGACCCCGGTGGCCAGGCCCGAACGGTTGAGCAGGTAGGCCAGATCCTCGGTGGCGATGTTGCCGGTGGCGGCCGGCGCGAACGGGCAGCCGCCGATCCCGCCGAGGCTGGCGTCGAGCGCCCCGAAACCCAATCGGGCGGCGGTGATCGCGTTCGCATACCCGGTGTTGCGGGTGTTGTGGAAATGCGCCCGCAGCGGCACGCCGGGGGCGGCCTCGCGGACGCCGGCGGCAAGCTCCTCGACCTGCACGGGGACGCCCACCCCGATCGTGTCGGCCAGGCACAGCTCGCCGAGCGGCCCGGCCGCCGCCACGATGCCGCGGACCCGATCGGGCTTGACCTCGCCGGTGAACGGGCAGCCGAAGGCGGCCGCCACGGTGAGCGTCACGCCGAGCCCGGCCTCCCGGGCCTTCTCGGCGACGGCCCGGAAGCCGTCCAGCGAGGTCATCGTGTCCATGCCCTGGTTGCGCCGGGCGAACTCGTCGCTCGCCACCACCACGTAGTTGATCTCATGCGGCCGGGCCGCCGGATCGAGGGCCAGGACGCGGTCGAGGCCGCGCCCGTTGAGGACCAGGGCGATGTAACGCACCCCGTCGACCCGCGGCACCCGGCGCAGCACCTCCTCGGCGTCGGCCATCTGCGGCACCCGGTCCGGCCGGGCGAACGCGGCCACCTCGATCCGGCGCAGGCCGGCGAACAGGGCCCGGGTCACGTATTCCACCTTCGTCCCGGTGGGCAGGACCCGCTTCTCGTTCTGTAGACCGTCACGCGGCCCGACCTCTACGATTTCCATCCACACACCCTCTCGTTCCGACTGGCGAAACACCGTTTCCCTTCGCTAGGGTAACCGGGTGACGGCAGCTCTGAGTGACATCCGGGTCATCGAAACCGGCACCCTTCTCGCCGGCCCGTTCTGCGGGCAGCTCCTCGGCGACTTCGGCGCCGAGGTGATCAAGCTGGAGGACCCGGGCAAGGGCGACCCGATGCGGCAGTGGGGGCGGGAGAAACCGCACGGCCAATCGTTGTGGTGGCCGGTCGTCGCGCGCAACAAGAAGTCGGTCACCTGCAACCTGCGCACCGCCGAGGGCCAGGATCTGGTCCGCCGCCTGGTGGCGAAGTCCGACGTGCTGCTGGAAAACTTCCGGCCCGGCACCCTGGAGAAGTGGGGCCTGTCCTACGAAGCGCTGTCCGAGATCAACCCGCGGCTCGTCCTGGTCCGGGTCACCGGCTACGGGCAGACCGGGCCCTACTCACCGCGGGCCGGGTTCGGCTCGATCGGCGAGGCGATGGGCGGCCTGCGCTACGTGACCGGCGAGCCCGACCGGCAGCCGTCCCGCAGCGGCATCTCGATCGGCGACTCGCTCGCCGCGACGTATGCGGCGTATGGCACGCTCGCCGCCCTGCACGCCCGCGAGCGCACCGGCCACGGCCAGGTCGTCGACTCGGCCATCTACGAAGCGGTGATGGCGATGATGGAGTCGCTGATCCCGGAGTGGGCGGTCGCCGGTTATCGCCGCGAGCGCACCGGGGCGATCCTGCCCAACGTGGCGCCCAGCAACGGCTACCCGACCGCCGACGGCGCCGACGTGCTGATCGCCGCCAACCAGGACACGGTGTTCCGCCGCCTCGCCGAGGCGATGGGCCGCCCGTCGCTCGCCGACGACCCGCGCTACGCCACTCACGGTTCCCGCGGCGAGCACCAGACCGAGCTCGACGAGATCGTCGCCGCCTGGACGGTCACGCTGCCCGCGGCCGAGCTGCTCGAGCTGCTGCACGCGGCCGGGGTGCCGGCCGGCGGCATCTACACCGCCGAGGACATCCTGGCCGACCCGCACGTGCGGGCCCGCGAGGCGGTCGTCACGGTCGACCACCCGGAGCTCGGCCCGCTGCCGATGCAGAACGTCGCACCCCGCCTGTCGGCGACGCCGGGCGCGGTGAAATGGGCGGGCCCGGCGCTCGGTGCGAGCAACGACGAGGTGTACGGCGAGCTGCTCGGCCTGTCCACCGCGGAACAGAAGGCCCTCCACGATCGGGGGGTGATCTGAGAGTGTCCGATCTGGATCGCGACTATGCGACGGCCGGGTTCGCGCGGCGACTCGGCTGGGGTTGGCGCCCGGCGGTGCTCCTGGTCGACCCCGCCTCGGCGTACACCGCAGAGGGTTCGCCGTTGTATTTGAAGTCCGGCGCGGCAGCGGCGGCAGCCATGCACGAGCTGGCGGCAACCGCGCGGGAGCACGGCGTCCCGGTGGTCTGGACCAGCGTGCGCTACGCCGACGAGTCGTGCTCCGAGGCGCCGCTGTTCGCCGCCAAGGTGCCGGCCCTCAAGGTCTTCGCGGCCGGCAACCCGCTCGGCGACTTCACCGCGCCGCTCGCCCCCGCGCCCGGCGAGCTGGTCGTGGTGAAGCACTACGCGAGCGCGTTCGCCGGCACCTCGCTCGCCGCCTGGCTCGCCTCGCACCGCATCGACACCCTGGTCATCGGCGGCTATTCGACGAGCGGTTGCGTGCGGGCCTCGGCGCTGGACGCACTGCAGCACGGCTTCCGCCCGATCGTGGTGCGCGAGGCCTGCGCCGACCGCGAGGGCGGCCCGCACGAGCACAACCTGTTCGACCTGAACGCCAAATACGCCGACGTGATCGGCCTCGACGAGGCCCGTGCCTCCCTTCAAGGGTGAAGGGAGGCACGCGTTGCCATCAGCTGAGCGTCGTGATGGTGCCGGCCGTCAGCAGGCCCTGGTAATAGGTGCCGCCCGGGTAGTAGGTGGCGGTCGTGCTGCCGGCCACCGCGTCGGTCGCCCAGTTCACCGCGAAGGTCTGCAGCGCGGTCACGTTGGCCGCCTTCGACGAGCCGCCGAGCAGCGTGCACAGGAAGTTGGTGCTGGAACCCTCGGCGTCACAGTGCGAGCCGGTGGTCAGCCGCACCCCCAGGAACGGCCGGTCGACGTCCTTGAGCAGCTCGGTCGTCCCGCTCGCCTGGTCGTTGGCGGTGTAGGGCGGGGACGAGATCGCGTAGATCGGCGTGCTGGTGGTGGCCAGCCCGGCCAGGCCGGTCGCCATGTTGGTGCCCTTCGGCGAGAGGACCGGGTCGAGCAGCTGCACGAGCTTCAGGTTCGCGAACGCGGCCGGCCAGGTCGTCCGCAGCCGGTTCGCGATGTAGCTGACCGCGTCGCCACCGGCCGAGTGCCCGGCGATGACGTATGTGGCCGGCATCGCCTGCCCGGTGCGCCCGGCCAGACCGGCGGCGGTGGTGTAGCTCCTGGCGAGGCTGCTCGTCGCGACGGTCGCCTCGCCGATCAGCGCGGCCACGTTGTTGAGGAACGTCGTGTTGTCGCCGGTGTTGTTGACCGCGCAGTTGTTCGAGGCCGTCGACGACGGCAGGGTCGGCACGAAGACCAGGAAGCCGGCGTCCGCGTACTTACCGGCCAGCGCCTCCATGTTGGCGTTCGACCGGGAGAAGCCGTGCTGCAGGTAGACGAGCGCCTTCGGGGTCGCGGTCGACGGGAAATACCAGTTCGCGGCCTGGCTCAGCGTCGACGACGAGGAGCAGGCGATGCTCACCGTGGTGCTGGCCTTGGTCCAGGTGGCTGCCGCGTTGCCGGCCGTGGGGGTGGCGACCAGCGCGACGGAGGACAGGAGCAGGGTGGAAAGGATACGGCGCAGTGACACGAGACCCTCCAAAGGTCATCTGTAACACTCTCCGAAACGGTGTTTCCATTCAGGAGGATCGATGGCCTCGTGTCAAGGCGCCGTTCCCATTAATCGATGTTTACTGATTCCTTCGGGGCCGGCGTGGTGGGCGTGGGGCCCGATCCGCCGCGCACCGGACGGGCCGGCCACCAGAACCGCTCCCCCATCAGCAGCGCCAGCGCCGGCACCACCACGGTCCGCACCAACAGGGTGTCGACGAGCACGCCGACCCCGACCACCACCCCGATCTGGGTGAGCACGATGACCGGCAGCACGCCGAGGACGGCGAACACCGCGGCGAGCAGGATGCCGGCCGAGGTGATCACGCCACCGGTGGCGGCCAGCCCGCGCAGCATCCCGGCCCGGGTGCCGCCCCGCTCGATCGCCTCGTCCCGGGCCCGGGTGACCAGGAAGATGTTGTAGTCGACGCCGAGCGCCACCAGGAACAGGAAACTCAGCAGCGGCACGCTCGTATCCAGCGCCGGCATGTCGAAGCCGTAGGTGAGCAGCATGGTCGCCGCGCCCAGGCTGGCCGCATAGCTGATCACCACGGTGACCAGCAGCAGGAGCGGCGCCGCGAGGGAGCGCAGCAGCGCGAGCAGGACGAGCAGCACCACTGCCAGGATCAGCGGCACCACCACCCGGTCATCGCGCAGGTTCGCCGCACGCTTGTCCAGATCGGCGGCGGGAGCACCACCGACCTCCGCGGCCGGCAGGGCGTCGCGGAGCCGCTTGACCGTGCGATCGGCGGCCGGCGTCCCGGAATCGTCGGTGAGCTGCACCGCGAACTGGGTCAGCGCGCCGTCGACCGACTTCTCGCCGGGCAGCACCGCGGCGACGCCGTCGACCGCCCGCAGCGTGCCGAGCGCCTGGTCGGCCTGCGGAGTTTCGACGATCACCTGCGCGGGCTGGGCGGCGCCGGCCGGGAAGTGCCGGGCCAGGGCCTCCTGCGCGACGATCGACTCGACCTTGGTGCGGAACTGCTCGGTCTGCGACAGCCCGACATCCATCTTGAGCAGGCCGGCCGAGAAGATCACCAGCACGCCGAGGGCGACCGCGAGGACGGCACCGGGCCGCTTGCCCACGCCGTGCGCCACCCGCGACCACCAGCCGGTCTCGGTCGGGTCGGCGCTGCCGACCGCCGGCACCTTCGGCCAGAACACGCCGCGCGGCAGCGCCACCACCGCGGCCGGCAGCACGAACAGCCCGAACAGCAGCGCGACGAGCACGCCGACGGCGGCCGAGACACCCAGCGTCCGGTTCGAGGTGAGCACCGCGGCGAGCAGGGTGAGCAGAGCAAGGACGACGGTGCCGGCGCTGGCCGTGATCGCCGGGGCGGCGGCCCGCCACGCCCTGGTCATCGCCTCGCGCCGGGACTCGGTGCGGCGCAACTCCTCCCGGTAACGGGAGATCAGCAACAGTGCGTAGTCGGTGCCGGCCCCGAAGACCAGCACCGAGACGATGCCGGAGACCGAGGCGTCGGTGCGCTCCCCCACGATCCGGGCGACCCATGGCAGCAGCTTCGCGACGACCTGGTCGGCGAGGCCGATCACGGTGAGCGGGACGATCCACAGGATCGGGCTGCGGTAGGTGATCAGCAGCAGCACGGCCACCACCGCGGCGGTGGCGATCAGCAGCGTCACGTCGGCGCCCTCGAACGCGGCCGAGATGTCCCGGCCGATCGCGGCACCACCGGTGACCTGCACGGTCAGGCCGGCGGGCAGGGCGGTGCCGTGCAGCTCGGCCCGCATCCGATCGACCACGGCGTGCTGCGCGTCGGAGTCGAGCCCGTCGGCCAGCTGCACGACGATGAGGGCGGCCTGCTTGTCCGCCGAGGTGACCGCCTTGCCGACGGTGCCGAGACCGCCGAGCCGCCCGGTGGTCGCGGTCAGATCGGCGTCGGTGAGCGCACCGTCCGTTCGCTCGAGGACGACGACGGCGCTCTGCGATCGACCGCTCTCGAAGCGGCCGGCCAGCTCGGTGACCCGGGTGGACTGGGCACCGGAGGGCAGACCGTCGGCCGGACCCTTGGCCGGCTGCTCCGGCGAGAACGCGAAAACCAGGCCGGAGAGCACGACGGTGAGGAACAGGACGGTGAGGACCCCGAGGCGGGTGGTGAGCCAGGCGACCGTACGCTTGGGCATGGGAAAGATCCTCAACATTTCGATGACTGAACTTTTCGGTCATGGAAACGATAGGATGACGGCCGTGCCCACGCAACCTGAACCGCAACGCCACGCCGTGATGGGTGACCTGATCGACGCGCTGCGCAACTTCACCGTCGAGAGCGACGTCTTCGTCGACGGTTTCGCCCGCGCGCACAACATGGGCCGCAGCGACATGAACGCGATCATGTGGATCAGCCAGGGCACCTCGACCGGCGACCCGGTCACGGTCGGTGAGCTGGCCCAGCGGCTACGGCTCAGCCCCGCGGCGGCCACCGCCCTGGTCGACCGCCTGGAGAATGTCGGCCACGTGCGTCGCTACCGCGACCCGAACGACCGCCGCCGGGTCACGGTGCAGATGAACGACACCGCGATGAAGGTCGCCTCGGCATTCTTCGTCCCGCTGGGCGTCCTCATGCACGAGGCGGCCGCGGAGTTCACCGACGAGGAGCTGGCCCGTACCGCCGAGATCGTCCGCCGCATGTCCGGCGCGGTGACCGAGGCCGGCCGCAAACCCTAAGCTTCGAAGACCAGCAGGGTGCTCGTCTCATTCTGCGGCCCGTCACCGAGAGTGGGCAGCGCCGCGTCGACCTCTCGCCACTCCGGCACGGCTCGGAACCACCAGACGTCCGGCATCAGGTCGGCGAAGTTGACCTGCACGAACAGCTTGCCGCCCGGCTTCACGACCCGCCGCAACTCCCGGGCCGCGGCCGCGCGGTCGGCCACGTGATGCCAGACGAAGAACAACAGGGCGGCGTCGCACGACGCCGCCGGCAACGGAATGCCTTCGGCCGATCCGGCCACATAGGTCACGGCAGGATGTCCGGCGCGGGCAATTGCTTGGGTACGCATCCGAGCGGACGGTTCGACCCCGAAGGCCGGCCCGCCGAAGGCCGTTGCGAGCGAAGGCGTCATCCGACCGGAGCCCGACCCCAGGTCGAGCCAGGTCAGCGGCCGGGGCGACGGAAGGTGCCGGGCGAACGCCGCCATCCACGTCCGCGTCGCCTCAGCCGACATCCGCCGCCCGGCGTCGTAGACGGCATGCAGCCGTACGTCGTAGTCGACCTTCTCCACGCCGCCTCCACGGTGCTCAGTCGCTGAGCGGGATGAGCATCGGTGCCGGCCGATGATAGGTGCCCGCATGCCCCGCTGTCCGTCCCGTCGATCGCCTAGAAATAGCCCTCGCGCTTGCGGTCCTCCATGGCCGCCTCGGACACCCGGTCGTCACCGCGGGTCGCTCCCCGCTCGGTCACCCGGGTCGCGGCCACCTCGTCGATCACCTTCTCCACGGTGTCCGCATCGGACAGGACGGCCGCGGTCTGCGAGGCGTCGCCGACCGTGCGGTAGCGGACCCGGCGCACCGACGACGTCTCGCCGTCGCGCACCCGGATGAACTCGTTGACGGCGTAGAACATCCCGTCCCGCTCGACGACCTCGCGGTCGTGCGCGTAGTAGATGCTCGGCAGCGGGATGTCCTCCCGCGCGATGTAGTGCCACACGTCGAGCTCGGTCCAGTTCGACAACGGGAACACCCGGATCGACTCACCCGGGTGATGCTTACCGTTGTAGAGCCCCCAGAGCTCCGGGCGCTGGTTCTTCGGATCCCACTGACCGAACTCGTCGCGGAACGAGAACATCCGCTCCTTCGCCCGCGCCTTCTCCTCATCCCGCCGCGCCCCGCCGAACAGCGCGTCGAACCGGTACTTCTCCACCGCCGCCAGCAGCACCGGCGTCTGGATCCGGTTACGCGTCCCGTCCGGCAACTCGCGCACCAGACCGGCGTCGATCGCCTCCTGCACACTCGCCACAACCAGGCTCAATCCCAGTTCGGTCACGCGCGCGTCGCGATATTCCAGAACCTCCGGGAAATTGTGCCCGGTGTCCACATGCATCACCGGAAACGGCACCCGGGCCGGGGCGAATGCCTTCTGCGCCAGCCGCAGCATGACGATCGAGTCCTTGCCGCCGGAGAACAGCATCACCGGGCGCTCGAACTCGGCCATGACCTCGCGCAACACGAAGATGCTCTCGGCCTCCAGAGCGTCCAGATGCGAGACGCGGTACAGGTGGGGCTGGGTCATCGAACCTCCCGGCATCATTTCCTACGGTTCGTTAAGCGTATTGATTGTTGACGATTTGAACAATCATCGGGAGGTGATGACCGATCCGATATGAGGTCAGACTGATCAACCACAGGTCATTCATAGACTTCAATGTTCTGCTCTCCCTCGTCCCCCAGGGGCGGTCACCCGGGTGGCCGTCCGGCAGCACGGAGAGCAGGAGGAAAGGTTCATGCCTCAAGTACCGGAGCAGGACAACGACGCGTACGTGCGCGAGGTCCACGACAAGGGCCTGGCATTCGACCTCGGCACCATGTCACGGCGGCGGATGCTCGGCGTCCTCGGCGGCGCGGGGGCGCTCGCCGTGGGCGCCGGCGCGCTGCTCGGCTCGAGCGGCCAGGCCGAGGCCGCGGCGGCGGCCTGCCTCGCCGAGGTCGAGTCGGAGACCGCCGGCCCGTTCCCCGCCGACGGCTCCAACGGGCCCGACGTACGCGTGCTCAACGGCATCGTGCGCAGCGACATCCGCTCGTCGTTCGGCACCTCCACCACCGTCGCGACCGGCGTCCTGCTGCAGTTCTCGCTCACCATCAACAACCTGGCCTGCGCTCCGCTGGCCGGGGCGGCGGTCTACGCCTGGCACTGCGACAAGCTCGGCCGCTACTCGCTCTACTCGTCCGGCGCGACCACCCAGAACTACCTGCGCGGGATCCAGGTGGCCGACGCCACCGGCAAGGTCACCTTCACCACCATCTACCCCGCCGCCTACACCGGCCGGTGGCCGCACATCCACTTCGAGGTCTACTCGTCGCTGTCCGACGCGACCAGCGGCGCCGGGCCGATCCGTAAGACCTCGCAGATCGCGCTCCCGGAGGCCGAGTCGAAGCTGGTCTACGCCAGCAGCTACGGCTACACCGGCAGCACCGCCAACATGCGCCGGACCAGCCTGTCCAGCGACATGGTGTTCGGTGACGACCTGGCCGCGCGGGAGATGGCCACGCTGACCGGCAGTGTCGCGGCCGGCTACGTCGCGAACCTGACCATCACGGTCAACCCGAGCAGCACCGCATTGAGTGGTGGGCAGCGCCTGTCCGCCTGACCGGATCAGTCCCGCCCGGAAGACCCTCCCAGGTCCGGGCGGGACGCCCCGGTCGCCCCGATGGTCGCCACCATCTCGTCCAGCCGGGCGAGCGGGTCGGTCAACGCGCCGAGCAGATAGTCGTCGTACCAGATGCGGAACGCTGCCACGGCGTACGCAATGAGGAGTCGTTGTCGCCAGCCGGGCTCGCCGCTCCCGGCGTGCCGTGCCGCCAGCGCCGCGGAAAGGTCCTGCTCCTGCTCGGGCTGCACGCCCAGGTGGATGGCGCTCAGGTGGCTCGACTGCCGGATGACCGTGCGCAGCGCGCTGAGCCACTGGGTGTGCGCGACGACGAAGACGCCCAGCTCGTGCATGGCGCCGCGGAGCACCGCCACGTCGGACAGCTCGGGGTTCGCCGCGTCGACGTGCTCGGCGACCACCCTGCCCATGTAGCGCACCGGCTCGGCGATCACGTCGTCCTTGCCGGCGAAATAGCGGTGGAAGGTGCGCGGCGCGATCTCGGCGGCGGCGCAGATGTCGGCGACGGTGACGTTGTCGTAGCCGCGCTCGATGAACAGCCGCCAGGCGGTCTCGGCGGTCAGCACCCGGTTGCGCTCGCGCTTGAGGTCTCTCAGCCCGGAGATGTGCCCGCCCTCCTCTTGTGACGCCGGTCTCAAGCGGCGGCTTCGTTTCCCAATCGGCAACTTTTCCGTGGCAGTCTCTGCCTCGTGGCACATTCTGCCACGAAGCCTGCCGCCTAGGAGCCGACATGTCGCAAGCCGTCGCAGAGGACGCGCCGCCCGGGAAAACCACCGACGGCGGCAAGCAGTGGACCAGCCGCCAGGTGGTCATCCTGCTCGTCATCGGCGTCGGCGCGCTCATGGTCTCACTGACCCAGTCGCTGCTGGTCCCGGTCATGGGCGAGCTCGCCGTCGACCTCAACACCGGCAGCGACGGCATCGCCTGGCTGCTCACCTCGACGCTGCTGGTCGGCGCGGTCGCGGTGCCCGCCTTCGGCCGGCTCGGTGACCTCTACGGCACCCGCAAGATGGTGCTCGTCGCACTCGGCGCGCTGGTCGCGGGCTCGCTGATCTGCGCGCTCTCGGACAGCCTCACCTGGATGATCGTCGGCCGCTCGGTGGTCGGCCTGTCGGTGGCCACCGTCCCGCTGAGCATCAGCCTGATCGGCGTCACCCTGCCCCGGAAGCACGCGGGCTCCGGCATCGCCGTGATCAGCGCCATGCTCGGCGTCGGCGGCGCGCTCGGCCTGCCGCTGGCCGGCGTCATCGCCGAGTACGCCGACTACCACGTGCTGTTCTGGATCTGCGTGGCCGGCGGCATCCTCGCCATCCCCGGCATCGTGCTGCTGGTGCCGGAACCGGCCCGCTCGGCCAAGGGCCGGATGGACCTGATCGGCACCGCGCTGCTCGGCGGCGGCATCCTCAGCCTGCTCCTGCCGCTGGCTCAGGGCGACTCGTGGGGCTGGACCGACCCGCTGACCCTCACCCTGTTCGCCGCCGCCGTGGTGCTGCTGGTCGTCTTCGTGGTGTTCGAGCTGCGGATCACGTCGCCGCTGGTGGACGTGCGCACCACCGCCCGGCCGGCCCTGCTGCTGACCAACATCGCGTCGCTGTTCGTCGGCTTCGCCCTCTTCGCCACCCTGATCGGCACCGCCACCTACGTGCAGGCGCCGGCCGCCACCGGGTACGGCTTCGGCAAATCCATCCTGGTCGGCGGCCTGTGCATGCTGCCCGGCGGCATCATCATGCTTCTCCTCTCCCCGGTATCCGCCCGGCTCAAGCCGCGCATCGCGCTGATGATCGGCTCGCTGATCATCGCGGTCGGCTTCCTGTCCCGGATCTGGCTCACCGGCAGCCTGTGGCAGGTCATCCTCGGCGCCACCATCGCGGGCGCCGGCACCGGCATCGCGTACGCCGCCATGCCCGGCCTGATCATGCACGCCGCCCCGCGCTCCGAGCTGGCCGCCGCGAACGGCCTGAACGCCCTGTTCCGCAGCGTCGGCAGCTCGCTCGCCAGCGCCCTCGGCGGCGCTATCCTGGCCGCCAAGACGATGGACCTCGGCGGGCACGCGCTGCCGTCGCTGGGCGCCTACCAGCTGCTGTTCGCCCTGTGCGCGGGCGCCGCGATCCTGGCCGCCCTGCTCGCCGCGATCATCCCCACCCACTCGGCGACCGCCGACGCCGCACTCCCGGAGGACTGAACGATGAAATCGGTGATCACCGGCGCGGTCGGCCAGGTCGAGATCGTCGAGGTGCCACGGCCGGTGCCGGGGCCGGCGGATGCGCTGGTCCGGGTCCGGGCCTGCGGGATCTGCGGCACCGACGGGATGTTCCTGCATATGGGCGGGATCCCGTTCGGGCCGGGCGGGTCGATGGTTCCGGTGGCGCTCGGGCACGAGCCGGCCGGCGAGATCGTCGAGGTCGGGGCCGAGGTCGACGGCCTGCGGGTGGGCGACCGGGTGGTGGTCAACCCGCAGGGCGCACCGTCCGGGATCATCGGCTGCGGCGGCACGCTCGGCGGCATGTCCGAATACCTGCTGATCGAGAACGCGGTGGTCGGCCACAGCGTCGCCGTCTTCCCGGACACCGTGCCGTTCGACGTGGCGGCGCTCAACGAGCCGATGGCGGTGGCCCGGCACTGCGTCAACCGCAGCGAGGCGCGCCCGGAGGACAAGGTCGTGGTGTTCGGGGCCGGCCCGATCGGCCTGGGCGCCGCGATCTGGCTGAAGCTTCGGGGTGTACGCCACGTGGTGGTCGTCGACCTCATCCCCGAACGCCTGGCCACCGCTCTGGCCGTCGGCGCCGACGCGGTGATCGACTCGTCCCGGGAGGATGTGGTCGCCCGCCTCACCGAGCTGCACGGCCCGGCCGCCAACGCGCTCGGCCAGCCCCGCCCCGGCACCGACATCTTCATCGACGCGGCCGGTGCCGCCGCCGTGTTCACCACGGTGACCGCGGCCGCGAAGTGGAAGGCGAAGCTGGTCATGGTGGCCGTGCAGAAGAAGTCGCCGGACATCGACCTGGGCGCGATGCTGCGCAGCGAGCTGACCCTGATCGCGTCCCAGGGCTACCCGACCGAGATCTTCGAGGTGACCCCGGAGCTGGCCACCCACCAGGACCGTTTCGCCCGCCTGATCAGCCACCGCGTCCCGTTCGCCGAGGCACCCCGGGCGTTCGAGCTGGCCCTGACCCCGGGCGCGGCCGAAAAGGTGATCGTGACGTTCCCGAACGGGTGAAGGTGACGATCGAACCACCGGTTCTGGACCAACGGGCTATCGCTCCGGTAGCCAAAAACCGGCAGGGTGTCCGGATGGCTCGCTTCCGTCCCGTACCCGTAATTCTTGGTCTTGCTGTTGTTGCCGCCCTGATGGGTGGCTGTTCCGGGGACGATGACAAGTCGGCCGCGAAGACCGCGGTGATAGTGGATCCGACGCTGGAGGCGGCGCCGGCCGACTCGGCCGCCCCGAGCCTGGTCCCGGCGTCGCCCAAGCCCAAGCCGACCAAGGGCAGCCCGCAGCCGAACACGACATGGACGCCGACCAGCAAGCCGTCCAAGGTGAAGCCGGCTCCGGTGCCGACCACGGTGAAGCCGGGTGCGGTGCAGAAGAAGGTCACGGCGGGGGCGTTCTGTTCGCCGGAAGGGGCGACCGGCAAGACCAAGGCGGGCGAGAAGCTGACCTGCAAGGTCGTTCAGGGGGACGAGCGGGCGCGCTGGCGAGCGTGACGCAGGGCCGGGATCGCCGCCAGCAGGGTGCAGACGCAGAGGGCGGCGGCGCTCAGGCCCAGTGACCAGTGCACGCCGACGACCGCGCCGAACAGGCCGACGGTGATGCCGCTGCCGAACCGCAGGCCGCTGGCCGAGACGCCGTAGACGCCGATCACCCGGCCGCGGTCGGCCGGCGGGGCGAGCAGCTGCACCACGGTCTGGCCGACCGACATCGCGGCCAGGCTCGCCACCCCACCGATGACCAGCAACGACAGGGCTATCAGGTAGTTGCCGGACATCGCGAAGAAGAGCGTGCTCAGCCCGTACACCAAGGTGCTTGCCACCGCTGAGCCGACGGTGGGCGGAATCCAGCCGGTGGCCTCCAGGAGGAGGCCGCCGAGGACGCCGCCGGCGCCGTTCGCGAAAAGCAGGATGCCGTACGCCGTGCCGGCGCTGCCGGCGCCGAGGTCCTGGGCGAAGATCGGCATGGCCGACTGCATCGAGGCACCGACGAAGAACGACCCCAGCCCACCCAGAATGATCATGCTAACCAGGGTTTTGTCGGCGCGGATGGTGCGCAGCACGCGCAGCGAGTCGAGCAGGCCGACCCGCTCGTGCTTGACGATGCCGCCGTCGCGGGTGTGCCCGGTGAAGCGGGTGCGGAACAGGAAGATGGTCAGCGGCAGGTAGAACGCGATGTTGACGAAGATGCCGGCGGTCGGCCCGAGCCCGAGCAGCAGCGCCGACCCGATCACCGGGCCGAAGAGAACACCAAGACTTCGGAAGGTCGCATTGAGGCGTACGGCGCTGGGCAGCTCCGCATCGCCCACGAAATCGTGCAGCATCAGCTGCTCGCCCGGCCCCCACAACGAGCCGGCGAGGCCGTGCAGCACCAGCAGCACGCAGGCGTGCCAGATCTGCAGGCCGCCGGTCAGCAGCAGCACCCCCCACAGCGCCGAGACCAGCATGAACAGCGCCTGCGCGGCCTGGATGACCCGGCGGCAGTCGAACCGGTCGGCGAGCCCACCGAAATAGACGCTGAAGAGCAGGAACGGCACCCAGTGGCTGATCACCTCGAAGCCGGCCAGGGCCGGCGAGTGGAACTTCTGCCAGAGCACCCAGTACGTGATGACGTGCTCGATGTTGTCGGCCATCATCGCCAGCGCCGCGCCGAACAGGTAGGGCCGGCAGTCGGGGTTGCGCAGGGCGGCGAACCGCCGGGGGGCCGCGGTGGTCAGTCCTCCTCCTCGCGGGGCACGTTGCCGGCGTGGCCCTGCTTCCAGTAGCCGCGCACCGAGACGCGCTCGGCGTCGAGACGGGACCGCAGATGGGTACGCAATTCGCGCATCTCGCCGGTCTCGCCGGCACCCCAGGCGAAGCTCTCCGGCCCGAACGGCAGCCCGGCAACCGTCGTGACCAGGGTCGTCGCGTCCGGCAGCCAGGTGACCTCGGCGTCGCCGGGCAGCCCCCTCGGGGAGGCGCCGAGCGCGATCACCCGGATCGGGACGCCGGCCGGCAGCTCCTCGAGGAAGCGCTCCAGGGCGGGCAGCCCGGTCTCGTCGGCGACCAGCAGGTAGTCGCTGCAGAAGTCGGGGTAGATCTGGGTGCCGCGCGGCCCGAGCACGCCGATCTCGGCGCCGGGCACGGCGTCGATCGCCCAGCGGCCGGCCGGGCCGTGCGAGTGCAGCACGAAGTCGAGGGCCAGCTCCTTGGCGACCGGGTCGAACCGGCGGACCGTGTAGTCGCGCATGTCGGGGCGCGGGCCGCCGGGCGGGGGCAGCTCGGCCCTGCCGGTGGCCGGGTCGGGCGGGACCAGCTTGATGTGGTCGGTCGCGCCGAGCGGGCTGAACGGGAAGTCGGCCTCGAGGTCGTCACCGCCCAGCCAGATGCGCCGCATGGTGGGGCTCAGCTCCTCGACGCGGGTCACCCGCAGCACCCGGCGGCGCGGGGTGCGGGGCTCGCGGCGAATCAGACCACGGTCCTCAAATGGTTTTGCCACAAAACTATGCTGTCATAGTGTGATGCGCGATCGCAAGGAAAGCGACCTGCCCGACCGCCTGGTCCGGCTGGTCCAGGGCACCGGCCGGGCCCTGGTGCAGGCCGCCCGCCGGGCCGGGCAGGTGCCGGCGTTACCGGAGTCACAGGTGGCGGTGCTGCGCCGGCTGTCGCACGCGGGCGGCCGCACCCCCGCCCAGCTCGCCGACGACCTGCACCTGGCCCGCCCGACGATCAGCAACGTGGTGCGCGACCTGACCGAGGGCGGGCTGGTCTCCCGGCAGCCGTCGCCGGTCGACGGCCGGTCGGTGCTGCTGGTGCCGACCGCACGGGCCGAGGGGATGCTCGACGCGTTCCGGCAGGGCCGGGCCGAGGTGATGGCCCGGGCGGTGGCCGAGCTGCCGGCCGAGGACCGGGAGCGGATCACCGCGGCCCTGCCGTCGCTGGCGCTACTGCTCGACCGCATCCGCGCGCAGGCCTGAGCCGGCGGCCGGACCGGCGGCCGGACCGGCGGCCGGGCGGCGGGTCAGCACCTGCGGGCCCGACTCGGTGATGGCGATCGTGTGCTCGGAGTGGGCGGTGCGCGACCCGTCGGCCGAGCGGATCGTCCAGCCGTCCGGGTCGAACTTGATCTTGTCGGTGGAGCGGCAGAACCACGGCTCGATCGCGATGGTCAGGCCCGGGTCGAGCTTCATGCCGCGGCCGGCCCGGCCGCTGTTGCCGACGTGCGGCGACTCGTGCATGGTGCGGCCGATGCCGTGCCCGCCGAACTCGCCGTTGACGCCGTAGCCGTACTCGTGGGCGACCGCGCCGATCGCGGCCGAGACGTCGCCGAGGCGGCCGCCGGGCTGGGCGGCGGCGATGCCGGCCTCCAGCGCGACCTCGGTGCACTCGATCAGCTTGAGGTCGGCCGGGTCCGGGGTGCCGACCACGAACGACAGCGCCGAGTCGGCGACCCAGCCGCCGATGCCGAGCGCCATGTCGATGCTGACCAGGTCACCGTCGCGCAGGACGTAGTCGGTCGGCAGGCCGTGCAGCACCGCGTCGTTGACCGACAGGCAGAGCACGTTGCGGAACGGCCCACGGCCGAACGAGGGGGCGTAGTCCCAGTAGCAGGACTCGGCGCCGCGCTCCTTGATCCGCCCACGGGCGTGCCGCTCGATGTCCATCAGGTTGACCCCGACCGCGGCGACGCCGCGCAGCTCGGCGAGCAGCTCACCGACGAACTGGCCGGCCACCGCCATCCGGCCGATCTCCTCGGCCGACTTGAGCTCGATCACCACGTTCCCCTTCCACCACACCGGTATTTTTATACCGGTATTTTTATACCACAGCCACCTGCGGCCGCCCCGGAGGGATATCCTGCTGCCATGGTTCGCCAACCGCTCACCGTTGAACAGATCGCCGCCGGCCAGCGCCTCGGCGCCGCTCTGCGAGTCGCGCGCGGCAGCCGAAGCCTCGCCGAGGTGGCCCTGGCCGCCGGCATCTCCCCCGAAACGCTACGCAAGATCGAAGCAGGCCGCCTGCCCGCCCCAGCCTTCGGCACGGTGGTAGGCCTGAGCCGAGCCTTGGAGATCCCCTTGAGCGACCTGGCCGACATCTGGCTGGCCGACACCGCGATCCGCCAGGCCTCCTAAGGCCGCGCCTGCGCAGGCTGGGCGATCGGGAACTTCACGCCGGTGAGGTCTTCGGAGACTGACCACAGTCGCTGCTGGATCGCCACCTCGTATGACTGCGGGCTTGATGTCACCAGGCGGGGGTGGCCTTTGACCTCGAAGCGGCCGCCGGGGCCGTAGTACTGGCCGCCCAGCGCGGCGGGGTCGGTGGCCGCACGCAAGGTTGGCAGGGCGCCCATTGCCGGGGTCTGGGTGATCAGCGGGGACAGCCAGGTCAGTGGGAGGCGGAGAGCGGCGGGGCTGTTGCGGGCCAGCTCGGTGCTGGACATGCCGGGGTGTGCGGCCAAGGCCGCGGTGGTGCCGTGGGTGGACAGGCGGCGTTGCAGCTCGTAGGTGAACATCAAGTTGGCCAGCTTCGACTGGCCGTAGGCCGCCGCTCGGCCGTATGAGTGCTCCCACTGCAGGTCGTCGAAGTGGATGGCGGCTCGGATGCGGTGGCCGGTGCTGCTTACCGTCACCACCCGGGAGTTGGGGAGCGGGAGCATCAGGTCGAGCAGCAGGCCCGTCAGGGCGAAGTGGCCCAGGTGGTTGGTGCCGAACTGCATCTCGAAGCCGTCCCGGGTGGTCTGCTTCGGGGTGTACATCACGCCGGCGTTGTTGATCAGCAGGTCGAGGCGGTCGAAGCGGGAGCGCAGGGCGGCCGCGGCCGCCCGGACCGAATCCAGTGAGGTCAGGTCGAGGGCCTGCACCGTCACGTTGCCGGGCATGGTGGCCGCGGCCTGCTTGCCCTTCTCGGCGTTGCGCACGGCCAGCACCACCGACGCGCCGCGCTCGGCCAGCGCCTTGGCGGTCTCGTAGCCCAAGCCGGTGTTGGCGCCGGTCACCACGGCCACCCGGCCGCGCTGGTCGGGAATGTCGGTCGTCGTCCACGTCTCGCTCATGTCGGGCTCCCCACTAACGTACCGAAGGTATCTTGTGGAAAGAACGGTAAAGTACTTCCGGTACGTTGTCAACGTACCGGCGGTACCTAAGTTAGGGTGGTGATCGTGACGTTTCAGCGGGCGCGGACCGAAGAGCAGCGGGAGATTCGGCGGCGGGCCATCCTCGACATGGCCTCGGCGATGCTCGACGAGATGCCGGTCGCCGCGGTCACCCTCAACGAGCTCAGCCGGCGGGTCGGGCTGGCGAAGCCGAACGTGCTGCGCTACTTCGAGTCCCGCGAAGCGGTGCTGCTCGAGCTGCTGGACCACTTCCTGCAGGAGTGGCTGGTCGAGCTGGCCGGTGAGCTCGCCGCCGGCGTCGACGAGAGCCGGCCGATGGCCGAGCGGGCGACCGCGGTGGCGGAGATCCTCAGCCGCTCACTCTCCGACCGAGTCGTGCTCTGCGATCTGTTCGGCGCGCAGGGCAGCGTCCTGGAGCACAACGTCTCCGTCGAGGTGGTCGCCCGCTACAAGCGCGCCTCCCTGGAGCGCCTGAGCACGATGACCACCACGATCCGGAAATACCTGCCGGAGCTGGGCGAGAGCGCCACGCTGTTCAGCCTCCAGACCATGGTCATGGCCGGCGCGCTCTCGGCCTACAGCACGCCGCCGCCCAGCCTGCAGGCCGCTTACGAGGCCGAGCCCGACCTGGCCCACTTCCGCCTGGAGCTGAAGGACTCGCTCAAGCTGGCCCTGACCGCGACCCTGCTGGGCGTGCTCCCCCGCTAAGCGACCGCGGCGACCAGGCGGCGGCAACGCTCCGGATCCTCGGTCAGGCCGGCGGTCAGGCCCCACAGCCAGTAGTCGACCGCCCGGAAGAAGACCCAGTCGCGGGCATGGTCCCGGTCGAGATCGGCGGCCCGGACCACCTCGTCGAAGTGGCCGGCGATGTTCGTCATCTCGTCCAGCCTGGTCCAGAGGATCCGGCCGAGGTCGTAGGCGATGTCGCCGCGCATCAGGACCGGGTCGACGACGAGCCAGGGCTCCCGGCGGCCGCGCAGCACCTGCGCCGAGTGCAGGTCGCCGTCGACGGCGAGGCCGGACGTGGTGCGGGACAGCCGGGAGCCGATGTCGAGGGCGTGCCGGAGGATCGCCCGGTCGAACGGCCGGTCCGGCCGCTCCATGGCCGCCATCCGCCGGGCCACGACGGTGGCGGTGCTCGGCACGCCGGCCGGGGCGGGGACGGCCAGCCGGCGCATCGTCCGGCCCAGGACGTGCATCGCCTCGGCGACCGGCACGTCGGCCAGCGAACCGCCCAGCCGTTCCAGGAGCATCGCCCCGGCGTCCGCCTCGATCAGGGCGACGGTGCCGCGGCCGGCCCAGAAGCGCAGCGCGGCGACCTGGTCGGTCACCTCCGGACCGGGCGGGCTCAGCCGCAGGACGTAGTCGTCGCCGTCGCGGGTGACCGGGACGACCAGGGCGTTGGAGCCGTGCATCGCCTCGCCGGCGACGGTCAGGTGCCAGGCCGAGCACTGCGCGCGGACCAGGCCGGGCAGCGCGTCGAGCCACTGCGAACCGTCCCGCCACCAGCGCGGCATGTCCTTGAAGGACTGCGGGATCACGGCCGGCCCAGATGCTGCTGGAGGGCGGAAAGGGGGCCGTCCCAGTCGCGGGACAGGGCGGCCAGGAACTGCTGGGCGACCTTCATCGGGGCCGAGTCCACCCGGTAGCGGACCCGGCGCCGCTCCCCCGGCTCGGCCACCACCAGGCCCGCCTCGGACAGCAGGGCGAGGTGCTTGGCGATGGCCTGCCGGGTGATCGGCAGCCGGTCGGCGAGGTCGGTCGCGGTGGCGGGACCGCCGGCGGCCAGCGACGCCAGGATCGAGCGGCGGCTCGGGTCGGCCAGGGCGGCGAAGACCTCCTCGGCGACCGCCTCCGGATCGTCAGTGGTCATCGAGGTACGTGACCAGCTCACCCAGCTCGCTGGTCCAGCCGCCGGTGTTGCCGCCGAACGCCACCTTGTGCAGGTCGTCGGGAAGTTGTGCGAATCCGCTCTCCACCATGGTCAGCGTAGTGCCGTCGCCGGCCGGCTCCAGCGTGAACTCGACGTAGGTGCGGCGCGGGTCCTCGGCGGGCAGGCCGTAGAGCGACCACGTGTAGCCGAAGATGTGCGGCTCCTCCAGGCGCTCGATCGTGAGCGTGGCGGTGTCGCCGCTGGTCCAGGCCAGTTTGGCGGTGCCGCCGACGCGCAGGTCGACCTCGGCGCTGTTGCCGAACCAGGTGCCGAGGCCCTCGGCGGTGGTCAGCGCCTGCCACACCCGCACGGGCGGGTGGGCCAGCTGGAGGGTGCGCTCGATGCGATCAGGAAAGCCCATGACGTCTCCTCAGTAGCAACCAGTTGGTTGCTACTGAAGTTATCGCAACCAAATGGTTGCGTCAAGAAAGGAAGAACCGCCAGATCGTGGTCGTGGCGTCCATCGCCATCGACGGCGGGTCCAGGTGCAACAGGCGGGAGGCGATCGGGCCCGGGCCGTCCGAGCCGGGCCACTGATGACCGGCGTCGGCCACCGCGATCAGCTCGACCGTGCGGCCGCCGGGGCATTGCGCGAGCGTCGTGGTCAGGTAGCCGGTCGTGGTCACGGTCGGCGCGGGGCAGCCGTCGACCTTGCGCCAGGTGGCGTTCAGGGCTTCGACGCCGGGGCCGTCGATCTTCACCGGGAGCCCGCCGGTGCCACCGTTGTCGCGGCGGCCCTGACCCCCGGCGTACGGAATCGTGTAATCGCTCTTGCCGTGGATCTGCAGGACGGAGAGCGGGCGCGGCGCCAGGCACGGGTTGATCATCGTGCCGGCCACCGGGGCGATCGCCGCGAAGAGCGTGGTCTCGCAGGCCAGGCGGTAGGTGAGCAGGGCGCCGTTGGAGATGCCGGTGGCGAACACCCGGGCCGGATCGATCGGGGACGCCCGGCTGACCTCGGCGACCATCTCCTTGATGAAGCCGACGTCGTCGATCTGATCGCGGGCGGCCACGCCGCAGCAGTCGGGCGAGGCGTTCCAGGTGCGCCGGATGCCGTCCGGGAAGACGGCCACGAAGCCGCCCTTGGTGGCGGCGGCGTCCCACTCGTACGACTTCTCGGCCTGCCGGCCGGTGCCGGCCGCGCCGTGCAGGACCACCACCAGCGGCGCCGGCGTTCCGGCCGGGAGCGGCGGGCGGAAGACCCGGTACGTCCGGTCGAGCGTGCCCACCTTGATCGTGTGCTCGGAGAGGCCGGTCGGGCCGGATCGCGGCTTGTCCGGGCTGGAACAGGCGGCGAGTAGCAGGAGAAGCGGGAGGAGCAGAGCCAGCCGTCGCATCCCGCCATCCTCCACTTCGGTCGTTCGAAAACCGTAAGCGAGCGGTCAGAAGGGGGCAAGGGTGATCCTTGCCCCCAACCGCTTACTTACAGGACTTGGTCAGATGGATCAGCTCCCAGCCGCCCTCGGGTACGTCGTCGGCCGGGTCGGTCCGCAGGTTCATCGGGTTGGCCATGCCCAGGTAGAGGCCGGTGCCGTCGACGATCATGTTGCGGATGCCGTAGTTGAGATAGTTGCCCATGCCGGTCTTGGTGATCGCGGTGGCCGGCTGCTCGGGGTCGGCGAACATCCACAGGTCGCCGCCGTACCCGGCCGGGTCGGGCGCGGCCACGTTCGCCATGCTCGTCGCCTTCTCCTGGGCCAGGGTCGGGGCGCCGGTCTTACCGCCGTCGATGATGTCCTGGACGATGTACGACCAGTCCATCGTGCCGACGAACAGCTTGCCGTCGGTCACCGTCATCCGCCAGGTGTAGTTGTTGTACGGGTTGTCGAAACCGGACTTGCCGAACAGCGGCGTGTAGTTCGTCGGCTGCACCGCCCACGCCTTGGTCACCGGGTCGTAGGCGGGCAGCTGGCTCGTCCCGTACACCAGCTCGATCTTTTGATCCGCCGTTCCGAGGTTCTTGCCGCGGAAGATCGCGGTGGCCCGCTGGGTGTTCTTGACCTGCGCCTGGGCCGCTTCGTCGGTGTCCTGCGGGTAGACCTTCTGGTGCACCTTGGTGGACTTCATCGGCACGTGCATCGAGCCCCACCAGAGGTAGCCGCCGTAGGAGGCGACGCCGCCCATGCCGTAGGTGGCCGCGATGACCTTGTCCGGCTCGTACTTGCGGGCGTTCCACACCTGGGTCCAGCCGGCCGCGTCGTCGGTGGTGAGACCGGGCGCGCCGTCGGCCAGCAGCGGGCTGATCCAGACGCCGGCCATCTTGTCGGCGGACGCGACCGAGCCCTCGGCCGGCCACGATGTCGCGGCGATCCGGCCGTCATAAGCGGTCAGGTCGGCCGCCTGCACCGGCAGCGACGCCACCGTGTCGAAGGTGAACGGGCTCTTGGCCGAGCCGGTCCAGCGCAGCACGGCACCGCCGCTCATCCCGTTCACGCCGACGCCGACGCCCAGGTAGAGGGCGTTGTCGTACTGCAGGAAGGTGCGCACGTTGCCGTACTGGGTGAAGGTGTTCGAGCCCAGGTAGCGGTGCGACCGCGCGTCGAACGCGAAGATGTTCACGTAGCCCTCGGCGGTCGGGCCGGCCAGCAGGACGCTGTCCTTGAAGGCGCCGGCCGCGCGCAGGCCGATGGTGTGGTCGAGGCGGTACTTGTCGTCGGCCGACCGCTTGGTGATCTCGGCCGATTTGTTGGTGTTCCGCCGGCTCCGCGAGTCGTAGAGCCACACCTGCGGCGGGCGCACGTCGCCGATCTCCGGCGGGATGGCCGAGTCGGTCTTGGCGACCTGGCTCTCGCCGTACTCGCAGACGTAGTCGGCGTTGAGCACCGGGTCGATCACGTCCAGGGTCGCGCCGCTGGTCAGGCAGTTGTTGTTGGTGCCGGTGCCGAACCAGATGTCGGTGCCGACCTTGGTCAGGCCCCACACGTACGCCTGATTGACCTTGGATTGACCGGTGGCGCAGGGCGGGCCGGCCGGGTAGGGCAGGCCGATCCCGGCGAAGCATTCGTCCGGCACCGCCTTGGCGAGGAGCTTGTAGTCGTACGTATCGGTGGTCGTCGCGGCGGCGGCCGGGCCGGCCCCCGCCACGACGAGCATGAGGGCGGCGGCCAACGCGGGAAGTCTCATGGCCGGTTCTCCTTTATTTCATTGCGGGGGTACGGACTCGGTGCGCGACGCGATCGGCCCAGTCGGCCGGGTCGTCGAACTGCAGGAACTCGCCGAGGCTGGTGAGCTGCCCGACCGGATCGAGCAGCAGATCCTCGTACGCCATGGTCAGCAGGTGTGACGGCTTGGCGTCGTCGATGGCCTGCTGGGCCTGGCTGCTCATGAACGCGCACAGGTGCACGTAGCGGCTCGGGTCCTCGCCGCGGGCCTTCAGCAGCTCGGGCGTGATCCGGCCGGGCAGGTAGGGGGCGAGCTCGTCGGGGACCTCCTGGTCCGGGCGCACCCGGAACGGGTCGATCCCCCAGCGGCTCAGCGCCTCCACCCGCAGCTGCACCAGCTGGAACGAGGGGTGCCTACTCATCGAGCGGGCCGAGTCGGCCCAGTTGCGATCGAGGTAGACGATCCGCGCGTCCGGGTAGTTGGCCAGCAGGAACGGCGCTACCTGGCTGGATCCGCCGGAGCGTTCCACCCAGCGACGCCGGCCGAGCGTGGTGGCGAGCAGATCGAGGAAGGCTTGATGCTGGGCTGAGACGCTCTGCCGCGGGAACGCTTTCACGTGGCCGGCAAGCGAATGGAACAATCCATCCGGGTCGTCGGTCAGCTTGGCCAGGGTGATGCCGAGGATGCGCGGCATGTTCTCCTCGTTGCCGGCCCACTCGCCGGTCGACGGGTAGCGCACCTCCTTCGGCGGCAACCCGATCCGGAAGAGGGTGGAGATCTCCTCCTTGGGACTGGCCAGCACGTCCCAGTACTCGGCGCCGGTGAGGATCTCCATGCTCCGCGACCACGGCGCCATGGTCATGAAGAACTCCTGCGCCGACAGCGTGTCCGGCTCCTCGTGGATGAGGTCGGACAGCAGCGTCGAACCGCAGCGGCCGTTGCTGATGATGATCGAACGGTCAAGCATGGGAACCTCCACGTAGCCAGGTCGTGATCGCGGCCCGGACGTCCTCCGGCTGATCGATGAGCAGCGAATGCTTCTGGCCGGCGAAGACGCGCAACGCGGCCTGCGGCAACAGGCGCTGCGTCTCGGGGGCCATCTCGACGACGTGCGACCGGTCGCCGTAGAGACACAGCACCGGGCAGGTGATCGCTTCGAGGCGGGCGCGGGCCGGCAGCCGGCTGGCCGGCAGCTCCTCGCGCAGGCTGGTCTCGGCGAGCAGGCGGGCCGCGTCCTGGGCGCGCTGGGCACCGCGGGCGCCGCGCCGGGCGCCGACCGCGACCAGGGCGCGCGGCCGGGCGACCGCGTTGGCCAGGTCGCTGAGCCGGCTCGTGAGCCGGGCGAACCAGACCGGGGTGGGCGGGCTCGACTCGACCGAGACGATCCCGGCGACCTTCTCCGGGTGCCGCGCGGCGTAGGCGAACGCGACGGTCCCGCCGAACGAGTTGCCCATGATCGTCACTTTTTCGCGGCCGGCGAGCAAAGCATCAAGATCATCGACGAAATCGTCCAGCGCGTAGCCCAGCGCCGGCCGCTGACTGCGGCCGTGCCCGCGCAGGTCCAGCAGCAGCACCCGGTAACCGAGCTCGACCAGCGGATACGCCATCGTGAAATACCAGCTGGCCATCGAGTCGGTGGCCAGGCCGTGCAGCAGCACCACGGTCGGCGGATCCGCCACCCCGGTCGGCGTCAGCTCCTGCACGTGCAGGTCGATGTCGTTGACCCGGACCGTGGTCATGGCCGGCCGTCCGCCCGGTTCATCGACAGCACGATGTGGTCGACGAGCTGACCGACCCGCAGTTCACGCACCGAGTCGACGTCCAGGCTCGCCACGAACTGGGCCAGGTTCACGCCGGCGCCGTAGCGGGCTTGCAACCGGCCGGCCAGTGCGACCACGTCGATGCTCTCCATCCCCAGGTCGTCCCGGAACGTGCTGTCGGGGGAGATCGGCATGTCGGCACCGAAGTCGCCGAGCACCGCCTGCAGGATCCGGTTGACCTCGGCCGTGACCGAGGGGGTGTCGACGGGAATCACGGATAACTCCTTCATGTCACGGGCCCGGTTTCCGGGCCCCAGGTCCAGGCGACGACGTAGCGGCGGGACGGCAGGTCGGGCGGATTGCCCACCTCGCGGTGGGCGACTTGATAGGTACGGCCGTTGGCCGCGACCGTCAGGCCGTGCGGCCCGTGCGCGGTGATCACGAAATCCCGGGGCCGGCCGCCGAACCCGGTGCCCTCGGCCTTGGCGACGGCCTCCTTGGCCGCCCAGAAACGGGTGAACCACCGGTCGCGGTCGCCGAGCTCGGCCAGCAGGTCCTGCTCACCGGGGGTCAGGGCGAACCGCACGGTCGATTCCTCGACCGGCTTCACCTCGGCGACGTCGATGCCGACGCCGCCCTCCTGCGCTTTTTCGGTGTACGGGCGGGCAATGGCGACCCCGATGTCCGCGCTGTGCGCCAGCGACACGTCACACTCGACGAGCCCCTTGCCCGGTCGCACCGCGACCCGCGGCCGGCCGTTCGGCTCGTTGGTGACGGTCAGCTCGATCGGGAAGACGTCGCGGTGCCCGGCCGCCCACTGCCGGAAGCGGACCGCGTCCTTCACCGCGATCCGGCCCAGCAGCCACGACTTGCGGCCGGCCGGGGGCTTCCGCTCGTACTCCAGGGCGCCGGCCGCGCCGAGGATGCCGCGCGCCGCCATCCCCCGGGTGACCAGGTCGGTCCAGTAGTCGTAGGCGAGCGTCCAGCCCTCCGGCTGCGGCTCCGACATGTGGTAGCGGGACGGGAACCGCTCGGCCGGCCGGGCGGTCGGGTGACTGTCGAACCGGCGGTCCACCACGCCGTCGATCTGCGCCCACAAGCGGCCGTCCACCACCAGCTGGCAGTTGCCGACGATCTGCTCGTGGTCGACCGTGCTGATCCGGCAGACACACTCGACGACCGTGCCGGCCGCGGGGTGCGGGCCGTAGAAGCTGACCTTGCCCAGCCGCACCGGCAGCGCCACCGTACGGGTCGCCTGGGTGGTGAGGATCCAGTTGCCGATCAGCTGGAGCGCGTTGTCCAGCAGCGCGCCCTTGGCGGCCGGGGTGACGACCTGGCCGCGGACGTGCATGTCACCGACCGCGTGCACGGCGCTGACCCCCTGGAACTGCGGGCCGTGGAACATCAGCCGCTCGTCGTACATCGTCTTCGCGTCGACGGTGGCCGGGCGTTCGGTGGCCGGGTCGTGCGACCACAACGCCTGCGGCGGATTCGGGTACGCCGGGGCCAGCTCCACCACCGACCGGGCGTAGCCGCCGAACACGACGGTGGCCTCCCCCGCGCCGTCATGCTTCACGGTGGTCTCGACGGTCTGCGCGGGGGCCGCGATCAGCCAGCGGTTGAAGCGGGCATCCCGGATCGCCACCGCCCTGTGCCCGGGGGCGGCCGCCTCGGCCGCGTCCATCATGTGCTGAGCGACGGTGGTGGCCGGCACGACCGGCCAGCGGTCGTCGACGACCGGCCAGTCCGGCGGCTGCGCATAGAAGCAGTGATCCAGCAGGTACGGCATCTCCTCCATCGACACCCGCAGGCTCGACCGGTGGACGCCGGCCGAGGGCGGCGGGACCGGCGCCGGGTGCGCACCGTTCCCGCTCCCGTTGCCGTTGCCGTTGCCGTTCCGCGGCGGCGGTGCGCCGCCGTTTCCGTTGCGCCGCGCGGGTGGCGCGGCCGGGCGGGCGGTGGCCGACAGCATGGTCACCGCGTCGGTCGCGGTCTCCTGCAGCAGGGCGGCCAGTTCGGCGGCGGCGGTCGAGTGCTCCGCCAGTTCCTTCAGCGCGCCGAGCGCCGCCGCCGTGTCGGCCGGCCGGTTTCCCGCCGGCGGCCGATTACCCGCCGCCGGCCGGGCGCCCAGGGATGGCTGCGGCATCGCGGCCGGTGGGCTTACCGGTCGCGGGGCCGGAGCCGGGCGGCCGACGGCCGGCGGCGGGGTCACGGCGGGGGGCCGCGCCGTGGGCGCCGGGGGGACGACGCCGCCCCGCGTAGCGACGCCGTCCCGTCTTGGGGTGAGAAGCTGGTCCGCGCCGGCACCCAGGGTGAGCTGCGGGCCGCCGAGGTCGAGGCGGACCGCCGGACCGCGGGCCGCGCCCGGCGCGACCACGGTGGATCCGAACGGCGCCGGGGACTCTTCGAGCAGGCTGAAGTCGGGTTCGGCGCCCTCCACCCAGAGGGCGGCGGCGACCCGGCGGAGCTGGGCCACGCCGTCGCGGCGGGACACGTTGACCGGCATCGCCAGGTGGTCCCGGCCCTGCAGGTTGTCGGCGATCAGCGAGGCCAGCTGGCCCGCGCCGACCTGCAGGAACACCCGGAAACCGGCGTCGTGCATGGCGGCCACCGTCTCCCGGTAGCGGACCGGGGTGACCATGTGCCGGACGAACACCTCGGCGACCTTCTCGGGGTCGGCCGGGAACGGCGCGGCCAGCGTCGCCGACCAGACCGGCACCCGGCTCCCGGTGATCTGCCAGCGGCCGAGGGCCTCGCCGATGGCACGCAGGCCGGGCTCGAAGACCGGGGTGTGGAACGCCGACCGGAACGGCAGCGCCTGGCACATGATCCGGCGGCCGCGGAGATCCTCGACGAGCTTGTCGATCTGCTCGGCCGGTCCGTTCACGACGGTCTGCGCGGGCGCGTTGTCGTGCGAAAGAACAACCCCGGGATAAGCCTCCAGCAGCGGTACGACGTCGTCGACGCCCGCCCCGACGGCGGCGAACGCGTACCCGGACACCTCGACCGCGTCCACGTCGAACGCGTGCAGGAACTCGCCGACCGCGGCCGTGTTCATCAGGCCGCTGACCCGGGCCGCGGTCCATTCGCCGAGACTGTGACCGGCGTACGCATCAGGAAGGATCTTGATCTTTCGCAGTGCCTCGTCGAGGAGGACGCCGCTCTCGACCAGGCCGGTGCCGTGCTGCCCGAGGTCGGCGGCCGACCATTCGCGGTCGGGCAGGCCGAACAGCGCGGCCACGTCGGCGGTGCGCGGCGCGAATTCGGCCTCGACGCCGGGGAAGACGAACGCGATCTTGCTTTTTTCGTCGGCCAACATCGGCTCGGTGGTGAACCAGACGTCCCGGCCGCCGCGCCACGGCTCGCCGCGCTCGACGATCTTGCGGGCGGCCTTGATCCGCGCGGGCGTGGGATCGGCGATGGCGAGCCGGCACATCCCGCTGCCCATCGGGCCTGGATTGTCGAGGAGTTTCAGCAGCTCGGCGGGGGTTTCGGCGGCCAGCCGCAAGACCCGGTCCGGCTTACTCGTCGTGACCGGGCGGGTCGGCGTCACCCACTGTTCGAGGATGACGTGGGCGTTGATGCCGCCGAAACCGAACGCGTTGACCCCGGCCCGGCGCGGACCGGCGCTCTCCCACTGCCGCGCCGCGCCGATCGGCTCGAAGCGGGTCGCGGCCATCTCGGCGCGCGGGTTGTCCACGTGCAGGGTGGGCAGCTGGACGCCGTGGTGCACGGCGAGCGCCGCCTTGATCAGCCCGGCGATCCCGGCGGCCGGCATCGCGTGCCCGATCATCGACTTCACCGAGCCGATCACCGCCCGCTCGCCGCCGCCGAGCGGGCCGAACACCTCGGCGACCGAGGTCAGCTCGGCCGCGTCACCGGTCGGGGTGGCGGTGCCGTGCGCTTCGAGCAGACCCAGCGCATCCTCGGCCCGCGGGTCGAGGCCGGCCGCCGCCCACGCCCGGCGAAGGGCCAGGACCTGGCCGGAGGTGGCCGGGTTGAACATGCTGGCCGAGCGGCCGTCGCTGGAGACGCCGGTACCGCGAATGATCGCGTAGATCCGGTCGCCGTCCCGCTCCGCGTCCTCGAGTCGCTTGAGGACCACCGCGCCGGTGCCCTCGCCGATCAGCAGCCCGTCCGCGTCCGCGTCGAACGGCCGGATCCGGCCCTGCCGGCTCAGCGCCTTGAGCTGGCTGAACACCGACCAGAAGCTGATGTCGTGCACGTGGTGCACACCGCCGGCCAGGACCGCGTCGAGCTTGCCGGCGGCGAGCTCGCTGATCCCCTGGTCCACCGCGAGCAGCGACGAGGCACAGGCAGCATCGATCGTGTACGCCGGACCGCGCAGGTTGAGCCGGTTCGCCACCCGGGAGGCGGCCAGGTTGGGGACCAGGCCGATCGTCCCCTCCGGGTGGAACTCCCCCAGCTGGTCGTCGAAGCGGGACCGGACCCGCTCGATCTGCTCGTCGGTCAGCTCCGGCAGCAACTCGCGCAGCACCTGCAGCATCTGGGTGGGCAGCCGGACCCGCTGGGCGTGCCGGGCCTGGCCGGGGCTGAGCGTGCCGCCGCGGCCGACGATCACGCCGATCCGGTCGGCGTCCGGCATCCGGTCGTAGCCGCCGGCGTCCTCGATCGCGGCCGTCGCCACGTCCAGCATGAGCAGTTGGTCCGGTTCGATGTCGTCGACCGAGTTCGGCATGATGCCGTACTTGAGCGGCTGGAACGTAGCGAACTCGTCGACCGTCCCGCCCCGGTTGCAGTAGAGCCGGTCCGGCCGGTGCGACAACGCCGGGTCGTAGTGCGGGCCACCCCACCGGTGCGACGACACCTCGGTGATCGCGTCCCGGCCCTCGACCAGGTTGCGCCAGTAGGTGCCGAGGTCGCCGGCGCCGGGCAGGATCGCGGCCATCCCGACGATCGCGGTCGGCTGCTGGGTTTTCTGCACGATCACCACCCCGACGCGGTGTAGACCACCGAGGTCGTGCCGGGCGTACCCCAGGCAAGCTCGCGCAGCAGGCTGAGCGCGCCCTCCTCGGGGTCGATCAGGGCGATGCCGCGCCGGGCGTACTCCTGCATGAGCTCCGGCGTGACCATGCCGGTGTGCCCGGCCCCGGGCGCCCACGGTCCCCAGTGGACGGTGACGACCCGCTTGCCGTGCTCGCTCGACCAGCGTGCGCCGAGCGTGTCGAGGGCGTCGTTGGCGGCGGCGTAGTCGCTCTGCCCCCGGTTGCCGTAGGCGGCCGCGATGCTGCCGAACAACACCACGAACTTGATCTCGGCGGCGATCTCCCCCAAAACCCGCAGGACCGTACGGCATCCGTCGACCTTGGTCCCGAAAACCCGGGCGAACGACGCCGGATCCTTGTCCGCGATCAGCCTGTCCTCGATGATCCCGGCCGCGTAGACCAGCCCGTCGATCCGGCCGTGCTCGTCGTGAATCTTGGTGAGCAGCTGCCGGACCGCCTGGTCGTCCCGGACGTCGGCGGCGTGGTAGTTGACCGTGGCGCCGAGCTCGCGCAGCTCGTTGACGGTCGCCTCGACCTCGCGGGCGGCCAGGACCGCCGACGCGGTGCGGTCGATCTCGGCCGGCGAGCGCATCCCGCGCCGGGCCAGCTCCCCGCGGAGCCCGGCCTTGTCCAGGCCGGCCGGTAGATCGTCGCCGGCCGGGCCGTCCGGCAGCGGGGTGCGGCCGATCAGCTCGACCCGGCAGCGGGCCGCGGCGGCGACCGTCCGGGCGAACCACGGGGTGATGCCGCGGGCGCCACCGACCAGCACCAGCACCGAGTCCTGGTCGAGGCCGAGCGCGCGGGCCTCGGAGGCACCGTCACCGGCCGGGCCGGCCCCGCCGTCGGCCAGCACGCCGAGGCCGTCCGGCTCCAGGTCCTCGCCGTTGCGGCCCCGGTCGTCGTGCACCACCACCGGGGCGACCGCGGTCTCGGCCAGCTCGCGCAGCAGGGCCGCCGGGACGTCGATGTCCGCGCGGAACTCCACGTAGCGGGCGGTGACCTCGGGGTATTCGCGGGCGATCGTGCGGAACAGCCCGGGCATGCCGTCGTTGCGCTCGCCGGGGCGGCCGGCCGCGATCACCCAGCGGACGCCCTCGGTGAGCGACCGGCGGATCTGGCCGAACAGGTCGGGCAGCAGGGCCGGGCCGTCGTCGAGGCCGTCCAGCAGGATCAGGCCGTCGGCGGTGCCGGTGGGCACGACCCGGGCGCCGGCGGTGCCGAGGAGGTCGCCGACGAGCTTGGCGTGGAAGGATTCGCCGCTGATCAGAAACCTTGCGCCATTGAGGCGCACCTCGCCTTCCCCGGCCGCGGCCGGTTGCAGACGGGACACGAGACGCTGCGGGGCGATACCGGCCGAGGCGGGCGGCGGGGAATGCTGGGCCGCCGGCTCGGGTGTGGACGGTGCGACGCCGTTGATGCGGCTTTCCAGCCACTCCACCATCGAGCGCACGGTTCGTGCCTTGACCAGGTCTTCCAGCTCCGACTCGTCGCCGTCCACCGACAGGCCCAGCCGGGACGCCACCTCGCCGGCGACCTCGGCGCGCTTGATCGAGTCGACGCTCAGGTCGGCTTCGAGGTCGAGATCGGGCTCGATCAGCTCGACCGGGTAGCCGGTACGGTCACTGATCACACTGAGGACCGCACTTTGCACGTCAATGGCCCCCGCCCCATCGTTAGCCGCCCCAACGTTCGGGGCACCAACGTTCGGGGCACCAACGTTCGGGGCACCAACGTTCGTCGGGCCGACGATTCGGCTGTTGAGCCACTCCACCATCGAGCGGACGGTCCGGGCCTTGACCAGGTCTTCCAGCTCCGACTCGTCGCCGTCGACGGACAGGCCCAACCGGGACGCGACCTCGCCGGCCACCTCGGCACGCTTGATCGAGTCGACGCTGAGGTCGGCCTCCAGGTCGAGGTCCAGCTCGATCAGCTCGATCGGGTAGCCGGTCCGCTCGCTGATCACGCCGAGCACCGCGCCCTGGACATCGAGCGCGGGTGCCACCACCGCCGCCATGACGGGCACCTGCACCGCGGCCGGCATCGGCATCGGCGCCGGCGCCGGCGCAACCGGTGCGTACGACGCTTCCAGGGCCGGCCTCGCCATGCTCGGCACCAGTTCCGGCTCCGCATACGGCGCCGGGACCGGCTCCCACGTCGTTGCGGGCTGCTGGCCGAGGAAGGCGAGCATCACATCGCGCTGGGAGGTGATCATTTCGCGGGTGGTGCGCAGGTACTCGGCGAGCAGCGCGTTCTGGGCGTTCGGTGCCTGCTGGGGCGGCGTCGTCATGATCAGCTCCTCGGGGATGCGGCGGGCCGGGGCGAGGCCGCCGGGCAGGCAGGCTCCGCTGGGGTCGCGTACGAGATGTCCGTCGACCGTCCACAGCGGACGTGACGTTTCGGGGGAGGTTCGTGCGTCGCGGCCGCGGAACAGCCAGCCGGTGTTGACCGGCACGCCCGCGCAGGCCAGCTGGGCGACGGCCAGCAGCAGGGAGCGGAGCCCGTCCCGGCCGTCGATCGGCACGGCCAGGTGCGGGCGGTCCCCGAGGACGGCGCCGACCAGGCCGGTGAGCACCTGCCCGGGGCCGGCCTCGACGAAGACGCGGGCACCGGCTTCGTACATCGCTTCGATCTGGTCGACGAAACGGACCGGCGAGGAGATCTGGGCGGCCAGCTCGTCCCGTACGCCGTCGGCCGTGTCCGGATAGGTGGCCGCCGTCCGGTTGGACCAGACCTCCCCGGTCGGCGCGGAGATCTCCCGGTCGGCGAGGACGGACGCGAAGATCGGGCTGCCACCGGCCACGACCGGGCTGTGGAAGGCGCACGCCACCGGGATCGGCCGCGCGGTCAGCCCGGCCGCGGTGAGGGCGGCGGTCGCGGCGCGCACCGCTTCGGTCGGCCCGGAGATGACCGCCTGCTGGGGTGCGTTGTGGTTGGCCACCACCACGTCGGCGGAGTCGCCGAGCACCGCGGTGATCTGCGCGGGGGTAGCGCTGACCGCGGCCATCGTGCCCGGGTCGGACCCGGCCGCGGCCAGGATGCTGGCCGCCCGGGAGCGGCTGAGCTCGAGCAGCGTCGCCGGGGCGAACGCCCCGGAGACACACAGCGCGACCAGCTCACCGTAGCTGTGCCCGGCCGTCAGGTCGGGCCGCACGCCGAGCCGGCGCAGCAGGTGGTCGACGGCGAGCCCGCCGATGCCGAGGGCGGGCTGAGCGTTGCGGGTGTCCCGCAGCCGCGTCTTCTGGGCGGTGGCCGTCTCGTCGTCGAAGGCGGCCGGCGGGAACAGCAGGTCGGCCCAGTCACCACCGAGTTCGAGGTAGTGCCGCAGCTCGGGGAAGGTGATGAACAGTTCGGCGAGCGCACCGGGCCGCTGGCTGCCCTGCCCCGGGAACAGGAAGGCGACCTTGCCCGGGGAGGTGGCGGACGGCGGCTGGATCAGGCCCCGGCGGGGGTCGTGCTCGCCGGCCAGCGCCCGGGAGAGCAGGTCGGCAAGCTCGCCGAGGTCGCGGGCGACCACGGCGATCCGGACCGGGCCGACCCGTGGGTCGGATTCGGCGGACCAGGTCGTCGCCAGCTCGCGCAAGCCGGCGACGACCTGGAGTCGGTCGCGGAGCCGGCGCACGCCACGATGGGCGGCGGCGCTGTCGCTCCCGCGGAAACAGAAGAGTTCGGCCGGCCACGACGTCTGGCCGTGCCGGGGGTCGGCGTCGGCCGCGTGGGCGGCCAGGACGGCGTGGTAGTTGGTGCCGCCGAAACCGAACGCGCTGACCCCGGCGATCCGCTCGGCGGCCGGTGCGGACCACGGCTGGGCGCTGGTCTGGAACGAGAACGGGCTCTCCGCGGCGGACCAGGCCGGGTTGGGCCGGGTCAGGTTGAGCGTGGGCGGCTTGACCCCGGTGTGCAGGGCGAGCGCCGCCTTGATCACGCCGGCCAGCCCGGCCGCGCATTTGGTGTGCCCGATCTGCGACTTGACCGAGCCCAGCGTGGTCTGCCCGGGCGACGCCCCGGACTCGATGAACAGCCGGGTGAGCGTCTCCAGCTCGGTCCGGTCGCCGACGACGGTGCCGGTGCCGTGCGCTTCGACCAGGCCGACCTCGCGCGGGTTGATCCCGGCGGTCCGGTAGGCCCGGTCGAGCGCCCGCCGCTGCCCTTCGGCCCGGGGCGCGGTGAGCCCGAGCGCGCGGCCGTCGCTCGCGCCGCCGAGTCCCTTGATCACGGCGTACACCCGGTCGCCGTCTTTTTCGGCGTCAGCCAGCCTTTTGAGGACGACGGTGGCGACGCCCTCGCCGAGCGCGATCCCGTCGCCGCTGCTGTCGAAGGTCCGGCAGCGGCCGGTCGGCGAGAGCGCGTGCGCCGACGTGAACATCAGGTAGTCGTTGATGCCGTTGTGCAGGTCGGCGCCGCCGCAGATCATCAGGTCGCTGCCGCCGGTGGCCAGTTCCTTGCAGGCGGCGTCGAGCGCGGCGAGCGAGGAGGCGCAGGCGGCGTCCACGGTGAAGTTGGGTCCACCGAGGTCGAGCCGGTTGGCGATCCGCCCGGCGATGACGTTGGCGAGAACACCGGGGAACGAGTCCTCGGTGATGGCCGGCAGCTGCTCGTCCAGCCCGGGCGGCAACTCCCCGAGATAGCCGGGCAGCACCGCACGCAACGTCTTCGCCCCGGCGAGGTCACCACCGGCCTCGGCGCCGAAGACGACACCGGTCTTGCCGTGGTCGGCGCCGGCCGCGTCGTACGGATAACCGGCGTCGAGCAGCGCCCGCTGCGACACCTCGAGCGCGAGCAGCTGGGTGGGGTCGATGCTGGCCAGCGCGGACGGCGGAATGCCGTAGCGGATGGCGTCGAACGGGATGGGTTCGATGAAGCCGCCCCACTTGGAGACGGTGATCCGCCCGGCCTCGCCGGGCCCGACCGTAGGGGCGTAGTAGGTGTCGACGTCCCAGCGCCCCGGCGGGATCTCGGTGATCTCGTCGGCGGCGCCGAGAATCGTGCGCCAGTAGCCGGCGAGGTCCGACGAGCCGGGAAAGACGCAGGCCATACCGATGATGGCGATGTCCAGCGGCGCCACCGGCTCCTCCACCGCCGCCAAGGCCGGCGCGGCAAAAGCCGCCAGCAATGCGGCGGCAGAAGTCGTGACCGCGGCATGCAGCGAAGCGATCGTGGTCACCGAGGAACGCAGCACGGCCACCTGACCGGCCATGAACAGCCCTTCGGCCGCCTGCCCGGCTTCGTCCACGGTGACCAGGGCGTCTCCCTCGCGGCGCAGCCCCTTGCTGGCCACCCGCAGCCGGCCGACGTTGAGCATCTCCAGCTGCTCCCAGACCTGCCGGTGGTCCACCCCGGCCGCTTCGAGTCCGTCGCGGAGAGCGTGGAAGTCGTCGGCGAAGCCGGTGGCGAGGCAGCGGGTGGCGTGCCCGGGTGCGGTCTCCAGCAGCGCGGTCCGGGTCGCCTGCACGGCTTCGGCCTGGAACAACGGCTGGATCGCCCCGTGCTGCACGGCTTCGGCGGTGAAGAGGTACGCCGTACCCATCAGCACGCCGATCTTGGCCCCGCGCCGGGCGAGAGGCGCGGCAAGCGCCGCCACCATCGCGGCTGATCGCGCGTCGTGCACCCCACCGGCGAAGAAGATCTGCAGGTCATCGCCGGCGGCGGGATGCTCGTCCAGGAAGGAGTCGAGCACCGCGAGCTGCGTCTCCCAGAGCGGGAAGCTGGCCCGCGGCCCGACATGGCCACCGCATTCGGCGCCTTCGAAGACGAAACGGCGGCTGCCCGCCGCGAGGAACTGCTTGAGCAGCCCGGGCGACGGCACGTGCAGGAACGACCGGATGCCTTCGGCCTCCAGCGCTTTCGCCTGCGCCGGGCGGCCGCCGGCGATGATGGCGTACGCCGGGCGCACCCGCCGGATCACCTCGATCTGCCCGGCCTTCACGTGGTCGGGCGCGAACCCGAGAATGCCCACCCCCCACGGCCGGTCGCCCAGCGCCTCCGCCGTCCCGGCCAGCATCTGCTCGGTCTTGGCGGCGTCGGCGAGGGCGAGCGCGATGAACGGCAGCGCCCCCTCGGCGGCGACCGCGGCGGCGAAGGCCGGTTCGTCGCTGACCCGGGTCATCGGGCCCTGCGCGATCGGCAGGTCGACGCCGAGCGCCGCGGCGAGCGGGCCGCCCGGGGCGAGCAGTCCGGCCGCCGCCGCGAAGTCCTCGCCGGCGGCCGCCCGGATCGCGCGGATCGCGGTGCCGGTGTCGGCCCAGCGGGCGGCGAACGCGGCGGCGAGCGCACCGTCGGCGCCGACCCCGAGCAGCCCGGCGGCCTCGCGCTGCGCGGTGGTCTCGGTGCCGTCGGTCCGGGCGAGGGCGGCCCGGCTGTGGTCGGGCAGGTCGGCCTCGGGCATCAGCAGCAGCTGGCTGTCGAGCAGCACCCCGGCGGCGCCGGCCGCGACGACCGCGGCGGTGGTGCGCGGGCCGATGCCGCCGGCCGCCCAGACCGGGGTCTCCCCCATCGCGTCCAGCAGCGACTGGAGCAGCACGAACGTGCTCAGGTCGCTGGTCCGGCCGGCCGACTCCATGCCCCGCGCGATCAGGCCGTGGGCGCCGGCCGCGACGGCGGCGCGCGCCTCGTCGAGATCGGTGACCTCGACGAGGATCGTCTCGCCGGCCAGGTCGGTGCGGGGCCAGGCGGCGTCGGCGGTCAGCACGACGGCGGCGAGGTGGCCGCCGGTGGCGGCCCGGACCTCGGCGAGGGTGGCGGTGCACCGGGCTCCGACGCGTACGCCGATCGGCTCGGACGACCGGGCCGCGGCCAGCCGGAGCAGGCGCAACGTCCAGGTCTCGCCGGTACCCAGGTCCACGATGCCGGTCGCGCCGGCGGCGGTGGCCGCGGCGGCGAGGTACGGGCTCGGCTCGATCCCGGTCCCGCCGGTTACGGCGATCACCGGAGCGCAGGGTGGTGACGTGCTCATCGGACTCCCGCTTCACTAAAACATGCAGATGAGTCGATCTAACAGTGGGTAGGAACTTAACGAGGTCTGGTTACAGCTCCGTTAACCAATCTTGATCGGAGTCATCCAATTTAGACCGCTCACCAGAGCGTACTCACAGGTGTTTTGGCAGGTCATATCAATATCACACACGTCTTCCATAACGCGGGATATATGAGACGTTCAGAATTGATGACTCAGCGTTAAACGACGCTAATTACTCTGTGTATCTCATAGTCTTTTCATAGGCTTATCTACTGGCTGGTAGCAAGCGCTTGCCGGCGAGCGGAAGGCCAGTACGCCAAGTAACCCAATGGTCATTGACGACCACGAAACGGTCACCTTGCACAACACGGTCCAACTCGGACTGCGCGGACTGTGAACGCGACGACACGGATTGGTAACAGAGCCAGGGGTTCCCACAGGCGAGGACATTCACGAAACTCAATTCCCATCCGGCCGGATGTGGCCGGATCCCGAGAGGAGATCCCCCAGGTGCGCACCAGAGTCATCCTCAGCGCCACCACGCTCGCCGCGGCCGCCGGCCTGATCGCGACCGTCCCGGCGACCGCCGCACCGGCGGCCCGGCCCACCACCCCGGCCCAGGCCACCGCGTTCGCGCAGACCGCGGTCAAGGACCGCGCCGCCCTCTTCGCCGCGAGCACGTCGGACGCCTTCGCCGCCCGCGGCACGAAGCTCGACGCCACCGGCATCAGCCACGTCCACATGGACCGGACCTACCACGGCCTGCAGGTCATCGGCGGCGACGTGATCGCCCACCTCAACGCCGACGGCTCGGTGCGGGAGGTCACGCGTACCCTCCTGGCACCCCTCACCCTCGGCGTGACCCCCGCGCTCACCGCGACCACCGCGAACAGCGCGGCCGCCGCCGCGCTGAAGGGCACCGCCACCGGCACCGCCACCCTCGCCGTCAGCACCCGCGAGGCCGTCCCGACCCTGGTCTACCGCACCGCGGTGACCACCGCCGAGGGCCTGCAGCACGTGCTGGTCGACGCGCGGAGCGGCGCGGTGGTCGAGAAGTGGGCCGAGGAGCAGACCGTCACCGGCACGGGCACCGGCTACAACGTCGGCACCGTCACCCTGGAGACCACCCTGTCCGGCAGCACCTACCAGCTGAAGGACCCGACCCGCGGCAACACGTACACGGTCGACATGAACAACCGCCGGATCGGCTCGGGCACCCTGTTCACCGACGCCGACAACAAGTGGGGCACCGGCGCGCTCACCGACCGCGCGACGCTGGGCGTCGACGCCCAGTACGGCGTCAGCGAGACCTGGGACTTCTACCAGCAGGAGTTCGGCCGCAACGGCATCGCCGACGACGGTGTGGGCAGCTACAACCGGGTGCACTACGGCAACAGCTACCTCAACGCCAGCTGGTCGGACACCTGCTTCTGCATGACCTACGGCGACGGCAACGGCAGCACCTACAACCCGTTCGTCACCCTCGACGTGGCCGGCCACGAGATGACCCACGGCGTCACGTCGCGCACCGCCGGCCTGACCTACTCGGGTGAGTCGGGCGGCCTCAACGAGTCGTACAGCGACATCATGGGCACCCTGGTCGAGTTCTACTCGAACAACGTCAAGGACGTCGCCGACTACCTGATCGGCGAGAAGGTCGTCGCCAGCGGCACCCCGCTGCGCTGGATGGACGACCCGTCCAAGGACGGCAGCTCGGCCAAGTGCTGGAGCAGCACCGTCAAGAACCTCGACGTGCACTACTCGTCCGGCGTCGGCAACCACGCCTTCTTCCTGCTGGCCGTCGGCTCCGGCGCGCACACCGTCAACGGCGTCTCGTACAGCAGCCCGACCTGCAACAGCGGCACGGTGACCGGCATCGGCAACGAGGCGGCCGGCGCGATCTTCTACCGCGCGCTGACCACCTACCTCACCTCGTCGTCGAACTACAGCGCCGCGAAGACCGCCACCCTCAAGGCGGCCACCGACCTGTACGGCGCGAGCAGCACCGAGTACGCGGCCACCGCGGCAGCCTGGGCGGCCGTCTCGGTCAGCTGAGTTCGATTCCTGTCCCTCGTTCGGCGACGGCTCGGGTCCACTGTGACCCGAGCCGTTCCCGTAGGCTGCCCGCATGGCTTCGATCAACGGGGATGGATCTCGGCCGACGATCGACGCGACGGTGCCGCACCCGGCCCGGCGCTACAACTACTGGCTCGGCGGCAAGGACAACTTCGCCGCCGACCGCGCCTCCGGCGACGAGATCGAAAAGAAATTCCCCGGCATGCGTACGGGTGTGCAGGCGAACCGTGCCGTTCTCGGCCGGATGGTCCACCATCTGGCGGCCGAGGCCGGCGTCCGGCAGTTCCTCGACATCGGCACCGGCCTGCCGACGGCCGGCAACACCCACGAGGTCGCCCAGCGCGCCGACCCGGCGTGCCGAGTGGTCTACGTCGACAACGATCCGATGGTGATGACCCACGCCCAGGCCCTGCTGAGCAGCACCCCGGCCGGCCGCACCACCTACCTGGAGGCCGACCTCCGCGCCCCGTCGAAGATCCTCTCCGATCCCGGCCTGCGCGACACCATCGACCTCGACCGGCCGGTGGCCCTGATGCTGGTGGCGATCCTGCACTTCATCCCCGGCCGCGGCGCCGCCCAGCCGCTGGTCGACGAGCTGCTGGAGGCGTTGCCGGCCGGCAGCTTCCTGGCCGCCACCCACTTCACGACGGACTTCATGACCGACGCCGAGCGCGAGCGCTACCGCTCCATGCAGGCGGCCGGCCGCATCGACGTCTGGCCCCGCGACCACGCCGAGTTCGGTGCCCTTTTCGCCGGCCTCGACCTGATCGATCCCGGCATCGTCCCGCCGTCCGAGTGGCGCCCGGACGCCGGCGCCGAAAAACCCGATCCGCGCCTGGTCGGCATGCTGGCGGCGGTCGGCCGAAAACCCTAAGCTCCTTCACAACTTTGCACAGGGGGCCGGGCATGGCGCGACGTGGCAGGCTCGGGTCATGACTCCCACCCAGTTACGCGCCTACTCGGCCGTGGTGCGCCTGGGCTCGGTCAAGCAGGCCGCCGCCGAGCTCTCCGTCTCCGAGTCGGCCATCTCCCTGCACATCGGCCAGCTCCGCAAGGAGCTCGGCGACCAGCTCTTCACCCGCACCGCCGCCGGCCTCGCCTTCACCCACGGCGGCCTGCGCCTGGCCAGCCGCGCCGCCGAGATGCTCGGCCTGCAGGACATCACCGTCCTCGAGGTGAGCACCGCCGGCCGGGGCCGCCGGCTGCTGCGGGTGGCCGCGTCCAGCCTGTTCGCCGAGCACGCCGCCCCCGGCCTGATCGAGCTGTTCGCCGGCCGGGCCGCCGACCTCGACGTCGAGCTCAGCGTGCACAACCCGGCGCAGTTCGAGGCGCTGCTGCTGACCCGCGCCGCCGACATCGCGATCGGCCCCCGCCCGGCGACCGAGACCGGCATGGTCAGCCGCCCGGTGATGAACTACCGGGTGGTCGTGGTGGCCGGCCCGGCCCACCCGCTGGCCGCGGTGCGGGCGTCGGCCGCCCAACTGCGCGACCAGACCTGGCTGCTGGGTCCGTCCGCCGCGGTCGACATGGGCGCCATCCCCGCCCTGCTGCGCCGGCTGGCCGTGCCGGAGAGCAACCAGCAGATCTTCCAGAGCCACGCCGCCGCCCTGGAGGAGGCGAAACGCGGCAAGGGGGTGTCCCCGGCGCTGTCCTTCACGGTGGCCCCCGACGTCCGCAACGGCCACCTGGTGCAGCTGGCCGGGCCGTACGCGACGATGGAATCGATCTGGCACTCGCTGACCCTGGCCGACCAGGGCACCCCGTCGGCCGCAGCCGAGCTGGCCCGCTTCGCCGCCACCCCGCGCGCGATCCAGGCGATGATGCGCGGCGCCGGCGTCAACGTCAGCCACTTCCGCCCGTCGGTCCATGTGACCCTCTGGAGCTGATCACCGCAGGTTCGAAGCACCGGTTTCGAAAAGACAGACCGAGCTGAGCAGCCTGGTCTCCACCTTCCGCATCTGACTAATCAGCGGAGAGCGTCGGTCAGCGAGCGGGCGGCCACCGACAGGTCGGCGAACGTGGCGGCCGGCAGCAGGGCGGTGCAGTAGGGCAGGGCGGCCGCCATCGCCGCGACCGTCGGGGTGAAGCCGGGGGCGCCGGCCCGCGGGTTCAGCCAGAGGACGGCGTGTGCCCGGCGGGCGAGCCGGGCCATCGCCGCGGCCAGGGCCTCGGGCGGGTCGCTGTCCCAGCCGTCGGAGGCGATCACCACCAGGGCACCCCGGACCGCGTTGCCGTGGTGCGAGCGCAGCAGCGCGGCGATGGTGGTGGCGATCCGGGTGCCGCCGAAACGGTCGGTCACCGCCGCCGAGGCCTGCGCGATCGCCTCGCCCGCGGATCGGTGCGCGAGGACCCGGGTGAGCCGGGTCAGCCCGGTGCTGAACGCGAAGACCTCGGCCTCGGTCACCGTCGCGAACGCCCGCATCAGGTGCAGGTAGGCGGTGGCCTGGGCGCGCATCGACTCGCTGACATCGGCGAGCAGCACCACCCGGCGCGGCCGGCGCAACGGGCGCTCCCGGACGACGACCACCGGCTCCCACGCGGTGCGGCGGGCCCGGGCGATGGTCGGGCGCAGGGCGATCCGGCGGCCCCCGGAGTGGGGCACGTGCCGGCGGGTGCGGCGGGTCGGCCAGCGGGCCAGCTCCCCGGCCAGGGCCGCGCCCAGCAGCGCGGTCTCCCGCGGGTCGAGCTCTTCGAACGGCCGCGCGGCGAGGGCCGCGACGTCGCTCGGGCGCAACTGCGGCAGCCGCAGGCCGGACTCGTCGCCGTCGTCGGCGCCGGCCACCGCGGGCGGAAGTGTCGCCCAGGGCAGCCCGCCGCCGGGGACGGCCTGGTCGGCGGCCGCCGGGACGGGCACGTGCACGTCGTCGCGGCGGGCGGCCGGGCCGGCGGCGGCCCGGGTCAGCGGCAGCGGCAGCGGCGGCGCATCGGCGAAGACGGCCTCGAAGATCCGGTCGAAGGCGGCCAGGTCGGATTCCCGCCGGACGAGCGCGACCCGGGCACTCCAGTAGAGCGCCGCCGCGGAATCCAGCGGCACCGCGGCGAGCGCCCGGATCAGGTCGTCGATCTCGGTCAGCCCGGCCGGCACCCCCGCGCCGCGCAGCCGGTTCGCGAACGACACGGCGAACGCGGCGCGGTCCACACCGCGCAGCACAACCGGGTTCGGGTCAGCGGCGGGCAACGAGCCAGGCGATCACGGCACCGGCGACCAGGACCGCGACTGCCAGCGGAACGACCCGCTTGTAGACGGAGCCGCCGGCGACGCTGAGCAGATCCAGCGGCTCCGGCTCCTCGGTGGCCACGAACTCCCTGGACGAGGAGGCCGCAGGCTCGGAAGCCGGCTTGGCGTCGGCGAGGAAGGCGGCGGCCGGCGAAGCTGACGGGTCCGCGATGGCGACCACCGGCGCGGGCGCCGGGTCCGCGTCGATCGGCGCGCCCGGGGTCGGAACCGAGCCCGCGGCGGGCGCCGTCACCGGCGCATCCGCCGCGGGCGTCGCCGGCGTGGAGGGCGCCGGCGGGGCCGGCGTCGGCACGGGGGACGCCGACGCAGGCGGAATTTTGGACTGCGGTGCCGCCGAAGCGGCGTCGGTGGCGAGCTTCGCCTCCAGGTTGGCCACGAACTGGGCCAGCAGCTTCCCGGACACCTCTTTGATCATGCCGCTGCCGAACTGGGCCAGCTTCCCGCTGATCTTCAGGTCGGTGTCGACGCTGACCGTCGTACTCTCCCCGGCCGGCGCCAGAACGGCCGTGACCAGCGCCGCCGCGTTGCCCGCCGACCGGGCGTCGCGGCCCTTCGCGTCGATGACCGCCCGGTAGGCGGTGTCGTCGCGCTCGGTGAAGCGGGCCGTCCCGGCGAACTCACTGATCACCGGCCCCACCTTGACCTTCACCTTGCCGCGGTAGACGTCGCCCTCCACCCCGGTCAGCTGCGCCCCCGGCATGCACGGCGCGATGCCTTCGAGGTCGGTGAGCACCTGCCAGGCACGGTCGATCGGGGTGTGCACGGTGAACTCGTTCGTGATCTTCATGCGATCTCCTGGTGGACGGCGCCGGCGACGACAAGGCGGTCGTCGGGGGTTTTCGCGATCGTGCCGATGGTGTGCAGGGCGGCGGCGGGGGCCAGCTCGGTGGCGCCGAGCGCGGCCAGCGCGGACACCCAGTCGATGGTTTCGGCCAGGCCGGGTGCCTTGTCGAGGTCGAGCGTGCGGACCCGGCCGATGAACTCGGTGGCGCTCGCGATCAACGGCCGGGTGGCGCCGGGCACCGCCCGCCGGACGATCTCGGCGGCCCGCTCCGGCGCCGGGAACTCGATCCAGTGGTAAAGGCATCGGCGGCGCAGCGCATCGTGCAGGTCCCGGCTGCGGTTGGAGGTCAACACCACGACCGGGGGGCGTACGGCGGTGAAGGTCCCCAATTCCGGAACGGTCACCGCGGCCTCGCCGAGGAATTCGAACAGCAGCGCCTCGAATTCGTCGTCGGCCCGGTCGATCTCGTCGATGAGCAGCACCGGCGGCCGCGGCCCGGCGTGCCGGACGGCTTTGAGAATGGGCCGCTCCTGCAGGAATTCCGCGGTGAACAGATCGTCGTCGCCGAGCCGTTCATGCCGGGCCTCGGCCAGCCGGATCGCGAGGAGCTGCCGCTGATAGTTCCATTCGTAGAGCGCCTCGCCCGCGGTGAGCCCGTCATAGCACTGCAACCGGATGAGCGGCGTGTCCAGAGCGAGCGCCAGGGCTTTGGCGGCGGCCGTCTTCCCGACCCCCGGTTCCCCTTCGAGCAGCAACGGCTTGCCGAGCCGCAGGGCGAGAAAAATGGCCATGGCCAGCCCGTCGTCGACGAGGTAGTCGACCGCGTCGAGCCGCCGCCCGACCTCCTGCGGATCGTTCACGCCCGCTCCCCCGCGAGCAGCCGGGCATAGTCGTCGCGGGTGTCGACATCGATCGGAATCGCCCCGGCGCAGGGCACCGGCGTCACCGCGAACTCCCCGGAATGCAGCAGTTTCCAGACCGCTTTGTCCCCGTGCAGCGCGGCCAGCCGCGAATAGACCGCCCGCCGGAACAGAAACGGATGCCCCAGCCCGTCCGCATAGGAGCAGACCGCAACCGGCGTGGGCGCCGCGACGATCCGCCGCACATCGTCCGGCGAAACCCCCGGTTGGTCACCCAGCAGCAGAACAACCGCTTCCGACGAAATTGACGGTACGGCCGTACGAATGGACGAGCCGCACCCCGACGAGAAATCCGGATTGTCGACGACGTCGAAGCCGGCCAGATCGACCTCGGCCCGAACCCGCGCGGCCGATCCACCGAGGGCGACAAGCAGTTGGTCGAACCCACAGTTCCGGGCCACGGACAGGGTGGCGTCGAGCAGGGTGCGGCCGCGATAGGGCAGCAGCTGCTTGGCCTCCCCCAACCGCAGCGACCCACCGGCCGCCAGCACCAGCCCGGTAACCGTCATCGCGCCGCCACAAAACTGTCCCGGCACCGCACACAGCAGAACCAGTGCTCGACGCCGTCGACGGCCGCGTGCGGAGTGTCCGCTCCCACCACGACGGTCATCCCGCAGACCGGGTCGACAGCGGTCCGCGGCACCTCCATATCGGACATTTCCGAAATATCAGCGAGAGGAAGGAGATTGCGGCCTTCCCCGGCCGCGGCGGCGGGCGCGGCGGCGGGCGCAACCGGCGGCGGCGTCACTCCGCCGGTGCGGATCTCGCGGATGATCTCGGCCAGCACCGACAGGGCTATCTCGCGGTGGGTGCGGGCTCCGATGTCCAGACCCGCGTGCGGGCGCACCCGGGCCCGTTCCGCCTCGGTCAGGCCGAGCGAGTCCAGCACCGCGACGCTCCTGGTCCGGCTCGCCACCAGGGCGATCAGCGGCACCCCCGCGTCCAGCGCCGCCCGGATCGCCCCCTCGTCGTCGCGGCCCAGTCCCGCGACGACGACCGCGCTGGCACCGGCGTACACCATCGGTTTGCTGATTTCGAGCTCGAGAAACTCGGCAAGCTCAGCCACCGCGGCGCCGATCGGGGTGGCCGTTCCGGCCACGCCCAGCAGGGGCCGCGGCAGCACCGGCCGCAGGAAGATCTCGATGGCGCCGCCGGACAGGCACGGATTGACCACGACCAGCGCGCCCGGCGCCTGCGGGAAGGCGTCGGCGCCGTCCGGCAGCACCCGCAGCAGCAGGGTCTGCCCGTCGCGCAGCGTGTCCAGCGCCGCCGCCCGCACCGACGTCTCGGCGCACACCCCGCCGACGAAACCCTCGATCGAGCCGTCGTCGAGGATGACCGCGTCGTCGCCGGGGACCGCGGACGTCGGCTGCTGGGCGCGCACCACCGTGGCGTGCACGAACGGCCGCCGCTGGACGGTCAGCTCGTGCACCCGCGAAGCGATCACGGCGGCCATCAGATCGGCGGGGTGGCCTGGCCGCGCATCGCGTCCCACACCCGCGACGGCGTCAGCGGCATGTCCGCGTGCCGCACCCCGAACGGTTTGAGCGCGTCGACGACCGCGTTGACGATGGCCGGCGGCGAGCCGACGGTGGCCGACTCCCCCACCCCCTTGGCGCCGATCGGGTGGTGCGGCGAGGGGGTCACCGTGAAGCCGGTCTCCCAGTCGGGCACCTCGAGCGCGGTCGGGATCAGGTAGTCCATCAGCGACGCCCCGAGACAGTTCCCGTCCTCGTCGAACGCGATCATCTCCATCAGTGCCATGCCGACCCCGTCGGTGAGCCCGCCGTGCACCTGCCCCTCGATGATCATCGGGTTGATCCGGGTGCCGCAGTCGTCAACCGCGATGAACCGCCGCACCTTGACCTGCGCGGTGCCGGGGTCGATGTCGACGACGCAGATGTAGGCGCCGTGCGGGTAGGTCAGGTTGGACGGGTTGTAGCAGATCTGCGCCTCCAGGCCGCCCTCGACGCCGTCCGGCAGATCCCCGGCGCCGTGCGCGCGCATCGCGATGGCCTGGATGGTGACCGACTTCGACGGGTCGCCCTTGACCTGGAAGGCGCCCTTCACCCAGTCCAGGTCGGCAACCGAGACCTCGAGCATCGCCGACGCGATCAGCTGGGCCTTGTCGCGCACCTTCCGGGCGACCAGGGCGGCGGCCGCACCGGAGACCGGGGTCGACCGGCTGCCGTAGGTGCCGAGCCCGAACGGGGTCTGGTCGGTGTCGCCGTGCACGACCTCGATGTCGGCCGGCGGGATGCCGATCTCCTCGGCGACGATCTGCGCGAACGTCGTCTCGTGCCCCTGCCCCTGGGTCTGCACCGACAACCGCACCACCGCCTTGCCGGTCGGGTGGATCCGCAGCTCGCAGCCGTCGGCCATGCCGAGGCCGAGGATGTCCATGTCCTTGCGCGGGCCGGCCCCGACCGCCTCGGTGAAGAACGAGATGCCGATGCCCATCAACTCGCCGCGGGCCCGCTTCTCGGCCTGTTCACGGCGGAGATCGGCGTACCCGGCGATGTCCATCGCGAGCCGCATGGTGGGCTCGTAATTGCCGGAGTCGTACACCCAGCCGGTCTTGGTCTCGTACGGAAATTGCTCGGGTTGAATGAAGTTTTTCAGGCGCAGCTCGGCCGGGTCCATGTCGAGCTCGTAGGCGAGGCAGTCGACGATCCGTTCGACCAGGTAGACGGCCTCGGTGATGCGGAACGAGCAGGCGTACGCGACACCGCCCGGCGCCTTGTTGGTGTAGACGGCGGTCATCTTGCAGTACGCCGCCTCGATGTCGTAACTGCCGGTGAACACCCCGAAGAAGCCGGCCGGATATTTGACCGGGGCGGCCGTGCCGTTGAAGGCGCCGTGGTCGGCCAGCACGTTCGTACGGATCGCAAGGATCTTGCCGTCGCGGGTCGCCGCGATCTCCCCGCGCATAAGGTAGTCCCGAGCAAAACCTGTGCTGATGAGGTTTTCCGACCGGTCCTCCATCCACTTCACCGGCTTGCCGGTGAGGATCGAGCCGACGATCGCGCAGACGTACCCGGGGTAGATCGGCACCTTGTTGCCGAAGCCGCCGCCGATGTCCGGCGCGATCACCTGGATCTTGTGCTCGGGGATGCCGGCCACGATCGCGTAGAGGGTGCGGTGCGCGTGCGGCGCCTGGGTGGTCGACCAGAGCCGCAGCTTGCCGTCGATGGCGTCGAAGTCGGCGACCGCGCCGCACGTCTCCATCGGCGCCGGGTGCACCCGCGGGTAGACGATGTCCTCGGTGACCACGACATCCGCGGACGCGAACACGGCCGCGGTGGCCGCCTCGTCGCCGGTCTCCCAGTCGAAGACGTGATTGTTCGTCTTGCCGGCCAGATCGTCGCGGATCAGCGGCGCGTCCGGTTCGAGGGCGCGGCGGGCGTCGACGACCGGGTCGAGCACGTCGTACTCCACGTCGATCAGTTCCAGCGCGTCCCGCGCCGCATACCGATCGTCGGCGACGACGAACGCCACCTCCTGGCCCTGGAAGCGGACCTTGTCGGTGGCCAGCACCGCCTGCACGTCGTTGGAGAGGGTCGGCATCCAGGCCAGCCCCTTCTCGGCGAGCATCGCGCCGGTGACCACCAGCTTCACGCCCGGGGACGCCTCGGCCGCGCTGATGTCGACGCTGAGGATCCGGGCGTGCGCGAACGGCGAGCGCAGGATGGCCAGATGCAGCATGCCGGGCAGCTGCACGTCGTCGGTGTAGCGACCGCGGCCGCGCAGGAAACGCGGGTCCTCCTTGCGGAGCATCCGGCCGTGCCCGACCGGCTTCTGGTCGTTGTCGTCGAACGTCGTCAGCTTCGGCTCGTGGACGGTGGTCATCGGGTCACCTCCGCGGCGGCCTCGTGCACCGACGCCCAGCGGACGCTGCGGACGATCGTGGCGTAGCCCGTACAGCGGCAGATCTGGCCGGAGATCGCTTCGCGAATCTCCGCATCCGTCGGATCGGGGTTCTTGTCGAGCAGGGCGCGGCAGGTCATCATCATGCCCGGCGTGCAGAAACCGCACTGCAGACCATGGCACTGCATGAACCCCTCCTGGATGGGGTCCAGCTGACCGTCCTTGGCAAGCCCTTCCACGGTACGGACCTCGTGGCCCCCGGCCATCGCGGCGAGCACGGTGCACGACTTGACGGGCTCGCCGTCCAGCCACACCACACACGTGCCGCAGTTGCTGGTGTCGCAGCCCCAGTGGGTGCCGGTCAGGCTCAGCACGTCCCGCAGGAAGTGCACGAGCAGCAGCCGGCCCTCGATCTCCCGGGTGACCTCGACATCGTTGACGGTCATCGTGACCTGCATGATCAGCTCCTCGCCCGCTCGACGGCCTTGCGCAGGGTCCGCCGGGTCAGTTCGTCCGCGAGGTGGCGCTTGTAGTCGGCGCTCCCGCGTTGATCGGTGGCCGGGTCGCAGCTCCTCGCCGCGATGGCGCCGGCCTGCTCGTACAGCGCCTCGCTCGGGGCTTGGTCTTTGATGGTGTCCGAAATTTCTGGAATTCCAGTGGTATTTGGCCCCACCGCTGCCAGGCCGACTCGCGCGTCTGCAATCGTGCCGTCGGCTCCGAGCCAAACCGCAGCGCCGGCGCTCACCACCGCCCAGTCCCCCGCCCGCCGCTCGACCTTCTCGTAGGCGCTGCCGTGCCCCGGCCGCCTCGGCAACCGGATCTCGGTGAGGATCTCGCCGTCGGCGACCGCCGTCTCGTACGGTCCGACGTGGAACTCCGCCATCGAGACCACCCGCTCGGCCCCGCCCGGCCCGCGGATCACGCAGCTGGCGTCCAGCGTCGTGCACACCGCCGACAGGTCCTCGGACGGATCGGCCTGGCACAGCGAACCGCCCAGCGTGCCCCGGTTCCGCACCACCGGATCGGCGATCACCCGCTCGGCGTCCCGGAAGATCGGGAACGCGGCCGCCAGCTCCGCCGACTCCAGCAACTCCCGATGCCGGGTGAGCGCGCCGATCCGCACCTCGTCCGCCCCGACCCGGATGTAGCCGAGCTCGTCGTGCAGCGGATTGATGTCGATCAGATATTCGAAGTTGGCCAGCCGCAGCTTCATCATCGGCAGGAGGCTGTGCCCGCCCGCCACGAGCCGCGCTGAGCTGCCCAGACGTTCCATGAGTCCGATGGCTTGGTCGACGCTGGTGGCACGTTCGTACTCGAACGGAGCCGGCACCTGCACGATGCACCCCCTTGATCAGGGGTGAATCTCGCCCCGATGTCCGTCGATGTCAACAGCCACCTAAGCGATCTCTTAACTAGCCGTTGACGATTCGGCCGATGATCGCCGAAGGTACGAACCGTGCGGGACATCGTGGACGGCCTGAGTGCCTGGCGTGCGGACGGAGTGCGGTTCGCCGTGGCCACCGTCGTGCGCACCTGGCGGTCGGCGCCCCGGCAGCCCGGCGCCGCGATGGCCGTCAGCGAGCACGGCGAGGTCCTCGGCAGCGTCTCCGGCGGCTGCGTCGAGGGCGCCGTCTACGCCGCCGCCGAGGAGGTCATCAAGACCAAAGAGGCACAGCAGCTTGTGTACGGGGTGAGCGACGGCGACGCCTTCGAAGTAGGGCTCACCTGTGGCGGCACGATCGAGCTGCTGGTCCAGCCGGCCGAGGCGTTCGTGGACCTCGACGAGGTGCTGGCCGCCATCCGCGACGGCCACCCGGTGGCCACCGCCTCGATCGCCGACAAGCAGCTGGCGGTCTGGCCCGACCGCATCTCCGGCACACTCGGCGACACCGGCCTCGACCACGCCGCCGAACAGCAGGCGGCCGGCATGCTGGCGGCCGGCACCACCGGCATCGTCCGCCTGGGCAGCCACGGCGAACAGCGCCGGGAGGACCAGGAGGTCTTCATCCAGACCTTCCTCACCCCGCCCCGCATGATCGTCTTCGGCGCGATCGACTTCGCCGGCGCGGTAGCCAAGATCGGCGGCTTCCTGGGCTACCACGTCACGGTCTGCGACGCGCGCCCGGTCTTCGCCACGAGAAAGCGCTTTCCGTCCGCCGACGACCTGGTGGTCCGCTGGCCGCACCAATACCTGGAGTCCACCGCGGTCGACGAGCGCACCGTCCTCTGCGTACTCACCCATGACCCGAAGTTCGACGTCCCGCTCCTGGAGGTCGCGTTGCGCACGCCGGCCCGCTACATCGGCGTGATGGGCAGCCGACGCACCCATTCCGACCGTTTGCGCCGCTTACGCGAGGCCGGGGTGTCCGAGACCCAGTTGGCCCGCCTGTCCGCCCCGATCGGCCTGGACCTGGGTGCGAGAACCCCCGAGGAAACCGCCGTAGCAATTGCGGCGGAGATCATATCGAAGGCGTGGGGCGGGTCCGGTCTGCCCCTGACCGGCCTGGACGCCCCAATTCACGGGTAACCGTTCGGTATCAAGCCGGATTTTCCGTACCCGCCGCCGCCCAGCCGCCGATCGTGTCCGGTGCGACCACCCGAAGCTGGGCGGCCGCCACACCGCGCCCCGGACGCCGAGTCCCGCCCACCGGCCGCGGAATGACCTGTCTCCGATCGGAAACTTCAGTGGGCGGCAGCGGGGAAACCACAGCGCCGGCGCATGCCGGCTAGGGGTGAGGTCGCGTTTGCGACGGGCCGCCTTCAGGCCTAATCCGACAGCTAACCTCGCAGGCGGTTGAAGGACAAGGAACCTCGTGTCCCGTGCGGCCCGCTTCACCATGCCCAGTTTCACCCGCTCGGCCCTGCTTTCGGCAGCCCTGTCCACCGCAGCCCTGGCGCTGGCCGCCCCACCGGCCCAGGCCGCCCCGGCTCGCCCAACCACAACGGCAGCCGCGCCCACCAGCTCGGCCACGGCAACATCTTCCGCCGAGGTATCGCCCGCCGCCGCATCGACCGCCGCAGCTTCGCCAACCGCCGCAGCGGTTGCGACCGCCGGCAAAGTTTCGCGAGCCATCGTTTCGCCGGCTGCCGCCGTGCTTGTGCGCGGCCGGCGAGTCGTCGCGGCCGCCGGCGCCCAGCGGGGAAAGCCCTACCGGCACGGCGCCCAGGGCCCGCGGGCCTTCGACTGCTCGGGCTTGACCACCTACGTCTACCGCAGTGTGCGAGTCGCCCTGCCCCGCACCGCGAACGCCCAGTTCCACGCGGCCAAGCCGGTCAGCCGGGCCACGGCCCAGCCCGGCGACCTGGTCTTCTGGGTGCACGGCAAACACGCCTACCACGTGGGCGTCTACGCCGGTGGCGGCCGAGTCTGGCACGCCCCGAAGTCCGGCGACCACGTCCGCCTGGCCACCGTCTGGTCCTGGCGCGAGGTCCACTTCGGCCGCGTAGCCGCCTGACCCGCCCGTCGCGCCGGTCGAACCGACCCAACATCGGTTCGACCGGCGAAGCCATCCCGCCCAGGCACCCAGCCGGCCCGATGCCCGCCCAGCCGGCCCGATGCCCGCCCAGCCGGCCCGATGCCCGCCCAGCCGGCCCGATGCCCGCCCAGCCGCCGAAAACCATCCCGGCCAGAGCACCCCGGCCCGCTCGGGCCTGTCGTCGGTTCCTACTCGGAGAGCACGAAGATGAACTCTTCGACGCCGTCCTCCGGCTTGGGCTCCTGCGCTTCCATCTCCAGATCGCGACGGAAGCCGCATTTCTCCAGCACCCGCGCCGAGCCGGTGTTGTGCGCCGCGACGAAGGCATGAATCGGCCGGTCCGGCACCTCACCCACCAGCAGCGCGACCGCCCGCGTCGCGACGCCGCGCCCCCAGTGCTCGCGGCCGATCCAGTAGCCGAGCATCCGCTCCCCGTCGGACACCCAGCTGCCGATGTTGCCGGCAACAACCCCGTCGGCCACGATCGTCCGCAGAAACACGCTCTCGTCGGCGCGGGTCTTCGCCCAGTGCGCGTCGAACCGCTCCCGGTCACGCGCCGGGAACGCCGCCATCTTGGTCGCCTCCGGATCCGCCTGATCCCGGAAGAACACGTCAAGATCGCCGTCTTCGACGGCCCTGAGGCGCACCTCAGGTGATACGTCCGTAGTCACGCCTGTCCCCGTTCGATCCTGTGCCGACATCGTTGTCGAGTCCGACCGCCGGTCCGGCGAAAGCGACGCCGGACCCGGACTCGATCCGGCTGCACCGACAAGCCTGCCGCATCACCGCCGACCGCGAAACCCCGAAGCCAGACCACACGGAAGAACCGACCAGGCGCATACTCAGCGGAAGCGGCGCCCGGCAGCGGGCCACCACACCGGCCTGCGCCGCAGCCTTCGCGACCAACTCCAGATCCCCGGACAGCGCCGCCCGACA